>CAWBFS010000066.1:0-35850 GCA_963788085.1 uncultured Alphaproteobacteria bacterium
GGGATTGCCGCGCAGAATGCGGTCACGGCCGAGAAAATTCCTTCCAGCGTAGGCGACTTGGCGGCGGCCGCTTCCAGACGAAAATCTTCAAAAAAGTCGCCCATGGCGTTCTCCGCCTCGGTGACGCCATCGGTCACCAGAATGAAGCGATCGCCGGATTTCATCTGGCAGCGGGCGCTCTCGAAGGTCGCGTCCGGCAAGCAGCCCGACCGGAACATTTCCATGCGGAGGCCGCATGACCTCTCCGGCGCAAACCAGCAGCGGCTGCACATGCCCGCAGTTCACGTATTCCAGGTCGCCATCGCGGCGCAGGCGCGCCAGCAGCACGGTCGCATACTTCTCGCCGCCCATCTTCTCGGTGAAGAACCGGTTTACCGCGGTCACCACTTCGAGCAGCGACATGCCCGCGATCAAGTGCGAATAGATCATTCCCTGTAACGTCGAGGCCAGAAGCGCGGCCGAAACTCCCTTGCCGCTGACGTCGGCCAGCACCACCGCAAGACCTTCTTTGGTGTTCACCGCGTCGAAGAAGTCTCCGCCAATTTCCTTACAATGACAGATTTCTGCCGTCCATGCGGGCGAACGGAACTTCGGGAATCTTCACCTTCATCAGCCGCTGCTGAATGCTGGCCGCGATGCTCAACTCCTGCTGGTAGCGGCGCGCCTCTTCTTCGGCTTGCACCAGCCGCGCGTTCTCGATAAGCGACGCCGCTTCTGTCGCGATCGCGTGCAGGATGTCCTTGCTCGACGCCGCTGATGTCGCGCGAGGCAAACCGCGAATCGACGTAGAGCACCCCCATCGCCTCGCGCGGCATTCGCGCGCCGGCACCGGGGTTTGCGCGTCTCGCGTCGCCTGCACCTGCATCTTGCGCAGCGGAATGCAGACCACAGTCCGCAGGTCGTAGGCCACAATGCTCTGCCGGCCCGCAAGATCCAGCGACCGGCTCGTGTCGGTCAGCAGAAATTCCGAGTTCGACCGCATCGATTCTTCCAGGATCGAGTGCGAAATCGTCTTGTCGTCGAGCAGCGGTTCCTTCTTGGAGTTGCGCCCGGCCGCCAGACGCAGCTTTCCTTCTTCGTCCTTCAGGAAAACATAACCCCGTTCGGCCCGCGTCAGTTGCAGGGTGACGTCGAGCATCGTCATCAGGATCTCGTCGAGCACGCCCGCCGTGTTCAGCTTGCGCGCCGCTTCCAGAAACAAGCGTCAGTTTTTCCAGGTCGGTGGCTTCCTGCTTGATCTGAATGCCGGAAATCTGGCTCAGAAATTCCCGCGCAGTGTTGGAGGTGGCATGTCCCGGATTGAACAGAAGATAGGCCGAATCGCGCGCTCCGAATTCCAGCCGGTCTCCGCGCTCCAGTTTCTGCCGCTGGATGCGCTCTCCATTCACGAAAGTGCCATGTTTGCTGCCCAGATCGACGAGAAAGAAGTCCTGCCCTTCCTGCATGATCTGCGCATGGTCGCGCGAGACGCGCGGATCGGCGATCACCAGATCCTTGTCCACCTTCCGTCCCACGGTGAACGGAGTGCGGTCCAGCATGATGTTCTTCTGCTCGCTGCCCTGCACGAACACCAGGGCCGGGAAAACTCCGGAACCGGAACTGTGATGGACTGATTGTGTTCAGGGCCATGGATGGTTATTCGGCAAGACGCCGCCTCGCCAGAGCCGACAGAACAGCGCTCATGCAGCAAGATTGCTGCCGCAACAGACTACTCTGCGGCCGCTCCGTCCCGCAAGCCACGCACTGCGTTCTCCACGTATCCAGCAGCGCCAATCCGAAGACGAACACGGGCACCATGAAGCTGGAATAAAACGGCATCGGCCAAAGCCGCTGCCTCAGTTCCGGCGTCAGCCAAGGTAAACAAGCTAGTCCGATGGTGGCAATCCACGGCCACACCAGACAAGAAGTAGCCGATGGCGCGGGCCCGCCGAATCACCGGCAGGATGGGATGGCCGACAGTTTCACTCCGCACCAACGCCAGGATCGCCGGCGCCAGCAGCACCTGGTTGTAGAGCGCGGACATCGGAACAATCACGACGGTCAGCGCCAGTACCAGCGCAAACGCACGTCCAAATTCCGCGCTGGAAGCCGGTTCTTCGTCGCAGCTCGCCAGATGCACAGAGCGCGCACGCCATACGCACGCGCCCCAGAATCCGGCCCACGATGAGACCGAAAAGTCCACATCAGCACCGACTGATTCTGCGTGTAGTGGTGATATTGCCCAATCCCGTCGACGAACATTCGCAACCATCCCGGCAAAATCAGTTGCGCTCCGCCCAGCAGGAGCAACATGGCGACTCCAAAGCCGAACACAAATCGTCCGACGCGACGCCAATCGCTGCCTGCCCAGAGCAACAGCCACAAGACAAGCGGCCACGTCAGTTGCGGCTTGATCGTCGCCAGCGCCAGCAGCCCTCCCGCCAGGAAAAGCCATCCGCCCGCCAGGCAGGCGCCGCATGCCGCCAGCAATCCCGCTACCAGCAGACTGAGTTGCTGCAGCTTGATTCCCTGCACCATCGGCAGCCAGCCCAGCATCAGCACAATGAAAATCAGGACGGTTCCGCACGACGGCTTCCAACGCAGAACATAAAGCCAGAGAAAAACGGTGGCCGCCGCCAGCCCCATCAGCAACCATCGGAAGCCCTTCTGCACCACGTCAAATGGAAGATCAACGGTGGGCGCCAGCAGAAACACAACATAGGCCGGATAGGCGAATCCCTGTTGGTCCTTGGGATCGTCGGGCGCGCGTTGGATCGAGCGGCCTGCCGTAGTATCCCTGCTGAATTTCGCGCGTGATCTCCGCGCTATAAGGGTTGCGCCCATGCCGCAGCAGTTCGCGCGCTCCCAGCCAGCGCGGGTAGAGATCCGACAGATTGCCGCGCGGCCGGTCGTGCGCAGCCGCATCCGCAATCTGCTGCGCCCTCAAAATCCGAATCATGTAGAACCACGTGCTCGCCGAGGCCGACAACGGCCAAGGCGAGTCCGACGACGAATGGCGGGCGCTTCCGCAAAGTTGAGTGCTTTCCCTTTCACTGAGACCAACCACGCAACTCCAGACAACCGCTTCATGTTACAACTGTGGGGCAAAATCTATCTCATGCGATGGCGCATCGCAGTCTCGGCCGCAATCGGCTTTGCCAGCGGCGCATTCTGCTGGTTCCTGATGAAACATCTCCATCAGGATGCCGCCGACTTCCGCTGGGCGCTGCATCTCGCGCATCGCCTGCTGGCCCGGCAAAATCCTTACGATACGCCGCTCGAACAATATCCGCTGACTGCGGCGTTCTTCGCTCTTCCTTTCGTGCGCCTGCAACCCGAAGTGGCCGCCGCGATGTTTTGGGGAATCAGTTCGTTTCTTCTGGCCTTCGGCCTCACGCGTCACGGCTATACCCGGCTGCTGATCTTTTTCGCCTATCCCGTATTGGGCAGGAATCCTCACCGTGCAATGGTCGCCCATCATCGCCGCCAGCGCATTCTTCCCGCTGCTGCTGCCTGTGACCATGGCCAAACCCCAAGTTGGATTGCCGGTCTTCCTCACGCGCCTCAGTCGGCGCGGCGTGGTGGCGTGCGCCGTGGTCGGCATCGTGAGCCTGGCCGTTATGCCGAAATGGCCCTCCTATGGCTTCGGCAGATCGGAAACTATCAGCACTTCATCCCCATCCTGGTTCTTCCGGGCGCGCTTCTTACTGCTTGCGCTGCTGCGCTATCGGGATCGCGACGCGCATCTTCTTTTCTTCCGCGCTCATGCCGCAGCGCTGGTTCTTTGACAGCTTCATCCTCTGGCTGATTCCCCAGTCGCGCCGCGAAATCATCTGGACCGTCTTCTTCAGCTGGGGAGCGGGAATCTGGCGCTGGTATCACATTCCACACAGCTTCACCGAGGTGGGGCGCTGCACGGTGCTCTTATCTGATTTGCCGATGCTGGCGGTGGTGCTGGCTGCGTAAGTCGCCGCGCGAAACGCATCTCGATGGCCGCTACCGGTTGTTTGGCTGGGTTTAATGCTTAGGCTGCAAAGCATTTTGTAGACGATGGAACTTCGCACCCCAATGAAACCGCACGACTCGCACGATTCCGGGGGCCAGGGCGCGAGCAAGTGGCGGGGTGCGTTGATACTCTCGCTTCGTCGCAGTCGCGCTGGCGCTGCTCTTGAGGCCAACGGGTGAGTCGGTTGCTCCGGCGAACGACTTCGCATTCTATTGGACGGCAGCCCGGCTAGCCCTTGACGGACATAATCCCTATTCCCCCCGCTAGACCGGTGGACCTCCAGAACCGGTTATCCTTCGCGGGTAAGGGCCCGTTGGTGATGTTGAACCCTCCCTGGGTGTCGCCGCTCATTGTGCCGTTCGGCTTGCTCTCTTTTTCCGCGGGAAAGTCCTTGTGGTTTCTGATCGGCCTTGCACTCATGTTTATCTCGGTGCACTGGCTCTGGGATCTTTACGGAGAGGGTCAGAACCGCTGGATTGGCTGGCCAGTCACAGCGACATTCTTGCCGGTGGCGGTCGTGCTGGCCATCGGTCAGATCGGGCCGTTGATTTTGTTTGGGCTGGCTGGATATCTGCGATTTGAAGCCAGCAGGCACGGACTACGTGGCCGGCGCATTCCTTTTTCTTGCTGCGCTGAAACCGCATCTGGTCTTTCTGGTTTGGATGGCGCTGTTGCTGTGTGGCGTGTATCAGCGGCGGTGGAAACCCCTCGCGGCTCTTCTGGCGACGCTCGCTGGCGCCAGTTTCATCGCCGTCCTGCTCGACCACAGGGCGTTCCAACAGTACGTTGGACTCTTTGGCGAAGAAAGAATTGTTTTCCAGGAGAGCCCTACACTCGGTGGCCTGTTGCGTCACGTTTCCAGCCTGCCCGCCATGCAGTTCCTTCCACTCGGAGTAGCCTTACTCTGGTTTGTTATCGATTGGACGCGCTGGCGCTCTACGTGGGAATGGCGATATCGACTACCAAGCTTGTTGTTAGTCTCGATGGCGGCGACGTCCTACGCCTGGTTCTTCGATCAGGTCGTGCTCTTACCGAGTGTCTTCTGTGCGACCGCGCTGGTGCTGCGCTCACGGCGCGGGATACGCCTTGTCGCCGTGATCGTCTATCTCGCCATTAACTGCTTCACGCTAATACTTATTTTGGCGCACCGGCCCGCCTTCTACTACTCCTGGACGGCGCTTGCCTGGTTGGCCCTCGCCGCAGTTGTGCAGCAGATTGTGACCCAGACATCTTGGGACGGTCAGGGCGGAAAACTGGAGTAACCCCTCCGTTCCTCGGGTATGCAAGAAATTACGACCTTTCGGTCATATTGCAGGGTATGATTACCCTGTCGAGTGACGGGAATCTCTCCAAGCTTAAAATATTGCGCAACCAGGCGCCCGCGCCTAGGGGTGAGATTTCTAACTCGGGCGCGAGGCAGACCATTGCACTCGATCCAAAACCCATGAGGAGAGGAAACCAAATGGAGCGTGCACACAAGCTGTGGAGCGGTGAGGAAGGGCAGGACATCGCGGAGTATGCCGTCATGTTGGCGGTCATCCTCGTGATTGTCGTTGGAACGGTACGGTTGATTGGCTCCAATGCGAATAATGTGTTCTCCAACGTCGCCAGTTCCATTCAGTAGCGCAAAAGACTACCCTCGGAAGGGCGGCAGGAGTTTCGGTTCTTAAGGGAAGAGCATGAACCGCACGCGGTTATTGATGATCGGAGTTTTGGCGTTAGCGCTCGGCTTTCTCGTAAGTATTTACGTCTACAAGAACTTGCAATCGAGAAGCGGGATCAGCTCCGATCCGGGCATCGATGTGATTGTGGCGGCCGACGACCTTTCGGTCGGGGCGCGCGTAGAAGAGCACGACATCAAGATCATCCGCATCCCCGTCGCCGACCTTCCCCCTGGGGCCCCTCGCAGGCGCTCGGATGTTCTGGGTCACGGCGTGATCATTCCCATTACCAAGGGCGAGTTCATTCTTCCTACCAAGCTCGCCGGTGAGAATGCCGGGTCCGGTTTGCCTTCGCTCATTCCTCCTGGCATGCGAGCCGTTTCCGTGACGAGTGAACGAGGTGGTCTCAGTCGCAGGTTTTGTCACTGCCGGGACACGGGTCGATGTCCTGCTGACAGGAACGCCGAACGGAGGCGTCCGAGTCGCAGACAACTACCGTTCTACAGAATGTCGCAGTGCTGGCCTCCGGTCACCAACTGGAACGCACCTCGACCGGCGAAGCCCAAAACACAGCCGTCATTACGCTTCTGGTGTCTCCCGACGATGCCCAGCGGCTCGCGCTCGCCAGTTCCGAGGGAAAGATCCAACTCGCTTTGCGCAATCCGCTCGACACGAAGGCGGCGGACGTCCCATCCTCCGGCGCCAGAGGCCTGTACAAGTACGCGTCGGCTCCGGCGCCGACCGAGCATGCTCCGGTTCATCGCGCGCTTCCGGTGAAGGCAGCGCCAACGCCACCCCCGGCTTCCACGGGCGTCAGCGTCGAGGTCTACCAGGGCGATAAGAAAGAGGAGATCGTTAAATTCCCAGACCCGAGTTCCGAGGCCAAGTGATCGGAAAATCTTCGAGCTTGCGAATTGCATCCATGCGCGGCGGGTATCCTCACCGGGAGAGAAATCGGAAAATGAAAGTTTGCACGCTCTGGCTCGGGGTCTTGCTCGTCCCGTAGCGCTCACTCTTTCCCTGTTTGCCGCAAGCGACCAGGTGGATGCGGCCGCACAAGCCCAGAACCCGGCGCCGACGGGAACCCAGACCACGACTCTTCCGCCGCAGTCGCAGCAGCCGCAGGGCGCGGCGCCCTTGCGTGTGATGGTAGGCAAATCCTTGTTAATCAATACCACCGAGCGGCTCAAACGCATTTCCATTACCGATGATTCCATCGCCTCCGCGCGCGTGATTACGCCGACGCAAATCCTGGTGCATGGCAAGACGCCGGGGGAAGTCTCCCTGCTTATCTGGGATGAACTCGAGCGGTCGCGCAGCTTTGACCTTCGGGTCGATGTGGACGTCAGCGCCTGCGCCGACGAAGAACACCGCGTGTTCCCTGACGAGCAGATCGCGGTTACTCCTTCGCGGGCCGCGATTGTTCTCTCCGGACACGTATCCACCGAGGACGCTTCGAGCCTGCTGGCGGGCTGGTGATGGGGGTTGGGGCGGTGATGGAAGCGGCTGTTGGCGAGCGGGCCGCAGAGCCGTTTGTGGAAGAGGAGAAAGAGCAGCGCGGGAAACCCCCTTGGGGGTGAGACGGTAGGCGTAGCGGGAGCCGTCACGCTCGACCAGCGCGTGGCCCTTGAGCTTGCGCAGGTCGTAGCGGAGTTGGTTGAGGCTGTAAGCGCTGTCGGAGAGGTGGAAGGCGGTGAGAACGGCGTGGTGGATCTGCTTGGCCGTCCAGCCGCCGACGTGGCTGCCGCCATGGAGCAGCACTTCGAGCAGGCGGATGACGCGCCGGTCGTGGATCTTGATGCCGGGATAGCGGACCGCGCCAATAGTGATCGGCAGGGCGAGGCGCTGAAGCAGCGGGAAGTCGACATGGACGTTGAGCCACTGCGCCTGGAAACCGGCGAAGCGGGCGGTGATGGTTTGGAACCGCTCGCGGACGGCATGGAGATGGTCCAGTCCCTTCTTGAGACGGAAGCGAGGTTGTTGGAGACCAGTTCGTTGCGCAGAAAGGTGGCGAACTTTTCGTACTGTTTGAGGAAGGCGTTCTTGAAGTAGGCGCGGAAGACGTGATGGCCGTGCTCGATGCGATCGATGACGGTGGCGGGCTTGCCGCGCATCCGGCGGTTCAGGCGGGTGCCGAAGATCTCGGCGATCTTGTCGCCGGTCAGCCGCCACAGGCCGAGTTCGCAGCTGCGCTCGAACAGCTTATGGATGGGAAAGTTGCGCTTGAAGATGAAGTTGCGACAATACTCGATCTGGGCGATCGCATAAAAGCGTGAGAGATTGAGCTGCTTGCGTTCCTTGGTGGAGAACTTCGGGCCCAGGATCACGGTCCAGTAGTCGAGCCGTGTACGGATGATTTGCGGGCTGAGTTTGTCGGCGGCGGCTTGCAGCGCGGCAGAGCCTGCCCCGGCGAAAGCCGGGGTCGTCGACGGCGAGGAAGGCGTTGTCGGTCTTGCGGAAGCCGATCTGCGCGCGCTTCAGCTCCTGCTCGATGAAGCTGTGCCCGTTGAGGTAGTAGGTGGTCTGGAACGGAAAGAACGAGGCGACCCGCATCACCATCGGGCCCAGGGTTTCGTCGCGGAGGTAGAAGTAGTAGTGCGTGAAGCGGCTGCGTTGGCGGGCGAGGATGCGGTAATTTGGATCCTTGGTGGCGTATTTGGGGACGCTGATGCGAAAGCTCGGCCCCTGCTCCATGCTCTTGAAGATGAAGTAGACGCCGTAGGCGTCGTCCCTGGCCATGCGGCGTTGCCAGGGCAGGACATGGTCTTCCTTGCGCACGCCTTTCTCGGCCCATTCGATCGGCAGCCGATGATTGCGGGCGAAGGCTTCCACCCAGTTCTGGTAGTCGGCGGTGCGCTGGCTCAGGATCTCCTTGCCGACGACCGGTACGCCGACCACCTGACGGAAAAAATGCACGACCTGCTCGGGCCGCGAGAGCCCGCTGAGGTAACCGTAAATGACAATGCGGTCGAAGCAGTGGTAGACGAAGGCCACCAGATCGCCGAACAGCTGGGTGAACAATTCCATGGCAATCCCCTCCAGGCCCGCTCGGGGTCGAAAACCCATCAGGCGTGGACCAGGCAAGCGGATTGTGGAGGGCAAGAGTTTTCGTCTGGCCGATGAGGTGCGCTATATCCAGCGCCGGGCAGCCGATCACGACGGCCGCATCGTTACCCTCGCTCAGCTGGTCCTGTTCTCCACCGAAACCGGCGATGCCTGGCTGCTCGACCCCGCCGATCGGCTCGCGGCAAGGCTGGCTCGAGACGGGGAGAGCGAACCGATCCACATCGAAGAAAGCGATACCACGTTCGCCATCGGTTGGAAGGGCCGCTATCGCATCGACGGACCGGCGTTCGTCTACTCCGATCGCGATACCGGCCGGGTCGCCACCATCCTCGGCTACCCGACCGATAAGCTCAGCCAGATCGCTTGAGCGGAAAATTTCAAATATCTTTGGCTAGATTTGTGTATCCGCTTTCAGTTTTGGCGGTCCGCGTACTCGGGCACCCTGTAGTATACCCACAGCAGGTTCGCCAACAGCACGGCCGCCGTCACGAGGAACACCCAGCGCAGGCCGAAGGCGGCGGCGACCGCGCCGCCGGTCAGCGGGCCCAGCGAGTTGCCGAGAAACATCGCTGACGCGGTGATGCCGTAGATGGTGCCGCGCTCGGCCCGCGGCACGAGGCGCCCGACCAGCGCATTGGCGGTCGGCAACAGGCCGCCGATGAACAGCCCGACGCCGAACCGTTCGGCGGTGAACACCCAGTAATTCTCGGTGAAGGCCTGCGGCAATGTCGTCAGGGTCGCGCCGCAGAGGCAGATCAGCAATACCCGGCGGTAGCCGATCCGGTCGCTGCGATTGCCGAGAAACGGCGCCGCGACGACATTGGCGAGACCCGTCACTGAAAAGGCGATGCCGCTCAGGGTGGCGAGGTCGGGGCGGGCGCCGACCATTTCCTGGACATACAAGGTGACGATCGGCTGGACGGTGCGCACGCCGAATTGCGCCATCATCAGCACGAAAAACAGCGCCAACAGGACCGGCGTGCTTGCGACCGCGATCAGGCTGCTGAGGATCGATCGCCTGCCGCGCGCCTTCGGTGCCACGAAGCGCTCATCAACAGGGAACCACACGAGAGCCAGGGACAGCAGGATCGTTGCCGAGGTGCAACAGAACGGAATGCGATAGCTGCCGGTCAGATCGGCCAGTGCGCGGCCGATCAGCGGGCCCACGAGGGACCCGACGAGCTGGCCGGCGCTGAGCCAGCCGAGGCATAGCCGAGCCGACCCTCCGGGACTTGGCTCGCCACCAGCGCGATTGCCGCACTGGAAAATCCGGCGAATACGCCCAGCAGCGCGCGAAACGCGAAAATTGCCAGACATTGGCCGCCACGCCCATCAGCGCGGTGAACACGCCGATTGCGAGGCTCGAGCGCAACAGCATCAGCTTGCGGCCGCGGCGGTCCGACTCCCAACCGGAGCGAACGCCGCGACAAAGGAGGTGACGCCGCTGAGGATGCCGGCCCACAGATCGACCGCGCTCGCCGTCTCGACGCCGAGCTCGGGCAACAGCAGCGGCATGATCGGGCTCAGCATCGAGAACGCCCCCGTCATGATGAATTGAATGCCGACCATGACCCAGAGCGTGCGCTGCCATTGCGCCGCGGCGGCGCCTGCCCCGCAACGAGCATAGTCGGGGGGCATAGTCGAGAGGGCTGGCGCCGGGCTCTGCTCCCCCGCTAGAATGCCGTTTCGAAGCCAATTTCGAGGGAGACGCGCCGATGCGGATACACAACCTCTACACCGATTCGAGCGGCCAGTCGCACTTCCGGGACATCGAGGTCGAATGGGTCGAGGAAACGCGCGGAGGCAAGCTTTCGAAGCGCCTGCCGGCGACAGGGATCATCTTCCGCGAGGTGCCGCCGACTTACGACCTCGACTGGCACCCTGCGCCGAGGCGGCAATACATCATCAACCTCGACGCCGGCGTGCAGATCACCGCGAGCGACGGTGAGAGCCGCACGATCGCGCGCCGGCGAGGTGATCCTCGTCGAGGACACGACCGGGAAGGGGCACCTCTCCAAGGCGATGGAAGGCAAGATCCGCCACTGCATTTTCGTACCCATCGAGTAACGGAGCGCCAACATGAAGCTGCTTTATTTTGACGACTACAAGCTGGGCGTGCTGAAGGGCGAGCGCGTCGTCGACGTGTCGTCGGTCGTGCGCGACATCCCGCATACCGGCCCCGGCGACCTGATCAACGGCTTGATCGCGCGTTTTGACCAATATCGCGGCCAGCTCGAGGATGCGGCGGCGAGCGGCCAGGGCGTCGCCGCTGTCATCGGTCAGGGTGCGCCCGCCGCTGCCCAAGCCCGACCAACATCGACTGCGATGGCGGTCAACTACATGGAAGACGGCACCCGCAGCGCGCCGGCGCCGATCAACGCCTTCCACAAATCGCCGAGCGCCATCTGCGGTCCCGGCGACACGATGGTATTGCCCGACGTGCCGGCCACGATCTTCGAAGGCGAGGCCGAGCTGGCGCGTCGTCATCGGCAAGCGCGCGAGCCACGTCAAAGCCGCCGACGCGATGGATTACGTCTTCGGCTACACCAACTTCATCGACGGCTCGGCGCGCGGTCTGCCGCCGGCGGGCAATGTCTTCTTTCAGATGAAGTCGCGCGACACCTTTGCGCCGATCGGCCCCTGTCTGGTGACCAAGGACGAAATCCCGGATCCGAAACAAATTGCAGATCCGGCTGTGGAACAACGGCACCTTGATGCAGAACTTCAACACCAGCGACATGGCGCACAAGATCCCGCGCTGCATCGAGTGGCTGACCTCGATCCACACCTTGGAGCCGGGCGACATCATCGCCACCGGCACCAACCACCGCGGCCTCAACTCCTTCCAGGACGGCGACAAAATCGAGCTCGAGATCGATGGCCTCGGCCGGCTCGCCTTCAACGTCAAGGACGAGCTGAAGCGCACCTGGGGACGCGAGACCCGTCTGCAGATGCACGAGAAGGCGGCGCAAAAGACGCCCGGCAATTACCCGGACATCACGCCGCAATCGACCGGCAAATACGCCCCCGGCGCACGCTAATCACCCGCCCGCGTCGCCCAACCCCAACCCGCCCTTGATACGGGGGAGGGACGTCATTCCCTCCCCCGCGAGCGGGGGAGGGTTAGGGTGGGGGCTGGGGGAAGTTGAATACTCCATTATTAACAGGATGATCGACGATGACCGCCGCCGGCTTTGCCTACAGCAAACTCTTCAACAAGAACCTTCCGCCGCCGGCGCCGCCGTGGACCGGCTTTCCGAAATTCAACTTCATCGGCGGGCACAACGACCCGGAGCGCATCCCGGCGGCGGCTCTGGCCGATGCCGCGACCACGGTGCTGCGGCGCCGCGGGGCTGACTTGGCGCTCTACAATTTCGACGGGCCGCAGGGCTATCGCGGGCTGCGTGATTTTGTCGTGGACAAGGTCTCGCGCCGCCCGGCCATCGAATGTTCGGCGGATGACGTCTTGATCACCTCCGGCTCCGGGCAGGGCATCGACCTTGTCAATCAGCTGCTGCTCGAGCGCGGGGACACTGTCATTCTCGAAGAGTTCACCTATGGCGGCGCATTGACTAAACTCAAGCGTGTAGGGGTCAACATCATCGGCGCGCCGCTCGATGAGGAGGGGCTGCGGATCGACGCGCTAGCCCGGATCATCGAGGATCTCGGGCGAAAGAGCATCGTCCCGAAATACATCTATACGATCCCGACGATCCAGAACCCGACCGGCTCGATCCTCCCGCGCGAGCGCCGCGAGCAATTGCTTGCACTGACCCGAAAGCACGGCGTTCCGGTTTTCGAGGACGAGTGCTATGCCGACCTGACCTGGGACGGCTCGGGTCCGCCCTCTTTGTACGCGATGGACCCGCAGCAGGTGATCCACATCGGCTCGTTCTCGAAGACCTTGGCGCCGTCTTTGCGCCTCGGCTATGTCGTCGCCGTCGCGGAGGTCATGAGCCAAATCGTCGCCTGCAAGCGCGAAGCTGACAGCGGCACCGGCGCGCTCGATCAGATGGTCGTCGCCGAATACTTCTCGCGCAGCTTCGGTGAACACGTCAATGGCCTGACCCAAACGCTGCACGAGAAGCTCGACACGATGGTCGAGGCCGTCGAGCGCGAGTTCGGCACCGCGGTCGAGAAGATGTGGAAGCCGAAGGGCGGCATCTTTCTCTGGCTCAAGCTGCCCGACCGGGTCGATGTCACCAAGCTGGTTGGGCCCGCCGCCAAAGCCGGGATCGCCTTCAACCCGGGACCCGAATGGTCGTGCAACCCGGCCACAAGCAAATCTCACCTGCGCCTCTGTTTCGCGCTCCCTTCAAAGGATGTCATCCGAGACGGCGTCGCGGCCTTCGCCCGGGTCTGCTTCGAGGAAACCGGCATCCCCGAGCGCAGCGCCAACATTCGCCATGTCGGCTCTTAAGGGCAGCTCGATGGCGGCCGAGAATACCGGGGATGCGGCGCGCCGGAGCTACATCAAACGGCAAGCGGCGCAGGCGCGGGCCTATTCGCAGGCGGTGATCACCGAAGGCGGGAGGATCGTCTGGCTCGCCGGGCAGGTTGGAGCGGCGGACGCATCGGGAAACTCCCTTGCCGGCGATTTTGACGGCCAAGTCCGAGAGGTATTTTCCCGGTTGAGCAAGACGCTCGAGGAGGCCGGCGGCAGCCTGGCCGATATGGTGACGATGACGGTGTTCATCACCGATGCTCGCCATGGCGACCGGTTCACCGAGCTGCGGAAGGAAATTTTCGGCGACAATTTTCCCGCGAGCGCGCTGATCACCGTCGCCGGTCTCGCCCTCCCGGAGCTGCTCGTCGAGGTTCAAGGCATCGCCGTGATAGGGTGAGGTCTTGCCGCTTCCGTCGAAGCGACACGTGTGAAATCCGAGCGTAAGTGCTAAAGTAGCCTCCCAACAGGCATACCTACAGGGAGGACCGTCGGATGCGCGCTATGGATGTGATGACGACGAATGTGATCACCGTCAGCCCCGACACATCGGTACAGGAGGTGGCTAAAATCCTATCGGAGCGGAGCATCAGCGGGGTTCCGGTGGTCGATGCCGAGAACCGACTTGTCGGGATCGTCAGCGAGGGCGACCTGTTGCATCGCGTCGAGATGGGAACGGATCGCCGGCCCGATCGCAGAACCGGGCGCCGGCGCTCCTGGTGGCTCGACACGGTCGGGTCGGACGAGGAACTCGCACGCGCCTACGTCAAATCGCACGGCCGTACCGCCAGAGATGTCATGACGAGCGAGGTCACCTCCGTCAGTGAGACCACCGAACTCGCCGATATCGCGAATCTGCTCGAGACCAGACGGATCAAGCGGGTGCCTGTTCTCAGAGATGGCAAGCTGGTCGGCATCGTCAGCCGAGCCAACCTCGTGCGGGCTCTGGCGGCCGCGGGAAGTCGCCTCAGCGCCGACACCGCCACTGACGACCGTACGATCCGCCAAAAATTCTTGGCCGAGCTGCAGGGGCAGGAGTGGGTTCACGCCTGGGCGGCCGACATCATCGTCAGGGATGGTGTCGTGCATATCTGGGTGTCCGACGACCGCCCCGAAGAAGAGCGGCAGGCCTTACGCGTCGCGGCCGAGAACGTCCCCGGCGTTCGCGGCGTCGAGGAGCATATCGTGCCGGCTCCGATGATCCCGCCAGCATTTTAGCGGCGGCCAGAATCCGGGATTGACCGCGGGCGTCGGACGGTAAACCATTCGTCGACCGTTCCGTTCGCCCTCAGAGGGAGGATGAGCCCGCGATGAGCATCAAGAACAAGGCCTATGTCGTCGGGATCTATGAGCATCCGACGCGCAAGGCCGAAGACAAGTCGCTCGCCCAATTGCATGCCGAGTCGGCCAAAGGAGCAATCGAGGACGCCGGCCTCAGCAAGAGCGACATCGACGGCTATTTCTGCGCCGGCGACGCGCCGGGGCTCGGGCCGCTGTCGATGGCCGATTACATGGGGTTGAAATTAGGCACATGGATTCGACCGATAGCGGCGGCTCGTCCTACATCATTCATGTCGGCCACGCCGCCGAGGCGATTGCGCTCGGCAAATGCAACATCGCACTGATCACGCTCGCCGGTAAACCGCGCAGCGAGGGCCAGGCGACCGGAACCGCCGCGCGCACCGCCCAGAACACGCCCGACGCGCCGTTCGAAAACCCCTATGGCCCTGCCACCGCGAACATGTACGCGATGTGCGCGATGCGCCACATGCACCAATACGGCACGACGAGCGAGCAGCTCGCCTGGATCAAGGTCGCCGCCTCGCATCACGCGCAGCACAATCCGCATGCGATGCTGCGCGACGTCGTGACGGTCGAGGACGTCGTCAACTCGCCGATGATCGCCGACCCGCTGCACCGGCTCGATTGCTGCGTCATCAGCGACGGCGGCGGGGCCATCATCGTCGCCAGCCCGGAGGTGGCGCGGAGCCTCAAGCGGCCCAAGGTCAAGATCATCGGCGCCGGCGAAGCCCCCAAGCATCAGATGGGCGGGCAGATCGACCTGACCTATTCGGGCGCGGTGTGGTCGGGGCCGCCGGCTTTCGCCGAGGCCGGGGTCAAACCCGGGGACATCAAATACGCCTCGATCTATGACAGCTTCACGATCACCGTTCTGATGCAGATCGAGGATCTCGGCTTCTGCGAAAAGGGCCAGGGCGGCAGGTTCGTCTCCGACGGCAATCTGATCTCCGGCACCGGCAAATTGCCGTTTAACACCGACGGCGGCGGGTTGTGCAACAACCACCCGGCAAACCGCGGCGGTCTGACCAAGGTTGTCGAGGCGGTGCGTCAGTTGCGCGGCGAGGCGCATCCCGCGGTGCAGGTCAAGAATTGCGATTTGGCATTGGCGCACGGCACCGGCGGTTCGCTCGGCACCAGGCACGGCGCCGCGACCGTCATCATGGAGAGGGAGTGAGCAGATGCAGAGCCAAGAGCGCAAGATCCAGGCCCCGCAGCCCAATCCCGAAACCCAGGCCTTCTGGAAGGCGGCCGAGCAAGGCAAGCTGATGATCGGCGGATGCACCGCCTGCGGTGCGGTCCATTATTATCCGCGCGCGATCTGCCCCTTTTGCTTCAGCGACAAGACCGAATTGCAGCAGGCCTCGGGCAACGGTACGGTCTACACTTACAGCGTGATGCGGCGCGCGCCGATCCCCTATGCGATCGCCTATGTGACGTTGAGCGAAGGTCCGACGATGATGACCAACATCGTCGATTGCGACCTCGACAAGATCCGTATCGGGCAGTCCGTCCGGCTCGTTTTCAAGCCGAGCGACGGCGGCCCGCCGGTGCCGATGTTCACGCCGGTCTGAGCGGGCATACCCCTCACCCCGACCCTCTCCCCGCAACCGGGGCGAGGGAGAAGAAAAGCCCCTTGCACCGCATCAGCGGAGGAGAGGGAGGGGCCCGCGCTAGCGGGAGGGTGAGGGGCTGCTGACGATAAAAACAAGACCATTTACCAGAACTGGAGAACACCAATGGACACCCTCGAGACACGGCTTTCCGCAGGACCTCGTAACATCAACCCGGAAGAGTGGGCGCTGCGGATCGATCTGGCCGCCTGCTATCGGCTGATCGCTCATTTCGGCTGGGACGATCTGGTCCTCACCCATAATTCTGCGCGTGTGCCGGGTGAGCCCAATCATTTCCTGATCAACCCGATGGGGCTGATGTTCAACGAGATCACAGCGTCCAACCTCCTGAAGATGGATCTCGACGGCAATCTCGTCGAGCCATCCGAACACGAGGCCAACCGGGCCGGATACGTGATCCACAGCGCGATTTATATGGGCCGCCCGGATGTCCAATGCGTCATCCACACCCACACCGAAGCCGACATTGCCGTCGGTGCGCTCGAGGAAGGGCTATTGCCACTGAGCCAATGGGCGATGCGGTTCTACAACCGGCTGGGTTACCACGATTACGAGGGGGTCTCGCTCGACCTCGACGAGCGCGAGCGGCTGCAGCAGAGCATCGATCAGCATCCGGTTCTAGTGCTGCGCAATCACGGTCTGCTGGCGACCGGCCGCAATGTCGCCGAGGCGTTCTCGCTCACTTATCATTTTGAACGCTCTGCCGAGGCGCAGTTGAAGATCATGGCTGCGGTCGCGGCGGGGGCCAAGATGGTGGTGCCATCGCGCGAGACGTGTGAGCGCCAAGCGGCCTTGTTCTCCGGCAACGAGCCGCGGCTGCAGGGCCAGCGCGAATGGCCGGCATTGTTGCGGCTCGCCGACAAGCTCGATCCCAGTTACCGAAACTGACCTGCACGGCTTCAGGGACGCCGGCAGCGCTCCCGTTCGGCCTGGACCCGGCCGAGGCGGTATTGCAGACGCTCGCGCTCCTCGCCGTAGGGGGTGTAGGCGAGCCTGTCGCGCAGCTCGTGCTCTTCATGCCTTAATCCCTCGCACCGCTCTCGGTAGCCATGCTCTTCCCCGTAACGGGGCGGCGGCGCATAACCCGGCGTGGGATACCCGGGCGGGGGTGCATATCCCGGCGCCGGATAGCCAGGCGCCTGGGCTTCTCGCGGTGGCGGCGGCGCTGGTGTAGCAGGCCGGCCGCCATTGCAGACCAACTGGCCGTTGTTGTTGCCGATGTCGCCGACGCAATGCGTGACATTGAGGGCCGTCAGCTGATCGCCGCGTCCGTTGGCTCTACGGCAGACCGCGGTCAAGGTGCCGCCCTGCATTCTGAAATCCCTGCAGCTTTGCTGATAGGAGCCCGGCGGCAACCCCTGTGCATATGCCGCAAAGGCCAGCCCCGCCAGCGCCGCCCCGAACAACCCGAATACTATTTTCACCTTCGACCCCCGCCCGTTGACGAGCCCGATAACGGGCGAGACGAGGCGGAAATTTCCGCGCGCGTCATGGTTCTCAAGCGAGCCAACGTTTGCGGCGGCGGTAGTGTTTCACGTCGCGGTAACTCTTCCGCCCGGTCGTCGAGAGCCCGAGATAGAATTCCTTGACGTCCTCATTGCTGCGCAGATCGGCAGCGGTCCCGTCCATGACGATCCGCCCGTTTTCGAGAATGTAGCCGTATCGGGCGTGGCGCAGCGCGATATTGGTGTTCTGCTCGGCGACAAGAAACCCGACATGCTCATTCGCGTTCAGCCGGTCGACGATGGCGAAAATCTCCTCCACCAGTTGCGGCGCGAGACCCAGCGAGGGCTCATCGAGCAGAATCATTTTTGGCCTCGACATCAGCGCCCGGCCGATTGCCGTCATCTGCTGCTCGCCGCCTGAGGTATATCCGGCAATGGCGTGGCGCCGGGTCTTGAGTCGCGGGAAGTAGCTGTAGACCTTGTCGAGATCCTCGGCGATCCGGGCGCGGCCGTCATGCCGCGTGTAAGCGCCGGTCAGTAGATTTTCCTCGACCGTCAGATGCGCAAAGCAATGGCGCCCTTCCATGACCTGGATCAGCCCGCGACGGACCACTTCGGCAGCATCGAGAGCGTCCGTACGCTCGCCGTCAAAGGTGATGGAGCCCTTCGTCACCTCGCCGCGCTCGGCGCGCAGCAGGTTGGAGATTGCCTTCAATGTCGTCGTCTTGCCGGCGCCATTGCCGCCGAGCAGGGCGACAATGCCGGCTTCCGCCACTTCGAGCGAGACGCCCTTCAACACCAAGACGACGTGGTTGTAGATGACCTCGATGTTGTTGACGGCAAGGAGCGCCTGCGCATGGAACATGGCGGGCGCGTACCGCGACCTTTCTCACATCACCTTTTCGCAGTCGCGCGGGGTGATGCCCTTCTCTTTCGCGTAGGCCAGCGCTGATTCCTTGTACATCTCGGTCAGCATCGAGCGGTCCGGTTGGATCCAATCGGAAACGAATTTCCAGTGCTTGCCGTCCCACTGCTGGATGCGGACCTTGCCGTTGCCTTCGTGATTGTCGCAGGACAGCGCAATCGGCACCATCAGCCCGTCGGCGCCGAGCTCAGAGATGCGCTGCGGTGTGATGTCGAGGTGCTCGTACCCCCATTGCACGTCTTCGCCCTTTAGCGGCTTCTTGCCGAATTTGCCCTGGGCGGTGCGGATCCCCTCGAGGTCGTAGATCGCATTGATGACGCCGCGGTTGTAGAGCACCTCCCCGACCTTGTCCCGCGTCGTGTGGCCGCCGTTCTTGTCATAGACGTATTTGAGGATGTCCTTGACCACGCCATAATCCTGCCCGGCGCCGTGGAAGGTACCGGATTTATAGCCGATCGCCGCGTCGCCGGCCGGCACGACATCGGGCTCGGAGCCTGACCACCACACGCCGATGAAGTGGTCCATCGGATATCCGACCGAGGCCGCTCCCTTGATCGCAGTCGAGTTCATCACCCCCCAGCCCCACATGAACAGCCAGTCCGGCCGCTGCTGGCGGATCTGCAGCCAGGTCGCCGACTGTTCGATCCCGGGTGCCGAGACCGGGTATTTGAGGAAGGTGTAGCCGTATTTCTGCGCCAATTTTTCAAATGTCGGGATCGGCTCCTTGCCGTAGGCGATATCGATATAGACGAGGCCGAGCTTCTTACCCTTCAGCTTGTCGAGGCCGCCTATCTGATCCCCGACATATTTGACCATCGCATCGGCCTGCGCCCAATATGTGGCGGGTAACGTAAAGACATACGGGAACACTGCGCCGTAGCTGGCGTCGGCGCGGCCGTAGCCCATCGAGACGACCGGGATCTTGTCGGCAGTGGCGCGCTCGATCAACGCATAGGTGATCCCGGTTGACAGCGGGTCGACGAGACTGGCGCCGGTCGGTCCATGGTTCTTGAGCCGCTCGTAGCACTCGACGCCCTTGTCGTTGTTGTAGCCGGTTTCGCATTCCTCGTAGGTGATCTTGACACCGCCGACGCCGCCATCGCGCGCATTGATCATGTCGAGATAATCGGCATAGCCGTCCGCAAACGGGATGCCGTTCGGCGCATAGGGGCCGGTGCGATAGACGAGGCGCGGAATGAACTGCTCGCTCTGCGCGAATGCGCTGCCGGCGCCGAGGCCAAAGACCGCGATCGCGAGCGCCGTCAATGCAAATGCCGTCTTGACCCTCATCTCATCCTCCCTGCGACCCAGATGCAACCGGGCGTTGCTGCGCCAGAGAATACGTGGGCAGCCGACCCGACGCAATCTTCCGCTCGTCATCGCCCGCGAGATCGGCGGCGCAGTTACAAATCGCGGTCGCCTTCATTCCTCATCTTCCTCCGCCAATATTTCGGCGAAGAGGCTGCGGTCGATATTGCCGCCGGATTGGATGACGGCGACCCGCTTGCCGGCGAGCCGGCCGCGCTCCTGCAACGCCGCGGCGAGGGCTGCGGCGCCGGCGCCCTCGGCGATGTTGTGGGTGTCGCTGAACAGGATGCGCATCGCGCGGCGCATCTCGGCCTCAGAGACGGTGAGGATGCGCGCGGCGCCGCGGCGGACGATGTCGAGCGCCTCCGGGTCCGGCACCCGCACGGCGAGCCCGCCGGCCATCGTGTCGGCGGAATTGGTGCTGACCGGCGCGCCGGCGGCGAAGGACAGCGCGTAGGTCGGGGCATTGGCGGCAACGACGCCGACGATCTCGGTGCGAAGCCCCAGCGCGTCGCGCGCCGCGATCACCCCCGAGATGCCGCTGCCGAGCCCGATCGGGACATAGACCAGATCGAGATCGGGAACCGCGCGGAACAGTTCGAGCCCGTAGCTGGCGACGCCGCGCACCAGCAGCGGGTCGTAGGAGCGGACGAAATGCCGCCTTTCGCGCTCGGCCAACTCGGTCGCGTGCTCGAACGCGGCCTGGAAATCGTGCCCGGCCTCGATCGAGCCGCGCACCGAACCCCGCCATCGCCCGGTTCTTCTCGATGCTGTTGCCGTGGGGCACGACGATCGTCGCATCGACCCCCAGCCTCGCGGCAGCGAGCGCGATGCTCTGACCATGATTGCCCGTGGTTGCGGTCACCACGCCCCGAATATCGGGCTGCGACCGCCTGACCGCATCGAGATAAACCAGCCCGCCCCGGATCTTGAAGGAGCCGATGGGCGTGTGGTTCTCATGCTTGACCCACAGCTCGGCGCCGACCCGCCGGGACAGCAGTGGCCAGCAATATTGCGGGGTCGGCGGCACCACCCGATGAACGAGCGCCGCCGCGGCCTCCAGCGTGTCGAGATCGATCACCGCCTTTTCGCCTCGGACCCGGTGCTCTCGGCAGGTCCGCCGGCATGCTCGGCAGGCGGGCCCTTATAGGAAATCCGCCAGATCGTGCCGCCGGTGTCGTCGGCGACGAGCAAGGCGCCATCTTTGGCGACGGCGAGCGCAGCGGGGCGGCCCCAGACCTCGGCGCGCTGTTCGCCGGAAGCCCAGAACCCGGTCGCGAAATTCTCGTAATACCCCTCCGGCCGGCCGTCCTTGAACGGCACGCGCACAACTTTGTAGCCGGTCGGTATCGAGCGGTTCCACGAGCCCTTCAGCGCGACAAAGAGGCTGCCCTTGTATTCCGCCGGGAACTGGTCGGCGTCGTAGAAGACGAGGTCGAGCAGCGAGGAGTGGCCTGGAACAAGCAGGTCGGGCGTGATCGTCGCTTCCACCTTGTCGGGTGCGAGCTGCGCGAACCCGGGCTGCGGGTGCTTGCCGATATAAGCGTAGGGCCAGCCGTAGAACCCGCCCTGCTGCACGCGGATCAGGTAATCGGAGGGCAGATTGTCGCCGAGCCCGTCGCGCTCCTGCACGACCGCCCACAATTCGCCGGTCTGCGGATGAAAGGCGAGCGCCGTCGGGTTGCGGGTGCCGGAGGCGACCGTCGTCTGGTTCGAGCCATCGGCATCGAAGCGCTGGATCGTCGCCTTGGGTTCGGGCTCGACGCCGAGATTGCCCGCAGAGCCGACCCCGACATAGAGGCCGCCCGTTTTGGGGTCGATCGCCAGATGCCTGTTCTGGTGGCCGACCGGGATGCCGAAGACGCCTTTTTTCGTCAGCAATTCCGCGCCGTAGGCGCCCGGCACCGGCTTGCGCTCGTCCGGCGGCACCTCTTCGGCCTTTTGCGGCGGCACCGGGCGGCCGGCCCGCAAATTGCCGACGACTGTGCGGCACGCGCCAGATCGCGTCCTGGTCGGCGACGAGGATCTCGTCGCCGCGCAACGCGAGGCCGTAGGGCCGGTTGAGGTCCTCGACGTGGCGGTCGATCCATTTGGCGCGGCCCTCGCCGTCGTCGCGCAACAGGGTCACATAGCCGGCGCTCTGCTCGGCGACCAACACGTCGCCGTTTGGCAACACGAGCAGCCGCCGCGGATTGACGAGACCCGTCACGAACGGCGCCGCGGTGAAGCCCGGCGGCACCTCCAATTTCTGCCCGTTGAAGGGCACGATCATCGACCGGTCGGCAACGATCGGCCCGGTCTTCGGCGGCGGCAGGTCGTTGGGGTCGAAATGGTAGCGCCGGCCGATCTCATGCTCGGCCTGGAAATTCTGCGCCAGCTCTTCGTTCGTAGCAGAGCCTTGTCCCGGCGCCGCCTGCTGCTGTGCCGAGGCCGGCGATAGCGCCAGCACGGCGGCGGCGCCTGCAGCCAGGGCAATCGACGAGATGCGGGAATGCATTGCCATTTCCCTCTCCAGCAGGGTTCCGGGCAGAATCCCAGCGTATCAGCAATCGAGCCGCTATCGAAGTCCCGCTACGCCGATCACTCGAACGTGACGGCGCGCCGCCGCCTTTCGCAAACGCAAGCGTGAGGCGCACCTTTTCCGCCGGTGTACAGGATGGAACTGCCGTCGCTGATACCGCTGTTAATGCAGCGAAAGAGCAGCCAGCAACCCCGCCAGCCCCACGGAAATTCTCGCTTTCTGCTCACCCCAACCGCGAGATAACAGCAAACTCGCCGCTGATCCTGGCTGTTCTTCGCCCTAAATAACAGCAAATGGCGCCGCCGAACTCGCCCCCGCCTCGCTCCGCCCGGCACGAGAAAGAATTTGCACCACAAAGCTGCGGAGCTGGTCCGTACCATGCCATTGCGGCAATTTTCGGGTCCGGCATCGGGTTCGCGCGATGCCGCTGGCCAAAGTACAGGAAAGCGTGGGTCAGCTTTACTGATTGTAACACGGGCCCTTCGGGCGCATTGTGTACATCCCCGGAGAGGCATCGGGTCTCACCGGTCAGATGCTCGTCGGCAGCTTCTCGTGTTGCGGTAGGTCGTCCGTGATCTCGAACCAGGGGAGCTTTTCGCTTACGAAAATGTGCTCCGCCGGACGGACGCCCGGATCATCGTCGAGGATACCAAGGGGCACGCCAAATTCAGCTATTGCCCCTGGGTTGTTGGCGAGAAACCGGTAGTTTGGGCCAGGGCGGTTGACGATCGCTGAGCCGCAATTTCCACAAAAACCGCGGAGGAATCCCGGTGAGGATTCGTAGTACTTCACGAGCTCTTCTCCCTGGAGCCATTTGAAATCGTCGAACTCGGACCCGCACGCGGCTGCGGAACACGGCCCCGTGTTGCTTCCGGCACTGCACGCAATGACAGTTCAGGGGGTGCGCCGTGACAAGGCGGCGCTTTCCAGTGGGTGCAAGTCCCACCCGGCAATTCGCTCCAGCCGGAAGCAATCGGAGCAGTCATGGAGGTAACGAAATGGCTGAAGCCTTCGATTAGCGTGTCACGAATTGGTGACAGCGCGAGTGTGCAGGCCGCAACGCGAGTGAACGCCGAGCAAGCCTCACATGAGAGCTGGTACAGGTCAAGTCTTTTATCAGGGTGACATCGGAAAATCTCCAGTACTGCTCGGTATCCGAGGTCGAGCCCAATTGCGTGACGCGGCCCGTTTCCGAGCACGATCAACCTCACATGCGGTCGCCGCTCATGACGGCTACAACAAGATCCCGCTTGCGGCGGGCAAGGGCTAAGGAAGACGAGAACCATTCTCGAAAGCGGCGTTTCAGGCAATGGCTTGCTTCGGTTCGTCTACCTGGATCCGCCAGGACTGATCAGGTCCTGGGAGATGACGGGATTACGGTTTGGTGTATTCGTTAAGCGACCTTCATCGTAACACCTTCGATAACGACACCGGCGGTCACATATTTCCAGAGCGCGACGAGCAGCTTTCGCGCGAGCGCCACGATGGTCGTCTTGCGCAGGCGGCCCCTTCGCTCGGACGCGTCGTGAAACCAGATGGTGAGCGCTGATATAGCTGATTGCGCAGCTATAGCTAGGCGAGCTGGATCAATGTTGTTCGCAGTCGTGGATTGCCGGCTTTGGACACCCCTGCTCTCGATCGATGCACCACTCTGCCAGGGTGTCGGGCCAGACCCGCATAAGCGGCGAGCTGGCGTCGGTTTCGAAGTGTCGGAATAGCCCTTCCGACCAAAGTATGGCGATGAACTCAAATCCGATGCCTTTTATGTCAAGCAACATCGCTGCCGGGGCCGGCATGGCGGTTTACGCCGCAGCGAGCAACGCGTCCCGCGCGCCCTACACGGTCTTGATCTGTTTGAGAAGAAGTTCGAGCCGATCGAGCTCACGGTTGACGAGCGCTTTAAGATGCTGGAGGAAGGGGACGGCCATCGCCGGTTTGGAGTTGTTCGAGCCGCTGGCGTCGATCGCGGCGCAGCGGCTGATACCGGAGATGCCTGACAAAATATTAGGCCTTGATGCGATTGACGTGCAGCACTCTCTCGGCGGTCAGCACTTTGCGCTCGCGGCAGAGCGGCGTTGGTCTCTCCTCGGGAGTGGGCGCTTGACTATTGAACATACGAGAGGTTCGCACGCTTGTAGGCAAGCAGCGAGCGAACAGCGTTTCGCGTCGATCTTGTCGGTCTTCGCCGCGGCGGCGTCGCGATGTCGCAATAGAGGCCGGATAGACAACATGGCTTTCTATTCTCTCATTTTGCAGCACAGATCAATACAGAAGCGATAGAGCGCAGCTTCTGGATGACGATCAGCGGGAAGACCTTTGTCAGTGCGCGCTCGCGCCTTCTCTCTGAGTTGCGCAAAGCGCTGCAGCAGTGCGCTAACATCGCCGCGCCGCACGGTATGCTTCGACATCTTCTCTCCACGGCGCGGCGACAGCGAGGTGATCAGCGAGCTCGACGGGCTCAACTCCAGCGAAACGAAGATTGCTCCAAGGTCGGTACGAATAGCGGTCGGTGCTTCAGAGTTGATCAGTCGTGATGTTCATGGTCAGCTCCAAAATGGGTGGCAGCAACTCTTTCACCTTGCGCGGCAATCGATCGCTACCTCGCAAGACGCCATGGGATCTCGAAAATGTCGATGTGCAGGCCGACCCGGCGCCCCTTCCGGGGAAGGCTGACACGGCTGGGTGAGATGAGCGAGGAATACGCCCAGCCGCTGCACCGGGGTAGTGGCGGCAGCATGTACACAAGGAAAGCGCGCGCAACATGGGAAGCGCCAATGCGTGATCAGGGATGATCAACCGGACGCCCGCGAGGGACAGGCCGGGCGCACTGGGGTGGCGGAGAGGTCCGTAGTACCGCTGAAGCCGGGTAATGCCGGGGGAGGGAAGGGGGCTCAGTTCAAGACCGACGCAGCACGTGGTGAGGGACCTGGAGATTGGGCGACCTAGCAACTCCGAAAAGTGTTCAGAAACTGCAGACGGCGTTACACGCGAAAGCTAAGGCCGAGGCCGGCTATCGCTTCTACGCTCTGTACGACAAGATCAGCCGCGACGACATTCTGGCGCATGCCTATGCCCAGTGCCGCTCGAACAAGGGCGCGCCGGGCATCGATGGCCAGGACTTTGCGGACATCGAGGCGTATGGGATCAAGCGATGGCTGGCGGAACTGGCGATTGCCCTCAGGCAGGAGACTTACCGGCCGGAGCCGATCAGACGAGTGTTTATACCGAAAGCCAACGGCAAACTGAGGCCGCTGGGCATCTCGAGCGTGCGGGATCGGGTCTGCATGACAGCCACGTTGCTGGTGCTGGTGCCGATCTTCGAAGCCGATCTGCCGCCGGAAATCTACGCCTACCGCGCCGGGCGAAACGCCCAGCAAGCAGTCGTAGAGGTGGAGGAGCGGCTGTTCCGGGGTCACCGGAGGTCGTCGACGCGGATCTCGCGGACTACTTCGGGAGCATTTCGCATGCCGACCTGCTAAAGTCGGTGGCGCGTCGGATTGTTGATCGGCGCGTGCTGCATCTGATCAAGATGTGGCTGGAATGCACCGTGGAAGAAACCGACGAACGGGGCCGGACGACACGCACGACGGAGGCTCGGGATAGCCGGCGCGGCATTCCGCAGGGCTCACCGCTCTCACCACTGCTGGCCAATCTTTACATGCGCCGGTTTGTGCTGGGGTGGAAGAAGCTCGGGCTTGAGCAAAGCCTCGGCACTCGCCTCATCACTTATGCGGACGATCTCGTGATCCTGTGCCGAAGGGGCAGCGCGGAGAAGGCGCTGCCCACCTGCGCGAGATCATGGGAAAGCTGAAGCTGACAGTGAATGAGGAGAAGACACGGATCTGCAGGGTTCCGGAGGGGGAGTTTGACTTCTTGGGCTATACGTTCGGGCAGATGTACTCTCCGGTGACGGGCAAGGCCCGGCTGGGCTACCGGCCATCAAAGAAGAGCATCAAGCGCATGGTCGACAGAGTCACGCGCTGACCGACCGAAAGGGTACTTGGCAGGAGACGACAAAGCTGGTGGATCAGTTGAACCGCGCGCTTCGCGGATGGGCGAATTACTTCAATGTTGGTACCACTGAAAAGCCTATCGCGCACTCGACAACTACACGGCTGTGCGGTTGTGCCGGTGGCTGCGATGCAAGCACAAGGTCAGGCGACACAAGGGCGGGAGCTATCCACTTTCGCACCTCTACGGGCATTTCGGGCTCGTACGGCTGGCACAGCTTGGTCGCGGCCCGTCGTGGGTGAAGGCGTGACGTCTTGTCCGAGAGCCGGATGCGGCAAATCTGCATGTCCGGTTCGATGAGCGGGGTGTGGAAACGGGAGCAACGGGCGACCTAGTGAGGCACCGCCACACGAAAGGGGCGGCAACAGATAGGGTCGACCTGAAGCCACCCGCGTCACACTCCACTCGACCCAGTAAGCGGCCCGGTGATCTCGAATTTGACGCCGCCGCACAGGCAGCTCCCGCGCACCCCTGCCATCCCTTCCTCCCACTCTGCGGTTTCGGGCACCATAGCACTTGTATTTCGGTGCTGAAATCGTCGGACCGGTGGCAATGCCTTTCTTCACCGTGCGATCCGGCCATTATCCTGACCGTTACAATTCAAACAGACCCGCTACCCGCTCCTGTTGTCCGTGGGAGGTCGAGAGGGTAGGCTGCCGATATGGCCGTCGCCGTTACCGCGATCTACCGCTACCCGGTAAAGGGCCTGAGCGCCGAAAGAATGGATCGCGTAGCGCTCGTCCCCGGCGAATGCCTGCCGCACGATCGGCGCTTTGCGATCGCGCTCGGCTCGACGCTCTTCGATCCGCAGCGCCCGGAATGGCTCTCGAAGATCCATTTCATCATGCTGATGCGCGACGAAAAGCTCGCGCAGCTGCAGACCCGCTTCGACGCGGAAAGCGGCGAATTGACGATTACTGAAGACGGCCGGCTATTGTTGCGCGAGCGGATGACCGAGACGGCGGGACGCACGCTGGTCGCAGAATTTTTCGCCGATTTCCTCGGTGGCGCCGTGAACGGACCGCTGCGCGTCGTCGAAGCGCCGGGGCACGCCTTTGCCGATGCGCGCCGCAAACCGAATGCGACGACAGATAAATACGTCTCTCTGATTAACCGCGCGAGCATCGCGGCGCTCGAAGCGGCGATGGGCGTGCCGGTCGATCCCATCCGATTTCGCGCGAATGTCTATTTCGACGGGGCATCGGCGTGGAGCGAGCACGACTGGATCGACTCGGAAATCACCCTCGGAGCCGCGCGGCTACGGGTGGTCTCGCCGATCACCAGATGTGCGGCGACCCAGGTCAACCCCCTCACCGCGAAACGCGACCTCGACATCGTCGCCGCCCTCGGCCGCTCTTTCGGCCACATCAATATGGGCGTCTACGCCGAGGTGGTGGCAGGCGGCGAAGTCGCACTTGGCGATACGCTGCTCGAACCGGCCGTTTGCTGAAGTGCGACGAGGTCGCGGCAAATGGTTACCAAGCGCCTACCTGTCCTCGGTTTCTCCGCGGGGAAATTTTATTTCACCGCCGAGAAGCTGGTCGGTTGCAGGATCTGGTTTTCGACGCGGGCGACAATGGCGCCGTTCTTCTCGGTCTCGGCCCGCGCGCTGATCCATTCCGGATCGGCCTGGAAGGCGGCCCATTTCTTTTCGCGGTCGGCCAATGATTCCCATTTGAGGAAATAATAGAGCGTCTGGTTGGAATCGCCGATCGCGACGGTCCAGAACCCGGCCTGCTCGATGCCGTGCCGCTGCCAAATTCTGGTTGTGATCGTGTCGAACCGCTTCAGGAGGTCCGGAAGCCGGCCTGGCACACAATGATAGACGCGCAGTTCGTAAAGCATGTCGTCTCCTCTCCTTCGGTGGTGGTCAGAAAAGATCAGTGCAGTCGGGCTTCGACCCAGGCCGCCGCATCGAGCAACGCCTCGTCGCGGAAGCGGGGGCCGACCAGCTGGATGCCGAGCGGCAAACCGCTGCGGCCGTTGCCGGCGGGCAAAGTCACGCAGGGCGTCCATGCCAATGTCCAGATCGCGTTGAAACGAGCGTCGCCGGTCGAGCCGTGGCCTTTGGGGGCCTCGCCGGCGGCGCTCGGGGCGAGCAGCACGTCAACCTCGGTGAAGAGATCGTCGAGGTTGCGGCGAAACGCCTCCGCCGTCTCGATCGCCTCGACATAGGCGGCGAGCGGCAGGGCGCGGCCGGGTGCGAGCAGCCCGTCGCGCAAGGCCGGACTCAATTTTTCGGCGTGGACCTCGTACTCGTAGGCGTAATTGCGCGCGGCTTCGAACTCGAAGATGCGGCGGTGGTCGTCGAGGATGTCCGGGGGGGTCAGCGCGATCTCTCGCACCTTGGCGCCTGCGGCTGCCAGAACTTCGGCGGTGCGCTGCAGCAGCGCTTGGGTATCCCGGTCGGCGTGCTCCCAGGCAGGGGTGCGGCAGAAGCCGACTCGCGGGGCGGCGGACCGGCGGTCTACCCGGTGCGGCTGCTGTGCCAGCAGCACGCCGCGGAGCAGCGCGACGTCCTCGAGGCTGCGGCAGATGATCCCCAGGGTGTCGAGATTGTGGCACTGCATCTTGACGCCGACCCGGCTGAACTCGCCAAAGCTCGGCTTGTACCCGATGACGCCGCAGAACGCGGCCGGGCGGATCACCGACCCCCCGGTTTGAGTGCCGAGGGCCAACGGAACCTGGAAATCTGCAACGGCTGCGGCCGAGCCGCTCGACGAGCCGCCCGGCGTATGGTCGGCATTGTGCGGATGGACGGTCGGTCCCGGGTGGCGGTTGGCGAACTCGGTCGTCACCGTCTTGCCGAGGATCACGCCTGAGGCGGCCCGGATCAGCGCGACGCAGGCCGCATCTGCAAACGGCCGGTTTCCGGGGTAGATCGGTGAGCCGTGCCCGGTCGGCATGTCGACCGTGTCGATGATGTCCTTGATCCCGACCGGAACACCGCCCAGCCGGCCCTTACGCCCGGCGCGGTCGACCGCCCGAGCCTGCGCGATCGCCTGTTCCGGGTCGAGCCAAGCCCAGGCTTTGATTTCGGCGCCGGCGCGGGCTTGCTCGAGGCAGGCGCGAGTGAGTGCTTCGGCGGTCAGTGTGCCGGCCGTCAGCTGGGCGGCCGCCTCCGAGGCGGTGAGACGCTCCGGGGTGTTCATCGCCGTTCTCCCTGGCGGAGCCGCTGTTCGACCCAGAGCGCGACCTGGAGCAGAGCCTCGTCCGCGTGCCGGCGAGCGACCAGCTGGATGCCGACCGGCAGCCCGTTCGGGCCGCTTCCGGCCGGCAGGGTTAGACACGGCATGTAAAGCTGTGTCCACAGCGCGTTGAAAACCGCCGAGCCGGTGTTGGCGAGCCCGCGCGGGGCTTGGCCGGGAGCCGGCAGTGTGAGGATCGCATCGAAGCCCGAGGCCCAGTCTTGCGCGGCTCTCCGCGCCTTCTCGGCGCCGCGGCAAGCCGCACGGAAGGCGTCGAGCGTCAGCTCACGGCCGAGTGCGATCTTTTCGTTGCGCAGCTCCGGGCTCAACAGGGCCTCGTGCCGGTAGAGTTCGGGCATGTGGTTGCGCAAGCCCTCGAACGACCCGAGGACCCTCTGCCACTCGTCCGCTTGGGCGCATTCCGCCGGCAGCTCGGTCTCGCCGACGGCGGCACCGGCGGCAGCGAGGCGTTCGGCCGCGCCCTCGAGCACGGCCCTGCCCTCCGGCTGCGCGTCGTCCCAGTGCGGGCCGCGGCACAGGCCGAGCCGTGGCGCGGTCTGCGGGATCGCCGGAGCCGTGTAAGGGATCGCCATCATCGCCGCGCGGAACAGCGCGATATCGCCGACCGAGCGCGCCATGATGCCGACTGTATCCAACGCCTCGGTGTTGATCCGCATGCCGGCCGGCGGAAAAAGCCCGAAACTCGGCTTGAACCCGACGACCCCGCAATAGGCGGCCGGCCGGATCACCGAGCCGCCGGTTTGCGTTCCGATGGCGAGCGGCACCATGAAGTCGGCAACCGCCGCCGCCGAGCCGCTCGACGAACCGCCCGGCGTAAAATCGGGATCGTGCGGGTTTGTGGTCGGGCCGGGATGACGGTTGGCGAATTCGGTCGTGACCGTCTTGCCGAGCAGGATGCCGCCGGCGGCGCGCGGCAATGCCGCAGCGCTCGGCGTCACTTGCGGGCCGGCAGCCGGTATAAATTGGTGAACCATAGGTCGTCGGCATGTCGGCGGTATCGAAAATATCCTTGATGCCGAACGGCACGCCGCCGAGCAGAGTGGTTTGCCGTGCCTTGCCGAGCTCGCGTGCGCTGGCCAACGCCAATTCCGCGGCTAAGTGGCTCCACGCACGCACCACCGGCTCACGTTCGGCGATCCGCTCGAGGCAGCTCCGGACGACAGCTTCGGCCGTCAACTCGCCGCGCCCGACGAGGCGAACCAAGCTGGTGGCGGAAAGACGATGTGGTTCGACTTTCGGCATGAAGGCACCCCGGGGGCCGGCAGTGGTTTGGGTATTTAGCCACAGTGCGACGCGAAGCGCATGCGGGAATTGCGGCCGCCTATTTGCCCGCTCCGCAGAGATCGGCCATAACTGCGTCCGCCCGGTCGCAATGATGTCACAAGCCGCAAGCCCGCCCGACTTCCCGCTGCCGCCGTTACGGGGCGGCAGTTACTCGGCCGAGGTCGCCGCAGGTCCTCGGGGACCTGTCGCGGTCTATCAATTCGCATTCGAGGGGCGGCGCGCCCGGCGGCTGCTCGTGCTTGAAGCTCGACCATTACGGCGACTTCCTGATCGGATTGCCCGCCCTGAAGAGGCTGCGTAGAAGTCTTTCCAGCGGATCACATCACCCTGGTTTGCGGGTCGTGGAACGTCGAGCTCGCGCGGCGGCTCGGCGTCGCCGACGAGGTCCGCGCCTACGATTTCTTCCCCGAAAACGGAGCCTTGTGGACCGGGGAGCCTTTCGAAGACTTGGAGCGCTTCCGCGAAGTCTGCCGCGGCGCCTTCGACATCGCGATTGATCTGCGGGTGGATGAGGACACCCGTTTGCTGCTCGAACATGTCGAGGCCGCTATGCGGTGCGGGATCGGGCTGCGAGCCCGTTACCCGTTTCTGGACATCGTGCTGCCGCCGCAATTCGAGCGGCGTGAGAGTGAGGGCCGGTGGATCTCGATCGAGCCCGACCGTTTCGAATTCGTGCATGCCGAAACGCACGCCGTTCTTCCACGAGAACGATTTCTCGGTCACCAACACGGCATCTCGTTTTCGGGCCGTACATCCTGCTGCCGCGAGGCAGATTTCGAGCACATTTCGGACTGCGCCTGCTGGCCGCGCTGCCGCGCCTTTCGCGGGTCAGGGTGGTGATCGACGCGACCCGGAATGCGGGTTCCGAGACAATCGCAACCGGGCGGGTCTCGTGGTCGCACAGCGGAGAGCCGCGCGGCGCGGCACTCGAATTCACCAATGACGACCCCGGCGCCCTCTACGAATTCCGCATTCACGCGCGGGGGCGTCCCATTCGCTCCCGTTTGCGGTTCTTCGGGGTCCGGATCGAGTTGATCGACGGATCGACGGCGCGGTTCAAACGTTCGGAGCTGCACATTGGCGAACAGATCTCGTTGCTCGTCGATTTGATCGAACAGCGAACGCGCAGCCTCTATCCCCGCGGCCTGTTCGCCGGAGCGCCCCCCAGGTTTGCGATCACGGGACGGGGCGCATCGCCGAAGCAGGTCGTCATTTCACCGCTCAGCAATTCGGAGCTGCGCGACTGGGGGATCGCGAATTACGCACGACTGATCGCGCTGCTGCTCGACAGAACTGATTGCCGGATCGTTCTCGTCGGCTCCGGCGCGCAACATCGCCAACTCGAGCGGATCCTGGAGGAGAACGGACGGGACCCCCGCATCACCAATCTTGCCGGCGCCAGCGACTGGTTTGGAACCGCGGAAATCGTCCGAGCGGCGGATCTGGTGATTGCCAATAATTCGGGGGTCGCCCACCTCGCTGCGACTTGCGGCACGCCGACCCTCGCGATCTACTCCGGCAGTCACCAGCCGCAGGAATGGGGGCCGCGCGGCGATAGTGTTCGCGCGGTGATGGCGCTGGTGCCGTGCTCGCCCTGCGGATACGACAAATTCGAGGAATGCCCGAACGACCATCTATGCATGAAGCAGATCGCGCCAGAAACAATCGCCGACCAGGCAGTGGCTATACTGGCTGGTGATACTCGACGACGCTCGTCCAGCAGTGTTTCGGCTTGATTTTGTGCAGGGGACACTTCGCACGATGATCCGCAATTGTAGCCTCACGTCGAGCGGAATGCGGGGATGAGCGACAATCAGCTCCTTTCGCGCGAGGACGTAATCAACGCCTACAAATTTATCCTCGGACGTGCGCCGGAGAGCGAGCAAATGATTGACCGACACCGTGGGTACCGGTCTGTCGACGAACTGCGTCTCGCGTTCCTGATGTCGAGCGAATTTCGGACGCGATTTCAGCATTTGGCAGGCTCGATGCCTAGCAGACGCAGGCGCAAATCGGGGTCACAGTTTCGAAGGCTATTTAATCGTCTGGCGGGCTCGACGGCCGACGCCGGTAGGCTTCCCGAGATCCCAAAGCACCAGGGTTCGCAAAACCCGCCGCCTGCCGCCACGATGCATCCAGAACTGGAGAAGCTCCAACTTTTGCAAACGGCCGCTGTGGACGAGAATCCCGGGATAGAAGCAGGTCGCAATATTGGCGCTGGCTATCTTAGAGGAACCGGGTTGGAGTACGGAAATCTCGTGCCCTTCATCGAGCAAGATCCGGATTGGATCGCAGCCATGGCTGCGTCCCGTGGGAGAAGCATAGTCGCGCCCCACCGTCTTATGAACCTTTTTTTGATCATCAAGTACTCCGAGATGTCAGGGAACATCATAGAATTCGGGGCTTACACTGGCGGCTCCTCGATCTTTATGGCCGCCCTGAGCAAACGCCTCGGCAAGCCTTCCAAGGTGTTCGCCCTCGACACCTTCACGGGCATGCCGGCTTCTGATCCGTTGCTGGACATGCACGGGGCTGGTGACTTCCCCGCAAATTTCGAGGAGCTGCAGCTTCTGAAAACGGAGCTGAAGCTCGACAACCTGGTCTTGATCAAAGGGCTGTTCCAGGACGGAGTTCGCCAGATCCCGGCCGAAGAGCGTACGGTTCTACCTTTCACATGTCGATTGCGACATTTATACGTCCGTCAGATTCTCTATCGTTTTTACTAAAGAGCACGCCGTCCCGGGGGCTTATATCATCTTCGACGATCCGCTCACCAGTAACTGCCTGGGCGCGCTCAAGCCTGTGGAACAGGATTTGGTCCAGAAAGAAGGGCTCTTTGCCGAGCAGGTTTATCCTCACCTTGTCTATCGGTTCCCTCCGCTGGGACGCTAGATCTACAATGCCCTCCGGCAAACGTAGCGCGGCGATCAAAAACCTGGGAATTAGGGCCGCGCCGCGGCAGAGTTGAATTGAGCCAAACGCCAACTTTGGGAGGAGCCGAATATGCCACAATCCACGATACCGCCGGGACGTCATGCGCCGGTTCGGCCGGACTGGCTGAACAAGCGCCGCGAAGAGATCCTCGAACCGGATCTGCCGATCGTCGATCCGCACCATCATCTGTGGGATCGGCCCGATAACCGCTATCTGTTCCAGGATCTGCTCGAAGATGTCGGCAGCGGGCACAACATCGTCGCGACCTGCTTCGAGGAATGCCGCGAGATGTATCGGGCCGATGGGCCGCAAGAGCAGAAGTCGCTCGGCGAGACCGAGTTCGTCAACGGCGTCGCGGCGATGAGCGCGTCGGGCAAATACGGGCCGGCGCGCTGCTGCGCCGGCATCATCGGCAATGTCGATCTGCGCATCGGCAGCCGGCGCCAAGGGCATCCTCGAGCAGCACGTCGCGGTCTCGGGAGGCCGGTTCAAAGGCATCCGCAACGGCGCGACCTGGCACGAGGATCCGAGCCTTTCGATCTATTGTTCCGGCGCCCCTCAGGGGCTCTACCGCGACCGTAATTTCCGCGAAGGGTTCGCCGGGCTCGCCTCGCTCGGGCTCGCCTTCGACGCGTGGCTGTTTCATACGCAGCTGGCGATGTCGCGGATTTGGCGCGCGCCTTCCCGCAGGCGACGATCGTGCTCAACCATGTCGGCGGCGCGCTCGCGATCGGCCCCTATGCCGGCAAGGGCGAGGAGGCGTTTGCGGAATGGCGCGACGGCGTCCGCCAAGTCGCGAGTTTCCCAAACACCTATGTAAAGCTCGGCGGGCTTGGCATGAAGTTGACCGGTTTCACTTTTTTCGAGAACGACATGCCGCCCTCCTCGGAGGATTTGGAGAAGGCGTGGCGACCCTATATCGAGACCTGCATCACCGCCTTCGGCGCCGCAGCGCTCGATGTTCGAGAGCAATTTTCCGGTCGATAAGGGCATGTGCAGCTATCCGGTGATGTGGAACGCCTTCAAGCGCATCGCCGCCGGCTGCTCCGCCGACGAAAAGACCGCGCTTTTCAGTGCGGCGGCGACAAAAGCGTATCAGCTAACCATCTAACGCGCTTTGGCACTCTTCATGCCCTCTGGGGCTGGCGTCATGGTCAGCAGCGACCCGGCGAAGTCGGGGCGCATTTCGAACCACGCATACGTCGGGGCAGCGGATTCTGCCCTCGCTGTGTGAGCGTCTCACAGACAGTGCGGACGAGACCGAAACAAATACGCCTCTCCGCGGTGGCGGTCGTTAGAATATAGGAGGGCATGTGTCGATCAGCATCCGACGCGCCGAAATGGCGGATGCGGCAGCTTGCGGCGAAATCGCCTACCGCGCGTTCCAGACGCGAGCGGACTATCACAATTTCCCGCGCCCCTATCCCTCGGCCGAGTTTGCGACCGGCCTGCTGTCGACGGCGCTCGATAACCCCGGGTTTTACGGCATCGTGGCAGAGCAGGATGGCCGGATCGTCGGCAGCAATTTCGCCGACCAGCGCTCTCCGATCGCCGGCATCGGGCCGATCACGGTCGATCCCGAGGTCGAGAGCCGGGGGATCGGCCGCAGCCTGATGCAGCGGATGATGGACCACCTCGCTGCGCAAGGCTTCGCCGGCGTCAGGCTAGTCGCGGCCGCGTACAACAATCGCGCGCTTTGTCTTTATACAACCTTGGGCTTTCAGGCGCGCGAGCCGCTGTCGGTCATGCAAGGAGGGGCTGTCGACGCGAGCCTCCCCGGATACTGTGTGAGGCCCGCCGTCGAAGGGGACATCGCGGCGTGCAACGCCTTGTGCCGCCGCATGCACGGATTGACCGAGGCGTCGAGTTGCGCGATACAATCGCGGCACAGACCGCGAGGGTCGTTGAGCATCTCGGCCAATCACCGGCTACGCCACGGGCGTGGCCTTCGCCGCGCATGCCGTCGCTGAGACGAACCAGGAGCTGAAGGCGCTGATTGGGGAGGCGCCGGCGTTTTCGGGGCCGGGTTTCCTGCTGCCGACGCGCAATCGCGAAATCTTCACCTGGTGCCTGGAACGGAACCTGCGATTGGTCATGCAGATGCAGCTGATGACGATCGGCCTC
>CAWBFS010000067.1:0-25310 GCA_963788085.1 uncultured Alphaproteobacteria bacterium
CGAGCCGCTCGACATTCTGCAATCGATTGCAATGGTTCTGCGTCAGCTAGCCGAGGAACGCTGGACGTCGAAAACCAATACCGGCGCGTCGTGCCCGAGTCCGGCAACGGCCCCGGGCTAGCAGCGATCAGCCGCGTCTTCGAGCTGCGCGAGTTCTTCGAGTGGCGAGGTCTCGGATCGATCGATCATTCCGGGGTTCGTGTCCGCGAGGCCTATGCCCGCTACGACGCCGAACGCAAATTCTCATTGCCCGGGCTGAAGATCGCCGACCCCAAGGCCTGCCAGTGCGGCGAGGTTTTGAAGGGCGTGATCAAGCCGTGGCAATGCAAGGTGTTCGGCGGCCCTGCACACCCGAGACGCCGCTCGGCGCGCTGATGGTGTCGAGCGAAGGAGCCTGTGCGGCCTATTACAATTACGGTGGCGCGCGAGTGGCCGAACGGCGCCGCGCCGCACATCCCGAGGCGGCCGAATGACCGTCCCCCGCACCGCGCGCAAGGTGCGCGACACGCGCATCACTTTGGCGCACGGCAGCGGCGGCAAGGCGATGCACGACCTGATCGAAGATGTGTTCGTCACGACATTCGACGACGCCGCACTCCACCCGCTCGAAGATCAGGCGCGACTGCCCCTCGCCGAGCTGGTCGCGCAGGGCGACCGGCTCGCCTTTACGACGAATTCCTATGTCGTCGACCCCCTGTTCTTTGCCGGCGGCGATATCGGGCGATTGGCGGTGGCCGGCACGGTCAATGATCTCGCCGTCGGGGGCGCCCGGCCGCTTTTCCTCAGCTGCGCGATCATTGCCGAGGAGGGGCTCGATATCGCGCTGCTGCGCCGCGTCGCCCGGTCGATGCAGGACACCGCTGCAGAGGCAGGCGTAAAAATAGTCACCGGCGACACCAAGGTCGTGCCGCGCGGCGCGGCCGACAAACTGTTCGTCAATACGGCGGGTATCGGCGTCATAGCCGCAGGCGTGTCGATCGCCGCCGATCGTGCGCGCCCGGGTGACGCGATCCTCGTCAGCGGGACGATCGGCGACCACGGGGTCGCCATTCTGCAGGAGCGAGCGGATCTCGGCCTCGCGGCTAAGATCGCCAGCGATTGTCAGCCGCTGAACGGGCTCGTTGCGGCTTTGTTGGCAGCTTGTCCCGAGGTACACTGCCTGCGCGATGCCACCCGCGGCGGTGTCGCGACCGTGCTCAATGAATTTGCCACTGCTTCGCGTCTGTGCTTGCGGATCCGCGAGACCGCTCTGCCGATCCGCGACGAGGTCCGCGGTGTCTGCGAGCTGCTCGGTCTCGACCCGCTCTATATTGCAACGAAGGCAAACTCGTCGCGATCGTGCCGGCCCGGATGCCGATCGCGCCCTCGCGGCGCTGCGATCGCATCCCGCCGGCCGGCAAGCCGCGATCATCGGCGAGGTCGCCGAGGCGCCGGAAGAAACGGTGTTGCTGACGACCCCGTTTGGCGGCTCGCGCATTCTCGACATGCTGGTCGGCGAGCAGCTGCCGCGGATCTGTTGAGGGCGGGGCGTGCACGAACTGAGCATCGCGCAGAGCATCGTCGAGATGGTCGGTGAACGGGCCGGTGATGCGCGCGTCCACGGCTCACCTTGGTCATCGGCCGGCTCTCGGGGGTGATGCCGGATGCCCTCCGCTTTTGTTTCGATGTCTGCACCGAGGGCACCGTGCTCGAAGGCGCGATCCTCGAAATCATCGAGCCCTCGGGGCGTGGGCGGTGCCCGGACTGTGGACGGGAGCAGGAAATAACGTCGCTCTTTGATATGTGCGTCTTGCGGCGCCACCGGTCTCGACTGCATCGCCGGGGACGAGTTGCGGATCAAGCAAATGGAGATCGCGTGATGTGCACGACCTGCGGCTGCTCCGGTACAGCGGAGGCATCGGTGATCGAACCGGGCCACTCTCATGACCACGGCCACGATCATCACGGTCACGATCATCGACCACCATCATCATGACCACGATCATGATCACCATCACAGCCACGGCGCTGTGGTGACCTTGGAGCAGCAGATCCTCGCCAAAAACAATCTGCTCGCCGAGCGCAATCGCGGCTGGTTTGCCGGCCGCGGGATCCTTGCCCTGAACCTGATGAGTTCGCCGGGCGCCGGAAAGACCACCTTGCTCGAGCGGACGATCCGCGACCTCGGCAGCGGGCTCGCGATCGGGGTCATCGAAGGCGATCAAGCAACCGAGACCGACGCCGCCCGCATCCGCGCCGCCGGATGCAATGCGGTGCAGATCAATACCGGGACGGGGTGCCACCTCGACGCCGATATGCTGCGACGCGGTCTCGCGTCACTGAAACCGCCGCGAGAATCGGTCGTGATGATCGAGAATGTCGGCAATCTCGTATGCCCGGCGCTGTTCGATCTCGGCGAGCGCGCCAAAGTCGTCATGCTCTCGGTCACCGAAGGGGACGACAAGCCGCTGAAATACCCGCACATGTTCCGGGCCGCCGAGGTCGTGGTCATCACCAAATCGGACCTGCTGCCCCATGTCGATTTCAGCATCGAACGCTGTCTCGGCAATGTGCGGGCGGTCAACCGGTCGATCAGGAGCTTCGTGCTTTCCGCCATCACAGGGGAGGGGGTCGGTGCCTGGTACGATTGGCTGAGCGCCGAGCGATCCGCCGCTGTCGAGGCATCGGCATAGCCGACCTCCGTACCTTTCCGACCCGGGCGTCAAACCCTATCGTGATCGTCCCCGGTTTCGCCTAATCTGCCGGTCATCGATCCTGCAGGAGGGAGGGCGCAGCCCATGTCGTATGTCTATGTCGTGCAAATGGATATCCCGCAGCACCTCGAGGCCGAATTCAACCGGATTTACGACGAGGACCACGTTCCGACCATCCTCAAAGTCCCCGGCGTCCGGTCCTGCAAACGCTATCGGCTCGAGCACTCGACCGTGTCGAGCATGCCGCGCTACCTGGCGATCTACGAGACCAACTCGGCCGAAGTGATCAACAGCCCGGCCTGGCAGGAAGCCTCGGATCTCGGCGAGTGGAAGCCCAAGATCCGGCCATACACGACAAACCGCCAGCACAGCATCTTCCGGCGGATCGCCTGACCATGGCCCACATTTTTGTCGTGCAGCTCGACATTCCGGCAGAGCACGAGGCCGAGTTCAACCGCGTCTACGATACCGAGCATTTCCCGATGCTCTCGAAGGTGCCGGGGGTGCGCTCGGCGGCGCGCTATCGGCTCGAACACTCGACTGTATCGGGCATGCAGCGATACTTGACGATTTACGAGCTGGATTCGCCCGATGTGATGAAGAGCGCGGCCTGGGAGGAGGCCGGCAGCTACGGCGATTGGGCGACCAAAATCCGGCCGCTCTTGACCAGCCGCCACCACAGCGTCTTCGAACGCATCGCCTGAGGGGAACCGATAATGATCCACGTCGTCGCCATCATCACCGCCAAATCCGGCATGCGCGACGCGATCCTCAAGGAATTCCACGCCAACATGCCCGCAGTTCACGCCGAGAAGGGCTGCATCGAATACGGCCCGGCGGTCGACGCCGAAGGCATCGGCAGCTTCCAGGCCAAATTCGGCCCCGACACCTTTGTCGTGATCGAGAAGTGGGAGAGCCCCGACGCGCTGAAGGCGCACGGCGCCTCGCCGCATATGGCCGCCTACGCCGCCAAGACCCGGGACATGATCGCCAGCCGCACGATCCACGTACTGCAGCCGGGGTAACGCGGGCCTGCTTCGGACCGGCGGGGCACCTCATCCCGGGGACAGAGAAGCGGCGAGTTGAGCGCCCAGGTAATGGGCGAGCTGCGCCATACCGGAGCGGCCGGCGCGGGCCTCGGCATCCGGATTGTAGTTCGTGTTGGTGTTGACATCGTAGGTATAGGCCGTGCCGTTGGTGTCGGTGATGAACTCGATCCCGGCGACGTCGATGGCATTGGCGTCGAGGAAGGCTTGGTAGCGCTGCTTCAGAGCCGGGTCGATGTCATCGATGATCCTGAACTTGGCGCGGACCTCGCTCGCCGGCGGGGCAGAAAGCGTCGCCGACGGCACAGGTATCGGCGGGACACAGCTCGAAGCCGTCGCTGGTGTCCACCTCGACCGCATACATGAATTGCCCGCCGATGAACTCGGCGCGGGTAATGAGCGGGACGGGAGCGCGGACGTATTCCTGCAGCAGATGCAATCCGTCGACCGGCGGCTCATAATCCGGGCTGCCGAGATAGTCGGCGAAAGCACCAGGCGAGTGAAACAGCCGCACGCCGAGGCCTTTGCCGCCGCGGTTCGGCTTCACAATGAACGGGCCGCCGCAGAAGCGCTGGCGGGCCGCTTCGACGAGCAACTCCTTGCCGGCAACGACTACGGTATCCGGAGTCCGCACGCCCGCGGCTTCGAGGGCGGCGTATTGGCGCGTCTTGCTGATCTCGAGGTCGAGCGGGCGGCTGCCGTTGACGACGCGGCGGCCATGCCGTTCGAGCCAGGCCAACACGGCGGCGGTGAGTTCGGCGGCGTAGCGGTGGTCGCGCGTGTGCGAGGAGGCGCTCATGCGGTTGTAGAAGACGCCCTCGGGCGGCGGCCGCGACAGGTCGAAGATTCCGCGGTCGAGGAACCAGTCGCGCCAGGGAAGTCGCTGCCCGTCCAAGGCGGCCGCGAGTGGTTCGAGCCAGGCGGCGTTCTCGTGGATCACATGGATGTGCGTCATCGGCTCCTCCTCGCGGCCGATCAGAGATAATTACATCTCAGGATAAGTCAAATAGACAAGAAATACATGTTTATTGAGTTCAATAGCTTCGCATTCCGAGTTTCCTTATAGTTGCCGATGAAACATGGGGAGGGGCCTATGGGGCGGGTCGAGGGAAAGGTCGCGCTGGTTGCCGGCGCGGGGGGCGGGATCGGCGGAGCGGGCGCGCTCGGTCTTGGGCGTGAAGGCGCCGCGGTGGTCTGTGCCGATATCGATGCCGCCGCAGCCGAGGCGGCCGCTGCGCAAATCCGCGCCGCCGGGGGCCGTGCAGCGGCGCTCGGCGTCGACGTGCGCGACCGCTCGGCGGTTGACGCCGCGGTCGCCGCGGCGGTGCGCGAATTCGGCAGGCTCGACGTGCTGCTCGATTGCGTAGGCATCAGTCAGACCGCCGCTTTTCTCGACCTCGATCCCGCGACTTGGGACCGCGTTATCGCAGTCAACCTGACGGGGATGTTCCATTTGGGGCAGGCCGCCGGCAGGCAGATGGTGCGGCAGGGCGGCGGGGGGAGCATCATCAATGTCACCTCGCAGCTCGCCGAGGTCGCCCGTCCCGAGCGTGCCGCCTATGTCGCGTCCAAAGGCGGCGGCCGATCGCTGACCCATGCGATGGCGCTCGAACTGGCGCCGCACGGCATCCGCGTCAATGCGATCGCCCCCGGTCCGACTTTGACCGGCCTTACCCGCGCCAGCTACGCCGACCCCGAAAGGCGGGGCGCCACAATCGCGCAGATCCCGCTCGGCCGTTTGGGAGAGCCCGAGGATATCGCCGGTGCTATCCTCTTTCTCGCCTCCGACGAATCCCGCTGGGTGACCGGCAGTACGGTGACCGTCGATGGCGGCTACCTGGTGATTTGAGGAGTGCACAGCGATGAAGATCGGATTTATCGGGACCGGGACGATGGGGCAGCCGATGCTGGCCAACCTCGTCAAGAAGGGCTTCGAGGTCGTCGCCTTCGATGTCGTGCCGGGCGCGCTCGACGCTGCGGTAAGGCTTGGTGCGGGGCGGGCAGGGTCGGCGGGTGAAGCGGCGGCGAATTGCGAGCTTGTAATTACGATGCTGCCGTCCTCGGCCAATGTCGAGGCCGCCTATCTCGGCGAGGGCGGGATCATCGAAAGCGCCCCCGCCGGGCGGCTCTGCGTCGACATGTCGACGATCGATCCCGGCACCTCGCAGCGGGTGGCGGGGCGCCTCAAGGAACGTGGCCTCCGGTTCCTCGATGCGCCGGTCTCGGGCGGGGTGGGCGGCGCCACGGCGGGCACATTGGCGATCATGGTCGGCGGCGATGCCGGCGATCTCGACGAGGCGCGGCCGGCGCTCGCCGCCATGGGCGGCAACATCATCCATGTCGGCGCGGTCGGGTCCGGCGAAGTCGCCAAGCTGTGCAACAATTTGATCTCGGGCTCGGCCCTGATTGCGGTCGCCGAGGCGTTCCGCATCGGCGAGGCGTTCGGCGTCGATCCGCAGATACTGACCAATGTCATCGCCAAATCCTCGGGCGCCACCTGGGTCATGGAGCACATGCACCCGGTCCCCGGCATCGTCGACAGCGCCGCATCGAGCCGGCAATACGCGCCGGGCTTCATGACCGACCTGATGGCGAAAGATCTCGGCCTCGCGATCGGCGCCGCGCGCGAGAAGCGGGTCCCGGTCGCCGTGGCGCCGGCGGCCCATCAGCTCTATCGGCTCGCGTCATCGCACGGGCTCGGCCGCGAAGATTTCTCCGCGGTCTACAAGTTCCTGAAGCCATCGAGCGACGACGCCCCGGTGTAGCCCGAGGCGCCTTCCGGCCCCGGCCTTGCTGTTTTTGCTGTTATTTGCAGCGAATTTACAGCCAACCGCATCTAACGTCCCCGCCCCGGCGCCGCGGCGCGGCACCATCTCGGGGCTAAGGTAGCACCCGATTATGGCAATTTTGCCGATGACGCATCACGTCGCACCTCGAGGTCCACAGGCAAGGGCAAGCGGTCGAGCCGGCTAGTCCAGGAGCGGTGTCCGACCAGATGGGATCGCCTAGTGTATTCGTCATGGCCGGGCTTGACCCGGTCATCTCGGAGATCCGCGGGTCAAGCCCGCGGACGACGCTCTGGGGAGGCGATGCAACCTGATTGGAACGCGCGGCATTAAAGACTTTAGATTTAGCGAAAGCGCATCAGTCGGCCAGAGTGGGTTCCGCCTTGGACCGCGAGGCGGAGCGCACGACGCGGCGGGTGAGCAGCGCGAGCGGAACGCACAACAGCAGCATCAGTGTCCCGAGAATGAAAAAGCTTTCGCTCACACCCCAATGGTCGGCGATGCCGCCCATCAGCGGCGGTATCACGATCGAGGTGAGCCGCTGCCCGGTCTGACGCAGTCCGACAACCGCGCCTTGCTGATGGCGACCAACCGCTCTCGCCTGCACCGATAAGATGACAGGCTGGATAACGCCTTCAAGCCAGCCGCGGATCACCTGTGAAAGCAGCAGCAAGGCGAAGATCCCGCCCAGCAGCGGCGTCATCGCGATCAGCAGGATCGACAGCACCGTGCCGCTCAGCATTGTCCGCAGCGGATCGCCCAATTGCACCGCGCGGCCGGCAAAGAGCGAGCCGAACCCACTCGCAATCTCGGCCGTAGCGAAGAGGATGCCGATGGTGGTGCCGACAAGCCCAACTTGCTCGAGATAAACGACATAGACCGAGGTCTGGATGCTGTACGTCGTGTTCCGCATCGAGATGACCGCCATCGACACCGCGACGGCCGGGATCGCGACCAGCATGATCGAGTTCACGTAGTCCGAGGCTCGGGGCAGGGCGTCGCGGGCGCGGAACCGCGCCCGTCCGGTTCCATCCGCCGGTCGCGCTCCGAGAATCTCGGCCTCTTGTGTGCGCAGCAATGCAAGGGTCAACACCGCGCCCCAGGCGACGCCGAAGAGATAAGCCGGCCACGCTCCGCCGAAATCCCAGACCATGCCGGCGAGAATGGGCGCGGTCGTCGAGCCGAGCCGGGCAAAGAAGCTGAACTTGCCGATATAGCCGGCATCGCCCTCGGCGAGCTGCGCGATCAAGGTCTGCGCGCCGGACCAGGCAAAGGAAACCGCGGCGCCGCTTACCAGCTGCAATAGCAACAAGGCCCAGAACCCCGGCACGAGTGGAAAGAGCGGCGCCAGAGCCATACCCGTCCACACGAAGAACAAGGTGACCCGGCGCGTGCCGAATTGGTCCATCAACACGCCGATGTGGATCGACAAGAACAAGGCGAGGGCCGAGCGCGCCCCCACCAAGATGCCGATCTCGGCCGCGTCGAACCCCAGCGACAGGCCATAGAGCGGGATCAGGAAGGTGAAGAAATCGACATACCCCATGCTGAACGGCCCGGCGACGTAGAGCGACGCCGGGGGGTCTGGGGCGGGCAGTGTTCATGCCGGTGAGGTCCTGGGCCCGGCGGCACTCACCCGGCGCAGCACCTTTCCGCCTGCCGGGACGGGCATCAAATCGGCGTAGCAGGGTCCATCGGGACATTTCGGGTTACGACTCCGGAATCGGCCGACAGCATACCCTGCAGTTTGCCCGGCAGACGAGGAGCCGTCCCGCAGCTCAGGCCCGCAGCCGACGCAAGGGCTCGCCGTTACCGACTACTTGAACAGATCGCGCTGGGAACCGAGCCTAACGACCCGCAATAGGTTGGGCGAATGAGATGACGCGCTCAATCCTCGGAACGAGGTGTCAGACCCGCTGAAGCTTTAGAATAATTTCGTTCGCTTAAGGTACCGCCGTAGTCCCAGAAATCGAGGAGCGCGTCCTTGTTGCATGACACCCAGTCGACGACTCTGGGCGACAGCTGCCGGACGATGCGGACCGGCAGACTGTTGGCAACGACGGTCGGAGCCTCTGGCGTCCCTTGTCAACTTTTTCATGCTCTGCCAGGATCTATGGAAAGCGGGAGAGGCCAAGAAGATGAGTGTGCTAGAGCGGCGGTGGCGACGGCGGCAGATTTTGCGGGCGGGCGCGGCTGCGACGGGCTCGCTGCTGTTGCCCGGCCGGGCGCCGGCACAAGGCGGCGCCAAGCCGCTTTCCGGCATTACGCTGAACATCGCCTGCTGGAGCTCGCCCTACGCCAAACTGCTGGCCGACTACGTCCCACAATTCGAAGACGCAACCGGCGCCAAGGTCAATTACGAGACGCCGTCCTTTCCGATCTACAATCAGCGCATCGATGTCGAGCTGTCGACCGGCGGTTCGTCCTACGACGTGCTCAATGTGACCTTTATCTATATTGGCCGCTGGATCGGCGCCGGCTGGTTCGTCCCGCTTGATCCGTATCTGAAGGACCTGCAAAAGACCCCGGCGGGTTGGGAGCCAGACGATTTCCTGCCGGGTGCGACCGCGGCATTCAGGGACGCATCCGGCAAGCTCTATGCGATCCCGTGGACCGCCGACATCTATATGGCCGGGGCCGCGCGCTACGATTTGTTCGAAAAAGCGGGCAAGGCGATGCCCGACACCTTCGACGGGGTGGCGGATGCGATGAAGGCGGTTCATATGAAGGACGGGATCCCCGCCTTTCTGCCCGAGAACCATTACGGCTGGAGCTTTATTCCTTGGCTGCAAGGCTTTGGCGGCAACGTGTTCCGCGATCCGCCCGAGGATTTGACGCCGGTGCTCGACACGCCGGAAGCGATCGCCGCGGCCGATTTTTTTGCCAGGCTGCTGCGTGATTACGGTCCCGACGGCGTGATCTCCTACACCTACGACCAGGTCGTCGCCACACTCAAAGCCGGCCGCGCCAACTACTCACCCAATGGCCAGATATTTCTTGTGCAGATGGGCGCCAAGGACAGCAAGGTTGCGGGCACCTGCAACTTTTCGATGTGCCCGGCCGGACCGAAGGGGCGGTTTCCCGGTGTTGCGACGCATGGCTGGGGCATTCCGACCGGCTCGAAGAACAAGGATGCCGCCTGGCAATTCATCACCTGGGCGATGTCGAAGCCGATCATCCGCCAGATGGTCGTCGAGCGCGGCTACAGCTCGATCACTCGGCGCTCGCTGATCGACAGCCCGGAATTCAAGGGCAAGCTCACCGTCAATGGGCACGATATCGTCAAGATCTATCTCGACACGATCGCCCTTGGCGCACAGGGCTACATGAAATACCGGACGATCTACGTGTATCCGCAGGTCGACAAGCAGATCGACATTGCAATTCAGAACATCGCTTCGGGGCAGCTGTCGGCCACCGCGGCTATGAACCAGGCGCAGCAGAACTCGCTAGCCGAGTTGAAGCGGGCGGGTATCAGACTCTAGGGTCAGTGTTGGCGGCTCAGCCGAGCTCTGTCGAACGGGCTACCGACAATCCCCGGCCGGCACGCACAGCTCGCCCGGATTGGAGGCGAGAGCAGCGGCGCGCCTTCGCCCTTGGGCTGCTTCCCGCCCTTCTCGTCCTGGTCGCGATAACCCTGGGACCGACAATTTACTTGATCGTCACCAGCCTGACGCCGCTCGACCCGGTCCATCCGCACAGCGCCGCCGATTTCTCCGATCCGCTCGGCAATTACCGCGCGCTTATGGCCGACGGACGATTTTTGAATTCGCTGGAGGTCCAGCTGAAATTATCGATCGCAACCGTCGTCTTGCAACTCGCACTGGGACTCGGCGTCGCCCTGCTGCTCAATGCAGGCTCGCGCCTTCTCGAAGCGGTGCGCACCGCCTTCATCCTGCCCATGGTATTGCCACCGATAGTTGTTGCGGTCGTCTGGAAGGTGATCTTCACCCCCGATGTCAGCCCGATGCATCGGGCGCTCACCGCGATCGGCCTCCCGGTACATTCGCTGATCGCGAACCCGGCTACGGCACTATGGGCTATCGCGGTCGCCGACACCTGGGAATGGTTTCCGTTCACGATGCTGATGGTGCTGGCGTCATTGCAGATGATCCCGGCCGAGCCGATCGACGCCGCCCGGATCGACGGCGCCGGCCGCCTCGCACTGTTTCGCTATATCCTCTTCCCCTATATCCGCCCCACCCTCGTCGTCGCCGGTCTGTTCCGATTGATCGACAGCATCAAGGCGTTCCCGCTGATTTACGTATTGACCAATGGGGGGCCCGGCACCGCGACCGAGGTGACCAATTACTACGCCTTTGTCGAGTTGTTTAATTTTTCCTATTGGGGCTACGGCAGCGCGATTGCGACCTTGATGGTTGCCGGCGTATTGCTGTTGAGCTGGTTGATCGGCCGGCTTGGCGTCGAACCGGAGCGCGATGAATAGCGGAGCGCGTGGCTGTGCACGGCGCGGCACTTCTGCTGCTCGGCTCGGTGCTGTTCCCAGCCCTCTGGATGCTGCAGTTGTCGTTCCGCGCCGGGCGGCGACATTTTTGATCTGAGTTTCACCTTTACGCCGACTTTCGACAATTATCGGGCATTGTGGACCGGACTCTTTCCCGGCTCGTTCAGTAACAGCATCATTGTCAGCCTCGCTGCCACAGCTCTGTCGCTGTTGCTCGGCGTTCCAGCCGCCTATGCACTGTCGCGCTGCCGTTTTCGGGCACGCCGTTCCATCGCATTGTGGATCCTGGCGACGCGCATGGCGCCACCCGTCGCCTTCACGATCCCGTTTTTTCTCGCCTACCGCTTCCTCGGGCTGATCGACAGCCTCATCGGGCTCGTCGTGATCTATTTGACGTTCAACCTCGCGCTCGTCGTCTGGATGATGCGCAATTTCTTTCGACGGCGTGCCGCGCGCACTCGAGGAGGCTGCCTGGATCGACGGTTGCGGCATCTGGAGCGGGTTCCGTCTGATCGCTCTCCCGCTTGCGGCGCCCGGCTTGGCGGCGACCGGGGTGTTGTGCTTTATCCTGTCGTGGAACGATTTCTTCTACGCGCTGATCCTGACGCGCACAAAGGCAATGACGGCGCCGGTTGCGATTGTCAATTTCATGCAGTACGAGGGCTGGGAGTGGGGCAAGATCGCGGCCGGCGGAACCCTGGTCATGCTGCCCGTCGTGTTCTTCAGCGTCCTTGTGCGCCGCTATCTCGTACGCGGGCTGACTGCCGGCGGGGTCAAGGAGTAATGTCGGTTGGTCGCTGCGGTATCCGCCGCTCCCGTCGCGCTAATGCTTGAACGTGTCCATCACATTGATTGCCGCGGGACCGAGCAGCACGATGAACAGCGTCGGCAAGATAAAAATCATCATCGGGATCGTCAGCAGGGCTGGCAGGCGCGCCGCCTTCTCCTCGGCGCGGGTCATCCGCGCAGTGCGCATCTCGGTGGCGAGAACGCGCAATGACTGGGCTAGTGGCGTGCCGAACTTGGCGGTCTGCTGAAGTGTGTTGACAACCCCCCGGATGCCGTCGGAGTCGGTTCGGTTGTTGAGATTGTCGAACGCCATGCGGCGGTCCGGCAGAAACGTCAGTTCGGCCGCGGTGATGCCAACTTCTTCGGCGAGTTCCGGCCAGGTATTGCCAAGCTCGCGCGATATCCTAACCAAGGTGGCGTCGAGGCTCAGCCCGGCTTCGGCACATATCACCATCAGGTCGAGCCCGTCGGGCAATGCCAGCTGAAGCTGCTTGGTGCGCTTGTCGGTGGCGTTCCTCAGGTAGATTTTCGGAAAGTAAAAGCCGAACAGGACCCCCCCTACGGCCGGCAGCACCGCGAATTGCGACGGCAGCGGCATCAGATGCAGCACGTGGGTGTCCATCAATATCACCGCGCCGAAGACAAACGGCAGGCTGATCTGCGCGAACAGATACCTCACCATCGCATCCTGCGATCGGAAGCCGGCACGTGCCAGCATCTGGCGCGCTTCGGCGGCACGCCGCGAGCGCAGCAGATTGAGGCGCGTCACCGCCTCACGCATCAATCCGACCGGTGTCCGACGGTGCGGGCTGCGGCGGTTCACGAGCGCCGATTGGCGCAGCGTTTCCTTGCGTTCAACGATCTGCTCGAGACGCCGCTCGAAGGCGCTGTTCGGCCGCAGCGCCTGCCACATCGCGAAGAACATCGTCAGGGTCGCCAGCGAGGCGAGCGCAATGATGAGGTCATCGAGCCCGATTCCCGCCGGCAGCCAGTCGGCGATGTGAAAATCCTGGAGGCGAGTGCTCCTCATATCTCGAACCGCGCCATCTTGGTCATGATGCCGACCCCAGTGCCGAGCATTGCGAACGCCAGGCCATCGAGAAGAAAACCGCGGATATCACGGTAAAGCGGCTCCAGATAATGCGGCGAGGTCAGCACGAGCATCACAATGACCAGGACCGGCATGCCGGCCAGAATCATCGTCGTCGCCCGCGTTTCGCTCGACATGGCGCGCACCTTGGCGCGCATCTGCCGGCGGCGTCGCAGCACGTCGGAGAGGTTGGCGAGGGTTTCGGCGAGATTGCCGCCGGTCTCGCGCTGAACGCTGAGCGCGATGATGAAGAAGCGAAATTCCGGCACATCAATGCGGTTGGCGATGTCCCATAGCAGGGCTTCGAGATCCCGACCCATCCGCATACCGGCCTCGACACGGCCCAGCTCGTCGCCGACCGGATCACCGATCTCCCGGCCGGCGCCGATGATCGCTTCGCTGATCGGCAGGCCAGAGCGCAGCGCCCGCACCATCAGGTCGATGGCCTCGGGAAACAGGCGGATGAAGGCGGCGACCCGGCGCTTTCCCATACGGGCGACCGCCATGTGAGGCAGCGCGGTTCCGATCAGGAGGCCAACGAGCAGGCTGGCGACGATGCCGATCGGAGTAGTGCAAGCGAGGGTGATCGCAACCAACAGAGCAATGCCGAGTGTGGTCATCGCATATTGGCCAACGCTGATCCTCCGCCCGGTCCGTGCGAGGCGGTTGGCGAGCATCTCGCGGCGCGGCACCCATTGCCGGGCGATGCGATCAATCTTGGGCGTGGCGCTTTGCTGCCGTGCAAGCGAACGGGTGGCGACCGCTTCGACGGAAGCGACCCCTTGCGCCCTATCGCGTATTCCGGCCAGACGCCGCTTGAAGCGCCGGCCGCTGGCGCCCTCGCTCAGTGCGTAGGCGACGAGGCAGAGTACAAATGAGAGACTGGCCGCGCAGGCGAGCGCGATCCACGTCTCCAGATCGAGCGGTATATTCATCTCTTAGGTCCTCTTTGCCCGCTGCAAGGGGCAGAGGCGGTGCCGCCGTGTTCTCCGCCGTGCGCGATCAGCCGTCACTAGCCTGGCTGTCGACAAAGCCCATGATTGCAGGGTTGCGCTCAAAGCCTCACGCGATGATCCGCCGAGCCTCGTTCGAGGAGTGTGCCTCCTGTCCGAGGCTTACAGTTTGGCGGCGATGGTGCTGAACGTCGTGCTGAGATTAGTGCCGACCAGGGTGAAGGCGGCGATTGCCGCGACCGCGATCAATGCGGCAATCAACGCATACTCGATCGCCGTGACCCCGGACTGGTTTTTGACCAAACTCGTAAGAAGTCTGCGCAACGGAATTCTCCTTGGTTCAAGAAAAGCAATCGTGCGCAGGTTGCGACAAAAACTTTAAGTGGTGGTAAACGAAAGAAGATATTTTTTTCGTGTGCGCTATACTCAGGTGTCAGATGATTTCGAGAAGAGCCCGGTCAAGCCCGTAATACTCGGCTCGCGGCAGGAAAAACGGGCGAATTCCGCTTGAGTTGAATACACCGCGTAACTTGCCGTCGGTCGTCTCACCTTGGAACTGAAACGTGAACAGCTCCTGTGTGGTGATGACATCGCCCTCCATGCCGACGACTTCGATGACGTGCGTGACCCGGCGAATGCCGTCGCGCATCCGGTTGACTTGCGCGATCAGGTGGACCGCGGCTGCGATCTGGGTGCGCACCGCCTTCGACGGCAGGTTGATGCCGGTCATGCCGACCATGTTTTCGAGCCGGGTCAGCGCTTCGCGCGGCGTATTCGCGTGGATCGTGCTCATCGACCCGTCGTGGCCGGTGTTCATCGCTTGCAGCACGTCGAGCGCCTCCGAGCCGCGGATCTCGCCCAGAATGATGCGGTCGGGGCGCATGCGCAGAGCGTTGCGCAGCAGGTCGCGCATCGTGATTTCGCCACTCCCCTCGAGGTTCGGCGGTCGCGTTTCCAGCCGCACGACATGTGGCTGCTGCAGCTGCAATTCGGCCGCGTCCTCGATCGTTACGGTGCGCTCGGCCGGATCGATCAGCCGCGATAATGCATTCAATAGTGTCGTCTTGCCCGAACCGGTGCCGCCGGAAATCAGGATATTGAGGCGGCAGCGTGCGGCGACCTTCAGCAGGGTCGCCATTTCCGGCGAGATGTTGGCTTGCTGCGCCATAGTGTCGAGAGTGATCGTCTTCTTCGAAAATTTGCGGATCGAGATCGACGGTCCGTCGATCGCCAGCGGCGGCGCGATGATGTTGACCCGGCTGCCGTCCAGTAGGCGGGCATCGACGAGCGGAGTCGCTTCGTCGATGCGGCGGCCGACCCGAGTGACGATCTTGGTCGCCACGTTCATGACGTGATCGTCGTCGCGAAAGCGAACGCCGGTCAGTTCGAGTTTACCGCGCCGCTCGACGTAGACCTGCCGCGCACCATTGACCATGATGTCGGTCACGGTCTCGTCCTCGATCAGCGGTTCGAGGGGGCCGAGCCCGAGCATATCGGCGATCAGCGACTCGACAAGCTCGTGCTGCTCGAGAAAGTTCAGTTGGATCTTGGTTTCGGTCAGCAGGTCCTTGACCCACCCGGTGAGCTGGGCCTCGAAAACGGCGCGCGGCATCTCCGCGGCGGCGGCGACGTCCATATGTTCGAGAACGAGCGGCTGAATCTGCGGCCTTTGCCGACTCGACCGCCGAGCGGTTGGACGAACGCCGCGAGCCCCCATCGTCGGCACTGGCCCCGGCCTTGTTGGGTTCGAGAAGGCCCTTGATCAACGTAGTGATCAAGTCTCGGCGGACGATCGGATCCGCTTCGACCCCTTTGCGCACAAAATGGGCTTGGACCGCGGCGTCGACGACCTTGGCGAGTTCGCCGCGGCTCAGAATGCTGATCCGCTCGGGACTTAGTTCCCCGGTGAGGCGGGAGAGCAGCTCTTCACGCGCCAGAAGAAACCGATCCTCCTCGGAGAGAGCTGCTGGCGAGACTGCAATCGGCATTGGCTCAGGAGGCGCCGCAGGTCCGGTATCCGGTACCGCCCTAAGGGCAATGTTCGGCATCGCCGCGCGAGCGGTCTCTGGCGCTGTCGCGCTCCTATCGTCCGGGGCAGCCGGCGTGACGGGCGCCAGTGCCGGATCGGGAGGATTCGCGAGCGGGTGCGCGCGCCGCGAAAGCACGGCGATGCGCGCGTCGAGCCCGTCTTCGGCCGCGGGGCGTTTGAAGAACCCTACCATAGCGACCGAAGGGCAAAGACGCGACTTTTGGCAGCGGCCGGCGCCGGACCGACCAACAACGCCGTCAGTTGTCGCAGTTCGCGCACAATCGCGCTGCGCGGCGCCGCGGCCGGCAGAGGCTGGCCGGAATTGGCTGCGGCACTGGCCGATTTGGGGTCGTAGGGAAGGCTCCCGTCGAGCGACTTGCCGATCCCCTTTTCGAACTCGCTCTTGCCGATCGGAGCGCGCTCGCCGCTGGCGCCCGCTTCGACGAGCCACAGCCGGGCCTGCGGCGCCTGCTCGCGCACCAGGGTCTGCAGCCGGATCGTGTCGCGCAGGCCGGCGAGGCTGTGCTCGCAAAAAACGACCACCTGGCTTGCGGCGGCCAGCACGACACGGTGCATCGGGCTGACGCCGCGCGGCAGGTCGACAGCGATCCGGACGAATTTGCGGCGCAACTCGTGGAGCAGCATGTCGACCGCGCCGGCGTCGACGGCGACGTGTTGCGCCGCGGAGGCCTCGGCTGCCAAGACGCGCAAATTATCGCTGACCTTGATCATGGCGCGCTCAATGAACAAGCTGTCGATGCGCGAGGGCTGCTCCAGGGCCTCGCACAATCCGCTCCCGGGGTCGAGATCCAGCTTCAAAGCGACCGTCCCGAAATGGAGGTCGAGATCGACAAGCGCGACCCGCTCACGGCGCTCCGTGGCCATTAGCCAGGCGCAGGAAACAGCCGAGGTTGTCGCGCCGACGCCGCCGCGGCTGCCGATAAAGACGATCACCTGTCCCAACCCGTCGGGGGTCGTTCCTGACGAGGCCGAGGTTTTTTCCAATACCGCGCTTAATGCTTCGCGGGTCGACGGCTTGACCAGATAGTCGCTGGCGCCGGCCGAGAGCAGATCGCGGAACAAAGCGACATCGTTGACGGTGCCGAGCACGACGAGCTTCAAATCGGCGCCGCCGACGGCGCGCGCGGCGCTGACTTCCGCAATCGGCGCGGTCGACTCGCTGAGGTCGATCAGCAGGATGCGCGGCGTCGAACCCGAGCGGATGCGCCGCAACGCCGCGTCGAGCGTATCGGTCACTGAGAGCTCGTCATCCAGTTGCAGCTCACGGATGACCCCCTGGATCCGATCGATCGTCGATGGCTCGTGGAGAACGGCGAGGATACCGTCGCGCTCGGGTTTGAGCGCATCCGAAGCGCGCGATGATTTCATTACTGAGCTCCGGTCCCCACTCCAGCACCGGCTCCGCCGCCGGCAGCGCCGCCTTCGCCGCCGCCGCTCGATGCGGCAAATGGCGAGGCGGTGGGGGCAGGTGGCTGCTTGACCCGATCGTTCATATACCGCTCGACAGCGGCGACGGCGGGCTGGGCGTCGGCCGGTGCGAGCGTCCTTCCGCTCACGAGGTCGGCGGGGCTCGCCACCATCAGGCCGAGGTTTGTCGCATTGGCGCAGCCGTAATTGCTGCTGAGCGCGTTGCCGAAATCGTAGCTCAGCGATTGGCTCCAATTCGGGCAGGTCGGCAAGGTCACCGCATAGCGGCCAACCGAGACGATCGCCTGATTGGCTGGCACCGCGTCGAGCGCCAGCCTTTGGGTAACTATGCCGTAGCCCAACAGTTCGCGTGAAATTGCAGCAGTGCGTTGCTCGGCAAGGCGCGGGGGGCCGGCCGCGGCGATCGCGACACGATCGGCTGGTCGGATGCTGCCGCTGAGCACCCACCCGTCGAGTTTGCGACGTTCACCCGGGGTCAGGTAAGCAGAGCCCGTCGCGAATATGAGCTCGCGCCGGCTCTCGGCGCCGTCGACCCGCAGCTGGTCCGGGGCTTCGCTCTTGGTGTATTCGGTGACGCACGCCGCCAGTCCCAGGGTCAGCGGCAGAACGATCGGGTAGAGGCGGATCTTCATGCTATTCCTCCTCAATCCAGGCGGAAGCCGCCGGGGCCGATGAGGCCTTGACCGGCATTGAGCGGACCGCGTGCGGGTCCGGGCAGTCCCTGACGGTATTTGTCGCTGAACAACACCCGTTGCGCATCGCTCGGCAATACGAGGCCGTCGGTCGGGGCCGCGAGCCGCGTCGATGATGGTTGCACGAGATAGGGAGTGACGATGACGACGATGTCGGTCTCGCCGCGCTGGAAGCGATCCGACCGAAACGCCGCGCCGATGATCGGAATATCGCCGATCCACGGGACCTTGGAGACGAGCTGCGCTGAGGTGTGCATCAGCAGGCCGGCGAGCGCGAAGCTTTGGCCGCTGGCGAGCTCGACCGAGGTCTCGGCACGGCGGACGGTCAAGGCCGGGATGGTCACCGTCGCGGTCGAGGTCAGCGGCACCGACACCTCGCCGACGGTCGACAGCTCGCTGATCTCGGGCCGGACCCGCAGGTTGAGATGATTGGCGTCGATGACTGTCGGGGTGAAGGCAAGGCTGACGCCGAAGCTCTTGAACTCGACTGTGATCGTCGGGTACCCGCTGGTAGCGGCCGAGGAGCCGGAGATCGGCACCGGAAACTCGCCGCCCGCGAGAAAGCTGGCGGTTTGGCCGGACATCGCCGTCAGGTTCGGCTCGGCTAGGCTGGTAATGAACCCCTCCTGCTCCAGCGCGGAGATCATCGCGCTGGTAGATCCAAAGCATCCCATGCCGGTCGCGATACAGTTCGCGTTGGCGGTCGCTGAGGATGCTCCGGCGATCAGCGTGTTTGTCGTTTCGGCCGCGATCGTTACCGGGTTGGTGGTTGTGAACTTTATCGTCGAGCCGATCTTCTGCCAGTTGACGCCGATCTCGTTCAATTTCGTAACGTTCACTTCGGCGATCCGCACCTGCAGATTGACCTGGTTCGGAGTGGCGACTGTCATCCGGTTGATCACCTGCGACCCTTTGACCTCGCCGGCGATCGAGGTGGCAAGTGCACGAACCTTATCCGCCTTCCCGGCGTCCGACACGACGCCGCTCAGCACGAGGTTGCCGTCAACCGAATCGGCCGAGATCTGCTCGCCGGGCGCCAGCTGCCGGAGTGAGGAGCGCAGCCGCGAGACGTCGTGCTCGACCCGAACCGGCGAGTTCAGCAGCACGCTGTCGCTCGCGTCGACCGCATAGATCACGGTCTCGCCCGGCGCTTTGGCGCTGATGTAGATCAGCGACGGCGACTTGACCTGGACATCGGCAATGTCGGGATTGGCGATGAAGACCGTCGCTGCCGGGGCGGAGAGGCGGATCAAGGTGCCCTTGTTGACCTCGAGCACGATCGGCGCGCCATTGGCCGCGACCTGGCTGGCGCCGCCGCGCAACGGTCGCGTCGCGTTCGGCGGTGCGACGGCCACCGCGCCGCGCCCATCGGCTGTCGGGGCGGTAGTCTGAGCCGCCGCGGGCGGGGCGGCGAAGGCAGCGAAAATCAGCGATCCGGCAAGACCGGCGAGCGGCAAAGCGCGCATCAAAGACCTCGAGACGCAGGTTGCAACTCGCTAGTACTCTCCGATTTGCCTGTTCCGTGCAATACGGTGATCGTATTATCCTTTCGAGCGAGGAGCTGGCTGACCTCGCTGTCGAGAGTGAAGGTGCCAGAGCCGGGGTTGTCGGCAAAATCGTTAGTGGTCTCCTCGCCAGGCGGAGTGGTCAGGCTGCGAAGACTGAGCGAGAGCTTGCCCATCTCGCTGGCGACGGCAATGACCTCGCTCTGCTTCGGCGTTACTTCGAGGGTCGCAGTGTGGGCGACGATCGCCTCCCCCCCTTTGCTTTCGAGCTTCTGGTCGACCGCCAGGACCCGCACATCGTGCAGCACCGTCTCCGATGCCTGGTGCTGCACTCCTTCGCCCTTGCCGCCGCTTGCCTGCAGCGGGTGGGTGATCAGAATGTCGACCTGGTCACCCGGGAAGACGAAACCGGAGATCCCGGAAGTGGCGGTGACCGGCACCGACACGGCCCGCATGCCGGGGCGCAGCACCGCGGCGAGAAAGCCGCGGCTGCCGGGTGCCACGACCTTGCCTTCGGTAATCGGCTCGCCGGGCCCGAACGGGTCGCGCGCCACCCAGCCAGCAATATCCTCGATTGTCTTGGCCCCTTTTTGGATATAAGCGCGATCGAGGCCGCCGTCGGGCCATGTCTGCCAGGCGAGGTCCGTCGGCTTCAGGATCTGCCCGCGGGGAATGGCGCTGTGAGCGACGAGGACGGATTTCTGGGCGGGGGGTGGCGGCATCGGCGCTGCCTCCGCCTCGACCGTGCGTTGCTGCGCCAGCCAGGAGCGCACCAGCATCGCGGTGCCGCCGGCCAGCAGGATGGCGACCAGGAACAGGATCATCGTGCGTGCGCGCATCGGGCCGGCTTCAGCTGAGGTTGGGAGGGATAGTCACGATCAGAGCGGCGCCGGCGATCGCGACGCCGTACGGCACCGGCATCCGCTTCGCGGCATCGGCCGCCGCCGCCGGGGCAAAGACGGCGCGCAGCGCCAGCGGCGACAACAGAGCCAGGGTCAGAAGACCGCCGAGGACGGCGGTCACGATCAGCAGCGCCGGGGTCAGGCCGGGCCCTGCCCACAGGGTCGCCGCGGTAAGCAGCTTGACGTCGCCGCCGCCCATCAACCCGCGCGAAAATAACAGCGCCCCGGCGCCAAAGACCGATGCTGCGCAGAGGGCGGCGACGGCGCTGCCGGTAAGGGAAATGGTGGGAGCCACGGCAAGCTGGAGCGGCCACAGCACGCACATCGCCAAGACGACCGCGTTCGGGATCACCAGCCGGCGTAGATCCTCGGCGGCGGCGATCAACATCAATCCGGCAAACCCGGCGAGAGGAACAAGGTGGAGCTGAAGCGACATGCAGTCCCGGCCATGATCGGTGCCAGCCCAGCCTGCCCGCCGAGTAGTTAAGGAAGCGATAACCGGATTTCGCTCTCCGTGGCTCACGGAGGACTTGCTGGGGATAAGTGCAAGGGGATAAGCGCAGAGACGGATCGGTGTGCCGCTTTCGCGGCGATGACGAATGGCCTAATTGAAATCGTCGATTCCGTCCCGCGGCCCCCAGTATGCGTCTCAATATGCCTATCGTTGCGACCCCGGAACTTGGCCGTAGCCGTTACGGCCTTTCGCTGCCGCTGATCTTTGGCCTGGGCGTCTTTGCCGTCATCGCCGGGCACGGAGGCGCGGTTTTACACGACCCCGACACGTATTTGCACATCGCCGTCGGGCGTTGGATTCTCGCCCACGGCGCGGTGCCCCATCACGGAATTTTCTCGGGGACGATGGCGCAGGCGCCTTGGGTCGCTCATGAATGGCTGGGCGAAGTCGTGCTCGCCTGGTTGTTCGACACATTCGGCTGGACCGGGCTGGTGGCGGTGACCGCCTTCTGCGTCGCTGCGGCGGTGGCGATGCTGCTGCGCCAGTTGCTGCGTAGCCTGCTACCGGTGCACGCGATGATCGCTACGGCGCTTGCCGTTACCCTCGTCATTCCGCACGTGCTGGCGCGGCCGCACGTCTTCACCTTGCCGATACTCATGGCTTGGACGGCGGGGCTGGTATCGGCGCGCAGCGAGCAGCGGGCGCCACCGGCTTGGCTCGCCGCGCTGATGGTCTTGTGGGCCAATCTGCACGGCGGCTACCTGTTCGGGCTCGGCCTCGCGGGGTTGTTGGCGGCTGAGGCGGTGCTGCTCGCCCCGGATTGGCGCATCCGGCGCCGGGCGGCCTGCGGTTGGGCCTGGTTCGGCGTGCTAGCGGTCGGTGCGGCGCTCCTCACCCCCTATGGCGTCGCCGGGCTGCTGCTGCCGTTGCGCCTCACCGGGATGAACTTTGCGATGGGGCAGTTGGTCGAATGGCGCAGCCCCGATTTCCAATCCTTCGAGCCGCTCGAACTGTGGCTCGCCATCGTGCTGTTCCTGGGTTTCGCGCTCGGTTGGCGGCTGCCGCCAACCCGGCTTTTGATGCTGTTGTTGTTGTTGCACATGGCGTTGCAGCATCGCCGCCACGGCGAGCTGGTCGGCCTTGTCGCCCCGTTGCTGCTCGCCCCGGCGCTCGCCCCGCAGCTGAGGGCATTGGCGGCCGGCCGTTCGGCCGGGCCGGTCGACCGCAGCTTGGCGGAGCTGGCAAAACCGGCGTCCCTGCGGGGCGTCGCGCTCGCCGGCGCCCTACTGGCGGCGGTCAGCGCCGCGGTGCTGCACGGCGCCGCAACTCGCCCGGACGTCGCGATGCCGGCGGCCGCGCTCGCCGCGGTTGAGGCGGCTCACGTGACCGGCCCGGTCCTCAACGATTACGGCTTTGGCGGCTACCTGATCTTTGCTGGCATCCCACCCTTTATCGACGGGCGGGCCGAGCTCTACGGCGACGAATTCATCAAGCGCTACGTCCAAGCGATGCTGCTGGAGAATGACGAGCTGCCAAAGCTGCTCACCCAGTACGGCATCATCTGGACATTGATCGCGCCGGAGCGCCCCGCCGCCCTCCTGCTCGATCATCTGCCGGGCTGGCGGCGGCTCTACGTCGACGACGTCGCCGTCGTCCATGTGCGGACCGATCCGGCACCGCGCTGACCGCGGGGAATGACTGCCGCCGCGGCATTCTGACGCGTACTTGGTCCGAGCCCCGTCGATTGCCGGGCCTCGCAGGCGCCCGGGCTGCGTCAGAACTAAGATGGATTGCCGAGGCTCCAGCTGATCTTTTCACTCCGCAGGAAGATTACTCGGATTTATTTCTTTAGACTTCCGCCACCGCTCGCGCAAAAATTAACCTTACCGTAGCTCTCCTTAACAATCCGTAAAAAATAGTTTGCTTTCGCGTCAATTCTGAGTCAGAAACGCGTCAGAAACGAAACGTTTGCCTGAGTAAACCCGCGTCGCGATCGCGAAATCGGAGCTGTTTTTCCCGTTTTTCGTGTGGAACTTTGCGAAAATGCAGACACATCCCGGGGCTTCCGATCTTTCTGTTCTAGACGCCACAGAAGCACCTCGAGCTCGGATAATCCGGAGCGGCGGGGCCATGATACGCCGTCCGCCGAATACCGGCAGCAAATCGAGGACGAGATCCCATTCCTGCGGCGCACGGTGCGCCGCTGGCACCGCGACAAAGCGGACGCCGACGACCTCGTCCAGGATACGCTGGTGCAGGCGCTCGCCAACGCGCATCTCTGGCAGCCGGGTACCGATCTGCGCGCGTGGCTGTACACGATCATGCGCAACCGCTTCCTCGCCGGGGTGAACAAATCGGCCCGCTCGGCGTCGGCGCTGAAGGAAATTGCCGAACCAGAGCCGACGTCGACGGCGCATGCGAGCGAGCTGCGGCTGTTGTTGCGCGACCTCGGCGCTGCGCTGCGCCGGCTCTCGAGCAACCAGCGCTCGGCCGTCCTGCTGATCGGTGTCGAGGGCAAATCCTATGCGGAGGCGGCGCAGAGCATGGGAACCTCGGTAGGCGCCGTGCGCTCGCACCTGTCGCGCGGCCGAGACCGGCTGAAGACCGCAGTGGACGGGACCGACACCAGGCCGCCCTTCGCCCCGCGCCCTGTTGCCGCCCCGCCCGCGGCTGGGCCCCCCGCCGTGGCGCCGCCGCTCGCCGCTTCGGCCGGCGATTGACCGGGCTTGCTCGCGCCGGGTGGCCGCGGGCCGCCGCTGCCTCATCCTTCCTGATTCTGCAAGGAAACAACAGGCAGGCAGGCCTTGGGCGCCGCCTGCGAGGGCTTCCCCGAGCCCTTTGACATGAGGCGAGTTATCGGCGAGAAAGCATCTGCACCCTGAAGAAGCTGCGGAGCTGGGTATCAGGACACCCGAATACCAACCGATTACGGCGATTTTCGGGTCCGTCAAGTTTATCCGTAGAGCAGCGCTTTCGTTTGAACGTTTTGAGCCGTCTCCCAAATTTTCGTTCCTCAATACCGCTGGTCGATCTGAGGGCACAGCGTCAGGCGATCTCCGAGGAAATCGAAACAGCGATCGCCAGGGTTGTCGAGCGGTGCGACTTTATTCTTGGTGAAGAAGTATCTCTGTTCGAAAGCGAGTTTGCCGAATATTGCGGCGTACCTTCCGCAATCGGGGTTGCGAGCGGAACGGATGCGCTTCACCTCGCCTGCCGCGCGCTGGATATCGGCGCGGGCGACGAGGTGATCGTGCCGGCCATGACTTTCGCCTCCACGGCCTTTGCCGTTTCGCTGACCGGGGCGCGGCCGGTCATCGTAGATGTGCGGGAGGATGACGCGTTGATCGATCCCCAAAAGATCGAATGCGCTGTCACTTCCCGGACAAAGGCGATCATTCCGGTTCACCTCTACGGTCAGTGTGCCGACATGGCAGCCGTCTGTGCGATCGCCCGCGACCATTCACTAGCTGTCATCGAAGATGCGGCGCAGGCTCACGGCGCGGTTTACGCCGGCAAGCGCGCCGGCAGCTTGGGTGACATCGGCTGCTTCAGCTTCTATCCCGGGAAGAACCTGGGCGCTTATGGTGATGGCGGACTGGTGACGACAGCCCGCCGTGACATCGCGGAGCGCGTTCAGCTCCTGCGCAACTGCGGCTCACGGGCAAAGTATCATCACGACGAGGTCGGTCTCAACAGCCGGCTCGACACCCTGCAGGCCGCCATCCTGCGAGCAAAGCTGACGCACCTCGAAGCGTGGAATGCCGCCCGCCGACGGATCGCCGCCCATTATGACGAGGCGTTGCGTGGGATATCCGAGGTCCATTGCACGCCCCACATTCCCGGCAGCGTGCATCATCTCTATGTGATCCGCTTGGCCGGCCGCAACAGCGTGCTGGAGGCCCTCAACGATCGAGGAATCGGCGCCGGGATCCACTATCCACTCGCCTTGCACGAGCTGGAAGCCTACGCCTCGCTCGGCTATCGGGCGGGGGCATTCCCGGTCGCCGAGAACTGGGCTCGCCAATGCCTCAGTCTGCCGATCTACCCCGAGCTCACTGCGGCGCAAGTCGATTTCTGCATCGCCTCACTCGAGGCCGCTTTGCAGGGCGAGGTCGTGAGGTGAGCGGCTCGGCCGGCTAACCATGTCTTCGGCACCCGGCATATTTGTACATCGCCTTGCGCTTTGCGAAAGCGACGAGGTTGGAGCGGGCACGCAAATCTGGGCTTTCGCGCACGTCATGAAGGGGGCCGTGATCGGGCGGGACTGCAACATCGGGGACCACGCCTTCGTCGAAACCGGAGCCCGCATCGGCGACCGGGTCACGCTAAAGAACCAGGCGATGGTATGGGACGGGGTCGAGATCGGAGATGACGTGTTTGTCGGTCCCGGCGTCAGTTTTACAAACGATGTTTCCCCGCCATAGACAGTTCACTGCCAAGCTCAGTGGCTAAATGGT
>CAWBFS010000068.1:0-92711 GCA_963788085.1 uncultured Alphaproteobacteria bacterium
GGGTGGATCGTATGAGCCGCCTCCCCGACGAGAGCCAGCCGGGGTGCGGCGTAGCTTTCGGCGAGCAGCAGTGTGAGAGGGTAGGTCCAACGTGGCCCGATCGGCTCGACGGCCCCAAGGAAATCGCCGAAGCGCGCTGCCAGTTCCGCCGCAAAACCCGCTTCGGAGAGGTTGACGACGCGCGGCGCGAGCTCCGCCCGTTCCGTCCAGACAATCGAGGACCGGTTGCCGGTCATCGGCAGAATGGCGAACGGGCCGGCGGACATGAAATGCTCGACGGCAATGCCATCGTGCGGGCGCTGGTGCCGCACAGTCGTCACGATGCCGGTCTGGGGATATCGCCATTCGACCGTTTGGATTCCCGCGGCGCGCCGTAGCGGAGATTCTCGGCCATCGGCGGCCGCGACGAGCCGGGCGCGGATTTGCCGCCCGTCGGAAAGCGCTGCGGTCGCGCCGAATGCCTTTGTCGAGACCGAGCTCACGGCTAGCGGCGCCATAAAAAGCAGAGTGGGGATCGATCTGACGCGACCGGTCAGGACGCGCCGGAGAATGCGGTTTTCGACGATGTAACCAAGCGGGGCGCCGGTGCCGAGTTCGCGGTGGTCGTAATGAAGGAATAGCGGTGATTCACCGTCGGCGACCCGGATCTCGCGGATCGGCTCGGCCTTGGAAGCGATTTCCGGCCACAGCCCGATCGCGTCCAAGACCTTGTGTGAACCGTAGCCGATCGCCGAGCTGCGCCCGTCAAAATCATCGGCGAGCAACGCCGCGGGATCCTGCCGATCGACAATCGCGACCGCGAGCCCTGCGCCGGCGCAGGCAGCCCCGAGCAATAGCCCGGTAAGCCCGCCGCCGGCGATCAGGAGTTCGACGTCATCGCTCACGGCTAACCCTGGGCAAGGAGCACCTTGTCGCCGACGGTGACCGGCTTTGCCGCGATCAGCACGAAAGCGATCACGCAAGGCTCGGTTCCGCGATTGACCCAATTGTGGATCGTGCCGCGCTGTACCAGCACGTCGCCAGCCTTGAGGTGGACTGTCGCTATCGTCGAGCTCCATGTCCACCTCACCCGACATCACGACGGCGTAATCGATAGAGTCGGTGCGGTGATTGCGCGGGGTGACCCCGGGCGCCAATTCGAGAATGCGAAAGACGGTTCCGTCGTCGAGCGTCGTACCGGTTTTGCGCAGCCCGGCGTCTTCCTCGCCGGTGTTGTCTACCGGAAAGCCCTCGGTAGTCCACACGACGCAAGCTGTGGCGCCCGGACGGGACGAGACAAGGTTTTTCGCAATCTCGTCGATCTTTACGACGGCTCGCCCGGAGGCGTCGTGGCCGGTTACCACACGGCGGATCTGCAGTGCCATCAATGGCCTCCTCGGCTGAAGTCGTTCGGGTCGGCACGATCTTTCCCCAAGACCGGCAAAATCTGCAACAATCTCGGCCCATGCAGCTGCGCGTCCGGTCGATCACCTACCTCGCCGAAGCCATCAACGGCTATGAGCTGGTCGACCCGCGCGGCCGCGATCTGCCTCGGTTTGCGCCCGGCGCGCATGTCGAGCTGCAAGCCGGCGGGTTCGTACGCCGATACTCGTTGTGGAACGATCCCGCCGAGCGTCGGCGCTACTGTATCGCCGTCTTGCGCGAGCCTGCGAGCCGCGGCGGCTCGCGGCATCTGCACGAAAATGTCCGGGTCGGCGATATCGTCGAGGTGTCGCCGCCACGCAACAACTTTCCGCTCGACCCGGCAGGCGAACGGCACCTGTTGATCGCGGGCGGCATCGGCATCGCGCCGATCATGTCGATGGTCACGGAGTTGCGGCGGCGCCGCGCCGAATTCGAGGTCCATTACTGCACGCGCTCGCCTGAAAGGACCGCATTCCGCAGCGAGTTGGCACCGCTCGCCGCCGAGGGGCGTCTGCGCTTCCACCATGATGGCGGCGATTCGGCGCGGGGTCTCGACATCCGGGCGATCTTGCGCGAGTGGCCTTCGGGAACTCATCTTTATCTTTGCGGGCCGGCATCGTTCATGGCGGCGGCGACAGAGGCGGCACGCAACTGGCCGGGCGGCACCGTTCATTGTGAATACTTCACCGGTGTGCCGGAGCCGGCAGCCGCCGAGGACCGCCCGTTTCGTGTCCAGCTCGCAAAGACCGGCGGCGATTACGAAATCCGCGCGGGCGAGACGATCGCCGAGGTGCTGCAGCGTCACGGCATCGCCGTCAGAACCTCTTGCGAGCTCGGCTATTGCGGCGCCTGCTTGACGCCCTATCTCGCCGGCGAGCCCGATCACCGCGACCAGGTGCTCGAGGAAAACAGCCGGGGGCGTTACGTCTTGATCTGCTGCTCGCGGGCGAAAAGCTCAGTTCTCGTCTTGGATTTATAGGCGCAAGTCAGCTCGCTCTTTCGAGCACCGCGTTGAACAACCTGACCCTGTCCTCCTGGTAATTCCGCGCCGAATTGCGCGCGATCGCCGCCCAATCGGGTCCGACCAGCAAATGAATTCCGAGTGGCGGCGGCGCGCCCTCGGCCGCGCGCCTCCAGGATTGCGAGGATGTTTGCGTCGTGTCCTGCCAGGTGACGACGCGAAACCCGGCGGCTTCGAGCTTCGTGCGCGTCGCCTCCGCGGTCAGCAGAAAGCTGATGCTCGCCTCCCGCGCCCAGGGCACCGGGTAATGCGGCTCCCCGCCGGGACCGGCGACCACTTCCTGCAGGGCCAGGCGCCCTCCCGGTCTGAGGACGCGGTACATCTCTGCGTAAAGCCGATCACGATCGGCGATGTTCATCGAGGCGTTCTGCGACCACACGACGTCAAAGCTCGTATCCTCGAACGGTAGATCCAGCGCATTGCCCTGGCGATAGTCGACCTTGTCCGTCAATCCGGTGAGGCGGGTCAGCATCTCGGCCACGTGGCAGAATTCTGCAGTCAGATCGATGCCCTCGACTTGGCAGCCATAGCGGCTGGCAAGAAAACGCGACGGCCCGCCAATTCCGGACCCGATATCGAGCACCCGCTCTGCTCCGGTAAAGCCGACCAGTTCGGCGAGCCGGATTGTTGCCGACCGTTGACCGCCGTGAAACTCGTCGACTGGGGCGAGATCGTCCGGCGTCAGATGGTCGATGTCCTTCCCCGCCTGCTGCAGCGCCGCAAGGATGACGTCTCCAAGGTCCTGACGGGTGTAGTGGGTTTCGACGGGATTTCTCGACAATAATCCCTCCTGTTGCCGCTCTATTTGCTGATCATACGCGAAGTATCAGCCAGAACACCCGCAGAAATCCTCAGTTCTAGCGATTCTGTTCGCTGTTATCGCTGGCTGTTCCTTCGCTGTTTGTTGGCTGTTCTTATCAGCGGCTGACAGCAGAAGCGCATCTCCGCCTGACCCCGGATTCTTTAGCATGCAAATATGGCAATATTTGGGGCCTCTGGAAATTCAGCTCGCGCCGTCACGCGGGGGCGGCAGCCGACTTCGGCTGCGCGCCGGACTTGCCTCGTGCGCGTGGGCAATGCTGGCGGCCAGCATTCCTTCGAGGCGGCTCACGCGATCCCGAAGGTCGGCGATCTCCTGGCTCATGCGCGCGAGATCGGACGAAGTATTGCGGACGCGCTCGTCGAGCAAAATGACTTGGCGCAGAGCCCTTATCGCATCGCCGTACAGGCTCACGCCGCGGCGGTCTCCTTCTCGCGGCGAGTTGCCGGGCGGCGTCCCGCCGATCCGGCCAAGATCTCGGCTACCTTGCGGTGTGACTCGTCCGCAATCCGCAAGGTTTCAGGATGAATCTCGTTGAATGCGTCAATAAGAGCCCGGAGCTCTGCCGCCTCTTCTTCGGTGCCCAGCTCGAAAGCCCGTACGGCACGCCGCACGACCTCACCGGCAGAAACGCCCAGGGCGCGCGCCTTCGCGTCAAGCGCGGCCCGCTCCTCCGGCGACATCAGGACCATCAATCGAGCCGAAGCTGGCATGACGAAACCTATACATCTAGCTATGCATGAATATCATGATATCTCGCTGGGCGTGCAAGGAGAGGCCGCGCCCGGTAGTGTCTAAGTCACTGCCCCGTGCCCACTAAGGCTTCGACCTTATGAGGAAAGGGATCATGCGCCTGCTGATCGCGATGATGAAGCACGAGACCAATACGTTCTCGCCGGTGCCGACCCCGCTGGCGCGGTTCGGCAATGGTCCGGGGCCGCTCTACGGCGAGGCGGCGATCCGCGCCTTTCGCGGCACCGGGACGGGTCTCGGCGCTTACCTCGATCTGGCCGCCCGTGAGGGTGCGGAGATCGTATTGCCGATCGCCGCCGGGGCGCCGCCGAGCCGTCCGGTCGAGGACGCCGCCTACGCGCACATCACCGACACGATCTGCGAGGCGGCGGCGCGCGGCGGGTTCGATGGCATCCTGCTCGATCTGCACGGCGCGATGGTCACTGAGAGCCTCGAAGACGGCGAGGGCCAGTTCCTCAAGCGGTTGCGCGCGATCGACCCGAAGACGCCGATCGCCGTCTCTCTCGACATGCACGCCAATCTCTATGACGAGATCATCGCCAACGCGACGGTCGTGACCGGTTACCGTACCTATCCGCACATCGATACCTACGAGACCGCCAATCTCGCCGGCGAGATCCTGCTGCGCGCGATCCGCGGCGAGGTGAAGCCGGTCATGGCTTGGGGCAATGTGCCGATGCTGCCGCATGTCATGCGGCAAGGCACCGACGACCATCCGAACAAAGAATTGCAGCACCGCTGCGCCACGATGACCGCCGAGGGCGCATTGGCCGCGAGCCTCTTCACCGGGTTTCCGCATGCCGACATCGCGAATGCCGGGCTGAGCGCAGTGGTTGTGACCGACAGCGACCGCAAACTCGCCGAAGATCTTCGTGACGAGTTGCTGGACCGTGCCTGGGTCGAGCGCGAAGCCTTTGTTTACAGCATCGAGCCTCTGCAGCGATCCGTCGCCCGCGCCAAGGCTATGCCGCCGGCCGAGCCGGGCGAGGGGCCGATCGTGCTGCTCGACCACTATGACAACTGCGCCTCGGGCGGCACGATGGACACGACCGTGGTGCTGGCCGAGATCCTGCGGCAGGGCCTCGAGGATGTCGCCGCCTTTGCGATCTACGATCCGGAAGCGGTGCAGCAGGCGATCGCTGCCGGGGTCGGCGCCGAGGTCAGCCTGCCGATCGGCGGCAAGATCAAGATGCCGGCGATCCCGGCCGAGAGCCCGCCCTTGATCGTGACCGGTACGGTCAAGACCATCTCGAACGGGCGCTATCGCAACCGCGGCCCAATGGCGCGCGGCGTGCAGATGGACATGGGCCCCTCGGTGGTGCTGGACACCGGGCCGGTCGAGATCGTGCTGATCTCGCGCCATGTCGAGCCCTCCGATCTCAACTGCCTCTCGAGCCTCGGCATCGACCCGATGCAGAAACGCTATGTCATGCTGAAGAGCCGCATCCACTGGCGCGCCGGGCTCGGCGCAATGGCGAAAGCCGTCGTCGACTGCGCCGGCGTCGGCGTCTGCACCTCCGATTACAGCCAACTCGCTTTCAAGAAGGTCCGGCGGCCGATCTACCCCCTCGACCTGCCCAATAAATGAAGCGGCGGAATGGTCGCGTAGGGACGTCCGCTACCGCGCGCCCGTGGCGGGGAACCGTACGCCCTATCACCCCGTCCGCACCGGGGCGACCGCTTGCTTAGCGCGTAGGGCGCAAGCCGAAGCGAGTCGACATTGACATTGTGGAAGGCGGTTAGCGCACTCGGAGACCCGGATACTGGCCGCTTGCGCCCGGCACCCTGTCTCTGGTCGATGTCCGCCTTCGTCTCTGGCAGCAATGTCCGCCTTCGACCCTTTCCGGACATTGCCGTCCGGCGAAAAGCCTCCTGCAATGTGCGACATTCCGTAATTTCCCGTAAAGGCGATACGTGCCCGTCCCGAAATCTTCGCGGTCCTGGAGTGCAGTCATTTCCTTCTAAAGTATAGTTAATCAGACCAAACAGTATGGTTAATAGACAGGAGCCGTAACAAACGTGTTGGTCTTTAGGGTTAGAAAATCTTTTATTGGGTTCGCGCCGAAAATCCGAAGCCAAAAGGCTCATCCAACGGCGTTCGCGAAGGGGAAACCATTAAAAGCTCAGCCACGCTTTTACAATTGCACTCGCTCTTGGGGCCTATTACACTCGCGCCTTGCCGCCGGCACGCAAGCACAAGGCCCGCAAGAAGTAGGACCGATCGAAATCGAGAAATGCCAAACCATTAGTCAGCCGGGCGCGTATAAACTCGTCAATAATCTCGACCTTCACGGGCCAAACCGGTACCTGTCTGAATATTACCGCCAGCTTCGTCACGATCGACCTGAGCCGGTTTTACGGTCACGGGGCCTAACATCCTCACACCAATACCACTCAACACGACGGCCATATCGGCCGGGAATGTATTACGCCGGGCATCACGGTGCGGAACGGATCGATCTCAGGTTTCGGGGTCGGGGTATCTCTGGAGGGCGACGGCTCGAACGTTGAAGGATTGCGCGTTTCCAACGGGGGGCGCCAACGGGGAGGCCACCAGCGGGCTATGGGATAGCCGCCAGCGGGATCGTGAAGGGTAATACCGTAGTTGGCATCGGTGGCGCAGGATGGAGTTTTCTCGGTCGGAATTATCGCCACTGGGATCGTAACCGGCAACTACGCCAACTTCATCCATGGCGGCGGATTTGCAATCGGCGAGGGCAGCACGGTGATTGGCAATACCGCCACGAACTGACTTTCACGGCGGAGCTGGATTTGGATTTTCGGTGGATTTCCCGCTAACGTGACCGCACAACACGGCCGTAAATAATGACGTCAACCTTGTGCTGAACGGCAACGGCTGCAATAACATAAACAACGTGGCGCCTTGAAGGATGACGGCCGGATCGCGCGATCACTGAGGAGTGCAGTCACTTGCGTGGCTATGTAACGAGGACGGGTTCGATCAGCCCATTTTCCGGCGCTCTCTCGGCAGGCCTACTACGCGCAACTGTACATTAGACTAGCTGGCCGCCGGCCTGGTCCGATCGTCCTGAAACACCAACCCGCTGTGTAAGTGTCCGCTTTCCACGTGCGCCGTGACAAGGCGGCGCGTTTCCAGCGGGTGCAAGCCCCGCCCGGCGACCGCTCCAGCCGGAAGCGACCGGAGCAGGCATGGAGGTGACGAAGTGTCTGAAGCCTTCGGATAAACGGTCACGGTTTTGGTGACCGCGCGAGTGTGCAGGCCGCAACGTGAGTGAACGCCGAGCAATCCTCGAAAAGGACGATGTGCAGGCCGACCCGATAGTGGTTTCGGGGAAGGCTGGCACGGATGGGTGAGTTTGAGCGACGCGTAGGCCCATCTGCTGCACCGGGGTAGTGGCGGCGGCATGTACACAAGGAAAGCGCACGCAACACGGGAAGCCCCAATGCGTGATCAGGGATGATCAACCGGACGCCCGTGAGGGACAGGCCGGGCGCAGTGGGGTGGCGGAGAGGCTCGCAGTACCGCTGAAACCGGGTAATGCCGGTGGAGGGAAGGGGCCTCAGTTCAAGACAGACGCAAGACGTGGTGAGGAACCTGGAGATTGGGCAACCTAGCAACTCCGAAAAGTGTTCAGAAACTGCAGACGGCGTTACACGGAAAGCGAAGGCAGAAGCCGGCTATCGCTTCTACGCCCTGTACGACAAGATCAGCCGCGAGGATATTCTGGCACATGCCTATGCCCAGTGCCGCTCGAACAAGGGCGCACCGGGAGTGGACGGTCAGGACTTTGCGGACATCGAAGCGTATGGGGTGGAGCGTTGGCTGGCCGAACTGGCGCTTGCGCTCAGGCAGGAGACCTACCGGCCGGAGCCAATCAGACGAGTGTTTATACCGAAGGCCAACGGCAAACTCAGGCCGCTGGGCATCTCGACCGTGCGGGATCGGGTCTGCATGACAGCAGCGATGCTGGTGCTGGAGCCGATCTTTGAAGCCGACCTCCCACCGGAAATCTACGCCTACCGTGCGGGGCGAAACGCCCAGCAGGCAGTCGAAGAGGTGGGGGAGCTGGTGTTCCGTGGCCATCCGGACGTCGTAGACGCCGACCTCGCGGACTACTTCGGGAGCATTCCGCATGCCGACCTTCTAAAGTCGGTGGCGCGTCGGATCGTTGATCGGCGCGTGCTGCACCTGATCAAGATGTGGCTGGACTGCCCCGTGGAAGAAACCGATGAACGAGGCCGGAAGACGCGCACGACCGAGGCGCGTGACAACCGGCGCGGCATTCCGCAGGGCTCACCCCTCTCACCACTGCTGGCGAACCTCTATATGCGCCGGTTCGTGTTGGGCTGGAAGAAGCTCGGCCTTGAGCGAAGCCTCGGCACTCGCCTGGTCACCTATGCCGACGACCTCGTGATCCTGTGCCGGAGGGGCAACGCCGAAGCGGCGCTGCACCATCTGCGCGAGATCATGGGCAAGCTGAAGCTGACGGTGAACGAGGATAAGACACGGATCTGCAAGATCCCGGAAGGGGAGTTCGACTTCTTGGGTTACACGTTCGGACGTATGTATTCTCCGAGGACCGGCCAGGCTCGCCTGGGACAGCGGCCATCGAAGAAGAGCATCAAGCGCACGGTCGAAAAGGTCCATGAGCTGACCGTCCGAGCGCATACGTGGCAAGAAACCACAGAGCTGGTGGGAAAGTTGAACCGCGCGCTTCGCGGATGGGCAAACTACTTCTCAGTAGGCACCGTCAATCCGGCGTATCGGGCGCTCGACAACTACGCGGCTGTGCGGTTGCGTCGGTGGTTGCGCTTCAAGCACAAGACCAGACGGAGCAAGGGCGGCAGCTATCCACTCTCGCACCTCTACGAGACCTTCGGGCTCGTGCGTCTGACCCGGCTTGGACACGACGTGCCGTGGACGAAGGCGTGAAGTCTTGTCCGAGAGCGCAGTGCGGGAAATCCGCCCGCTGCGTTCGATGAGAGGGATGTGGAAACGGAGCTATGGCCGAGCCACTAAGGCACCGCCAGACGAAAGAGGCGGAAACAGACATGCCCGGCCTACCGCCACCGCGCCACATCCCGGACTCTACCCATTCCGGACCTGGCGCCGGCCGGATCCATAGTTCGGCCCGGCGAAGCCTCCTTGCCAAGCGGCCGCAATCGGCAAGAAGCTGGTGAGGCGCAATATGATCAACGTATGATTTGGTCCAGGCCGCGACATCGGAGCCGATAACGAACTGAGAGCCGTCGCCCTTTCGGCCAGAACATGGATTGGTTAGGCAGATCCGTCCGGCTGTCGGCCGAAGCTTGACACCATCGCTGGGGTTGACGCTTCTGCCCGCAACAGCGCTCTTCGACCTTGGGGAGGATTTCTGATGATGACGACGCGCCGAACCGTGCTTGCCCGCGCGGCCACCTCGGTAGCCGCGGGGATAGCGGCGCCGAGCATCCTTGCATGGCCGGCCGGGGCGGCGGAGTTCGCTTACAAATACGGCACGGCGTTGCCGGACGGCCATCCGATGGCCATTCGTTCGCGCGAAGCAATAGCGAAGATCAAGGAGGAAAGCGGCGGGCGCCTCGACATTACGTTCTACCCGAGCAGCGTGCTCGGTCAGGACACCGCGATGATGTCGCAGGCGATTGCCGGTGCGCTCGAAATCTACGGCATGTCACTGGACATTCTGGCGCAGAAGGCGCCCTCCGCGGCGATCTTCGGGGTCGGCTTCGCCTTCCCCGATTACGACTTGGCGTGGAAGGCGATGGACGGCGATTTGGGCGGTTATTGCCGCGGCCTGGCCGAGAAGGCCGGCCTCTACTGCATGGACAAGGCGTTCGATCACGGCTTCCGCGAAATCACGATGAAGTCCAAACCGATCAACACGCCCGACGACCTCAAAGGCGTCAAGATACGCCTGCCGGTTGCACCCCTGTTCATTGCGTTGTTTCAACATCTCGGCGCATCGCCGACCCCGATCAATTTCGGCGAAGTGTACAGCGCACTGCAAACCGGGCTGGTCGACGGACAGGAAAATCCGCTGATCCTGATCGACACGGCAAAGCTCTACGAGGTGCAGAAATATTGCAGCATGACGAACCACATCTGGGTCGGGTTGCACGTCTCGTTCAACACCGCCGCATGGAAACGGCTGCCCAGCGATTTGCAGGCGATCGCCTACAAGAATTTCAGCGCCGCCGCGCTGGCCGAGCGCGCCGACTGGCAGGTCATGGACAAGACCGAGATCGACAAGATGAAGGCCGGCGGCCTGACCTTCAACTCGCCCGACACCAAGCCCTTCCAGGAGGCATTGCGCAAATCGGGCTTCTATCCCGACGTGAAGAAGCAGATGGGCGACCAAGCCTGGGCCTTGCTGGAAAAATATGTCGGCCCGCTCGCCTGATCACCGGCAGAGGGACGGTAGGAGACATCTGCGGTGGGCCAGGAGGTAGCGGAAACCGCCGACATCGGCCTGGCGGGCGGCGGGGTGCGCCGCATTGCCCTCGCGGTCGACAGGCGGATCGGCCAAGTGGTCGAATTGATCGGCGCGGTGCTGGTGCTGGCCGAAACCTGCATCCTGTTTGCCGGCGTCGTCTCGCGCTATGTGTTCAACAGCCCGATCCTGTGGACCGATGAGCTGGCGACATTTTTGTTTTTGTGGCTGGCGATGATCGGCGCCGTCGTCGCGCTGCGGCGCGACGGGCATATGCGCCTGACCACCTTCGCCAACTGGGTCGGGCCGCAATGGGGCGGCTGGCTCGCCACCATCTCATCGCTGGTTTTGATTGTCTTTGTGCTCGAAATCCTTGTGCCCGCTCAGCAATTCCTTGAGGTACAGCGCTCGACCGAGCTGATCACCCTGCACATCTCGGACGGGTATCGGGTAGTCGCGATCCTGGTCGGCGCTGGCCTGATCGCGACCGTCGCCTTGCTGCGCCTCTTGGAGACCACGATCTGGGTGCCGTTCCTGCTGGCGCTCGCGCTGATCGGCGGGATCGCCGGCGGGTTGTGGCTGGCGCAGCCGCTGCTGGTGGAGATGGGCCGCGCCAGCCTGATCCTGTTCTTTGTCGTCATTGTCGCGGCGTGCGTCTTCATTGGCGCGCCGATCGCTTTCGCCTTCGGCATTGCCACCTTCTCCTATCTGGCGCTGACCACCACGATGCCGCTCGAGATCGTCGTCAACCGGATGGACGACGGGATCTCCAATCTGCTGCTGTTGGCGGTGCCGATGTTCGTCTTTCTCGGCCTTTTGATGGAGATGACCGGGATCGCGCGGGTGATGGTCAACTTCCTCGCGGCCCTCGTCGGCCATGTGCGCGGCGGGCTCGCCTATGTGCTGCTGGGGGCAATGTACCTCGTGTCAGGCATCTCCGGCTCGAAGGCCGCCGACATGGCCGCGGTGGCGCCGATCCTCTTTCCCGAGATGCAGAAGCGCGGCATGCATCCGGGCGAGCTGTCGTCGCTCTTGGCGACGTCGAGCGCGATGTCGGAGACCATCCCGCCGAGCCTGGTGCTGATCACGATCGGCTCGGTCGTGCCGGGGCTTTCGATCGCGGCGCTGTTCACCGGCGGCCTGGTGCCTGCCTTTGTCGCCGCGCTCGCACTCGTTGTCGTCGCCTGGTGGCGCTCGCGCAGCGCCGATATCGGCGCCGGGGCTCGCGCTCCGCTAGCGCTGATGCTGCGCACCTTCGTCATCGCGGTTCCCGGCCTGACCCTGCCGTTCGTCATCCGCTTCTTCGTCATCAAAGGGATCGCGACCGCCACCGAGGTATCGACCGTCGGCGTTGTCTATACCGCGGCGCTGGGGCTCTTTGTTTATCGCGAATTCGACTGGCGCCGGCTCTACCCAATCCTCATCGAGACCGTGTCGCTGACGGGTGCGGTGATGATGATCATCGGCACCGCGACCGCGATGGCGTGGGCGCTGACCCAGTCCGGGTTTTCGCTGTGGCTGGTGTCCGTGATGGCGGCGGTGCCGGGCGGAAGCTGGGGTTTCCTCGCGATTACGATCGTTGCCTTCATCATCCTCGGCAGCGTCCTCGAAGGATTGCCGGCGATCGTGCTGTTCGGGCCGCTCTTGTTCCCGGTCGCAAAAGCCGTCGGGGTACCCGAGGTGCATTATGCGATGGTCGTGATCCTGGCGATGGGGATCGGCCTCTTCGCACCGCCGTTCGGGATCGGCTTTTTCAGCGCCTGTGCGATCGGCCGCACCAATCCCGACGATTCCCTGTGGCGCATTTGGCCCTACATCGGAGCGCTGGTCATCTCGCTGTTGATCATCGCTGCGATCCCATGGTTGTCGATCGGGTTTCTGTAGCAATCATTGTAAGCATCGAGCGGATCCGCTCGGTGACGTGACGATCCTGCAGAACCCCGACCGCGTCGCGCTGGTGCTCAAAGGCGGTCAGGTTGCCGCCGACCGGCTCGCAAGTAGGCCGCGCTGATCTCCGGCCCGGCTACGAGCCGTAGCACCGGCAGGGACGATAATGGCGCACCGGCCGGCGGTAGTGTTTGACCGGAGGCGGCGGTGGCACGTAGACGACGGGAGCGGGCGGACGGACCACGGGCGGCGGGGCGTAGATCGGTGGCCCGACAAATCCCGGGAAGCCAAAGCCGAAACCGATGATCACTCTTGCCTCTGCGTTGTACGAAGTAGTGAGCGCTATGACAAAGATAGCGGCGGCAATCAGGGCGCCCGACACCGCGTAGCTGAGAATTCGCCCCGATATCGGTCTTGGCATTCGTCCACCTCCTTATTTGCGAAACAAGGGCCAACTTGCGACAACGTTCCGATTAAGGTCTTATTCATTGGAAGGCCTGTTCGGCAGCTTCGGCCATCGGAGACATCGACTATGACCAATCCGACCCGCCCGCTGGCGCTGGTCACCGGAGCTTCGAGCGGCATCGGCGCCGATCTCGCTCGAGAGCTGGCGAAAGACGGTCACGATCTGGTGTTGAGCGCGCGCACCGTGCCGGCGATGCAAGCACTCGCGGCCGAACTGGAGACATACGGTGCGACCTCGGTCGTCATCGCCGCCGACCTTGCCCAGCCCGGAGCTGCTGCGGAGCTGGCCGGCACATTGGAAGCCCGCGGCCTGCAGATCGACGTTCTCGTCAACAACGCGGGTCTCGGCGGCGTCGGCCGGCTCGATCAAATGGAGCCGCAGCGGATCAGCGACATGCTGATGATCAACGTCGTTGCTCTTACCGAGCTGACACGCTTGTTGGTACCGGGGATGGTGGCGCGGAGCCGTGGCAACATATTGCTGGTGGCTTCGACGGCGAGCTTTCAGCCGGGCCCCCGGATGGCAGTCTATTTCGCGACAAAGGCCTATGTGCTGAGCCTTGGTGAGGCGCTCACCTATGAGCTGCGCGGCACCGGCGTCACGGTGACGACATTGTGTCCCGGCGCCACTGCGACAAATTTCTTCAAGGCGGCCGGGGCGAATGAGATCGCTCTGCAGCCGGCGATGAGTGCAGCGGAAGTGGCGCGGATCGGGTATCGTGCCTTGCGCGCCGGCCGGCGGGTCGTGATCACCGGAATGCTGAACCGAATTCTCGCTCTCGGTGGCCGATACGCGCCCCACTCGCTCACTCTGCCGGCAACTGCCGCCTTGATGTCGCGCCGCTAGGCCTTTTGCATCGGCCAAATCGAATGAAAACGCGTTGGATCGAATGGCTGGGTGCACTGTTGTCGGCGCTGGTGATCACCGTCCATTGTCACGCGCAATCCGTTCTCACCTACCACGCCAGTTCCGACCGCAACGGCAACTTCATCGTACCCGCGCTGAACTGGGAGCGCGCTCGCTTACTGCATCTCGACCCGAGCTTTCACCCGCAGTTTCCCGGTCATCTCTATGCCCAGCCGCTCTATTGGCAGCCGCCGGGGTCGGCCTCGGGAATGCTGATCGTCGCCACCGAGAACGACGAGGTTCACGCAATCGACGCGCGGTCGGGAAATCAGGTCTGGACGCGGTCCTTGGGCCGGCCGGTCCCGTTGTCGACGCAGCCTTGCGGCAATATCGACCCGCTGGGGATCACCGGCACGCCCGTCATCGACGAAGCGACGCAGGCGGTCTATCTCGATGCAATGGTCGGTGACGCGTCAGGAGCGCATCATCGGGTTTTCGCCTTGTCGCTCAGAGACGGCGCGCCGTTGCCGGGCTGGCCGATCGATGTCGCCGAGGCGCTCGCCGCGCGCGGCACAGCATTTCAATACCCGGTTTCAGAACCAGCGCGGCGCGCTCGCCATTCTCGACGGCAGGGTCTATGTGCCTTACGGCGGGCATTACGGCGATTGCGGCGATTATCATGGCTGGGTCCTCGGCATCAGCCTGCGGGACCCGCGAGACATCGTCAGCTGGAGCACCCGCGGGCGGGGCGGCGGCATCTGGGCGCCGGGCGGGATCAGCAGCGACGGGCGCGCCCTCTTCGCCGCCACCGGCAACACCTTGGGTACGAGCGCATGGAGTGATGGCGAAGCGGTGTTCCGGCTGATGCCCGATCTGCGTCACGAAGATCGGCCGCAGGACTTTTTCGCGCCCTCGGATTGGCGAGCGCTCGACGAGCGCGATGCCGATCTCGGCGGCACCAATCCGCTGCCGTTAACTGTGCCGTCCGCGGCCGGCCCCAAGCCGCTCGTTCTGGCGCTCGGCAAGGATGCGCGCGCCTATCTTCTCGATGGCAACAATCTCGGCGGCATCGGCGGCAGCCTGGTTTCCAAAACTGTGTCGACCCGCCCGATCCTGACCGCGCCGGCAGCCTATCCCGCTGCGGACGGCATATTTGTCGCGTTCCAGGGCCCGGGGGCGAATTGCCCGAATGCTCGAGGCGGCAACAACCTGACCGTGCTGCACATCCGCGCCGGCTCCCCGCCCTCGCTCGATACCGCTTGGTGCGGCGCCCTCAAGGGAGAGGGCTCGCCGATCGTGACGACGACCGACGGCCGTGCCAACCCGATCGTCTGGATCGTCGGCGCCGAGGGCGACGGGCTCCTGCACGGCTACAGAGGCGACACCGGTGAGCCGTTGTTCAATGGCGGAGGCTCTGGTAATGCTATGATCGGGCTACGACACTTCCAGACTTTACTGGCGGCCGGTGACCGGCTCTATGTCGGAGCCGACGGCCGCATCTACGCCTTTGCCTTTTAACAGCCGCCGTAGGACCCGGATTGTCGATGACCTTTGCAAGAGCCTTCATGAAGCTGGTGACCTGTCTGTCTCTGATGGTGCTCGGTTTCGGGGTTGGCGCTGTTGCGGTCGCCGCGAGCTACCCCGCCCGGTCAATCACTCTCGTCGTGCCGTTTCCGCCTGGAGGCCCCGCCAGTGTTGTGGCAGATATCGTGGCTCCTGAGCTGGGCCAGCGCCTCGAACAGAAGGTCATGATCGACAACCGCACCGGGGCCGACGGGATTCTCGGCAGCGAGTTTGTCGCCGAGGCGCCGCCTGATGGGTACACGCTGCTGCTCGCCACCAGCTCGCATGTCATCCACCCCGCAACTTATGCCTCGCTGCCTTTCGATACCGAGAAGGCATTCGCTCCGGTATCGCTGCTGGTGGCCTCGCAATACCTCCTCGTGGTCAACCCGTCGCTGCCGATCGACTCCGTCGAGGAGCTGATCGCTTATGGGAAGGAGCACCCTGGCGCGGTCACCTATGCCTCGGGCGGGCTCGGCGGCCCGACCCAAATGGCCTTCGAGCTGTTCCGGCTGACTGCCGGCATCAAAGTCGAGCAGACCGCTTACGACGGCGGGGCTGCCGCGTTGCTGGCAGTTGCGAATGGCGAGGCGCAAGTCATGATGGCGCCGATCCTCGCGGCGATGCCGATGGTGCAAGACGGGCGGCTGCGCGCGCTTGGGGTCACCGGCCGGCACCCGGATCCGGCCGTGCCGGAATTGCCGACGATATCCGGCACGCTGCCCGGATTTTCCGCATTGTCGTGGTACGGGATCCTGGCGCCGGCGGGCACCCCCGCGGCGGTGATCACTCGGCTCAACAGCGAGCTCGATCGCATCGTCCACGAGCCCCAGATCGAGAAACGCTTTGCCGATATCGGGGGCGAGGCGATCGGTGGCCCACCCTCGACGCTCGCCTCGCTGATCCATGACGAAATCGCGCGCTGGCGGCGGGTCGCCAAAGAGGCCGGTATACATATCGAATGACTGGCCGAGTGACCCGCGCCGCGGCGGCAGGCGAGTCGAGAACCAAGCTAGATCTGGAGGCGTCGCTATGGTTGATTTCGCCGGCAGTCACGTCGTCGTAACCGGTGGGACAGGAGCGCTCGGCCGCGCGGTCATTGGCGCATTGCGCGCCGCCAACGCGGTCTGTCACGTCCCGAACCTGGTAGCCGCCGAACTCGAGGGTTTTCCGTTTACGGCGGAGGCGGGCGTGCGCATTGTCCGTGGGATCGATGTCGCGGACGAGACCGCGGTGAAACGGTTCTACGATGCTCTTCCTCCGCTCTGGGCCTCCATTCACCTAGCCGGGGGGTTCGCAATGGCGCCGATCGCAGAAATTTCTGCGGCCGACTTCACCGCGCAATTCCACATGAACGCCTTGTCCTGCTTTCTGTGCTCGGCTGCCGCCGTTGCTGCCTTTCGCGCGCGCCCGGCATCGGGTAGCGGCGCGCCGGGCGGCCGTATCGTCAACGTCTCGGCCCGGCCCGCCATCGAACCGCGGCTCGGGGCGGGGATGACCGCCTATACCGCCTCCAAATCCGCGGTGGCAGCGCTGACCCAGTCGCTGGCGCAAGAGCTGACCGACGAGCAGATCTGGGTCAATGCGGTCGCCCCCTCGATCATCGATACTCCCGCAAACCGGGCGGCGATGCCGGAGGCCGACCATTCGCGATGGGTGTCGCCCGCCGATCTGGCGGAGGTCATCACCTTCCTCGCCTCGCCGGACAATCGCGCAACGCGGGGAGCCGTGATCCCGGTCTATGGCGGCTCCTAATCGTTCTCGGCTGGCTTTCCGTACGCACGCCTCCACGATCTGCGGCGCAAAACATATTTTAAGCATAATTTAACAAATCTTTACCAGTTTTAATGTTGCGTCGCAGCATGCCGGGCGTATGTTGTCCGGAGCCGAGGGATGAGCACGAGGTTGCGGGATGAAGCACCACCTGGTCCGCCTCGATCGGATCGCCGGCGAGTTGAACGCTTGGCTGCTCGCGATAGCGATCGGCCTGGGCATGCTCGATATGACCGTTCTGATTGCCAAATGTCTGCCGCCGCTGCCGCGGCCGCCGGCTGCAGTCAGCGCGGACGGTCCGGCACCCGCTGGGGTGCAATCTCCTTCGTCGCAAACCCCTGATGTTCGGAGCTGATCCGGCAGTTGCGGAAAGGAGGCCGCGATGCACGTCGTTGTTGGACCCATTGTGACGAGGGATGGAGGCTTTGCGTTCAATTCGTGGACGCCCGATCAGGGATTGAGCCGCGGTTACTCCTATCGCCGCATCGAAGACGCGCATTACGCTCGCAAGGTCGCAAATCAGATCCGGCAGCGGGGAGCTTCGCCGGCCCGATGGTGACCTGCAGCACGCTCGACGAATTCTCGTCTGTGCTTGCCAAAAATCCCGGTACCGCGCAGGTATACGCTCCTCATTGATCTAAAACGGCCTTTCCTCAGCCGTGGTTTTTAGTCGGTCCTCACTGGACCCATCGAACGCCGCGCCTAACATGACGGCGAGCGGAATTGCCCCAAGCGGAATTGTCCCAGAGAGTGGAATGACCGAAAACCCGTTCTTCGAAAGCTGGACCTTGCCGTTCGGCATGCCGCCGTTCGATCGCATTCGGCCGGAGCACTTCCCGCCGGCCTTCGATCGCGGCATGCAGGAGCAGATCGCCGAAATCGCCGTGATCGCGGGTTCTGCCGCCGCGCCGAGCTTTGCCGACACGATCGAGGCATTGGAGCGCAGCGGCCGTTTGCTCGAGCGGGTCGGCCGAGTGTTCTTCAACCTCGATGCGAGCAACACCAACGATGCCATCGAGGCGATCGCTCGGGATTACGCGCCGCGGCTCGCCCAGCACCAGATCGGCATCGCCCTCCATCCTGTCTTGTTCGCGCGCATTGCCGACCTCTACGCACGGCGCGCAAGCCTCGGGCTGGATCCCGACCAGCTGCGCCTGATCGAGCGCTATTACCTGCGTTTCGTGCGCAGCGGAGCCCTTTTGAACCCCGCGCAGAAAGAGCGCATGGCGGCGATTTCCGAGCGCCTGGCGAGCCTGCACACCCTTTTCGGACAGAACGTGCTGCACGACGAGCAGGATTGGCAACTCGTCCTGGACGAGACGGATCTGGACGGACTCCCGGGATTTGCCCGAGCCGCGGCGGCGCAGGCTGCAGAAGAGCGCGGAATCGCGGGCCGCTATGCCGTGACATTGTCGCGCTCCGCGGTCGAGCCGTTTCTGACTTTTTCGTCGCGCCGCGATCTCCGCCGCGCGCTATGGGAGGCATGGACCGCGCGCGGTGCCCGCGGCGGCGCCAGCGACAACGCGCCGATCATCCGCGAGATTTTGGCTTTGCGCGCCGAGCAGGCGCGGCTGCTCGGATATGAAAACTTTGCCGACTATCGCCTCGACGACACAATGGCCAAGACCGTCGAGGCGGTCGAAGGGCTGCTGTTGCAGGTCTGGGAGCCGGCCAAGGACCAAGGCGCGGGACGAACGGGCGGCGCTCGAGGCAGTGGCCCGCGCCGAGGGTCTCAACGAGGCGATCGAGCCCTGGGACTGGCGGTATTACGCGGAGAAGGTCCGGAAAGCCCGGTACGATCTCGACGAGGTGGAGATAAAGCCGTATTTCGTGCTCGACAACATGGTGGAGGCGGTATTCGACACCGCCGGCCGGCTGTTTGGGCTGACCTTTACAGAGCGCGAGGATCTCCCCGTCTATCACCCCGATGTCCGGGTCTGGGAGGTCCGCGACGAATCCGGCAGTCATGTCGGGCTTTTTCTGCACGACAATTTTGCCCGGCCCGGCAAGCAGTCGGGCGCCTGGTCGAGCCGCTACCGCGATCAGGAAAACATGGACGAGCCGGTGGCGCCGATCGTCGTCAACAACAACAATTTCGCCCGAGGGGATGCTGGGGCGATGCGGCTGCAGGTGAACCGACCCTGTTGAGCTTCGACGACGCCAAGACATTGTTTCACGAGTTCGGCCACGGGCTGCATTCATTGCTGAGCCGGGTGCGCTACCGCTCGCAATCCGGCACTGCGGTGCGGCGCGATTTCGTCGAGTTTCCGTCCCAGATTTTCGAGCATTGGATGTCGGTGCCGGAGACATTGCGGACCTATGCCCGCCATTACCGGACCGGAGAGCCGCTACCCGAGGAGATGCTGCGCCGGCTTCTCGCGGCGCGGAATTTCAACCAGGGCTTCGCCACGGTGGAGTATACGGCCTCGGCCCTCATAGACCTCGATCTGCACCGCGTTGCGGCGGCCGAACCCCTCGACCCGGCCGGCTTCGAGCGGGATTTCCTGGACCGGATGGAGGTCCCGAAGGAGATCGGGCTGCGCCACCGCCTGCCGCACTTCCAGCACCTGTTCGCCGGCGGCGGCTATGCCGCCGGGTATTATTCCTATATGTGGGCGGAAGTGCTGGATGCCGACGGTTTCGCCGCCTTCTCCGAGGCCGGCGACGCATTCGAGCCCGAGCTCGCCGCACGCCTCGAGGCGATTTACAGCGCCGGCGACACGCGCGACCCGATGGAGCTTTATTGCGCGTTTCGCGGACGCGAGCCGGCGATCGCTGCGCTGCTGGAGCAGCGCGGTCTGGCGGCGGCGCAGTCCGGTTGAACGGCCGGCAAAGTCGCGGCCAATGCCCGCGGCCCTGCCAAACCGCTGCCGATTGTTGGCGCCTTAAGACTTCGATTGCTTAGCAACCACGCGGTCTTTGATTTTATCGTAGGTCGGCTCGGAGACGACTTTCTTCGAGACGAGCTGGCTCTTGTCGCTGTAAGGGCGGCCTTGGACGATCTTGGCGGCGTCGCTGTCACTGACACCGGGGAGCATCTTGAGCTCGGCCGCAGTCGCACTGTTGATGTCGACCATGTCTGTCTTCGGCGCCGCCGCCGTGCTCCGCGCCGCCGGTGCCATAGTCGATGACGGAGAGGTGGTGTTGGGAGTAGTTGTCGTCGCTGGCTGAGCCATCACCGGCCCAGCAATAGTCAAGGCCAACAGCCCCATGGGCAGTCGCGAGAACTTTAGCATCTTCTATCTCCAATTAGGCGGCAACTACGCCGTCGAGTTCCAAAACGGCGACATAGGGGAGTTCTTCCTTCGAGGCCAAATAATTTTCTCGGAAAATTTTTTGCTTTAGGCGGAATAAATTGCAATTACAGTTTCTCCCCAGGAGCGGAAACCTTCCCCCCTGCGCAGGGCTGTCCGGGGAAACCTCCCTTGCAAGAACAATAGGTTGTTGTCTCCCATATGATCCCCAAGTCGTCTTGCGCGGACTTGATCCGCGCATCCACGCCTTTGTTTCGGCTGCTCGAAGCCGTGGATGCCCACGGAACCAGTCCGTGGGCTGAAGGCCCACGGGACGAGCCCGGCCAAGACGAAGTCATTCGGCCAATTTCCTCACTTGTTCGGCCGCAAAATTTTCCCCGGACAGCCCTGCCCGCTACGGGACAGTGTGCCGCCTCTACTCGCCCGCCTTCGCTGTGCTTCGGGCGCCGCTCACCGGGCGCTGATAGCGGTCCCGGCCATCCGGTAACACCCGTTCGCGCAACACCAAGCCAGGCACGGGAATTTCCTCCCCGCGCCGTCAAGCTCGTTGCCCGGCTTCTGCCCTGGGCAGTGCGGGTGCGGATAAGGTCGCGCTCCACGTCCGCGAGGCCGCCGAGAACAGCAATCATCAAGCGCCCGGTGCTGGGTGCCGGTGTCGGCCCACGGCTCGGCCAGTGATCGAAACTGCGCCTTGGCCTCCACGATCTGCTTGACAATGGCAAACAGGTCAAAGGTGCTGCGGGCGAGGCGGTCAATCCGCGTCACCGTCACCACGTCGCCGGGGGCGAGGGCCTTCAACATTTTGAGAAGCTCGCGGCGGTCGAAACGCGGGCAGCGCATGGGCCGGAAACCGAAATTGACCGAGGCGCAGCAGGCCGAGGCCCGCAATCGGCGGGCCGAAGGTGCCACCCTTGCGGAGTTCGCGCGCAGCTATGGCGTGGGGAAAAGTACGATTTCCCGGCTGTGACGAGGCCCCGCGCCCGCTAGATTTGGTATCCGGCGCGGCCAAGAAACGGCGGAGCCAGTGAAATATCTGGGCGGGCCCGTCGCGCCAATATGCAAGTCAAACCGCGCCTCCCGCCATGTTTCCACTTCACCAGGCGCACGAGGATTTCACGAAACCTTGGGTGGGCTTTCCAGAATAGGCAATTATTCGACTTTCACAGAGCTTCGCGACCGGCGCAGAAACACAAGATGTTGATTTACCCCGACTGGCCGAATGACCCCTCACGTCGCCTATGCCGCCGACGCGTCCGCCTCAAGCTGGATGAAGCCCCGCGCCCGTGGTTCCATTGCCTTAACCGCGTTCACGCCGATCCGGCAGTATCGGAGAACGATCAGGCCTGGCAGCGCCACGACTAACAGTACCAGCATCACCGGGGATTTTGCGACCATCATCACGAACAGAGCGCGGTACGCCTGCATGACCAGGATTTCGACCTGCATGCGGGTAACCGGATCGGCAATGCGTCTTATCGCCCGGCTGAGCTCATTCTCCTCCGGACGGCTTCCGTGAGCCGAAATTACAACGGCCATCACCACGAAGCGCGGCAAGGTAAGCTCGTGAGCGAACCGGATGCTCGCCTGCAACGCTGAGCGGATCGTGCCGTATTCCCGACTGTCGAACGATAGTTTCCCGCTGTGCGCCAAGTCAAAAATTGCATCCCGCTTCTCGAAGATGATCTGACGGGCGATGTCGGTGCAGACCTCCTGCCATGGGCCATAGAGAACGACGACCAACGCCGCGAGGCTGCCCAGCCCGATCAGCGCCTCCATGAGTGTTGTTATCGTCATCAGCCTCGATCCCTTGGGTTCGTTCGTCCCTTCGTCGTCAGCCCCGACGTGCTGCGCCGGGGGTCAACCTTAAGCTCCAACTCCTTAATGCGCTCTTGCAAGAAATTGACCTTCCGATGCCGCAACCACCTCTCGGCCGCTGCCCACAGACTTGCGAAGCCTGTCAGGGAAAACGCTACCACGAATCGAATATCCCACAGGAGAGAGAATCCGACCGTGATGGCCGCCTGGAAGGCCGTGGTCTTGCCAGCGACGCTATCTATAGCGAGATATAGGCACCAAACTGCAAAACCGCCAAAAGCAGCCCTCATCGCCGTGCGAAGGGTGCGGTAACGCTGGTCTACCCTGAGAATTGCCACGCGTTCCCGCGCGCGCGCATTCAAGGGAGCCGTCGAGTTCGACATCCGGAGGGAACATATAACAGTGTAACTAATTCACCGTCAATTTCGCGCCCTCGCGTGTCAACCTTGACGCGCTTCGTGCCGAAGCCATCTGATGAAAGCCGATCACCGGAATTGCAAAACGGACACGGGAAATGGACTCGCCGATTTTGCTTTTAGGCCCCTTCCACAGATTGCCACACCCCCCGGCCTTACCGGCTCCGCTTCCCCACTCGGACTTCTGCAAGATTTAAAAGGAACATGGGGGGGGAACCGGCTTCAATGTCATCTGGCGGCCCAATAGCACCCAAGGACAGGATCGTTTCCTTGAGCTCAATCTCACCAAAGAGATTTTGCAATTTGAAGAAATTCCCGGTCCGATACCAAATCGTGGTTTGCTCCAACGTGACATAAAAATGTTTGGCCTCTGGTATCTTCAAAGGATTGAAGATCAGATCGTCAAAGATCAAGCGACTGGTGAACCTGCTGGACTTCACCTTGAACCCGGTATCTGGGCGACGGTCGAACCGACTCAACATCCCAACGTGGGGCCAACCGTCGTTCGCATGGCCTCTATACCACATGGAACAACAGTTCTCGCACAGGGCACAGCGATGTCGATTGCGACTAGACCTACTATTTTCAATATAAGTATTGCCCCGTTTTTTATTGGGGATCCCACGAACCAACCGTCGTTTATTGAATTCTGATCTTTCTAAACAAACCGGTTTTCGAACGCTTGATGCAGATAAAAACTTTACTCAAGCCATGATAGATAATCCAAATTCTGTTCTACTTTCTGCCTTAGATGGTAAAAATGTCAAAAATACTGTTGTGCTTAACGTTTCATCGAGCTCAAACAATCCGGTTCCGGGTGGGGGCAGCGCAAACACGGCCTTCTTGAAAGGAAGCCCAGATGAAGGGCCGAACGCAAAGACTGCGCTAGTCAGCTCGACATTTTGGATCGAGACCATTGAAGGTGCCGCAGGCGCTCCAGACGTTCTGCAATTGCAATACAGTCAGATCGTCTTGTTGAACTTCAACAAATTAAGTTGGCCACATGTGACCGTCGTGACGCTCCAAAAGGTGCAACAGGAAGTTCCAGTTGGCCGCGACCCGCCAGATTTTACGCCGCCGCCGTAAACTCAGGGTGTTCCGGGCGCGCGCATGGCAGACGACCGAAGACGTGAATTTTCCCAGAAGTGATCTTCCGCGACAGAATTTTTGAAACCGTTGATTTTCGCAGTTTCGACCTCATCAACCGCGAGGGTTCAATTTTCTATATCGATTTTATGCGACAAACGCCTCTAGGCGCCGGATTGAAATGTCACCCCCCTGCCGATTAGAGATGACACTGTCCGGGGGTGTTTGGCCGTGACGGTCCGGCCCTGATGGGCGATGGGGAGCTTATTATTACACGGCTCGAGGTGCTGCGGGATTTGGATCGAGGGCGGCTGACGATCGAGGCGGCGGCACAGCTGCGGCGGCTAGAGGGTCGCCAAATTATCGGCTGTCGAAGGCGTACCGGACAGATGGCGCGACACGCCCGGTGTCGAAGCGGCGGGGGGCGGCAGTGCTCGGCGCGGGATGGATCGAATACATAATCATGCAATTGCCATATTCGCATTGTACTGTCGTGGGCATCGGCACCCGTGAGCGGGTGCGGGATTGTGATTGAAGGAGTTGCCGATGCCTGATCTCGACCTGATAAAACAGGAGAAACAGGGGGCGCGGGACAGGGGCGGGCGGTTCGCGAAGGGGCGGTCGGGCAATCCCGCCGGCCAGCCGCGCGGCTGCCGCGACCACGTCAACCGCGCTGCCCGGCTGTTGCTCGCCGGCGAGGGCGAGGAGCTGACCCGCAAAGCCGTCGAGCTGGCGCTCGCCGGCGACCCGGCGGCGTTACGGCTGTGCCTGGAACGCATCGTCGGGCCGTATCGCGAACGCGCGGTCGAATTCACGATGCCGCCGATCCGCAACGCCGCCGATCTGGCGGGTGCGATGGCCGCGGTCGCCGACGCGACGGCGCAGGGTGCGGTCACCCCGCGCGAGGCGATGCAATTCGGCCATGTCATCGAGGCCTATGTCCGCACGGTCGAGGCAACCGAGTTCGAGCGGCGCTTGCGCGCGCTGGAGGCGGCCGATGTCCCGCCCGCTTGATACTCGCCTCGATCGGGCGGAGGGGAGGCGAGCGGCCGGCGCCGCCGAGCAAAGCTCGGCCGCGCTCCGCCGCCGTCACACATGGCGCGCCGAGGCCGCGATCGGCGCGGTCATCCGCCGCGCGCTGGCGCGCGCCGGCGTCGATCCGGCGCAGGCCACCCGCCTTTGTCTTGCCGACGAAGCCGCCGCGGCCCTCGTCGCGCTCTCCGACACGCCGGAAATGCAGCGCGCCGACAGCGATGGCCCGGCGGCTGAGGATTGCGTAGCGGGAGACGCCTTCAAGCCTAAAATCCTGGCGCTGGCGCGGGGCTTTGCCGACGCGCCGCCGCCCGACTTCGCCAAAGCCTCCTTCGCCGAACTGTATGCCTGGTCGCTCGCCCAGCCGCCAGCGGAATGATCTTGCCGTGTTTCCTGACACTCTTGCCATCTCCAACCGTCGTTGCGAGCGACAGCGGGCGGTTGGCCGCAAAATTCCGGGAGGCGGAAACCGGGCGGGTTACTTACCGATGCAGAAATCGCGGAAGATCACGTCGAGCAGGTCTTCGACATCGACGGCGCCGGTGATGCGGCCGAGGCTGCGCAGCGCAAGACGCAAGTCCTCCGCGCGCAACTCGGGCAATGCGGCGGAGAATGATCGCCGCAACGATGCCGCGGCTTCTTCGAGCGCCTGTCGGTGCCGCGCGCGGGTCAGCACCGGCGCTTCGATGCGATAGGTTTGGGCGACCCGCTCGCCGAGCACCCTCAGCAATCTGTCGATGCCTTCGCCGGTGAGCGCCGAGACCGGTAAGACAGGCGGTGGCGGATCAGTGCCCGCCGCCGGCACGAGATCGATCTTGTTGGCGACCAGGATCGTGTCGGCGCCGGGCCAAGCCGACGCGCCGGCGGCGTCCGCGGGATGCGCAATATCGAAAACGAAGAGCCGGATTTCGGCGTGTTCGGCTCGCTGCAGCGCCCGACGCTTGCCTTCCTGCTCGATCGCATCCGCACTGTCGCGCAGCCCGGCAGTGTCGGCGAGCACGACGGGGTAACCCCCGAGATCGATCGCGACTTCGATCACATCCCGCGTGGTGCCGGGGAGCGGCGAGGTGATGGCCACGTCGCGATGCGCTATCCGGTTCAGAAGGCTGGATTTTCCGGCGTTCGGCGGGCCGAGAATTGCGACGTCTATGCCGTCGCGCAGTCTTTCGCCGCGATGCCCGTCGGCCAGGTGATGCTCGATTTCGGCGACCAGCGCCTCGGTTTCACACGATGCGACCTTCGATCTCCGGGGGAAGGTCCTCGTCCGGAAAATCGATTGCCGCCTCGAGGTGGGCGAGGATGCGGGTCAGACGATCGCGCCAGCCACGATAAACGTCGCCCAGTTCGCCGCCGAGCTGGCGCATTGCCTGGCGGCGTTGCGCCTCGGTCTCGGCCGCGGCAAGATCGGCGATCGCCTCGGCCTGGAGCAGATCGAGCTTGCCGTTGAGGAAGGCGCGGCGGGTGAATTCGCCGGGCTCCGCGAGCCGCAGCCCGAGCCTGGCGAGCGCTTGCATGACGGCGGCGAGCACGGCGCGGCTACCGTGCAGATGGAGTTCCGCCACATCCTCGCCGGTCGCACTCCGCGGCGCCGGAAACCACAGGATCAGCCCCTCATCGAGCGCCTCTCCGCTCTGCGGATCGACAAGGCGCCGCCGCTGCGCGACCCGCGGTGGCGGCAAGCCGCCCGCAAGCAGCGTCACCGCCCTGCGGGCATCCGGTCCGGAGATGCGCAGTACCGCGACAGCAGCGCGTCCCGCCGCCGTCGCCGGTGCGAAAATCGTCTCGGCTGCCGGATCGTTCAGCAGGATCAGAGGCCTGCTGCGTGCTCAGACATTGGCGGCCGGAGGGTTGAGAATACTCATGGCGGTCTGCACCTCCTCGCGCACCGCCTGGTGAAGATCGCCAATGACGACCACCGCCCTCACCGCACCTCCGGCCTGCCGTTCCGTCGCTAGCGGCGGGCGGATCTCACTCACGGCGGATCTCTTGATCCACACCGGCGATGCATCGGGTCGCGTCAGCTTCACCAAAGGCGGATCGACTCCCAGCCGAGTCACCAGCGCCGCCGCATCGTCGGCCGTCACCAGCACCCCCCGTTCGACGCCGTGCACATAAGTGTGAGGGCCGAGATCGTGCGGGTAGGGGCCGGCGACCAGGGTGACGGCATTCTCATCGACGGCGACCTCGGTTCCGTCGAGCGCGCGAATAGCGATCATGCAGGCCTCTCCTCGAACCTCGGGCAGGAGCGCACTGCACCCCACCGGCTAAGTCAAGCGGGATCACGTCCGAGTTGACCGGCCCCGGTGTTAGTCGTTTGATCGAGCGCGGGTCGCCGAGATCATCGTGGGGGAAGGAGCACGCCATGGCCGGCATGTTGGAAGGCAAAATCGCCGTCGTCACCGGCGCCGGCGGCGGCATCGGGCGGGAGATCGCAATCGCGATGGCGCGCGCCGGCGCCAAGGTCGTAATCAATGACGTCGGGGCTTCGCTGTCCGGCGAGGGCCAGTCTGCAACGCCTGCCGAGGAGACCAAGCGGCTGATCGAGCAAGGCGGCGGCGCGGCCGCCATCAGCACCGATTCCGTCGCCGAGTGGAGTTCGGCGCAGAAGATCGTTCAGGCTGCGCTCGACCATTTCGGCGGGCTCCACATTGTCGTCAACAATGCCGGCGTGCTGCGCGATCAGATCTTCCATCGGATGACGGCCGAGGACTGGCTCGCGGTGATCTCGGTCCACCTAAACGGGAGCTTCTTTGTCAGCCGTGCGGCCGCCGACCAGTACCGCAAGCAGGAGAGCGGCGCCTACGTGCACATCACCAGCACCTCCGGGCTGATCGGCAATATGGGCCAGGCCAACTATGCCTCGGCGAAACTCGGGATCACCGCCTTGTCAAAGGCGATCGCGATCGACATGAAGCGGTTCAACGTACGCTCGAATTGTCTGTCCCCCTGGGCATGGAGCCGGATGACCCAGTCGATCCCGGCGCGCACCGAAGAGGAGCGGGCGCGTGTCGCCAAAATTCAGCAGATGACCCCCGACAAGAACGCGCCGATGGCGGTCTTTCTCGCCTCCGACGCGGCACGGGACGTGACCGGTCAGGTGTTCGGCACGCGGATGAACGAGATCTACCTCTTCAGCTCGCCGCGGCCGATCCGCAGCCTGCATCGGGCCGACGGTTGGACCCCGGAGGCCATCGCCGAGCACGCCCTGCCGGCATTGCAATCCTCGTTCATGCCGCTCGACCGCTCGGGCGACGTTTTCTCCTGGGACCCACTCTGACAGTTTTGGCCCGCCTCTTGGGAGGCCTCCGGTACGGGGCACTGGCGGCCCTTGCTCTCTATATGTGCGGAACGGCGCTTGGCCAGCCGGCAGCCGCGGGCGTGGCGGTTGCCGGCCGTGTGCTGGTCATGTCCGATCTGCATTTCGATCCGATGGCGGACCCGAAGCTGGTCGATCGATTGGCCGCCGCGGAGCCTGAGCTGTGGGCCGGCGTGCTCGACAGTTCCGGCGACCAAAGCCTCGGCCAATACGGGCGGGACACGAACTGGCCGCTGCTCCGTTCCGCGCTCGGCCAAATGGCGGAAACACTGCCGCACCCAGCCTTCGCATTGATATCCGGCGATTTTCTCGCGCACGAGTTCCGCCGAGAATTCGATGCCGCCGCCAGCGACCATTCCAATGCCGCCTACCGCATCTTTGTGCGCAAGGCTATGCAGTTTCTCGCGCAACAACTCGAGCGGGCGTTTCCGGCCACGATGATCCTGCCGGCGCTCGGCAACAATGACGAGGAATGCGGCGACTATGAGCTGCAGCCCGGCGGGCCGTTTCTCGCCGACACGCTGCCGATCGTCCACCGACTCGTCGGTAATGCCGCGGGATCGGGCTTCGCACGCGACTGGCAAAGCCACGGCAATTACAGCGCGTTCGCCGGCGGCATTAGGGTGTTGTCGGTCAACACCAATTTCCTATCCGTCCATTACCGCAACACTTGCGGCTCGCCGGCCGATGGCGATCCCGGGCGGGCGACGCTCTCTTGGCTCGAAGCCGAGCTCGCGGCGGCCAAAGAGGCCGGGGAACGGGTCTGGCTGCTTTATCACATCCCGCCCGGCATCGACGGGTACGCGACACTGCGCCGAGGCTCTTGTCCGAGCGGCATGGTCCCGATGTGGGCTCCAGCCTACGCCGAGGCCTTTGCAGCGTTGATGCGGCGGTACGCCGACACCGTTGCCGCGAGCTTCGCCGGCCACACGCACGTGGACGATTTTCGCCTGCTCGGCGACACTGGAGGGCATTACGGATTTGCGCTGATCACGCCGGCAGTCAGCCCGATCTTTGGCCAGAACCCCGCCTTTCGCACCCTCGCCTACGACGCCGCAGGCGGCATCATCGACGAGACGACCTTCGATCTGAGAAATTTACCGAGCGCAGCACCGCCGCAATGGCGCAACGAGTACACGTTCACCCAATACTGGAACCTGCCGCGGATCGATGTCGCTTCGCTCGATCAGTTATACTCCGCGGTAACCGACGATCCGGCTCAACGCGAGCGCTGGCAGACGATCTTTGCGGCATCGAGCCCGGCCTATTGGGCACCGTTCTCCGCCGACCCGCAGCATCTGGCGCAGGCGGTCCGCGCCTTGCGCTGCGCCTCGGGAAACCTCGTCCCATCGGATTACGGGCAATGCTACTGTAGCAGCCCAAACTAGCGCAGGCTGCCGGGGCATCGCCGATGGAGCTAAGGGACCGCTTCGATCTTCCGATCACTTCAGCCTCCGCCGAGGCTGTCGGCGATTATGTGGCGGCGGTCGATCTGCTGCTGTCGGCGAACCCCGGCGCCGAGCAGCGTCTGGCGCGTGCCATTGCTAACGACCCCGATTTTGCGCTCGCGCACATCGCAAATGCCCGCCTGCTGCAGCTGCAGGCGCGAATGCCCGAGGCGAGGGCGGCAGCGGTGCGGGCCGAGGCGCTGCGCGACCGTGTCTCGGTGCGCGAGAAACGGCACATCGAGGCGATCGCGCTTGCGGTCCGAGGGCTCGCGACGAAGGCATTGGACGTCGTCAACACCCAGACAGCGGAATTTCCGCGGGACGCGCTGCCGCTGTCCCTCGCACTCGGCGTGTTCGGTCTACTCGGGTTCAGCGGACGGCTGGATCATCACGAGGCCCAGTTGGCGCTGCTCCAGGAATTGGCGCCATCTTGGGGCGAGGATTGGTGGTTTCTCGGCTATCTCGGGTGGGCCTATATCGAAACCGGCGCAGTCGAGATCGGGACCCGGCTGGTCGAGCGATCGCTGGCCGAAAATCCCCGGAACGCCCATGCCGCGCACCAACGCGTCCATGGCTTTTTCGAATCCGGCGACGCGGCGGGTGGGTCGGCCTTTCTCGAAGCCTGGTTGCCGGATTATGACCGGGCCGGGCAGTTGCATTGCCATCTCTCCTGGCATCTGGCGCTGTTCGAGCTGGCGCGCGGCAATTCGGACCGCGCCCGAGCGATCTATCTCGACAGCATCCGGCCACCCGTCGCCCAGTGTGCGCCGATGCTGTCGCTTGCCGACTCCGCGTCATTCCTGTGGCGCTGGCGGCTCTACGATGTGACCCCGCCGCTCGAGCAGGAATGGGACGAGGTCGCCGCACATGCGCGCCGACATTTTCCTCGTGCCAGCCTTGCTTTTGCCGACCTTCATGCCGGCCTTGCCGAAGCCGCGACTGGTGACGGCAACGCCGCGAAGGCGCGCATAGCCGGCCTGCTCAGCCTATCCGAGCAGGGTCTCCTGCCACCGGGAAAGGTGGCGCCCGCACTGTGCGCAGGTGCCGTCGCCCTCGCACTCGATGAGAATGCCAGGGCCGCAACGCTGCTTGGAGCGGCGCTCGCCGACTTACCGCGGATCGGCGGCAGTCACGCCCAGCGCGAGGTCTTCGAGGATTCGCTGATCACTGCTTATTTGCGCTCGGGACAGCCAAACAAGGCGGCGGCACTGCTGCGCTCCCGGCTGGTGCGGCGGCCGTCGGCGCGAGACGAAATTTGGCTTGCACTCGGCTCGGGCGCCGCAAACGGAGCATGAGGCCGGCTCAAAGAGGTGCCTGCGCTCCTTGAACGCCGGCCCGATCGTCGGGGCTGTCCGACGGAGCAAAGATGCTCGCGAGCAGCACGCCGAGGATGCCGGTAAGAAAGATCCCGTCGAAGGTACCGGCGCCGCCGATAGAGGCGACTGGCGCCCCCAATCCTTGGACTTTTCCAAGATTGAGCATGTCAGCCCCGATCAGCGTGCCGAGCGAGCCGCTGATGTAAGCGAGCGCCCCGGCATGCCGCCGCGACAGCACCAGGGCAACAACCGCCGTCGTAAGCGGCGGCACGAAAACCGGAAGGGCGATGCCGAGGCCAGGCACCGGGGTGGCCAACCAATGACAAACCGCCGCCACCACGACTGCGCCGAGAATGCCGGTAATCCATAATTGGTTCCGGATGTACAGATAAAGCGAGAGTAATCCTGGGATCAACGCGCCGCCGACATTGACGGCGATCACCGTGCCGGGCTGGCTGATGACCTCCGGGATTACATAATGCATGCCAAAGAACCAGACCTCTTGGTGCGAAACGATCTGCTGTGGCGGCAATAGCGCTACTGGGATATTCAGGTAACTGCCGGCCAGCGACGCCAGGAGTAGAAGCAGAGCGGCATGCGGGCCGAGGCCCATGCTCAGATACGCCGAGCGCAGCGCCTGCACCTCGATCCACGCGACGAGAAAGAGGAAGATCAGCGCCAGCATGGAAAAGTGCGGGAGGGCGAGCGGGAGGTATTGGAAGCCTGCTCACATCCATGCTCGACACAACCATCCGGTTAAGCGGCTGATTTCGAACCGCCTTTGCGGCACATATATCCTAAGCCGCGAACGCAGGTGTTCGGGCCTTGATCCGGCTCGGCCATCAAAACCCTCGGCGCCCTGACCGAGATTGGCGATCTTGCCGGTTGTTCGGGTCGCGCTTAGAACATCTTAATCGCTCGTTGGTCTTCGAGGCGTGGCCGTGGCAAGCCGCTCGATTGCGATCGCGATCATCTGGTTGTTGCTATTGTTGACGGCCTGGGTCGCCGAGCCCTACGCGATCGCATTTTGGGTTTCCGCGACTTCGCCGCGGGCGATCACGCCGCGCGCCGATCTCACCGATGCCGAGCGAACGACGATCAAGCTCTATCAGACCGCTTCGCCGTCGGTGGTGCACGTCTTCGCGCGGGCCAGTCAAGGGTTCTCGCTGCTCGAGCCCGAAGAGACCATCGTACAATCCGGATCCGGCATCATTTGGGACGCCGCCGGTCACGTGATCACCAATAACCACGTCATCAGCGGCACCAACGAGATTGGCGCCCGCTTCGAGACGGGCGAGTTCGTCGCAGCGCGGGTCGCCGGAACCGCGCCCAATTACGACATAGCGGTCTTGCAGCTGGAGCGGCCGAGGACTGTCCTGCGGCCGATCGCGGTCGGCAGGTCGGCCGATCTGCAGGTCGGCCAGGCAGCCTATGCCATCGGCAACCCGTATGGCCTGGGGCAAACCCTGACATCCGGGATCATCAGTGCATTGAACCGTAGATTGCCGACATCGACGCCCTACGAGGTTCAGGGGGTGATCCAGACCGACGCCGCGGTCAACCCCGGCAATTCCGGCGGTCCATTGCTCGACAACGCTGCGCGGCTTATCGGCGTCAATAGCGCCATCCTTTCGGGCTCCGGCGCCTTTGCCGGGATCAGCTTTGCGATACCGGTCGACGTCGTCAACCGGATCGCCGCCCAGTTGATCAAGGAGGGACATGTGCCGATGCCGGGGATCGGCATTGTCGCAGCGAGCGAGCCCACCGCCTCGCGTCTCGGCATCGACGGCGTGATTATTGCCCGTGTCTTGCCGGATTCCCCCGCCGCGAAGGCTGGTCTCGAAGGCGCCGCAAGCAACGGCGGAACCGTTGCAGACGTGATCACGGCGGTAAATGGCGGGCCGGTCCGCAACATTTCCGAGCTTGCCGCGATTTTCGAGCAGATCGGCGTCGGCAAATCGGCAAAGCTGACGGTCGTGAGAGACGGCCAGTCTCGCACCGTCGACATGAGGGTGGCGGACGTTTCCAGATTGATGCAAGGGTAACTTTGCGACGGGCGGAAATTATCGCCGCCGCCGGCGACCCCCGTGCTACGCTGACGCTCGATCGAACTGCTGCATCGAAAAGGAGGAAACCATGCCGCAATCACAACCGTCGTCGGCTCGCGACCAAGTCCGCAACATCGTGCCGGGACTGATCGACCTCAGCGAAAGGGTACTGTTCGGCGAAGTCTGGGAGCGCCCCGGCCTTTCGAAGCGCGACCGCAGCCTGATCACCTGCGCGACCTTGATCGCGCTCGGCCGCGAAAAGCAGCTCGTCGGTCATCTGCAACGGGCTCTCGACAATGGCCTCACCAAGAACGAGCTCAGCGAAGTGATCACCCATCTCGCCTTTTACGCCGGCTGGCCGGCGGCGATGACCGCGGCACTGGTCGCCAAGGACGTGTTCGAGAAGAAATAGTGCCGGCCGATTTCGGCATCTGACTACGGGAGGGCGAGATGAAGATAGGGTTCATCGGGTTGGGGATGATGGGGTCCGGCATGGCCGCCAACCTGCAAAAGGCCGGGCATGACCTCGTTGTCCACGATCTGCGTCGTGCCGCCGCCGAACCTTATCTTTCCGCTGGCGCCGTTTGGGCGGACAGCCCGCGCGCGGTCGCCGAGGCCGCGGAGGTCGTGTTCACCTCGCTGCCCGGACCGCCGGAGGTCGAGGCCGTGGCGCTCGGCGATAACGGCCTCCTTTCGGGAATGAGCCGCGGCAAGGCCTATTTCGATCTGTCGACCAATTCGCCGACGATGGTGCGCAAGATCAATGCCGCCTTTGCCGAGCGCGACGTCTACATGCTCGATTCACCGGTCAGCGGCGGGCCGCGCGGCGCTCGGACCGGCAAGCTCGCGCTGTGGGTCGGCGGCGACGAGCAGATCTTCAACCGCCACAAGCCCGTGCTCGACGCGATGGGTGACAAGGCCCGCTATGTCGGCCCGATCGGCGCGGGGTCGGTCGCCAAGCTCGTGCATAACGGCGCCGGCTACTGCATCCAGACGGCTCTCGCCGAGATGTTCACGGTCGGCGTGAAGGCCGGCGTCGAGCCCCTGGCGTTGTGGGAGGCGGTCCGCGAAGGGGCCGAGCGGGCGGCGGCGCACCTTCGACGGTCTGATCGATCAGTTCCTGCCCGGCAAATACGAGCCGGCGGCCTTCGCGTTGCGCTTGGCCCATAAAGATATGTCACTCGCAACCCAGCTCGGCCGTGACTTCAACGTGCCCATGCGTATCGCCAACCTGGCGCTGGCCGAGCTGAGCGAAGCGCTGAACCGCGGCTGGGGTGACCGCGACTCGCGCTCCCCGATGCTATTGCAGGAGGAGCGGGCCGGGGTCGAGATCCGAGTTGACCCGAAGCGTCTGCAGGAAGCGCTCGATCGCGACCCGCCGGCCTCGGGCGACCCAAAGCACGGGTGAGCAAGACCAACCGGACTTTTTGCGGAATTAGCACTTATTATCTTGACAATGAGCGCCTAGCGTAATACGCTGGCATGGCAACCCGGCTCGCTGGACCTGTTTCCGGAGGGCAGGATCAGCCAGCTGGAACAGCGAAGATCAGCGAAGGAACAGCGAAATCCTTCGCTGTTTTTTCCGCTCCCGGAGTGGTGCCGACCCAGCGTTTCCGCCAAAAAAGCCGAACGGGCATGGCTGATCATTTTCGTGGTCCGGCAAAACAGCGAGAAATGTTCAGTTTGTCTTCTAGACGGCGCTCGCCATCGCAATCGGAGCAAGCAGCCCGAATTTTTCAAACCGTCGATTCCGCGATGCCGGATTGAGCGCTATAGTCGGTGCGAGGGCGGTGGACCGCCGGCATCGGGAGGAGTGACGAGGATGGATGGAGTTGGCGTCGAGCTGGATTGTCTCGAAGGCGTCCGGATTGTTGATTTTACGCAATTCGAGGCGGGACCTTCCTGCACCGAGGCGCTCGCCTGGCTCGGCGCCGAGGTGGTCAAGATCGAGAACCCCAAGACCGGCGATCCTGGCCGGCGATTGCGGCCGGGGCAACCCGATGATGACCCCTGGTATTTTCACCAATTCAACGCCAACAAGAAATCAGTCACGCTCAATCTCAAATCGCCGCGCGGTCTCGAAATCGTCAAGGAGATGCTGAAGAAGGCCGATGTCACGGTCGAAAACATGGCGCCCGGCACGATCGAGCGGCTGGGGCTCGGCTATGAGGCCGTCAAGCGAGCTGAACCCGGGGATCATCTATTGCCAGGTCAAGGGTTTTGGCGCCGGCAGCCCGTACGAGAAAAACCTCGCCTTCGACATGATCGCGCAGGCGGCCGGTGGCCCGACCAGCGTCACCGGCTACGGCGACCGGCCGCCGGTCAAGCCGGGCCCGTCGTTCGGCGACACAGGCACCGGCATGCTGATGGCGATCAGCATCCTCGCCGCGCTGCGCAAGCGCGACCGCACCGGCAAGGGACAGCGGCTTCAGATCGCGATGCAGGACGCGATGATCCATTACATGCGGGTGCCGTTTTCGCGCACCCAGCTGAGCGGCCAGGCCCAATTGCGCGGCGGCAGCGACCGGTCCCAGCCCGGCGGGCTCGTGCCTTCGGCCTTGTACCCGTGCAAGCCCGGCGGGCCCAACGACTACGTCTATGTCTTTACCAGCCGCGCCAATCCGGAGCATTGGACCCGGCTCCTCAAGGCGATCGGCCGCGAGGATCTGGTCGGCGACCCCCGCTATGACACCAATCAGGCCCGCAGCACACGCGCGGCCGAGGTCGACGAAATCATCGCGCCAATGGACGCGCCAGCACAGCAAGGAAGAGGCGATGAAGATCATCGGCGAAGCCGGCGTGCCGGCCGGCGCGGTGTTCGACACGCTCGAATTGATGAGCGATCCTTCACTCGCCGCACGCGGGATCATGCAGAAGATCGAACATCCGACGACCGGCGAGGTAACGATGCCGGCATGGCCGGTGCGCTTCGACGGCGCGCCGGCGCGCGTCAAGCCATCGCCGCTGCTCGGCCAGCACAATGCCGAGATTCTCGGCGGCTGGCTCGGCATCGGCACTGCTGAAGTCGAGGCGCTGCGCGCCGAAGGGATCGTTTGACGAGCCCCGGCTCAGCGCGCGCTGCCCGAGCGGTAACACGGGGCGACGTTGATCTTGTCCACGTGATGCCGATCGCCCTCGGTGTCGCTGAAAATCACGCAATGGCCGCCTTTTTGAGCGATCCGAGCAACAGGGAAAGCGTATTCCTTGGGACTGCTGCCAAATGTGACCGTAATCGTGTCGCCGACCGTGATCCGTGGCGGCAAGGTGATGTGGTGATACCTTTTGCAGGAGCTCATAACGAGCCAGTCGCGGCATTTGGTCAGCACCCCCGGGCCTCCCGGCTCGACCGCCTGGACGCTATCGGGCTCCCGAGCGGCGGCCGGACCGAGATAGCCGGCGCCGATCAACAGACCTGCAATCCAGATCGGCTGCTTCATCCGCTTCGCCAAGCACATGCGACGTGGTAAATTTGCCTCCAGCATGACAGCGTTTTAAACCAAAACGAGGGATCTACGATGAAGCTTTACTATGCGCCAGGCACCTGCTCTATCGGCATCCATGTGTTGCTCGAAGAAATCGGCAAGCCTTACCAGGCTGAGGCTGTGAACCTGCGCGACGGCGCGCAATTCAAGCCGCCCTTCACCGGGGTGAATGCAAAGGCAAAGGTTCCGACCCTCGAGCGCGACGATGGCTCGATCCTCACCGAGTTCCCTGTCATTGCCCGGTGGCTCGCTCGCCAAAATCCGCAGGCGAATTTGATCCCGAAAGACGAGGAAGCCGACACGCGAGCGATGGAGGCGATGGAATACATCGTCGGCACCATCCATTCCCAGGGCTTTACGCGCATCTTCCGTACGGACCGTTTCGCTCCATCTCAATCGGATCATGAGGCGGTGAAGGCGACCGGTCGCGAGAACGCCGAGAAGGGGTTCGCGTTGATCGACAAGCAGCTCGAAGGCAAGCAATATCTCGCGGGCGAGTTTTCGATCGCCGACGCGGCGCTGTTTTATGTCGAATATTGGGCGGCCAAGCGGGCCGGCATTCAATTGCCGAAAAATTGCGCCGCTCATTTCGACCGCATGATGTCGCGTCCGGCAGTGCAGCGCGCGCTGCAGCAGGAAGGGATGAACTGACGAAATGCCAGACCCTCACCCACAAGGCTGCGCGCCCCCTCTCGCGGTGCGGGAGCGGAGTTTGAGCCATCAGCCTCCCGCACTGCGGGAGAGGGTCCGAGGAGCGAGGCGGGTGAGGTCTTCCTGCCAACGAAGGAGCCGATAGGACATGGACGGAAACGCCGTATCACCGAACTGTCTCGCCGGCATCAGGGTTCTCGATCTGACCCAGTTCGAGGCCGGGACGAGCTGCACCGAGGCGCTCGCCTGGATGGGCGCCGAAGTCGTCAAGGTGGAGCCCCCGAAGGGCGGCGAAGCCGGCCGCCGCGGCGTCGCGGACCCGTATTATTTCATGGCGTACAACGCCAACAAGAAGTCGATCACCGTCAATCTCAAATCCGAGCGCGGCTTGGCGCTGGTCAAGGAGATGGCCCGCAAAGCCGATGTCTTCACCGAGAATTTTGCGCCCGGCGCGGTCGAGCGGCTGGGTCTCGGCTATGACGTCGTCAGCGCGCTGAACCCGCGCATCATCTATGCGCAGGTAAAGGGTTTCGGCGAGGGCAGCCCTTACGAGAAGGGGCTGTGCTTCGACCCGATCGCGCAGGCTTGCGGCGGCGCGATGAGCATTACCGGCGAGCGCGACGGCAAGCCGATCAAGCCGGGGCCGACGATCGGCGACACCGGTACCGGCATGCTGCTCGCATTCAGCATCGTCAGCGCGCTCTATCAGCGGGCCTCAACAGGCAAGGGCCGGCGGCTGCAGGCGGCGATGCAGGATTCGGTCATGCATTACAGCCGCGGCATGTTCATCAGGCAGGCACAGACCGGGAAACCGGCACAACGGCAGCCGGCCGGCGGCAACCCTCCTCACGGTATTTATCCGTGCAAGCCGGGCGGCCCCAATGACTATGTCTATCTCCTCACCAGCCGAGCCAATCCCGAGCACTGGCCGCGCCTCTTAAAGCTGATCGGACGCGAAGATCTGATCGGCGATCCGCGTTACGATACCGCCAAGGCCCGGGTCGAGCGCGAGGCCGAGGTCGACGAGATCATCGCCACCTGGACGCGCCAGCGCACCAAGCAGGAGGCGATGGCGCAGATCAGCGGCGCCGGCGTGCCCGCAGGCGCGGTCTTCGATTCGATGGAACTGACGAACGAGCCGAGCTTCGCAAGGCGCGGTATTCTGCAAACCGTGCAGCACGGCGATTGGCAGATGACGATGCCGACGTGGCCGGTGCGGTTCGACGGCGCCCCGCCGCCGATCAAACCCGCGCCACTGCTGGGCGAGCACACTGCCGAGGTGTTCGAGGAATGGCTCGGATTGGATGCCGCGGAAGTCGAGGCGCTGCGCAAGCAAGAGGTCGTTTAAGGCGCCCCTTCGGTCCCCTCCCCGCAAGCGGAACGCGGGAGGGAATTCAGCCGATGACGCCGGACCTCGACACGCTCACATCCAGGGTCGCCGACGGCAACTCCGAGGTGGCATCGGCTCGACCGCCGAAGCGTTCGGCGAACGCGATGGCCTGACAAGCGATCTTGAACTCGAGAGAAACGAGCACCCCATCATCGACGTCGCGGCATGAAAAACTGGAAGGCTCAAAGCGGTGCTGGTCCAGCCACACCCGCATCGCGCCCATCTCCCGTGGCAGGTCGGTTGGACTGACGCGGAGTTCTACGGCGCTCATATTATCGCTCGGTTGTTGATGCGGGTGGCAAGGATACCACTACGCGCAGGCTCGGATAGGCCGCCCGCCTTCTTCCCACATCTTTGTCACAACCGTGTTTGCCGGTTCCCGCCGGTAATGATAGCGGTAAAGTTCCCTCTTCAACCCGATGGCATCGTATAGCGCCCGGGCAGGCGTATTATTGGCTTCCACTTCGAGGCACGCGCCGACGGCCCCCTGGTCCCTCGCCCAGGCCGCCAATGCCTTACGATCCGGCGGCCCCCACCCTGCCTGCGCCGGCGACCGTCGGTGATCACCGACTCATAGCAAAGTAGGCCGTTGTGCAGCGCGCCATAGGCGAGGGCGACGGTACCTCCCTCGTCGGACAGCGCAGCGAAGGCAGCCGGAATGGCGAGCCGACCGACGATCCTGCGATAAGTCGCGGCCTGCTCGCTCGAATGGTTCTGCAGCGCTGCCATCGCGGCGAACCACTCCTCGGTCGGCTCGTCGAGCAGCCTTACATCCGCGTCTCGGGCCGCCTCGATGTCTTCGATCGGACCGTAGAGCACACAACTTTCGCCCTCTCCGGCGTAGCCGGCTTCCGCGAGGCAATTGTCGACCAAAGGATCGATCAGCGACACCACTCGAACGATCGTCGGCAGGCCGACTCTCCGGTACAGCGCCTCGCAAGACCGCAGATCGACGTGCGAGACCGGCCGCAACGGATTTGCCGAATTGGCGCGACGGGTCAGACCCGCGCTGAAGCGCAGCACCCAGCCATTGAGCAGCACTTCCCGAAGCGCCGGCCACGCATTGAGGCAGGTTTCCTCGACCCGCCATTCCAGTGCCGGCTCCGCCATCTATCGAGCGCTGATTTCCCGGTTCCTATCTCGGGGCCGGAGCGTAGCGCGGCGAGCTGGACCCGGTCGCTCCGGTTTCATCATTGTTGTTTTTGCCGGCGGCCTGGTGAGTTTTGTTGCGAACCGATTGGCTCTGGTCGTGTACCGCGTTCCGCTGGCGCTTCGTCTCGATCGCGCCGGCCTGCGGCGACCTCATGCTCGTCGGCGACCCTGCCGCCGGGCCGGATACGACGCCTTGAGCCGGGCCTGGGCTGTTCTGGTTGGTTTGAGCCTGGACTTGGGTCGAGAGGAGAACGGCCACTGCCGCCGCAAGCGTCCTTCCAATCATGCGTTTTCTCCTAGAAGTGTCTTTGACGGGGCAAGCACGGCATGGCTAGCTACTTTCCGGCGCAAAAATAACCGGTCTAAGTCATTGATCGAAAAGGGAAGCGAAGCTCCAGAAACTGCCAGGATCGAACATTTTGTGCGCGGTGCTGTGCGGCCGGCGTCCCTGCACAAGGTTCGATCGGCGGAATCGCGGTTTATTTTTTTAGAGAACAGCGCTTGACGCAGAGCGATGGTCATCGTATCATTTATCTAGATGACACGAGACCAGATCATCGAGACGCGCCAAGCGCTCGTCACCCAGCTGCCGGTGACCGGGGAGATTCTGCGCGGCTCGCTGTTCGAGCGGACCGTGCGCCACACCAGCGGCTGCACGATCTGCGCCGGCGGCGGCGGGCACCCGCTGTGGGTTCTGACCATCAGCTATGCCGGCGGCCGCACCCGCCAGTTCAGCCTGCGCCGCGAACAGGTTGAGGACGTGCGCCGCTGGCTCGGCAATTACCACAAGCTCAAGGAAGCGCTCGAGGACATCTGCGAGCTCAACCATGCGCTGCTGCGGCCGGATGGCGCCGCGCCGAGACGCATAAGGAAGAACCCATGATCCAGACACGGCGGGCGCAGCGCACCTTTGGTGACGGGTTGATTGCCGAGGAAGTCAAGGATCTGCACGAAGCGTGGATGAAGCACGCCGATCAGGTGCTGGGCGACAAGGAGATCGTGGCGGCGATCTACGAGGCCCTGGCCAAACGGCATCCGCAGAGCCGCACCCGCGGCCGGCCGGGCACTCCGGCCGAGGTGGTGTTGCGTTTGCTGGTGCTCAAGCACATGCGCAACTGGAGTTACGGCGTGCTGGAACGGGAAGTGAGAGCCAATCTGGTGTATCGCGACTTCACCCGGGTGGGCGGCACCAAGATGCCCGACGCCAAGACCATGGGCCGTTGGGGCGTCGCAGTGGGCCCGGTGGTGGTCAAACAGATCCATGAACGGATCGTGCAGATCGCGCGCGACCATCGGGTGGCGCAAGGCCGGCGGATGCGCGTCGACACCACGGTGGTCGAGACCAATATTCACTACCCCACCGACAGCAGCCTGTTGGGCGACGGGGTGCGGGTGCTGACCCGCACGATGAAGAAGATCACCGGGATCGCTGGGGCGGCCGGCACCCAACTGCGCGATCGCAGCCGCAGCGTCAAATGGCGGGTGCTGGAGATCGCGCGGGCGGCCCGCGCCAAAGGTCGACAAAGCGGCGAGAAGCTGGCGCAGGCTTACCGCAGATTACTGGAGGCAACCGGCCGGGTGGTGGGACAGGCAAAACGCTTCGCCACGGAGATCGGCGACGGCGTCAAACGGGCGGCTGACACCCGGCGGCAGGTCGTGCTGGAGGGGCTGCGTCGAGAGCTGGAAAGCATGGTGCCGCGCGTGCGGCAGGTGATGCGCCAGACCAATGCGCGCGTCTTCGCCGGCGACACCCACGCCGAGAACAAGATTGTCAGCCTGTTCGAGCCGTCCACTGAAGTTATTCGGAAAGGCAAGGCCGGCAAGCCCACCGAATTCGGCAAAATCGTCAAATTGCAGGAGGCGGAGAACCAGATCGTCATCGCCTACGAAGTCTACGATCGACGGCCCAGCAACTCGGACCTGCTGCTTACCGCGATCGAAACGCATCAAGCAACGCTGGGCTGCACGCCGCACCTGGTGGCGGCGGATGCCGGCTTCTACTCGGCCAAGAACGAGGCGGCCGCGAAAGCCAAGGGCGTCAAGCGCGTCTGCATCCCCAACCGCTCCACCAAGAGCCCTGAGCGCAAACGCGAGCAAAAGAAGCGTTGGTTCCGCAACGGCCAGAAATGGCGGACCGGCTGCGAGGGTCGCATCAGCGTGGTCAAACGACGGCATGGACTGGGTCGCAGCCGGTACAAGGGGGATACCGGTATCAAGCGCTGGGTCGGCCTCGGGGTGATTGCCGACAACCTGGTCAACATCAGCCGCGTCATGGCCAAGCAGCCCAGCCGATAATCCCAATCCCAATCCCACTCACTTCACAACCTGCCGGCGGGTCCGCGCGCCGAGCTTCGTTGCACGGTCGTCCGAAAACGGCTTTTTGCGCCGGAAAGTAGCTAGGCAGCTATGACGCACTACTCCGGCGATGAGACGAGCTCGATCAATCCGCGCGACGTGGCGGAATGCTGGCGATAGACAAAATCGGGCGCGGTTTCGTCGGCATCCGCGCGGGCTTCGACGAGCAGCTCGTGGTCTGGGGACAATGCGCAAGCCGGGTCGGTGCGCGCGGCATCGCCGGTCAGCGCAAAGGCTTGGCAGCGGCAGCCGCCCCAATCGATCTCGCGCCGTTCGCAGGAGCGGCAGGGCTCCGGCATCCAATCCGTCCCGCGAAACCGTTCGAACGCGGAGGAGCGATACCAGATGTCGGAAAGGCCGGCTTCGGCGACAGTCGGAAAGTCGAGGCCTGTCAATGTCTCCGCTGCATGGCAGGGCAGCACCTTGCCCGCCGGGGTCACGTTGAGGAAACGCCGGCCCCAGCCGCCCATGCAGGCCTTCGGGCGATGGGCGTAATAGTCAGGGAGCACGTAATCGATCACCAGGACCCCGGCGAGGCGCTTGCGGGCGGCTTCGACAGCGGCGGTGGCGGCGTCCAGCTGGTTGCGGCTCGGCAGCAACGCCGCCCGATTGCGCAGGGCCCATCCGTAATATTGTACGTGAGCGACTTCGAGCCGATCGGCACCGAGCGCTACGGCCAGCTCGATCATCTCGCCGAGGCGGTCGAGGTTTTGCCGGTGTACGACCGCGTTCACCGTCAACGGCAGCCCGGCCTCGCGCACGAGGCGCGCGGCCCGGCGCTTGGCCTCCTGCGACCCGAGAAGCCCGGCGATGCGGTCGCCGGAGACCATGTCGGCATCCTGAAAACTGAGCTGGACGTGCTCGAGCCCGGCCTCGACCAGTTCTGCCAGCCGACCGGCGTCAAGGTGAATGCCCGAGGTGATCAGATTGCCGTAGAGCCCGACTTCGGCCGCATGCCGCACGAGCTCGGCAAGGTCGCGCCGCACCAGCGGCTCGCCTCCAGAGAAATGCACCTGCAGAACGCCGAGCGCCGCGGCTTCGCCGAGGACCCGCTTCCAGCTCGCCGTGTCGAGTTCGGCGCTGGCGCGCGAGAGTTCGAGCGGGTTCGAGCAGTAGGGGCAGCGCAACGGGCAGCGATGGGTCAGCTCAGCCAGCAGGGCGAGCGGCGGCTCGACCGTCGTCACCGGCGCAGCACCTTCTTATCGGCGAGGTCCTGCAGCATCTTGATGACATCGCCGGCGATGACGTCGCGTGGTGCCTCGTAACGGCGGACGAGTTCGTCGATGACGCCGTCGACAGTGCGGTCGCCGTCGATCAGTTGGAGGATTTCGACCGCCTGTTCGTCGGGGAGCAGGAGCCGCTCGGGCGCGAGCACGATCCAGGCCTGCCGCACCTCGTCGAAGCGGAACTTTACATGCGGCGCCAAGCGCAGGACGGCATCGCCTTCGACCGATAGGCGCGGCTCCCCGGTCATGAGCGCCGTCCGGCCGGGGACAAAAGCGCCCGGCGGGGTCAGCGCCGGCTCGACATACGCGAAGTAGAGCGCATCGAGCTGCGCCCACAGCACGTCGCATTTGAACCGCAGGGTGTCGAGAACGAGCGCCTGCTTCTCGGGGGTGTCGGCGTGCTCTTTGACATAGGCTAAGGCAAAGGCGACGTCGGTCGGGGCCTGGGTCAGCCGCGGCGTGAAATAGGCGAGCGTGTCGCGGCTGATGAAATCGTAGTTCTTCAGCAGACCCTCGACCCGCTCGGCGATGATCTCGGGCGAGAACATCTCGGTGAGGCAGGATGCGACGGCTTCGAGCAGCGACCGGTCGCGGACAAAATTGACGTAGGCATCGACCGCGAAACGGGTCGCCGGCAAGAGCCCCTTGGTCGAGATCACGTACTCACGATCTAGGCCGAGCCCGTCGGTCAGCTTGAGCCAGCGCGCGATCCCGCCGGTGTCTTCGCTCTCGCCGTCATGGTCGATGATGCGCCGGCGCCATTCCCGGCGCAGCGCCGGCGTCGGCAGCCGGGCGACCAGATAGGCGTCCTTCGCCGGAATGCGGGCCTGATAGTAATAACGGTTGAGCGCCCAGGCCTGGACCTGGCCGCGGTCGAGCTTGCCGTCGCGCATCAGATGATGAAACGGATGGCGGTGGTGGTAACGCTCTTCGCCGATCTGCCGCAGGGCATTCTCGAGCTCCGCGCCGGACAGCAGAGCCGCCGTCACAGCCTCACCTCCATCCCGTCATAGGCGATCTCCCAGCCGGCGGCTTTGGCGGCTTGCCGCTCGGCGGAGTCGTCGAGCAGCACCGGGTTCGAGTTGTTGATATGGATGAAGATCCGGCGCTTGACGTCCAGATCGCCGAATGCGGCTATCGCGCCATCGTCGCCGCTCATGCTCATATGCCCCATCCGCCGGCCGGTCTTGTCGCCGACGCCGAGCCGGATCATCTCGTCGTCGCGCCATAGAGTTCCGTCGAAAAAGACCAGCTCGCTTCCGGTCAGCCGTCGGCGCAGCCGGTCGGTCATCGCCGCACAGCCGGGGATAAAAAAGAAGGATCTTCCGGTCTCGGTGTCGATGATCTGCAGACCGACGGTATCCCCCTCTTCTGCGATGCCCGGATCTTTCCCCGAGGTTTCGAGATAGAGCGGGACTTTTCCCGGCACGGCAAACGCGATGACCGCTATTCCCGAAGGACCGGCGGTCCCCGCAAGCTCGATCCGCCGATCGAGAGGCAGTTCGACGCGCTCCACGCAATCCGGAGCGAGGACATGAAAAATCGGGTTCGCGGCGATAACCGCGAGAACCCGCGCCGGAGCGTAAACCGAAAAGCGATGCCGCTCGCGCAAATGCAGCAGCCCTGCGATGGCGTCGACATCCCCACCAGGGATTAGCACGCCGGCTATCGGCGAGGATCGGAGTCCTTCACGGGGATGCAGAGCCGGGGTCGCCTCGATCTGCAGCCGCAGATCGGGCGAGGCGTTCAGAACGAACCAATCGCGCCGGTTGGCCGAGACCGCAAGCGAGGCTTGCGACCGCGGCGCCGCGGCAACGTCACCTCCACGCGCCCGGCGGCATGCCGGCGCGCTGGAATTCCACTGCGGGAAACCTCCGCCGGCGGCGGACCCGAGGACAACCGCATCGAGCATCGGTCGTCTCGCCGGATCCCACCGGCGTCAGAATAATTTGAAGCCTACTTGACCTCGGCACACGCGTAAGCGTTGATCTCCAGCCCGACCGCGATCTCGATGATGACCGGCGTCTTCCACTTCATAGCCATTTCCTTCGCTCTGATTCTTCCGGGAGGCAGGGTAGGGTCACCGACCACGGCTGTCAACCAAGAGCGTCGACAGGCGCCGCGCTGCCGTTATGCAATCCTGTTCTTCCTCGCCGCACCCTCGAGCGTGCTGCTCGATCGCAGCGCCGCCGCGCAGGGTGCCGACACTCGGTTCGCCGTGCTCGTCTTCTCGAGGACCACGGCCTTTCGTCACAATTCGATCCCGCAAGGGATTGCCGCGATCGAGGAGCTCGGGGCCGAGCACGGCTTTGCTGTGGAGAGTACCGAGGATGCGGCGAGATTCAGCGAGGCTAACCTCGCTCAATTCAAGGCCGTCGTCTTCCTGAACACCACCGGAGACATCTTCGACGCGGACCAAAAAGCTGCTTTCGAGCGATACATCCATTCCGGTGGCGGCTTCGTCGGCATCCACTCGGCAAGCGACACGGAGTATCGATGGCCGTGGTATGGCCGGCTTGTCGGCACCTGGTTCGCGAGTCACCCGCAGATCCAGCGCGCGACAATCCATCTCGAGGACCCTACCCACCCTTCGACAAAAGGCCTGCCCGCGTTATGGAAGCGCACCGACGAATGGTACAACTTCCGCAGCAACCCGCGCGGCGCGGTTAAGGTCCTGGCGACCCTCGACGAGGCGACCTATTCGGGCGGCGCGATGGGCGCCGATCACCCAATAGCTTGGTGTAATGAGGTAGACGGCGGCCGCAGCTGGTATACCGCTATGGGCCATACCAAGGAATCCTATCGACGAGCCGCTGTTTCGCCTCCACCTGCTGGGCGGGATCGAAAGCGCCGCGGGAGCTGCCGAGGGCTGCAAGGGTTGACCAGCAGCAGATGGTCAGCGGACGGCGGGACGGCTGGCATCCAGATCGGCTAGACCGTGCTGAATGGCGATGCGGATCAGATCGGCGGTGGTCGCGACGCGCAGCTTGGCTTTGATCTGACTGCAATTGTTTGCGGCGGTCTTGTAGCTGACGCCCAGCGCGTCGGCGATTTGGCCGAGGCCGCGGCCTTTCGCCAGTAAACGCAGAATTTCAAGATCGCGCGAGGCGAGGTCTTCGAGGGGGTGCGTCGGGCTTCGAATGTTCGAGAACACAAGCTCCTCGGCAATTTCGTGTTCGACATAGGTGCGACCGCCGGCGACGCGTCTGATTGCTTCGAGAAGCTTTTCCGGAGGGATGGTCTTGCTGACATAGCCCGCTGCTCCGGCCTGCAGGGCGCGCGTCACGTGGATATGGTCGTCATGCATGCTGAGGACCAGAATACGCACTTCGGGATCGAAGATCTTCAGGCGTGCGATAATCTCGAGACCGCCAATGTCGGGCAAGTTCAGATCGAGGATGACGAGGTCGGGACGTTGGCGCTTGAATGTGCTTAGCGCCTCTTTTCCGCTCGTCGCCTCCCAAACCTCCGTTGCCAACTCGGCGGCGAGCAATCGCCGTAATCCGGTCCGGACTACCGGGTGATCATCGACGATCAGGACCTTCATGGCTCGGCGGCCTGTACCGAGGAGGATACCGGGCCCGATGCCTGCGGATTGGGCAGCACCGCGATCACGACGAAGCCTTCCTCGGAGGTGTTCGAGAAGCTCAAGCGGCCGCCGACCGCGCTGACGCGCTCGCTCATGCCCACAAGGCCGTAACCCAATTTGTCCGGGCCACGCATTCCCCGGCCGTCATCCGTGACCGAGAGCCTGATTTCGTCTCGCTCCCACTCAAGCTCGTTATTACGCTCAATCGAAATCGCTATGCGGTTCGGCTCGGCATGGCGCACGGCGTTGCTCAGAGCCTCCTGGACGATACGGCAGATCGCTGTGCCGACGACATCCGCGAGATCCTCGCATTCCGCCGAGATCGTCACCTCGTAACGGATCTCGGGACGGCGGCGGCGCCAGAACGCGACCAGGTTCTCGATCGCCTCGCGCAGGCCGAATTCGGCTAGCCCGATGGGGCGCAACCGGGCGAGCAATCGCCTGACCTGCTGTTGCATGTGGCAAACCGCGTCGGTGATCGAAGAAATATGCGCGGCGGCATTGCCCGCGCGGCCATCATCTATCAGCCGGGAGGCGATCGCCGCATCGGCATTGATCGCGAACAAATAGGGGCCCACCTCGTCGTGCAGGTCGCGGGCGAGTTCGCCGCGCTCTTCTTCCTGCAAAGTCAGCAGCTGTTCATTGAGACGGCGGTTCTCGGCGGCGCTTGCCGCCAGGCGCGCCGCCATTCGATTGAAACTGTCGCGCAACCGCGCCAGCTCCGGCGCCAGCCGGCCGTCGATCCGGGTGCGGTAACGGCCGTCGCCGATCTCCTCCAGCGCCACGGCCAGCCGGTCGAGCGGTCGCAAGGTCCGGCCTATAAAGACATAGATCAGGCAGATCGTGAGGCCGCCGAACACGCCGAGCGTCGCAAGGCTCTCGGTGAACTCGTTCCACACTTCGAGGATCTCGTTGTGCGGATCGGTCTCGATCACGATCCGCACCGTAGTCTCGATCGCCGACGGCTACCGGGATTCGCTGGGTCTCGGGGGCAACTCCGACGAGGCGCACAAACCAGGTGGGCACTCGGCCGAATTTCGATTTCTCGACTGTCGGTGCGGCAAAGGCCGGCGTATCCCCGGCGTGCCGCACCCGCAAGTGACGGTTGCCGCGGAAGGACGCCACCAGATCGTCGACAGCGCGCGACGGATCTGGAGCGGTCTGAAGCCGCTCGATCGCGCTCGCGATCGTCTGCCGCCCGACCAGAAAGGCCGCGCGCATCTCGATGCGAACCGAGCGCGAGGCGTTCGAATAGGCGATCACGCCGCCCAAGGCGAGGCTGATCAGCAGCACGACGCAAACCAGGCCGATCAGACGGAACCGGAGCGACATGGGGCTTCCGCCGAGCGTTGCTTGTCCGACTGTCGCAGGATGCCATTACCGGAAACAGATGCATACCAGGTTCACGCAGGAGGTTTTGCCACTCGGGTCGGGAAGATTTCCCTGCGCAAATCGGGAAAGCGCGGCCCCGGTGGCCTGGCTAAAATTGTAGCCGTGGGACTCGCGCCCCTTTTGCCCCTCTCCGCCCGCTCGCCGGGGGAGAGGGAGGGGCCCGACCCGCAGGGTTGGGAGGGTGAGGTGGGTAACGCCGCTGTTCGGAACGGGGGGTTCCCCCACCTCACCCCGACCCTCTCCGCCCCCAAGGGCGGAGAGGGGGATTTCCGCCCTCCGCCCCAAGCGCCGCTGGAGATCCGAAGACATGGCGTCCTCAAGCCCGCGCCGGCGCTGGGCTTTGCGGCGGTTCTGCTATCGTCCGGTGCGGCGGCGCAACAACCTTCCGAGGCGCCGCCGCTGAGCCTGCCACCCGTCGAGGTGGTCGGCGCCACGCCGCTGCTCGGGTCCGGGGTAGATCGCGACAAGGTGCCGGCCGAGACGCAGGTGCTGACCGATCAGCGACATCAGCCGGAACGGTTACCCGCAGATGCTGCCGGCGCTCGAAGAAAATGTCCCGGGCGTCACGCTCGACAATGCCGCCGGCAATCCTTTTCAGCCCAATCTGTTTTACCACGGTTTTCTCGCCTCGCCGCTGCAAGGCAACCCGCAAGGGCTCGCGGTCTATCTGAATGGCGTGCGGTTCAATCAGCCCTTCGGCGATACGGTCAATTGGGATCTGATCCCGGACATCGCGATCGATCGGATGGACCTGGTCGGCTCCAATCCCGTCTTTGGTCTCAACGCCCTGGGCGGTGCCTTGTCGGTACGGACGAAGAACGGGTTCGCCTATCACGGCGGCGAGATCGACATCCTTGGCGGCTCGTTCTCGCATTACCAGGGAGAGCTGCAATACGGGGTCCAGAGCGGCAACACCGCAGCATATATGGCAGCCACCGGGCTGCACGAAGGCGGCTGGCGTGATCTGCAATCCTCCAATATTCGCAATTTCTATGGCGATATCGGGTGGCGTGGGAGCCGCGGCGAGGCTCATCTCAATGTGACGGCGGCGGACAACACGCTGAATGGCCCGGGAACCTCGCCGATCGAGTTGCTGGCGGTCGATCCCAGCGCGCAATTCACCGCGCCGAACCTGATCAAGAACAAATATGCGCTGGTGACCTTTTCCGGTTCCTACGACATCACGGATACCACTTCGCTGCAGGGTCTAGCCTATTACGAGTATTTCCTTCAAAAGGTTGTCAACGGCAATGTTCCGGTGGCCTCGCCCTGCACCAATGAGGATCAGGCCGGTTTCCTTTGCGTCGCCTCCGGCCTGTTCGCCACCAACCGCGCCGGCAACCCGATCCCGGATTTTCTCAATGGCGGGCCCTATTCGGACCTCGACCAGCAATCGACGAACACCAACGGCTATGGCGCCTCAGTTCAGGTCACCAATCGCGACGAGTTGTTCGAGCATTCCAACCAGCTCGTTGCCGGGTTCAGCTTTGACGGCGCCCAGACTCTGTTCAGCGGCAGCACGCAAATCGGCGGCTTGTCTCTGGGGGACCGAGTGTTCGCCGGCCCGGGAGTCACGATCGACCAGGCCGACGGTTCGATCGCGCCGGTGCGGGTCGGCATCTCCAATGCTTACTACGGCCTCTTCTTTACCGACACTTTCGACGTCACACCGGAGTTGTCGGCCAATCTGGCGGGCCGCTTTAACCTTGCGCAAATCGATCTGAACGATCAGCTGGGCAGCGCTCTCACCGGCAACCACACCTACAGCCGGTTCAATCCGGCCGGCGGATTGACTTACAAGATCACGCCGGGCTTGACGGCCTATGCCAGCTATGCCGACGCCAACCGGGCGCCGACCCCGGCGGAGCTCACTTGCGCCAATCCTGCAGCCCCGTGCAGCCTGGCGCAATTCTTCGCCGGCGATCCGAACCTGCAGCAGGTCGTGTCGCATACGATCGAGGCAGGTCTGCGCAGCCAGATCCGGCCCTCCGAGGGCACGACCCTCTCCGGCGACATCTCCTTCTTCCGCAGCACGCTCGACAACGACATCGCGTTTGTGAACAGCCCGATCCAGGGCCGCGGCTTCTTCGAGAATGTCGGCACGACGCTTCGCCAGGGCGTCGACATCAATCTGCGGCTCAAGAGCGACCGGCTACTCGTTTGGCTCGGCTATTCCTATATCGACGCTACGTTCCAGAGCAGCTTCACCGAATCGAGCCAGAACAATCCCGCGGCCGACGCCAACGGCAATATCCAGGTCCAGCCGGGCAATCACTTGCCCGGCATCCCGACCAACCAGATCAAGCTCGGTGTCGATTATAAGCTGACCGACGCCTGGACCATCGGCGGCACCGGGATTGCGGCGAGCGGACGGTACTTGTTTGGTGATGAAGCCAATCTGACCCCGAAAACGCCGGCCTATTTCGTGTTGAATTTGCACACGAGCTATCAGCTTACGCCCAACCTGCAGCTCTTCGGCCTGCTGCAGAACGCGTTCAACACGACCTACTATACGTTCGGCACCTTCTCGCCGACTTCCTCGGTGTTCATCGCCCAGGCGCCCGGTGCCGCCAACCCGCGCAGCTACAGCCCCGGCGCTCCGATCGCCGGCACCGTCGGCGTTCGTGTGACATTTTGATTATTTTTTAGGGGTTTACCATCAATTCCCTTGACAGATGCGAACGATTATCATTATCGTGGTTTCATCGAAACGGCAATAACGAGCACCTTTTATGTGGAAGTTGATCGGCGCGCTGGCCCCGGCGGTGCTGGCGGGCTTACTGGCGACATCCTCCGCCGCCGCGAGTGGCAATAACCAATGTCCGCGCCCGGATGCGGGAGCCCTCGTCACAGCACCGCCGGACCTCTTCAGCAGTAACGGCGTGCTGAACGTGTCTTTCGACTATTACACGACCGTCGACAGTGCCGGCCGCACGCTTTTCTGCTTCGTGACGCCGGATGGCCTGCAATCGCCGACATTGCGTGTACGGCCGGGCGATACGCTCAAACTCTCAGTGACCAACCGGAACCCCCCTCCGCCTCCGGGATCGCCGACCGAGGTGGTATCCAATGCGGCGGATCGTTGCGGCGATGTGACGATGACGATTACATCACTAAATGTGCACTTCCACGGTACCAATACCAAGCCGGGCTGCCATTCCGACGAGGTGATTCACACGATCATCAACTCTGGCGAAACCTTCAGATACAGCGTGCAGTTCCCGGCCAACGAGCCGCCTGGGCTCTACTGGTATCACCCGCATGTTCATGGGATTGCCGAGGCGGCAGTGCAGGGCGGCGCATCCGGGGCGATCATCGTCGATGGCATCGAAAATGTGCAGCCGGCAGTCGCCGGATTGCCGGAACGCGTGCTGCTCATCCGTGACCAGACCATACCGGGCGCTCCGGCACCGGGCGGGAACGTGCCGTCTTGGGACCTGTCGCTCAACTATGTTCCGATCAGCTATCCGCAGTTTACCCCGGCCGCCATCCGGATGAAGCCGGGACAGCGGGAGTTGTGGCGTGTCGCCAACGCCTCGGCCGACACGATCATCGATCTGCAACTGCAGTATGACGGCGTGCGGCAGCCGTTGCAGGTCGTCGCTCTCGATGGCGTCCCGACCGGCTCTCAGGACGGTACGATGCAGGGCCAGTTGATCACCCAAACCCATATTCTGCTGGCTCCTGCGGCTCGCGCAGAATTCATCGTGACGGGGCCGTCGGCGAAGGTCAGAAGAGCGACATTCATGACGCTCGACGTTGATACGGGCCCGGATGGCGACAACGACCCGACTCGGCCGCTCGCCAACATCGTGACGACCGTGTCGCCGCCACCGCTGCCGGTGATCCCTACACCCTCGCGACCGGCGAATCACGAGCTCTTCGAGGGCCTTGCCAACGCGACGGTCACCGCAAAGCGAACTCTTTATTTCTCCGAGGTGCTCTCGGATCCGAGCAACCCGGCGAGCCCCACCAACTTTTTCATTACGGTCGACGGAGCAACCCCGGTGCTGTTCGATCCGAATAATCCTCCTGCAATTATTACCAGGCAGGGGGCCGTGGAAGATTGGACAATCCAGAACCGGAGCCAGGAGAACCACGAGTTTCACATGCACCAGATTCACTTTCTGCTGCTCGAGCAGAACGGCGTGCCGGCGCCCCCGGAGCAAGGGCAATACCTGGACATGATCCAGGTCCCTTACTGGAGCGGCACGGGACCCTACCCCAGCGTCAAGGTGCGGATGGATTTTCGGGGCATGGATGTCGGGGACTTTGTCTATCACTGCCACATCCTCGGTCATGAGGACGCCGGCATGATGGCGACGATCCGCGTGCTTCCGCGATAATCCGCCGGCGAGAGATCGCGGCGGGAAGGAAGGGTACCGCCCTCATGCGGCGCCGAGCGATCCTTGGGATCCTCATCGCACTGACCCTCGGCATTTCCGCCCTCGTCTCGTCGCTCATTCTGGCTGCACCGAATGCCGGCAGCCGGCATTTTGCAGATGCCGATGACGCCGCCGTCGTGGCGCACGGAAAAAGCGTCTATATGGGCCGCTGCGCGTCCTGCCATGGCCGCAACTTACAAGGGCAGCCTCTGTGGCAGCTCAAGGACGAATTTGCCGGCAGGCGGGCGCCGGCCCATGACGAGACCGGCCGTACCTGGCAGCACTCGGACGAAGACATCTTCCACATGATCAAATACGGGAGGTTCCCCTCGACGCCGGTCGGCGCCGCCTCGTTCATGCCAGCCTTCAGGGATGTCCTCGACGATCGCGAAATCATCGCCGCCACGGCTTTTATCAAGGCCCGCTGGCCGACCGCGCTACGCGTCTCTCAGGCGATGCTCAATCCCGGGCGCGCGGGGATGCCGCAACGGGCAGACCAGACCGAATGGAGATTTCCGCCTGCCTACTGCAATGCGGCGCGGCGTCGACAAGCCGCCGCTACGGCCGCCAGCGCGGCGGCCGCCGCAGAAGCGACGGAGAGATGCGGATCGGATCGCACACGCGACGCAGGCAGGTCAGCCACCCAGATCCTGTAGAGCCTCTCCGACCATGCCTAGCAGACTTAACGATGTTGCCGGGGCCGTTCCTTCGGAGATAGAATCGCACGATCGGCACCACACGGGGAGGCACGCCATGGTCAAGTTGCGCGTCAACGGCCAGGAGCAGTCGTTCGACGGCGATCCGTCGATGCCGCTGCTCTGGTATCTGCGGGACGAATTGGGGCTCACCGGAACGAAGTACGGCTGCGGCGTGGCGCTGTGCGGGGCGTGCACCGTTCACATCGACGGCCAGGCCACCCGCGCCTGCATCACCGCCGTAAACGACGTCTCCGGCCGGTCGGTGACCACCATCGAGGGGCTCGACCCGCAAGGCAACCATCCGGTGCAGAAGGCCTGGCGCGCCTTCAATGTCCCGCAATGCGGGTATTGCCAATCCGGCCAGATCATGCAGGCCGCCGCACTGCTCGCGACCAACAAGAACCCGTCCGAGGACCAGATCAACAGCGACGATGAGCGGCAACATCTGCCGCTGCGGCTGCTACCAGCGCATCACCGCCGCCATCAAGGCGGCCGCCACAGGAGCGTGACATGACATCCGCCCACGCCACCGTCGAAAATGTGAGCCGCCGCGGGTTCCTGCGGGGCTTGATCGCCACCGGCGGGCTCGTCGTCGCCGCCGAATTCGTCCCGTCCGGCGATGCCTTCGCCGCCTATGCCACCGGCGCGGCCAAGATGGCCGGAGGGGTCGTCAGCGACCCGCATGTCTTCGTGTCGATCGATCCCGAGCGGCCTCGTGACGATCGTCGCGCACCGTGCCGAGATGGGCACCGGCTCACGCACCAGCCTGCCGATGGCGGTCGCCGACGAGCTCGAAGCCGACTGGTCGCGCGTCAAAGTCGTGCAGTCGCCAGGCGACGAGAAGAAATACGGCAACCAGAACACCGACGGCTCGCGCAGCCTGCGCCATTTCATCCAGCCGATGCGCGAATGCGGCGCCGCGGCGCGGCACATGCTCGAAATCGCCGGCCGCGCAGCGCTGGAGCGTCCCGGTCGGCGAGGTTCAGGCGCAGAACCACGAGGTCATCCACAAGCCTTCGGGCCGCAAGCTGGGTTACGGCGACCTCGCCGCCGCGGCGAGCGCGTTGCCGACGCCGCCCGCCGACCAGATCAAGCTCAAGGACGAAGCCGCCTTCCGCTATCTCGGGAAGGGCAATGTCCAAATCGTCGATCTGTTCGACATCACGACCGGCCGTGCGGTTTACGGCATCGACACCAAGCTCGCCGGGCTGAAATACGCGGTGATTGCGCGGCCGCCGGTCATGGGCGGCAAGCTCGCCTCCTATGACGGCAGCGCGGCGATGAAGGTGCCGGGTGTCGAGAAGATCGTCGTCATCGAGGGCACGCCGCCGCCATCGAAATTCCAGCCGATCGGTGGCGTCGCGGTTATTGCGCGCAACACCTGGGCGGCCATCAAGGGGCGTGACGCGCTGGTCATCAAATGGGATGACGGGCCGCACGCCAGCTACAATTCGGCCGCCTACAAGGCCCAGCTGGAAGAAACCGCGCGCAAGCCGGGCAAAGTCGTGCGCGATGAAGGCGATGCCGAGAAGGCGCTCGGGTCGGCTGCAAAGACGGTCTTCGCGGAATACTACGCGCCGCATCTCGCTCATGCTCCAATGGAGCCGACTTGCGCAACGGCGCGCGTCGCCAATGGCAAATGCGAGGTTTGGGCGGCGGTGCAGAGCCCCGGCGGCACGCAGAACGAGCTGGTGGAGAAGCTCGGTCTCAAGCCGGAGGATGTGATCGTCAACGTCACCCTGCTCGGCGGCGGCTTCGGCCGGAAGTCAAAGCCCGATTTCGTGCTCGAGGCGGCATTGCTGTCGCGCGAGATGGGTGGCGCCCCGGTCAAGGTCACATGGACGCGCGAGGACGACCTCCACAACGACTATCTGCATACGGTCTCCGCCGAGCGCATCGATGCCGGGCTGGACGCGCAAGGTCACGTGATCGCGTGGCGCCACCGCACAGTTGCGCCGACCATTCGCGCAACCTTTGTTCCGGATCCAAAACTCGAGCAGCCGGGAGAGCTCAGCCAGGGTGTCCTGGACGTGCCGTTCAATATCGGCAACCTGCGCTGCGAGGTGGGCGAAGCCGAAGCGCACACGCGTATCGGCTGGTTCCGCTCGGTGTCGAACATCCCGCACGCCTTTGCGATACAGTCGTTCGTCGCCGAGCTTGCCCACGCGGCGGGGCGCGACCCCAAGGACATGTTGATCGAGCTTCTCGGGCCGCCGCGGCTCGTCAAACCACCCGCCGAATACACCAATTACGGCGACCCGCTCGAAACCTACCCGATCGACACCGCGCGGCTGCGGCGCGTCGTCGAACTCGTCGCCGACAAGGCGGAATGGGGAAAGAAATTGCCGCCGCGGCACGGCCAGGGCATCGCCGTGCATCGCAGCTTCTTGAGCTACGTCGCGACCGTCGTCGAGGTTGCGGTGGACGACAAGGGAAAGCCTGTCGGTGCCGCGCGTCGACAGCGCGATCGATTGCGGCTTTGCCGCTAACCCGGAACGCATCTACTCGCAGGTCGAAGGCGCGGCGGTGATGGGGCTGAGCCTCGCCAAATATGGCGAGATCAGCTTCAAGAACGGGCGCGTCCAGCAGAACAATTTCGACGGGTTTCAGGTCGCCCGGATCGACGAGTCGCCGCCGATCACGCATGTCTGGATCGTGCCCAACGGCATCGACGTGCCGTCGAGCGGCGTCGGCGAGCCGGGTCTGCCGCCCTTCGCGCCGGCCCTATGCAACGCGATCTTCGCCGCCACCGGCAAGCGCATCCGCCGCCTGCCGATCGGCGACCAGCTCGCGACGTAGTCGGCGGGCCCTGCGCACTGTCGTGCGGGCTTCGAGACGCGCCCTAGCTGTGCCAGGGCGCTCCTCAGCATGAGGTAGAACCTTTATGGCATTGAGAAAGCTCCTCATCCAGAGGAGGCTGCAGGGCAGCCGCTCTCGCAAGGACGCACGGCATTGTGACCAGCCGGGCAGCGGTGGACCGGGGTTGCCGTCGACGCGTCTGATCGGGCGGCGGGAAGCGATCGCGTTGGGGCTGTGCGCTACGCTGGCGCCGCGCTTTGCCTTGGCGCAAACCGATCCCGCTCGCGAGCGGCCGAAGGAAGGCGACCTGCTGGTCAATGTGACCGCCGCGGCTAATCCGGAGCCACTGAAGCCGGACGATCTGCCGCTCGACGGCAAGCAGACCCTGGCATGGCCGATGGATCCGGAGACGAAGACGCTGCGCAGCGGCTCGCGGCTCAACAAGGTGCTGCTGTTGCGGCTCGACCCAGAGGGGTTCGATGCCGAGACCAAGCAGCGCACGGCCGAGGGAGTCGTCGGATACTCGGCAATATGCCCGCACACCGGCTGCGACGTTAGCAACTGGCACCCCGACCGGCAGTTGCTCGAATGCCCCTGCCACTTCTCGATGTACAATCCGCGGGAAGAGGCCAATGTGGTAAGCGGACCCTCGCCACGCCGCTTGCCGGCCCTGCCATTGAAAATTGTCGACGGGAAGCTCGCGGTTGCGAAGCCGTTCATCGGCCGGCCCGGCTTCCAACAAATGTGACTGCAATAAAGGAGGAGAAGTGCCATGAAGATCAGATCCCGGCTCCATACCTTGCTGGCGACGAGCGCCCTCTCGCTGGTCTCGCCGCGGCCGCGTCGGCGCAACAACCCTCGCCGCCACCGCCGGTACCGGAGACGCCGCAACCGGTCGCGCCGATATTGCAGAACTACAAGCCGGTGACCGCAGAACGGCTAAAGCAGCCGGAAGACGGCGACTGGCTGATGTACCGTCGCACTTATGACGGTTGGGGATACAGTCCGTTGGGCCAGATCACGGCCGAGAACGCCGCTCGACTAAAGCCCGTTTGGACATTGGCGACAGCCCAGATCGAAGGGCATGAGGCTCCGCCGATCGTCAAGGACGGCGTCATGTTCGTCGCGACACCCGGCAATCAGGTGCTCGCCATTGACGCCAAAAAGGGCGAGATCCTTTGGCGTTTCAAACGACCGATCCCGGAGGATATCAATGCTGCTGCATCCGACGAGCCGCGGTGTCGCACTGTTCGGCGACAAGGTGTATTTCGCTGCTGCCGACGCCGTGCTCATCGCTATTGACGCCAAGACCGGCAAGGAGGTTTGGAAAGCTCCGGTCGAGGATTATACGCATGGCTATTACATGACCTTGGCCCCGCTCGTTGCGGACGGCAAGGTGCTCGTCGGGGCCTCCGGCGGTGAGTTCGGGGTTCGTGGGTCTGTCGCCGCGTTCGATGCCGAGACCGGCAAACCGTTGTGGAAAACATACATGGTGCCCGCTCCGGGTGAGCCGGGAAGCGAGACCTGGCCCAAAGGCGACCAGTGGAAGACTGGGGGCGGCTCGGTATGGATAACAGCTACTTACGATCCCGAAACCAACCTCAGCTTTTGGGGCACCGGCAATGGCGGGCCGTGGATGGGGGACCAGCGCCCGGGCGACAACCTCTACACGTCATCGGTCCTCGGCCTCGATACCGCGACCGGCAAGATCAAGGGTTTTCACCAATACCATCCCAATGATTCATGGGACTGGGACGAGGTCTCGCCGCCGATACTCGTCGATTACCAGCACAATGGTAAGACGATTAAAGGTCTCGTCGATGTGGCGCGCGACGGCTATCTGTGGATGCTCGAGCGGAGCGGAGACAATATCAACTTCATCGACGGCAAGCCCTTTGTGAAGCAGAATGTCTTCGGCAAGCTCGATCCGGAGACCGGCCGGCCGGAGATCAATCCCGGCCGCCAGCCCGGTACCGGGAAAAAAGCCGATTTCTGTCCGTCGCTGTGGGGCGGAAAGGATTGGCCGCCGGTCGCCTACAGTCCGAAGACGCGGCTGCTTTACATACCGGCCAATGACAATTTGTGCGGTACCTCGATCGGCGAGCCGGTCACCTACACGCCCGGCCAGCGCTATGTCGGGGCGACCACGACCATGTACATCGCGCCGGGCGCCGACCATATCGGCGAATTGCAGGCCTGGAACCTCGACACCGGTCAAAAGGTGTGGAGCCATCCGTTCGGCATGTCACAGCTCTGGGGACCGGTGCTGGCGACCGGTGGCGGCGTCCTCTTCGCGGGCGGGACGAACGATCGTTACTTCCGCGCCTTCGACGCCTCGAACGGCAAGACCCTATGGGAATTCCGCACCGGATCGGGGGTCAATGGCGTGCCGGTCTCCTTCCAGCTCGACGGAAAGCAATACATCGCCGTCCAGTCGGGCTGGGGCGTCGATGCCGCACGCATGCAGGCCCGCCTCAACCTGGCGCGGCCATGGGAATACCCCGACGTACCGCAAGGCGGCGCCATCTGGGTGTTCGCGGTCGATTAGCTCACGTCGGTTAGCTCCCGCAAGCCGTGGAGGGCGGCAGGTCCTATCCGGCCGCCCGCTGCGGTGCATGCGTGAAGGCTTGCGCAATTGCCTCGAAGGCGGGCTTGGGTTTTAAATCGGTATCAAAAGGCAAGGGCCGGGACGGCAGGCCATCGGTGCGCCATTTTGATTCATGTGTCTCTTTCCGGACAATCCAGCTGTGCCGATCCGACAATCCCCAGGTCACCACCACTTTGACCGCTGCTTCGTCTAGCGCGGTGTCGAGGAAGCGGCTGTAAGTATCGGCCACCAGACGATCCCGAACCACTTCATCTGCCGGCGCGTTTTCATCGGTGACGTCGAGCTCGGTGATCTCGATCGTCAGACCGAGACCCGCCAGCTCGGCGAGAAACCGGCGCATCCGAGCTGCGGAAAAGGGCGGTCCACCGGCGCAGGAAAGGTGGGCTTGGACGCCGGCGGCGTCGACCGGGATCCCGGATCGCCGCATCCGCTCGAGCAGCTTGAGCAACGTCGTGCGGCGCGCCTCCTGTTCCGGGCTGTCGAGCTCGATATCGTATTCGTTGACGACGAGGCGGGCGGCGGGATCGGCCTCGCGCGCTGTCCGATAGGCGAGGTCAAGATAGTCAGGCCCGAACATCTCGAGGAAAACCCCGGTGCGAAGACCGTCCGGCCTGCCGTCCTTGGGCTCGATCGGTTCGTTGACGACATCCCAACTGTGCACCATTCCACGGTAGCGCCCGGCTAGCCGACGTATGCGCTCGACGATTGCGCTTTCGATATCCTGCCGGCTGTCCAGATCAAAGAACCAGTTTGGCGTGCGGTGGTACCAGAGCAGATTGTGCCCGCGCAGCGCGAGGTTGTTTTCGAGCGCGAAAGCGGCAACCGTGTCGGCGGGACCGTAATCGTCGTCGCCGCGCGCGCCGCGGTTCATGACCTGCCATTTCATGTCGTTCTCGGCGACGACCAGCCCTGTTTGCTGCAGCACGAGATCGATAAAGCGGGGATCGCCGGTAACCTGCCTGGCCGAAATCGTCGTCCCGTAGAGCAGCCCCTTTTCCGCGGCCAACTTGCGCAACGGCATGGCCTCTTCAGCATGGCTCGACACCCGAATGGCGGAGCTGACGCCGCTGCCCAGCGCCGCCACGCCAGCGGCAAGAAATCGCCGCCGATTGGGATGATCAAATCTGCCGCGAGACATGAATGATTGAATCGAATTGCGATGTACGTGTTTTCAGGCTCTCGGCAGAGCCTACCCCGATCGTGCGATATTGCCATTGCAATCGGCGGCCCTGCGAGATTGATTCGGCGCTCGGTGTGCGTCACGGCACCGCACAGTACTCGTCAAAAGGCACCCGCGGCCCCTCTTCGCACCCGGTCCGCTGACTGTCCTCCAAACTAGAACCCAGTGGGTACTCGGGACGAATTTCCCGGAGCTCGGCGAACCGTTCCTTGTGGCCCACCACTGACGGCTTCACTGAAACAACCCTCGACGGCGGCAGGATCACGGTTGCGGTCGTGCCGCGCCCCTTCTCGCTCTGTAGGGTAAACGAGCCGCCGTGAAGCTCGGCCAGCTTTCGAGCGAGCGGCAGCCCCAAACCGGAGCCTTCATGGCGGCGGGCAAGTCCTCCATCGACCTGGCCGAACCGCTCGAGCGCGATTTCGATCTCGTCCTCTGTCATACCGCGGCCGTTGTCCCGCACGACGAACGCGGCGCCGCCCTCTTCCGTGCGCCGCACGAGCAGTTCGATCGCCCCGCCAAGCTCGGTGAATTTGATCGCGTTCGACAGCAGGTTGAGCAAGATCTCCGTCAAACGAGTGCGGTCGGCCCTGAGCGCGGGCATGCCTTCTCTCACGTCGACGGCCAATTTCAACAGGGCGGCGGCAGCACGATCCTTGACGAGTGCTATGGCGCTGCCGACCAGCTTGCTGGGCTCGATTACTTCCTCGTGCAGATCCAGCCTACCGGCATCGATCCGCGCCAGATCGAGAATCTCATTGATCAGGTGCAGAAGATGCTCGCCGCTCTGGCGGATAAGAGCCACATATTCGGCTTGCCGCGACTGGAGCGGCCCGGCAATCCCGTTCTCCAGCACCTCGGAGAACCCGAGGATCGCATTGAGCGGCGTGCGCAGCTCGTGGCTCATATTGGCGAGGAACTGGGATTTGGCGATGTTGGCGGCCTCGGCGGCGGCTTTTGCGTCATGCAGGGCTCGTTCGGCCAGAACCTTCTCTGTTATGTCGCGGGCTGTTCCCCGATAGCCGAGAAACCGTTGCGCCTCATCGAACACCGGGTTGCCGCCGACGGAAATCACGCGTTCGGGATCGTCGCCGATCTTGCGCTTATAGACAAAGTCACGGAACGGTTCGTGCCGGTCCAGCACCGCCAGATGTTCCCGCCATTTGCCCGGCTGGCTGACGAAATCGGTTGCCAGCTCGGTGCGGGTTCGCCCGATGCGGATTTGCGGATCCTGACCAAACGCACGAATGTGATCGGACAGAAAACTGAACCGATGCTTCTCATCGGTCTCCCAGAACCAGTCGGATGAGGTCAGAGCGAAATCGCGGCATCTAGCTTCGCTTTCGCGCAAGGTCGCCTCGCATCGCTCGAGTGCGCGCGAACGGGCCACCAGTGCCCGAAACAACAAGGCAAAACCGATCGCCGCGCAAAGCGTGCCGAAGGCGAGGAACAGCGATTGGCGCCCCCAGTCCGCAAGCACAGCTTTTTCCGCGGCCGAGACTGTATCGATGAGGGGGAAATCGCGCAGGGGATGGATAGCGAGGACGCGCACTAGTCGGTCGATTTTTTCCCAACTCCCTTCTTCGCTCCGGTCCCAAATGGCTAAGCCGACCGTCGTGATGATGAGGACGAGGAGAGCAATCCCCAGAATAGGGCGGCTGGCGCGAAAACGTCGGCTCTGGAGGCGGTCGGGTTTTATCACGCCGCGACATTAGCGAAAGATGCTTAGCGACAAGTGAAGGGAGGTTCATTGACGGAAACGTGGTTTCGCCGGCGCGACATCCCCGTTTGATTGAAGGTGTTCGATGTTGGCCTTGGCAGCCATGTCTGCCGGGCTGCCGGGCGCCAATTGGCCGACCCGTTCCCAATCTTGGCGGGCGCCCTCGTTGTCGCCCTTCAGGCGCCGGAGGTTGCCGCGTTCTAGCAGCGCCGGCGCGGAATTCGGCGCCTGCGCGATTGCCTTCTCGACATCTGCGAGCGCGGGGTCGAGCCGATCGAGGGCGCGGTTTGCCGAGGCGCGGTAGATCAACGCGTCGACGCGCGACGGGTCAGCCTTCAAGACATGGTCGAGATCGGCTACCACCTTGTCGTAATACCCCGCCGATGCGGCCGCTTGCGCCCGGTCGATCAGCAGGTCGAGGTCGTTAGGCTCGAGAGCAACCGCCGCTCCGGCCGCCGCGTAGGCCCGCACCGGATCGCCGGCCAAGCCCCAGGCCTGCCCAGCCTGATCGAGCACCTCGGCGCGCAACCCGGCCGGGGCCGTTATCGCTTGCGCCAGCGCTTCGAGGCGAATCGCTGCCTCCTTATATTGCTTTAGGCCGATCAATGCGACGGCGGCGCAATGATCGGCCGGATGCGCGCCGCCGCGCTCGTGCCAGCTCTGCGCCAGGCTGCGAGCCTCTCCCGGGTTTTGTCGGGCCAGCTTCATGCAGCGCTCATACGTCGCCGCCTCGACCGCCGCATCGCGCGGTGCAGTAGATTGCGCGGGCGGCTCGGCGACCGCGGCTCTCCCCCACCCCAAGGTCAAGAGGCCGCACAAAGCGAGAATCATCAAAGGATTGCGATTGCCTGAGGACAAGCTTATCAACTGCTGGTGTGTTTAGCCGGGGGGACGAGAATGGAGGGATCGGTCGACCCGGTCGAGCATTCTCGAGGAGGTGCTGGCGGCGGTCTGCTGAGAAAACTTTGCGACTGCTGCGCCGTGGCCGGATTGGCCGCATATCTCGTCGCCGGCTTTCGAGCGGAGGCGGCCGCCCAAGTAATTCCCGAAACGCGCGACCGCCCCTCCCCACAGCTGCCCCCGGTTCAGCCGAGCCCATCCCCGCCGTCGAGTCTGTCGGTGCCATTGCCGCCACAGCCATCCGAAGGTGCGCCGCTGGCGCAGGGCCCGCGCTTTGTACTCCGCGACGTCACGATCGTCGGTAACACGGTTCTGGACACAGCGGCGATCCGCAGCGTTGTCGACCCCTACCTCGGCAAGACGGTGACCACCGCGGACCTGGAAGAAATTCGCCGGCAATTGACCCTGCTCTACATAGATCGCGGCTACATCAACTCGGGTGTGGTGATCCCGGATCAGAACGTCGTCAACGGCGTGGTTGCTTTTCGCGTTGTCGAAGGCCGGGTTACCGACATCGAGGTCACCGGCCCCGACCACTTCAATCCGGAATATTTCCGGTCGCGCCTCGCCCACGGCATCGAGCCTCCGTTCAATGTAGAGGATTTGGCGCGCGAGCAGCAAATCCTCCTGCAAGACCCGCTAGTCAAGCGGCTCAATCTCGAGCTGCTGCCCGGCCTGGAACCCGGCGAGGCGAAATTGCATGCCGACGTTCTCGAGGGCAGCCGATATTCGCTGAACGCCCAGATCGCCGATGATCTATCGCCAACCGTGGGTGCGGTGCGCGGTCAATTGCAGGGCTCATTCGCCAACATATTGGGTTTCGGCGATATTCTCGCCGCCCAATACGGCCGCAGCCACGGCCTCAACGATGGGTATGTCGGCTATTCGTTGCCGATCGCCAGCGACGATACGCGAGTCAGCCTGCGCTACGACAAAAACGGCGTCGTGGTGATCACGCCGGAGCTGAGCCCGTTGAACACCACCAGCAGTTTTTCGAGCGTCGGGGTGGGGCTGAGCCGCCCATCTACCGAACCCAGGAAACGACCTTTACGCTCGGCCTGAGCGTCGAGAGGCGGCAGCAGCAAACGTTTCTGCTCGGGATGCCGTTTCCCTTTACGGCCGGCGCCGAGCCGAACGGAAAGACGGTCGTGACGACGGTGCGTCCTCTACCAGGATTGGCTCGACCGTGATGCCGAACACGCCTTTGCCGCCCGCTCGACGTTCAGTTTCGGGATTCAGACCTTGGGCGCCACTGTAATCGAAACGTCGCTTCCCGGCACACCGACGGCAAAATTCTACTCGTGGCTCGGCCAGGCGTAATATCTGCGACGCATCTACCAGGACTGAGAAATACTGCTCCATTCCGACCTTCAGCGCGCCAACAAACCGCTCTTTCAAATGGAGCAGATCGCGTTTGGCGGGCTCGGCTCGGTGCGCGGTTACCGTACATATCTGACGGTGACGGATGACGGGTTTCTGGGATCGGCCGAATTGCGGGTACCGATCGGCCGGTTGCGGCTCTCGTATCTCGCCGATTCGGATACCGCCGGAACCGTGCAGATCGTGCTGTTTTACGACTTTGCGAGAGCCTGGAACACCGACCGGCCAACCCCGTATCCGCAGCAGATCTCGGGCGTCGGCGGCGGCGTGCGCTGGTATCTCGGCTCGGGGCTGACTGCGGAATTCTATTACGCCAAGGCGCTGCGTCATGTCGATGTCGGCAACTCTATCGAAGATCGCGGCATCTATTTCCGTGTAACCTCGATCTTTTTTTAGCGTGGCCTCGCAGGGGGTGCGCGGCCTGCGTCACCTCGCCCGGCTAGCCTCGGCGGTCTGGCGGCCGTATCTGTCGGCGGTCTGGCGGTCGTATCTGGCCGGCTCGACCAGGCCGACCTCGTTCATCAACGCGTCCAAAGCAGCATGGCGGTCGAGGGCAGCCATCTCGGCGGCTGCAGCGACGGCATCGTACCACAACCCGGCCTGCGCAAAGAGAGCGGCGCGACGGTCCGGCGGTGCAGCGCGCAGCGCGGCTGCGACTGTCGGCTCGGCGGTTGTGCGAAGCAGGGAAGCGCTGGCGACGATATCGCGCGAGGGCGACTTGGGATTGAGGATTACCGACACCGACCAGGTGTAAAGAACCCCAGGCTCCAACCGAACCGGATAATCGGCGGTGCGGAAGGAATACACCCCCGCCTCTCGCGGTGCCGGGATGTTGACTTCGAGTATCGGTTTGGGCTGGGTCGCGGTGCTGATCGTAAACTGGGTCGGCCAAACGATCGGCTGCGACACAAAGAAAAATAGGGTCGGAGTCGCACTGGTCGTCAGACCGGTGTGCCCATCCAGGGCCAGCAGATCGATCGTCGGCAGTGGAACCGCCGCCTTTATGGTGCCCCGCGACGCACCGCCGACTCGCCCGCCGGGTGCGCCGCGCGGCGGCGGCTTGTACGCCGGCTCCCCCCGAGAAGTTTCATCCTGGGCCGCTGGCGGTGCGTCGTTCTGCGCGAGCGCGGACGGTGGCATCAGCAGTATCGCTGCAATGGCGGCGACCGCCAGCCCCCTTGGGAAACACCGCATCACAGCCAGTTGCCGATCAGCAGGAACGGCGCCCAATAGGCTGGATGTGCATATCGCGGGTCGGCGGCCAGTGCGCGCTGGGCTCCTTGCAGCGCGTGCGCCTTCGACAGAGTCCCGGATTACAAGCCGCGATAAAAGTCGACGACAAGCTCGCCCGCCGCTTTGTCGCTGATGTACCACAATGTCGCCAGCGCGCTTCTCGCACCCGCTTTAAGCGCGACCCCGGCAAGGCCGAGCGCCGCCCGGTCGTCGCCGGAAGCCGTCTCGCACGCCCTCAGTATCAACAATTCGAGCGCCTTGTCGCGGCGTTCCACCGAATTTGATGTCCCGCTCCAGATCATCCATCGTCAATTGGCCGTCGAAGGCGAGCACAAATGTCTGGCTCGGGTGTGCGCCGTGACAAGGCGGCGCTTTCCAGTGGGTGCGAGCCCCACCCGGCGATTCGCTCCAGCCGGAAGCAACCGGAGCAGGCATGGAGGAGACGAAATGTCTGAAGCCTTCGGATAGCGGGTCACGAATTGGTGACCGCGCGAGTGTGCAGGCCGCAACGCGAGTGAGTGCGCCGGGAGACCGGCAAGGAGTATGTGGTGAGAGTCCACTGCGATGAAGGAGTAGCAACCCACGTCGCCCCCGATCCGTGCGCAGTCCTCCGCGAGGATGACTGCGAAGCGTCGGTAGGGGAGCGTATAGGCCAGCCATTGAGCCGCGAAAGCGTTATAAACTCGGGTGCCGACGTTGTTCACTCCACGGAAGGCAACACTGGCGGGTACGTCATTGCGAGCGCCCGCCAGACCCGGCGTGGTCTTAGACCCTGGCATGTACGGACGCTCCTTGCGCGGGAACCGGGAGATCTCTGGATCGGCCATAGGCGCTGTTGTGGCCGGATGGTCCGTAGCGGGAAGGTGAGGAGCCGAAGCCGCTGATGCACGATCCAGAGAAGTCTAACTCCGGCATAGTAGCGATGAAGCCGATGAACAAAGCCGGGCGACCGGCGGCGGAGTTGGCGGAGCCAAGGCCGGGGACCAAGGGAAACGCGGACCAACACAGCACGCACCGGACGCAGAGCCGGGCTCGTGTGACCCAGGCGTTGGACCGCGTACGAAAAGCTGCAAGGCAAAGGAAGAAGGAGCAGTTCACTTCGCTCCTCCACCACATGAATGTCGACTTACTCCGGACGGCGTTCTACGCGCTCAAACGCAAAGCCGCGCCGGGCGTGGATGGCATGATGTGGGCGGACTACGAGGCAGACCTTGAGCCCCGGCTTGAGGATCTGCACGGACGGGTCCATCGAGGCGCGTACCGACCGCGACCCTCCCGCCGAACGTACATACCGAAAGCGGATGGTAAGCAGCGGCCGCTAGCGATCGCCGCCTTGGAAGACAAGATCGTCCAGGGCGCAACCGTCATGCTACTCAACGCAATCTATGAAGGCGACTTCTGCGGCTTCTCATACGGGTTTCGGCCTGGACGAGGACCGCACGATGCGTTGGATGCACTTTCGACGGCGATCAAAATAAGGAAGGTGAACTGGATACTTGACGCCGACATCCAGAACTTCTTTGGGGCTGTTAGCCAAGACTGGCTAGTGCGCTACCTTGAACATCGGATCGGCGATAAGCGCATCATCCACCTGATCCAGAAATGGCTGAGGGCGGGTATACTCGAAGACGGGGTCGTAACAGTGGATGACAGGGGAACGGGTCAAGGCTCGGTGATCTCTCCGCTCCTCGCCAATATCTACCTGCATTACTGTTTCGATCTCTGGGCCGAGCGCTGGAGACGGCACGAGGCCCGGGGCGACATGATCGTCGTGCGATACGCCGACGATCTGGTGGCCGGCTTCGAGCATGAGAGCGACGCACGTCGCTTCCTCGATGCGATGCGCGACAGACTTGGGAAGTTCGCACTGTCACTCCACCCGGACAAGACCCGCCTGATTGAGTTCGGCCGCTTTGCGGCGACCGACCGCAAGCTACGCGGGCTCGGAAAGCCGGAAACCTTCACGTTCTTGGGCTTCACCTTCATCTGTGGGCTATCACGCCGCGGGAACTTCCAGCTTCAACGGAAGACCCAACGCGACCGCATGTTGGGCAAGCTGAAGGACATTAAGGCGGAGCTTCGGCGCCGGATGCATCAGCCGATCCCCGAACAGGGGAGGTGGTTGAGGCCGGTCGTGACCGGCCACTTTGCCTACTATGCGGTCCCAACCAATAGCCGAGCCCTTTCGGCGTTCCGGCACCATGTGACCGACCTCTGGCGACGCACGCTTCGACGGCGCAGTCAGAAAGACGGGTTCACGTGGGATCGCATGACAAGGTTGGTCGATGACTGGCTTCCCCAGCCGCGCATCCTTCATCCTTGGCCAGACGTACGCTTTGACGTCAGACACCCAAGGTAGGAGCCGGATGCCTTAATTGGGCAAGTCCGGATCTGGGCGGGGGGCGGCCAGCAATGGCCGTCCCTACCGCGAAACGCCGAGCAATCCTCGAAAAGGACGATGTGCAGGCCGACCCGATAGTGGTTTCGGGGAAGGCTGGCACGGATGGGTGAGTTTGAGCGACGAGTAGGCCCATCTGCTGCACCGGGGTAGTGGCGGCGGCATGTACACAAGGAAAGCGCACGCAACACGGGAAGCCCCAATGCGTGATCAGGGATGATCAACCGGACGCCCGTGAGGGACAGGCCGGGCGCAGTGGGGTGGCGGAGAGGCTCGCAGTACCGCTGAAGCCGGGTAATGCCGGTGGAGGGAAGGGGCCTCAGTTCAAGACAGACGCAAGACGTGGTGAGGGACCTGGAGATTGGGCAACCTAGCAACTCCGAAAAGTGTTCAGAAACTGCAGACGGCGTTACACGCGAAAGCGAAGGCAGAAGCCGGCTATCGCTTCTACGCCCTGTACGACAAGATCAGCCGCGAGGACATTCTGGCGCATGCCTATGCCCAGTGCCGCTCCAACAAGGGCGCACCGGGAGTGGACGGCCAGGACTTTGCGGACATCGAAGCATATGGGGTCGAGCGATGGCTGGCCGAACTGGCGCTTGCGCTCAGGCAGGAGACCTACCGGCCGGAGCCAATCAGACGAGTGTTTATACCGAAGGCCAACGGCAAACTCAGGCCGCTGGGCATCTCGACCGTGCGGGATCGGGTCTGCATGACAGCAGCGATGCTGGTGCTGGAGCCGATCTTTGAAGCCGACCTCCCACCGGAAATCTACGCCTACCGTGCGGGGCGAAACGCCCAGCAGGCAGTCGAAGAGGTGGGGGAGCTGGTGTTCCGTGGCCATCCGGACGTCGTAGACGCCGACCTCGCGGACTACTTGGAAGCTGCTTCATACTGTCCCCCAGCTTATGAAGTGACGTCAAACAGCGTGGGATGAGCCGATATCGCTTTGATCCGCAAGCCTTTCTTCTTTCCTCGCATGACATGGATGGCATCGAGTTCGCCGCGCTTGACACGCTGCAGTACAGTTTGGCGGGAGACCCCGAGAAGGCGCATTGCTTGGTACATCGTGAGGAAACCCTTTGGCGCTTCATTGACAAAGCCGTCGCGCAGATCCTCCGTCAAGCGAATACGCCAGGGAGCTCCCGGGGTTAACTGCTCACCGCCGATGAAGCCGTCATTGAGCCAGCGGTGGATGGTCGAGGTGGCGGTTCCAAGGACCGCGGCCGCTTGTTTGACAGTCAGCAACTCGCCCTCGGGGAGGGTAGCGGGCGGCTCGAAGCGCGGGATGTTCCATTGCCGCCGCAAACTGCTGACATGGTTGGCGGTAAAGCGGTGACCGTAAGCGGTATGACGATCTTGACGGTTGAGGATACCGGCGATGACGGCGTCTGGGTAATAAGCGGCCAGACGGCGAACGAGGGCGATTGTGTCCTCGTCGGTGCGCACGATTGCCGGTTTCTGGCGTGGCAGATCGACATCGATATCGGTGAGGCTTCCACCTCGCCACCGCAGGGTGAGGCGGGCGCGGTGCGCGGCCTTAAACAAGGTGACGATGACCTCTTCGAGCAGCGTTCGCAGCAGCTCCTTGCGATCGCGCGCCGTGGTGGTCGACGCTTCCCATACGCTCTGCAAATCGGCGCCGAGCGCGAGCAGGCGGCGCCGGTCTTCTGCGCTGAGTGCTCGCGGTCGTTCACGTTCGCGCCGGGCGAGCTCGGCTTTGGCCTGCTCGAGCTCGCGCAGGCGCTGCTCCCACTCGCTCTCGAGGCCGCGGGCGACGAGACGGTTCTCGGCATCGACAGCGCGATAGCGGCGTTCGGCACGTTGTGCCTCGTACCGGGCACGTTCAGCGGCGAGCCGGCACTGGGCGAGCGCATCGTCGCGATCGGCTTCGAGCCGTTCGGCGGCGGCGAGAGCGGCTTCGAGACCCGCTGGAGCAAGCGCGGTGAGAACGGCGCGTGCAACCGCGTCGTCGATCTGCACTGCGCCGACGCTCAGACAAAAGATGCCGCGACCATCGACGATGTTTTTGCCGGCGCAGTGGTAGCCCGGAGACGCGGTGCGTCCGGTGTAATGAGTGCGCAGCCGTCGCCCGCACGCGCCGCAGGTGGCCAGTCCCTGCAGCAGTGCGCTTCCTTCTCTCACGGCACCGCCTGAGTGATGCGGTTGGGGATGGGCGTTGGCGGCAATGCGCGACCGATTGGCCTCATAGGTCGCCCAGTCGATGAAGCCGGGGTGATGCTCTGGGATGAGGACCGACCATTCGGAGCGCGGCAGCTTGCGGATTTGCCTTTTGCGCCGCCCGGTCGCATCGAGCGTGATCTGACGCCGGGATTTTCCGTAAACATAGGCGCCCGCGTAAACCGGGTTTGTCAGCACATGATAAATAGCGGTATAGCTCGGGTCGATCCACCGGATCGCTGCACCATAATGGGTTTGCATCGGAAAGGTCAGGCCCTCGCTGCGCAGCCAGAGCCAGACCCGACGCACCGAACCGAGTTCGGCAAAGCGCGCGAAGACAGTGCGGATCGCCGAGGCCACCGCCGCATCGGGGTGAAAGCGTACTTCGCCGTCTTCCTCGCCCCAGACGAAGCCGACAGGTAGACCGCGCCGCAGTTCGCCGCGAGCGGCTTTATTGCGGATGCCGCCGAGCAGGCGAGCCCGCAAGATGTGCAACTCGGCCTCACTCATCGTACCTTTGAGGCCGAGCACCAGTCTGTCGTTGAACATTGCGGGGTGGTAGATCCCATCGGCGTCGCCGATCAGGGTGTCGGTCAGGCCGCAGAGATCGAGCAAGCGATACCAGTCGGCGTTGTTGCGGGCCAGACGCGAGACCTCCAGGCCGAGCACGATCCCGACATGGCCCAGCGCCACCTCCGCGGTGAGCCGTGCAAAGCCGCTGCGTTCGATAACGCCTGAGCCGGAAACACCGAGGTCCTCATCGATCACCAGAACCTGCTGCGCCGGCCACCCGAGCTCGGCCGCCTTGGTGACCAATGCGTATTGGCGCGCGGTCGATTCGCGATTGTGCTCGACTTGTGCCGCACTGGATTGTCGAAGATAGACATAAGCGAGGCGGGAGAGATGCGTGGTGTTGATCTTGGTGAGATCACTCATCGGCCACCTCGTTTTGTGGTTGAGTGGACGTCGGGAGGGTCTGCGCGATCATGCGCGCGAGGATCTCAATGGCTTTGGCGCGGGCTTCGGGGTCGAGCCGCACGCCCGGCATTGCCGGCGGCGCGGGCAGCTCGAGAAGCGCCAGAGTCAGTTGCACGGCAGCTCTCCTCTGTGGTCGCAGGGTTGGGCCGCGGGCTCGGGACGCGGCTGAGGAGAGCGTCTAGGATGGTCCGTGCGTGGAGGAAATCGACAAGCCTGGCGAGGCTGTGCAGTCGACCGTTCTCAGTCGCGGCGGCGGGTTCCGCGACGGGCATTGCCGCCAAATCGGTCCACCCCGCCGGGATCAGTGAGCGGCTGCCGTCGGGGAGCACAACCAGCAGCAATGCTACGCCGCGGCGGTGCGTGGCGCCCAGCGCTTGCAGAACGCGGCCCTCGAAGGGATGCCGCTCGCGCAGGATTGTTACTGGACGTGGAAAGTCGCGGAGATGGGTAGTATGTGGTGGTGTTCTTCGGGAGCATTCCGCATGCCGACCTTCTAAAGTCGGTGGCGCGTCGGATCGTTGATCGGCGCGTGCTGCACCTGATCAAGATGTGGCTGGACTGCCCCGTGGAAGAAACCGATGAACGAGGCCGGAAGACGCGCACGACCGAGGCGCGTGACAACCGGCGCGGCATTCCGCAGGGCTCACCCCTCTCACCACTGCTGGCGAACCTCTATATGCGCCGGTTCGTGTTGGGCTGGAAGAAGCTCGGCCTTGAGCGAAGCCTCGGCACTCGCCTGGTCACCTATGCCGACGACCTCGTAATCCTGTGCCGGAGGGGCAACGCCGAAGCGGCGCTGCACCATCTGCGCGAGATCATGGGCAAGCTGAAGCTGACGGTGAACGAGGATAAGACACGGATCTGCAAGATCCCGGAAGGGGAGTTCGACTTCTTGGGTTACACGTTCGGACGGATGTATTCTCCGAGGACCGGCCAGGCTCGCCTGGGACAGCGGCCATCGAAGAAGAGCATCAAGCGCACGGTCGAAAAGGTCCATGAGCTGACCGTCCGAGCGCATACGTGGCAAGAAACCACAGAGCTGGTGGGAAAGTTGAACCGCGCGCTTCGCGGATGGGCAAACTACTTCTCAGTAGGCACCGTCAATCCGGCGTATCGGGCGCTCGACAACTACGCGGCTGTGCGGTTGCGTCGGTGGTTGCGCTTCAAGCACAAGACCAGACGGAGCAAGGGCGGCAGCTATCCACTCTCGCACCTCTACGAGACCTTCGGGCTCGTGCGTCTGACCCGGCTTGGACACGACGTGCCGTGGACGAAGGCGTGAAGTCTTGTCCGAGAGCGCAGTGCGGGAAATCCGCCCGCTGCGTTCGATGAGAGGGATGTGGAAACGGAGCTATGGCCGAGCCACTAAGGCACCGCCAGACGAAAGAGGCGGAAACAGACATGCCCGGCCTACCGCCACCGCGCCACATCCCGAACTCTACCCAGAGCTGACTTTTGCTGCGCAAGGGGGGGTTGCTTCTTATTGCCGGTGGAAGGGGAGGGAAGCACCATGAGCATTACTCTCGCGGGTCTTGGGAACCGCATCCGCTCCCGTGCGGTCTTCGCGGATAACTCCGCGATCTACGCCTGAGGTGCCGCACGCGCCGACATTGAACACCGCCGGCAGGCAAGCAGCTATCATTTAGTTGCCATATTAATATCGTACTCTCTTGGCATCGGCGCTCGTGGAGCGGGTGCGAAATTGGCATGGAAGGAGTTGGCGGTGCCTGATCTCGACCTGATAAAATAGGAGAAACAGGCGGCGCGCGACCAGCGCGGGCGAGGCGCTGACCCGCATGGCCGTCGAGCTGGCGTTCGTCGGCGTGCCGCGGCGGTCACCTATCGCAAAGGTTACTCCGCCGCCTCGCGGGCTGCGGCGCCGTAATCATTGATCGAGACCCGCCAATGGATGCGGTCTTCCTCGGGCGGGTAGTCGCCGGCGGCTTTATGATACGAGCAGCGGTTGTCCCAGATGACGATGTCCCCCTTGCGCCATTTGTGATGGTATTCGGCATCGGGCTGGATCATGCACGCCTTCAGCTCGGTGATCAGCGTATCACTCTCCGCTCGGTCCCACCCCACGATGTCGACGATCTTGCCGGGATCGAAATAGAGCGATTTGCGGCCGGTTTCGGGGTGGGTGCGGATGATCGGATGCAAAACCAGCTTCCAATCCTGATCTTCCTTGTCGAGCAGCGGTGACCCGCCGCGGCGGCCACCATAGGAAAAGGCGCCCATCACGCCGTCGAGCCGGCGCTTCAGCCGCTCGGGCAGCGCGTCATAGGCCGAGTAACCATTGGCGAACAAAGTGTCGCCGCCACGGCTCGGAACGGCGAGCGCATAGAGCTGGGTCGCCTTGAACGGCTGCTGATTGTAAGCGCCGTCGGTATGCCAGCCCTCGGCGCCGCGCCGATAGATGGCATCGTTGAGCTCGCCGTCGGCATCGAATTTGTTGATCCCGAGCATCGTGATCTCGGGGACCTCGGGATGGCGCGTCGACTTCGACGGGTGTGGGACAACCGGTCCGAAGCGGCGGCTGTATTGCAGGAAGTCGCGTATCTCGAGCTCCTGGTCGCGCACGACGAGGATGTTGTAGTCGAGCCAGGCTCGATAGATTGGCGCAAAGCTCGCCTCGTCGAGGGTTTTGACGTCGACGCCGGTGACCTCGACACCGATCTGCGGACCCATGCGGCGTATCTCGACCATCATTCGCTCTCCCGTCGGCATCCGCGCAATCGTCGGCCTCGGGTCTCCAACGTGTCAAACCGAGAATCGCGATAGTTGCCATGCATCAAAACCCGTTAATCTCGCAGCAGGCTTGCGGAGGAAATCATGAAGCTGGTGCTTTTTCAGACTGCCGACCGGGACGAGCCGGTACCCGGTTTGCTGACCGATCGCGGCGTCGTCGATATTGCCGGCATCGTCGAGAAGGGCCACACGCCGCAATTGATGATGCAGGCGCTGATCGATGGGTTCGACCGGCTGCGGCCGAGTCTAGAGCGCCGGGCGGCAGACGGCGAGGCTTTGCCGCTGAGCTCGGTTCGCCTGCGGGCGTCATTGCCGCGGCCCGGCAAAATCCTCTGCTGCATCGCCAATTATTGGGAGCACGCGCAGCGCGAGGCGCGGCCCTTGAATATGTTCCTGAAAAATCCAGAGGCGGTGGTCGGGCCGGGCGACACGATCGTTCTGCCGGAATTCACCGAACCGTGGATCTTCATGCACGAGGCCGAGCTGGCGCTCGTCATCAAAGGCCCGGCCAAGAAGGTGAGCCAGGCGAATTGGCGCAGCGCCGTGTTCGGCTATACCTGCCTCATCGACGTGTCGGCGCGAGGGGAGGGCAGGCGCACCTGGAAAGCCGGCAGCTGGCTCGGCAAGTCGTTCGACACCTTCGCGCCGATCGGCCCTTGCATTGCGACTGCCGACGAGATCCCCGACCCCAATGATCTGGTCGTGCGCTTCTGGAACGACGGCCAGCTGCGTCACAACTACAACACCGACGACATGGAGCACCGGGTCCCCGAGCTCGTCGAGTTCGCCTCGACGATCATGACGTTGAACACTGGCGATCTGATCGCCTGCGGTACCAATCACGAGGGGCTCGGCGCATTGCAGGACGGGGAGATGGTGGAAATCGAGATCGAGCGCATCGGGCGGATGTCGCTCAATGTCGTCGACCCGCTGAAGCGCAGCTGGGAGCGGGGCATCTATATGGGCGCCGACTCGACCAATCCTGAGGCCGTCAAACGGCACCGCCCGCAAGGCGCCGGCTGAACGCCCCGCTGAATATCGGAACCCCCGTCTGAGGCTCTTGTTTGCCTTGTACCTAGGTTTAACAGGAGTGACGCAATGAGCGACGTTAGAACTGCGACGACTGCTACCCATCTGGAAGCCGACGAAACTCAGCGGCTCATTTCCTCCGAAAAGGTTGCCGGCACTTCCGTCTACGATCGCAGAGGCGAGAGCCTGGGCTCGGTGCATCACCTGATGATCGACAAATATACCGGCCAAGTCTCCTATGCGGTGATGTCGTTTGGCGGGTTTCTCGGGATCGGCGAGAGCTATCATCCGCTGCCCTGGAAAATGTTGAAGTACGACACCCGCTTGGGCGGCTACGTGGTCGATCTCGACCGCAACAGGCTCGAAGGTGCCCCGAGCTACACGTCCCGCGACATGCCCAACTGGGACGACCGTTCATACACCGGGCGGATCGACCAGTATTGGATGCGACCGGTCTAAAGAGGACCCCGCAAGCGGCGGCGCCCGATCGGGCGCCGCTTTCTATTTATGGGCCGAGCATAGACGCAGGAGGGCAACTCGGCATCTTGATCATCTGAACGCGTCTGTGCACTAGCGCACCCCGAAATGATCGGCGAGCTCCGCGCCGGTGAAGCCGCCGGTGAAGCTCTGCGGATCGAGCGGCAGCATGGTTGCGTTCCACTCCTTCCATTCCGCGACGAGCCGTTCGTAAACGTCACGACGGCGCTCCTTGAGATTGGCTCGCTCCATCGGGTCCTGCGCCACATCGAACAAGAACGTGTTGTCGAGGATCTTGAGGTACTTCCAATCGCCGTCGCGGGCCGCCTCCTGGTCGTTGTATTTGTAGCGCCAGAAGAGCTTGCGCGGAACCGCTGCCACCTCTCCCGTCAACATAGGCAGCAAATCGATCCCGTCTGATGGAAACCCCGGGTCCGGAGCGATGCCAGCCGCAGTGAGCAAAGTCGGAAACCAATCCATGCCGATCGTCACCTGCTCCGAGACGGCGCCGGACGGAATTCTGCCCGGCCAGCAGATCACCGCCGGGATGCGCAAACCGCCCTCCAGCAATTCCGTTTTTCTGCCGGTGAACGGCCACGTGTCGGAATAACGGTCCCCGCCATTGTCACTGGTGAAGACGACGATCGTGTCCCGCCCGGCGCCGATCGCGTCGAGCGCCTGCAGCACGCGTCCGATTTGCAGGTCCATCTGCTGAATCATCCGCCGGTAGGTGCGCTGAGTGCCGCCATCGTAATGGAACAAGTCTCGGAGGCGCTGCGACTCGGCTTCGTCGCCCGGCGCTTCCCACGGCCAGTGCGGCGCGCTGAAATGCAGGCTGATCAGGAAAGGGTTCCCGGTACCGGCATAGGCTTCGACCATATTGACGGCGCGGCTCCCCAGCAGATCGGTCAGATAGCCGGTTTGGTGGATCTTGACGTCGTCCTCCCACAAATCATCGGTATCGGTCGCCGGCGGACCGGATTTGTGCGTGAAATAATCGACCGCACCACTGCGGAATCCATAGAAATAGTCGTAGCCGCTCTGCAACGGGCCGAATTCGGGCAGCAGCCCCAAATGCCATTTGCCGATAAGCGCTGATTGGTAGCCCGCCTTTTTCAGGAGTGACGGCAAAGTGGGATGGTCGGCAGGAAGACCGATCTTGCGCGGCAATCGCGTGCTCAGCGGCTCTTCGAGCCCGACGGCCAACCTGTATTGGTAACGCCCGGTAATCAGCGCGACACGGGAGGCGGTGCAGACCGCGGAATTGGCATAGGCCTGCGTGAAGCGCACGCCCTCGGCAGCGATGCGGTCGATATTGGGCGTCGTGAAATCGCGGCGGCCATAGCAGGAGACATCGGCATAGCCGAGGTCGTCGGCGAGAATGAAAAGGATGTTCGGTCTGGATGACGCCATGCCGCTTCTCTCCCTTTCTGGTCGACCCGAAAATTGCCCAAATCTCGGCGTAGGTTTTTCTGCGTGCCTCGATATCGGGAGGAATTCCTCTGGATCAAAGCTTATGTCAATGCGCGCGGCTCATTGTTTGGTCTCGTGCCTTCCAGCGGCTGGGATTGGCGTCAAGGCCGTTGCCGCGCGCAATAGCGGGGATTCCTGCTGCCGCTCGCTGTTGCTGGCTGTTATCCGGCGTTATTGCTGGGTGTTCCTGGCTGTTATGTTTTTCGCCGCTTTTGTCGAAACCCTAGGGTTTCTGCGGCCGAGATCGGGAAGCCTGGCTGTTTTTCTATTGGATGATCAGCAGCGGCTCCGGAGATCGGTCGCCGAACTCACCTGATCGTTGACAAGCGTCAGCAATTTGCCTGACAAAGGCAGATATGGAGCTGCCGAACTCAGAGCTGGAAGAGCGGGTCCGGGCCGTCAGGCGGTTCAACCGGTTATACACCCGCAAGATCGGTGTCTTAAAAGAAGGGCTGCTCGGCAGTCCGCTGTCGCTGACCGAAGGTCGGGTCGTTTACGAGCTTGCACAACGCGAGCACACGACGGCGTCCGAACTCGCTCAGGAGCTCGGTTTGGATTCGGGTTACCTCAGCCGCATGCTGAAGAGCTTCGCGGCCAAGGGTGTCATCGCCAAACATGCGTCGAAGAGCGATCGCCGACAGATCATCCTTACCCTGACCGGCCGGGGTCGCGAGATGTTCGCGACCATCGACGCGCGCTCGCGAGACGAGATCGCCGCGCTCTTGGGGGTGCTGCCGGCTTCGCACCAGAGGCAGTTGGTTGCGGCGCTGGAGCGGGTGGAGCGCCTGCTCGGCGTGCGAGGCGAAGAGGCCGAACTCGCGTATATCCTTCGCCAGCACCAACCGGGCGACATCGGCTGGATCGTCCACCGCCACGGCGTGCTCTACGCCGAGGAATACGGCCTCGACACGACTTTCGAGGCATTGGTCGCGCGGATCGCCGCCAGTTTTATCGAGAATTTCGATGCTCGGCGGGAGCGCTGCTGGATCGCCGAGCGTGACGCCGAAATCGTCGGCTCGGTACTGCTCGTCCGGGACAGCGAAGAAATCGCCAAACTGCGACTGCTTTTCGTTGAGCCAACGGCTCGCAGGCTCGGGATTGGACGCCGGCTCGTCGGGGAGTGTATCGACTTCGCGCGCCGAGCGGGCTATCGCAAGCTGACATTGTGGACAAACGACGTGCTGGTCTCTGCGCGCCGGATTTACGAGGCGAACGGTTTTCGTCTGGTGCGCGAGGAGCCGCATCACAGCTTTGGCCGTGATTTGGTCGGGCAATATTGGGAATTGCCGCTGAGGCCGCATTGACCTAGCCCGGGCTCGCCCATAAGTATCGCCGCGCGATGCGGTCCCCCAATTCGTATCTATTTTTGGGTCGGGGACTATTTTTTCGAGGAACAGCTTGATGAAGCCGACGCGGCGCCCGGCCAATCCGTGCTTTTCTTCCGGCCCTTGCGCTAAGCGCCCGGGATGGTCGCTCGGGGTGCTCGATGCGGCACTGGTCGGGCGCTCGCACCGATCGGGGGTTGGCCTGGCTCGGCTCGTCGAGGTGATCGAGCGCTCGCGGGCGATTCTCGGCATCCCCGCCGATTGGCGCGTCGGCATAGTCGCCGGCTCCGATACCGGGGCGGTCGAGATCGCGATGTGGTCGCTGCTCGGCGCGCGCGGAGTCGACATGCTCGCCTGGGAGAATTTTGGCGAGGGCTGGGTTACCGACGTCACGCAGCTCAAGCTCGAAGACGTCCGAGTGATGCATGTGCCTTATGGCCAGCTTCCCGATCTTTCCCGCGTCGATCCCGCCCGCGACGTGGTCTTCCCGTGGAACGGCACGACTTCGGGGGTGCGGGTACCGAACGGCGACTGGATAGCTGCCGACCGGCGGGGCCTGACGATCTGCGACGCGACCTCGGCCATCTTTGCGATGCGGCTGCCGTGGGACAAGCTCGACGTCGCCACTTGGTCGTGGCAGAAATCGCTGGGGGGCGAAGGGGCGCACGGCATGCTGGCGCTGTCCCCGCGCGCCGTCGAGCGGCTCGAAAGCTACACTCCGCCCTGGCCGCTGCCCAAGCTCTTCCGGCTGACCGCGAAAGGCAAGCTGATCGAGGGGGTGTTCCGCGGCGAGACGATCAACACGCCGTCGATGCTGTGCGTCGAAGACGCGCTCGAATTCACTCAAGTGGGCGGAGTCGGTCGGCGGTCTCGACGGGCTGATCGCGAGGTCGGAACGCAATTTGGCAACGCTTCTTGCCTGGGTCGGGAAATGCTCTTGGGCCGATCCTCTCGCCGAGGACCCGGCCACGATCTCCTGCACCTCGCCGCAGTTCAAGATAACCGAGGCTTGGTTCACCCGGCTCTCGCCCGAGGAGCGCTTCCAGACCGTGCGGGCGATGACCCGGCGGCTCGAGGAGGAAGGCGCGGCCTACGACATCGCCAGCCACCGTGCCTCGCCCCCCGGCCTGCGCATCTGGACCGGACCCACGATCGAGACGGCCGATGTCGAGGCGCTCCTCCCATGGCTCGACTGGGCCTGGGACGAACAGCGCCGCACCTCAAAGGCCGCTTGAATGACCTATCGGGTTGATGCAGGGCTTACCGCAGCAAACCTGTCTGGAATTTGTTCCGCACAACTGTAAGCCTGGGTCAAAATGAAGTGGGTCTTCCCAACAGTTAACGTCACCCCCGCGAAAGAGGCTGTCAGGAAATCCTGCGGACAGACAATTCGTCGTCTCCGCGCAAGCGGGGACCCAGGGGCAAGCGACTGAAATCCCTGGGAACGACGAATAGGAGCGATGACCCCCTGAGAATTTTTGCTTCATTTTTGGTCACTTCTCAAGGCGAGTGTATTGCACGTGTTTTCAGGCCAGTTACTCGGATGGCGGTTCTCCATGTCTCCGTGGTGAATTTTCTATAAAAGTCGGAGCGCTAAAATGCCGAAGGTATTGATTTCGGATGCTTTGAGCCCGCGCGCGGCCGAGATCTTTGCCGCGCGCGGGATCCAGGTTGACCTAGCTCCAGGTCTTCCGGCAGAGGAACTCAAAGCGCGCATCGCTGGTTGCGACGGCCTCGCCGTTCGCTCGGCGACCAAGGTAACAGCCGGTCTGCTGTCGCGCGCCCCGCAGCTCAAGGTCATCGGCCGGGCCGGCATTGGCGTCGACAATATCGACGTCGCAGCGGCGACGCAGCGCGGCATTGTCGTGATGAATACCCCCTACGGCAACTCGATCACCGCCGCCGAGCACACCATTGCCATGCTGTTCGCGCTATGCCGCGAGATTCCGGCGGCCGATCGCTCGACGCAGGCTGGAAAATGGGAGAAGTCGCGTTTCATGGGGGTCGAGCTAACCGGCAAGACGCTCGGCGTCATCGGCTGCGGCAATGTCGGCTCGATCGTTGCCGAGCGGGCCTTGGGTCTGCGCATGAAGGTGATTTCCTACGATCCTTTTTTGTCGCCCGAGCGGGCCGTCGCTCTCGGCATCGAAAAAGTATCGCTCGATGCGCTCTTTGCCCGCGCCGACTTCATCACACTCCACACCCCGCTGACCGAGGCCACCAAAAACCTGATCGATGCCGGCACGATTGCCAAGATGAAGCGCGGCGTGCGCCTGGTGAACTGCGCGCGCGGCGGCCTCGTCGTCGAATACGATCTCGCCGCGGCGCTCGACAGAGGTCATGTCGCCGGCGCGGCGATCGACGTCTTCGTCGACGAGCCGGCGCGTGAGAACCCGCTGTTCGGGCGCGACAATGTCGTCGCGACACCGCATCTCGGCGCCGCGACAACCGAGGCGCAGGAGAACGTGGCGTTGCAGATCGCCGAGCAGATGGCGGATTTCCTGCTGACCGGCGCCGTATCGAATGCGGTCAATGTGCCTTCCTTGACCGCCGAAGAGGCCAAGCGCCTCAACCCTTACATGAAGCTCGCCCAGCAGCTCGGCAGCTTTGCCGGGCAGCTGACCGAGACCGGCATCACCGCGGTCGCAGTCGAATACGAGGGGGCGGTCGCCGAGCTCAACGTCAAGCCGTTGACCGCGATCGCGCTGACCGGATTGCTGTCGCCGCAGCTCGCCACGGTCAACATGGTCAATGCACCGGTGATCTGCCGCGAGCGTGACATTCGGGTCAGCGAGACGCGGCGTGCCGAGCCGGTCGATTACCAGACCTTGATCCGGGTCATTGTCACGACCGAACGCCGCACTCGGGAGATCGCCGGCACTCTGTTCGCCGGCGACAAGCCGCGCATCGTGTCGGTCGAGGGCATCCCCCTCGAAGCCGAGCTCGGCGGCAACATGCTGTTTGTGCGAAATTACGACAAACCCGGCTTCATCGGCGCGCTCGGCAATGCGTTGGGCGCAGCCGAAGTGAACATCGCCACCTTCCATCTCGGCCGGGCCGCTCCGGGGCAGGACGCGATTGCCTTGGTCGAGGTCGATCAACCGCTGACCCCGGCCATTCTCGACACGGTCCGCGCCCTCCCCAATGTAATTCAGGTCAAGTCATTGTGCTTCTGATCACTATTTGAAGTTACGGCACCATGAACGACGCTCCGCATCCGGCTCTGCTGCCGACCGGCATGCACGATCTTCTGCCGCCCGAGGCGGAGATCGAAGCGCAAGTCGTGGCCCAGTTGATGACGACATTGGCCGCCCATGGCTACGAGCGGGTCAAGCCGCCGCTCGTCGAATTCGAAGACACACTGTTCTCCGGCGCCGGGGCGGCGATGGCGACCGCCACCTTTCGCATAATGGACCCGGCCTCGCATCGGATGATCGGCGTGCGCGCCGACATGACGCCACAGATCGCGCGGATCGCCGCGACGCGGCTCGGCGACGCGCCACGACCATTACGCCTCAGCTATGCTGGGCAGGTGCTGCGAGTCACCGGCTCCGAGATCCGGCCCGAGCGCCAGATCGGCCAAGTCGGCGCCGAGCTGATCGGAGCGGCGGGCCCGGCCGCCGATGTCGAGGCGATAGCGGTTGCCGGCGAGGCGCTCGCCGCGATCGGCGTGCCGGAATTGTCGGTGGACATCACTCTGCCGACACTGGTGCCCGCGGTCGCAGAGGCTTATGGCATCGCCGGAGCGCGCGCCGCCGCGTTGCGCGCCGCGCTCGACCACAAGGATGCGGCCGCGGTCGCCGCGGTGGCGGGGGAGGCCGGCGGGCTCTTCGGGAGCTTGTTGGCGGCGGCCGGGCCGGCTGCCGTCACCTTGGCGGTCCTCGATCGTCTCGATCTGCCGGCGCGAGCCCGCGCCGAACGGGTCCGGCTGGGCACCGTGCTTGACCACCTCTCGGCGGCAGCCCCAGAGCTCAAGGTGACGGTCGACCCGGTCGAGAACCGTGGCTTCGAGTACCACACCGGGATCAGCTTTACGCTCTTCGCGGCCACCCCGCGTCCGGTCGGCGAACTCGGCCGCGGCGGCCGTTATCAGGCTGGCGATCCGACCGAACCCGAACCGGCGACCGGGTTCACGCTATACACGGACACGATCCTGCGAACATTGCCTCCCGCCGCCCCGCCTCGGCGTTTGTTGCTGCCGTTCGGTGCCGATCGTACCCTCAGTCGCGAGCTGCGCAAGAGCGGCTGGATCACTGTCGCCGCCCTCGATGCGGCCGAGGATTGGCGTGCCGAAGCGCGCCGCCTCGGCTGCGCCTATGTTCTCGAACAGGGAGTGCCGGTGATGGCCGGCTGAGAGGAGGCGCGAAATGGGCAACGTCGCGGTTGTCGGCGCCCAGTGGGGCGACGAGGGCAAGGGCAAGATCGTCGACTGGCTGTCGGAGCGGGCCGATGTCGTCGTGCGCTTTCAGGGTGGGCATAACGCCGGTCACACGCTCGTCATCGGTAATGTCGAGTACAAGCTGAGCCTGCTTCCGTCGGGGGTCGTGCGGCCCGGCAAATTGTCGATCATCGGCAACGGGGTGGTCGTCGATCCGTGGGCGCTGATCGCCGAAATAGACGCGATCCGCGCCAAGGGCGTCGAGGTCGATCCCGGAAATTTGAAGCTTGCCGACAATGCCGCGCTGATCCTGCCCTCACACGGCGCGCTGGACCGTGCCCGTGAGGAACGGCTCAGCGACAGCAAGATCGGCACGACTGGCCGGGGCATCGGTCCGGCTTATGAAGACAAAGTCGGGCGCCGGGCTCTCAGGGTATGCGACCTGGCCGACCCGCAAGCGCTAGAACAACGTGTCGATCAGCTGCTGCTGCACCACAATGCGCTGTTGCGCGGGCTCGACAAGCCCGAGGTCGCTCGCGGCGAGCTGATCGCCAAGTTGCGCGATATTGCGCCCCGCATCCTGCCCTATGCGGAGCCCGTGTGGCGTCTGCTCGACGAGGCCCGGCGGAGCGGCCGGCGTATTCTGTTCGAGGGGGCGCAGGGTGCGATGCTCGACGTCGATCACGGCACCTACCCCTACGTCACTTCTTCGAACACGGTCGCGGGGCAGGCCGCCGCCGGATCGGGTATTGCACCCGGTGCCGTCGGGTTTGTCCTCGGCATCACCAAGGCATACACGACACGGGTCGGCAGCGGCCCCTTTCCGACCGAGTTGAATGACGCGGTCGGCCGCACTCTGGGCGAACGCGGGCGCGAGTTCGGCGTCGTCACCGGACGGCGGCGGCGCTGCGGCTGGTTCGACGCCGTCGCGGTCCGGCAAGCGATCCGGGTGGGCGGCATTGATGGGATCGCCTTGACCAAGCTCGATGTGCTCGACGGCTTCGACCGGGTCGAGTTCTGCACCGCCTATCGCCGTGGCGGTATGACCTATGATTACTTCCCGGCCGGGTCGGCGGCCCAGGCCGAGGTCGAGCCGGTCTACGAAACCGCCGAGGGGTGGCGCGAAAGCACCCGCGGCGCCCGGTCCTGGGCCGATCTGCCGGCGACCGCGATCAAATACATCCGACGGCTTGAGGAGCTGATCGGCGCCCCTGTCGCCCTTCTGTCGACCAGCCCCGAACGCGAAGACACCGTGCTGGTGCGTGACCCTTTCGCCCATTAAGGGTCCGTTGGGCCTACCTTGGGGACCGCGTGGCTCAGCGGGTGCCGCGGCCCTGGGACGAGGTCCGTGGTTTGCTGGTGGCGCCGGCGTGATTGCCGATATAGCCGTCCACATGAGTAACGAGGGCGTCGACTCGATCGGCGAAATGATGATCGGCGCCGGGGATCTTGCGGAAGTCGATCTTGATGTCGCGCTGGTGCGACAGCTTGGTTACGAGCTTTTGCACAGCTTCGACCGGCACCACCGAATCCTGGTCACCCTGCAAAATCAGACCCGATGACGGGCACGGTGCGAGAAACGTGAAGTCGTACAGATTGGCGGGCGGCGCGATCGAGATGAAGCTCTCGATTTCGGGCCGCCGCATCAGCAATTGCATGCCTATCCAAGCGCCGAACGAGAAACCGGCGACCCAGCACGACCCGGCGTTCGGATTATAGGTCTGCATCCAATCGAGCGCCGCGGCGGCGTCGGAAAGCTCGCCCTCGCCTCGATCGAAGCTGCCCTGGCTGCGCCCGACGCCACGGAAATTGAACCGCAAGGTCGAGAAACCGCGGCGCACAAAACACTGGTATAAGGCGTACACCACCTTGTTGTGCATCGTGCCGCCCTGTTGCGGATGGGGATGCAGAACCAGCGCCATCGGCGCGGCCGCGACACGGGCATGGTGATAGCGCGCCTCGATTCGGCCATCCGGGCCGTTGATGATCACGTCGGGCATTGTCGATCCAGGTTAAATCCCACTACGGCAGTCGGAGATCGTCGCGCCGTGAGTGTCTCCATGTGTCCGTAATTCTTGATCATATTCGTCGGACAATTATATGTTCGCTCGGGCCGCCTCCGCGAGGCAGGGCGGTCCCGCGCCAGCAGCGCTAAGCCTAACATAGATAGGGATTGCGATGCTTTTGAAAAACCTGCGGGAACAAATAGACGCAACCCTTGCCCGTGATCCCGCTGCCCGGTCGCGGCTGGAAGTGGTGCTGTGCTACCCTGGGTTTCACGCGCTGCTCTATCATCGCTTCGCGCATTGGCTATGGCGACGCGGTTGGCTTCTTGCCGGCAGGTTCGTTTCGCATCTCGGCCGTGTGCTCACCGGCATTGAAATTCACCCTGGGGCGCGCATCGGAAGACGGGTATTCATCGACCATGGCATGGGGGTGGTGATCGGCGAAACCGCCGAGGTCGGTGACGATGTCACGCTCTATCAAGGCGTAACGCTCGGCGGTACCTCGCTAACCCGCGGCGCAAAGCGCCATCCGACGATCGGTAACGGTGTTATCGTCGGCTCGGGAGCGCAGGTGCTGGGGCCTTTCCGCGTGGGCGACGGCGCGCGCATCGGGGCGGCGGCCGTGGTGCTGATGGAAGTGCCCGAGGGAGCCACCATGGTCGGCAACCCGGCGCGTCAAGTCGCCCGTCGTAGCGCGACCGCCGAATCCAAACCGGCCTTTCAACCCTACGCAGTATGCGGAGATATCCCCGATCCGATTGCCCGCGCCCTCAATGGCCTCCTGGATGAGGTTACCGGCCTTAGAGCGCGTGTCGCGGAACTCGAGCAGGAAAGGGCAGGGCAAAGAGCGGCTCTCGATCCGGCTTCGGACGAACCGCTGCCGCTCCGGCTGGTCGCCCGTTCCGGCGGGAATGGCACAGACGGTCAGTAAGCGTGGCTCGGGAATTTTGAGGACCGGGAAATGAGGTTGAGCACCAAGGGGCGCTACGCGGTGATGGCAATGGTTGATCTTGCCCAACACAGCGGTGGCGACCCGGTCTCGCTCGCCGAAATCGCCGAACGGCAGGAAATCTCGCTGTCCTACCTGGAACAGCTCTTCGCAATGCTGCGAAAGAATGGGCTCGTCAAGAGCGTGCGTGGCCCGGGCGGCGGCTATCTGCTGGCCCACGATCGCGGCGAGACCCGCATTGCCGACATTATTTTGGCGGTTGACGAGCCGATACGCGCCACCCGCTGCGCTCCTGGCGCGCCGGTCGGCTGCCGCGGCAATCGCACCCGATGTCTCACCCACGATTTGTGGGAAGAGCTCGGCAATCAGATCCACCTCTATTTGAGCTCGGTGTCGCTCGCCGATGTCTGCGAGCACCGCGTCCTCGGGACGAGCGGCCGCCTCCATTGCGAGACCTTCCGCAGTCCCGCCGCTGCAGGCACCGGCTGATGACTACGTCGCAGATCGAGAGCTATCTCGATTGGAACGCAACCGCACCGCTGCGGCCGGAGGCGGCGGCTGCCCTGTCGGAAGCGCTGGACCGCTGGGGCAATCCGTCCTCGGTGCATCGGCGCGGCCGCGCGGCGCGCCAGACCATCGAGCGCGCCCGTGAGGCTGTGGCGGCTCTGCTCGGTGATGCAGATCCAGAGGGAGTAGTCTTTGTCAGCGGCGGCACCGAGGCCAACCACCTCGCCTTGCTCGGTACCGGTCGCGAGCGCGTCCTCGTTTCGGCAGTCGAGCACGAATTCGGTCCGCTGTGTTGTTCCTGCCGCCGAAATCATCCGGGTCGGTCCCGATGGAATCGTCGACCCCGACGCGCTCGACCGGCTTCTCGCCGGCGATTTGCGCCCGGCCCTGGTGTCGGTGATGTATGCCAACAATGAGACCGGGGTCATCCAGCCGGTGGCAGAAATCGCTGAGATCGCGCGACGACATGGCGCGTTGTTCCATTGCGACGCGGTCCAGGCTGCCGGGAAGATCACGATCGAGGCCGGGGCTATCGGCGCCGATCTCGTCACATTGTCGGCCCACAAAATCGGCGGCCCGCCAGGGGTCGGGGCCCTCGTCGTAACCGGCGGGATCGATCTGGCGCCGCTGTTCCGCGGTGGCGGCCAGGAACACCGCCGGCGTGCCGGAACCGAGAACCTGCCTGGGATCGCCGGTTTCGCTGCCGCCGCTGCCGCTGCCGTGGCAGAAATCGCCGTCTATGACAGGGTCGCCGCATTGCGAGACGAAATGGAAGCCCGCATCGCGGCGATTGCGCCCGAAGCCGTCGTGCTCGGCGTCGCAGCGCACCGCTTGCCCAACACCTCGGCGATCGCGATGCCCGCCGTTCCCGCCGAGACGCAGGTCGTCGCGCTCGATCTCGACGGCGTTATGATCAGCGCCGGCGCCGCGTGCTCTTCGGGCAAAGTCGGGCCGAGCCACGTGCTGGCGGCGATGCGGGTCGACCCCGAGATCGCCGCCTCGACGATCCGGGTCAGCCTCGGCTGGAGCTCGGACGAGGCCGAGATCGCGCATTTCCTGCGGGCGTGGACCTCCCTTTACCGGCGCCGCCGCAGTCCCTCCGGACGGGCGCGCGCGGCATGACATCGGTTTTTGCGGAGCCGCGCCCTCGGCTGGCTCCGGATCCGGCCGTCAACACGCCGCCGATTTATCTCGACAACCAATCGACGACGCGGGTCGACCCGCGCGTCCTCGAGGCGATGCTGCCTTATTTCACCGAGCATTTCGGCAATCCGCACAGCACCAGCCATGCTTTTGGCCGGATCGCGGCTGATGCGATTGAGCGTGCGCGGGACGAAGTTGCTGCGCTGATCCACGCCGACCGGCGCGAGATCGTCTTCACCTCGGGTGCGACCGAAGCGAACAATCTCGCAATCAAGGGCGTGGCGCATTTCGCTCGCGCCCACCCGCACAGCGGGCAGATCCGCGACCACATCGTCGCATTGCAGACCGAGCACAAATGCGTGCTCGAAAGCTGCCGGGAATTGGAGCGGGAAGGCTTCGCGGTGACCTATCTGCCGGTCCAGCCGGACGGTCTCGTCTCGCTCGCCGGGCTCGCAGGCGCGCTGTCCGATCGCACGCTCCTCGTTTCGGTGATGGCCGCGCACAACGAGATCGGGGTGATCCAACCACTTGCCGAGATCGGCGCGCTGTGTCGCGCCAGGGGCGTACTATTCCACACCGATGCGGCGCAGGCCTTCGGCAAGATCCCGCTCGACGTCGGGGCGATGAAGATCGACCTGCTGTCGATTTCCGGCCACAAGATATACGGGCCAAAGGGAATCGGCGCGCTCTGCATCCGGCGCCGGCCGCGGGTACGGCTGCTGCCGCTGATCGATGGCGGCGGGCAGGAGCGGGGCCTGCGCTCGGGAACCTTGCCGACGCCGCTCTGCGTCGGGCTCGGCCGGGCGGCGGCGATCGCCGGCACCGAAATGGCTGAGGAAGCGGAGCGGCTCCGCCACCTCAGGGACAGCCTTTTGCGAAACCTCGCTCGGCGCGTCCCCGGGCTTCGCGTCAATGGCGGCCTCGAGCAACGGCTGCCCGGCAGCCTCAATCTCGCGTTTCCCGGGATTCCGGCACTGACTTTGATCGAGGCGGTTCCGAGCATTGCGATCTCGACCGGCTCGGCCTGCACCTCGGCGTCGGTCGAGCCCTCTTACGTGCTGCGCGCGCTCGGGCTTCCGGATACGCTCGCCAACGCCTCGATTCGTATCGGCCTCGGCCGTTTCACGACAGCGGCAGAGGCCGATTTCGCTGCCGATGCGCTGGCGGCTGCCGCAAACCGGCTGACAGAGCATGGGGGCATAGCCACATAAGATGTTATTGGCTGGTAAGTATCGCTGCTGGAACCTGACCCGGAATGAACCTAAAATTTCGACGTTCACTTTTTCCTTTCCCCCCGCCGGCCGGGGGGAGAGGGCAGGGTGAGGGGGGCTGCCGAGCGCTCTGTGGCGCCGCCCACCTCACCCTCCCACGCCTGCGGCGTGGGCCTCTCCCTCTCCCCCTTAAAGGGCGGAGAGGGGCTCTTGCAGCATATGCTTCGGAGATCGAGTGATGGCGAGAAAGCAGGCTTTGTCGGTGACGGACGCTGCGGCGCAGCGCATCCAGGCGCTCCTCGGCAAGCGCGGCAAACCGTCGATTGGGGTTCGCATCGGCGTGCGGTCGCGCGGCTGCTCCGGTCTCAGCTACACGCTCGAATATGCCGACGAGAAGGGCAAATTCGACGAGGTAGTCGAAGACAAGGGCGTGACGATCTTGGTCGATCCGAAAGCGGTCATGTTCATCCTCGGCACCGAAATGGATTACGTCGAGGAGAAGCTGCAGAACGGGTTTACCTTCCGCAACCCCAACGAGAAGGGCCGCTGCGGCTGCGGCGAGTTGTTTCACGTTTAGGGCGACGTGTAGCGGCTAATTTCAGCGGGTTGGCGTGAAGCTGTTTCAGATCGAGGAGCCGGACGGAGGGCCGGCCAATCCGAGCGCACCGGGAGCGGCGATCGGCATTGACGCCGGCGGAGCGGAAGTCGAGGTGGCATTCTCGGTCGGCGGCAATGCGGTCGTTCTTGGCGATCGCGACGGCTTTGAGCGTGCCTTGATGGTACCCGGTGGCAATGCCGCGACGGGACAGTGGCAAGAGCTGTTCGAAGGGGCGCGCATCCGCGCCGAACGCGCCCTGGCTCGCCCTGTCAGCCATGCCGTTATCGCGCTCCCCGCCTCGGTTGATGACGATTTATCGAACAAGCTGCGCGAGGCTGCCGAAGCGGCGGGGCTGAAGGTGTTGCGCCTCAACCGGAAGGCCGAGCTGGGGGCCGGCGCGAGCGCGGCGCTGGCCGCGGCTATTCTCGCTGAAGACCTGGCGCCGCGGCCTGAGTAATGCCGAAGATGACCTTTATCGAGCGCGACGGCACCCCGCGCGAAGTCGACGCGCCGCTCGGAATGTCGGTGCTCGAAATCGCGCGCCGCCACGACATCGACATCGAAGGCGCGTGCGAAGGCTCGCTCGCCTGCTCGACCTGCCACGTCATCGTCGATCCACAGTGGTACGAATTGCTCAGGGAAGCGAGCGAGGACGAGGAGGACATGCTCGACCTCGCGTTCAATCTGACTGTCACCTCGCGCCTCGGTTGCCAGATCATCATTACCGAGGAACTCGACGGCTTGACCGTGCAGCTGCCTGCGGCGACGCGCAACCTGCTGGTCGGCTGACCGAGGTTATTAGCCACATGACGGCCGAGCCGGCCCTTTTCCCGCGTCTGGTCGCGGCATGCGACCGGGACTGGCACGCCTATACTCGCCACCAATTTGTGCTTCTGCTGGCCAGCGGCGAATTGCCCGAGGCGTGCTTCCGCCGCTATCTGGTGCAGGATTATCTGTTTCTGATCCATTTCGCGCGTGCCTGGGGATTGGCGATCTACAAATCCGACGACGCTCGCCGAGATGCGCCGGGCGCAGCGCCTGGTCGCCGCGACCCTCGATGTCGAGATCGGGCTGCATATCGATTATTGCCGCGGCTGGGGGCTGTCGGAGGCGGCGATGGCGAGCGAGCCGGAGGCGCTGGCGACGATTGCCTATACCCGCTTTGTGCTCGATCGCGGCCTCGCCGGCGACCGGCTCGATCTCGAAGTGGCGCTCGCGCCGTGCATCGTCGGTTATGCCGTGATCGCCGCGGAGCGGATTGGCGACCTGCGACCCTGCTCGACGGCAACCCCTACCGCGAATGGCTCGAGATGTATGCCGGGTCCGAATATCAGGACCTCGCCCGTGAAGCCGAAGCCGCGCTCGACGAGCAGTTCGCCCGGCGCGGCGGAGAAGGCCGCTTCTCGTCTCTCGTCGCCATTTTCGCCGCCGCCGCGCGGCTCGAAGCCGATTTTTGGCAGATGGGGCTCGAGGCGCAGCGCTGAGCCTGCAGGATCTCGATCTGCCCGGCGATCCGGCGGACCACCGCATCGTGGTGGCGATGTCGGGCGTGGTCGATTTGTCGGTGACCGCCGCCTTGCTGGCCGAGCGGGGGTTTGACGTCGTCGGCATCACATTGCAGCTTTACAACCACGGCGCCGCGGCCGGGCGAAGCGGCGCCTGCTGCGCCGGCCGGATATCCACGACGCGGCTTGCGTCGCCGAGCGGCTCGGCATCCCCATTACGTCCTCGATTACGAGGCCGGTTCCGCGAAGGGGTAATCGACGATTTCGTCGACACCTATGGCCGCGGCGAGACGCCGATCCCCTGCATCCGCTGCAATCAGCGGGTGAAGTTTCGCGATCTGCTGGAGCGGCGCGCGATCTCGGCGCGTCGGCGCTCGCCACCGGGCATTATGCCCGCCGCGTTGCCGGTCCGACGGGCCCGAACTGCATCGGGCCCGCGACGCCGCCCGCGACCAGAGCTATTTCCTGTTCGCCACAACGCGCGACGAGCTCGACTTCCTGCGGTTCCCATTGGGCGGGCTCGCCAAGGACGAGACCCGCAGCACTGGCGTGGCGATTTCGGGCTGCCTGTCGCCGACAAGCCGGACAGCCAGGACATCTGCTTTGTGCCGCAGGGATCGTATGCGTCTCTGGTTGCAGCGGCTGCGGCCCGCGACGCGGCGAGCCGGGCGACATCGTCGACCAGCACGGCCGGGTACTTGGTCGGCATAACGGCATCGTCCATTTCACGGTCGGCCAGCGCAAGGGGCTCGGGATCGCCTCCACCGAACCGCTTTACGTTCTTGCTATTGAGCCCGAACGGCGGGAGGTGGTCGTCGGTCCGTGTGCCGCCTTGGCCGAAACTCGAATTTCTCTCGCTGAGTTGAATTGGTTCGGCGCGCCGGCGGCCAAGGGTATGGCGGTGGCGCCAAGTTTCGTTCGACGCAAATGCCGGTAGCGGCAAGGCTCTCCCTCGGCTGAGACGCCGGGGAGGCTGAGCTCGTCTGGACCCGCCGGCGGGGCGGTCGCGCCGGGCCAGGCGGCGGTGCTCTATGACGGCGATCGGGTGCTCGGCGGCGGCTGGATCCGCCGGCCCAGCTTGACCCATCCGCGCCCGCCTCCTATATCCGAGCCCCTGTGGCGGGATAGCTCAGCTGGTTAGAGCAGGGGAATCATAATCCCAAGGTCGGGGGTTCAAATCCCTCTCCCGCTACTCCAATAACATCAGTAGGTTAACTCTAAAAAGGTCGCTTTTTGCCGCCTTTTTTGTTGCACGCTGTCGCACAGAAAGCCAAAAATTTCGGCAATTTTATACCGGCTACCAAAAAGCCCTACAACCACTATGCAAACCAACGGGACCACGGTTTCGGGTGCTTTGTCGAGGGGTATGTGGCCCGTCCTGAAGGGTGGTCGCATAGCGTGCAACCACCAAATGGATCGTCGAGTGGGACTTGTGCGGTTTACGGCCCTTCCGGCGCGGGCGGCTATGCGCCCCTCATCGGACGCTGCTAATAGGTCGGCATCCTCCGGGTGGGCCGAGTCTCGCCGTTCGCTGGTCTTTCCGCCGGCCGGCGAGATCGAATATCGTATAGCGGTGGCATTCTCATCGGGCCCTACAGGGGAGGCGCCAATAACCGTGATTACCGGTGGTGAGGACTCCTAATGCTGATCGCTGCGCGGCCCATCGGCGGCCGCGCCATGGGACCGGCTCCACGGGCGCGACGGTGGCGCGGCGCCGAGTATCGGCCCAGCGCTGATTGGCAGCCGCGGGTGCCGGATCGGCAGTCTCAGCCGGGCGCGGATATTTACGCGGGCGGCCTCGGCGTCTCGGCGGTGGCGATGCTTGGGCGGGCGGTGGATCGGCGGGCTCAGATGTGGTGGTGACTGCCGGCTGGCCGGATGTCGGCCGGGCATGAAAGTCCGCTGTCGAGGCACCCGTCCTAGATAATCGTACCAGCTCTGAACAAGGACCGACCCCTGGGCAGCGGACGATTTCGCAACCATTCGCGCCCGCATGGAGGAGTTGCGCCGCGAGCGCGAGGGGGCGCAGGCTGCTGAAAGCGACTTGCAGCAGGACGCGCCGACGCACCGCGCCCGAACCCTAACTTGGCCGCCCGCAGAGATGGACGCGGGGCGGGTTCGCCAATCCGGTTCAGGCCGCGGTTAGATCGACAGCGACTCTGTTGGTGTCGGCGTGAGTAGCCCGCGGATCAGTTCAGCTCGCGGGCGGAGGCGCAGGCCTGATGTCGTCGGCGCTCTTGTAGAGCGATGCCGCCAGCGTCCGCAGAGAGGAGATGCGCCGCGTGAGTAAGCCCGCGTTTTTTGGACGTTCCCCTGACGAAATATAGTTAACGATCGCCTCGGCCATCCCGCTCTTCTGTATTCCCAGTTTTAGGCCGAGCCGACAGGAGGCGCCCGTGATCGACTATACAACGCCGGCCAGCTATGCCGCCGCAAGGCTTACCCCAGGGGCAGGGCTTGTCGTGGTGTTGCTTCTATCTCTCGGCCTTTGGTCAGCTATTTGGCTGGCACTTTGTTTCTTGGCCGAGGCGTGGTTTGGGTAGCGCAATGCGTCGAAATCCTCCCTGCTGGCATAGAATTGACCCCGAATCTGTCGGCATACTATCTATCTATGGAAACCACAGTGGCAATCGAAGCAAACCATTGACACAGTTAGGATTTCTGTCACCTCGGCGGGTATAGTCTCAGCCTAACCCGCTCCTGGTCAAAGCCCGCCGGGCTTCAGCAGGCTGATATCGCCGGGAACATTGGCTAGGATCGGTACGTCCGGGCCGATGCTGTATTCGGATTCGCCGCCTGTGAAGGTGACGTACAGCACCGCGCCCTGCGCCGCCTTGGTGCAGTGCCAGGTAGATTGAGCGGCATGTCCTCGTCTCCGTCTAGCCATTTATTTGTCGAGCCAGACGTCCTCCATGCGCCAATTGTTGATGATACTGTTGACCATCATCGTCCAGCCCTTTACCGGCGGCTGCCAGCAATAGGCGAAGCGGT
>CAWBFS010000069.1:0-312072 GCA_963788085.1 uncultured Alphaproteobacteria bacterium
CTTGACATTTTCATAATATTGCTATAACGGTATCTGCTTCAGGTAAGGCGAGCCGCGCGCTGCTCGGAGAGGCCTTACTGCGCGATGCAGCCGCCGTCGATCACCAGCTCGGTCCCGGTGACGAACGATGCCTCGTCAGAGGCGAGGAACAGCACGCCATAAGCAACTTCGATCGGCTCACCGAGGCGGCCGAGTGGAGTGAGCGCAATCTGCAATCGGAACGGTCAGGGTGCCCGTCTCGATACAAATTCCAGACCGCAAAATTATGGCGCGGTGGCTAAGACGTTGCTCGCGACCACGATGATGGCAGAGTTTTCGATTTTTCAATGGGTTCTACCTTTAGAGCGATCGGTCAATCACCGACGCGGAACGCGCTAGTGAGCGAAATTCGACGCGACTGCCTACCGAGCAGCATTCATCCGCTCGAGCCTTAATACGTACCGGCAACGGTTCTTCGCGCTCGGCGCCTTCAGCTCCTTCCGTCCCGCGTCGCACTCGACCGCGCCCTGCAGCCGGATGGGCATTCCCCGCACTGTCTTGGGGCAAGCCTTTGCGTTTCAGCGCTGGATCTTCGAGCTGCTTCTTCTCGGGTGGTTCGCGTCAGGTTTCGAACGATACTTGCAGCTGGAGGGAGCCGACGATCTCGTCAGCCACCGGACCCAGGAACGGCGACATCGTCACGCCACTATGGGTGATGGCGATATAATGGCCGCAGGCCGGCGCCCCCAGTGCGTGTTGTTTTACGCTTGGTTTGCCTTACGCGGCTTGGAGATCGACTGCCGAGGTCTTGCCCTGCTGGCCGCGTTCGAGCTGATAGCTGATCTTCTGACCTTCGACCAGGTGGCCCAGCCCCGAACGCTCGACGGCGGAGATATGGACGAACACGTCCTTCGAGCCGTCTTCGGGCTGGATGAACCCATAGCCCTTTTGCGTATTAAACCACTTCACGGTACCGATAGTCATAGAGCTTCCTTAGAAAAATCCTGCCCCGGCGCCCTCGCCGGCTCAGATCACATTTCAATTTCGGGAAGCGCGTTAGGTTTGCCCGCGAGCACACCGCATTAAGCGGTGCCCTGGTCGAAACACGATTATACTTAACTGGGGATTAAAATGGGTGTGTTCAACAATTTATGTGCGCTGACTTCCAGGCGCTCGGCGTCACGGGGGACAGGCGAGCGGCTACTTCCTATACGCAGCCTATCTGGCTTCAAGGCGATCATGCGCGACAGGACGGAAACGGCGGGTGCGGGCCCGAGCACGTTTCAACGGTACCCTCGGCGAAGGGATTGTCGCAGCGCAGCATGGCTGGCGTTCATCGCCAGCGGCTGCATTTGGCCAAAGTCGCGGTCCCTGTTGCGGCGAGGGGAGACGGAGTTCGGTACGTTCGCAGTAACTCGCCGCTGGAGGGGAATGGATTGAAACTTTCGGTTCCGCGCGTTCTTGAGCCTTCGGACTTGATCTGTCATCTCATTCGGCTGCTTGGTGGGCGACCGATCCGAACGCCCGCGGTAGCATTTGAGTCTCGGGTGCTGTGCAGAACCACATCGGGACGAAGCTGCCTGTCGAGTTTATCGACCTCGGCCCTCAGCAGGTGACGAATATCGCTCAGCCGATCAAGGCCTGTCGGATCACGGACGCGATTTCACTCATAGCTATCCCGATTATAAGTTCTTTGCCACCCAGTTGAGAACCGCGCGGCGGCGCTTCGATGAGGTCGCGGGTCAGGCGGTCGCGTGTGCCTGCTCCGTTGCGGGGGGTGTGCATGGAGTTTGCCGTCGCGCTCCTGGATCCGTCCCGCGCGGATATGGCGCTGCACTGCCATGCCGATATGGTTCGGGCGATCGTTGGGGCACGCCAGGTAGAGTTCTTGCCGGGTCTTGCCGGTAGCCAAAGCCAGGACGCGCTCGCCGAGACTCGGAGCGCTGAGTTTACGTCCCGCTGACTTGCTCGTGGCTGCTTTTGGCGGCCGCCCTAGTCGGCCTCGAGTAGCAGTAGGAGCCTTTGCTTCTGCGACGGCAGCTGATGTGGGTCTCCTACCGGGCGGCGTCTTGCCCACGCGCATCAGTACACGCTCGGCAGTCTCGAGGTCGGTCAACTGAGTGGCGACCGTTGCGCGGTCGGTACGAGGCGTGCGAGCCGCTCGCTGACCTTCGTCTTCTCCGCGCTGATCTGATCCAATATTGTCCGTGTTGTGGTCGGCATCATGGCCCTCAGTAGCTTCAGGTCGATGGGGATGATCAATCTTGTTGTGGCGTCTAACACCGCAGTGACGAATTCAATGGTAGATTGCGCTGGATTTTGACTTTGTTGGCTCAAGCGGTCCACCAAACACCCGCTGCGGCGATCGGAATGATTTCGGCGGTCTTCGATTTTGACGCGATGTGTAAGGCGTGGCCACTCAGAGCAGCGGCGGTCGATGTTGCCCATTATGTCCCCTTTGTTGATATTCGACGACCATTCGACGGGAAGTCGGAGCAGCCATCAGACTCCTAGTTAGCTGCTAACAGCAGGAGCGGCGGATGACGGCGATCAGCAGCCCGAATTATCGCTGGCGTGTAGGCGAGATCGAAATCACGCGTGTGCTTGAATTTGAGGCTGCGTTATTCGAACCGGCCGCGACTTCATCCGAGGCGTCGCCCGAGATCATTGCGCGGCACCGCAACTGGCTCGAGCCGACATTGATGGACCCAGCCAGCGGGTTGCTCGTCTTCGCGTTTCACAGCACGGTGATAAGGACACCGCGCGCGACCATCCTGGTCGACACGTGCTCGGGCAATGACAAGGAGCGCCCGCACAAGCTGCGCTATCATCGGAAGAACTGGCCCTATCTCGCAATCTCGCGGCCGCCGGTTTTATGCCCGAGGACATGGACTATGTGCTATGCACGCATCTGCATGCCGATCACGTCGGTTGGAACACGCGACTTGTCGGCGGCCGATGGGTCCCCACCTTCCCGAACGCCCGCTACCTGTTCGCCCGCCGGGAGTGGGAGCACTGGCGCGAGGCTGAATTGCGAGCCGCATACACCAGCGATCCATACTATGAGGACAGCCTGCTACCGGTCATGGACAGTGGCCAGGCCGAGCTCGTCGCCACGGATTACGCCTTCGACGACAGTGTATGGATCGAGCCGTGGCCGGGGCATAGACCCGGCCACGTCTGCATCGTGGTGCGCTCTCAGCGAGCATCCGTGGTCCTGAGCTGCCTACCCCATGCACACGGCGCTGCAATGCGCCGAGCCGCAACTCAACAGCTGCTTCTGCGTTGACGCGGAAACGGCGCGAGCGACACGGCGGCGCTTCATCGAGACCTTCGCCGATGGCCCGGTCATGATCATGCCCGCTCATTTCCCGACCCCGACTGCTGGTTGGATACGGTCGCATGAACGATCGTTCCGCTTCCATTTCGACCGCCTCCGCTAAAGCAGCGGGCGCAGGGACAGAATTCCGCCCTCGATGTTCAATGCGATAGGAGACGGAGTGGCCGGGCTGAACGAAGCCAGCGCCGATGATTTACCCGGTATGTCGAAGACGAGAGATTATGACCAGCGCCATGCCCGCTCCCCTAGTCGTTGGCCTGCCACTGGGCCTCGCAGACCGCGTCAGTGACCTGCTTCGTGGTCGCCTTGCCGCCCAGGTCCGGCGTGTGCAGCGAGTGATCCGCCGTCACGTGTTCCACCGCCTTCATCAGCCGCTCGACCATGACGCGCGGGTTCTTGCCGAGGCGCAGCCCGAACATCAGCATGTCCCAGGCCTCGGGGTACTGCCAGGCGGCCACCTCGTCGCACCACGCCGCATCGTGCTGCGGACCGCGCAGCCGCTCGGGCTCGTCGGCGCTATAGGTCGTGGCGATGGCCCCGTTGGGCCACGTTACGCGCCGTTTCGAGGGCTCGTAGAGCGGCCGCGTCGCGGGCGGAGAGACCCCAAGGATGCCGCTCTCGCCTTCGACCATGACATCGCGCGCATCGGCCGCCGTCGGCGCGACGAGCGCGATGCGCCGGCATCCAGCGAGGACCGAGGCCCGGACGAACTCGGCGCCGGTCCGGGTCTTGCCGGATCCGCCGGCGAGGAGAGCCAGACGCGCCAGTCGCCGGCTGGCGGGGTCTGCTCATGGCGCCGCCAAAATTCCCATTCGAAGCGCAGTCCCTCGAGCTGCTCCTCGGTCATCGCCGCGTTTGCCGCCTCGCGCTCGTCGGGCGAAAGTGCGCCGAGCCGTCGGCCCACGACAACCTCGCGGTCAAGCCATCATTCTTTGGCCGCCTCCGCTGCGCTTGCCTGTGTCGTCACCCACGCGCTCGGAGGCGGCGAGGCGCTCGATCCGCTCAATGATGAATTCGCGGGCGTTCGTGACGACCTCGATGTTCCCGTCGTGATAGGGTTTGGTGACGAACATGCTCAGTGCACCGAGGCCGACGAGCGCGGCGCGGTTGGCGCCGAGCGCCCCTCGGGCGTCGGCCTCGTGCTGTAGCCGCCCAGGCCGCCGCCGGCATTTAGCGCAGCTCCTCGACCACCCCATCGGCGTCAATCCGGTGCGCCCGCCTCGCTTCTCCGTCCAATGACGCAGCACCCGCCAGACCAGCCGGATCCCCACGTTGCCAGGCCATGATGCTGGTTTTGCCATACCTGAAGCATATACGTTATAGCAATATTATTAGAATGTCAAGTGGTTAATTCGGCAGAAACTGGCCTTTTCGCGATCGCCGCGCGCAATGTCAGGTTTTGTAAGGTTCGTCAGCGATCGCCGTTACTGATTGCGGGTGACGCCGAGCCGCCGGATCAGGCGTTCGTCGGTTGGATAGGGGACTTCCACCCCCAAGCTCTCGAACATGCTGGGCACCCGACTTCTCCTTCCTGCTCGGCCTTCCCGCCATCGCTCTCGCCGGCTTGAAGGAGCTGGCGGAACTCTGGCGCAGTTCGTGTGGCGCGTTTCGTCTGCTGGCTGCCTCAGATCGCGCGCTCCGAAATCGTAGGCCGTCGAATAGATTTTCGCGTCGCCCCAACATCGAACAGGTGAACGGGGCTATCCGCCGATGCGAGGTGACGCCGAGCCGACGAAATCCGTTTGGCAAAATCGACCCCTGGCGAATTGTCCCGGTTGCTCATGATCGCGCGGGCGGCGAGTTTTCAAATGCTGGTCATGGACCGCGTCCGTCACGCGGCGATTCTCCCTTCCGCGCTGACCGCTCGGAGCGGGCCAAAACAGTGCAGCCAAAATATCCAGAAAAATCGTTGCCGGACAACCGTAGCTGAGCCGATTGGGGAAACGCTAGCGGAACCGTCCTTTACCGGGGATCGGGCAGTCTGTTTAGGCCACGACCAGGCCGCCTGGAGGAGGATCCGCGGCTGCTGATGGGGCTCCAGCTCACTCATCGTGCCTTTCATTCCGAGCAACAGCCGATCATTGGGATGCCGAGGATCATAGCCTCCGTCCTCGTCCACGATGATAGTCCCGACCAATCCACAGAACTCGATCAGCGTATGCCAGTCGCGGCCGTTGCGCGCCAGCCGGGGACGCCTCGATCGCGAGCACAGCCCCGACGCGGCCTTCGCAGATCGCCGCAAGCAGGCGCTCGAAGCCTTGGCCGATTGATGCCGCCGCCCGAGCGACCCAGATCATCGTCGATGACCTCTACCGCTGCCCAACCGAGCTGCCGGGCACGATCGGCGAGCCCATATTGCCGGCGCCGGCTCTCGTGATTGTGCACGAGCTGATCGGCCGTCGACTGACGGACATAGACGCATGCGCTGCGCGCGAGATGGTCAGCCGTGATCTTGGTCATCGCCGGTCTCCCCGTTTGCCAGTGCTGTCGCGACCGAGAAGCAGCGCTTTCACCAGCGTCGCCAGCCCGATCTTCTCTGCGGCGCGCCAGCTCGAAGCGAGGCTCGTCCTCGTCGAACAGGCTCGGCTGGGGATTCTCGAATTGGCGCGTCATCTCCGTCTTTCTCCATCCTTGAGTTGGACTGGAGAAAGCCTAGAAGGGTGGTGAAGGACGGCCAACTCGCCATTCTCGGCGATGGAAACCGAGTGCAGCTCGAGGCGAGCGAGCGGGCGCAAGCGCTCCTGCTGACCGGGGTTCCTCGCTCACGTGAGCCAGTCGTGCGATACGGGCCTTTCGTGATGAATACCGAGAAGGAAATCGCCCAGGCCATCGAAGACTATCAGGCCGGACGGCTCGGCGAGATCGCGCGATGAGTGGTGCCGTCCACGCAGCAATAAAGCCTCGGCTGAACCAGCCGAGCGGGAGAGTGAGCATGAGCGTATTTCCGACAATCGACCCCGTGTGCTCGCGCAGCGCCGCGGCTCAGGGGATCACGACTGTGGTCGATGCCGACCGCGCGATCTCGGTGGCTTCACCGTCGGGCGCGTGCTTCCCCCAGAGGCGCGCCGTCATGTCGGGCCGTTCGTCTTCTTCGATCATATGGGGCCGCCGATTTCGCTCCGGGACATGGTCTCGATGTCCGGCCGGCGGCATCGTCCATTCCGAACGCACGGGTCCCGAACTGCGGCGCACTGGTTCGCGCACGCACGGTCTCCAGCTCTGGGTCGGGCTCCCGCTGGCGCGAGGAGACCGAGCCCGAGTTCACCGTCACCCGGCGGCAACGCTGCCGTCGCTGGAAATCACGGGAGCGCGCATTCGCGTTCTGGCCGGCAGTGCCTTCGGCGAGATATCACCGGTCAAGACCTTCTCGCCGCTGTTCTATGCCGATGTCGTGTTGCCGGCGGGACGCGAGCTGCTGCTCCCGAATGAGCGCGAGGAGCGCGCCACCTATGTCATCGATGGTACCATAGCCTGCGGCAGCGAGCGCGCAGAGCACGGCCGGATGATGGTGTTCGCACCGGAAGCCCAGGTGGCGCTGCACGCGATCACTGACGCACGCATCGCGCTTTTGGGCGGCGCGCCGCTCGACGGCGAACGGCACATCTGGTGGAAGATGGTCTCGACTCAAAGGACCGGATCGAGCAGGCCAAGGAGGACTGGAAGGAAGGCCGCTTCCCGAAGGTCCCGGCGACAAGGCCGATTCATTCCGCTTCAGAGTACCCCGGACCGATAGGCTTGTGTGCCCAGCGGGTCGAGAGGGCAAGCTCCGTGGCGGTATCCAGACCCCAGCAGCCACCCGACGTAGGGTTGGCAAGTGGGCCGCGCCAATCCCCGCTTGCCGCGGAGGCTGATCTGCGCTTCGGTGCCGCTGTTGAACTGGGTATCACCGAGTTCAACCCGAGTAGCCTCCCGCCATGAACACAGTCCTTTCTCATGCTAATCTGATCGACTGCGTCGAGCCCAAAAGTACGGCCGGATAGTACCGTGCTGATCGAGGATGGCCGCATCCGCGCCATCCTGCCAAGCGGAGAGGCGGGCAGCGCTGGCGACGCGCAGGTGATCGATCTCAAAGGCGGGTATCTCATGCCCGGCCTCTGGGACGTCCACATCCATCCCGATTACCTGTCCCTCGACGATGCCGCTGAGCACTTTAACGATGACATGAGGCATCAGGACCCTCCTACAGTTCTTCCCTCAATCAGACGCCGGCGCGGCCAGATATTCTTCGTCGGTGACCTTCTCCAGCCAATCGACGACCCTTGCCGTTCAGCGCCTCCTGGATGGCGATGTGGCTCATGCCGGTCGTCGCGGTCGCCGCGTGCCAATGTTTTTCGTCGGGCGGACAGGCGACCACTTCCCCGCTCTGCAACTGCCTATTGCCGTTGTTGCTCGTCGTTGATCTCTTCATCCATTCGAGGCTTTGGCGTTGAGCGTTTCCTGGATGGCGATGTTTGTCAGCGCGGCTCGAGCCCAGCGTGGTCAAGAGGACCTCCAGCGCACCATCTCCCGCGCATGGGGCTTGGCTGATATTTCCGTAGGAAGTCGGCGCTCGCCCGAGCGATCGGGGCGTTGTCGCTCGCCGGGAACGCCTGCACCTCAATACGGCGCCCGCCGAACTCCAATGTGGCGGGCCCACCCGCCGCCAGGTCCCGGTACCAACGCCCTCTGGCGCAGAGCCACGAGCGCACGAAGACCTGGTCGTCGGCTACGACGATCCAGATCACCACCGCGGTCGTCGGGTGTTGCCGGTCCGGATTTGCACTCCCGTACATCGCGCAGTTCGCGCAGCGTGTCTGCGTCGAAATTTGCGATACCGTGATCTCCCGCGTGCCGCGACGGCGCCGTCCCCGAGGGCCGCCGCCGACCAACATTTAGCAGCGCGCGCCGGTCGCGATTAGCCCCTATAATACGCATGGAGTTATGAGCGGCGGCCATAAATGCAGCACGGCAACCTGAATGACCTCCTGGTCTTTCGGGCGGTTGCGACGAAGCGTAGTTTCACGCGGGCGGCGGCGAAGCTTGGCGTATCGCAATCCGCGCTCAGCCACACCGTCCGCGCTCTGGAAGAGCGGCTCGGCTTGCGGCTCCTGACCGTACGACGCGCAGCGTCGCGCCGACGGAAGCGGGCGAGCGGCTACTCCACACGTTGCCCCGCGGTTCGAAGAGATAAAGGCCGAGCTCGAGGCGCTGAGCGAGCTTCGCGAGAACCGTCAGGCACCATCCACATTACGCGACAGATTATGCGGTCGACACGATAGCCTGGCCAGGCTTACGAAATTCCTGCGGCGCTATCCCGACGTGAAACTGGAGAAATCGTCGAGTATGGCCTGACCGACATCGTCGCCGAACGGTTTGACGCCGGGATACGCAGCGGCGAGCAGGTGGCGAAGGACATGATCGCGGTGCGTATTGGGCCGGACATGCGCAGCGCCGTCGTGGGGGCTCCCTCCTATTTCGCAGCGCGCTCGAAACCGGAACGGCCGCAGGAGCTGATGGGCACATCCATCAATCTGCGTCTGCCGACGCATCAAAGCGCCCGCCGCCGGGTGCTGTCACACCCGAGCGGATCACAGCGCGCAAAGCGCCGCCGTCTTCGGGCTCCGGAGCCTCTTCCGGCTGTGCTGCCACCTGCACCGGCGGCCGCGCCGGCGCTGTTGACGGCGTCGACGGTATCGCCCCCAGCAACAGCGGCCCACATACCCGCCACCACCACACCGGCAACCAACACGCGCCGCCAAGCCGCTGTCAGCAACATCGCTCAGTTGCTCAGCATGCCCGCCTTCAGCGTGGTCACGTCGTGGCGCGGCATGTTGATGTAGCTGTCCGCCTCACCGCCGGCGGGGAGAGCGAATCACCATAGAGCGTGCCGCCGATCGTAGCACCGGTTTCCCCGGCGATGCGCTGCATGGCCCGCGGTCGGTGATGCTGTCGAAAAACAGCGCCTTCACGTGTTCGGCCCGGACCTGCTGCGCCAGCTTTGCCAATTCGGCCGCCGAGGGCTCGCTCTTGTTTGTCCAACCGTTCACCGACAGCAGCGTGATGCCGTAGGCTCTAGCAAGGTATTGCAGCGAGCTCGTGCGACGCCAGTACCCGGCGCTTTGGCGTCGGCACGGCCGTCATCTCCTTGCGCGCCCAGTCGTCGACCGCCTGAATTTGCTTGGTGTAGGCTGCCGCGTGCGCCCGGTATTCGGCAGCACCGGCCGGATCAGACGCGCCAGCGCTTCGGCGATGTTCCGGACGTAAATGATCCAGTGCGGGGATGAGCAGGCGTGCTGGTCGATCGGGAAACGGCTGGGCCGGTTGCTACGATGCGGTCATGATCGCGCGGGCGGCGAGTCTCCAATGCTGGTCATGGACGCGTCCGTCATGCGGCGATTACACTTCCGCGATTCCCCCTCGGAGCCGGCCAAAACAGCGCAGCCAAAATATCCAGAAAAATCGTTGCCGGACAACCGTAGCTGAGCCGATTGGGGAAACGCTAGCGGAACTGCCCTTTACCGGGGATAAGGCCGTCTGTTTAGGCCACGACGAGTGCCGCGACGAGACAATGATCCAGTTGCACGGCGGACCTATTGTCCGGGTCTCGTGCTCGCTCGACGAGGTGCTCGACTGGTTTACGTAGCCGACGCGCCTAGTTCGGAGATTTTTGCCGAATACCTCTTGCATCTGGACGGATGTTATAGGTTTCGTATACGGCCTATTTAAGACACTATGCGTAATCCTTGTGGCTGCTTGTTGTGATATGGAATGTGCAAGCTCCTTGGGTATTGCATCTCCTTCTTTTAATCCATGTGCTTTGAGCACATCTTCTATGATCCGCTTGAACTCTCGTTCCTGCTGATTTCGAGATGAAGTTCCATGATCGCGCCCATCCTTTGGCGAGGGCGTTGCATATCCTCGTAGTCATAGTCTGGAGTGCTGAGCCATTCAAAGGGCACGTCTAACTCAGAAGCGGAGCGATCCGACCATTCCCGCGTCAGAGGATTGGAAATCAGAGCAATCTGCCGGTTTCGGGCTCCGCCGCGTTGCATAGCACAATTTGGAATGCAATAAGGTTGTATATTGTGAATGACCTATAACTCGCCCGTCCTTGTTGCTCTTTACGTATATCAGATTGAATACAGGGCCGAACCGAGATTTCATTTCTTCTTCTTTGTCGTGATACCGCAAATCCAAGTCGGTACTTTCCTGTAAGAATTTGTTGTTTTTGCCGTTTTTGCCGTCTACAAATCGACGGACGGCCTCGTATTCGTCTTTCTCGACATCGTCATTTCCCACCAAGGTTGTCCATAGAACGAGGCATGATTTAGCGGCGGAGCGCATGACTCCCAACCCGCCAAATCCCGGTAAATCAAGTCGTATCGGGTCGGGTCGTCTTTCTACCGATACCCGGTGATTCAGATAACAGTTGCCGCAATCGCTCTTCCGATATTTTAAGTGCCGCTGCCATATGTGGCACCATCGCCTCTATTTTTCCTAGTAACTCGCCGGAAATGTGTAATTGGTTCTGCCCAAGTCATCCTTGATTATCCGAAATGGCTTGCTGACTAACTTCAATCTACCGCCTTTGCCGATGTATATTTTTTCGCGGCCCGCTGTAACTCTCTTAAGCATCGGCGGTAGTGCGCCTGTCCCTGAGCGAAGCTGTAATAACGTTCGGACAGCACCGAATTGCTCGGCGAGGACTTTGTCAATGCTCCCGCCGAAACGGTTATTACAGCCAGAGCAAACCACGCGCCGCGTCGTCTTTCTGCCGCCCAGAGCGTCGTGCAGAATGTGCTCGGGCTTCGTTGTCCTATCGAGCGGGGTGCCGCAGAAAATGCAGAGGTGGACTAACATGGTTCACCTGAAACGATTAGGTTGGTCTCGACCGGATCACGTCACGCGCCGGCTTGTCCTCCCGCTCGCCCAGATAGAGGACATGCCGGAGCAGACCGTCCGGTGTCATCTCGACGTACGAGACCTCGACCACCATCTCTGGGCGCACCCAATGCACCCGAGAGAGCACGAGCGGCGAGCCGAACCGACCAAGGCGTGGCGGCGGCTCCGATAGCGGCATCTTCGCGATCGAGACCGGCTGGAGACGCTCGTATAGACGCTCAAGCTCCGCGACCGGCATCCCGGTGCCGACGCGGCCCGCATAGATCAGCTTGCCGTCGTCTGGCGTGTAATAGCCGAGGAGCAGCGCGCCGATCCGGTGACGGGTGCCTTCTGGGTTCGACCACCCACCACGACGAATTCCTCCCGGTTCAGGCATTTGACCTTGAGCCAAGAGCGTCGGTCTGGCTCGTATCGACCATCGACCCGTTTTGAAACGATGCCTTCGAGACCATGCTGGCAGGCCACCTTATAAAACGCCGGTCCGCTGCCGATCTGATGATCGCTGTACCGGATCGGCCCTGTCTGTCCCGCGAGAAATTTCTCGAGCATCGCCTTTCGCTCGATCAGGGGCAGGCCGGTGAGGTCCTCGCCGTCCATGTGGAGCAGGTCGAACACGAAGTATACGAGGGAGGCGTCTCCATGCTCCATCGCGTTCTGGATCAGGTTGAAGGCAGTCCGGCCATCGGGGAGGACACCGCAGAGTTCGCCGTCGAGATACGCGCTCTTCGTGGGTAGCGCGGAGAGCGCGCGGGCGATCGCCGGGTACTTGTCGGTCCAGTCGTTGCCCCGCCGCGTAATGATTTTCACTGACCCGGAGTTGATCCGGGCGTGCATCCGATAGCCATCGAGCTTGATCTCGTGCAGCCAGCCGGGTCCGTCCGGTGCCGCTTTTACGAGGGCAGCAAGCTCGGGCTTGATCCAGGGCGGGGTTGTTCGCCGAGATTTCGACATTCCTGATCGTCTCAAACTCAGTAGGTGGGGCGCGCAACAGCCACTATTAACTGTGTTGAAACTCGCTCGGACACTCCCATCTTCTTGCCAGCCGGTGGTTGAGTATCCACACCCCCATCAATTATGCCGCGTATGGCGGGCGCGAGGGCCTGAACGGTCAGACCGACAATGAGCTTCTACGACGAGTACAAGCCTTTTCGTAATTACATGAGGAACTTCGAGCGTGTCGGTAGCTTGATAGATGTCTGGTGTTTGTCGCTTCACATCATGAACGATCGGGCATTGCCGCCTGATTATTTGGCCGGAAGGCCGTTTGGGGTCTATCACAAAGACAACCTCTGGCCGTGGGACCTGGACATCCTGGCGCGCGAGATCGTCCTCAATGCGGGCAATCGCGGCGACCGCACCCTGCGTCGGTGGAATGATCTCGCCGCCGCGATCAATCACATACGACATCTCGACGGTGTCGGGTACACCGCCGCTGGCGAAAATACCGATGTCCTATTTGAAATCCACCGGATCGCGCATCGGCAATTTCCCTGGCAGGTCAGGGTCCACGTCAACTCAATGATGCGAGTTTACAAAGTGTTCGGTCGCTCGGCGGTCGATGCCATCGTCATGCGCGAACTCGGTATGAGCATGGACCAGTTCCTCATGCTCGGAACAGCCTTGGTGGGTTTCTTCCAACGGAAATGGGGACTATCAACCAATACCGATTACAGCAGCGTCCTCAAGATTCCACTTGATGCTTCAAAGGCATTGTTCCGGCGGATCACCGTTCCTGTCGATGCATTGAGAACTGCGACGGCCAAACAACAATCATACGGACCGGACTGGCTCTATGCCTGGAATCCGCTGGAATCCACACCCCTCGTCAGCATCGATCCCGCAAACCCCGATCGCGTCATCTGTCCGATCCCGCATTTCCTACAGCGGCGGATGTCGTCGGGCATCTTCTATGACCTCGTAAAGAGCACCGACTTCGACAACCCGTATGGGGACTCGTTCCAACGGTATGTAGGTGAAGTGCTGTCCGTCGTCTGTAAGCCGCCTCAATTCACTATCCTGGCCGAAAAGCCTTACTTCATCGGTACCGACAAACATCACGGCGTCGATTGGGTCTTATCTGACCAGACAGGGTATCTCTTCATCGAGGCAAAGACCAAACGCCTTACGCTGGGAGCGCGGATACTGTCGAATGATGCTGCGGTCGAGAAAGACCTCGCCACGATGGCAACCGCCATCGCTCAGCATTACCGAAATATCCGAGATGCGCTCGACGGTAAGACGCAATGGGTCCCAGACGGAAAGCCAATTTATCCGCTAATCCTGACGCTTGAGGACTGGTACATCTTCAGTCCTCGCATCACCGAGATGCTCGATAAGCATGTGCGCCGACTACTCGCTAGCGAGGGGATTCCGGAGACGGTACTGACCGAAACACCCTTCACGGTCTCTTCGATGCATGAATTCGAGGTCGCCTCGCAGATTATCGCGCAGATCGGCATTCACGAGGTGATGTCCCATAAAACCGATGCCGGTTCGTGGAACTGGTCGTTGTTGCCGTTCCTGACAGACAGGTTCAAAGCCGAGATGAAGAACGTCAATTACGGGCTTTTCGTCGAGGAGTTCAAGAGTCTCCTCCCGGACGTCCAGTGGGTAAATAGGGTTCATGCTCACTAACGACACGCCCATCATCACGCCCGAAGATGATCAATTCGGGGTGGATCCATTTGCGCAGGCACTCGCTCGCGCTATCGCACAGATGTCGGGTAGCAGCATTACCAACATTCTTCTGTCGCCCCGATTTCCAGCGGTTGCGCGCGGAGCGGATACGGGTCCGTCGCCGTTCGCGCACTTTTGCGGATCGGGCAGGGTCGCGTTTTTTCTGGCGTTAATGTTCTTTTGCCGCTCGCGAGGGCCGCTGGAAGGTTAACGCGGGGCGGTTGACGTCGTCTTCGCGAGCGCATGGGCGAGCAATCAGCGCCGCACGACAAGTCGACAGCGGATTACCCGATGACGGTCAGTTTCGGCTTATCGCGCGGCATCAGGTCGAGCATCGCGCCGCGGACCAGCGCGTCGGCGTGATCGGTGATATAGCGGGAATAATTGCGCTCGATCATCGCGACGCTGGTGTCATGGCCGGCGGCGACGATGCGGACCGGGACGCCGGCGAGCAACTGCCGGACGATGCTGCTGTGGCGCAACGCGTACATCGTCACTTTGGCCGGATCTTGGCCGCAGGCTCTCGCTACTCGCCGGAACGGATAGGCCTGGTTCGATCGTTTCCACGGTTTACCGCTTGGCCGGGTGAGCAGCGGCGCGTTCGCCGGCCGATCCATCGCCGCCAACCGTTCCGCGAGTTCGGCCGAGATCGGGACCGGATAATGCGACTTCGCCTTTCTCCCTTTGCCCTTTCGCGACGCCGGCATCATCAGCCGCGGCTCAGAGCCGTCGAGCAAGTCGCGGACCTCAAGCCGCACGATCTGGCTCGGCCGGGCGCCGGTTACCGCCGCGAGCTCGACAAACAGCCCAAATTCCCGGCTGTCGTTGTAAGCTTCGGCGATCAGGTCGCGGACGACGCCATCGCCAAGGATGACGTTGCGGTCATGGGTCGCGTTCGGGATCAGCGCCAGCCCTTCCTGCCATGCGCGCCGGCTGATGATCCGCTCGTCCTGCCGGGCCGCCAAATTGAGAGCAGCTTTCAGGGAAAAGCAGGTGCGGTTGACCGATGCGGCCGACATCCTCTCGATCAGCCCGTCGCGCCAAGCGCGCAATTCGCGCGCCGTCAGCAGCGTGATCAGCTTGTCGGCAAGCCCGTTGGTCATGTGAGCGCGGATCCGTTGGACATTGGCGACGTCGGCGCCGCGGGTTTTGAGATCGGCCTCGTAGGCGTCGAGCGCGTGCGCGACGGTGATCGGCTCGGCTGTCCCGACGCGATCCGCGCGCGCGAGCGAGCGGACCTTATCCTGCGCTTCCCAAAAGTTAAGCACATCATCGCCGTCAGCCTCGGCGAAGTCGTCGGCCGCGCCGATCGTGCGTACCCAACTGCTGCGCTTGCCGTCGGCCACGCGCATGACCCAGACGCCGCCGCTCTTGTTGCGCCGGTATCCGAGCCCGAGGCCCTTCGCGACGCGGACGAATGTCGGCTTGACCGATACCGGCAGCCTGAGCCGCGCCGAGCGCGTCTCAAGGGTCGATGAGCGAATTGCCCTGGCCATGCGCTTTATCCCGCTTTTATCACGCCGACGTGCGTGGATATGGGTAAACGTGGGCGGATATAAAAGTCAACATCAATTGCCATTTCAAGCGGATACGCTGTCTGGTTACGTACGCCTACGTCCGCTTTTTTGCAGCAAATCAGCAGCAAACACTCGTTCTATCGTTGTATCTCCCCAGTTTCCCCGAGCGCGCCCAAAGCGATCGCAACAAGGCGCATAATAAGCGACGATTGTGGCGGCTTTGGTGTGCGCCACACCCCCTTTTGGTCCCGGGCGATATCGATTAGCATTCCGGGACTCCCCGCCTCTTTCGCATCTCGAGAGGACACCGACATGCCGAGCTTCGACCACCACGGCGCGCATATTTATTACGAGGAGTTCGGCAAGGGTTTCCCGATCCTGACTTTCGCCCCGGCGGGGCTGCAGTCGGTCATCGACGTATGGAGCCAGCCCTCCGCGCCGATCAATCCGACGACCGAGTTCGCCGACAAGTTCCGCGTCATCGCGATGGACCAGCGCAACGCCGGCGGCCAGTCGCGCGCCCCGATCACCGCACAGGACGGCTGGGACAGCTACACCACCGACCACATTGCCCTGCTCGACCATCTGCGCATCGACCGCTGCCATCTGTACGGCCAGTGCATCGGCGGGTCGTTCATCCTGAACCTGATCAAGGCGCAGCCCGAGCGCGTGCGGAGCGCCGTGCTGGCGCAGCCGATCGGCCGGGTCGGCCCGATGGCGCCCGGCCGCCCCGCCCGCTTCAACGGCTGGGCGGAAACCCTCAAAGACCACCCGGAGGCCACCCCGCAGGTGCTCGACGCGTTCTGCCGGAACCTCTACGCGCCTGGCTTTGTCTACTGCGTCGACCGCGCCTTCGTCTCAAAGGTCCAGACACCCTGTCTCGTGCTGGCCGGCAATGATGAGGCGCACCCCTACCCGATCTCCGAGGAGCTCTCAAAGCTCCTCCCGAACTGCGAATTCATCGCGGAGTGGAAGACCGGCGCAGCCCTCACTTCGGCAAAAGCCCGCGTCAAGGAGTTCCTGTCGAAGCACACGCCAGCCGGGTAGTGAGCGGCGGCGTTCGGGGTGCACGCGGGACCGGCTGCATGGTGGGTCCCGCGTCAGCGCGGCTAGGCGCTTCGTCATAGCCGGAGGCGCGCCGGCACGACACTCACAACTAAGCGGTTGCGGTTCTCCATCAACGCATGGCCGTGAACGAGAGTCGAGGTTCCCGGCCCCGCCACTCGCGGTCGAGCGGGGCGAAAGCGCCCTGATTTGACGGCCACTTGCATTTTGTAATCCTTAGGATTACATTCGTGCTATGAGCCACACCGGAAACGCGGAACGCCACTCCGTGTTGGAAGAGATTGAATCGTGTCTGGTAGCCCGGTTGGAGCCCCCTGTTGACCAGAGAGCGCCGGAAGAATTTATTGATCGCGAATACCCTGAGATACGCTCTGAAATTGTGCGTCACACTGCGGCCCTCATCCAGAAGGCTAGACATGGGGTGGTTAAGGATCTCGCTCGCCTGATCAGTACGGCAGTGAGTTCGTGGAGGCTCCTCCAGAAGATCGAAGAAAAATCCAAGCGTGCCGGGCCGAGTTGCCTACACCGGGACCACAACGATCTAACGGGATTCCGGACCACCACGCCACCACCTCAGATCGATATCGCGTGGCGGGATATAGGGCGGATCTTCGTTCTCGAATCAAAAGCCATATCTCCACGCGAAGATGTGAGTATTGATAACGAATTTGATGTCGTACTGGGATCGTTGCACTCAATAACGATAGATGATCGTCCTTCGTCGCTCCTGAATGCCGCGTCCATGGGCAAATCCATGGGTGGTATGGGTTTCGGTAAGACTGATTATAGTCCAATTTTCTTTGGACATCATCTTTCGATAAGGGACGAATGGCGCAGCGTCGCGGCGGTATTAGATCACCTTACACTTTGTGAACCAGAACTGGACGATTTCCAGCTCCTCCGCGAATGTGCTTGGGCAGCAAATTCAGCTGCGCGGCGGGGTCAAGATTTTGAATCGGCTAGGCATTACTCGCGTCAATTTCGCGCCCACTCTGTATGAGCTCGTTCGAAGCCATACGCTAAGCGTGTCTTTTAGCCCTCCCGAAAGGATCGCTGCGATTTTTGAGCGGACAAGCTATCTCGGGCTTGAGGCTAATGATTGTTACCGACGAGGACTGGGTCGAAGCGCTTCTCCGGGGCGAAAGCGTCGAACGTATCCGCGACGCCGATCTCCCGGCCCTTCGGGATGCGCTTCATATTCTCAACGCTGCGTCAACCTTAGAGGACACACTCTATGTAGGCCGGCGGACAATCCGCGTGATCGCCGGCCGGCGGCGGACTTACTGCATAGACACCGGCTCCGAGTATTGGATTACCTTCCAGTGGCGTGTGCATGACGCGATCAACGTTCACATCGTCCGCCTCCGCAGCACGAGCCTCGGCTCGGAGTTCCGGCGCTGAACCGATAACGCCTGGCCGCTTTCTGCGAGAGAAAGTTTTAGCTCCAGAAGGGCTCACCCAAGATCAGCTGGCCAGCGCGATGGGCGTGTCGCGGTTGACGGTCAACGAGATCGCCAATGATCGGCGCACGGTGACCGCCGAGATGGCTCTGAGGCTAGAAGCGGTGACGCGCATTTCGGCAGAAATGTGGTTGAACCTTCAGCGAGCGGTCGACTTGCACCGTGCCCGGCTGGCGTTAGCCGAGACGTTGCCGCAGCTTAGCCCCATCACGCGCAAGCGCGAATTCACCAATTTCGAGGGTGAGCTGGAAATCAAGAAGGTCGAGTGAGCGCAGCAACTGCATCGCACTAGAACGCGCCGCTAGCATTTGCGCATCGACCGCTGTCACCTGTATGGCCAGTGCATCGGCGGGTCGTTCATCCTTAACCTGATGAAGCATCAGCCCGAGCGCGTGCAGAGCGCCGTGCTGGCGCAGCCGATCGGCCGCGTCGGCCCGATGACGCCCGGCCGCCCCGCCCGCTTCAACGGCTGGGCGGAAACCCTCAAAGACCACCCGGAGGCCACCCCGCAGGTGCTGGACGCGTTCTGCCGGAACCTCTACGCACCCGGCTTGTCTACTGCGTCGACCGCGCCTTCGTCTCAAAGGTCCAAACGCCGTGCCTCGTGCTGGCCGGCAATGACGAAGCACACCCCTACCCGATCTCCGAAGAACTCTCAAAGCTGCTGCCCAACTGCGAATTCATCGCGGAGTGGAAGACCGGCGCAGCCCTTACTTCGGCGAAAACGCGGGTCAAGGAGTTCTTCGCGAAGCACACGCCGTCCCGGGCCTAGGAATTGCTAACGGCGGCCCTCCTGCCTCGCCATCGCCTGGCCCGCTGACGGCAAACTCACGGTCGGGTCAGGTCGAGCGCGTTGGTCAGATCGCCGAGAGGCGGTCCGCCATTGGCGGCGACCGCGGCATTGCGGCGCGCCAGACCCGGCAGCATCGGCAGGGCAAATCGCTTGGTGATCAGCGAGAGGATCGAGGTCGTATCGTAGAGAGTGTGGTCGACGACCCCCCTTTTTGCGAACGGAGACACGACCAACGCCGGGATGCGCGTTCCCGGGCCCCAGCGGTCGCCCTTGGGCGGCGCGACATGGTCCCAGAACCCGCCGTTTTCGTCATAGGTGACGACGACGACCATGTGCGCCCATTGCGGGCTCTTCTGCAGATGCCCGATGACGTCGGCGATATGCCGGTCGCCATCGAGCACGTCGGTATAGCCGGCGTGCTCGTTCAGATTGCCTTGCGGCTTGTAGAACGTGACCTGCGGCAGCGTTCCGCCGTCGATTGCCTTGATGAATTCGCTGCCGCCGAGCCCGCCATCTCTCAGATGCTCGGCGCGCGCCGCCGTGCCGGGAGCCATATCGGCGAAATAGTTGAACGGCTGATGGTGGTACTGAAAATTGGGAACCGGCACTGCATTCTTGCCGTCGAGGGTCGCCTGCCAGGCGCCGGCATACCAGGCCCAGCCGACGCCCTTGGCGCTCAGCAGATCGCCGATCGTCTGTTCCGTCTGCGGCGGCAGCGTGGTCGGCTTCGTCGGGTCCGCGAGGGCGGGGTCGCCTTCCGGCGCGGGTTTGTTGGCGCTCGGCTGGTAGGGCGGCTGCATCGTGTTGACCGCGTAGAAATCGGGGGTCAGGTTGCCGTCCCTGACGAATTTCGGGATTCCGTCGATCGCCGATTTGGGCGAGTTGGCCGCGATAGTCAGCGCCGTGCCGCCGGCCGCGACGGCAGAGATCGAGTCCTTAGCCGGGCTCCGGTCGGCATCCGGGTAGGTGGGCGTGCAGGCGCAAATCAGCCAAAAGTGGTTGAGGAAGGAACCGCCAAAAGCCCCCATGAAGAAGTTGTCCGCCAGCGTGTATTGTTTGCGCGACATCCCATAGCGGCAATTTGCTGCCATTATCATCATAGTGGCCCATTACGAGCGCGCCCGAATCGGCGTAGGCAACAAAACGGTCGTTCTTGCCCCCATCGATCTGCATCTGATTCTGATAGAAGCGGTGCCACAGATCATGGGTCGTGATGCTGAGCGGCGTATTGAAACCCTTCGGGTCGTCGATTGCGAAAGGCGCGTTCGGCAGGTGCTCGGTCTGCGCCTGCGTCACGGGCGGAACGACGCCCTTTGCCGTCAGCCCGTCCCATACCGGCGGCAGTTCCTTCAGAACCGAGCCGTCGCGGTCGAGTTGCGTGTAGCCCGCCGGCGTTACTTGCGAGAGGCCGTTGGCGCCGGGAAACGAGCCGTAGAGGTTGTCGAAGGACCGGTTCTCGGCGTAGATCACCACGATTGTGGCGATATCCTCGATGCCCGCACCGCTAACCTCGATAGCCGGGCCGACAATCCCCGCTGCCGCGAGCATGGCCAGCACCAGAGCACGTTCTTTCATATGACGAATTCCCCCTTTCCGCGCACAACCCACCTGCGCCGATCCCAAGGCGCAACTCAATTCAAACCGCTCGATGTTGCCGTTTTGTGAAACTGCGCGTCTTTTACAGAGGGCCGTTCTCGCCGTCTGCGGCGTCCTCGCCTGCGGAGCGGGCGGCGCAGAGGAACCCGCAATTCCATCCCGTGCTCAGGTGTATGCCCGGGTCGAGGCGCTGACTGCACTCGGCCGCAGGATGTTCGTCGATCCTTCACTCTCGGCCTCGGGCGAGATGTCTTGTGCTTCGTGCCACAGCCCGCTCGATGCGTTCGGCCCGCCAAATTCGCTGTCGGTGCAGCTGGGCGGGAAGGACCTCCAGCAGTCCGGAATACGAGCCGCACCGTCGCTCAAGTACCTGCAGGTGACGCCGCAATTCACCGAGCATTTTTTCGACTCCGACGACGCGGCCGACGACAGCGTCGACAACGGTCCGACCGGCGGGCTCACCTGGGACGGCAGGATCGACCGGGGCCGCGACCAGGCGCGCATCCCGCTGCTGTCGCCTTTTGAAATGGCCAATCGAGACCCGGCGGAATTCGTCGCCCGGCTGCGCCGTAGCTCCTACGCCGGCGAGTTCAGCCCAATTTTCGGCGATACAGTGCTCGCCGATCCGAACAAGGCGTTCGAGGCGGCACTCGAAGCGTTTGAGGTGTACCAACAAAGCCATGCCGAGTTCTACCCCTACAGCAGCAAATACGATGCTTATCTCACCGGCAAAGCCGAGCTTACGGCCCAGGAGCGGCGCGGATTGTCGTTGTTCGAGGATCCTGCCAAGGGTAATTGCGCCAGATGCCATTTGAGCGCGCCCGAGAAAGACGGAACGCCGCCGCAATTCACCGATTACGGGCTCGTGGCGATCGGGGTGCCGCGCAACACCACGATTCCAGCCAACAAGGACCCGAATTTTTTCGACCTCGGCCTATGCGGACCGCTGCGCAGCGACCTGCGCGATAGAGCCGAATATTGCGGGCGATTCAAGACGCCCTCGCTACGAAACGTCGCTACGCGGCGGGTATTCTTCCATAACGGGATCTTTCAAACTATCCGGCAGGTAATGGAGTTCTACGTGCAGCGCGACACCGAGCCAGAGAGATGGTATCCGCGCGATACGGAAGGGGCCGTCCGCAAATTCGACGATCTGCCCGCAGCCTACCATGCCAATGTCGATGTCGACCCGCCCTTCGGCGGCCACCCCGGCGACAGGCCGGCATTGTCCGATGACGAGATCGACGATGTCATCGCCTTCATGCGGACCCTGACCGACGGTTTTTTGCCGGAGAAGTGACCGCTCAGTAGTGACCACTAAGTCCGGGCGCCGGGAAGCGGGCCATCCAGTGGCGGGCGATGTCCTCGCGGCGGCATACCCACACCTGGGGATGCCCGCGGATGTACTGGATGAAGCGGATCAGCGCCTTCGCCCTGCCGGGATGTCCCGTCAGCCGCATATGCAGCCCCACCGACATCATGCGCGGGCGCTCCGCACCCTCCTCGTAGAGGACATCGAAGCTGTCGCGCAGAAAGGCGAAGAAATCCTCGCCTGAGCCGAAAACGCCGCGGCCGAACTTCGAATCGTTGGTGGTCAGCGAATACGGCACAACGAGGTGCGGGCGGTCGTTCACTCGTACCCAATAGGGCAGCTCGTCATTGTAGGTATCGCTGTCGTAAAGGAACCCGCCATGCTCGACCAGCAGGCGGCGGGTATTTTCCGACGGTGCGTAGCGGCAGTACCAGCCGGCGGGGATCTTGCCGGTGGTGCGCCGGATCAGCTCGACGGCCTCGGCGATCTGCTTGCGTTCCTCGGCCTCTGAGAGGCCGGGATGGTTGGTCCAGCGATAACCGTGGCTGCAGATGTCCCAATCGCTTGCGGCGATAGCCGCGGCGGCGGGCGGATTTGCCTCGAACGCCTTGGCGCAGCCGAAAATCGTCACCGGCACCGCAAAGCGAGTGAAGATTCGATGCAGCCGCCAGAAGCCGACACGGGCGCCATATTCGAACATGCTCTCGGCGCCGAGATCGCGGCCTGTCACGCCCAGATCCGCGCCCAGCATCTCGGTCAGCCCGCCTTCGGAAACACCGTCTCCGGCAGGATAGGATAGCTCCGAACCTTCCTCGAAATTGATCACGAAATTGACGGCGATGCGCGCGTTCCCGGGCCATTGGGCATGCGGCGGCTCGGCGCCGTAGCCGACGAAGTCACGTGTCATGGCTTTTCTCCGGGCCGGTCTGGGTACCAATCCTCATGGCAGATTTCGTCGAGTGAATAGGGGGACGCCGGCGGCAAGGTGTCAGCCACAGCGGGTTCCCCGTGCCTGCGAAGCCCGCGCGCTGCACGTCGCCGCCCCTCTATATATAGCTTGTCCAAATTCTCCTCCGCATCGCGACGAAGCGTTGCCGTCAGCTTATCGGCGAGCGTTTCTCGCGCGTCGTCGATAGTGTCCATCCAGCCGAAGCGCGGTTGCTCGGCCGGCGAATAAGCGAGCTTTAAGAGGTGTTCGATGATGCGGCGGATCTGGCTGCGGACCGCGTCACGCTCGCTCTTGCCCAAATCCTCGATCTCCTCGGCCACGTGCTCGCGGTCGAACCGGTTGTCGGAGACCGGCATCGTCCGCAGCACCTCGGCCTGGTGCTGCGTCCAGGCGTAGAAATCATCCTCGTAGCGGGGTCCGTCCGGCATCAAGGTCCCTACCTCAACTTGATGTCATGGCGTGGCCGGCCCCAATCTGCGGCGGCCGCTGTGGCGCGCTCGACATCTTCCTCGAGCATCAGGCCCTCTTCGACCAGGTGCCGGGCCGCCGCCGTGATCGCCGCGGCGTAAGCGTCAGTGTTCGCGTAGCGCTCGAGGATCGATCGCCGCGGGTCGCCGGTCATACGCCGCTCTTCGGGCGCCTCGGGCAAGGGGATGTAGCTGCCGGAGAATTCGTGCATGGCGCCGTGGCCAAAGCCGCGCGCCCGCAGGTTCCAACCGCAATAGGTGCCGAGCGGCGCCTGCACCATCGGCGCCCTGACGCCGGCGATGTCGTTGCCGTCCACGTCGACCGCCGGCACCAGCACCGCGTAGCCCTCACCCGGCACGACATCCGGCGGCTCCTTCAGAATTCCGCGCTCGGCCTCCGGGCCGAAATCCAATAGCGGCAGCGAATTGGGCTCGTGCGGGACCGCCACGCCGGGGATCGCCGGGAATTGCCGGCGCCATTCCTCGAACTGAACCAGGGTGCCGTCGGCGCGCCGTGGGATGCGGCTGCCGGGCGGCGCGATGCCGTCCGTCGCCCAGCGGTCCATCGCGTCGATCATCGTGCGGAACAGCATCGAGGTCGCGACCGTGTTTAGAAAGTTCTGGCGGATCCCGCGCTCCAGCGGTTTCGGGATCGGGTCGGCAAAATGCTGCGAGCTGGCCCAGAAATAGACCCGCACGGTCGGCGGCTGCGGCAGGTCGTTGCCCCGTGTGTCGGTATGAACCAGCGATCCGCGCCGCTGCCAATACTCGGTCGCGGTCTGGGTGTGGATGACCAGGGGGTCGGTCTCGGGCCGCTTCAGGATCGCATCGCGCCGCCCGGTCAGGTGATCGGTCGTCTCGGCATAGGAGAACGGGAACGTGTCGGCCGGGTTGAAGTGGTCCTCATATTGCTGGCCGCCCGACACGACGGCATTCGCGAAGCGATGGTTCAGCCATTTGCGCCCCGCCCCCGCGACATGCGGCAGGACCCCGTCGAACACCTTGCGCCCGGCGGCGTCGGCGTTGAAGCCGCGATAGACAAAATCGCGGATGCACCGCCCGGTCTGCGACCGGCCCCAGGCATACGCCTTTTCGATCCTGACCGAGACCCGCGGCCTCGTCGGCTTCATATCGCAGGAAGCTGACAAAATCGCGCACGGCCGCATGGCCGAGCCCGAGCACCAGCGGGTCGCGGCCGGTATAAATCAGCTCGTAAATCCAGCCCGGCTCGAAGCCGCCGGGGATGTGGATATGCGTGTCCGACGGGATCACGGCGTGCTCGGCGCCCTGATTGTCGAGGCCGACCCCGCCTTCGACTCGCGCAAAGCGCCAGCGCTCGGGCGGCACCGGGCTCCGCTCGTCGTCCGGATAGCGGCGGCGCGTCAGACGAGCTTCGCGGGTGTCGAGCGATACGGTCGGATGGCTCCGCGTCGAGGCATGGCCGCTCAGCGGAAATGTTGTCAGTCCCGGCCGATCGGCGATGTACTCGACCCGGACGAGCCCGGTTACCGCCGGCACGGTCGGGAGATCGAGCACCATCCGCCCGTTCCCCGGCAGCAGGTCGCCCTGCCAGGCGAGCCATACGACGGTGTAGCCGCGCCGCATCAGAAAGCCGTTTCCGGCATGCTCCAGGGTGCGCGGGTCGTTGGACGCCGGCGCGTCGTTGAAGAATTGCAGCATCCGCTTGTTGCCGCGGTTGCCGTAATCGAAAAAGATCCGCCGGTTGCCGCGCGCGGGATCGACCGGCTTCAGGATCGAGAAATCGCCAGCGAAACCGGACGAGCCCCTCGGCATCGACCGGCGCCTTGTCGATATCGGTGATGCCCTGCTGCGCCGGCGCATCGGGATCGGCCGCAAAATGCGCCCTCCCGACGACGCGTTCATACGCCCCGACATCCCCGAACTCGTGCCCATCCGCAAACGGAAACCGCTCGGCAATCGCCAGTTCCACACGATTGGTCATACCCAAAACCCCACTCGTCTCCTTGTCATGGCCGGGCTTTGTCCCGGCCATCCACGAAATCACACGATGCGATCGTAGAGATCAGCCCAGTCCGGATTGGCAGCCAAGATCAGCCGAGCCTTCCACTTCCTTGGCCAATGCTTCATGTTTTTCTCGCGCTGTATTGCAGCCCGGATGTCGTCATGGTGCTCGACATAGACGAGGCGCTTAAGTCCATACTGTTTGGTAAAGCCGTCGGCTACACCTTCTCGATGTTCCCATACCCGGCGCCCCAGGTTGCTCGTCACGCCAACATACAGCGTCCCGTTCGGCCGATTGGTCATTATGTAAACCCAACCGCTCGCCATCTGCTCAAAGCCGCCTTGCCGGGGTTCCGGTCAGAAACGCACGTAGATGGCCGGGACAAGCCCGGCCATGACGGTTAGGGCCTCGACGGCCTATTGATTGGACGCGCTGTCGATCCCAACTATTTGCCCGATGCCGAACCGGCTTTCGGCAGAGCTGCTTTCCTCACCCGGCGCGATGGTGAGCAGCACCGATATTCTTGGTGCTGCATGGTTCACGCTATCACTCTGCTTATATCTGCCGCGACTGAGTTGTTCCTTAGCATAGCTATTCTCACGCTTATGATAAAACTTGACCGAAGTTCACTTGCCGCAGCGATTTTTTCGATAGCCGTGGTTGCCTTAACCAGAGCGATCCAAAACCCCCTCAACCGGCGTCCACCTCCAGAATAGTTAGTGCCAAGGCCTGGGCGCGCGGGACCAAGGTGTCGATGCGGCACCATTCGTCGTCGCGGTGGGCGTTGCCGCCGACCGGACCGGTGCCGCACAGGGTAGGCGTGCCGAGCGCCGCAGTGAATCCGCTGTCGGCAGAGCCGCCGGTCGCTTCGGCGCCAACCTGGAAGCCAAGTCCCGCCGCCGAGCGGCCGTAAGCTTCGAGCAATTCGCGGCTCTTTTCGTCCTCTTCGAGCGGCAGGAAATTGCCCTCGCGCAGGATGCGGCCTTCGCTGCCGGGCAATTCGCAGCAGCGGCAGATCTCGCGCACCTCGCCCAAGATCTTTTCCATGATGTTCATCGTCGGGAAACGCACATCGATTGCGGCGGTGGCGCGGGCGGCGACGGTGTTGACCGCGGTGCCGCCCTGCACGAGCCCGACATTGACCGTGGTACCGAGATCGTAATCGGTCAGCCGGTGCAACCGCTGAATCTTGCGCGCGAGCGCTTCGATCGCGCTGACCCCTTGCGCGTGCGCGGCCCCGGAATGCGCCGCGCGGCCGGTCACCTCCAATTCGATGAAGGCCGCCCCCTTGCGCCGCGACACCAGGTTGCCGCTCGGCCGGCCCGGCTCGGAATTGAAGACGGCGCGCGCGTCCTTGGCCTCGGCCTCGATGACCGGGCGGGAGGAGGGCGAGGCGATCTCCTCGTCGGAGGTGTAGAGAGCGGTCAGCGGACACGGCGCGCCGAAGCGCCGCAACGCTGCGAGCACGAACGTGTTCATCACGAGGCCCGCTTTCATGTCGGCGACCCCCGGCCCGAATGCCTGGTCGCCGTCGATGCGGAACGGCCGCTGGGCGGCGGTGCCATCGGGGAACACGGTGTCGCGGTGACCCATCAATACGATCGGCCGGTTGCCCCCGCCGGTGCCGGGAATACGCGCCGCCATGCAATCGCCAAAAACATCGTTTGGAAAGATCTCACAGGGGATGCCCGCCGCTTCGAGCCAGGTCCGCAGCCGATCGCCGACGGCATCGACGCCGCGCTTGTTGTAGCTGCCGGAATCGATGTTCACGAGGTCGGCCAGCAAATCGACCATCGCCTGATGCTGCCGTCCGAGATGTTCGATGATGGCGGTCTTGGCTTCGAGGCTCATGGCTCTCTCCGACGCGGATAGTGGGAGCGATCATCGGCAAAGACGGCATCCAACTCAACAACCGTGCAGGTGCGAATGACTTGGATCAACTCGATTTCGTCCTGGGTCCCGCATTGGATCATCGGGGTCATCATCATCGTCGTGCCGGCGATCATCGCGCTGGCGGTTTACCGATGGTTCATCCGCCGCCTCATCCGGCTCGCGGGACGGTACAGCCCGTTCCTGAGGACCCTGCTGGCGCGCGGGCAGGGCCCGGTGAGCGTCATTCTCGTCATTGTCGTCGCGGGTGCCGCGCTGGCCGGCGCGAACTTCCCATGGAACGTGACGGCCGGGATCGGACGCGCACTGCTGGTGGCGTTTGTGCTGGCGCTCGGCTGGGCGGCGGCGATCGCGCTCGATATCGGGGTCGAGATTTACCTGCGCCGGTTCCGCACCGACACCGAGGACAACTTACTTGCCCGCAAGCACGTCACGCAGATGCGGATCCTGCAGCGGGTCGCCAAAACCCTGCTTTGGATCATCACGGTTGCCGCGGCATTGACGACCTTCGAATTCGGTCCGCCAATATGGCGTCAGCCTCTTCGCGTCCGCCGGGGCGGCGGGCCTGGTCGTGGGTCTCGCGGCGCGCCCGGTGCTGAGCAACCTGCTCGCCGGCATCCAGATCGCGATGACGCAGCCGATCCGCGTCGAGGACCAGGTCGTCGTCGAGGGCGAAACCGGCTCGATCGAGACGATCACCAGCACCTATGTCGTGGTTCGGCTATGGGATTTGCGGCGAATGGTCGTGCCGCTCAGTTACTTTATCGAAAAGCCGTTTCAGAACTGGACTTACGAGGGCGCCGCGCAAATCGGCACCGTCTTGTTCCGGGTCGGCCCTACCGTGTCGGTCGACCGCCTGCGCCGGAAGCTCGACGAGATCGTCCACCAAATCCCGCTTTGGGACGGCAAGGTGGCGAGGTTGGAGGTGACCGACATAACCATCGATGCGGTGGAATTGCGCGCCCTGGTCAGCGCCCGCACCCCCACTCAGAGCTGGGATCTGCGCTGCGAGGTGCGGGAGAAATTGCTCGAATTTCTGCAGGCGTTGCCGCGCGAGATTAATGCCGGCGACAAGGAGGAGACAGCTCCGGCCGCGCCGCCGCGGGCCGATCAGCGGAGTTCCTCACCGGTTACCTCCGGCTCGGCGACGCGGTAAAGCGTGGCCGCCGACGGAAGGTCGCGGATGCGAACCTCCCGCTGCGGGAAGGGAATCTCGATCCGATGCTCCTTGAATGCGTCCCACAGCCCGAGCAGCACCGCGCCCTTGATGTTGGTTACGCCGTTTGCCGGATCCTCGATCCAGAAGCGGAGCAGCAGATTAACCGCGCTGTCGCCGAACGCAGTCAAGTGGCACACCGGCGTTGGCGAGGCGAGCACGCGCTTCGTCCGCTTCGCCACCTCGACGGCAAGTTCGCGCGACCGCGTGCAGATCGCTGTCATAGGCCACGCCAAACGGCACATCGAGCCGGACCAGCAAACTCGAATACGACCAGTTGACCACTTGGTTGGTGATCAGGTTCTCGTTCGGGATCAGGTATTCCTTGCCGTCCCGCCCGCGCACCGAGGCATAGCGCGCGCCGAGATAAGTAACGGCGCCGAAGGTGCTGCCGACCTCGATGACATCCCCCGGCTTTATCGAGCGCTCGAGCAGCAGGATGATGCCGCTGACGAAGTTCGAGACGATCTTCTGCAGGCCGAAACCGATGCCGACGCCGACGGCGCCGCTGAAGACCGCGAATGCGGTGAGGTCGATGCCGACCGCATTGAGGCCGATCAGCAGCGCCACCGAAATAAGCGCGATCCGGACGAGATTGCCGGTCAGCACCCGCACGGAAGGGTTCAGCGCCGCCGAGTTCTGCAGTCGAGTGTCGATCACCCGAGAGAGGCCGAGCGCGATCCACAACAGGATCGCGACGACGAGCACGGCCTTGATGACGAGCAGAACGGAGATGCGGAGCGTGCCGATCGTCAGCGCCAGATTGTCGAGGGCCGCCGTTGTCGCCGGCAAAAGGCCCACGATGTCCAGGGCGGCGACGATCCAGGCGATCGCCGCCACGGCCCGCGCCAGCAGCGGGTCGCGCAGCAGCAGCGCCGACGCCCTGATGACGATCCACAGCCCCGTCAGGCTGGCGGCGATGCCGATCAGCCGGTAGTCGCCGCCGAGCTCGGCGATCGCCTGCTCCGCGAAGACCAGGATGAGCCAAGCGTAACAGAATGATGCCAGCCCGCGCAGCCCGGCGGGAGGGCGAAGCGCGCGATACCGCGTCGTGACGCGCTCGACGAGCCGGTCGGTCCACGACCGGGTCGCAGCTCGGATGGCCCATGCCGCCAGAAACGACGCCACGATGCAGGCGAGCTGCAGCAGCAGAGGCTCGAGGATTGCCGGCGAAGCGGCGAGATCGCGCAGCCGCCCCAGCCAATCGGAGAAATGCACGGCGTCGAAAAACTGCAAGGTGAGCCTCTATACCAGACCTGACCAGATCCCGTTCGGCCGCTAATATACACGGCGAGATCCTATAGAATGCGGCTGCTCACCTGGAATATCCGACAAGGAGGCGGCTCCCGGTTGCCGCGAATTGCCGACGCGCTGGCGCGGCACGAGGCCGACATCCTGGTGCTGTCGGAATACCGCGGCGGGGAAGCGGCCGCGCGTTTACGCGCGGCGCTCTCGCTCCTCGGCTATCGATATGCGACGGCGATTTCACCGCCGCCGGGCCGCAGCGGGGTGCTGATCGCGGCGCGCTGCGTTTTCCGCGACCACGGTACGGTCGGCGTCGGCTTGCCGGAGCCCTATCGGATGGTCATTGCCGAGTTCCCGGCCTTCCAGCTGGCCGGCATCTACATGCCGAACCTGCTCGCCAAAATCCCTTACTGGGAGGCACTGATCGCGACATTGCGCAGCGGGAACGGCGGACACGCGCTCGCTGTCGGCGACTTCAACACCTGCCGGCCCTACCTCGACGAAGCGGGCGCGATCGACAAATGCGCGCATTACATGGACCGGATCGCCGAGATCGGGTTTTGCGACTTGTGGCGCCGCCGCAATCCGGAACTTCGCGAATTTTCCTGGTTCAGCACGCGCGGAAACGGGTTCCGCATCGACCACGCCTTCCTGTCCGACGCTCTGGCCGCGCGCGCCGGCCCGATCCGGTATTCGCACGACGAGCGCCTCGCCGGCCTCTCCGACCACTCGCCGCTGATCCTCGAATTGGGAGTCTGACCAGTCTTCCCACTGCTCCCTGTCCCTTCACGCGCAGGGCGGTCCGGGGAAATTTAGGGGCGATTCCTCCGAACATTGCCTCCGAACATTGCCTCCGAACATTGCCTCCGAACATTGCCTCCGAACATTGCCTCCGAACATTGCCTCCGAACATTGCCTCCGAACATTGCCTCCGAACATTGCCTCCGAACTTGCCGCCAGAAGCCACTTGCCCGGGCTTGGCCCGGGCATCCACGTTTGACGTCCCCGCAATTTCCGCAACGAAGACGTGGGTGGCCGGGACGAGCCCGGCCACGGGGATGCTCTTTAGTTGCACGGGATTGCGGCCCCGCAACCACGGTCGATACCTCGGACGGGCCTGCGCACGTGGGGCGGGTCTTACGCCACCTTGAGCTCGCCTAAGTACGCGTGGCGGATCAGTTCGGTTTCGCGCAGTTCGGCGGCGGGGCCGCTCAGCACCACCTCGCCGGTCTGCAGGACATAGGCGCGGTCGGCAATGGAGAGCGCCATGTTGGCGTTCTGTTCGACCATGAAGATCGTGACACCCTGCTGGTTGATGGTCCGGATGATGTCGAAGACCTGCTCGACATAGGCGGGCGAGAGGCCCATCGAGGGTTCGTCCATGCACAGGAGCCTGGGTCGCGCCATCAATGCGCGGCCGATCGCGACCATCTGCTGCTCGCCCCCCGACAAGGTGCCGGCGAGCTGTTGTAGGCGTTCCTCGACGCGCGGAAACAAACTGAAGACGCGCGCCAGATCTTCGTCGAATTCGGGCCCGCGACGCCGCGTATAGGCGCCCATCTCGAGATTTTCGTAGACCGTCATGCGCGGGAAAAGGCGGCGCGCCTCGAGCACCGGCGCGATGCCGCGGCGCACCCGCTCAGCGGTGCTGACCCCCTTCAGCGAATGGCCCTCGTAGAGGATCTCGCCGCGGCTTGGCGAGACACTGCCCATGATCGCCTTCATTGTCGTCGACTTGCCCGAGGCGTTGCCGCCCAACAGGCAAACGATCTCGCCCGCCGCAATCCGGTAATCGACCGATTTCAAGACGTGGAGATCGCCGTAATGCGTATCGACTGCTCGAAACTCGAGCAACTCAGGCAATGGCGGCGCTCCTGCCGAGATAGGCGCGGATCACCTCTTCGTCTCGGCGCACGGCCTCCGGCGGCCCTTCGGCGATCTTCTCGCCATGGTCGAGCACGATGACCTGGTCCGCCAGCATCGCGACGACGTCGAGCTTGTGCTCGATGAGGAGGATTGTGAGACCGTTGCGGTTGAGGCTTTGGATCTGATCGGCCAGCTCCAATGTCTCGGCCGGGTTCATCCCTGCCGTCGGCTCGTCGAGCAGCAACAGTTTTGGCTGCGTGGCGAGCGCCCGCGCGATCTCGGTGCGCCGCCGGTTGGCGTAGGAGAGGCTGCCGGCGAGGTGGTCGGCGCGCGGCAACAGCCGGTTCCCGAACAGCGACAGGATCTCGCGCGCCTGCTCGCGCGCCGCCGCTTCCTCGCGGCGGTTCGCCGGCAGCCGCAACAGCGCGCCCACGGGACCGGTATCGAGCCGCGCATGCATGCCGATCATGATGTTCTCGAGCACAGTCAGGTTCGGGAACAGGCGGATGTTCTGGAACGTGCGGGCAATGCCGCGCTCCAATATCTCATGCGGCCGCAATCGGCCGATCTCTTTGCCGGCGAAGCGAATACTGCCGCGACCGGCTGGAACTACCCCGGTGACGACGTTGAACAATGTCGATTTGCCCGAGCCATTGGGCCCGATCACGGCAACCACCGTCTGGGCGGGGACGCTCAGTTCGACTGATCGCAATGCGACCAGCCCGCCAAAGCGCACGGTCAGATCCGAGACTTCGAGGAGCGGCCCGCTCGCCGCGCGAGCCCCCACCCCTCCCTCCCCCGCAAGCGGGGGAGGGTTAGGAAGGGGGCCGGGAAGCCGGTCGAAGCCGCCCCGACCGATTTGGGCCGTCTGCTCGTCGAGGCTCAGCGGCGCAACGCGGCGCGTCGCCGGGATCAGCCCCTCACGGCGGTAGAGCATCATCAGCACCAGAATAAAACCGAAAATCAGCTCGATCGACGAGGCGAGCTCGACATGCTGCAGCCACTCGACATTGACGAGGCGCCCCAGTGCATGCAGCCATTGCGACAGATCTTCGAGAAACCAGGATTGCAGGATCTGCAACGAGAGCGCGCCGACCACGACCCCCCAGACACTGCCGATCCCGCCAAATACGATCATGACCAAGACCATGACCGAGACCGGAAACATGAACATCTCCGGGGTCGCAGTCTGCAATTTGGCGACATAGAAGGTGCCGGTGGCGCCGGCAAAGGCGGCGCCGATCGCAAAGGCGAGGAGCTTGAAACGGACACGGTCGACCCCCATCGCGGCGGCGGCGATCTCGTCCTCGCGGATCGCCATCCAGGCGCGGCCGATGCGCAAATCCTTCAGCCGCTGGCTCGTCAGGATCAAAAACGCGACGAGTGCGAGCCCGACATAATAGTAGGGCGTCGCGTTGACGCCGAAATCGTAGCCGAAGAGGCGCGGCGCAGCGACGCCGTTGAGGCCCATCGCGCCATTGGTGACCGAAGGCGTGTTGCGCGCGACAATTGGCACGATCTCGCCAAAACCGAGGGTCACGATCGCCAGATAATCGCCTTTGAGCCGCAGGGTGGGCGCGCCGAACAGCACCCCGAAAAACGCGGCGATCGCTGCTGCGGCCGGCAGCATCAGCCAGAACGAGACCTGGAAATGGACGACGTCGCCGCCCGCGGTGTGAAAACGGCTGACGAGGTCGAGCCATTGCAAGGGCTCCCAGAAGCCGCTCCACGCCGGCTGGACCTGCCACGAGCTGGCAACGCCATAGGCGTAGGCGCCGATGGCAAAGAACGCGGCGTAGCCGAGATCCAAGAGGCCAGCGAAGCCGACGACGATGTTGAGGCCAAGCGCCAAGGCGGCAAAGGCGAGCGCGTTCGCCGCCGAATCAATGTCGGCGTCGTTCCCGTTGACCAGTGGGAACAGCAGCGCCGCCGCCGTGACCAGGAGGACGCCGAGGCGGGCGCGGCTGCGTGGGGAAAATCGCGCGAGGACGCCCCGCTGGTCCCGATCGGCAGCAGTGTTCGGATGCCGATCCCGTTTCTCACGATTTTGTCGGGGTGGCCCGGCCGAACAGCCCCGTCGGCACAAAGACGAGAACGAGAACCAGGATCGAGAAGATGATGACATCGGTCCAGCGCACCGCGATCAATTGCCCGCCCAAAGTCTCGATCAGGCCGATCAGCAGACCCCCGACCATCGCTCCGGGAATGCTGCCGATGCCGCCCAGCACGGCCGCGGTGAACGCCCGCAGGCCAGCCGTGTAGCCGATGATGAAGCTCGTATAATTGTAATAGAGGCCAAAGATCAGCGCCGCCGCCCCGGCCAGCGCGGAACCCAGAAAAAACGCTGTGACAATGACCCGGTCGACATCGACCCCCATCATCCGGGCCGCCTCGGCGTCTTGCGCCGTCGCGCGCATCGCCTTGCCGAGGCGGGTGCGGTTGACAAAGAAATGGAGGGCCAGCATCAGCGCCACGGCGACGCCCCAGATCAGCAGCTCCTTCAGTTCGAGGGTCACCTCGCCGATTTGCCAGCGCACCACCGGCAGCGGGTTGGGGTAGTTCTCCGACCCGGCGCCGACAGTCAGCAGGATGATGTTGAAGAGGATGTACGAAACGCCGATCGTCGTGATCATCGCCGCAGTCCCGCGGACGCCGCGCAGCGGCCGCAGCGACAGACGCTCGATCGCAACGCCGAGGATGCCGGCGCCGATCATCGTGACGGCGAAGGCAAAGACCAATGCCCCGGCCAACGCCGGGCCGGCGAGGACCCGGCTCTGACCCGTGATGCCGAGAAACTCGAGGGCCCACATGCCGAAAAACGAGCTGACCATGAACACATTGAAGTGCGCGAAGTTGATCAGCTCGAGGATGCCGTAGACGAGGGTAAATCCCAACGCCAGCAAGGCATACATCGCACCGAGGCTCAGCCCATTGACCACCTGCTGCAGGAGCACGCCATAGTCGGACATCGACTACCGCCGATCTCGCTCGGCGGCGCGCCGGCTGCCATCCTGAGGTCCCCTTGGCCGGGCTCGGCCCGGCCATCCACGCCTTCCTTCCGTACGGCGGAGCGCTTGGCGAAGACGTGGGTGGCCGGAACAGGTCCGGCCACGGGGAAAAACAAGATCACGCGTGACCACTCGCATCCCGGGCGGCCTCACGAGCCCTGAGGCGCGACCCCGAGGTATTTGTACTGGTGAAGGACGTCGTCGGGCGGATATTTATCGTTCTTGACGATGCGGAAGACGCTGATCTCGCGGTTCCGCAAATCGCCATTTTCGTCGAAGGTGATCTCGCCCTGCAGTGTTTTGACGTGGGCGGTCTGCATCGCGTCGCGCACTGCCTCGCGCGTCACCTCCTTGCCCGAAGCGGCGACGCGCTTGACGGCGTCGAGAATGACGAGCGCCGCATCATAGGCGGTGATCGAGTAATTCTCGGGCTGCTGCCCGTATTTCTTGGCGAAGCGTTCGATGACGGGCGCCGCCTCCGGGTTTTCGAGGATATCCGGCGCCGCAATCGTCGCGTACCACCCTTCGGCCGCAGGGAAACCGGCGCCGCGCAATATCTCTGCACCATAGAGGCCGTCGCCGCCGCCCTTGATCATCTTGGGGAGAATGTCGGAGGCCTGCTTAACGACCTTCACCCCGGCCTGAGCGACGCCGCCGTAATATAGGGCGTCGGGATTGAGCGATTTGATTTTCGTGAGAGTAGTCGCGTAATCGGCCTCTCTGGGGTTGAGTTGGTCGCGGCCGAGCACCTTGATGCCGCGCTTCTCTGCCTGCGCTTGGAAGGTGTCGGCGATCCCGACACCGTAGGCGCCGCTGTCGTCGAGCACATAGACGGATTTCACCTTGAGGACATCGGCATAATAATTGGCCATGTTTGGGCCTTGGAAGGCGTCGGTGGTCACGGTGCGGAAATAGATCGCCTTTCCTTTGGGCCGATATTGTCCGGCGAATTTCGGGTCGGTGATGTCGGGGTTGGTCGAACTCGGGGTGATCGTCGCCAGATCGCCCTGGCTCAAAATCGGCGACATCGCCTTGCCCGAGCCGCTCATCTGCGGCCCGATCGCCGCGACGACCGCTTTGTCGGACACCATCTTGCGCGCGTTGGTCGCCGCCTGCGCCGGGTCATACTGCCCGGCGGTGGCGGTGCCGTCGTCCAGCAGCAGGACGTCGATCTTGTAACCGGCGACGCCACCCTGCGCGTTCGCTTCGTCGATCGCCAGCAAGGCGCCATCCTTGATCAATTCGGCGTCATGCGCGTCGGCCCCGGTAAAGGGCAGGTTTATGCCCACCTTGATCGTTTTGTCGGCGGCATGGGCGAGATCCAAACCCGCCAGGGCGCCGATGAGGGCGGTGGTCGATACGGAGATGAGCAAAGAGCGACGCGACAACATGAGACTGACCTCCCGGGTGGGGTGCTTCACTCACGCAAATGTCATGCCGCTTCGGGTGCTACGGCAAGCTTTATCAAACGCGTCAGCTCGATCCCTGGCGGTCCGCCTTGAGCAGGCCCGAGACGAGGCTGCGCAACGACGGGACTTCACCGGGGCGGAACTCGACGGGCCGGCACAGCGCCATCGCGATGATGCCGAGGCGAGCCATCTTTTGCGCGGCGTAGGCGCTTTCGGCGGCGCTGGCGCTGAGGCGCTCCATGACTGCGCCGCCGAGCTGCTGCACGAGAATCCCGCCGACCAGATCGACCGCGCCTACCATGCCGGCGCCGCTCGCGAGCCGGCGCAGCAGGTGGACGGTGCCGGCCAGCCCCGGGCGCTGGCCGTAGATCTCGGCGATCTCGCGAATGAGGCGCAGGGCGCGGGCGGCGAACAGCAGGGTGTCGAGCAGCGCGGTCGGGCTGACCGCGTTGATTGCGAAGGCCTGCGTCGCGGCGCGGCGGATCGCGGCCTCGGCGAGCCGGTCGGCCGGGGCCAGGACGAAGCGCGAGAATAGTTCGAGCGCGTCACGCCCGCTGTGATGCGGTTCACGAACGGCGCGATAGCGGGCGACCGCCTCGCTCAATAGCGGGTCGGCCGCCAGGATCGCCGTGGCGGCATCGATCTCCGCCTTCAATTCGTCCGCCAAAGCGAACGGGATCAGGCTTCTGAGGCGCTCGGTGGAGCGCAGACGCCACAGCCCGCGCAGCTCCGCGACGAGCCAGTAGGCGACGCCGCCGCAGCCCGCCGCCACAGCAGCGGTTGCAGCGATCCCCAGCCCGGCGCCATGCGCGAAGGCGCCATCGATGAACTGGACGAGGTCGATGCCGATCAGACCGAGGACGAGAATGCCGAGGCCGGTCGCTGCGACGCGAATCGGCGATCGGGAGCGCCGGAGGAGCGGGGAGCGGGAGGTCTGTCTGCGGGAGCCGGCGGGGGGCTCAGCTCGAGCCGCCCGGTTTCCTCGGTTTCGAGAATCCGCGGCCGCAACCGCTCGTGCTCAAGCTCCGTTTCGACCGTCATATGCCCCTCTCCGCCCCTCTGGGGGGAGAGGGAGGGGCCCGCGCCGAAGGCGTGGGAGGGTGAGGTGGGCATCGGCGGAGCGTGCCCGTCGGCCCCCCTCACCCTGCCCTCTCCGCCCGGCCGGCGGGGGGAGAGGGAAGAAGAGGCGTGATGCGAACAGGAGCGTCATGCGAGAGCGTCCTCCAGCAGGAAATCGAGCGCCTTGTCGAGATTTATATGGGGAATGCCGTCGCCCTCCGCCCCGGTGATCCGCGGCGGCTGGAAGACCGGGAATTCGGTGAAGCGCTCGCCCCAAAACCCGGTGGGCGGCGGCGTCACCGGCACGATTCCGGGGAAAAAACGAATGCGCCGCTCGCCGCCTTCGGGCAATCCGGCGACGATATCGACCTTGCGGCCGTCGATCACGTCCGTGCCGTCTTCGGTGCAGCGGATCGAGGCGAGCGCCGTCGCCGCGACGCGCGGCGCGGGCGGCTTTGGCGCGCAGGCTCGGGGCTTCGACCAGATTGGCCATCAGCGCTTCCAGATGATCCAGCTGGAGTGCCGGCACATGGTCGGCCTTCGTCGCGGCAAACAGGACCCGGTCGATGCGGGCGCCGAACAGCCGGCGCAGCAGGCTTCGCCTGCCGAAGCGGAACGCGGCTAGGATCGTGTCGAGCGCCAGACGATGATCGGCAAACGCCTCTTCTCCGGCGTTCAGCGCCCGCAGCACGTCGACGAGCACGATCTGCCGGTCCACGTTGCGGGCGAGCTGTGCAAAAAAGGGCTGCACGATGGTACGCTTATAGGCCTCGAAACGCGCCTCCATCAGCGCGGCTAGACTGCCGGGCGGCGCCCGCGCTCCGATCGCCAGCGGCATCGGACAAAACTGCAGCACCGATGGATCGGCGATCTGCCCGGGGTTCAGGAAACGCCCGGGCTGCAGCAGGCTCAATTGCTCCCGCTCACGGCACGCGGCGAGATAGCCCCGGTAGTGTTCATGTGCCCGTAACGCTGTTTGCGGATCGTCGGCGCGGTCTGCCGGATGGCGGGCTAGATAATCGAGCCAGTCGCGGGCGAGTGGGGCGCGCACCCCGCGGCGCGCCAAGGCGAGGCTCGCACGCGACCAATCGCCATAGCTCTGCTGCAGCATAGGCAGGTCGAGCAGCCATTCGCCGGGATAATCGAGAATTTCGACCGACAGCTCGGCGGTCCCGCCGAGCAGCTTGGCCCGCCGAAAGAGACCCGCCGAGGAGAACCGGAGCAACAGCCGCACCCGTCGCAAATCGGTCGTGCTCGCGGGCCAGTGCGGCGGGTCGGCAGCGAGCGCCGCGACCGTTTCGTCGAGCGGGAACGGCAGGCACGTCGTCGCCTTCGGGCGCGAGCAGCCGCGCGCCGAGAATCCGCCGCTCCGCCGCAGCCCGCAGGAACGGCAGACGCCCGGGTCTGCCAACGGCGCTCAACAGATTTTGAACCAGACTGGTGATGAACGCGGTCTTGCCGGACCGGCTGAGCCCGGTAACGGCGAGACGGAGCGTGCTGTCACGGACCAGCGCCGCCAGGGTCGGCAGCTTATCGAGCGCGCGCAGGTCCCGGCCGATGATGAAGATAGCGTCTCCGGTTTCTCGGCGTCGCCTAGCCGGGCGGCTTCATCGCGACGTCGAGCATGACGTTGGGCAGGATCTCTCGGATGACGCTGCGCAGTGTCGACTCGTCGGCGGCGGTCGCCGCCGCCAGCAGCCGCCGCGAACCGCGGCGCAGGACACGCGCGGTGGCGCGGCCGTCGCGGCCGGCCCGAATTGTCGCAAACGCGTCGGCCGGCTCGATGCGCTTCAGAATGCGCTTCAGCGCCGCCAAGCCCTCGGCGGTCTCGACATCGTGCAACGGTGACTCGGGCGTGTCCGGTTCCGGCTCGTCCTCGACCGCCGCGTCGACCGCTTCGACCGGGCGATATCGGGCAAAGGATTGGTAAATGGCGCGTCCCGCCTCGGCGTCGATGCGCGACTGCAATTCCCAACTTTCGCCGCGCGACGACAATTCGCTGATCAGCGCGAACATGTCGTCGCAATCCTCTTCATGGGAGCAGGTCAAGAAAGCGAGACGGCCATCGTGCTCGACGATGCGGTCGTCATCCTCGGGAAAGCCCAGCTCCGACAATGCGTTGTCGAGCGCGCGACGCGACGCGACGAGGAGCGTCGTGACATGCAGGCGTCGACCGCTCTCGGCCGGATCCTTCTCCGACATGATTGTTCCTCCCAAGAAGCCGATCGGCAGGCATCTCTATCTAGGCGGTGTTTCGCCGTTGCGCGATCAAAATAAGCGTGCACCGGCCGGCTAAGAACGGCGCGTACTCCGGGCCGGGATCATTCCGGTAGCATTTCGAGCACGGCTTCACCATTGTGCAGCGCCTGCGCAAGCTTGGTGTGGAACTCCTTCAACCAAAGGGCCATTTCCTCCGGGGAAATAGTCGGTCGGATGCCGTCGTATTCGCTCGAGATAAACTCCATCAGCGCACGCGTGTTGTGAATTTCGACGCCGCCGAACGGATAATCGAACAGAGGGTCAAAGTAGAACTTGAAAGATCCGGTTCGGGCATTCGGCTTGAGCCGGATTCTTTGAATCTTATTTAGCCAACGCCTCAGCTCTGCTCTAAAGTGATGTCGCAACTGAGGATCAAATTGGAACGCGATAAGCTTGACGAGATGTTCGTTTATCGGATCTGCCATACCAATGATTTGCCATACCAATGATGATGTCTCGCGCCAGCTTTTGAGGATAAGCCATCTCCAATGTCTCGTCGATTTTCATATCGATTTCACCTTTGGAAGGGCTGACGGACAGACCCGGCCCGAGTAATAAACCCCGAGTAATAAGCATCGAGACCGCTGGTGTCGACGGCCGCAACTCTCTCGGACCCAGTGGGCGTCCTCAAAACTGTGGACCTGTTCACCCGACCGGAAAAACCCGGATTGCCGGCTGTCGCGGGGTCGCCCGATGGGTTAGGCTCGCGGCGTCGAAGCTTGACTGAAGGTGACTTCGATGTGGCCACGGATGGACTTCCTCGAGCTGCTCGGCATCAGGCACCCTGTCATTCAGGCGCCGATGGCCGGCTTCGCGCCGCCGGCGCTCGCCGCGGCGGTGTGCAACACGGGCGGCTTGGGATCGATCGGCTGCGCCGGTGTTCCGCCGGCGACGGTGCGAGACCAGATTACCGCGCTGCGCCAAGCGACAAACCGCCCCTACAATTTGAATTTTTTCGTCCATTCGCGCCCGCGGCTCGACCCCGGTGCGGCGGCCCGCATGCGAACGAAGCTCGCACCCTATTTCGACGAATTTGGGCTGGGAGCGGTCCCTGAGCCCAGAGAGCCGTTTCCAGCCTTCGACGAAGAACGGCTCGACCTCGTTCTCGAGCTGCGGCCTCGGGTCGTCAGCTTTCACTTTGGCCTGCCCGACGCAACCGCAGTTCGGCGAGTGAAGGAAGCCGGTTGCATCATCCTCAGTTCGGCGACGACGGTGGCCGAGGCGCGTTCGCTCGAAGCAAACGGTGCCGATGTCGTCATCGCGCAAGGATATGAAGCCGGCGGCCATCGCGGCAGCTTCAGCGGCAGTCCGGGAGCCGGCATGGTCGGGACGATGGCGCTGGTCCCGCAAATCGCCGATGCCGTGCGCCTGCCGGTAATTGCCGCCGGCGGCATCGCCGATGGCCGTGGCATCGCAGCGGCCTTCGCTTTGGGCGCGAGCGGGGCCCAGCTCGGCACGGCTTTTCTTGGGTGCCCCGAAGCCACTGTTTCGCCGCTGTACCGCGCGCAATTGCGCAGCGCCGTCGACGACGGGACCGAGCTGTCGCGCGTCTTTACCGGCCGCCCGGCCCGCGCATTGCGCAATCGCTACATTACCGAGATGTCCGATATCGAACCATTGGAGTTCCCGCTGCAGGGGAGTCTGGTGGGTCCGCTTTGGCAATTGCCGAGCGAGGAGGCACGCGCCGCGTTCATGCCGGTCTGGGCGGGTCAGGCCGCATCTTTGATCAGAGAGGTGCCGGCCGGTCAATTGATCGACAAGCTCGTCAGGGAAGCCCAGTCGATCCTCGGTGTGTCCGCCTGACTGGCCGACAGATCACCCTCCGCGGGCCAGCAGTTCACGCACCTCATCGTCAGTCGTCTGCGTGAAATCCTCATACCAGTAGCCGACCGCGAAAAACGGCTCGGGGGTCATGGCGCAAACGACGCCCTCGGCCTCGGCCTTCAGCGCCTCACTGGTATCGGGGGATGCGGTCGGCACCGCTATGACGATCCGGGCTGGCTGCTGCTGCCTCAACGCCGCGACTGCTGCCCGCATCGTCGCTCCGGTCGCCAGCCCGTCATCTACCAGAATGACGGTCCGACCGGCGACATCTGGCGGCGGCCGATCGCCCCGATAGAGCCGCTCGCGCCGCGCCAGCTCCTGCAGCTCGCGCGCCGCGGCCGCGTCGATTTCACGGTCCGAAATTCCGAGACCGCGCACGATATCGTCGTTCAGAACGCGGACGCCGCCGGTTGCGACCGCACCCATCGCCAGCTCCTCGTGGCCGGGGACACCCAGCTTGCGCACCAGAAAAACATCGAACGGCGCGCCGAGCGCCCGAGCCACTTCAAATCCGACGGGTACCCCGCCGCGCGGCAGCGCCAGGACCAGAACATTCGGGCGGTCGGCGTAAGCCGCCAATTTCCCCGCAAGCTGGCGGCCGGCATCGGTGCGATTGCGAAAGCGTTGCAGCTGCATGCTCATAAACAATCGGGCCGCCGCGTCGGCCTCAAATTCACCGGCTCAGGAGGCTAACGGGCACAAGCCGAATCCAGCGGCGGCAGGCCGGGTGGCGGACGGCGCGCCTGGGTCGCCTGCTCGAAGGCATAGGCGAGCCGCAACAGGATGGGCTCGCTCCAGGCGCGGCCGGTGAAGGTCGCGCCGTAGGGGTAGTCCGGGGTCTCCTTGTCGCGGATCCCGGAGACGAAGCCGGCGGGCACCTGAACGCTCGGGATAGCCGGCCTTGGCGGCGATCGAGGCGCCGGCCACGGCAGGGAACAGCACCGCGTCGAGCCGGTGATCGTCCATATAGGCGTCGAGCCCGAGGGTGCGCGAGGCGCGCAGATCCATCTGCCGCGCCGAGATGTATTCGAGCTCGCTCAAATCGCCGCGGGTCTCCTCCGCGGCAAGGAAGATGTCCTGAGCGAAGCGCAATGCGCGGTCGGCGTGCTCGGCGTTGAACTTTATGATGTCGGCGAGGCTCGCCATCCCGGTTCCGGCGGCCCAGTCGCGCAGATAAAGATTGAGGTCGTGCTTCAATTCATAAACGAAGACGATCGGCCGGCGCGCCGGCTGGTTCTTCGTCGGGCTCTCCGGATTGCGGTTGAGGATCGCCATCTCGGTGCCCGGGCCCCCGATCCAGCCCTCGGTCGGGATGTTGGCGCGCACAACCGTCGCCCCTTCGCGTTCGAGCACTGCGATCGCCTCGCGCATGACCGCGGCGGCGCGCTGCGGCAGCGGTCCGTAATAAACGTCGTTGGCCGGGTCGGAAGGGTCGCTCGGCACGCCGATCCGCGCGCCGTGAAGGCCGTCGCTGTCGAGAAAGCTCGTATAGTCCGCCGGGCGCTGCAGCTCGGCGGTCGCCGGGTCGAGCGGGTCGGTCGCGGCCAGCACATTCAATAGAAGCGCGGCGTCACGTACGGTGCGGGTCAGCGGGCCGGCGGTGTCCTGGCTATGGGCGATCGGGACGATGCCGGCGCGGCTGATGAGGCCCGACCGTCGGTTTGACCGTGACGACGCCGTTCTGGCTCGCCGGCGACAGCAGCGATCCCGAGGTCTCGGTGCCGATCGCCGCCGCCGCCAGCCCGGCCGCCACCGCGACCGCCGATCCCGAGCTCGACCCGCCTGGCGCGACGATCGGCACGCCCTTGTCGTCGAGCTCCGGGGCGTAGGGGTTCTTGACCTGGCCACCCAGCGAGCTGTAGCCGGCCGGCATGTCGATCGCGATGATGTTGGCGAACTCGGTCAGGTTGGCTTTGCCGAGGATCACCGCCCCCGCCTCGCGCAGCAATTTGACGACCGTCGCATCGTCTTTGGCCCGCGCTTCCTCCAGCGCCAGCGAGCCGGCCGTGGTGTGCTGCGTGTCGGCGGTCGCGATGTTGTCCTTGATCAGGATCGGAATGCCTTCGAGCGGCCGGCGCGTCGCCGGCTCTCTCGCATCTGATTGGGCGGCGATCGCGGGCGCGTCCGGGTTCATCTCGCGCACCGCATTGAGGCGCGGGCCGCCGCGGTCGTAGGCCGCGATGCGCGCCAGATACGCCTCAACCAGCCCCGCGGCAGTGGCATCGCCGAGGGACAGCGCCTGACGCAGCTCGCCGATCGTTGCGTTTTCGACGCAGACGGCCCTCGCCCCCCTGGCATCCGATGCCGCCATCAGCGCCACCGCAGCGATTAAGAAGCCGCGAAGCGGCGCTCGTGCCACTTGGTCTGCTCGGCGCAGTTTTCGCAATCGTGGCGGTAGACGCGCGCGTTCCGCTCGAGTTCGGTCAGGCCAGTCGTCTGCATTGTTCGAAACCCCGCATCAGCGCCGCCAATCAGATACATCGGCGACTCATACCGCCTTGCCGGCGTCCGAACCAAATCTTTCGCGGCTTCCCACAAAGACGGCCTGAGCCGTCTTTTAGTATTTAACCGCGGCAACTATCCGATCCCGCCCTGTCTGCACGCGGCAAGAAAGAACGCCACCGTACGTGCGACGTGCGGCCCCATCTCGTCGCGCAGCGCAGTCAGGTCCTCTCCAACCAGCGCGCGCATCAGCATCGGCAGCAGGATCAGCTCGAGGAAATGGCGTGCGGTAGCGGCGCGGCGGTCTGCGGCGAATGCCGGTAGCTTGTCGGATTCGGGGAGCTCGCCCAACAATTGAGCGACGGCTTCGGTCCCGCGCTCGCGCCCCATCCGATGCACGCTCGCCGCCAGATCCGGAAACCGGCGGGCCTCGGCAACAGTCGCTCGGATCAGTCCGACTGTATCGGCGACCAGGACGTTCCGCAGGATGGCCAGGGCGATGCTTGCCAGACGCTCTTCAATCGTGGCGCCCGTTGGCACAATGCTCTCGAATGAGCTGGTATTCTGGCGCACTTTGCGCGTCATGACCGCGGCGAACAGCGCCTCCTTGCCGGGGAACCGCGCGTAGATCGTCGGCTTGCCGGCACGGGCGACGTCGGCGATTTCCTCGACGCTCGCGCCCTCGAAACCGCGTTCGAGAAATACCTTCGCGGCCGCGTCCAGGATCCGCTCTTCGACCTCGCCCGCAAGTGCGCGAGGCGGCCGGCCGGATCGGGCAATGCCGCCCGCGGCGAGACGCTCTCTGGTCGCTGTTCTCTCCTGCATTACCTCCCCTTCACGTAGCCCAGACCGGCCCGGCATCCGCCCTTGATGCCCCCTTGATTTAGTTTTGCACCCCACCTAGATCGAAACGAAACGGTTCCGTTTCAATCTCCTGCATTTGCTGGAGGTGCGATCATGTCAGAACGCGATGGTCGAGAGAAGGGCGACCAGGCGTTGTTGGAGGCTCTGCGATCCGACCCGGCATCGGCGCGCGGGAAGGGCAAGCCGTACGGCCCCGCTCCGGATGAGCCAGTGCGGCCTCGCGCCCCGGCGCGCCGGGAACAGCCTCTGGCCGAGCCGCGCGAGACCGACGAGGATGTCGAGCCGCAGAACCGAGATACGGGCGGCGAAGCCCGCAAGAGCTGGCTCCGCCGGCATCCGATCGCGGTCGCTATCGGTTTGCTGTGCTTGGCGCTGGCGCTGCCAGCCGGATACCTCTATTGGGACTACACCAGCCATTTCGAGACTACCGACGACGCCTATATTGCGGCGCGCCAGTTCGCCATCGCCCCCGAGGTGTCGGGCTACATCACGGCCGTCCCGGTCACCGACAATGAGCACGTCGCAGCCGGCGGCGTGATCGCCCGCATCGACGGTCGCAATTACCGCGCGGCACTCGCCCAGGCCGAGGCGCAAGTCGCCGCGGCCCGGGCCAGCATCGAGAACAGCGATGCGCAGATCGCTGTGCAGCAGTCCCAGATCAGCGCCGACCAGGCACAAGTGGACAAGGCGCAGGCGGCGCTGGTGTTCGCGCAGGAGCAGGCGAAGCGCTACCAATACCTGGCGCGAACGATTGCGGGAACCGTTGAGAACGCCCAGCAATACACCTCGCAGCTGCATCAGCAGCAGGCCACACTGGACAATGCGCAAGCGACCCTCAAACTGGCGCAGCGCCAAATCGAGGCGCTCAAGGCGCAACGCGACAGCGCCGTCGCAAGTCTGGCGCAAGCCAAAGCGCAGCGTGAACAAGCGCAACTGAACCTGTCCTATACGATTGTCACGGCAGATCAGCCGGGCCGGGTCGTCCAACTCACCGCCGCGGTCGGTCAATACGCGCAGCCCGGCACAAACCTGACGATGTTCGTGCCGGACGACATCTGGGTCGCGGCGAACTTCAAGGAGACGCAGCTCGACGCGATGCGGCCCGGAGAGCCGGTGACGCTCCACATCGACGCTTATCCGGAACGCACGATCCGCGGGCATGTCGCCAGCGTGCAGCCCGGATCCGGCACCGCGTTCTCGCTGCTGCCGGTCGAGAACGCCACCGGCAACTGGGTCAAGATCGTGCAGCGCGTGCCGGTCAAGATTGTCATGGACAATCCGCCGACCGACGTTGCGCTCGGCCCCGGCATGTCGGTCGAGGTCAGCGTGCGGGTCAATCCACACCCATCGCTCTATGAGCGCCTTCGGGGGTCGGGCCTCTGGGGGTGGGTGTGAGCGCCGCCGCAACCCGAGCGGGCGCTCCCGCCCCCTCCCTAACCCTCCCCCGCGTGCGGGGGAGGAAAGGGTGGGAGGGCGCCGGCGTCAACCCATGGCTGATCGCCGTTTTGGTCGCGCTCGCATCCTTCATGGAGGTGCTCGACACGACGGTCGCCAACGTGTTGCTGAATTACATCGCCGGCGGCCTGGGCGTCAGCGAGGACGAGGCGTCCTGGGTCGTCACGACCTATCTGGTCGCCAACGCCGTCGCCTTGACGGCGAGCAGCTTCCTCACCCGGCGGCTCGGCCGCAAGACCTTCTTCCTCATTTGCCTGGCGCTGTTCACCGCGAGCTCGGTGCTGTGCGGCTATGCCTGGAATCTGCAGGCGATGCTGCTGTTCCGCATTCGTGCAGGGTCTCGGCGGCGGCGGCATGGTGCCGGTCGCGCAGTCGATCCTGGCGGATTCCTTCCCGCCGGAGAAGCGCGGCCAGGGCTTCGCGTTGTTCGGCATCGCGGTGGTGGTGGCGCCGGTGGTCGGGCCCACCCTCGGCGGCTGGCTGGCCGACAATTTCTCCTGGCGCTGGGCCTTTATGATCAACGCACCGGTCGGCGCGCTCGCGTTCGCGCTGATCGCGCTCGTTCTGCGCGAGTCCGAGGCCGCGGTTGCAGAGCGCCGACGGCTGCGCCAGGAAGACGGCGGGTTCGATCTCGTCGGTCTTCGTGCTGGTCGCGACCTTTCTCGGCGCGCTCGAGATCGTGCTCGACCGCGGGCTCGAGGACGACTGGTTCGCCTCATCCTTTATCACCACGGTCGCGATCGTCTGCGCGCTCGCGTTCGTGCTGATGATCCCGTGGGAAGTGAGCCGGCGCAACCCGATGATCGACCTCCGCATGGTCGGGACGCGCCAGTTCGGCGCCTGCTTCATCGTGATGCTGGCGACCGGCGCCATCCTCTACGCGACCACCCAGTTCCTGCCCCAGCTCGTGCAGCTGGATTTCGGCTACACCGCGACCTGGGCCGGTCTCGTGCTGTCGCCGGGCGGCATTGTCACGATGGTGATGATGTTCGTCGTTGGCCGCCTGTCGGCCAAATTTCAGCCCAAATATCTGATCGTCGTCGGTGCGGTATTCATCGCGGTTTCGATGTACGACTTGACCAATGTGTATGCCGATCTCGGCTTCTGGTTCTTCGCGCGCTCGCGGATGCTGCTCGGCGTCGGACTGCCGCTGATCTTTATTCCGATCATAACCGCGTCCTATGACGGCATTCCGCCCGACAAGACCGACCAGGCCTCCGCCTTGCTCAACGCGGCGCGCAATACCGGCGGCTCGATCGGCATCTCCCTCGTCTCCAACGTGCTCTGGGACCGCGAGCAGCTCCATCAGAGCCGGCTCATCGACCAGGCGATCCCATCGAGCGTCCAATACCAGGACACGCTTCATCAGGTGACGAACTATTTCACTGCGCATGGCAGCTCGCTGGCCCAGGCGCATCAGCAGGCCATCCAATGGATTGGACAGCAGGTGCAGGCGCAGGCGTCGTTTATGGGCTATATGGACGCGTTCTGGATCCTGATGCTGATCTCGCTCGCCGCCGTGCCACTCGCGCTTGCCTTGCGCAAGGTCAAGCTGGGGGGCGGCGCCGCAATGGCCCATTGATTACGGCCGCCGATAGGCCCCTATTGCCGTCGCGGTGGGAGCGGCAGATGCTGGGTCTCCCTCGTGAAGGGGACCTGAGATGGCGATCGATGTCGCGAGTTGGCTGCAGCAGCTCGGTCTTGCGCAATACGAGCCGGCGTTCCGCGACAACGCAGTCGACGGAGACGTCCTGCCGGACCTGACGGCTGAGGACCTGATTGGCCTCGGCGTGACCCTGATCGGCCATCGCCGCAAGCTCCTTTCCGCGATCGCCGCGCTCGGCGCCGAGGCGCCGCCCCCAGCCCCGACAGCGACACAGGCAGCGGCACCGCCTCCCGCACCGGCGCCGGCCCAGGCCGAGCGCCGCCAGCTGACCGTGATGTTTTGCGACCTGGTGGGATCGACGGCACTCTCGACCGGGATGGACCCGGAAGATCTGCGCGATGTGATCGCGTCGTTTCAGAGCCGGTGCAGTGCCGCGATCCGGCGTTATGACGGCTTTGTCGCCAAATACATGGGCGACGGCATCCTGGTCTATTTCGGCTACCCGCGCGCCCATGAGGACGAGGCCGAGCGTTCGGTGCGGGCGGGTCTCGATATCGTCGATGCGATGGCGGAGCTGAATGCCGCAATATCCAGGCCGCCCGGGGTCGAGCTCGCGGTGCGGATCGGCATCGCCACCGGGCCGGTGATCGTCGGCGACCAGATCGGCGAAGGAACGGCGTCGGAAACCGCGGTCGTCGGCGAGACGCCGAACCTGGCGGCGCGTCTGCAGGCGTTGGCGCAGCCGAACCAGATCGTCGTCAGCGCGGCCACGCGCGCGATGCTCGGCGATCACTTCGACCTCGAGGATCTCGGGGCATCTGAGCTCAAGGGGTTCGCCGAGCCGGTGCCGGCCTGGCGCGTCTTATCGGCGCGGGATGTCGAGAGCCGGTTTGCCGCAACCCGGACCGGGAGTGCGGCACCCCTCGTCGGGCGCCAGGAGGAGATGGGGCTGCTGTTGCGCGCCTGGGATGGCAGTTGCCATGGCCGCGGCCAGGTCGTGCTGATCCAGGGCGAGGCCGGGGTCGGCAAGTCCCGTCTGGTGGAAGGGTTGCGGGAGGCGACCGGCAAGGACCACATCTGGGTGGCGATCCGCTGCTCGCCGTTTCACACCGCGAGCGCCTTTCATCCGATCATCGAACATTTGAAGCGCGTGTTCGGCTGGCAGCCGGAGGATACTGCGCCGCAGCACCTGGCGAAGCTCGAAGCCGGGCTCGCCGGCTTCAAGGCCTTGCCCCGCTCCGAGAGTGTCAGGTTATTCGCCGATTTGATGTCCGTGCCGGCGCCCGAGGACCGCTATCCGCGCCTTGCGATGACGGCGCAGCAGGAGCGCGATGCGACCCTCGATGCGATCGTTGCCTGGCTGATCGAGCTGGCCGAAGGCACCCCGGTGCTGATGGCCTGGGAGGATTTGCACTGGGCCGATCCGACGACATTGGAAACGTTGGGCATGCTGATCGAGCAGGCGCCGACGGCGGCGATGCTGGTCGTTGCGACCTATCGGCCGGAATTGACGCCGCCCTGGCCGCAACGCTCGCACATGATTCCGATCACATTCAACCGCCTGGAGCGGCCGGAGGTCGAGACGATGGTCGGTCATCTGGCCGGCGGCCGGTCGCTGCCCGGCGAGGTGGTCGATCATATCGTCGCCAAGGCCGACGGCGTGCCGCTCTACGTCGAGGAGCTGACCAAGGCCATCCTCGGTTCGGGAGTGCTCGAGGCCCGCGGCGACATCTACGTGCTCACCGGCGCGCTGGCGCAATTGCACATCCCGGAGACCTTGCAGGATTCGTTGATGGCGCGGCTCGATCGGGCGCCGCGGCTGCGTGAAGTGGCACAATTGGGCTCGGTTCTGGGACGCGAGTTTGCCTACGACATGATCAGCGCGCTGGCCGGGATCGAGGAAGAGATGCTGCAGAGCGGTCTCGGTCAGCTGGTGGTCGACGAGCTGCTCTACCAGCGCGGCCGCCCGCCGCGCTCGCGCTACCTCTTCAAGCATGCGCTGATCCAGGACGCGGCTTACCAATCGCTGCTGAAGCGCACCCGCCAGCAATATCACCAGCAGGTGGCAAAGCTGCTGGAGGATCGGTTTCCCGAGGTGGCGAGCACGCAACCGGAATTGGTGGCCCATCACTACACCGAAGCGAACTGTCCGGCGCAGGCGATCGCCTACTGGCACAAAGCCGGCGTGGCCGCGGCGAGCCAGTCGGCGAACCTCGAAGCGATCGACCAATTTCACCGAGGCCTGGCGCTGGTCGAAGCGCTACCGGATATGCGCGAGCGGGCCGAGCGCGAGCTGGATTTGCAAATGGCGCTCGGTCCCGCCCTGTTCGCGACCAAAAGCTGACAGCCACCCCGACATCGGCCGAACCTATGCGCGGGCATGGGAGCTCTGTCAGCAGCTCGGTGATGACCCCCGGGGGTTCACGGCGCTCCGCGGCCTGTATGCTCCACCATCATGAACCTACTCGAGATGGAGAAGGCGCAGCATTTTGCCGAGGAGGCGTTGCGTGTGGCCGAACGGCTTGGCGATGCGGCCCGTCTCGTCGGGGCGCACATGGCGCTCGGCGCGTCGCTGTTCCATCAGGGGAAGCTCGAGCCGGCGCTTGCGCAATTTCGGCGCGGCTTCGAGATGTTCGATCCGAACATGCAGTTCCCGGATTGGCCGGGTTCCCACCCCGGCGTGCAATGCCAGTTCTGCCTGGCGCTGATTTCCTGGATGCTCGGTTACCCGGATCGGTCCCTCGAGGAGCTGAGGGCAGCGGTAAGAAGCGCCGAGACGCTCGGGCACCCGTTGACCCTCGCCCAAACGCTGTGTTGGGCCGCGCTCGTTCACATCTTTCGCCACGAGCCATCGGCGGCCGCCGACTATGCCGAACGGGCTTTGAGGATCTGCGAGGAGCAGCGCATCGCGCAATGTCACGCGTATCGCCCTTTGCGCGAACGGCTGGGCGCTCAGCGTCTCCGGCGAAAGCGAGAAGGGGCTGGCCCAAATTGGCCAAGGGCTGGACAGCTACGGTCTTGGGGCGAGCCAACATATGCTGTTGGCGTTGCAGGCCGACGCGCAATTGGCGATCGGCAAACCCGAAGCGGCGCTTGCGTCGGTCGCCGCCGGGCTGAAGGCGGTCGAAAAGATGGGGGGAGCGCCGCTTGAAGCCGAGCTCTATCGGCTCAGGGGCGAGGCGTTGCTCGCCGGCGCCGGGACGGTAAGCGAGGCCGAGGCGGCCATCGAGAAAGGCATCGACGTCGCGCGCCGGCAGAACGCGAAGTCCTGGGAATTGCGCGCCGCCATGAGCCTCGCCCGCCTACGCCGCCAGCAGGGCCGCCCGCAAGAGGCGGTCGCCTTGCTCGCCCCGATCCTCGCCTGGTTCACCGAAGGCCTCGACACCGCCGACCTACAAGCCGCCCGCACCCTCCTCGCCGACCTCGAAGACCCGCCGCCCTCGACGCCGCCCGCTGAACGCCGGCGCGGAGGAACGAAGCAAATCACGGGAGTAGGCGGTTTTGCTTCTCGGCGTGGGGTTCACCAGAGAAGCCGGTGAGATTATGATATCCTCAGGCTGCGAAAGGAGACCCAATCGATGTCGCAAGAGCTATCGCCGCGCTTGAGCCATGTCGGGCTCTATGTCAACGACGTGCCGAAGATGATCGACTTCTACACCCGGGTGCTCGGTTTCGTCGTCAGCGACGGCGCGCCCGACGGGCGCATCACCTTTCTCAGCCGCAATCCCAGCGACCACCACCAGGTCGTGCTGGTGCGCGGCCGCAATGGCGATCTCGGGACGCCGATGGTGCAGCAGGTGTCGTTCAATGTCGGCACGCTCGCCAACGTCCAGCGCATTTTCCGCAAGGTGCGCGAGGCCAATTGCAACGTCATCGACCCGCGCTGCCACGGCAACGCCTGGTCGGTCTATTTCAGCGACCCCGAAGGCAACCGCATCGAGATGTTCTGCGACACGCCGTGGTATGTGCCGCAGCCGCTGGGGTTCGAGATCGACCTCGACAAGTCCGAGGACGAACTCTACCGCGAAACCGAAGCGATCTGCCGCGCCAAGCCCGGTTTCAAGCCGATCGAGGAATGGCGCGCCGATATCGCCGCCAAGATCGCGGCCACCATGGACGCCTGAGATTGGCGCGGGCCAGGGCGAAGGGTAAGGTCTCTATTGAAAGTCGTCATCACCGGGCATGACCCGGTGATCCATGCGTTTGGCGCGCCGGTCCAGTAGGCGGCGAAGGCGTGGATGGCCGGATCAAGTCCGGCCATGACGACTGGTCGGGAGGACACGTCGTGGCCGATAAAGCCGAAACCACGATCGCGCTGACCGATGACCCGGACGACGACGAGCTCGCGGTGATCGCGGAGGGGTTGCGCGCCTACAACGAGGCGCAGGCGGGATACTCGGACAGTCGTGCACTCGCCGTCCTCGTCCGCGATCCCGAAACCAAGAAGGTCGTCGGCGGCCTGCACGGCCGCACGTCACTGGGCCTCTTGCGGGTAGAGCGGTTTTTTCTGCCGGAGCAGTTGAGGCGCGGCCGGCTTGGCAGCCGGATCCTCGCCATGGCAGAGGACGAAGGACGGCGGCGCGGCTGCACCCGCGCGGTGTTGTCCACACTCCACTTTCAGGCGCCGGGGTTTTACCTGAAGCAGGGTTGGGAGGTCGCCGCCCGGATCGAATGCGAGCCGCCCGGCCATACGCGCTTCTACATGACCAAAAAGCTGTCCTAATTTATCGGGAGGAGCCGGTCAGAGCTGACCCGCATCAGGCCTTCTGACGCGCTCGTCCCACCAACTCCTCAGCGCGACGTTTGGAGGAGGCCGACGACGCGCTGCGCAGCTTGCGTGGGTCCAGGACACGAGGCAAGTTCGCCTCGACAGACGATTGCACCAACAGATCAGGAGCGGAGAGGTGCCGATCCATAGCGAAGACCTCGAATACCACCGCCCGGCAGGGATTCCGATGCTCGCCCGGTTTTATCGCCCGGAAGGGGAGGCCCCGTTCCCGGCGGTGCTGGAAGTGCATGGCGGCGCCTGGACGTCCGGCGACCGGTTCAACAATGTTGCGATCGCCGAGCACCTGGCGGTCCATGGCATCGCTGTGCTGTCGATCGACTTCCGCATGCCGCCGGCGGCGCGCTACCCCGAGACGGTTGCGGATGTGAATTTCGGGATCCGCTTTCTGAAGGCGAATGCCGAGCGGTTCGCCACACGCACGGAACTGGTCGGCGGTCTCGGCACATCTTCCGGCGGGCACCTCCTGCTGCTCAATGCGCTGCGGCCGCGTGACGCCCGTTATGCCGCGGAGCCGTTGCCGGGGAGCGATGCGCGTCTGGCGTTTGCCGTCGCCTGCTGGCCGGTGGCCGATCCGCTCGCCCGCTACCGCGCCGTCATCGAGCGCGGCAACGACCGGCTCGTCGAAGCCCATCACCAGTTCTGGCCCTCCGAAGAGGCGATGTCGGAAGGCAGCCCGCAGCTGATCCTGGAGCGCGGCGAGGCTGTCGACAAGCCGCCCGCGCTGATTATGCAAGGCACCGCCGACGACAATCTGACCCCCGGCATGGCCAGCGATTTTGCAGCTGCGTATACGAGAGCGGGCGGCTCGATCGCATTTCACAAATTCGAGGGCCAACCGCACGCCTTCATCCCGCGCGACCCCGCTTCGCCCGATGCGCGGCGGGCGCTGGAGTTGATCACGGACTTCATACACCACCAGACCCGCTGATCCGTCAGTTGCGGGTCCCTTCAATTTCGGGTTAGAGGCTTGTAGCGGATGCGGTGTGGCTGATCCGCCTCGGCGCCGAGGCGGCGGTGCCGGTCGGCCTCGTAATCGGCGTAGTTGCCTTCGAACCAGACCACCTGGCTGTCGCCTTCGAAGGCGAGGATGTGAGTGGCGACCCGGTCGAGAAACCAGCGGTCGTGCGTGATGATGACGGCGCATCCGGGATATTCCAGGAGCGCCTCCTCGAGAGCGCGCAGCGTATCGACATCGAGATCGTTGGTCGGCTCGTCGAGCAGCAGCGCATTGGCGCCGGTCTTCAGCATCTTGGCAATGTGCACGCGATTGCGCTCGCCGCCTGAGAGCTGCCCTACCTTCTTTTGCTGGTCGGGCCCGCGAAAATTGAACAGCGCGCAATAGGCGCGGCTCGCCATCTTGCGGCGGCCGAGATCGATCTCGTCCTGCCCGCTCGGAAATCTCCTCCCAGACATTGTTGGTCGCGACCAGCGTATCGCGGGACTGGTCGACATAGCCGAGCTTAACGGTCTCACCGATCCGGAATGAGCCGCCGTCGGGCTCTTCCTGCCCGGTGATCATGCGAAAGAGCGTCGTCTTGCCGGCCCCGTTCGGGCCGATCACCCCGACGATGCCGCCCGGGGGCAGGCGGAAATCGAGCGCCTCGATCAGCAGCCGGTCGCCAAAGGCTTTCGAAACATGCTGCGCCTCGATCACCAGATCGCCGAGCCTTGGCCCCGGGGGGAGCACGATCTGCGCCGTCTCCGGCGCCTTCTCTCGGCTCTGCGCGACCAAATCCTCATAGGCCGACAGCCGGGCCTTGCTCTTGGCCTGGCGCGCCCGCGGGCTCTGGCGCACCCATTCGAGCTCGCGTTCGAGGGTGCGGCGGCGCGCCGCCTCCTGCCGGCCTTCCTGCTCGAGACGCTGCTGCTTCTGGTCGAGCCAGCCCGAGTAATTGCCCTCGTAGGGGATACCGCGGCCGCGGTCGAGCTCGAGGATCCACCCGGCCACCTCGTCGAGGAAATAGCGGTCGTGGGTCACGGTCACGACGGTCCCGGGGTAGTCTTCCAGGAAACGCTGCAGCCAGGCGACCAATTCGGCGTCGAGATGGTTGGTCGGCTCGTCGAGCAGCAGCAGATCGGGCCGCTGCAGGAGAAGCCGGCACAATGCCACCCGGCGCCGCTCGCCGCCCGACAGATTGGCGACCTCGGCGTCGCCCGGCGGGCAGCGCAGCGCGTCCATCGCGATCTCGACGGTGCGGTCGAGGTCCCAAGCTCCCGCCTGCTCGATCTTTTCCTGCAGCTCGCCCTGTTCGGCGATCAGCGCATCCATCTCGGCTTCCGAGAGGTCCTCGGCAAAGCGTGCGCTGACCGCCTCGAAACGGTCGACCAACGCCTTGGTCTCAGCCAGCCCCTCGATGACGTTGCCGAAGACGTCCTTTGTCTCATCGAGCGCCGGCTCCTGCGGCAGATAGCCAACTCGCGCCCCCTCCGCCGCCCAGGCCTCGCCAGCAAATTCCCGCTCGTCGCCCGCCATGATGCGCAGCAAGGTCGATTTCCCGGCGCCGTTCGGCCCTAGCACGCCGATCTTGGCCCCCGGCAAGAACGACAGCCAGATGTCCTTCAATACCTCGCGCCCGCCGGGATAGGTCTTACTCAGACCCTTCATCACATAGATGTACTGGTAGGCCGCCATCATGGATCCATCCGGTCGATTCTATCGATAACTGGGTTAATATTGGCCGCGGGGCTCGAGGCCAAAGGCGTGCTGGCCGTACATCGTGCCGACCGCGTCCCAATTGAGGCTGACATGGCGGGCGACGGCGTTGACGTCACGCCAGGCGCGCTGCACCGGATTGCTGAGCATCAGGCCATAGCCGCCGGTCGAGGCATTGAGCGCCTCCACGGCCTGAAGGGCGAGCCTGGTCGCATAGGCTTGGTTGCGGCGGCAGCGGATGCGGTCGGCGACCGTGATTTCCTCGCCGGCCCGCAATTTCTCCATCGCGTTGCGCAGATCCGCGACAAGGATCATCTCCGCCGCCTCGGTCGCGGCAGAGGCTTCCGCGACGCGCAGCTGCACGGTGGCGAATTCGGCCATTGCGAGCCCGCCGCCGGCCAGCGCGCCGCGGGTCTCGCGCCCACTCGTCATCGCCAGATAGGCCTCCATCGCCCCTTTTGCGGCGCCGACTGCGGTCGAGGCCAGCATCGTGGCGCCGAGCACCAACAGCGGCAGGCGGTAGAGCGGGTTCTTGTGATGTTGCGCGCCGGGCGTGCGGCCCGAGCGCGTATCGGCGAACAACAGCACGCGGTGCGTCGGCACGAAAGCCTCGCGCACGATGATGTTCTTGCTTCCGGTGCCCGCCAGGCCGCAGACGAACGAGTGTCTCGATCCGACACGCGATCGGCAACAGGGGGGGGGGGACCAATTGTCCTCGATCTCGACATCGCCGATCGGCAACAGAAAAAACGCGCCTTCATGGGGCGGTGCGCCGCCCGGCGGCGTGATCAGCGCGCCGAGCCTGATCCAGCTCGAATGATCACAGCCGCTCGCGAACGACCATTTGCCGCTCAGCACATAGCCGCCCTCGGTCGGCACAGCAGCGCCGGTCGGGGCGAAACAGGCGCAGGTGAAGGGGTCGTCGCCGCCGCCCCACAGTTCGCGCTGGGTCTCGATCGGGTAATGGCCGAACGAGATGCCGTTGGAGAGAGCGCCGTTGAGCGCCCAGCCAGTCGACGCGCAGGCCGCCGAGACCGTCAGCGCGATCTCGAGCGCGACCACCGCGTCGAATTCGAAGCCGCCGAACTCCTTTGGCCGGCAGGTCCGCAACAGTTCCGCATCGCGGATCTTGCCGATTATGTGCGGCGCGATAGTGCGGTTGCGCTCGGTCTCTTCGGCCAACTCCCGGATCTCGGGGAGCATCGCCTTGGCACGGGCAATGAGTTCCTCCGGGCCGGACGGTGCAACAAAGCGAACAGCGGCACTCGTCATAGCCCTCTCCGGGAGATCTCGTCGAGCGCGCTCAGGATGCCCCCGCCCAGAAATCGCGACAAGCGGAAACCCTGCTTCCCACGCCCCGCGGGGCATTTGGCGTTGACGGCGGAGCGAAGAAGGCTGACAGTCCGAACATGATCCTGTTGCCAGGGTGAGGCCCGTAAATCAGCTTTGAACCCGTCGCCCGATAGACCAAAGGATCAGGCAGCGCGCGGCGGAGATCGATCACGACCAGGAGGGAATCATATGCCTAACAACCCAACGCCCGCCACCGACCAGGCCACCACGCTTCAGCGTGGCGCCTTGCATGGTGTGCGGGTGGTGGACCTGACCCAGTTCGAGGCCGGGACGTCCTTGACCCAGACCTTGGCCTGGCTCGGCGCCGAGGTGATCAAGGTCGAGGAGCCGACCAAGGGCGAGCAGGGCCGCGGCGCATCGACCGACAAAAAAGGCGTCGACTCGCATTACTTCATGCTGCTCAACGCCAACAAGCGCAGCGTCACCGCCAATCTGAAGACCGACAAGGGCCGCGCGCTGTTGCGCGGGCTGATCGAGAAAGCCGACGTCTTCGCCGAGAATTTCGCTCCTGGGGTCATCGAGCGGCTCGGCTTCGGCTACGACGTCGTGCGCGAGATCAACCCGCGGATCATCTATGCCCAGGTCAAGGGCTTTGGCCAGGACGGCCCCTATAAGAGCTTCCTCGCCTTTGACATGATCGCCCAAGCGACCGGCGGCGCGATGTCGATCACCGGCGAGCCCGATGGCCGCCCGATCAAGCCCGGTCTGACGATCGGCGATACCGGCACCGGGTTGCACGGCGCGATTGGCGTCCTCGCGGCACTCTACCAGCGCCAGTTCACCGGCGAGGGCCAGCGCATTCAGCTGGCGATGCAGGAATGCGTCATCAATTACGGCCGCATCTCTTATGCCGCCCAGGCGCTGTGGGGCAAAGCCGCGCCGCGGATGGGCAATCAGAGCATCATGGGCACCAACTCGCCGAGCGAGACGTACAAGTGCAAAGGCGACGGTCCGAACGATTATTGCTACATCTATACTTCGCGAGCCAATCCCCAGCATTGGGAACGGCTTTTGAAGATCATGGGCCGCGAAGACCTGATCGGCGACCCCCGCTTCGACAGCCCGCAAGAGCGGTTCAAGAACCGTCACGTAGTCGACGAGATGATCGCGGAGTGGACGATCCACCATGACAAGATGGAAGTCATGCAGCGGCTCGGCGAGCAGGGGATCCCGGCCGGCGCGATCATGGATACGATGGAGTTGTCGAACGACCCCGACCTCAACCGCCGGGAGATATTCGTCACCGTAAAGCACCCGGTGCGCGGCGATTTCAAGATGCCGGGCTGGCCGGTCAAGATGAGCGGCTCGAAGGTGCCGATTACCGCCTCCCCGTTGCTCGGCGCCGACAGCGACGCCGTTTACGGCGAGCTGCTCGGCCTCTCTGCACAAGAGCTCGCTGCACTGCGCGAGGAAAAGATCATCTAAATCCGAGCCCTCTCCGCCCCCAAGGGCGGAGAGGGAGTTTCGGGTGGGACGGCGGGGATGAACACAAATACGGCTCCAACACTGGGGGTGGCCACCCCGCTTACGCCGACACCGCGGTGGGAGCCCGCCGAGAGCTATCCGGACCCTGCCATCCGCACGCTCGATCCGCGCTTTGACAATATCAAGCCGCCATTCAATGCGGCGGTCGAGCGTCTGGCGACAGGGTTTCGCTGGGCCGAAGGCCCGGTGTGGTTCGGCGATGGCCGTTACCTGCTATGGAGCGACATCCCGAACAACCGGATCATGCGGTGGGACGAGGAGACCGGCGCGGCGAGTGTCTTCCGCAGGCCCTCGAACCACGCCAACGGCAATACCCGCGATCGCCAGGGGCGGCTCGTCACCTGCGAGCACGAGGGGCGGCGGGTCACGCGCACCGAATACGACGGGTCGATCACCGTCATTCTCGACCGGTTCGAGGGGAAGCGGCTCAACTCGCCCAACGACGTGATCGTCAAATCGGACGATTCTATTTGGTTCACCGATCCGCCGTTCGGGATCCTCGGCAATTACGAGGGCGAGCGGGCGGCACCGGAATTGCCGACCAACGTCTATCGGGTGGACGGCAGGACCGGCGCCGCAACGGTCGTAACCGGCGACATCAACGGTCCGAACGGCCTTTGTTTTTCGCCCGATGAGGGCAGGCTCTACATCGTCGAGTCCCGCGCCAGGCCGCGTCTCATCAGCGTTTTCGATGTGGTCGACGACGGCACCAGGCTCGCCAATAGGCGCGTCTTCATCAATGCCGGCGAGGGAACACCCGACGGCTTCCGCTGCGATATCGAAGGCAATCTGTGGTGCGGCTGGGGCATGACGCCGGGGCTCAATGGCGTTGCCGTGTTCACCCCCGACGCAACGATGATCGGCCATATCTCGCTGCCCGAGCGCTGCGCCAATCTATGCTTCGGCGGACGCAAGCGTAACCGGCTCTTCATGGCCGCCAGCCAATCGATCTATTCGGTTTATGTGAATACCCAAGGTGTGGCGGGCGGTTGAGGGGGTTTGAAGCAGACTGCTGTTGCAGGTCCGTGGATTGGGTGTTAGACGTGTACGGGCGTTATTAGCTCGGTTAATCAACCATTGGGGGAACCTCGAAGCAATGAGATATAGTCTGAAGGGCGGCGTAGTGGTGTTTCCGCTGATGGCATCCGTCTTTCTCTCCGCCTGCGTCTCGCAAAGCACGTACGACCAACTCCAAGCGCAATATCAGCAGGCTCAGCAGCAGAACGCGGCGTTGTCGGCGCAAGTTGCCGCCGATAAGGCACAGATCTGTCGACTTCAAGGAGCGATCAAGTACACCGTAAACAGCGACTTGCTATTCCCGTCGGGCGGCTGGCAGATGAGCGATCGGGGAAAGCAGATCATCGCTGGTATGGCAGCGAAGTTGGCGCCGACGTTACAGAACAAGATCCTGGTGAGCGGCTACACCGACAATAAACCGGTCGGTCCGGCGCTGGAGCGGCAGGGCATCACCTCAAATCAGGACCTGTCGCAAAAACGTGCTGAGAACGTGATGGAGTTCCTGATCTCGCAGGGCGTGAAGCCCGAACTCATCTCGGCGCAAGGATTTGGCGACACAAACCCGGTGGCTTCGAACGACACCGCACAGGGCCGCTCGCAAAATCGTCGCGTCGAGTTGTCAGTTCCCGCTTCCGGCTGCTGAGAACTCCACCTCAGCACTCAGCACTCAGTATTCGGTTTGCATCTACCGATCGGCGAGAGCATTACGTTATAGACATCCCCGGTCAGCTGACAAGGCGAGAGCAACAATGAGCCGACACCGAGCCAAGACCGGCGTGTCGATGTGACGGTAGGCGGGCCTCCGCCGGCCTCGTAAGCCGAACCGCAGGAGGGCGCCGAAGGCGCCCTCCTCGTCTTCCGGGATTTGCCCCCGCCGCTACACGGCTTCGTAAGGGAAGCGGCGGATCTTCTCGACGTTCCGCCCCTCGATGCGGATCAGCCGGGTCGGGCCTTCGCGGCGCGGCGAATGCAGGTCGCCCTCGTTGTAAAGGTGCGCGTCACCGGGCGACAGCGCATATTCCCTGACGAGGCGCACCTTGCCCGGCTTGTCCTCGGAGGCGGGCTCCAGCATCGACCAGTCGCTCATGATCGTCTTGCCGCGCGCTTGGCCATAGATTGCCCAGGTCGGACCGTGGTCGTGCGGCTTGCTCTCCCGCGCGCCGTGATTGACGTGGCCGAGGATACAAAACCCGAGTTCCGGATCCTCGTAGAGGATCTTCCGTTCCGGCACTCCGTCGTGGAGATGCGTGCTGACAAAATCCTCGTCCTTGAGCACGTCCTGGACGAGCGCGCACACCTTCTTGCGGCCCTCCACCCCCGGATCCGCCGCAAGAATGCGGTGACACTCGCTGGAAAACCGTTCGAGAGTATAGCTCATCAAATCACCTCCTCGGTCTGGAACTGCTGGCACACCAACCTATACCGGTAGAATTACTCTAATTCGTCATTCCCGCAAAAGAGGCTGTCAGGAAATTAGCTGCATAGCGGTGGTGCGTGCTTCGAGACGCGCCCTGCGGGCGCCCTCAGCATGAGGTAATCCTTTGATGGCATTAGAGACTTCCTCATCCTGAGGAAGCTGCGAAGCAGCTGTCTCGAAGGACGCACGATGCCGATCCAGCTAATCGCAATTTCATTACAGCCTCAAAAGCGGGAATGCAATCTGAGCGGGCGAGGAACAGCATCTCCCTCTCCGCCCTTGGGTACGGAGAGGGCCGGGGTGAGGTGGGGGATTCCAGAGCGGGCGGTCGCCCACCTCACCTTCCCACGCCTGCCGCGTGGGCCCCTTCCTCTCCCCCCTGAAGGGCGGAGAGGGGCTCCAGGGACAGCTAAAGGCTGGCCGCGAGGCGTCCGGCGCCTTCGATTACCTGGTCCCAATCATCGATTTCGCGATTGACCGGCGCCACCATGATGTGCTGGACGCCGACCGCCTCATAAGCGGCGACCCGGTCGCGCAATTCGCCTTCGTCCTTGCCGTTCCAGTGCGTCCGCATCGAGATCGTGAACTCCGGCTCGGGCCGGTCGCTGCGCAGCCGCTTGACGATCGGCGCGGCCTCTTCCGGCGTCAGCTGGCTGCCGTGCCAGCCGTCGCCGATCCGCACCGTGCGCTTGTAGGCGGCCTCCGAGCGCGCGCCGAACCAGATCGGGATCGGCCGGACCGGCAATGGCTGCATCGTCATCTCGTTGATCTCGGCCGGGATGTATTTGCTGTGGAAGCTCACCGGGTCCTGCGTCCACACCGCGCGCATCATCGCGACGCCTTCGTCGGTGCGCCGCCCGCGTTCGTGGAACGGCGACCCCAAAGCGGCGAACTCGGCCTCCAGCCAGCCGACCCCGGCGCCGAGGATCAGCCGCCCCTCGCGAGAAATTCTGCAGTGTCGCCAGTTCCTTGGCGAGCGGCAGCGGGTGGCGCATCGGCAATACCAATACGCTGGTGCCGAGCCGCACCCGCTTGGTGACGGCGGCGGCCCAGGTCAGGCTCAGCACCGGGTCGTAGAATAATGGCGAGCGGGGGAAGGTCGCACGCGGCACGATGATGTGCTCGCTGACCCAGACATCGTCGAGCCCCATATCCTCGGCCCGCATCGCCGCGCGGCGGATCTTGTCCGGCGTCGCCTGCTCGCCGGCATGCGGTAGATGAATCCCGAGTTGCATTGGCCGCTCTCCCGTGTTCGTCTCTTCTCAGACAATGCGTTGGCAATAGCAGAGATGAAAGGGGGGAGCCATGCGGTTCACCGACAAGGTCGCGGTCGTCACCGCCTTCGCCAACGGGATCGGCCGCGCGGCCGCCGAGATCATGGCGCGGGAAGGCGCCGTCGTCGTCGGCGTCGACAATCACCCGGACCGGCTCGAGACCGCCGTCGCGGCATTGCGCGACACCGGCGGGCGGGCGCACGGGCGGCTGTGCAACGCCCTCGACCAGCAGCAGGTCGAAGTAACGGTGGCTTCGGTCGAGAAGGAGTTCGGCGCCGTCGACATCCTCGTCAATGCCGTCGGCGGCAGCACGATCATCGCGAATTCCGGCGCCAATGTCGACGAGCTGACCTTTGAGGAATGGAAGACGCTGATCGCCTTCAACCTAAACGGAACGTTTCTGTTCACGCACGCCGTCGTGCCGATCATGAAGCGGCGACGGCATGGCAAAATCGTCAACCTCGCCTCGATCGCCGGGCGCGGTCTGAGCGAGTCGAGCAGCAGCGCCTATGCCGCGGCCAAGGGCGGCATCATCGCCTTCACCCGCAAGCTGGCCTTTGAACTGGGGCCATACGGCGTCACGATCAACGCGATCGCCCCGAGCCTTACCTTGACCGAACGCATTCGCCCGCATTGGGACAAGCGCTCGCAGGAGGCGCAGGCGGCCGAGATCGCCCGCACCCCGCTGCGCCGCGTGGCAGAAGCCGCCGATCAGGCCAAGGTCATCTGCTTTCTCGCCTCGAGCGACGCCGATTTTGTCACCGGCGTCACGATCGACGTCACCGGCGGGAATTGACGGCTCGGGCGCACGACTGTTCCACTGTCGTCACCCCCGCGAAAGCGGGGGTCCAGGCTCATCGGCCCCTGCGGTAGCCCTGGATACCCGCTTTCGCGGGCATGACGAAAAGACAAAGAGGAAATGACGTAATGACGACTTTCGTTCTGATCCACGGCTCGTATCAAGGCGGCTGGATTTGGCAGCGGGTGGCGAACCGGTTGCGGGGCGCCGGGCATACCGTTTACGCGCCGTCACTGGACGGCTGCGCCGAGCGCAAGCATTCGCTGCGCCCGGGAATCACGACCGAAACCCATGCGGCCGAGATTGCCGATCTCCTCTTCTACGAAGATTTGCGCGACGTCGTGATGGTCGGCACCAGCTCGGGCGGCATGGTAGCTATGCCGTGCCGCCGAGATGCGGCGCGACCGGATCTCGCGGCTGTTTTTTGTCGATGCGCTGGCATTGCTCGACGGCGAGCGGATCCGCGACATTGTCCGGCGCTCGACCGCGGTGCCGAGCGGGCTCGCCGCCGGCCCGACGCGCGAGGATGCGGAAAATCGGCTCTTCGCCGACCTCGACCCGCAAACGCGGGCTTGGGCGCTGGAGCGCTATACCCTGCATCCGATCGGGATTTACGAGAACCCGGTCAAGCTCGACAATTTCTGGGATCAGCAATGGCCGGCGACCGTGATCTGGTGCCGCCGCGCCGTCAATCCGGGCGAGGCGCACCAGCGCCGCACCGCCGAAAAGCTCAATGCCCAATGGCACGAGCTCGACACCGGCCATTACCCGATGCTGAGCATGCCTGACGAGCTTACGGCGCTGTTGACCGCCAAAGGCTAGGCCGCGCTTAGAATATTGCTCGCCCCGCCATGAGGCCCAACACGAGAAAGATCACGCAGATCACTATGAAGATGAAGAACAGGATCTTTGCGATTCCTGCGGTTGCAGCCGCGATGCCGGTGAACCCGAAGAGCGCGGCGATGATCGAGATGATGAAGAAGAACAGTGCCCATTTGAGCATATCGGTGGTCCTGGAAAGTCGCTGCTGAAGGGATAATGTCCGGCCGGGCCTTGTCGTTCCAACCGGCGCCGCATCGGTCTCTTCCACTCCGCAGGCGGGCTGCCTTATCCTGAGCGCCGCAGGAGGGTCCTATGGTCGAGTGGACGGGCGGCGCGTTGCCGACATTCGTGACGCATCTGGAGTGCAGCCTGACCGGCGAGCGCTATCCGGCGGACACTCTGCAGACGCTCTCAAAGGCGAGCCGTCCGTTATTGGTGCGCTACGACCTCGACGGTGTCCGCCGGGCACTGCCTCGCGAGATGCTCGCCTACCGGCCGCAGACGCTCTGGCGTTACCGCGAGCTGTTGCCGGTGCGCCGGCCGGGCGATGTGGTTTCCCTCGGCGAGGTGGTGACGCCGTTGATCTCGCTGCCGCGCATTGCTGCGCGGCTCGGCGGTGGCGAGATCCTGGTCAAGGACGAAGGGCGCCTGCCGACCGGATCTTTCAAGGCGCGCGGGCTGGCGCTGGCCGTTTCGATGGCCAAAGAGCTCGGGGTCGCGACGATGGCGATGCCGACCAACGGCAATGCCGGGGCGGCGATGGCCGCCTACTGCTCGCGCGCCGGCATCAAATCCTATGTCTTCTGTCCCGACGATACGCCGGCGGTCAATGTCCGCGAGATCGCAATGCAGGGTGCCGAGGTGTTTCTCGTCAACGGGCTGATCGACGATTGCGGCAAGCTGGTCAGCCGAGGGCGAACGGGAAGTCGGCTGGTTCAACTGCTCGACCCTGCGAGAGCCCTACCGCATCGAGGGCAAGAAGACGATGGGCCTCGAGCTCGCCGAACAGCTCGGCTGGGAATTGCCGGACGTGATCTTCTACCCGACCGGCGGCGGCACCGGGATCATCGGCATGTGGAAGGCTTTCGAGGAGCTCGAGGCAATCGGCTGGATCGGGCCGAAGCGGCCGCGGATGGTCGTGGTCCAGGCGACCGGTTGCGCGCCGATGGTAAAGGCCTGGGAGGAAGGTGCGGAACACGCCCCGCGTTGGGAGAACGCGCACACCTTCGCCGCCGGCATTCGCGTGCCGCAAGCGATCGGCGATTTCCTGATCCTGCGCGCGGTGCGCGAAAGTGGCGGGTTTGCCAGCGCCGTCAGTGACGACGCGATCGCCGGGGCATGGCGGGAGGTTGCCGCCGAGGAGGGGCTGTTGTTGTGTCCCGAGGGCGCGGCGACCTATGCGGCCTACAAGCAGGCGCTCGCCGACGGGACGGGTCCGTCCCGACGAGCGGGTCGTCCTGTTCAACTGCGCGAGCGGCCTCAAATACCCGATGCCGGAAGCGGGCACGCCATTGAAGCTGGGCAGCGCGATCGATTGGCAAAAGTTGACCGGAGCCGTTCAGCCCTCCGGCGGCCCGACCCAAGCGCGGTGATGCGGTCGATGCCGAAATCCCGCGATCCGGGCTGCCGGGATCGCGATTTTATTTTGCCTTGCAGCTTGCAGCGGGCCGCCTTGGACGCTCGACCAATCGCCCGATGGGATAACTCTGCGGTGGTATCCCGACAACACACCCAATGCGGTAGCGGATTCGGTTGCCCAGGTTCATTGCCATTCATTGGGCAAGAATGCCGAATTGATCGCCTACGATCAGGACGGCAGTGCGCAGATCGGCAGATATCGATGCCGATGACACAGCAGGAGACCGGGACATGAGCATCGAGCAGCGCTTAAAAGAGTTGGGACTGACACTGCCGCAGGTCGGCGGCCCGCTCGGCAACTATGTCCACGCCAAGCGCGTGGGCAATCTGCTCTATCTTTCGGGAAAGGGCCCGCCCGACGGCTCCGACGGCAAAATGCCGCAAGGGCAAGCTCGGCGCCGGCATGTCGATCGACGAAGGATATCGTCACGCGCGCGGCGTCGGGCTCGTGCTGATCGCGGCGATCAAGGATGCGCTCGGCGGCGATCTCGACCGCGTGGAGGACATCGTCAAGGTGCTCGGGATGGTCAACGCCGCCCCCGATTTCGAGGATCATCCGAAGGTCGTCAACGGCTGCTCCGATCTGTTTGTCGAGGTGTTCGGCGAGCGCGGGCGGCATGCGCGCTCCGCCGTCGGCATGAGCTCGTTGCCCGGCGGGATCCCGGTCGAGATCGAGGTCATTGTCGCGGTCAGATAAACCCGCCGAAGGGTCCGCCGCGACGCCCTGTACCTCCGCCCGTCATGACGAGAGCCGGCAGATCAGCCGGCTCATGCTGTTTTTCGCGCTGGTCTATGTCGTCGAAGGGATTGGGCAGACCGGCGGGCTGATCGCCCAGCCGCTCAACTATTTTCTGAAACAGACCTACGGGTGGACGCCGGTCCAGGTCACCGCCTATCTGACGGTCCTCAACCTTCCCTGGATCATCAAGCCGGTCTACGGGATCGTTTCGGATTTCCTGCCGCTCTTCGGCTATCGCCGAAAGAGCTACCTCGTTCTCGCCAATTTGATGGCGGCGGGCGCCTATTGCTGGGTGACGCAGATCACCTCGCCGGGCGAAATTATTGTCGCCCTGCTGCTGTCCGCCTACGGGATGGCGATATCGAGCACGGTATGCGGCGCCATTCTCGTCGAGAACGGGCAGAAATTCGGCGCCAGCGATTCTTTCGTCAATCAGCAGTGGCTGTGGTTCAACATCGCGGCGATGGCCTGCGGCTTTATCGGCGGTGAGCTGGTCGAGAGGCTGACGCCGGAGGGGGCGCTGCACGGCGCCGCCGCGATCATCGCCGTCGCCCCGCTGATCGTCGTCGGCGCCGGCGCGATTTCTGATCGGCGAGCCGCAGAGCCGCGTCAATCTCCCCGAAATGAAAAGGACTTTCGCCAGCCTGCTGGCCGCCTTCACGCTGCGCGACCTTTGGATAATCGCGCTCTTTCTTTTTGTCTATTACCTCAACCCGGGGCTCGGCACGCCACTTTATTATCATATGACCGACGACCTCAAATTCTCGCAAGAGTACATCGGGATTCTCGGCTCGATCAATTCGGCGGGCTGGATCGCCGGCGCGCTGCTGTACCGCCGGCTTTTGAAGGGCATCACGGCCAAGGCGCTGCTCAATTTGAGCATCGCGCTCGGCATCGTGACGACGGCAGCCTTTCTGTTGCTGTGGAGCGAGGCCCTCGCGGCGGCGATCAATTTCTTCAGCGGGATTGCAACGATGATCGCCTTTGTCGCGACGTTGAGTCTGGCCGCGGATTATTGTCCGCCTCGCTCGGAAGGCTTCGCATTTGCGGCGTTGATGTCGGTCACCAACTTTACGGGAGCCCTATCCGATAATCTCGGCTCCTTTCTGTACGAGCATCTGTTTCACCGCCAGCTCAATCCCCTGATCCTGTTATCGGCCGCGTTCACCGCCGTGGCATTCGCTTTTGTGCCGCTGCTGCGTCTCGGCGACAAGCAACCCGGGGAACCGCTCCTTGCGGCCAGAGACTGATATGCCGCGGCCGGCGATCACTCTCTCGCGGGCCCGCGTTTTAACGGAGTTATGTAGCAGACGCACCTGGCTATTATCGGAGAGGGGCGCTCGGCGTTACGCTAGTGCCAGCGGCAGCTCCCCTGAGTTAAAGTAGCTAAAAGGGGTCGGCGGACCAGTGGCGGCTCCAGTCCCTCGACCGTAGGAACCGGAACCGTAGGAACCAGGGCCATAAGAGCCTGGACCGGTCACACCTGAACTGTAGAAACCTGGACCATAGGAACCGGGACTGATCGCATTCAGAGGACCACCCTCCTGTGCACCACCCGTCTCCTGGGCCAAAGCTCGCGACAGAAGAGCCGCGCTCATCAGCACTAGGGATGTAAGCAACCGGGTGGTTTTCATCGCCCGCTTCCCAACCTCCCTCTCCGCACTGATCGCGACGGCACGATAAAATAGGCGGCGGGCAAATAGGCGGTGGCCGGGATTATCTGATGACCCCCGGCGGCAGGATCTCCTTCTCGCCGAGCATTTCCGAGCGATAGAGCTCGGAAATCGAGGCCCAGCGCAATTCGCAGATCTCCTCGGCCACTTGCTCGGCCCGCGCCTCGAGCTGCGGGGTATCGAGATAGCGGCCGCACAGTTCGATCTGGCGGCGGCTGTGCTCGACATCGGCGGCGTCGTGCTCGGTGAAGAACTCGATCTCCGGCGACTTCAACTTGAAGCCGTAATGCTTCTCGAATGCCGGCAGCAGGACCTCGCCGATCAATCCCGGCATTTGGCCCTCCTGGGTCGTCTGCATCGCCAGGATCACGCCGACCGGCTCATTGGCGGTCGTATGGTACATGTAGAGCGAGCGCGCCCACCAGGCGGGCGGCATTTTCGTATTGCGAACCTCGTCGTCGGTGAGGCCCGCGGCGCGGCAAAAGCGCAGGATCAGCTCGTTGTGGTCATGCGGCTCGTGACCCGGCTCCGGGATCGCCTTCAGCCCTTCTTCCTCGGCGATGTTCTCGGCGATCATCTTGCGCACGTCCTCGAAATGATAGCCGCGCGCATAGAGCATTCCGAAGCTCGCCAACGCCCGCGACACGAAATGGTAATGCAATGCCTGATAGCGGCCCAAAGCCCTCAGCGGCAATTTCCCTTCGCCAAAGGCGAGAAAGAACGGATGCCGCTTCGTATGCCAGCGCTCGCGAATTGCCAATATCCGGTCGGTGATCGGAAGATCGCCGTTGCGTGCCATTACTGTTTCCTCCCCTAACGAGACTGTCCCCGGCAACATAACGGCAGAAGCCGATACCACGCCACATCCGCGAGGAGAATAGCAGCAGGCCACCAGTTGCCGGGATGGTCAGCCAGGAGTCGGGTCGTGATGCCGAGATTAAACGAAAGCCGTCATTCCTCCCCGTTTCTTCTTTGGCTCGACACTCTTGAGCGCTTGCTCACCCATGTCCTCGAAGGCGAGGTCGAGGCGGCCCGCCGCATCCTCCTGGACGCGGGCCGAGATGCAGATGCCGCCCCGCTCTGCCAGGCCTTCGAGACGCGCCGCCACATTGACGCCGTCGCCAAAGATGTCGCCATCCTCGACAACGATGTCGCCGACGTTGATCCCGATACGAAACTCGATGCGATTGTCGGGCGGCACGCGGGCATTGCGCCCGTCCATGTGGCGTTGCACTTCGACGGCGCAGCGCAATGCATCCACCACGCTGCCGAACTCGACGAGCAACCCGTCGCCGGTGGTCTTGACCAGGCGGCCGCGGTGCTCGGCGATTTTCGGATCGATAAGCTCGCGGCGCAGCGCTTTGAGGCGTTCGAGGGTGCCTTGCTCGTCTGCCTCGACGAGGCGCGAGTAACCCGCGACGTCGGCGGCGAGGATCGCCGCGAGCCGACGTTCGACGCGAGCTGGCCCTTGGGGCTCCATGGCGCCTCCCCGGTGGCGCGCGATCCTACACCAATCAGCCGCCCGCGCACATTAAGCAAAGAGGCTTGGGCGAATCTCGATGGCCGGTCGGAAAATTGACGCCATTACGTGTATACGGGACCTGTGGTCAATGATATTTCCTTTTGCAATTATGGTCAGTCCACACAACGACCGGTACCGTTCGCCGTTTTCGCAGCAGTTTACAGTGACATCCCGCTGTTCTTCGCTGTTTCGCTCGCTGTTTCTCGCTGTTATTTTGCGTGGCCGCTCCTCCAAAACCCGAGGAAATCTGTGGCTGAGGTGGGATTTGCCGCTGTATTTTTCGGCAATAACAGCGAAAACAGCGGGCGCGGGGTCGTAAGTCAAAAAGCAAAAATGGGGCCCCCTTCCGTGGGGTGGAGGAAATCGCCATCGTCCGGCGCCTACGCCATTTCGACTTCCACTCGCGAGAGATCGGCGTCAGGAAACCGCTGTCGAACGTATAGCATTTCGAAGCCGACTACTCGGCCGCTGGCATCGAAATCGAGGATGATGCCGTCGCTGACCTCTTCCGACTCGACGATTTTGGCCTCGTCGAACCGGATGTAGAGAGCATCGGCCTCCTTATCCACCGTCATCCTCATGGCATCTGACTCCTTGCCCTTGCCCGCCGATCGAAGAAGAGCGTGATCACCCGAATTTCCGTTCCGGTATCATAATAAACGACCCTGAGCATGCGATTGCCGAACGCCGCGATCGGCGAGTAAGCTCGGACTGCTCCGCGGTGGCGGGGATCAGGCTCCTTAAAAACCGGGCTCCGCAGAGCGTGCTCAATCCATTCGGGTGCGATTTTGCGCTCCTTGACCATGTCTCGCGCGTGCTTCGACAGGACGATCGGTTTACCCGCCACGCGGCGAGATCCGAGTTGTTAGAAAAAGAGGGCGCTCAGGCGCCCTCTTTCCAGGGCTTCGACGTTCGCCGCTCAGGTCTCGCGGCTGGAGAAGCGCACGGTCGTGGCGCGGGCGCGGTAGTCGGTCTTGACGTTGACGAAGCCGACCATGCCCTCCTCGACCTTCTTCCAGGCGCGCTGCAAGGCCGGGCGGATGTCCTCGGGCTCTTCGACATATTCGGCGTAGCAGCCGAGCGCTTCGGCCATCTTGTCGTAGCGCGTGTAGCCGAGATCGCGGCCGGGCTTGTTGCGTTCGGGGTCGGCGGTCCAGCCGCCGTTGAGGCTGATGACGCACAGCAACGGCAATTTGTGGCGGACCGCGGTGTCGAGCTCCATCGCGTTCTGCCCGAAGGAGCCGTCGCCGTGCAGGCAGATGACCTGTGCGGAGGGCTTGGCGGCCTTGGCGCCGACCGCGAACGGCAACCCGACGCCCATCGTGCCGAACGGCCCGGAATTGAGCCGGTGGCCGGGGACGAAGGTCGGGATCGACTGGCGGCCGAAATTGAGGATCTCCTGCCCGTCGACCGAGAGGATCGCGTCGCGCTGCATGAAGTTCTTGATCTCCTCGCACAGCCGCAGCGGATGGATGTCGCCGTCGGTCGGGTAATTGCCGCCGGCGCGGGTGCGCTTCTTCGCCTCGCCGTCGGCCAGCTTCTGGCGCCAGCCCTGGAAGCGGTCGGCGGTGCTGCGCGTCGACCGCCTCGCACAATTGCTGCAATACCGATTTGCAGTCGCCGACAATGGGGATGTCGATATTGCGCGCCGAGTTGCCCATCTCCTCGGGGTCGATCTCGATGCGCGCGACCTTCGCGTCGGCGCTGAAGCGCGGCGGCAGGGCGTGGCCGATCACGTAGTTCGTGCGCGTGCCGAGGATGATGATCAGGTCGGCGTCGCGGAACGCGTCGTTGCGCATCGTCAGGTAGGAATAGGGGTGGTCGTCCGGCACGACGCCGCGGCCCTGCGGGGTCGTGTAGAACGGGATCCCGGCCTTCTCGACAAACGCCCGCATCTCGTCCCAGGCCTGCGACCACAACACGCCGCTGCCCGAGACGATGATCGGCTGGCGCGCGTTGCTGATCGCGTCGACGAGCGCGTTCAATCGCTTTGGGCTCGGCATAGGGGCGCGCCCTGATGATCGGCCGGCCGCATATAGCTCCAATCGACCTGCGCCTCGTCGACCGTGGTGTAGAGCACGTCGCCCGGGAAATCGAGATAGACCGGGCCGGGCTTGCCGTTCATCGCCTTCTGGAACGCGAAATTGATCTGTTGCGGCATGCGCTTCAGATTGTGGACGCGGTCGGCGTATTTGACGCAGCCCTCGAGCGCCTTGACCTGATCGATCTCCTGGAACACCTGGCGGCCGAACTGGCTGATCGGGCTCGACCCGCCGAGCGCGACGACCGGGCAGCAATCGATCAGCGCATTGGCGAGGCCGGTGCTGAAGTTCAACGTCGCCGGGCCGCTCGCCGCCATGCACACGCCCGGCCCCTGCGTCACCCGCGAATAGGCCTGCGCCATATAGGCCGCGCCCTGCTCGTGGCGCGTGTCGATCAGGCGGATGCCTTCCTTGATGAGCACAGCTCGGCGTCGAGCATCGGCCCGCCCATGATGAAGAACATATCCTTGACGCCCTGCGCCTTCAGGCACCGGGCAAGGATCTCGTTACCCGTCAGTTCCGCCATCTTGCGTATCTCCTCTCTGATCGTTCTCGTCGTTCCCGCGGAAGCGGGAATCCAGGGCGGCGATATCCTGCCGCGTTGCCCTGGACCCTCGCTTTCGCGGGGGCTGACGGATGGGCAGAACTCGTCAGATCACGCCTTCTTTTTTCAGTGCGTCGACATCGCCGGCGCTCATGCCGAGCCAGTCGCCGAACACTCGCGCATTGTGCTGCCCCAGCAACGGCGCCGGCTCGAGCTTGGGCGGGCGGCCGTCGAAGCGTACCGGCCAGGACGGCATCTTGAAAGGCCCGGTCGGATGCTGCGCCGTCTGCAGGATGCCGCGCTCGGTGAAGCTCGGCTCGTTCATCAACTCCATCGTGTCGAGCACGGCGCCCGCCGGGACCCCCGCAGCGCCGATCAGGTGCATCGCCTCGTGCTTGTCGCGGCGCTTTGTCCAGTCGGCGACCATAGCGTTGACCTCTTCCATGCGCTCGCCGCGGGCTGGCGCGGTTTCGTAGCGCGGGTCGCCGATCAGTTCCTCGCGGCCGAGGAGCTTGAGCAGGCGGTGCCAGTGGTCCTTCTGGCGGGCAAAAACGTAGATCCAGTCATTGGCGCCGCCCGGAGCACACGGAAAAATGCCCCGACGGCGCCGTCAGTTGCTGCGGTTGCCGTTGCGGCGGCGCCGCCCGGCCGAGTGACCGCCTGGGTCTGAAAGGCAAAGCGAATGTAGTGCAGCATCGCGTCCTGCATCGCCACCTGGAGGCGCCTGCCCTGGCCGGTGGCGCGGCGCTCGTAGAGCGCGCCGAGGATGCTGATCGCCATCAGCATGCCGGTGCCGGTGTCGCCGAGCGAGGGGCCGGGCCTGATCGGCGGCCCGTCGGGCTCGCCGGTGATGCTCATCGTGCCGCCGCAAGCCTGCGCGATCATGTCGAAGGCGAGGTTCTTCTCGTAGGGGCTGCCCTCGCCAAAGCCCTTGACCTGGGCGTAGATGATGCCGGGGTTGAGGGCGCGGATCGCCTCATAGCCGAGCCCCAGCCGCTCGATCGTTCCGGGCGCCATGTTCTCGATCATCACGTCGGCCTTCTTCGCCATCTCCTTGACCAGCGCCAGGCCGCGCTCGGATTTGAGGTTGACGGTGACCGACTTCTTGTTGGCGTTGAATTCGAAGAAATAGAAAGAGTTGGGACTGCCGGGAGGGCCGGCGAAAGAGGTCCGGCCGGGCTCGCCCGCCACTTGGGTTCTCGACCTTGACGACCTCGGCGCCGAGCCAGGCGAGCGCCTCGGTGCAGGAGGGGCCGGCCTCGAACTGGGTCAAATCGAGTACCCTGACCCCGGCAAGACAATTGAGAGGCGCGCTGCTTTCCGTCATAAGGACCAACTCCGCTGAAACCTGGGTCGACCGCACGATAGCGCAGGGGCACTCCAATGGCGAGCAATCAACCGAGCGTCTTCATCGACGGCGAGGCTGGCACGACTGGTCTCGGCATCCGAAAGCGGCTCGAAATGGTGCCCGAGATAGCGCTGCGCAGCCTGCCCGCAGCGCAGCGCAAGGATCCGTCGGCTCGGCAGGACATGATGGCAGCGTGCGACCTCGTCGTACTGTGCTTGCCGGATGATGCTGCGCGAGAGGCGGTCGCGCTGGCCGCGGCGCTGGGCAGCGACGCACCGAAACTGCTCGACGCCAGCACCGCGCACCGGGTCGATCCCGAATGGGCGTACGGCTTTCCGGAAATGGCGCCCGATCAGCCCGGAAAGATCGCCATCTCGCGCAAAGTCGCCAATCCCGGCTGCTACCCGACCGGCGCTATCGCTCTCTTGCGCCCGCTCGTCCAGGCGGGACTCGTCCCGCCCGACTACCCGATCACGATAAGCGCGGTCAGCGGCTATTCCGGCGGCGGCAGATCCATGATCGAGGCGCATGATCGCGCAGGCGGGCCGGCCTTCGAGCTTTACGCGCTCGGTCTCGAGCACAAGCACGTGCCGGAGATCGAGCTCTTCGCCGGGCTGTCGCGGCGGCCGATCTTCATGCCCTCGGTCGGGCATTTCCGCCAGGGCATGCTGGTTTCCGTACCGCTCTACCTCGACGACCTGCCGCGGAGGCCGACCGGCGCCGATTTACGGGAGGCCCTGCGCGCCTTTTACGAGGGTTCGGAACACGTAACGGTCGCGGCGGACAACAGGGCGGACAAGCTCGAACCGGAGGCGCTCAATGGAACCAACCAGCTCGATCTTTACGTCTGCGCCAACGAGCCGCGCCGTCATGCCGTGCTCGTCGCCCAGCCTCGACAATCTCGGCAAAGGGGCGTCGGGCGCGGCAGTGCAGAATTTGCGGCTGATGCTGGATCTCGACCCTGCGCCTAGCTGATCGGCGTAAGTTCCTAGCTCGTCTCGCCGCCGCAACTGGCTGGCCTGCCGGCCCTGGTTCGAGGCTCGGCGAGGCTGCGGCCGCGGGTTTCGGGCAACATCAGCAGCATCACGATCATGAGGCCGGAGGCGAAGGCGCTGAAGAATGCGATCGTCGCGCCGAGCGGCAGGCTCTGACTGACAAACCCGACCAATGTCGGGAGCAGCGAGCCGAGCGCCCGACCGCCGTTATAGCAGAAGCCTTGTGCCGTGCCCCGCACCGCGGTCGGATAGAGTTCCGTCATAAACGGTCCCATCGGCGGGAATTTGACCAGGAAGATCGTGAAGAGCGGGATGCCAACAAACAGCAGTGCTGTGTTGCCCATCGGCACGAACATGTAGATAAGGATCATCACGAACGAACCTATCGCCGACCACATGAAGGTTGCTTTGCGGCCGATCGCGTCACTCAAATACGAGCCCAGCAGAAACCCGAACAACGCGCCCAGGATCTGTACTAGCAGAAACCCTCCGGTACTGGTCGCCGACAAACCGCGCACCGTGCGCAAATAGGTCGGCATCCAGATCCCGAGGGCGTAGCCGCCGCCCTGCGCGCCGGCGACCATCAAGGTCACCTTGACGGTAGTCCAGAGATACGGCCCTTTAAAGGCGGCGAAGAGATGACCGATGCCGACCGACGAGCGATCGCGCCTGGTGTCGCGGAAAATGTCGGGCTCGTCGATATGACGGCGGATCCAGAACACAAAACCAGCCGGCAACAATCCGATCGCGAACAGCACGCGCCAGGCGATAGCCTCGGGCAAAAAGGCGTAAAGCGCGGTGTAGACGAGGGCCGAGGCCCCCCAGCCGACAGCCCACCCGGTCTGCACAATGCCGACGCCGCGGCCGCGGTATTTGTCGCGGATCACCTCGCCCATCAGCACCGCACCGGCGGCCCATTCGCCGCCGAAACCGAGCCCGTGCAAGGCCCGCAATACAAACAGCTGCTCGAAGTTCTGCGCGAAGGCGCAAAGGAATGTGAATACCGAATACCACAGGATCGTGATCTGCAGCATCCGCACCCGGCCGAACCGGTCGGCGAGCGTGCCGGAAAACCACCCGCCCAGTGACGAGATCAGCAACGTCACTGTGCCAATGAGCCCGGCTTCGCCGCGCGACAGACCCCACAGTGCAATGACCGTAGGAATGACAAAGCTGTACATCTGCACGTCGAACGCATCGAGCGCCCAGCCGCCAAAGCAGGCGCCCATCGTCCGGCGTTCCTTGGCGTTCAGTTCACCGAACCAGCCGAGCATCGCGTCTCCTCCCCTTGCAGCCCTATTGCAGGGATCGTCGCGTGCCGCAAGGAGACGGATGGCAAAGGAGTTTTACTGAGGCGTGCTATGCGTAGTTCGAGGCATCGCCGAGGCCGATCAATCCGCGGCGCGCACCTTGACGTAGGAGCCTGGCGCGTCCTCGATCGGTTTGAGCTTGCCGTCGCCCGGATGCCGCGCCGGCACCTCGCCGCCGGCGTATTGTGAAATCCAGCGCTCCCATAGCGGCCACCAGGAATCGGGGTAGGCGGTCGCGGTGGCAAGCCATTCTTCAGGGGTCGGCGGGTTCTTTTCATTCTCCCAATGGCCGTATTTGCCGCCCGGCGGATTGACCACGCCGGCGATGTGGCCGGAGGCGGACAGCACGAATTTGACCGGCGCCGCGATAGATCTGGGTGGCGGCATAGGTCGACCGCCACGGCGCGATGTGGTCCTCGCGCGTCGACAGTAGAAAGGACGGCGTCTTGATCTTCCGCAGATCGATCGGCACGCCGTCCAGAGTGATGCCGCCGGGTTTCACCAGCAAGTTCTCCTGGTACATGTTGCGCAGGTAGAAGCTGTGCATCGCAGCCGGCATGCGCGTCGAATTGGCGTTCCAGTACAACAGGTCGAACGGAAAAGGCGATTTGCCGAGCAGGTAGTTGTTGACCACGAAAGACCAGATCAAATCGTTGGCGCGCAACATGTTGAAGGTGGTCGCCATGTCGCGGCCCTCGAGATAGCCCTTTGTGTTCATGCGTTCTTCGAGGGCGGAGAGCTGTTCCTCGTCGATGAACACGGAGAGCTCGCCGGCTTCGGCAAAGTCCACCATCGTCACGAGATAGGTGGCGCTCTTGATCCGGTGGTCGCGCTTGACCGCCATATAGGCCAGCGTGCTGGCGAGCAGGGTTCCGCCCAGGCAATAGCCGATCACATTGGCGTCCCGCTCGCCGGTCGCCTGTTCGATCGCATCGAGTGCGTCGACCGGCCCTTCCAGCATGTAATCGGTAAACGTCTTGGCAGCGAGATGCTCGTCGGGGTTGACCCAGGAGATCACGAATACGGTATGGCCCTGCGACACCGCCCAACGGATGAAGGAGTTACTGGGCCGCAGATCGAGGATGTAAAACTTGTTGATCCACGGCGGGATAATCAGCAGCGGTCGACGCTTCACCTTCTCGGTCGTCGGCTCGTATTGAAGCAGCTGCATCAGGTCGTTCTGATAGACGACCTTCCCCGGCGTGACTGCGATGTTCTCGCCGATGCGGAACGCCTCCATATCGGTCATCTTGATAGCGAGGTGACCCTTGCCGCGCTCGAGGTCGTCGAGCAGGTTCTTCAGCCCGTCGAGCAGGTTCTCGCCCTTGCTCTCGATTGTCGCCCGTAAGGCTTCAGGATTGGTCATCAGGAAATTCGACGGCGCGAGCGCGTCGACGAACTGGCGCGTATAGAAATCCACCTTGCGGGCGGTGCGCTCGTCGATTCCCTCGACATCGCGAACCGTGCTCTGCATCCACCGCGCCGTCAAAAGGTAGCTCTGCTTGATGAAGTCAAAGAGCGTGTTTTCGGTCCACGCCGCGTCGCGGAACCGCCGGTCGCCGGCCGACGGTTCAATCATCGGCTCGGCGTCGCCGCCAAGAAACCGCTGAGCCGTGCGCTGCCACAACGTCAGATAGTCGTTCCACAGCGACAGCTGCGCCTGCACGAGCCGAGAGGGGTCGGCCATCATGCGGGCCGTCATCTCCAGGAAGGCGGTTCCGATCCCGAGTGAGTCGGCCATTCCGACCCCCTCCTCGCGACCCTGCCGCGTCAGGAACTCGGCGACGAGCTGCTGGCTTTTCCCGGCGATATCGGCAATTTGCTTCGACAGCTCGGCGGGATCGGGAAGCGGCTCCCTCCCGCCCTTTATCGCCTCGGCGGCCGACGAAGGTGGGCTGGGGCGGGATGGCGGCGCAGCCACAATGTCGGGTTTGCTGGGCGCGGCCGCCTTTTCCCGGCCCTTCTCCGCTGGCGCCCTTTTCTTGGCGAGCGGCATTCGCAACGCCTCTTCGTGCGGAGAGGGCCGAGTTTCGGCGCCGGATTTGCGGTGGGTCGCGTCGCTCATTGTTGTTTCCTCGAGGCTGCCGCCCGTTGCAGACCCGACCCTCGGTGATCCTCGGTCCTGGCTGAGGGGCGGTCGCTTGTTCTCGCCCTCAAATGTAGTGACGCGCCCGCCCGGATCTAATACACCAGCATCAGTGCATGCAATTCGTGCCGCTGGGTTGGTGCCGTTGGCAGCGGATCCCGAACGCTTGCGGCGGCACCGGGGGCCAACACGTCGGGAATGCTGTGATGCTCATGGGCGAATCGTGTGCGGGTGCCGCTACCGGGCGAAGGAGAAGACTAGCGGCGCGCCCGCTTGCCGTTGTTGCACTGCTGCTCGGGCTGGCCGCCTGTAACCCGGTCGACACCTGGCGTGACCTGACCGGGGTGAGCCGGAACGACCCCGATCCCGATACGACGCCGAACACCAAAAACCTGGCTGCTGGAGAAGCCTCCGACTATCCCAATCTTGCCACAGTACCTCCGCCGCCAGAGCGGGCTTTGACCGCCGCCGAGCGGGAGAAGCTGACCCAAAGCCTTGTCGCCGACCGGACAAATGCGCGACACTCGGACGAGCAGCTGCGGGCCGGCTTTTCGTCCGTAGCGGCCGCGCCACCACCTCCTCCAGGCGAGCCCGCGGCTCAGCAGGAGCAAGTTGCCACCGCTCCGCCATCCTCCCCAATGCCCGTCCCGCCGGCCCCCACGGCGCCGCCATCCGCTGCTTCGGCGCGCAATGGCATCGGCGGCGAGCAATCCGGCAGGTTCCCGCTGAGCCTGTCGGCAGAGCCGGCGCTTGCGAGCACGGCGACCGGCGTCAGCCCTGCCGGCGAAAAGCCGGCCCTGCCGTCGGCGGGGGCCGCCCCTCGCGTCGGCGGCAAGACGCCCGCCCAACCGGGACAAGGTCTGCGCAAGCAGGGAGAACCGCCCGAGCCAGGGCCGATGGAGTCGAGCCTCGAGGTGCCCCAAGCGCGAGCGGCGCCGGAGCCCGAGCAGATCCAGCCTGCACCGCCGGCCCCGCAATTGCCGCCCGCCCCGAAAGCCGCCACGACCCCGACTCCCTTGACGGGCGGGCTCGCTGCGGGCGGGGCTCTCGCCCCCGTTCCGTTACCCCAGGCCAAGAGCGCCGCCGGCTACGAGCCGCCGCCGGCTGCACCGGAGTTGCCGCCACCGGTGCCGCCGACCCGCACCGCCGCGGCCGCTCCCGGCAAAGCCAGTGCAAAGCCGCCTGCGCGGGGCGGCACTCCGCTCGCCGAGATCAAGTTCGGCGCCGAATTCGACCACCCTGACCGACCAGGATCGGCAAACCCTCGAAACGGTCCTGCCGGTCTATCAGCAGAGCCCGGGCAAGGTTCGTATCGTCGGCTATGCCGGAGCCGGAAGCGGCGCAGTCGAGCAGCTGGATAGCTACCGAACTGCTCTCGACCGCGCTCAGGCGGTCGCTGCCGCTCTGACCAAGGCGGGGATACCCTCCGACAAGATCCAGGTCGAGGCGGCGCCGCAGGCCGAGAATTCCGGCGAAAGCCGCGCCGAGGTGCTGCTCGAACACTGACGCGGAGCCGCCGGAATTCTGCCGAGCTCTCGGAATGCGCCGGGGTGGCTTCCAGGCGCGGTGCCGGGAAACGCTATCGAAAAATTGACGCCTGAGCGCTACAAAGAGCCGGGTCACTCGCCGCCCATTCGGGGCGGCTCCTGCGTTTCGCACATCGCGTCCGGGGTGCCGTCGTGAAACCGCCGTTCAAGATCGCCATCGCCGGTCTCGGCACTGTCGGGTCCGGCGTCCTGCAGCTGCTGGACCGGCAGGCCGACTTGCTGGCTCAACGCGCCGGCCGCCGCATTGTTGTCGTTGCGGTCTCGGCACGCGATCGCCGGCACGATCGCGGCGCCGATCTCTCGGCGGTGCGCTGGTATGAGAATGCCGCGGCAATGGCGGCCGATCCCGAGATCGACGTCGTCGTCGAGCTGATCGGCGGCGCGGACGGCATCGCCCGCCAGGTGCTCGACACCGCTCTCGACCATGACAAGCACGTCGTCACCGCAAACAAGGCGTTGATGGCGCATGACGGGACCAGGCTCGCCGCGCGGGCCGAGGAGAGGGGGCTCATTCTCGCCTTCGAGGCCGCGGTCGCCGGCGGCATCCCGGTCATCAAGGGGTTGCGAGAAGGTCTCGCCGGCAACCGGCTGGAGCGCGTTTACGGCATCCTGAACGGCACCTCGAATTACATCTTGACGACGATGCGCGAGAGCGCACACGAATTTTCTGAAGTGCTGGCGGAAGCGCAAAAGCTCGGCTACGCCGAAGCCGATCCGAGCTTCGACATCGACGGCATCGATGCCGCGCACAAGCTGGCAATCCTGGCGAGCGTGGGTTTCGGCCGTCCGATAGACCTCGGCGGGGTCTACGCCGAAGGGATCCGGCACGTCTCGCGGCTCGACATCGACTTCGCCGAGGAGCTCGGCTACCGCATCAAGCTGCTCGGCATTGCGCGGCTGACCGAGGAGGGGCTGGAGCAGCGCGTCCATCCCTGCATGGTCCGTCGAACGACGCCGATCGCCGCTGTCGAGGGGGTCTACAATGCCGTGGTCGCCGAGGGCGACTTCGTCGGCCGCGTCGTAATGCAGGGGCGGGGTGCGGGTGCCTTTCCGACGGCTTCGGCGGTCGCCGCTGATCTCGTCGACATTGCTGCCGGCCGCCATGCACCGACCTTCGGGCTCCCCACCGCAAATTTGCGCGAGATCCCCGGGGTGCCGATCGAACGGCACCATGGCGCCTATTACATCAGGCTGATGGTGGTGGATCAGCCGGGGGTCATCGCGGATGTTGCCGCCGCTCTGCGCGACGAGCAGGTGTCGATGGAGTCGATGATCCAGCGTGGCCGCGCTCCAGGCGAGGCGGTACCGGTGGTGATGACAACCCATGTTACCGTCGAGGCGGCGATGCGCCGGGCGCTCCAGAGAATTGAAGCGCTCGACAGCGTGCTCGAACCGCCGCACATGATTCGCATCGAGGATTTCTGAGAACCATAGCCTTTCTGCAAAGACCAGGAGGAAACCCATGCCCGAGACGTCGAAGATGGATCGCAATCTTGCTTTGGAAGCCGTTCGGGTGACCGAGGCGGCGGCGCTCTCGGCCTCGCGTCTAATGGGGCGCGGCGATGAAAAGGCCGCCGATCAGGCCGCGGTCGATGCGATGCGCGAGGCGCTGAACAGCCTCGCGATCGCCGGCACCGTGGTCATCGGCGAGGGTGAGCGCGATGAGGCGCCGATGCTCTATATCGGCGAAAAGGTCGGCAGCGGGAATGGACCGCCGATCGACATCGCGCTCGATCCGCTCGAGGGGACGACGATCACTGCCAAAGGCGGCGCCAACGCGCTGGCGGTGATCGCGATGGCCGATGCCGGCGGGTTCTTGAACGCGCCCGACGTCTACATGGACAAGATCGCGGTTGGTGGCGGATTGCCGGAGGATCTCGTCGATCTCGACGAGGAGCCGGCAACCAATTTGAAGAACCTGGCAAGAGCAAAGAAGGCCGAGGTCGCGGACCTCGTCGTCTGCATTCTCGACCGACCGCGCCACGCGGAGCTGATCGCCAAGGTCCGCGCCGCCGGCGCCCGCATCGCGTTGATCTCCGATGGCGATGTCAGCGGGGTCATCGCCACCTCCGAACCGGAGACCGGCATCGACATGTATGTCGGCTCGGGCGGCGCGCCGGAAGGCGTGCTGGCCGCCGCGGCGCTGCGCTGCATTGGCGGGCAGATGCAGGGCCGGCTGCTGTTCCGCAACGACGATGAGCGCGGCCGGGCCCGCCGCATTGGCATCACTGACCTCGATCGCAAATATAAACTGCTTGACCTCGCCTCGGGCGATGTGATGTTCGCCGCGACCGGGGTCACCAACGGCACGATGCTGCGCGGGGTGCGCCGCTTTCCGGGCGGCGCCTCGACGCATTCGGTCGTCATGCGCTCGAAATCCGGCACCGTCCGCTACGTCGAAGCGCGCCACGACTTCACGCGCAAACAGACCTTCTCGCCCTTCGCCCGCTGAGCCTTCTACCCTGATTCTCCATCCAATCGACCGATCTCGTCATTCCCGCGCAAGCGGGAATCCAGGGACGGCAAGCACTTGCACGGCGGGCCCTGGACCCTCGCTTTCGCGAGGGTGACGATAGGGGCATGCATGGGTATCGATTAGGTTCCAATATGAACGACGGCGCGGGGGGCGCCGACGCGTTTGGCGGGGTGGTGTTGGGGGTCGAGCGGTCGGTGTGCGGCCGCCGCTGGCGCCTGCGCAATCACGATGCACGAGCGGGCGAGGCTATCGCCGAACGGCTCGGGGTGCCCGAGATCGTCGGGCGGCTGTTGGCGCAGCGCGGCATCGATCTCGACTACGCGCCGGGCTTCTTGGCGCCGCGCTTGCGCGACCAGCTGCCCGATCCCTCGCATCTGCGCGACATGGATGCTGCCGTCGCGCGGCTTGTCCGCGCGGTGCATGACGGTGAGACGATCGGCGTCTTTGGCGATTACGATGTCGACGGCGCGACCTCGGCTGCGCTGCTGACGCGGTTCTTTGCGGCGGCCGGAACGCGAACTCGGGTCTATGTTCCGGATCGGCTGCGCGAGGGCTACGGCCCGAACACCCCGGCTCTGCTGAGCCTGCGCGACGAGGGCGTGCGGCTCGTCGTGACCGTCGATTGCGGCACCGCGGCCCATCTGCCTCTGAATGAAGCCGCGGAGGCCGGGCTCGAGGTGATCGTCATCGATCATCACGTCGCCGAACCGTTGTTGCCGCGAGCCGTCGCGGTCGTCAACCCGAATCGGCTCGACGAGAGCAGCCCGCACGGCGCGTTGGCGGCGGTCGGGGTCGCTTTTCTGTTGATTGTTGCGGTCAATCGCGAGCTGCGCCGGACCAGCTGGTACGGTGCCGACCGAACCGAGCCGGACCTTCTGCAATGGCTCGATCTGGTGGCGCTCGGCACGGTGTGCGACGTGGTTCCGCTAGCAGGTGTCAATCGGGCTCTGGTCGCCCAGGGAACCAAAGTCGCGCGGCGCCGCGACAACCCCGGCCTCGCCGCGCTGGCCGCCGTGGCCGGCATCGGCGAGCCCATCGACACCTATCATCTCGGTTACGTGCTCGGCCCGCGGGTCAATGCCGGCGGCCGGGTCGGCGCCGCCGAACTCGGGGCGCGCCTGCTCGCAACCGACGATCCGGTGGTGGCCGCCGAGCTCGCGGCGCGTCTCGACGCCTACAACCGCGAGCGCCGCGACATCGAGGCGCGCACCTTGGAGGCGGCGATCGCAATGGTGGAAGGATCACCCCAGTCGCCGGTCCTGGTCTTTGCCGCAGCCGAAAATTGGCACCCCGGCGTGATCGGGATCGTCGCCGCACGCCTGAAGGAGCGTTACGAGCGTCCGGCTTGCGTCGTCGCGCTCGCCGACGGCATCGGCCGGGGGTCGGGCCGCTCGGTCGCCGGATTGCCGCTCGGCCCGGCGGTGATCGCGGCCCGCCAGGCGGGGCTGCTGATCAACGGCGGCGGCCATGCCATGGCGGCGGGTTTCACAGTCGCAGCGGAAAAGCTGGGCGCGCTGGAGTCCTTCCTGATCGAACGGCTGGGCGACGGCATTGGCAATGAGCCGCTGGTCCCCGAGCTGCGTGTGGACGGGATGCTCTCCATCGCTGCGGCACAGAGCGAGTTGGTCGGCCATATCGCGAGGCTGGCGCCGTTCGGGGCCGCCAACCCGGAACCGCGCTTTGTTTTTCCCCGTGTTCGTGTCCTCCATGCCGAGGCGGTGGGGACCAACCATCTGCGCTGCACCCTGGCCGATCCGCTCGACAATATTCGGATGCGGGGGATCGTTTTCCGCGCTGCCGGGACGCCGCTTGGTCAGTTCCTCGCCGAGACGCGGGGCGTCGCGATCCACCTTGCTGGCCATCTGAGGCGCGACAGCTGGCGCGGCGGCGACGCAGTGCAGCTGGCGATCGACGATGCTGCCCCGGCTAGCATCTGACTACCTCAGGCTGACCACCTCAGGGCTCCTCGAACAAGTAGTGACGCAACATGTAATCGAGGCCATGCCGCCAGGACTCATCGGTATTGCCGCGAATATCGACGCTCTTGACGAACTCTAATTTGCCGCTTGCCGCATCTTCCATGTAGAGGTTGATGTTCAGAATCAGGTTACTGACTTTTTGAACGGTGCCCCAGGCGGCCCAGTTTGCGCCGATGCTTTTGGCGTAGTCGCGCTCACAGCCGTTGCACCCGCTGATCGCGGGGCCGGCGGCGATCCGCTCCTGCATATCTGGCGGGATAGGGACGAGTTTGAACTTGCCGGATTTGGCAAGCCGCTCTTGGAAAAGTCGATCGAGCATTTTGATACGATCGATCCTCGGCCGGGCTCGTCGGCTCCAAGGAGGTATTGATGAGCTGAAAACCAAAAAACGCGACGTTCGGGACCCGGCCCCTCGGCCGAAAAAGCCGTTAGATGCGAGGCTGCGCCGATCAATCCGATCGCTAGGGCGGTGTATCGCAGATATGTTCGTCGATGGATCCGCTCCGCATCATTGGATGGCAGCTATTCCGCAGGGGATAACCCCTTTCCCGGCCGTGCCATAAATGCGTAATCTGCGGACGGAGACTTCTTCGGCCCCGGACCTTGACGGCATTCCACGCGTCGGTCAGCGTCCGCCCGATCCAACAGGAGGAAAAGCATGAGCGAAGTCGACGGCGCCACCTTGATGGCAAGGAGCCTCAAACAGCAGGGTATCGACCATTTGTTCGGGGTCGTCGGATTTCCCGTCGGGCCGATCGCCGCGGCCGCGCAGAAGGAAGGCGTCGCCTATATCGGCATGCGCAACGAGCAGGCCGCCTCCTACGCCGCGCAAGCCTACGGCTATCTGAAGGGCCGCCCGGGCGCCTGCATCGTCGTGACCGGCCCCGGTGTCGTGCACGGCCTCGCCGGCATGGCGAATGCCCAGCAGAATTGCTGGCCGATGATCCTGATCGGCGGCGCCTCGGAGACCTATCGCGGCGGCATGGGCGCCTTCCAGGAAGAGCGCCAGGTGCTGATCGCCTCGCCCTTCGCCAAGTTCGCGCACCAGATCGAGAGCGTCTCCCGCATCCCCTATTATGTCGAGATGGCGACGCGGAACGCGATCTATGGCCGTCCTGGCGCCGCCTATCTCGACTTTCCCGACGACATGATCACCGGCAAGGTGGATGAGGACAAGGTCGTCCAGGTCGGGCGTGCCCCCGACCCGCCGCGCTTCGTCGCACCCCCGGAGAATATCGAGGCGGCCTTGAACCTGCTCGAGCGGGCCGAGCGGCCGCTCGTTCTCGTCGGCAAGGGCATGGCCTGGTCGCGCGCCGAGGACGAGGTGCGCGCCTTTATCGAGCGCACGCAAATCCCATTCCTGCGCTCGCCGATGGGCAAGGGCGTGATGCCGGACGACCATCCGCTGTCGGTCGCGGCGGCGCGCACCTTGGCATTGCAGAACGCCGACGTCGTCTTCCTGATGGGGGCCCGCTTCAACTGGATCTTCCATTTCGGCCAGGCGCCGCGCTACGCCAAGGACATGAAGGTCATCCAGCTCGACATCGCCCCCGAGGAGATCGGCCACAACAAGGCGACCGAGGTGCCGTTGGTCGGCGACGGCAAGGCCATCATGGCGCAGCTCAACGCCGCACTCGCCGGGCGCCAGTGGTTCCATCCGAAGGACACGCCGTGGCGCCAGATGATCACCAAGAAGGCGGAGGAGAATGCGGCGCAGATCCGGCCGCAGATCCACGATGATGAAGCGCCGGCCAATTACTTCCGCGCGCTTCGCGATGTCGCCGCCTGGATGCCGAAGAACGCGATCCTCTCCGCCGAGGGCGCCGGCACGATGGATATCGGCCTCACCCAATTAATGTCGCCAACGCCCGTTCCTGCCTCAATGCCGGCACCTACGGCACGATGGGCGTCGGCCTGGGGCAAGCCATCGCCGCCGCCGTCGCCGAGCCCAACCGGCCGGTCATCCACCTCTCCGGCAACTCGGCGATCGGCTTCTCGGGCATGGAGATGGAGACGCTCGTCCGCTACAACTTCCCGGTCAAGATCGTCGTCCTAAACAATGGCGGCATCGGCCCCGGCATGCCCGAGATCCCGGAAAACCCGATGTTCAACATGAAGCCCAATCGCTGATCTACGGCGCCCGCTACGACCGGATGATGGAAGCCTTCGGCGGCAAGGGCTTCTTTGTCGAGGACCCGAAGGACCTCAAGGGCGCCCTCGACGAAGCGATGAACCACCGCGGCCCCGCCCTCGTCAACGTCGTGATCTCGCAGGGCGCCGCCAGGAAGCCGCAGCAGTTCCGCTGGCACAGCTGAGCAGCTGACCGATCTGCGATGGCCGTGCCGAACCCGGAGCGGCCAAGCAGCGTTATATGTCCAGAAAATGTGCCCCAGAAAACGGCTGCGGGAAACCCGGAGGCCAGCATCGTTCTCAATCGGCCTGGATACGGGCCAGTCGAGAGGAGGAGTTGAATTCAGAAATCACGGCGGCTCAGACGAGTGGCTGTCGAGGCGCTAGTGCACCAAATCAGACGGATGGTTCGCCGTCCACCGGCTGAATACCGTTCTCCGGCGTGGCCTCACGGGAGTGCGCTGAACCATCTGACTAAATTGAGCACTAGGAACGATAGCTTTGAAGTCGGCTTTGAACGCACAGTCAACGCCACCGGCTTGACGAGCGCACGATGGCGCGATGCTTGGCGCGAAGCAACGTGCGCTCAAGGAACGGCGATTTCGACCGCTCGCTTCGAGAAGGGCGAGCCTAATGAATTCGCCTGGATGGAACGAATGGGACTTCTGGTTGAAGGATCCGGAAAGCATTCGAAATCTTGCGTTCACGGCAGGCTCAATAGCGGCTGTTATTGGTGGGACAATCGGCATAATCCTAGCAACAATCCGTAGTCTCGCTCTTAGGAAGCAGGCAAATGCTGCTCACGAAACTCAAATCACGCAATTGTTTACTCAGGCAGTTGAATTCTTGGGTAGTGACAAACCTGCCATAAGGCTCGGCGCGGTCTATTCATTGGAACGTATTGCCCAAACATCTTCTTATGATTATCTAAGGTGTTTGGAAGTTATCTATTCCTTTATTAGGCAGACCGCAGTGAGTTTGATGAGTGATAACGGTGGCTCGAACGAGTCGGAGCCTATTGTAAGGAAAATCCCGCATGCACATCAAGCAATACCTGCCGATTTACAGGGCGCATTAGATGTAATCGCCAGAAATAAACCGCCCCGCTTCCGGCTTAGAAAGAGACATGGACGATTAACGTTGGCAAACATCGACTTACATGATGTTGATTTGAGAAATGCAAGGCTACCCAGAGCATATATGTGTAACGCTAATTTATCCGGCGCCGATCTAAGCGGGGCAATGTTGACGGAAGCAAATCTCGAAAATGCCAAGCTCGTTGGTGCGGTGTTAAGTTCTGCTGATCTGAACCGGGCGGACCTCACAGGCGCTGATCTCAGCAACTGTAAGCTTGATGGGGCCAATTTGCGTGCAGCAAAGCTTAATAGAGCCATTTTGGTGAACGCTGATACTGACCGATACAAGCTTCCAAGGAGCCAAACTTAGAGATACCGTATTCGCTGGCGCAACAGTGCAGTATACCGATTTTCGTCCGCTGAAAGAAGCCAGGGCGGCGGGTCCGGGTCCAGGCGTCTATTTAGCGACCGTTAGCGAGACAGATCTCGACGGAGCGGACTTTTCCACTGCCAATCTGGTCGGTCCAAAATTGGATGAAACAGATTGCAGCAGAGCTAAAGGTTTGCCGTTAACTCGCAAGCCGGTAACCATCGCCGAAGGATTAAATAGAGTTAAGCTTGCAATAATTTCTCTCACTAGGAACATCAGAGGAGATAAATGCTGAGGGATTACCGTGACGAGGAGTTACGGTGGACAGTTTACTCGATGGTTCCGTTGGTCGCTGTGACAGTTTACTTGAATTTACACCAGCAGTCACCGTTGCTGATCGGGGTCACGGTCACTCGCGGTTTTGGGCCGGGTTTGCCGCGTGCGACGCGGACGGGATTACGGTGACAGTTTACTCGAATACTCGCACCAACAGCGATTCCCGTGCGCGGTCCCGCCGATTTCATCGGCGGGCGCGGGGTCGCTCGGGGCGCACGCACCGGAGTATAGGAATACTTAAACTATACCGGCAACGTTACACTTGACATAGAACGGCACAGATGTAGTACGGCTCCCACTGACAGGCCGGCGTTAACCTAGGAGTGATCTTTCGGGCTTCTGGCTCTGCGCGTCTTTGGCGTTGGCTTGGGAAGCGAGGATCGCGCCACCTTTCCAACACGCGATCGAAGGTCTCCGGGTCCGCGGGATCGACGCCGAGCTCGCGAGCGGCTTCAACGAACCGCTTGAATTGCTCCGGTTATCCGGCTTCGGCTTGCGCGTCATTCCTGTCATTCTAGCCAATTCGCCGACAGAACGGGAACCCGGACGCGCCTGCCACCCTTGGCCCCAGTCCGGATTGCGAGGATTTGCGTGCGTTTCGGACGCGCCATCGGCAAGTCGTATTGCGGATCGGACGTTGCTGATTATAGTCCCGCCCGGCTCCGGGCGTGGCGAAACGGTAGACGCGGCGGCCTTCCAAGCCGCTTTCCGGCAGGGAGTGGGGGTTAGAGGCCCCTCGCCCGGACCAATTTTGAAACTGCCCCTGTGGAGGTAACTGTGAGGGGGAAGAAAGCCGATATGGAACGAAAGCAACGGCTGATCCAGCAACGCGATCAGCTTCTCATCGAGATCGAAGCCTTGCGCAACAAGGTCATCGGTCTCGAAATGGCAATAGCGCTGTTTGACGGAGATGGCGAGGCGCCTACGCCAACGCCATCCAAAAACGGAGCGCGATGAAGGACACCGTCCTTGATCTGCTTAACGAGGTAGGGACTACTGGGCTTAACGGCCTAATCGCCGTCGAGATCGCAGAACGCCGTGGCATCCATCTGGATCGGCAATCTGTGTCCTCGCTGCTCAGCCGGCTCAAAGCCGACGGTGCTGTCGTGTATGAGGGCCAGCGATACAAACTCAAGCAGTTTGCCGGTTCCTCGCCATCCGAACTCCCCTTTCGGGTGGTAAAGGGCTAGCTGGCTCTCTGTCTTCCCCCAAAGCGTAAACAACAAAGAAGGGGCGCGGTGGTCGCGCCCCTTCGGGCTTCGGAGACGCGCCGCCCGCAGGCGGTTCCGGCAGGAATTTTGTCACCGCTCCCGACACCATATCTAGGAAAATTGCATTCATTTTCATATTGAAATTTGCCGCAGTCTCTGCGGGAAGCCGCAAGTTTCAAGCTATCGCCTGCTTCCATCCTCATAGGTCAGTCGCTTGCCGACTGCACCCCGCAGCGCAACGTCTGAGCGGGCTTGATCGTCGAAACCAAGCCGGTCGCGATGGTTGTAGACAAATCGTGCTCGGCCGCGTAGCGAGGCAGATGCCATTCGCTCACATCAAAGTGGTAACCGTATACGGCGCGCTTGAAGATGCTGAAATAATTTTCGACCGTGTTGGTATGCCAGAAATAGGCTCGGACGTACTCCTCAGCAGAGTGGTTGACGTGCCGTGGCCGCTGAACTCCGCGCCAACCGGCCATTAGACTGGGGCATCGTCAGTCATCAGATTCCTGGCCTTATCGAGTTCGCGACGATGATTGGCTTCAAGGTTTGCGCGGTCACATTCGGGACGTGGAAACTGCCCACCTTGCCGCCGTGTTCGACCAGCGACAGCATGATCGCCTTTGGCGGGATCTTACCTTTCGGTGGGCCGCTCTGCCGCCGACATAAGTCGTCGGCTTCGACAACTTGATTCGCCGCCGATCGGATCTTCGGCGATCCCTAAATCTGGCATTGCCTCGCGAACCCGCATCCCCAGAAACCACGCAGTCTTCATGCTACAGCCCAAAGTGCGTTGGAGTTGGCGCGTGGCGAAGCCCTTTTTCGATGCGCAAAACAGATAAATTGTCTGGAGCCAGATATGCAATGGAACATCGCTCGAATCCGAATACCGTTTTGATTTTCACCGCGAACGGCTTGCGGCAGGCCCGGCAATTCCAGAGACCAGGGCGCGTCGTTTTCCCCCGTGACCGGATTGCCGCATTGATCGCGCCGCAATGCGGGCAGACGGGACCGTTCGGCCACAAACGGCTTTCGATGTAGGCGATCGCAGTTTCCTCATTAGCGAAATGGGCAGCGTTGAGTTTCGATTGCATGGTCGATTTCCTCGATCGACTCAAGCGGATAGGCGCCGAGGCGCACCCAGCGGCGAAACGAAGAAAATGGCCAGTCCCGGACGCGGACGGCGTGGCCGTGTTTCACCGGATTGAAGTGGATGTAATCGACGTGCCGCGAAAAATCGTCCTCGTCGCGCAGCGTATGCTCCCGATATCGCCGCTGCCAGATCCCGCGCTCGGCTTTGGCGGCACGGCTGGCGGAGATCGGTTTACCCGAAGGCAAAGCACGCGAAAAGCCGCTGTTGATCAGGCGCCAGCACGTGGCGAAATCGGCATCGCCATCGGGCAGGGTCCAGATCGCGTGGAGGTGATCCGGCAGCACCACAGCGCCTTCGATCGTAAACGGATGACGTGCGCGCACCTGGCGGAATGCCGCCCGCAATAAGTCAATGTGGTCGGTAAGCAGCGCGCGCCGGCGATCGGCGAGATTGATCGTGAAGAAATGACTGCCGCCCGGCATGAAATTTCGCCGATAGTTTGCCATCCTGCACCCGGCCGGCCATCCGATGGGTTTCGCTGCGCTCAACCCATCCTACGCTACTACTACGCTACTACTACGCTACTACCGCTGTATCGGAGAGTTCATCGCCTCTGACAGGCGGTCGCCCTACACCCGTCCGGTCGAGGATGCGGAGCGCCTCGGCGAGCAGCGAGGGTTGCGAGCCGCAGCACGAGATTGCTCTTCCTCACTTGACCCTCCCAAGACGGCTCACGGCGTCACCCGGTGACAGGATTGCGATGCCGAAGTGCCCCTAAGAGGGCTAAATTCTCGACAAATTTGTTAATACGTGTAATATACGTATTAGAGGGGGGTTCCGTATGTCCAGGAAACTTACCATTACCGTCGATGACGAGGTTTACGTGGGCCTGCACAAAGTGATCGGTCCGCGCCGGATCAGCCGCTTTCTGAACGACTTGGCGCGTCCGCACGTGTTGCCGGGCGATTTGGCCGAAGGCTACAAGCGAGGCTGCCGACGAGGAACGCGAGCGCGATGCCGCGGAATGGGTCGAAAACCTGACCGGCGACATCGCCGATGAGCCCCGATAGGTCGCCCCAGCGCGGCGAGGTGTGGTGGGTGGCGTTTGATCCTGCTCTCGGTGGTGAGATCCGCAAGACCCGGCCGGCGGTGGTCGTCAGCAACGACCTGGCAAACCGGGAGCTCAACCGCGTCCAGGTCGTGCCGTTGACCAGCAATGTCGCGCGCCTCTACCCGTCCGAAGCCTATGTCAGGCTCGGGGGGCAGCAGCGCAAGGCAATGGCCGACCAGTTGAGCACGATCAGCAAGCTTCGCCTACGGGAGAGGGTAGGCCGCCTCAACCGGGAAGATGTGCCGCCGTGGAGCGAGCGATCTGCGTACAGCTTGGACTTTGAGGTTCAACGTCGGCGCCGTCTGTAGGGTCATGCCCGCGTGGGATTACGGTAACAATTGATTAGGGATGGTTCCGTTCGGGGCGTTCGCCTTACCCATGCCGCGGCCCTGATTGCCCTTGTCACAACGACATCGATAAACTAACAGAACTTAGTCAGGTTCCATTATGCTGACCGTCAACATACACGAAGCCAAAACGCATCTGTCGCGCTTGCTCGATCGTGCGGCCAAAGGCGAGCCGTTCATCATTGCCAAGGCCGGCAAGCCGCTGGTGAAGGTCGTGCCGCTGGAGACCCCGGAAGCCGGTCAGATCCGCCGGCTCGGATTCATGGCCGGGCAACTCGCGGTGCCCATGATTTCGACCGGGTGGGTAGCGAGGAGATCGAGCAGCTTTTCGGCGCCTCCTCGTGAAACTGCTGTTGGACACGCAGTTGCTGCTGTGGGCGGCGGACAACCGGAGCGCCTGCCGCCCGCAGCATCATCGGCGATGCTCGGAACCAATTGATGTTCAGCGCGGCGAGCCTGTGGGAAGTCGCAATCAAATCCAGCCTTGGCCGCAGCGATTTTCACGCGGATGCGCGGCTCCTGCGCCGAGGTCTGTTGGACAACGGCTATGACGAGCTGCCCATTGCCGGTGAGCACGCCGTTGCGATCGGCAACCTACCGCCAATTCATTGGGACCCGTTCGATCGCATGCTTGTCGCGCAGTCGGCGGTCGTGGGGATTTGCTGCTGACCGCCGACACGGTCGTCGCCCAATACCGTGTGCAAGGTCTGATCCTGCTGCGCCCGCTCTCGTGTAGGAACAGCACCCCAAATGCGCGCAAATACTGGGTCCAGTAGCCGGGCGGATCACCCGGAGCAGTTCGCGAAGGCGAGTGCGCTGATCCGCGGCGAAGACGTCTTCGTCTGCACGACCGTTCTGTTCGGCTCTAGTGGAGCCCATGAAGCTGATAAGGTCAGAGCAAGCGCGCGGCCGCAGCCGACATCTCAGCCGTGGTGTCCGCCTCCCCCGCCGCCATGCGGGCCGCCGCCGCCGTGCGGCCCGCCGCCGCCATGCGGGCCGCCGCCGCCGTGCGGCCCGCCGCCGCCGTGCGGCCCGCCGCCGCCGTGCGGCGCGCCACCGCCATGCGGAGCCCCCATCGCGATATGCGGGGCGCCGCCACCATGGGGGCCTCCCCCATCCGACCGCCGCCATGCGGGCCGCCGCCGTGAAATGCCGGACCACCGTGGAACGCGCCATGGGACGCGGTCGGGCCAGCGCGGAACGCCGCTCGGTTATGGGCTGCGGGCGCGCCATGGAACCCCGCACCGCCGCGGAACGCCGCTTCCCCGTGGGACGCAGCAGCACCTCCATGGATCGCAGCCATCGCACCGAAACGCCCGGCTCCGCCGCGGGCGGCCCCGCTCCCGGTGGCGCCGGAGCGCGCCGACGCCGTCAGGGCAGAACCGCGGGCCGGATCAAAGCGCGCTCTCGTTGCCGCATCCGCATAGGCGGCGCCGCCGCGATGGGCGGGGTCATGCATCCATACGCTGCCCGAGAAGGCGGGGCGGCCGCCGGAAGCGAGCGCATATCGGCCGGCATCGACGGCGATGTCGTGATGCCCCCAATCGACCCAGCCCCAGCCCCATAACGGACCGAAAGACGCCAGTTCGACGGGCGGGCCAAAGCCGATCCAGAACCCCGGCTCGTACGCGAACCCGACCGGAACCGGGAAGGCAAGGGGCGGATACGCCGGGTATGGCCACGCCCCGTACACGACGGGGCTGTAGACCGGCACGCAGACCTGCTGCGGCTCGGCCGGCAGGATCGAAATCGTCTCGCCGCTGGTTTGGATCACACAGCGGCATTGCGGCGTCTGCTTGAGGGTCCCCGCCGCCATCGCTTCATGGCGCAGGCTCTGCACCGCCGCGATCACGTCAGCCTGCTGCGCGAGGAAGGCGTTGCCGAGTGCCTCGGTCCACTGGAGCTGGTTGCTCATATTCTCCAGAACCCGCGGGAACGGCGCCAGCGCCTTGACGCTAGGGTCCCAGTTCTGCGCCTGGAGCGCGTTGGTCAGCGCATCGCCCTTTAACTCCTGGTTCGTCGGAGCGTTGACCCAGCGCGCGGCCTCGACGACCTCGAGCGGATAAGTCGAGGCCGTCAGAATCTGGGCGAGTAACGGGTCGGGATAGAGCGCAATCGGCGCGACCAGCTGATCGAGCTGGGCCTGGGTCAGCTGCGGCGCCGGCGGCACGGCCGCCGTGTTCGGAGCCGGCGTCGCGGCCGTCGTCGACGGCGCCGTTATCGGCGGGATGTCCTGGGCGACAGCAACGCCGCTTATGGCAATGCAGGCGAGGGAAGCGGCGATTCCTCGCCGAGAGATCCCGATCGTCCAGCCGAGCATCGTTTCCTCCGAGATCGAACTCACGACCATAACGTTTCTTAGCCGGTGGTTGTTCCCGCGCTGCTCCAGTCGGCGGCGATGCTAACGTGCGGAGCGATGCCGAAAATAACGGAAAACGGGTTGAGCGCGAAGGGTTACGGCTGGGTTACGGCAGGGTTACGGCGGACCGCGGCATGGAGATGGAGACGCTCGTTCGCTACCACTGCCCGGTCAAGATCGTCGTCTTGAACCCAAAACCTGTAGCATAGTAGCCCCTCTCCTGAACCGCAGAAGAAGGGCTGATTTGAGAGGGTGGTCCAACGATGCGCCAAACCGTTGCTCGGCTGCTCGGCGAAAGCCTCGAAGCCCATGAGGTGCACCAGGTCTATTGCGTTCCCGGGGAGAGCTATGTCGGATTGACCAGCGCGCTGATCGAGCGCAATTCGATCTGCGTCATCGTATGCCGGTAATTACGGCGACAGTTTACATGGCGACGTCACAGCAACCGGGCTTGCCGTGCGATGGCCGGCTCCATTCAGGCTCGTCCTGGCCATCTACGGCTTCGAGGAGCCAAAACATAAGGAGTGGATGCGCGGATCAAGTCCGCGCAAGACGACTTGGGGATCATATGAGGGACAACAACCCATTGTTCTTGCGAGGGAAGTTTCCCCGGACAGCCCTGCGCTCGCGGGGATGACGAAAAAATCTTCGACCTCGTCGAAATCTCTCGATTTCACTTCTGGCTAGCTCTGAGGAGCGGCGGCTTGCCCCATAAAGTCGCCGTAATGGCGTGATAAGCAGGCCCTTCATAGTTTTTCACTTCAGCCCGGTAAGAATTTCCGTGCATAAGCCCATTTACTGTTATTTACCGCAGACAACAGCCAAGATCAGCCGCTGTTTTCGCTGTTATTTCGCGGTCGGCGAGCCGACGGGCGAGGATTTCCGCGGCGATGGTTAGACCCCTGGCTGTTTTTTCGCTGCATTAACAGCGATATCAGCGAGCGCTGTTCAATTCTGCACCCCGATCCCGCTAGTTTGGCCAGGATAGCATGCCCAAAGAGAGCGGCGGTCCCGATCCACCGGGTCGATTTGAAACGTAATATTCATTCAGTCCATGGACGTCCGCGCTGTCGACCTCAACCCGCAGAAAGCCTCGGCGCAATGCTGGTTCCGCTCACTGCTGACCGAAGCGGCGAAAGATTGATCGGTGTCACAGGCCCTTGTCAATCGCCCGCCGACCTGCTCGCAGCGCGGTCTGACGCATCGCCGTCGGCACCGCCGTAGCGGATTTCGAGCACCTCGATCTGCTCGACCCCGGCGGGGGCGCGGAGCTCGATGGTGTCACCCTCGTGCGCTTTGAGCAGCGCGCGGGCGATCGGCGATACCCAGCTGACCTGGCCGCGGGCGAAATCAGCTTCATCGATGCCGACGATCGTGATCGTGGTTTCGGTTCCGTCCTCGGCGGCGTAGGTGACGGTCGCACCGAAGAACACCTGGTCGCGCCGCTTTTGCTGTCTCGGGTCGACCACCTCGGCGCTTTCGAGCCGCTTCGTCAGGAAGCGGATGCGCCGATCGATCTCACGCAGACGCCGCTTGCCGTAAATGTAGTCGCCGTTTTCCGACCGGTCGCCATTGCCGGCCGCCCATGCAACGGTCTCCACCACTTTCGGGCGCTCCACCCGCAGCAGCTGGCGCAATTCGTCCTGCATGTGGCGGTGACCCCGCGGGGTCATGTAGTTCTTGAACCCGAGCGGAACGGCCGGCGGGTCGTCGGGAAGGTCGGCCTCATCATCCAATTCCTTGACGAAGGCTTTGCTCATCAAATCACCTTTTCCTCTGGCAATGCGGCAAGCTCCGATCTGTCATAGCCCAGGTTCGCCAGAAACATCATCCGCCGCGTGCGCGGCCTCCCGAAGCCCATATGCGCACCGCCAACTCCTTGCTTTTTTCGCCAATATGGGTGCGGGGATCCAGAGCCTGCCTCCCCGCTTTCGCCGGGGGGCCGGTTCCGGCTCGAACAGGAGGGCAACCGCTGCGGCCTGGCTGTCCCTGGTTCCCGTATTCCCGGCAAACACGAGTAGCCGCGGTAAGTGTTTGAGATTATCGCTTCTTTTCGGTCAGCCCCGGAGACGCCCCGGGACGGTATGGTTCGCGTCCGGCGCGTCGGCTGCGCGGTCGATTGCGGTCAGGAGCGGTTGGGCGGAACGACGACGCAGGGCAGTTGACGGTGGTTGAGACGCGCGCAGGCGCTCGACGCTGCGCTGGCCGACAAATGAGCGAGGCGAGCGCGATAGAGGACCTTACTGCCGAATGGAGCGGTCGGCTGCAGGGCCAAGCTTGCGGCATGGAGCTGATCTGGCGCCTGAGCGCGGGCTCCCTCCGCCACCGTGCGCGCGAGGCCCGGACTGGCGAAGGCGCCGACCTGGATCGCCCAATTGCCGCCCGGCTCGGCGGGATGGCTCGCCTGTTGCCGCGGTGACGGCGTGGCTGGTCGGTAATAGGCAGCGGGCGTCGCCGTGGCAACCTGGTGGGTTCTTGCCCGCGCCGGGACGCGGATCGTCCCGATCGCGGCATGGCCGTTGGCCGACGCCATCTTCACCCCGGAGGAGACGGGCGGCGGAGCCGACCCACAACGATCGTAGGAATTATAGGCCGCGTCCCCGTCGCATTCGTTCGCCGCAACCTGCTGTGCGGAAACCGGGTGCGACATCGCTATCGTCTGGGGAGAGGACGTGCAGGGATGGCTGGGATCGTAGGCCGCGTTCAAGTCGCAGCCATTCGCGCCCAGTTGGGGGACCATGGCTGTTCGGATCGGCGCCGGTTCCTCCGCGGCGTGCAGCAGGGTCGAGCAGGGATGGTTCGGATTATACGCGGCGTTCAGGTCGCATCCCGCCGCTAGGCTGGCTATGGTTGGCCTCTGCGCGCGACCAGAGCGGGCGGAGGCGACAGCGAAAGGCCCGGACCGCGGCACATCGGTGCCGAGGTTCGGCGTGATTGCGGCAAGATAATTCACCGTCTCGTCCGGCAGCGCGGCTTGTCCGGCCAGGTAGCTGTCAACCCGATCGGGACCGGCGTTATAGGCGGCTAGAAAGCCCGGCGCGCCGAACCGATCGTACATTTCTCGAATATAGGCGGTGCCCGCCAGAATGTTGTTGTGCGGGTCGTACGGATCGTCGCCTAGCTGGTAACGCACCCGCAGCCCCTCATAGGTTGCGGGCATGACCTGCATCAGTCCCATCGCCCCGACCGGGGAGGTAGCCTGTTGCTCACCGCCCAATTCCTGATGCATCACCGCGCGCACCCAATGCCCGGGCACTTGGAATCGCGCAGCAGCCTCGCGGATATAGGGTCCCCACGGATCCTCTTGCGGGCCCGGCGGCGGATAATAATGCGTCGGCCTCCTCCACCCGTCTGCACCGATTTCGATCCGTCCGCCACCCGGGCCATATGCGGCCTGCTGGCCGCACGCGGCGAGAAGGAGGATCGGCAACAGCCGCAACGCCGTTTGGAGGCGGCGCACTCCGGTCGATCCGAGCCACCGGTCAGACCCGTTAGAGCAACCCATTCGGTGCCTACTCTTGGTTGATCATCGGAGCACGCGTTAGCGACATCGAGGCCGCACGACAAGTTTTTCTGTCTTGCTTTTCGGCAGATCAGGAGAGGAGCGCCGTTTTACGGCAAATCGGAGGGGAATCCGTTTCGGTTGTTCAAACGGGGTAGCAACGAGGACAGCGAATTGATGCCTCCCGAGACGCTCTGGCCTAATTTTGGCGCGCCGCTTGAGCCTCTTCCCAATTTTGTCCGTCGAAAAAGCGGGTCGGCTTTAGCGCCGCCGGGTCGATCCCCTCCAGGCAACGGGCATTGACGCTGATCTTGTCGGGATCCGAGCGCGGCACGTAAAAAGCATGAATGCCGCAATGCCGGCAGAAAGTGTGCTTCGCGGTATTGGTGTTGAATTGGTAAGTGGCCAGGTCCTCCTCGCCCTGCAGCAGCTCGAACTGCTCGGGCGGCACGATCAGGTGCAGGATGCCCTTTTTTGTGCAGATCGAGCAGTTGCACTCGAGCAGTCCCGCCAAATCGGCGCGCACCCGGAAGCGCACCCGGCTGCAGTGGCAGCCGCCCTCGTAGGTCTCGATCATCAGAGCGGCTGCGGGACCACAAGGAACAGATCGGTGTCGCCGGTTTCCTGGCCGGCGGCGGTCAGCATCGCGTGCACCTGCCCGCGATGATGGGTCTGGTGGTTGAAGAAATGGCTGATCAAAAAGCCCTTCGGGGCGCGCATCTCGCGCCCGGCGGCGCCGCTGAACCAGACCAGATCTTCGGCCATCCAGGCATCGTCGACCTTCGCCGCCCAGCGCGAGATGTCGGCGTCGGCGGTCTCTCGCGCTGCGCTGAGCGCGGCAAAATCCTCGATCAGCCCGGCGCTCTGCTTGATTGCGACATCGGGCTTCGGCCAGTTGTCGAAGCGCGACATCCACTGCCGGTCGCCCCATAGGAGATGGTTGAGGGTGCCGTGGATCGAGCCCCAGAAAGCGCCGCGCGGCTGCCGCCGCTCGGCGTCCGAAAGGCGCGCGGCGGCGCCGTACAGCCGCCGGTTCATCTCGGCGTTGTAGGCGGCCATCGTGCGGACATAGGCGGGCGTGATCATCGCGGCTCCTCACATCCGGTTCAGGCAGCGGCTTTGCTTGCCACCCTCGTCACGAGGATTTATGGGTCAGGCGGGTAGCGCTTGTACAGGGAGAATTCCATGGGGAGAAGGCCATGAAGGCGGTGCTGTTCGAGACGCATGGCGGGCCGGAGGTATTGCACTTAGCCGAGGTGCCCGACCCGGTCGCCGGACCCGGCGAGGTCGTGGTCGACATCCACGCCGCCAGCATCAATGCGGCGGATTACAAGGTTCGGCTCGGCGGCGGAGCCTACGGCAACAGGGGCGTCAAGCTCCCGCACATCCTCGGCCGCGACTTTTCGGGTGTAGTTAGCGCGGTCGGCTCTGGCGTCTCCGATTTGCGGGTCGGCGACCCGGTGTTCGGGGTCTGCGACCAGGGGATCGAGGGGGCCTACGCAGAAAAAATCGCGATCAAGGCGGCGATCGTCGCCAAGAAGCCCGCCCGGCTGGGTCACGCCGAAGCAGCCGCCATGGCATTGACCAGCCTGACCGCGCTGTGGGCGCTCGAAGACACGGCGAAGCTTAAAGCCGGCGAAACCATCCTGATCCAGGGTGGTGCGGGTGGCGTTGCCGGCTTTGCCATCCAGCTCGCCAAGCATCTCGGCGCGACGGTGATTACGACGGCGAGCACCCGTAATCACGATTATGTCCGCAATTTGGGCGCCGACCGCGTCATCGATTACAACAAGGAGGACTTCACCAAGGTCGTTAGCGACTGCGACGTCGTGTTCGACACGGTCGGCGGCGATGTCCAGGTCCGCTCCTATGAGGTGCTGAAGCCGGGTGGCCGGCTGGTGTGGATCGCGCCGGCGCCGGCCGGGTTTCAGCCGACCCGCAAGGATGTGCAAGTGCTGCGCCCCGGATGTGGCGCGTGACCGCGCGCATCTGGAACGGATGCTGGCGTTGCTCGAAGCCGGCGCGGTATCGCCGCCGGCGATCACCCGCTATAAGCTCGCCGACGCGGCGGAGGCGCATCGGGTCAGTGAAAGCCGCCATCTGCGCGGCAAGCTGGTGTTTCGACATCCGTTGAAAGGAGAGATCAATGGCAGGCAATGGGCAAATGGTGATCGACCTCGACAAGAAGCGCATGACTGCGATGGCGCAAAAGGACATCGCCACCTTGAACGCTCTGCTCTCCGACGACCTCGTCTACACCCATTCATCGGCACGGCTCGACACCAAGCAAGCCTGATCGGCAACATGGAGTCGGGGTCGACGGTCTATACCGCCGTCGAGCCTTCCGACGTCAAGGCACAGGATCTGGGTGACGCGGTGGTATTGACCGGCGCGTGTCGCATAAGCGTCATGGCGCAAGGGCGCCCCAACAGCTTCAGCGTCCGCTTCACCGACGTTTACGCCAACAAAGGCGGCCAGTGGCAGATGGTGACCTGGCAATCCACCCGCCTGCCGGAATAAACCCCTATTCGACAGATCAAACTAGTATCTAATTGCGTTAATACACGATATTACGCAGGATGCATTAGTTGAGCATACCAGCTGAGGTGTCCGATGGCACGGGTCGCGGTAGCCCTGACCTGCACCGCCGAGCAGAGAGGTCAACTGATGGCCCTGGCTCGAAGTCGGACGGGGGAGGCTCGCCTGGTGGGACGGGCCAAGATTGTTTTAGCTTGCCTGGAGGGCAAACGGAACGACGTGGTTGGCTGCGAGTTTGGCGTGCGGCCGAATACGGTGGGTTTGTAGCGCAAGCGGTTTGCGGCAGCTGGGCTGGCCGGGCTGCGGGATCGGGCGCGGCCGGGCAAGACCGCCAAATATGGCGCGGATTTGAGCCTACGGGTTCTGCGCGAATTGGAATTGCCGCCGCCCAAGGGGTTGGTCAGTTGGGATGGGGCTTCACTGGCCGCAGCGTTGGGCGCCTCGGACGATGCGGTCTGGCGCCTGCTGCGCAGGGAAGGCGTCCAATTGCGCCGGCGGCGCTCCTGGTGCGTCAGCACCGACCCACAATTTGCGGCCAAGCCTGCCCTGGCCCGAACAGGAGGCCGCCGATATTATCGGCCTCTACCTGAACCTGCCGGAAAACGCGCTGGTCTTGAGCGTCGACGAGAAGCCGACGATCCAGGCGCTGGAGCGCGCGAGCGGATATGTCCTGACCAGCAGCGGCAAGATTGTTCATGGCTTGAAAAGCACCTACAAACGGCACGGCACGGTCAACCTTTTCGCCGCGCTCGAAGTGGCCACCGGCGTTATTCGGGGAAAGACCCACGCAGACCAAGAAACGCGTCGATTTCCAGGCCTTTATGACCGACCTGATCGCCGCGCAACCGCCCGATCGGGAAATCCATGTCATCCTCGACAACCTCTCCACCCACAAAAAGAACGACGACTGGTTGGCGGCACACCCGAACGTTACTTTCCACTTCACCCCAACCTCGGCAAGCTGGCTCAACCAGGTGGAAATCTGGTTCGGCATCTTCAGCCGAAAGGCCCTGGCCGGAGCCAGCTTTGCCAGCGTCGCGCAACTGGCCCAGGCAATCCGCGACTTCACCGAAGCCTACAACCGGAGCGCCGCGCCCTTCGTTTGGCGCAAGCGCGAGGTCAAGGGTGCCCAATTGCGTAATACTATCGTAAACTTACGCAATTAGACACTAGTTCGAGGAGCGGGTACAGCGAGCGGTGGTGCTCGATCGGTTCGGGTGCGTTGCGAGGCGGCGTCATGCCGATGCGGTCGTGCCAATAGGTCGGCAGGCCGACTTTGCTCGTGCCGAACAGGTCGTAGGGGGAACCAGCTACGAATGGGCACCGGCTGGGCGCTATACCCAGCTCGTCCAGTGCCCTCTGGTAGGGTCGTGCGTCGGGCTTGTGGAAACCGGCGCGCTCGGCTGTGACGGCGACATCGAATTCGATGCCGGTGCAAGCAATCGCCTTGGCCGCGAGTTTCTCCGAGCAGTTCAGGGCAGCCTGCTGGTCGGCGACCAGCCGGTAGATGTCGGCCGGCTGGGGCATCACGACATCAAACCCCTAAGCGGTCCACAGAGCGGGATCACGCGGCAAGGTGTCATCACCCGGCCACAACACTAGAACCGCAGCCGGCACTGCCGGGCCGGTGGCGTAGACGCGCGGAGCCGGGGCATAATTGGGCGCGGATTCGGCGATCGCGGCCGGCGTCATTGCCCTCGCTTGCGGCGGGGTGGCGACGTCTCCGGCGCAGCCGATCAGCGACAGCGCAGCCAGGCAGCCACAGAGGACAGAGGCGGGTGCTTTCCACATGGACATTTCTCCTCCGATGCTCGGTTTTGCCACGCGAAAAATTGTCCTCCATTTCGGCGATTTCTAGGTGCCGATTGGGCAGAGATTTGGCCGAGTTTTCACGGTTCGTTACATGGCTGCGAGATCTGCGACCCGGGGGAGCACCTCCTTGCTGAAGAGCGAGAGATTGGCGACGGTCTCGTCGTGATCCAGCAGACCGCCTTGGCCCATCATCAGCAAATGCCCGAAGCCGCCGACGTGGTCGTAGAAGGCGCACAGCTGGTCGAAGACGTCGTCCGGTGTGCCGGCGAAGACGAGACCGGCGTCGATCGCATCCTCCACGGTCATTGTGCGCGGGTCGATGTTGCGGCCGGCGCGCGACTGGATGCGGCCGGCGCGGAACCCGGCACCGCTCGCCTTGAGGGCTTGCGCGCTCTGCGCCGGCGAGGCGTAGCCGGGCGGGTTCATGAATTGGGGTGCGACGATGCCCGAGGTGCGGCTGTAGCCGAGGATCTGGTCAGCGCGTCGCCACCCCTCCTCGCGCGTATTGCCGACGCCGATCAGCGCCATATAGGCGAGCCGCTGTGGCGTCATCGGGCGGCCGACTTCCGCCGCCTTCTTGCGGTAGGCCTCAAAAATTGGTGGCGTGCGCACCCAGCCGGTGTTGAGCACGCCGATCGTCATGCCGCGCTCGGCGGCCTCCATCGCGCTGCCGGTGCTGCCGACCGGCATCCATACCGGCGGGTGCGGCTGCTGCCACGGCCGGGGCCAGATATTGACCTGACGGTAATGGAAATGCGTGCCCTCCCAGTTGAACGGACCGTCATGGCTGGTCATCGCCTTCAGGATCAGGTCGTGCGCTTCCCAGAAACGCCCCGCCAGGTCGGCGGGGTTGGTGTTGGCGGGGGAGATTTCGAACGGCACGCCTTTGACGAAGCCCATCTCGATGCGGCCGCGTGAGATGACGTCGAGCATCGAATATTCCTCGGCAACGCGGATCGGGTCGTTGCGATTGCCGATCGGCATGCCGAGCGCGAGGAGGCGCACCTTCTTCGTCTCGCGCGCCAATATCGCCATTGGGATCGTGCATACCGAGTCGGCGCAAGTCGCGGTCGCGTGGTGCTCGTTGGTCATGATGTTGATGCCGAGCTCGTCGCACAGCGCCCATTCGTCGAGATAGCGGTGATAGAGATCGGCGCCGACCTTCGGGTCGAAGAGCCGGCTCGGGATCGTGACCCGATAGGAGTCGCCGAGTTGCGGCCAGGCCGGATGGTAGGCCATCTCGCTGAAATGCCACACTTGCATCACAACACCTCCGCGCGCGCGAAACGGGAGATCACATCGGCGACCTCGTCGGGCCGCTCGATCTGCGGATAGTGCCCGGCCTCGCGGATCGTCTCGAACCGGGCATCGGGCAGCGACCGGCAGAGCTTGCGGCCGTAATCGGGCGCGACGATGCCGTCATTTTCGCCCCAGATCACCAAACTCGGCACCTGGACTCGATGCAGCCATTGGCGAAGGCCGGGATTGTGCATGTAAGGCCGCCAGCCATAGAGCGCGGTCGCCTGCCGGTCGCGAGCGACCGCTGCGAGCTCGTCATCGTCGAGCCGCGCGTAATCCGGCGCCATGCGTCCCGGATCGAAGAAGCTGCGCCGCAGCAATTCCTCGCTCGGAAGCGCGTAAATATCGGCGATGTCGCGGTCTTCGCGCCCCCCGAACTTGACCCCGACCGAGTCGATCAGCACGAGACGATCGATCCGCTCGAGACAGCGGACGCACATTTCCAGCGCGATCCACCCGCCAAAGGAAGAGCCCACCAGGGTCGTCTTGGCGATATCCTGGCGCTCGAGCAGATCGAGGTAGAGGTAGGCGAGATCGTGGACGGTGCGGAAGCCATCCGGCCGCTCGGAATAACCGAAGCCGGGATGCCGCGGGACGATGACCCGCCAGTGCCGCGACAATCTGTCGAAGAATTCCCGGTGTTGCGCGAAATAGTCGCCGCCATGAAGAAACAGTAGCGCCGGACCGTCTCCCGCCGTCAGCAGCTCGAGCGAAACTTCATTGATTTGGATGCGCTCCATGTGCGTCCCTCTCCGCCGGCCCCCGGAACTCCTGTGGGAATGATCGTGATCCCTGTGGCTCATGCTCGCCGAGATTTATTCCCCGATGCGGCATTTTGTCCTAAGCTGGCGCGCTTCGGCAGTCGCTCGGGTGACTGCGCCCATCATGCGAGGCCTACGATGAACGTCGAGACAATTCTGCGCGCCAAAGGGAGTGCGGTGGCAACGATCCGGCCGGATGAGACCGTCGGCGCCGCCGTGAAGGAGCTGATTTCCCGCAACGTCGGTGCCCTCGTCGTTAGCGAGGACGGCGAGACCGTCGATGGGATTATCTCGGAGCGCGACATCGTGCACGGCCTCGCCGACCACGGAGCCGGTTTGCTGGCGCTCAGCGTCGCCGAGATGATGACCCGGCGGGTGGTGACCTGCGAGCTGTCGGACAGCGTTGATCAGCTGATGGCGGAAATGACGAACCGCCGCATCCGCCATTTCCCGGTGGTCCAGGATGGGCGGCTGTGCGGCATCGTCAGCATCGGCGACGTCGTCAAGAACCGGCTCGACGAAGTCGAGTTCGAGGCCCGCTCGATGCGCTCGTTTATCGCCGGCGCCTAGCACCCGCAGTACCGCAATCACCGGCCGATGGCGTAGCCCTGCATGCCGCGGGGGTTGGCGGCGGCTTTGAGGATCCGGCCTTCCGCGGTTTCTTCGCGGGCGCAGCCGGAGAGACGGCCTTCCGACCACGGGTCGCCGACGCGCAGGCGATGGCCGCGCCGCGCGAGCGACGCACGCGCTGTATCGGGAAATCGGCTTTCGACCGCTACAACGCCGGGCTGCGCGGCACGCGGGTAGAACGAGCTCGGCATGTGCTCGGTGTGAAAGGCCGGGCTTTCGATCGCCTCCTGCAGGTTCATGCCGTGGTGGACGTGGTGCAGAAACATCAGCAGCGACCACTGGTCTTGCTGGTCGCCGCCCGGCGTGCCGAAGGCGAGATAGGGTTTGCCGTCCTTGAACGCCATCGACGGCGACAAGGTGCTGCGCGGGCGTTTGCCGGGGGCGAGGCTTGCCGGCAGTCCCTCCTCGAGCCAGAACATCTGCATCCGCGTGCCGAGGCAGCAGCCGAGCTCCGGGATTACCGGCGAACTCTGCAGCCAGCCGCCGCTCGGGGTTGCCGAGACCATGTTGCCCCAGCGGTCGATCACATCGACATGGCAGGTGTCGCCGGCGACGACGCCGTGCTCGGTAACGGTCGGCTCGCCGATGCCAGCCGGCCGTGGGCTCGCCGATCCGGCCCCGGCGACAGCCACCTCCAACCCGCCGTCCAGCACCCGCGGCATGCGGCCGTTGGGGCTGCCCGGGCGCAATTCCATCGAGGCGTGCTCGGTGACAAGTTTGCGTCGCGCATCATTGTAGGCGGTGCCGAGCAAGGTGGGCATCGGCACATCGACAAAATCCGGGTCGCCGTACCAGGCCTCGCGATCGGCGAAGGCGAGCTTGGCGCATTCGACGACGATATGGACGAAATCCGCCGCGAGCGGGTCGAGATCGTCGAGATCAAAGCCCTGAAGCAGCGCCAATTGCTGCAGTAGAACGGGCCCCTGGCTCCACGGACCGCCTTTGGCCACGGTGTAGGCGTGATAATCGAAAGTCATCGGCGTTTCGACCGGGGCCTCCCAGCGCGCCATGTCGTCGCCGGTCAGTAGCCCGCCATGGCGGCGTCCGGAGGTGTCTAGCACCTTCTCGCGCCGGCAAAAGCGATCGATCGCTTCGGCGACAAAGCCGCGGTACCAGGCCTGACGGGCGCGCTCGATCTGCCCCTCTCGGCCGCCATCGGCGGCTTCTGCAAGGATGCGGCGGTAGGTCGCGGCGAGAGCCGGATTGCGGAACAGTCTTCCCGGCTCCGGCGGTGCGCCGTTCGGCAGATAGATCGCGGCAGAACTCGGCCATTCCCGGCGAAACAGCTCGGCGACGGCGGCGACCGTCATGCCGATCTGATGGACCGCAGGGTAGCCGTTCTCCGCATAGCCGATCGCCGGACCGAGAACCTCGGCAAGCGGCATCGTCCCGTAATCGCGCAGCAGCCGCATCCAGGCGCCAAACGCCGCCGGAACTGCGGCGGCCAACAGTCCGGTGCCGGGGATCAGATCGAGGCCGAGCTCGCGAAAGCGTGCGATCGTCGCCGCTGCGGGCGCCACGCCTTGGCCGCAGATCATCTCGCAGCGACGGTTCGCCTCGCTCCACACCAGGATCGGCGCTTCGCCCAAGGGCCCGTTCAGATGCGGTTCGACTACCTGCAATGTAAAACCGGCGGCTGCCGCCGCGTCGAATGCATTGCCGCCCTTTTCCAAGATGCTCATGCCGACTGCGGAAGCAATCCAGTGGGTCGAGGCGACGACCCCAAAGGTGCCGCGGATCTCGGGCCGGGTCGTAAAGGCGCGCATCGCGTTTCTCCAAAATGGTTCCACAATGCTCGTGCGGGTGATGCGCCGCGTCAAGCGCAGCTCCCGCGATCGTAATAGCAATGGCATCGCAATAACCGCCGGGCCGCCTATTTATTCTCGCGTAACGGACGCGTCAGGCGTGCCGATCTTAGGTTTTGCGCGAATGGATGCGAGCATGCCCTTGGATGTCCCGCCCGACACGAGCTTGAGCGGCGAAGAATTCTTTCGTACCGAGGGCGCCTACACCAGCTTGGGCGCACCCGTACCGGGCGGGCAAGTCGGACGCTGGATTCTGCGCGAGGTTCCGCACATCGAGAGTGACGTAGAAATGTTCGACGAGCTGTGCTGGCGCCTTGTCGGCGACGGTTTGCCGTTGTTCCGCGCGACCCTCCACATGGGGACATTACATCCACAGATCCGGGGGCTAGGGGTGCGTTGGCTGCGCCCGCTGAAGGTCGTCGAGGAGTACCGGATCCTGCAAGGCAACGAAGAGACCGACGAGTATCTGCGCAGCCCGATCCGCGCCACGATCGAGCGCGGAACGCCGTTTCGCCGCCGCCTTACCGAGGACACCCCGGAATATCCATTATTATCCAAGCTCAGGAATTTCGGCGTCACCGATTATTTCGCGCTGGCGCTCAACCGCACCTTTCGGCGCTTTCCGGTCGTGACATGGGCCACCGACCGGCCGAGCGGGTTCAGCGACGCCGATATTGCCGCGCTCGACAAGCTCAATCCGGCGCTCGCCGCGATCGTCGAGCCTCGCGCCATCCGGCGGGTCACCGAGAACCTGCTCGACACCTATCTCGGGCCGCAAGCCGGGCGGCGGGTGCTCGCGGGGCAGATCCAGCGGGCGCAAGGGGAGCAGCTGCGGGCCGTGATCATGATGGCCGACATGCGCGGTTTCACCGCCTTGTCCGACCGGCTGCCGGCCACGGAGGTGATCGAGCTGCTCGACGATTATTTCGAGGCGATCGTCACCCCGGTCGGAGCGCGCAAAGGCGAAACCTTGAAATTCATGGGCGATGGCGTGCTCGCGATTTTTCCGGCGGCGGACGACGACGATTTCTCGGAGGCCAGCGTGCAGGCGCTGGAAGCGGCTCTCGAGGGGCTCGAGCGGCTCGGCCAAATCAATAAGGCACGGCGCGAAGCCAACCAGCCCGAGGTCAGGATCGGCATCGGCCTGCATCTGGGGGAAGTGATTTTCGGTAATGTCGGCTCGGCCGACCGCCTCGATTTCACCGTCATCGGTCCGGCGGTCAACCTCGCCTCGCGGATCGAAGGCCTGACCAAGCGGCTATTGCGGCCGATCTTGGTGTCGAGCGCCTTCGCCCGGATCTGCCCTCGCCCGCTCGTCTCTCTGGGCTTTCATCCGGTCCGCGGCCTCTTCGAACCCGAGGAAGTGTTCGGCCTGCCGGAGTAAGTGGTCGTTCAATGAGCAGGCGCGGCGTCGCGGAGCCGCATTCGAGCATCGAAGTCTTCGGCGACGCGGGCGTCGTTCTCCAACAGAGCGCCGGCGTCGATTTTGGCGAACTCGATCGCGCCCATCGCCGCAAACGCCTCCTGGACCTGCGGTCCCCACAATCCGATATCCTTCACGGTCGGGACGATGCGGCTGAAGATCCGGCTGCGAAAGACCTTCATCGGCTCGGATTCGTCGACGATCCTGAGGCACTCCTCGACCGGCAGGCCGAGCCGCTCCCATACCTCGCGCTGATTGAACCGGTCGCGCATGTGCCAGCAGGCGGTGACGACGAAATCCTCGCGCTCCTTGCGCTCGGCATCGCTGAGCTGCGGATAGAAGTCGCGCAGCGCGAGGCGGCCAAAAGCGACATGCCGGGCCTCGTCCTGCATGACGTATGCATTGACCGCCGCCGCGAGCGGGTTTTGCGCCTGGTCGCGGATGCGCTGGAAGGCGGCTAGTGCCAGACCCTCGATCAGGATCTGCATCGTCAGATAGGTCATGTCCCAGCGGCTATCGCTGAGCCCGTCCTCGAGCAGGGCCTTGAGACCCGGGGTGATCGGATAGGCGAGCTCGAATTTCTCGTGCAATAGCCGCGAATAGGCTTCGACGTGCCGTGCTTCGTCCATGACCTGGGTGGCGGCATAGAATTTCGAGTCGAGGTCCGGCACGGTCTGCACGATTTTGGCTGTCGCGATCAGCGCACCCTGCTCGCCATGCATGAATTGTGAGATCTGCGAGGCCTGCAGATGATGGCGAACCCGACGGCGCTCCTGCTCGTTCATGCGGTTCCAGAGATCGGTCCCGAAAATGTGAACGACCCGGTCGTCGAGCAGCATCGGGTTTTCAGGATCGAGGTCGAGCGACCAGTCGATCCGGTCGGCGGCATCCCATTGCTGCTTTTTGCCCTTGGCATAGAGCTGCAGCAGCGCCTCCCGCGGCTCGTCGTACTCCCAGGTAAAACAAGTCTCGGTGTTGCCGTCGAACTTCCACTCGGTCTGCTCGACCGGAAGCACGTAACGGTAGGTCGTCGACATCGTATCCCTCCAGGCCCACACCACCCTATATGGGAATCAGCGGTCCCGATTGAGAATCTCGACAAGCCCGGCGGCGGGGTCGACGCGCAATTCGTCGCCGGTTCGGAAGATCTGCGTCACGTCGTCCTCGAAGCGGTCGACCAGCGCCACGCCGCCAAAGGCCGCGCCTTGCGCCAGGATCGGGTTGACCCGATTGAAGATCAACGCCCGCGGCACGATGCCGCGCGCAGCCATGTCGTGCAGCATCCAAGCGGTGGCGACCCCGCCTTTGGCGGTATCGAGAACCAGAATGCGGTCGGCATAGCTCTGCCCAGCGAGCTTATGGCTCGCGCGCGAGAAGATCCCTTTGCTGCGGTCAAGATCGTAGCGCGCGCTGAAATTATCGGCCGCCACGAGCGCCGTTCCGGTCACCGCGGGTCCGATGCCCCTATGGCAATGCAGCCGGATCGGCATTGGCTAGAAGTCCCCTCGGCTAAAGATCGTCCGGCCGAAGTCCGGTATGTCGAGCGATGCGGGCGAGCATGCGCGGCCCCAGCTCTTCATCGTCTCGAAAGGCGAAGACGTAGTTGGGCCACCCCTCACGCGCCAGTGTGCGGTGCGATCCCGATTGCCGTTTCAGTGTCCACCCAATTCGATAAAGTACCCGCAATACTCGGCTGGCCTTCGTGGAAGGCCAGGCGCTCACGCTGCCGCAAATAAATCGCTGGCTTCTATGGGAGCCGGCTCGCTATGTTCAATTCGATCGGCAATCACGCGAAGGGCGAGCGCCGCCGCCTTCTTGCGCGCCTCCTCTTCGCTCGCGCCATAGGCCACAACGCCCGGCAGCTGCGGCACTTCACCGATCCAGCGGCCGTCTTCTTCGCGTTCGATCTCAATCGTTAACATGATGTCGGACTCTAAGACGCTCGTACGGCTTACGATGGGGCGCTTGTGGCCAGCATGCAAGGTCTTCGTGGGCCGTAACCGTTTTGGCAAACGCCAAGATCGCACTACAGCACCCGCCCGGCGATGGCGGAATCGACGCAGCGCTCGAGGCTCGCCAGGGTCGGCCGGTAGCCATAGCCGCCGATGATGTTGACGAGCTTGGCGGAGTTGGTCATCAGCCGCGTCCAGCCATTGGCCTCGGCCATCTCGCGCGCATAGCTCTGGTAAAAGCAGATCCCCTGCGCAAGGACCGCGCCCGAGGCTTCGATCCGGCTCGTCAGCCCCATCCGGTCCGCGGCGTGCTTGATCTCGGGCGAGGTCGCGACGATCACCGTCGTATCGTGATGCACCCGCCGCCCGTCGAGCGCGCCCGCCACCGCCTCGATCTCGAATAGCGACAGCTGCGGCGCGCCAAAAACGACGACGTCGAGCTTGGCTTCAGGCGCGGCGTAGCGGGCGAGAAAAGCCTCGACCCCGTCCCGCGCAACGGTGATCGCGGGCGGCGGGGATCCAGCAAAAGCCGCATCCTCGGGGGTGATCCCCGGCATATGGAACAGCGCCACCGAGCCAAAGCTCGCCAGCGCAGTGCCGAAATGCTTCAGCGCGTCTGAGCCGGGCACCGCCTCGATGCCCTCGATGACCGGGACCTCCCAATAAGAGCCGCCGGCCTCGCCGACAATGCCGCCCAGCGCGCCCCATTCGCTGAGGTCGCGCGGCGTCGTGGTGAAGCGGAACCGCCTGGTAGCGCGCCGGCACGCATCCAGATGGTAGCCGTAGCGCGGGGTCCGGCCGGTCAGCCCGGCGGCCAATGCCGAGGGCCCGCCTTCGAAGTTGCTGCGAGCGCCGAGCACGCTGTTCGAATAGATGACGACTCCGGTATCGCCATACGCCATGTGCTCGCCGCGCACGGGCGCCATGATGGTCTGGTAATTGATGCAGGTATCCGTCATCAGCACGCCGAAAGCGCGCAGCGCCTCGATCGCCCGCTGCTCGATCGCCGCCATATTGTCGGTCTGCCCGAGCCGGCGATAGACCGCGAAATCGAGCCCCCGCGGGTCGGTGATCGTCGGCACCCGGACCCGCCGCTCGGCCTCGGGAGCGGCGGCTAGGGTTTCGAGAAAACGCACACCGGCCTCGCCCAGCGACTCGGTATCGGCCATGATGTGGGCCTGCGACACCGGCACGAAATCCGCCGCGTCGAAGAACTCGCCGACCGCGATCTGGTGCGTTATCCCCCAGCGCCGGACGGCGCCGAGCTCACCCGCCAGCATCGCCCTTTCTTCATCGCTCAGCCGCATGTCAAATCACGGTATACAGCTATAGATTGAACCATAAATGACACGTCGCTCCCCCTGCAGCAGATCAGCAGCAAAGCCTCTTCTGCCGGTTGTAGCGCGCTCATCAACCCGCTCATCACAGCCCCAGCAGCATGCAATGCAAAGGTGGCGTTTTTACGAGCGCTATAATCGCAAAACCGTCACCCCTCGGGAAAATCCGGCCGGCAGCCATTCGAGGCTTGTTCTGGGTAAATGTGGTAGGCCATGCGGCCCTATGGCTCGCGCCATCTACAGATTGGATCCCAGACGGTCTAGATGATGTATTGGGATTTCTGTACGGGGATTACCTGCCGCCCTCGCTTCGTTCATCAACCTGAGCCGATCATCTATCCGGAACCACCCAATCGACGGCACTGCGGTCGGCGGCTGCTCGTTCATGATCCATATCCGCCACGCCGCCGCGGCGATGACCTCGGGCCTCTGCGAGACGGTCTTGATCACGCATGGCGAGAACGGCCGCTCCGGCGTCGGGCGCACCTGCAATGTCGTAGCACCCACCAGCCCCGCCGCCCAGCCCCTTCCCTTCCCTTCCCTTCCCTTCCCTTCCCCTTCCCGGAAGCGGGGGAGGGTTAGGGTGGGGGTGGGCCGATGGGACAGCCGACTTTGTTCACGATCCTGGTGCTGCGCTACGTGAACACCTATGACCTCACGCACGAGCAACTTGGCGATGGTCTCGGTCGTGCAGCACGAATCGCGCCGAAGAACCCCGCGCGCCACCGTCAAGACGCCGATCATCGTCGAGGATCTGCTCAGTTGGCGCATGGTCGCCTACCCGTTCGGGAGATTGCAGGTTTCTTTCTTGCGTCCGTCGGTAAGCCGTAAGACTATCAGCATGAGGAGAGGGTTGCATGGTGGCGATCAAGGCGGTTGCTCATTTCAGCATTCCCGTGAGCGACGTTCCGAAAAGCCGGCAGTTCTACACGGAGGTCGTCGGCTGCAGGCATTTGTCCACCACGCCAAACGGGGAGATGGTGTTCCTCGACGCAGCCGGGACTTGCCTCATCCTGGTGCAGAGCGACCCGCCGATCAATCCGGTGCCCGACAACCATGGCGGCGTGCATCATGCTTTCGCGATTGCGCACGAGGAATACATGGCGGCACTCGACCATTTGCGCGCTCATGGTATCCGGATCACCTTTGAGGAGGACCGGCAAGGCGGCGTGCTCAACGGGCCCCGTGCCTATTTTCACGATCCCGACGGCACGGTCTTGGAGTTTATCGATCTGACGAGCTACGCCGGCAGCCAATTGTAACAAGGGCTGATTTCAAGAGGCCCCCGTCCAAGCATCATCCCCTCTCGCTCCGCCACTCCCAGTGCCGATGCGCCAAACAGTCAGAAGATTGCGACCCAAGCTGCGCCGGCTTATCGCGAAATCCTGGATTCTTTCGCGCTGCTATTATCCGCTGCGTGGCCATAGCCTTTCTGGTCGCGCGAAGGACGAGATTTGGTATTTCGCCTATGGCGCCAACATGCATGACAGCGCGTTTCGGGTGCGACGTCGCATCCAGCCACTCGAGCACCGTTCCGGCCGCATCAAGGGTTATCGGCTGCGCTTCAACCTCGAGGGCCGGCCTAGTGGCAGGGCTGCTCCTGCAAATCTGCATGCCGATCCGGACGCGGAAGTCTGGGGCGTGCTCTACCGCATCACCAGACGCGATCTAATTCGCCTGGATTCGACAGAAGGAGTACCAGGGCGCGGCTACTACCATGTCGAGATCGAGGCCGAAGACCGTAACGGTCGGGTAATCCCGGCCGTCACGTACATGGCTCGGGGCAAAGAAGTCGATGGCAAGCCGTCCTTGCGGTACATCACGCTGCTGCGGGAAGGTGCGCGAACCCACGGACTCCCGGAAACCTACATCCGGTTTTTGGACGGCGTGGAGCATGTGCAATAACAATGTAGCCTTCGAACTCTACTGGGCCGCTCACGCAGCGCGGCCTTAGCCGGCGGTGATAGACGAGCAGTCCGGGCGCTCAGTGGCTTATCGCCTTCCAATTCCGTACTGATCACCCGCTTGGCTGATCTTTCCATTCGCGAAATCGATCTCCAACAGGTCTTCCGACGATCCGATCACGCCGACTGAGCTATGTGTGCGGGCATCGAAGATTTCGGTTCCCTCCGCGCTGTTTTTGTCGGGCGCGATATAACCGTAGTCGCCCTTTATGTCGAAGGTCAGCCAGTGTGATCCGTGACCGCTCCGCAACGTCAATTTATCCTTCAGCACCGGGTTCATCGGATTACGCATATCCCAGATGTAGACATGCGGGTCACTCCAGCTGCCATTCTGCCAGACCTCGGTTTGGTCAGGCGTCCAGCCAATTCCGTGCAGCAGTCCAGCTTCGACTGGGGGATGGTCCGGGATGCCCGCGGTGACGATCTGACCGGTCTTGAGGTTGGCGACCTGCATTCCCCAGAGGTCTCTCACATTGCTTACGGCGTAGCCGCTCGTGCTGTCGACCGCATAAGGTCCGAGGATTCCCGAATAAGGCCCGACGCGTGACACCGCATAGCTGCCCGGATCGATCAGATAGAGGTATCGGCCGCTCCCGTCCTCGGCCTTGGTCTCCTGGAAAATCGGCCCAGATGCCGGGTATTGAGCGTCGTGCGATCGATTGGAGAGGTGTACCTGTCGAACAACGTCACCCTTGTTGGCATCGACGACATTTATGTAGTCGGCCGAACCGCCCTCCCAGGTCGGGACGTAAAGGAACTCTCCGTTAGGATCGACCGCGAGCCGATCGACGCCAGGGCTGAGCGGTCTATTCCATAGGATCGTGTCGTCGTAAACGTTTAGGCAATAGACCATTCCGGCACCTGAAACATCCTGGTAGGCGACGTAGAGCTTCCCAGTGACAGCGCTTGCGGCCACTCCTCTGACGTCGCCGACATTGGGTACCGTTCGAACGATCTTAACCAGTCGATGCCCCGCCTCGATATCATAGACCGAGACGGACCCTCGATCGGCCGCGGCTTGATTGACCGCGTATAGGCTACGCGCTGCGGCCGGCGGCATCGGGGAAGCCACGTCTGTAGAACTCGAAAGCAGCCCGAACAGACTACAAAAAGATACGGGCAGGATCCTGAAAAAATTCCGCCACACGAAGGTGCGGATCCTCCGGCGCCAGCCAGCCTATTCCGCCGCCACCTTCCGGCCGAAGCTCGGCGTATCGGTGCGGTCGACCAGGGCTTCGGGGCCCTCGGTCGGCAGGTTTTCGAGCCAATTGATCCCGCCGTCGATGTCGTTTTCCCACATCTCGCGCGGCATCTCGTAAAGGAACTCGACGCCGTAGCCGTTCGGGTCGTTGATATAGACGCTGTGCGTCACGCCATGATTGACGCGCCAGTTGAACTTGACCCCCCGGCTCTGCAGGAAGGCGAGCTGCTTCAGCCACGCTTCGCGATTGGGCATCGTCAGCGCGACATGGTTGATCGCGACCTGGCTGTTGGCCAGCACCCAATCGGCGGGCGGCGGCAGGTTCGCGCTCTCGACCAGGGCGACGGTGTGGTGGGTCAACTTGCCGTCATTGACGGCGCTATAGAAGCGCATCTTCGGGGGGGTCGGGCGGTCGGCCCGCGGATGCAATTCGCCGACCTGCTTGAAGCCGACAATCTCGGTCCAGAATTTGTGCAACTCGTCGATGTCGCGGACGTTGAGGACCAGATGGTTGATGCCCGAGGGGCTCACAGCCTCGGCTGGAGCCTCCGAAACATCGAGAATTCTGTCTGTCATCGCAGCGCTCCCAAATCTCGGTTGCTTATGTGGTACTCCCGAGAAATAGATCGCGCAACCCCAGCCTGCGACCCGGTCTCCAGGGGGCGTCATTAGGAGAGCTGTCCCAGGGATTGGGCATGACGTGCCAAGCGGTCGCCAGCCATATGTCAAGTCTGGAAGAGGCGAACTGCTGCCGCGATATCGCGAGCGGAAAGCAGTCACTCCCTGCCGGTGCGGCCGTGGAAGGGGTCCGGCCCCGGGTCGCGCCCGGCTGCGATCTCGGCCAGCCGGCCGAGGTAATGCGCCCAGCCTTCAGCATGGCCGGCGCATTGCTCGGCATTGGGCAGGCCGGTGTGGGTCAGGCGCAGCAATGTTCCGTCCGGCGGCTGCTCGATCAGGTCGATCTCGACCAGGCTCGATCCCGGCGGCACCGCCTCGTTGCCGTCCCAGCCGAAGCTGTAGGCCAGGCGGTGCACCGGCACCACCTCGCGGAAGGAGCCGCGCGCAAAACGAGCGCCGGTGACATTGACGAGATAGAGCCCGCCGGGTTGTGGGTCGACCTGCGCCTCGGTTCCCATCCAGCGCAGGATCTTCTCCGGATCGGTCAGGAGCGCGAACACCGCTGCGGGCGGCGCCGGGATGTGCTGCTCGCGCCGGACGACGAGGGCCTCTTGCATTGGTCTCCCCCATGGGTGCGATAGGTGTCCCGAGGATAAACCGGCGGGGCCGGCTGCGCCATCGCCGCCGCGGGGATGACAGGCCACGGGCGATGGCGGCATGATCGCGGCATGGATCTGCCCATGGATTTGCCTGGGCCTCTCGCCTGGCTGGTAGACGAGGCCGGCGCCTCACCCGCCCCTGACCGGTTCCTGGCCGAGCTCGGTGGCCGGTTGCTGGCCGACGGCCTGCCGCTGGCCGGCGGCGCCCTGACGCTCGCGGTGCCGCATCCGATCATCGCCCGCCGCACCTGGCTGTGGCGGGCGCAGACCGGGGCGGTTATCGAGGCGCTGGGCTTCGCCGGCGGCCCGCCGCTCAGCCAAGCCGGGCGCGACTGGCTGGCCGGGCTCGGCCCGGTGCAGCAGGACACGCTCGGTCCAGCGCCGGACAGTCCGGTGCTGGGCTGGGCCGGGACCCGGCCGTTCTGCCCCGCCGAAGCCGGCCAGCTGCGCCAGGCAGCGCGCTTCGCTGCGGCGCCGTTGGCCGCCGTGGCCGCGCGGGCGGCGCTGGCAGCGCTGCTCGAGGCCTATCTTGGCCGGCGCAGCGCCGCGCGGGTGCAGGCCGGCGCGCTGCGCCGCGGCACCGGGGAGACGATCCGCGCCGTTCTGCTCTCTGCCGATCTGCGCGACTTCACCGCCCTGTCCGAAGCAACGGAGCCCGCAGCGATGATCACCGCTCTCGACGCCTGGTTCGACCGCGTCGCGGGGGCGGTGCACGCCTTCGGGGGCGAGGTGCTGAAGTTCATCGGCGACGGCGTGCTGGCGATCTTTCCGGTCACCGGCGCGCCGGCCGAGGCCTGCGCGGCGGCGCTGCGCGCGGTCGAGGCCGCCCGCGCCGGCATGACCCATCTCGATGCGGTGCGGCAGGCGCAAGGGCTGCCGCCGCTACCCTTCGGCGCGGCGCTGCATCTCGGCGAAATATTGTGGGGCAATATCGGCGCGGCCGACCGACTGGACTTCACCGCCATCGGCCCCGCGGTCAACCTGGTCAGCCGGCTGGAGGGGCTGTGCCGGCCGCTCGGCCGGTCGGTGCTGATCTCGGGCGCGGTCGCCGCCGAGACCACCGCGCCGCTGGTGCCGCTGGGCGAACACGTGCTGCGCGGCATCACCGCACCCTGCCCCGTCTTCACCCTGCCGGATGCATGAGCGGCCATGACGCCGACGCCCGCATCGGCGACAGCACCGCGCGAAGGCCTGCCAGATCGCGCCGTAGAGGCCGGCGTGAACGCCTGAGCCCCGCCGGCATGTTGCGCAGGCCAAGCCTCTTTGGCCCGCCGCGCTCGCTCAGCGGCCGTAGAAGCCGTTTTCCTCGTCGTGGCGGCGTCGCTCATGCAAGGCCCGGCGGCGCACGTCGAGGTCGCGCTCTGCCGCCTTGAGGCGGTGCTGCTCGTGATGATAAGCCCGCTCGCGCTCATGCGCACGCCAGTCGTGGTCATGATAAACAGGAGCAGGCACAACCGGCACGACCGGAACCGGTTGCGCCATCACCGGCACTGTGCTCAGCGCCAGAACCGAAGAAACCGCCAATACAGTTAATCGGACCATGGTGATCCTCTCGCATCAATTGAGAACTATGCTGCCAACAAGGCACCAAGGATATCCGTTCCGATTAACTATTCTATCCCCACTTCATGGTTGTCGAAGGCTTGATCTGGTGGCCTGCATAAGAGGAGAACGGGAACATGTCGAAAATCACGCCCACGCTTTGGTATGACGGCACCGCCGAGGAAGCGGCCAACTTCTATGTGAAGCTACTGCCGGACAGCCGCATCGAGGCGGTCAATCGCTCACCCATCGATACGCCGTCGGGCCCCGCGGGCATGGTGCTCACCGTTGTCTTCACGCTTGCCGGCCAGCGGTTCTGCGGCCTGAACGGCGGGCCGCAATTCCGCCACAGCGAGGCGGTCTCGTTCATGATCGAGACCGAAGACCAGGCCGAGACCGACCGGCTGTGGGATGCGATCGCGTCGAATGGCGGCCAGCCCGGCCCGTGCGGCTGGATCAAGGACCGCTGGGGCGTCTCGTGGCAAATCACGCCAAAGCGGCTCCTCGAATTGGTCACGGATCGGAACAGCGGCCGCGCCCGGCGGGCGATGCAGGCGATGATGCAGATGGGCAAAATCGACATCGCCGCGCTTGAGCGCGCAGCGGCGGGGCGGCGCGCGGCTAGGTAGTCGCGACCAGCAGCGCCTCCGAGCTTGCCGGTCCACCCGCGGCTCAGCGCTTGTCGTACTCGTCGTGGCGGCGCCGCCAGACGCCGGTCTCGTTGCGCCCCTTGGGGGCGCGGTCGAGCCACTGGTACATGCCCCAAAGCCCGTCCAGTCCGCGGGCATAGGTGGAATAGGTGTGGTAGACGACGCCGTCCTCGAGCGCGAACGCGCTCATCCCCGGCCGCTCGCGCCTGTATGTGTCCGCGTCAGTCCCGCACGTGGCCGCGAACCGGGCGACGGGCTCCGGGACCTGTGTCGCGACGATCGGGTGGCCGCCGCGCCGGTAGTTGTATTCGACGCCCCCCGCGCGCTGTTGCTCCTCGGTGATCGAGACGTTGAAGTCGAAGTTGAAGTCGCTGCCGTGCGCGGACGCCCAGGGGAACGTCCACCCCATCCGCCGCTTGTACGCCTGCAGCTTCGCGAGCGGCGCCCGCGACACCGCCCAGAGCATCACGTCATGGTTGGCCAGATGGACGACGAAGCCGTCGAACCCGTCCGCGATCGCCGAGCACGACGGACACCCGGCCGTGTAGTCGGGCCCGAACATGAAATGGTAGACGAGGAGCTGCGAGCGCCTCCTGAAGAGGTCTGCCAGCGAGGCGCTCCCCTCATCGGTCTCGAACCGGTACTCCTTGTCGACCCGGACCCACGGCAGCTCCTGACGCTGCCGCGCCAGCTCGTCGCTGCGCCGGGTCAGCTCCTTCTCTGCCTGCAGTAGTTCAAGCCGCGCCTCGAGCCACTGCTCGCGCGTTCCGATTTCATGGGTCGTCATATCGGCCTCCTATCAGCTTCGCGGCAGTTCGCCGATTGCGGGCAGCGCCGCGCCGGTTTCGAGCAAAGTCTTGAGGCTCGACAGGATCTTCGGCCAGCGGATCGAAACCGCACCGATCAACTTGGAGCCGGGCTTGTCGATTTCGTGGGTGATCGTCAGCTTGACGACCTCGCCCACTGGCTCGATCTGGATCCTTCGGCGGCGTCCGCAATGACGCCGTCACCCTCGTCGGCGACATAGAGCGTGGTCGGGTTCGCGAAGGAAATGCCGAACGGGTAAAAGCCATCGGGGAAGCCAGGCGGAAATGCTCCCGGTTTGGTGTTCGCGAGGAAGGTCGGAAAACCCGGTAGCGGAGTAATTTGCGCATTGGCCGCATTGGCCGCCGTGGGCAGCCCGCCGCCTGGAACAGTCACCTGGTAAACCGTATTTATGCCGTTGCCGCCGCTGCCCTTTGTCACATAAAGCGAGTTGTCGAAAATCGTCTCGCCGCGGAAATTGTTGTCCTTGCCGGATTTATCCGCCGGGCCATACGGCAAGCCGGTTTGCGGGTTGGTCAGTGCAACCGAGAACCCATATTGAAACCCGTTAGAGGCACCCGGGATTCCTTGCTGCTGTCCGACGACCGTGGTCTCGGGGTTATTGCTGCCCGGTGTGATCAACTGCACGCCGGTGTTGTTGACGATATTGGTTGGCGGCGGCGAACCGCCGTTGCCGGCGTTGCCGACCAGCAGATATTGGCTTTGCCCGGTGCCGTTGACATTGTTTGCCAGAATGACCGAGCGACCATTGTTGCCGCTATAGGCATTGGTGTTGGTCACCTGGACGCTGCCATCGAGATTTATCTGCACGACCGAGCGGTTGGTCGGCGTCTGCTTGTCGATATTGGACGGATCGATATGATTGGGTGTATTGGAATTCGACACGTCGAGGGCCCCCACCCCGGAATTGTACCCCAGAAACGTCAGGACGTTTCGGTTCGTCGACAGATTGAGCGCCATCTCCGATTTCGAGGAGAAGCTGGTCGTGATCCCCGTCAGCGCCGTTAGATCCGTCGTGCTGACGGTTGTGCCGGTCGGGGTGATCTGGCCGAGATAGATCGGTGCAGTCACACCGAAATTCCCGTCGACCTGCGCATTGTTGAAAACATTAGGATAGCTGCCGCCGGCGATCGCAGTGACCGGCGGATTGATCGGCAGCACAGTCACACCCGCCGTGATGTTCGGTGTCGTGTAACCGCCGGTGCTCCCGGTGTTGGGGTTCGGCAAACCTGGGTAGACGCTGTAGAGCACGGCTAAATCGCCGGGCACGAACGGGATCGGAGCTGCGCTCGCCATGGGTGCGATCGCCGCGGCGGCTGCGGCCGCGAAAGTAGCGGAAGCGAGGGCATAGCCTGCTCCGGCCCAAATGGGCTGTCGCCGGCTTGTTGTCCGAGATCGTCTTCTCAATCATGATTTCCCCCAATTCTGAAGTATCGGCAGCGCGTTCGGCGAAAATAACGTCAGCAGGTGTCACTTTCGTGTCAGATCGGCATCCGCAAATTTTGTGGTAGGCTCCCCGGCGTTGCGAGCCGTGGCCGAGGATTCCGGCAGGAATGCCGCCCTCTTGGCTGTGGCCCAACAAGGGAGGGTAGCGGAAATGAAGCGGCATCTTTGCGCGCTCGCGGCAGCGGTAACTCTGGTCGCGGTGACAGCCTGCGGAGAGGCATTCGCCCAGAAGCAAGGTGGCATCCTCAGGCAGTACATCATCGACAGTCCGGCCAGCATGTCGATCCACGAGGAAACGACCGTCGTGGCCGAGCGCCCGATGATGGCGGTGATGAACAACCTCGTGCTGTTCGATCAGCACGTCGCGCAGAACAGCCTCGCCGACATCGTGCCCGAGCTCGCCACCGACTGGGCTTGGGACGAGGACGGCACCAAGCTGGTCTTCCATCTGCGCCAAGGTGTGAAATGGCATGACGGCAAGCCATTCACTGCCGCCGACGTCAAATGCACCTGGGACCTGATTCAGGGGAAGAGCGCCGAGAGGCTGCGCGTCAACCCGCGCAAATCTTGGTACGCCAACCTCTCCGAGGTCGTCCCCGCCGGCGATCACGAAGTGACGTTCGTGCTGAAGCGGCCACAGCCGGCTTTTCTCGCGTTGCTCGCCACCGGCATGTCTCCGGTCTATCCGTGTCACGTCTCGCCGGCGCAGATGCGCCAGCATCCGATCGGCACGGGCCCGTTCAAATTTGTCGAGTTCAAGCCCAATGAGTTCATCAAGGTGGTGAAGAACCCGGATTACTGGAAACCGGGTCTGCCCTATCTCGATGCAATCGAGTACACGCTGTTGCGCAACCGCTCGACCGCGATTCTCGCCTTTGTCGCCGGCAAATACGAGCTGACCTTCGCCGGCACTCTGACAATTCCGCTGACCCGCGACCTGCAGAAGCAGCGGCCCGATGCGGTATGCGAGCTGCCGCCCGGGAGCGTCAGCACCAATCTGATCATCAACCGCGAGAAGCCGCCCTTCGACAATCCCGAGCTGCGCCGGGCGATGTCGCTGGCGCTCGACCGGCAGGCGTTTATCGACATTCTGACCGAGGGCAAGGGGTTCCGCGCCGCGGCGATGCAGCCGCCGCCCGGCGGCCAGTGGGGCATGCCGCTCGACATGCTCGAAAAGCTGCCCGGCTATGGGCCAGACGTCGCGGCCAATCGCGACAAGGCCCGCGAGATGATGAAAAAGCTCGGCTACGGGCCCGATAAGCGGATGCACATCAAGGTCACGACCCGGGACATCCCGCCCTATCGCGACCCGGCGGTGATCCTGATCGACCAGCTGAAGGAAATCTATATCGACGGCGAGCTCGAGCCGGTCGATACCGCGCAATGGTATCCCAAGGTGCAGCGCAAGGACTACGCCGTCGCGCTCAACCTGACCGGCACGCTCGTCGACGACCCGGATGCGATGCTCTACGAAAATTACGCGTGTGGCGGGGTCGGCAATTATAACGGCTATTGCAACCCCGAGATCGACCGGATGATCGAGCAGCAATCGATGGAAGCGGACCAGGAAAAGCGCAAGCAGCTCGTCTCGGAGATCGAGCGGCGGCTGACCGAGGACGACGCCAAGCCGCTGATCTACTTCAACCGCGGCGGCATCTGCTGGGACCCCAAGTTCAAAGGGCTGACCGTCATGGTCAACAGCATCTACAATGGCTGGCGCATGGAAGACGTCTGGCTCGACCAGTGACAACTCGGGCCGAGGGAGGAAGCGTGATCAGAACCTGTCGGATGTTCGCGGCGCTCGGCGTCCTCGGCGCTGCCATCGCCGCAGCGGGCGGTGCGTATGCGCAGAAATCGGGCGGGGTGTTGAGGCTCTCGCATTTCGACAGCCCGGCCAGCATGTCGATCCTCGAAGAAGCGACGCGGGCCGCCGAAGAGCCGGCGATGGCGGTCATGAACAACCTGGTCATCTATGACCAGCACGTCGCGCAGAACAGCCTGCATTCGATCGTTCCCGATCTGGCAGCGAAGTGGGAATGGAGCGAGGACGGCAAGGAGCTGACTTTCCCACTGCGCCAGGGCGTCAAATGGCACGACGGCAAGCCGTTTACCGCCAGAGACGTCAAATGCACCTGGGACTTGCTGATGGGCACCGGCACCGACAAGCTGCGCATCAATCCGCGCAAATCCTGGTATGAAAATGTCGAGCGGGTTAGCACCAACGGCGATTACGAGGTCACCTTCCATTTGAAGCGGCCACAGCCGGCGCTATTGGCGCTGCTCGCGTCGGGCTGGGCGCCGATCTATCCCTGCCATGTGCCGGCGCGCGATATGCGGCAGCATCCGATCGGCACCGGCCCGTTCAAATTCGTCGAGTTCAAGGCCAATGAATACATCAAGGTGGTGAAGAACCCGGATTACTGGAAACCAGGGCGGCCTTACCTCGACGGCATCGAATACCCAATAATGCGCGAGATCGCGCCGCGCAACCTCGCCTTCTTCGCCGGCAAGTTTGACGCGATCCCGCTGGGCGTGACGATCCCGACCCTGAAGGATTTCAAGGAGCAGGCGCCGCAGGCAATCTGCCAAGAGAATGTCGGTAACGTGCCGCGCACGATGCTGATCAATCTGCACAAGCCGCCGTTCGACAATCCGGAATTGCGCGGCGCGATGGTGCTGGCCCTCGACCGCAAGGCCTTTGTCGATATCCTCAACGACGGCGTGTCGAGCCTCGGCGCGACGATGCTGCCGCCGCCCCACGGCGTGTGGGGCATGCCGCCGGAAGTGCTCGAGACACTGCCGGGCTATGGCGGCGATGTCGGGCAGAACCGCGCCGAGGCTCGCAAGATCATGGAGAAGCTCGGCTACGGGCCGGAGAGGCGGCTTGCCATCAAGATAGCGACACGCAACTTTCCGGCCTGGCGCGATCCGGCGGTAATCTTGGCCGCGCAGCTGAACGAGATCTACATCGACGGCGAGCTCGAGTTCGTCGATACCGCTCTCTGGTATCCAAAGATGGCGCGCAAGGATTTTACCGTCGGCATGGTGCCGATGGAGAGCGGGGTCGACGACCCGGATCAGATGTTCTACGAGAATTTCTATACCGGCGCGCAGCGCAATTATGCCGGCTATAGCGACCCCGAATTCGACAAGCTCGTCGACCAGCAATCCATGCAGACCGACCCCGAGAAGCGCAAGCAGATCGTCTGGCAGGCCGAGCGCAAGCTGGCGCAGGCCATGTTCCGCCCGGTGCTGTTCTACCCGGCAGGGGCAGGCTGTTGGCAGCCTTGGGTGAAAGGTTTCACGATGATGACCAACAGTATCTACAACGGCTGGCGCATGGAAGACGTCTGGCTCGACAAATAGTGGGATAATACGGGTCTTGTCATTGCGAGGAGCGTAGTGACGAAGCAATCTCGTTCAGCCGGAACTCAGCCGCCCGAGATTGCTTCGCAGAGCCTGTCCTCGGGCCGCGCGCAGCGCGGATCCGTGGGCTCGCAATGACAGGAACACGGAAACGGCTGGTGCCGGAATAAGGGAGGAGGACGTGATTGAACGACGTATGCGAATGATAGCGACTGCCGCGTTATTTCTCATTGCCCTGTGCGCAGCGCAACCGGCTCTGGCTCAAAACCGGGCGGCATTCTCAAAATGTATGTCTGGGACAACCCGCCCAGCATGTCGATGCTCGATGGGGTGAACGCCTCTTGGCCAGCGGACGATGATGGGGGTGTTCAACAATCTGGTCATGTTCGACCAGCACGTGAAGCAGAACAGCCTGCAGATCGATCGTGCCCGATCTGGCGACCGAGCTGGTCGTGGAACGAGGAGGGGACCGAGCTGACCTTCACGTTGCGCCAGGGCGTCAAATGGCACGACGGCAAGCCGTTCACGGCCAAGGACGTCCAGTGCACCTGGGATCTGCTGCTCGGCAAGGCGAGCGACAAGCTGCGCGTCAATCCGCGCAATCCTGGTATCGCAACCTCGAACGAGGTCACGACGAACGGCGATTACGAGGTCACCTTCCATCTGAAGCGGCCGCAGCCGGCGTTTCTGATCGCTGCTCGCTATCGGGTTGGTCGCCGATCTATCCCTGCCACGTCCCGCCGGCGCGACATGCGTCCCCATCCGATCGGCACCGGTCCTTTCAAATTCGTCGAGTTCAAGCCGAACGAAGTCGATCAAGGTGGCCCGAAACCCGGATTACTGGAAGAAGGATCGGCCTTATCTCGACGGCATCGAATATTACGATCATCACGCAACATCGTCGACGCGCAACATTGGCCTTCGTCTCCGGCTATTTCGACATGACCTTCGCCGTACGGCATTGACGATGCCGCTGCTTGAAGGATATCGAGGAGCCAGAGCGCCGCAGGCGATCTGCGAGGTGACGCCGACGAACGGCATCAAGCAACCTGCTCGTCAACCGCGAGGAGCCGCCCTTCGACAACCCGGAGCTGCGCGTGCGATGGCGCTGAGCCTCGACCGCAAGGCGTTCATCGACATCCTCAGCGAGGGGCAGGGCGAGATCGGCGGCGACGATGCAGCCGCCGCCCGAGGGGTTGTGGGGCATGCCGCCCGATCTGCTGAAGTGAGCTGCCGGGCTATGACCCCGAGGTCGCGAAAAACCGCGCGCGAGGCCCGCGATATCATGGAGAAGCTCGGCTATGGGCCCGACAAGCGGCTCGAAGATCAAGGTGTCGACGCGCGACATCCCGACTACCGGGATCCGGCGGTGATCCTGATCGACCAGCTGAAGGAGATCTATATCGACGGCGAGCTCGAAACGATCGACACCGTCTACTGGTATCCCAAGATCTATGCGCAAGGACTACACCGTCGCTCTCAACGCAATCGCAAAGCGGGTCGACGACCCCGACCAGCGATCCTCGATGAGACTTTACCGATGCGGTTCGAGCCTGAACTTGAACGGTTACTGCAACCCAGAGGTCGACAAGCTGATCGAGCAGCAATCGATTGAGGGTGACCGGGACGGCGCAAGCAGCTGGTGTGGGCAATCGAGCGCAAGCTGGCCGAGGACGGCGCTCGGCCGATCATCTTTTACAACCGCGACGGGACTTGCTGGCAGCCTTGGGTCAAGGGGCTCGACGATCATGGTCGACAGCCTCCACAACGGCAATCGCATGGAAGACGTCTGGCTCGACAAATAAAAGCGCCCGGCAAGGGCCGGAGCGCGATCGATGAACAAAGGAACCCAAGGGAGATGACGCACAATCTGCGTACCGCCGCCGCAGCGGCGAGTGCGTTGCTGATGGCGATCTCGGCCGGCGGCGCGGCGTTCGCCCAAAAGCCGGGCGGTGTTCTGAAAATACCGATTTTCGACAGCCCATCGAGCATGTCCATCCACGAGGAGTCGGCGATTGCCGCCGAACGGGCAATGATGGGGGTTTTTAGTAATCTCGTCATGTTCGACCAGCACGTGCCGCAAAATAGCGAGCAGTCGATTGTACCCGACCTCGCCACTGGCTGGTCATGGAACGAGGACGGGACTGTGTTGACTTTGCCGCTGCGGCAAGGCGTCAAGTGGCACGACGACAAGCCCTTTTCCGCTGCGGACGTCAAATGTACCTGGGACATGCTGGCCGGCAAGTCGGGCGAGAAGCTCCGCGTCAATCCGCGCAAATCTTGGTACAACAACCTCGGCGAAGTAACCACGAATGGCGACTACGAGGTTGCCTTTCACTTGAGGCGGCGGCAGCCGTCCTTCATCGCGCTGTTGGCATCGGGATGGTCGCCGGTCTACCCCTGTCACGTGTCGCTTCGCGACATGCGCAGTCATCCAATCGGCACGGGGCCATTCAAGTTCGTCGAATTTAAGCCGAACGAGGTGATTAGGTTGGCGAGAAATCCCCATTACTGGAAGAAGGACCGGCCTTATCTCGACGCAATGGAGCATGTGATTATTCCAAGCGTATCGACGCGAATGTTAGGGTTCATAGCCGGAAAGTTCGACGTGATCACCTTACAGCCTCCCCTTTTGAAAGATTTGAAGAGCCAAGTGCCAGAGGCGGTCTGCGATTTGGAGCCCGACAATGCCGCCCGCAATCTGATCGTCAATCAGACAGGTCCACCGTTCGACAACCCGGATCTGCGGCGGGCGCTGACGCTGAGCTTGGATCGCAAGACGTTTATCGAAATCATCACCGAAGGAAAGGGCGAGATCGGCGGCGCCATGCTTCCACCGCCGGAAGGTATGTGGGGAATGCCGCCAGAGACGCTGAGGACGTTGCCCGGCTACGGTCCGGACGTGCGGAAAAACCGTGAAAAAGCCCGCCAGATCATGGAACAACTCGGCTACGGTCCAGACAAGCGGCTCGCGATCCTGCTATCCGCCCGCAATAGACCGGTGGACCGCGATCCTGCGGTGGTTCTGCTCGCGCAGCTGAAGGAGATCTACATCGACGCAGAGCTGCAGCTAATCGAGACGCCGCAATGGTATCCCAAGATCATTCGGAAGGACTACGCCGTCGGTCTAAGCATCAGCGAAAACAGCCTGGATGACCCTGACCAAACCCTTTACGAGAATTATGTTTGCGGTGCGGCGCACAATTACACTGGCTACTGCAATCCGGCGCTAGACAACCTGATCGATGGGCAATCTATGGAGGCCGATCCGGAGAGACGCAAGCAGCTAGTATGGGAAATCGAAAGGAAATTGGTCGAGGACGATGTGCAACCGATCATCTTTTATGGCCGTTTTGCAACGTGCTGGCAGCCACAGGTGAAGGGGCTCACCGTCATGGCTAACAGCCTGTTCAACGGTTGGCGCATGGAAGACGTCTGGCTCGACAAGTAGGCGCCGCAACGGGAGACGAAGACGATGGCGATAATTCTGCGCGGCGCCACGGCTGTGGGGGCTCTGGTTACCGCAATTTCATTCGCCGCACCGGCGGTTGCTCAGAAATCCGGGGGCGTTCTCAAGATCTCGTTTTTCGACAACCCGGCAAGCATGTCGCTGCACGAGGAAGCGACGGGCGCCGCATTGCGGCCGATGATGGGGGTGTTCAACAACCTCGTCATGTACGACCAGCACGTGGCGCAGAACAGCCCGGATTCGATCATCCCCGATCTCGCGACGAGCTGGGCGTGGAGCGAGGACGGCAAGGAGCTGATTTTCCCGTTGCGCCAGGGCGTCAAATGGCACGACGGCAAGCCGTTTACCGCCGCCGACGTCAAATGCACCTGGGATCTCCTGCTCGGCATTGGCAACGAAAAGCTGCGGGTCAACCCGCGCAAGACCTGGTATTCCAACCTCGAACGGGTGACGACGAACGGCGACTACGAAGTCACCTTCCACCTGAAGCGGCCGCAGCCGGCATTGCTGTCGCTGCTCGCCTCGGGATGGTCGCCGGTCTATCCCTGCCACGTCTCGCCGGCCGAGATGCGTCGCCGGCCGATCGGCACGGGCCCGTTCAAATTCGTCGAGTTCAAGCCGAACGAAGTCGTGCGGACGGCGCGCAACCCGGATTACTGGAAGCCGGGCCGACCCTATCTCGACGGCATCGAGTGGGACATCATCAAGGACATCGCGACGCGAAATCTGACCTTCATCGCCGGCAAATACGACATCTCCTCCCCCTACGGCGACGACGGTCCCGTTATTGGAGGACGTCAAAAAGCAGGCGCCACAGGCGATCTGCGAGCTGACCGCGACGAATGTCGCGCGAAACCTGATCCTCAACCGGGACAAGCCGCCCTTCGACAACCCGGATCTGCGCCGGGCGGTGGCGCTCAGCCTCGACCGCAAGGCCTTCATCGACATCATTACGCAGGGCAAGGGCGATATCGGGGCAACCATGCTGCCGCCGCCCGAAGGGCTGTGGGGGATGCCGCCTGAGATGCTGGCGACATTGCCCGGCTACGACCCCGATATCGCGAAGAACCGCGCCGAAGCACGCAAGATCATGGAGAAGCTCGGCTACGGGCCCGACAATCGGCTCGCCGTGACATTGTCCTCGCGCAATATCCCGGCCTACCGCGACCCGGCGGTGATCCTGATCGACCAGTTGAAGGAGATCTACATCGACGCCGTGCTGGAGCCGGTCGAGACCGTCGAACTGGTTTCCCAAGATCTACCGCAAGGACTACACGATCGCGATCAACGGCACCGAGAGCGGCGTCGACGACCCCGACCAGCAATTTTACGAGAATTTCGTGTGCGGGGCGGTGCGCAACTACACCGGCTACTGCAATCCCGAAGTCGACAAGCTGATCGACCGGCAATCGGCTGAAGCCCGACCGCGGACAAGCGCAAGCAGCTGGTATGGGAGATCGAACGGCGGTTGGCCGAGGACGGCGCCCGGCCGATCATCTTTTACCCGCGCGGCGGGACCTGCATGCAGCCCTACGTCAAGGGGCTCGTGACGATGGTCAACAGCATCTACAACGGCTATCGGATGGAAGACGTCTGGCTCGATAAATAATGGCGCCGGTTTCTGTCATTGCGAGGAGCGCAGCGACGAAGCAATCTTGTTCGGCCCGGCTCGGTTCGCCTCAGATTGCTTCGCGGAGCCTGTCCTCGGGCCGCGCGCAGCGTGGACCCGTGGGCTCGCAATGACGGATGAAACAGGGAGACAAGGGAAATGACGCTAAATCTTCGGGCCGCCGCGGCGGCGAGTGCGGTCCTTATAGCGATATCAGGCGGCAACACGGCCTTTGCCCAGAAGTCCGGCGGCATCCTGCGGACCTACGACCCGGACAGCCCGGGGGGCTTGTCGATCCAGGAGGAAGCGACGGTCTTCGCCAGAGGACCGATGATGGGGGTGTTCAACAACCTGATCATGTTCGACCAGCACGTGCCGCAGAACAGCCTCGCCTCGATCGTGCCCGATCTAGCGACCAGCTGGGAATGGAACGAGGAGGGGACCGCGGTGACCTTCAAGCTGCGCCAAGGTGTCAAATTTCATGACGGCAACCCGTTCACCGCCCGCGACGTCAAATGCACCTGGGACCTGCGGATGGATCTGGCGCCCGAGAAACTGCGGATCAATCCGGGCAAGTCGGCGTTTTACAACCTCGCCGAGGTGACCACCAATGGCGACTGGGAGGTCACTTTTCATCTGAAGCGGCCGCAGCCGGCTTTCCCGATGCTGATCGCAGCCGACAGCTCGGGGATTTATCCTTGCCACGTGTCGCCGGGCCAGATGCGCCAGCATCCAATCGGCACTGGCCCTTTCAAATTCGTCGAACACAAGCCCAACCAGGACATCAAGGTGACGCGCAACCCGGATTACTGGAAATCGGGCCGGCCTTATCTCGACGGGATCGAATATACGATCATGAAAGACCCGGCGACGGCGAATCTGGCTTTCATCGCCGGGAAGTTCGATATCACCTTTCCATTGGCGGGGCTGACGATCCCGCTGATGAAGAATATCGAACTCCAGATGCCGCAAGCGATCTGCGAATTGAATTCGGGCAATGGGATCAATCGACATCTGCTCGTCAATTATCACAAGCCGCCCTTCGACAATCCGGATATCCGGCGCGCGATGGCACTCAGCATCGACCACAAGGCCTTCGTCGACACCATTGCCCAGGGTGAGGGTCAAATCGGCGGCGTTCTGCAGCCGCCGCCCGAAGGACTCTGGGGCATGCCGCCGGACGAGGTGAAGAAACTGCCGGGTTACGGCCCCGACGTGGAGAACAACCGCGCCGAGGGCCGCCAGATTATGCAGCAGCTCGGTTACGGCCCCGCAAAGCGGCTGGACATCAAGGTGACCACGCGCAGCCTCCCCTTCTATCGAGACCCGGCGGTGCTGCTCATCGACCAATTGAAGCAGGTCTATATCGATGGCGAGCTCGAAGAGATCGATACGCCTCAATATTTTCCGAAGATCATTCGCAAGGATTTCACCGTCGCCCTCAACCTCCAGACCAGCGGGCCAGACCCCGATCCGATCCTGAAGGTGTTTTACAGCTGTGGCGCGAGCCTCAACTGGGACGGGTACTGCAACCCGGAGGTGGACAAGCTGATCGACCGGCAGTCGGAAGAGGCCGACCCTGCTCGTCGCAAAGGCGTGCTCTGGGAGATCGAGCGCAAGCTCGCGGCCGATAATGCCCGACCGATCCTCTTCTACGTCAGAGGCGCGACCTGCCGGCAGCCCTATGTCAAAGGGTTCACCAAATGGTCGAACAGCTTGTTCAACGGCTGTCGCAGGGAAGACGTGTGGCTCGACAGGTAGCTGCCCGTGCGCGGGATTTCGCGAAAATTGAGAGGACGGGCGCTGTCGAGACCGGCGGCTTGGTGGTGATGATAACGGCCCTAAAATTGCCGCTTTCGCATCGCATATTTCGTGACTTCTGAACGGACCGCGGTGGGCGATGGAGGGTGCGGACGGGGAATCAGCGCGCGGGCACGTGAGGCTGGGCGAAGAGGCTACAACCTAAAGGAGAATTATCGCTGTAGACTGGCTGTAGTTACAGCGGCGAGGGATTGTGATGACATTTTATAAAAAATGTAGAGCCAGAACTGGATCGCTCCTCGCGACCAATGGAACAAGGCGGGAACTTGCGGCAGCGCTCCTCGTCGATGTTGTGGGACCGGACCGTAGCAAGGCACCGGCAACAACCCTGATGCTTAATAGAAATTGAAGATGCCTCGCGCGCCGGCTACCTCATTTCCCAAGCTTCGCGTTCCGAGGGCCAGAGGACATCATGTTTCGGGGATCGAAAGAGTATTCGCTCGAGGAGCTACTCGAGCATCCGGTACTGGGTGTGCAAATGACGAGCGAAGGCATCGATCGCCGCTGCCTCGATCTGATGTTCGATACGGCGAGCGCCCAGCATCGCTCCGCAGAAGGCGAGTATCACGCACAATTTGCCGGGTCATTTCCGCCCTGATATTTGACGCAGGCTAATTCCGAGTTCTTCTCCTCGATAACTCCGGAACGGCATGCCCGGCGGGAGTGTTGGCAAACACTGCCCCCGTTTGGCGCGAGATTCGAGTTGGCTGCCCGGAACCAGGCTTGCGATACCTCATCGACCCTAAAGCAGAATAACGGAGCTGCCGCGCTGGAGGCGGCGCTCGATCCGGTGGCGGCGGCGAAACTCGCCAAGCTGCGGCATGTCAGCGACGATATGCCCGGGATCACCCGGCACAAGGCGCGCAGCGGCTTCGATTATCGCCTCCCCGACGGGCAGCTCGTGCGCGATCTCGACACGTTGAAGCGCATTCGTTCGCTGGTGATCCCGCCCGCCTGGACCGCGGTGTGGATCTGCCCCTATCCAAACGGCCATATCCAGGCGATCGGACGGGACAAGCGCGGCCGCAAGCAATATCGCTATCACCCGCGTTGGCGCGAGGTCCGCGACGAGTCGAAATACGGCAAAATGCTGGCTTTTGGCCGGGTGCTCCCGGCGATCAGGGAGCGCGTCGAGGTCGATCTGAGGCGGCGCGGTTTGCCGCGCGAGCGGGTACTCGCCGCAGTCGTCCGCCTGATGGAGACGACCCTGTTTCGCATTGGCAACACCGAATACGCCAAGGCCAACAAAAGCTATGGTCTGACTACCTTGCGCGATCGGCATGTCGAGATCGAAGGCAGTCACATCCATTTGAACTTCCGGGGCAAACACGGCATCCGGCACGAAACGGACATCAACGACCGCCGGCTGGCGCGCATCATCAAGGATTGCCGCGACCTGCCTGGCTACGAATTGTTCCAATACCTCGATGAAGAGGGAAACCGGCATACGATCAACTCGGCTGACGTCAATGATTACTTACGCGAAATTAGCGGCGAGGAGATCACGGCGAAGGACTTTCGGACTTGGGCGGCGACCAATCTCGCCGCTCTCGCCCTGCAGGAGTTCGAAATGTTCGACACCGAAGCAAAGAGAAAACGAGCAGTTGTCCGCGCCGTCGAAAAAGTCGCGAAACATCTGGGTAATACGCCGGCGATCTGCCGCCGCTGTTATATTCACCCAGCCATTTTCGACGGCTATCTCGACGGCACCTTGCTGACTACTCTGAAAGATCAAACACAAACCTATCTGGCCGAAAACGTGGCCGGGATGAGCGCCGAGGAGGCCGCGGTTGCGGCCTTCCTGCGATTGCGTCTCGGCGAGCTGGAACAGCAACAAAAGGCGACCGGCGGTTCAGCAGCGAGTGGGAAGAAAGGCCGCAGTCGCTCGCCGAGTGCAGATCCCGCCCGATCATCGGAAGCGTTGCACAACCAGTTGAACTGATTGCGTTCTGCGTTGTTCGCCTCCTGACGCCGGGGCGCCTCTCGGTTGCGCGCGGCACAAGGAGGAGGAGCGGGTGGCGAAAATCAGAGTGGCGATCGTCGGCATCGGAAATTGCGCCTCCTCTCTCGTCCAGGGCGTCGAATTCTATCGCCGCGCAGCTGGGCACTCTCCAATTCCGGGGGTCATGCATCTCGAACTCGGCGGCTACCACATTGGTGACATAGAGTTCGTCGCTGCTTTCGACATTGCTGCCGGCAAGGTGGGCTGCGATCTGGCGCAAGCTATCTTTGCCGCTCCGAACAATACCGAGCGGTTTTCAAGCGTCCCCGCCACCGGAGTGGACGTGCGCCGCGGCCCGACTTACGACGGTATCGGCCGATACCTGAATGGGGTCGTCTCCGAGTCGCCGGCGGCGCCCGACGATGTCGCGAAAACCATTCGGGCGACCGGCACCGAAATCGTGGTCTCCTATCTGCCGGTCGGGGCCGAGACCGCTTCGCGATGGTACGCCGAGCAAGCCTTGGCGGCGGGCTGCGCCCTGGTCAACTGTATCCCGGTATTCATTGCCAAAGATGCGGGGTGGCGCGCGCGGTTCGAGGAGCGCGGGCTGCCGCTGGTCGGCGACGATGTCAAAAGTCAGGTCGGAGCCACCATCGTTCATCGGGTGCTGGCCAATCTGTTCCGCGAACGGGGTGTTCGCGTCGACCGCACCTATCAGTTGAACTTCGGCGGGAATAGTGATTTCCAGAATATGCTGGAGCGCGAAAGGCTCGAGTTCGAAAAAGCGGTCGAAGACCGAACTCGCTGACGAGCCAACTCGATGAGAAGCTTTCCGACGCGGAGGCTCACATCGGACCGAGCGACTTCGTTCCTTGGCTGACGGATCGGAAATGGGCCTACATCCGCATCGAGGGGACGAGCTTCGGCAATCTGCCGTTGAACTGCGAGCTGAAGCTCGAAGTCTGGGATTCGCCAAATTCCGCCGGGGTCGTTATCGACGCGATCCGCTGCGCCAAACTCGCTCTGGACCGGCGAATTGGCGGGGCCCTGATCGGGCCGTGCAGCTATTTTATGAAGAGCCCTCCGGAACAATTCACCGATTACGAGGCGCGCGCCAAGACCGAGGCTTTCATTCGCGGTGAGCCGGAAGGGTCAGCAAGAAGGTCAGCCCGTCCCACAGAATAAAATCCCGGGTTCCGGCGCGTCGGATCGTGAAGCCGTTGACGCCGGCCAGCCGCCCGATGTCCTGGCGATCGGCCTCCTCGTTACCGCGATAGGAAAAATTTAAGATGACGACGGCCCCTCCCGGCCTAAGGACCCGGGCGGCATCTCGCAAATGTCGCGCGACGATTTCGGAATCGGCGGCGAACAGATAGGGAAACAAGTCGACCGCCAGCACCAGATCGAAAGATCGATCGCGCAACCCGGCGAGATCACGCCCGCCGCATTGCTCAAAGGCGACATTCGCCAGATCTCGGCACCGCCGTCGTGCCTCCTCGATCATGCCGGTTGAGATGTCGATGGCGGTGATTGTATCAACCAGCGGCGCCAAGGCGCGCTCGATACGGCCGATGCCGCAGCCAATATCCAGCACGTTCGCGTCGGGCCGCAAGAATCCCCATTGGGCGAGACGGGTCACGATCTCGGTCGTGGCGCGCTCGAGAATGTCTGCAGAGCCGAGGGAGTAGAGCGCAACCGAGGCTTCCGGCGCCACAGCTACTGCCCTGTCGAATTGCTCGCGGATTGCGGCAACCGCATCGCTTTCATCGAACGGGATGTTCACCAGCCCGTCTTTCGCCAGAGCCATCACTTGCGCGAGATAATCCCTATTCGTCTCAGCCAGCCGGAGAAGGTCGGCCAGTTCTTTACGCTTCGGCGCCGCGCCGGCGAGGGTCGCTAATAAGGAGCCTAGCAATCCGGCATCGCCGAATTGCAAAGCAAACTCCATCAATGTGATCTCGCCGGAAGCTTCGCTGGCAAGGTAACGGCTCAGCGCAGCACGCAGTGACGGTGGACACTCCGCTATGAGCTGAGCCGTCAACACTTGCGCCTCAGGTTGAGGACAGTGTTCGGCCGGTCCACGGCGCCCCAAGCATATTTGTAGGCTTCGCCGCCGCGTAGAAAATGGAACTCATGCGCGCCCTCCCGAACCGCCTCTTCGATGGCATGAGCGACGATCTGCGTCCCCGGGCTCAACTCCGCGAATTCGGGATCGAACCCGCTCAAATAGGCATAGGCGGTGCGCTTTGCAGTGAACCCGTAATAGGCAGCTGCAGTCGAATTCCCGACCCGCAACACATAGAGGCGGAGCATGCCGGCATCGAGCATTCTTTGTGCCGCGGTCAGGTGGAAGTCCCTGACGACTGGATCGACGCAGACGCCGTGCCCAGCGATGGGCTGCCACCGGCTCTCATGCAGCCGAAAGAAATCCTGCATGAATTCCAAAACGATGCTCGCGTCCGCCCGGATCGCCTCTACCTCGCCGGCGGCGGCGGCGCGGCGGCGCGCCTGCCGCAAATCCCGCAACGTCTTGCGCGGAACCACCTTGCGCAGTTCCGCTACCGCGCTAGGCAAGGCAAGAACGGGGCAGGTCTCGCCTGTGCCCCGGTATTCTTTAAGCTGCGCTGGACATTGAGCAGCAAGCAAAGCCGCTCTCGGAGGAAGGTCTGGTACGTAGCATTCCTCCCAGCACGGCAGTTCGACGAGCGAACCCAATAAAGCGCCGGCCAAACCGAAACGGTCCGGTTCCATTAACGCGTCGAGGTAGTCGGAGAGGGCGATCCCCATCGGCAGCAGCTTGCAACACACCGGTTCGTCGTGACGGTAAAGCGGCAGCACGCCGATCAACCGCCCGTCCTCGCGGGCGGTCAGAACCAAGGGTGCCCCATTGCCGAAAAAGCTCCACCAGGATAACAGCCACTCCGGCGACTGGAACGGCGTCGCACCAGAAACCCTTTGCCACAATGCCTGCCATTCCGGCACGAGCCGATCGATGGCAGCGTCCGACGTGAGATCCTCTATCCGCATCATCACGCGATTGCCGCATAGCGTGCTGTCGCAGCCAGCTTCCGATAATATCCAAAATACCCCTCGACCATTCGCTCCAGCGAAAACCGCTGTCGAGCTATGTCCCGGCAGCGTCCGCGATCGATACCGTCGCTGGCGTGAATGGCCTCGGCCATCTCGCGTGTATCTCGAACCAGGAAGCCGGTAACACCCGGCTCGATGAGATCGGGCAGAGCGCCCACTGGGAACGCCACCACCGGAGTCCCGCAAGCGATGGCTTCCATTGCCACCAGCGAACTCGTCTCAGCGATCAGGCTGGGCATTACCAGACATTTAGCTGCCGTAAGAAAACGGCGCTTGCGGACAAAATCGAGGTTGCCGAGAAAACGCGCGTGCGGTCCGAGCCGCGGCTGGATCTCGCTCGAGCAAAGTATTGCTCGTGATCCGGATAGGGAAACACTCGCCCGGCAATCAACAGCGGCGTCTGGGCCAGAGCCGCCGCGTCGATCGCATGATGAAAGCCCTTCTCGGGGCAGATCCGGCCCAATGCCAGAACAAACTCCCGTTTGGCGTGGCGACCCTGCAACTCGCCGACGGGTACGCCGTTCGGGATTTCCGGCAGCATCGCCTCATTCGCCGGGAAACTCCGCCGATGCGAGGCTGAGACGCAGTTGAAATATCGCCCGGAACGGCGCTCCGACAGCGCCTCGGGCGAATAATGGTCGACCGGTAGATGCAGAGTCACCAGGGTCGAGACGCCTGGCGACGGCAGATATTCTGCAAAATCGTGGCCATGGCAATGCACGACATCGACCGGCCATTGCCGCAGCGTCAGCTCGATCCTCTGCCGATGGCGTTTTTGCGCCCGGCGCCGCTGATCCTCTGTGAACTTTGCAGGAAGCGGGGCGGTGGCGAGCAGCTCACCAGCCGTTTTCGAGCCCGCACAGGCAATGACCAGAGAGCGGTGGCCCTCGGCAACCAGCGCACGGTCGAGCGCCGCAAGTACCTGTTCCGCCCCTCCCGCAGTATCGGGACTTACGGGCGCAAAAACATAGGCGACACTGAGAATCGTTAGTCCCATCGCGGTGAGCGCAAACCTAACGCCTCGAGAGCCGCCTGTGCGTGGCGCCGCCAAACTTCACCGGTGATGCTCCACCCCAGCCTCTCGTAGTGGAGTTCGCCCGGATGCGGCGGCTGCGCGAAGTCATATTGCGGCGCCTCGCGGAAACGCTCCACTTCTGTGGTGAACCCAGCCAGCAGGTCACGTTGCGATGTGAAACAATCGATCATCCGGCGCTTTCGCAGCCGATCCTCTGAGCCCAGCTCTATCGTTGTGAAAGGGCATTCGGCCGGCAGGAAGGTTCCGGTCGCAAGCCTCGGCCCGTCGGCGTGGTATGCGGTCATCTCGATTATTGCCGGGGGCGATCTGCCTTCAGACGCGATCAGCCGGGCGGCGGCCCACACGGCAAAAGCGACAGCGTCGTGATCGGGATGCCCGCCCTCATAAGGTTGGACGAAGATTGCTTCGGGCGCTTCCTGGCGCACCCGCCGCAGGACGCGCTTGGTCAGCGTTACGAGACTGAGACAAGCCTCCTGATCGGGGACGCCGGCGACCTCGGACCTGACACCGTGCGCTCGCCCCGCTTCAAGCGCAGCACGCAGCTCGACCCGACGCGCAAGAGCATAGTCAGCAATAGTCGAAAAACCGTGCGCCGCGGCGTCGCACCCGTCACGTGGCGCTCCGTCGGTGACCTGCAGCAACAAGGAATCGTGGAACCTGCACAATTGGGCGCCCATGCCGATAGTTTCGTCGTCCGGGTGCGCCACGATAATCATTACGCGTCGTTCGAGCGCACGGCCTTCTGCCAGAATTCCGAGAATCTCGGTGGCTCGCCCGATCATCCCGGCGCCGTCGACGGGCCGACCGGGGCAAACCCGCCGCCTGCTCGCCAATAGCGTCGCAACATTCGGCAGCAGAACTCCGCAAATTCTTCCTCGACCAGCGGCGGGCTCGTGTGATGCGGCTGGAGTCCGCGGTGATCGGGCGTAAAGCAGAAGGTGACTGTTACGTCGAAATCTTCAAGCGCCCGCATCTGGCGATCGAACCACGCATCGGCATTAGGACGGAAACTGTCGGCCCAGCTGAGCCCAGTGCGCAGGTAACGAACCCCGAGCCGCTTTAGCCATTGGACGGCGTCGTCGAGACGATGATCGTCGAAATGAAACCATTGGCAGATGCCAAGCTCCGGCGCGCAATCCGCAAAGCAGGCGGCCGCGCGTTTCGGCGTGCCATCCTCGCGCAGCAGACCCATGTAAAAGTGGCGGTAATAGGATGAGCCCTCGGCCTCGCGGTGCCGCGTCGTCGCGGGCCACGCCCTGGGCAGATCGTAGAGGCTGTACCAGTGGATGCGGGGCGTCCTGCCGATCAACAGCTCGGCTGTTCGCTGCAGACCGAAGTCCTGGACTTCCTCCGCCCCGAAACTCGAAGCTCCGACCTCTGAGACCCAGACGGGAAGACCGCCAGCGGCGGCTATCTCGACGAGTTTTGCCGGCCACTCGTCGATCATCCACAGATTCCAGTCGAGCGGAAACCCGTGCACCGCTACCACATCCAGTCGATCCAATGCGCCCTTGCCGGTGAGGTTGGCAATGAACAGCGGGTCGATCGGAGAAATACCGCCCAATACGCGTAACAGACCAGGGGCCTCTACCCCGATGGCGTCACCGGCGAATCGCGTCATTCTGGCGAAGCGCTCCCAGTCCGGATCGAGCTCGAGATCCCAATGCGATTTGTTGTTGGGCTCGTTCCACAGCATTGCAGCTTCGATCATGCCGCGATGCTTCCTGCAGTCGGTGAATGAACCTTGGCTGGGTAGACTGCGCCGAAGGCGGTCGGCGGCCGGGTCGGCCGGCACACGAATACCTCCTCCTCCGGATTGGCCTCGATCAGAAAACCGGCGCTGCGCAGCATCGCCGCCGTGCAAGCTCGGTTCGGAACCCACCAATTCGTGTTGTCCCCGGCGTACCGGTGCTCGATGAAGAATAAGTGCGGAAAGCTCGGCCGATCGAAGATCGCTCTCTCGGAGAACGGGTAGTCCTCCTCGAGCGGATCTTCGCCGGGGTCACCGCGCTGCATCGACTGGCAAACAAAGAGATCGCGGACGACATGCTCGCGGATCAGATCGAGTGCCAAAAGCGGATGGCGCAAATGATAGAGAACGCCCAGAAAAAGCACGATGTCGAAGCGCTCGCCGAGCGATCCGACGTCGTAGGCCGACATCATGGCAAATTCGATGTTTACGCCGATCGTCTCCGCGGCGAACCGCGCCTGCCGCAAGTAATCGGGATCGAGATCGATCGCGAGAACGCGAGCAGCGTTGCGCAATTTCATTTGGATCGAGTAGAAGCCGGCATTGCAGCCAATGTCGAGGACCGTCTTGCCGCTGAGATCGGCGGGGATCGCATCGGCAAACCGCCGCCATTTGACCGCCGGGTAGTCGCCGAGGAAATGGTCCGGCGCGGTCATGACCCCGCCCAGATCGATGTTGTGAAACCAAGGTCCTAGAGCTGCTGCGGCATCCCGCAATTCATCGAGGCTTTTTTTGCGGCTCATCGCGCGCTCCTCGCCGCGAACCTCAACGGCGTAACCGTAGAGGGACCCTGGTTGTTGGCATCTCCAAGCAGTCGCATCGCCTCGCGATAGCCGCCCAAAGTCCCGACATCGACATAGGCCGTGCCGGACGGCACCGCCAACGCATCGCCACCCGCCGCCAAATAGGCATTCACCAGCGTCCCGACATATTCGTCCCGCGGGTCCCGCTCGGACCATAAGCGATGAAGGTCATGCAAAACGGCACCCGGCAGCTTGAAGGCGCCCCACACCCAGCACGATGCCGCGCCTTGTCGCTTTACTTGAATTTCGCGAACGCGGCCCTCGTCGTCGCTGACGACCGCATCGAACAGCTCCGGCCGATCGACCGGGAAGGTCAGAAAGGCGAGCCGGTCATCGGGAAGGTGCGCCAGCGCGTTCTCCGGCAACCAGATTGTATCGGGGAGACCGATCAGCACCAGATCATCGCGCTGGATCAGCGGCAGCGCGCGGAAGATCGCGTCGCACAGGCCGGCCGGCTCGGGCTGCACCACATAAGCGATTGCGGCCGTGCCGATGGTCCCGCCATAGTATTGCAGAATATCGGATTTCCAGGGCGAGATGACAAAACAGATCTTGTCGGCGCCGGCTCTCAGCATCCGCTCAATGAGATATTCGCTGACCGCGCGCGGGCGCTCGGTCGCACCATCGAAGCGGCTGCCGACCGGCAGCAGTTCCTTGGAGAACGCGAGCGGCTGAATGCGTGTGCCGCTGCCCGCGGCAGGCACAATGCCCCACATGGCAACTATTCCTCCAACTGCGACAACAGCATCTCGAGCTCTGCGGCGCGGCGTGCGGCGGTGTGCCCGGTGAGCACTCGCTCCCGCGCCGCGGCGCCAATCAGCGACAGCTCGGTGTCACTGCGCTCGAGCGCTGCCATGACATCTTCGGTCGTCCGTACGACGATGACCTCGCTTTGCGGCTCGAAGAACTCGTCGAGGCCCTCCCACCAATCGCTGACGATCGGCGTGCCGCAGGCGGCCGCCTCGAACAGGCGTCCCGAGGGACACCAACCGAGTGCGGCCATTGCTTGCCGCGTTACGTTGAGGGTCGATCGGGCAGAGGCATAGAATTTTGGATGCTCGTTTGCAGCTACGTGGCGCCAAAAAAATACATTGGCGCCCCATGGAAAATCGGCGGGGTATTGTGCCCCACCGATCATGAAACGGTCATGCTGCCGGCGTCGTGCAGGCTCGACGAACAGCTTTTCGAGAGCAGTCTGGCGGTCGGCAGCATAGGTCCCGAGATAGGACAGTGCGGCACGCGGTTCCTCCGGCGCAGCCGGGCGGTAGCGATCCGGATCGACGCTGCCATACGAACGGCGCTACTCTCTTCGCGCCGAGCCGGTTGTGTAGTCCTGTCAGCGCTGCACCTCCCGTATAGCTCAGCACGAGGTCGAAGGGCGCGAGGCCATCGGGTCCGATATAGCTGACTGCCCGGCCTTGGGCTAGCTGCGACAAGGTCACCGGCGTGTCGAGGTCATAAAACAGATGAAGCACCGGCGCCCCGAGAACCACCTCAGTGGCGGTGAGCGCATCCGGGCAGTAGGACGTGACCATACCTGCGTCCGCCCCGGCCAGTTCTCGTTTCGCCTCCGGCAGCACCTCCTCCCAGTTATCGTACAAAACCAGCCGGCCCCCTTCGAGAACTGTGAGGTCGCGGTTCTGCGCGTAATAAGGCACGTCACGCTCGAAAAACACGGTGTGGTGACCGAGCATCCCGAAAGCCCGGATCAGGGCGCGCCACAATACGGCATGGCCGTTACCCCAGGAGGAGCTGACCGATAGTCCGAAAATCACGAGCTTCATCGATAAAGCACTGTCAAATCTATCCGGCGGCGGCGACCCGGCAGGATTGGCCGCGCCCGAGCAGCTCCTCGACATAGCCTTCGAGAGCCATCGCACGTTGGGCGGCTGTGTGCTGCGTCAGCACATGTTCGCGTGCGCGCATCGCTAGCTGCCGCCGTTCGCGGTCGGGAAATTCGCGGAGATAAAACAGCACCTCCTGCGCCGACCGCGCCACGAGGATATGCTTTCCCGGAACAAAGATAGTTTCGATACCCGGCCACCAATCGGAGATGATTGGGACGCCGCATGCGGCGGCTTCGAACAGCCGCACGCTCGGCGAATAACCCATGCGGATCATGTCGGCGCGCGTGAGGTTGAGGGTAAAGCGCTGACGCGAGTAAAACCAGCCGTGCCGATCGGGACCGACATGCTCTAAACGCTCGACATTGGGGGGCCACGAGATCGCGGGCGGATAGAGGGGGCCGGCCACTGCGAAAAGCTCCTTCGGACAGCGGCGGGCAGGGCCGCACAGCAACTCTTCGAGGGCCGGCTGGCGGTCGGCACTGTAGGTGCCAAGATATCCCATATCCCAGACCGGGTCTGCGGCGATCGGCGTGTGGCGGTCGGGATCGACCGCGCAATAGAGCACTCGCGCCGCGCGCGCATGGTATCGCCGTTCGAGCACCTGCAGCGCGCGGCCGCCGGTAAACGAAAGGTAGAGATCGAAGCCGGCCACCAGCTCAGGGTTAATGTAAGGGCAATCACTCTTTGCAAGGCTCGCCAGAGTAACCGGAGTGTCGATATCGTAAAACGCGACAATCCCGGAGCCGATCGATTGGACAAGCGCGCCGACGCCAATGCCTTCGGGAACATAGGAGCCGATGATGATAAGGTCGGCCTCTGCGCAGCGCCCTGCGCCACCGCCCTCGAAGCTCGTCGATGCTGTGATAGAGCTGAACGGATCCATGCGGGAGATCGACCGCATCGCGGTTGGCCCGGTACCAAGGCGTGTCGCGTTCGAGGAACAGCACATCGTGACCGCGTCGCAAAAGGGCCCGCACGAGACTACGGTAGGTGGTCGCGTGGCCGTTGCCCCAGGACGAGGTAATCGACAGGCCGAGAATGACGATGCGAAGCGGTCGCATTGGGGTCGGCAATGCTGCGGAGATCACGCTAATCCGCCCTCCAATGCCAATTCCAACAGGTCGACCCGCCGTTCGTAAGTATGCTCGGCAAGAGCGCGGGCCAGGGCAGCCTCCCCGATCCGCCGCGCTTCTCGTGCCGTGAGCTTCGCCACGATCTCCGCCACAGCCGGCCCATTGGGAGCCACCAGGATCTCCCGGCCCGGCTCGAAGAATTCGCTGATGCCCTCCCAGGCGTCGGTAATGATGCAGGAGCCGGCTCCGGCTGCCTCGAACACCCGGGTCGCGGGGCTGTAGCCATAAGCCGCCATGCTGTCGCGGCTGACATTCAGTACCGCGCGCGCCGATGCGTTGAACGCGTTGTGGTCACGCGTATAGACATGACCGAGATAGGCGATATTCGGGGGTAACGGCTTATCCGACCAGCCGTTGCCGCCGAGCACGAACCGTTGCTGCGGCAGGTCGGCTGCTACCGCCAGAAAGAACTCCTCGATGCGCCGCTCGCGATCCGGCAAGCGATTGGCGATGAGCCCGAGATCGCAGGCAAATCGCGGCTCCGGCGGCACCGCGTAGTGGGTCGCGGGATCGAGGCCATTGTAGATGGGCACGCAGCTTCGCGCACCGAAGCGCCGGTAAGCCGAGACCACGGCGGTCCGCCGCCATAGGTCAGGATCATGTCGTAAGCCGGGATCAGCTCGCGAAACGGATCGTCGCGATCCGCCGCGACCCGATCCAGCGTCGCCGGCGCGTCGACGTCCCAGAACACGGCAAGCGCGCCCGGCCGCTTGATCGCCGGTACCCGCGCCTCCAGCAATCGCGTCGAACACGCCGACGCCGCTGGCCTTGACGATGAGGTCGCGCCGTTGCGCCTCGTCCAGCGCGCGCAGCACGCCATCGGTGCCGTCGACCGGGTAGACCACCACCCTGGCCCAACTCGGGTCGGGAATATCGCGATGCGCCTGGCGGTCGAACGCGTCGGGCTCGTAAAAAGTGATGCGATGGCCGCGAGCGGCGAGTGCACGCAATATGCCTCGGTAATAGGTCGCCGCGCCGTTCCAATAGGCCGACACTAGGCTCGAGCCAAAAAATGCGATCGACAGTGCTCTCATTGCGCTGCAACGGTCTGTGGCGGACAGAGATCACGACCGAGCGACCGGCAGATGCCCAGCAGCTCGTCGACGCGGTGGGCGCAGCTGTGACGAGCTTCGATTGTCGCGCGGCCATGTCGGGAAAGTTCTGCGGCAGATTCCGGATCGTGACGGATTGCGTCGAGGTGACCGCGCATCTCGACGCCGCTGCGGGCGACCAGAAAGTCTTCGCCGGGCGTGAACAACCCCTCGGTGTCTTCCCACGGCGCGCAGACCAACGGAATCCCGCAGGCCAGCGCCTCGAAGACCCGGATCGTCGGAATCCCGGGCAACATCCGAACATATGGCCGCCGTGGTATATGGACAGTTGCGGCGGCGGCGGCAAAGGCATCGGGGACCCGGAAATTCGGTAGATAGCGGGCAAATTCTATGCCCGCTTCGGCAAGCGCGCACCGAGCTTTGGGGGGATAGCGTACCCCGTGCACACGAGCCGAAAGGCCGAGCGAAGCGACCGGCCCAAATAGATATTCCTGCAATTCTTCCACTCGCTCGTCGTCGCCCCAATTGCCGATCCACACGAGGTCGCGTTCGCGCACGACTTCCGGCCGCGGGCCAAACACGCGAAGGTCGGCGGCCTCGTGCCAAACGAACGCGCGACGCGCCCAGCCCCGACGGATATAGGCGTCGCGCAAGATCTCGCCGAAGGCGAGCACTCCGTCGAAACCGTCGAGATGCATGGCCCCCATAGAAGCGGGCGCGCTCGCCATCCGGTGGTGCGTGTCATGAAACAGCAGCAGATATGACCCAGTGGAGTTTCGGTGCGCGGCGATGCGGGCGACAAGGTCGGGCTCGTTCCATTCGTGCACCAGAACGAGATCCGCATCCTCCAATACCCGATCGAGATCGAGGCGAGCCGGGTCATAGATCGCCAATGGCAGCGGCGGGTAGGCCTCGCGCCAGGCTTCGAGAGCGGCCGGGCCGTGATCCTGCACCAGGTTTTGGGCGCTCCAGCTATTAGCCGGCTCCAATGCCAAGACATCAAAACCGCGGTGCCAGCACTCGCTCAATACGCCGCGCAGGAAATGCGCGTTGCCATGGTTCCAGTCGGAACGCAACGATTGGCAAAACAGAACAATTTTCGGCATCAAGCGGTATCCAGACATATGGAGCTCCGCATCATGTCGCGGTAGAGCGCTGCATAAGCTTGCGCCATCCGATGCAGCGTAAAGCGGCCGGCGCGGTCTCGCGCCATGGCCGCCAGCCGAGTTCGCTCTTTTGAATTGGCGATCAGCGCGTTGATGGCGGCGCAAAGCTCCGCCGAATTTTCAGGGTCGACGAAGAGGGCCGCTCCGCCCCAATTTTCGCGCAACGAGGGAATGTCGCCGAGTACCAGCGCGCATCCGGCGGCAGCGGCCTCAAGCACCGCGAGGCCAAATGGCTCGTACCGAGCTGGCGCCACAAAAATTTGCGCGCTGGCGAGACGGCGCGCCATTTCCGCCGGCGTCAGGCGGCCGAGCAGTTCCACATTGACGAAGCTCGCTACACCGCCATCGGGGTGTTCCACATCTCCGGCGATTTCGACGGGCCAAGCAAGCCCCGGCGCAGCCGCGTCTAGAACGGTGAGATTTTTTGCGGCATCCCACAGTCTGCCGGCGGCCAGCACGACAGGCCGTTTATCGAGTGTGGAGAGGGCCGTGGGCTCGATCCCGTTCGGGATCACTGCGGCGCGGTTCGCTAGCGAGACGTAATGGCGTTCGAGATCGTCCAGAACCGCCGCGGTAGGCGCGATGATCCGGGCAGCCGCGGCAAGCCCGGCCATTACTTGTTTGCGATATCCAGCCCATTCCGGCGGCGCGGCAGATTTGTGAACCGCTTCCCACCAGGAGAGCACGTCCGAATGCGCGACAACGACGACGGGGCAGCCGACGCCAAGCCGGGCATGCGCATATCCGTTGACGTGGATTGCATCGACTTCATACCGTCGGATAAGGTCAATGAGCCAGTCGCGGCTCTCCGTAGAATCAACTGCGCCGCCCGCCATCCATTCGAGAGGATAGTCGCTCTCGACGAGGGTCACATTTTGGAGATCCCGGATGGCGTCGCGTTGAGCTTGAGGCGGACGCGGCCCCATTGTGGCCAGGACGAACCGGGTTTCGGGCAGGGAGCGGCACAAGCCCACCGCATAGGACCAGACCCCGCCGACCGCATCCGCGGTCATCAACACCGTCGGCGGCCGATCAAGGACTTTGCGCCTTCTGGTCATTATCCGGAATGCGCCTCGAGAGCGGCAAGGCGGCGCGGGCGCGCGTCCTGGATCTCGCTCAAGGTGGCGTACCGGTCAAGGTAGTAATCGACCGCACGCTCCCACGCATTGTCGTCGGGCACGCCCCAAAGCCGGCGGTAATTCGGCGAGCCGGGATACGGGAACAAGGGGACTGGATCGTTCGCCCATACGCCGGCATTACGTAGCTCGTCGCGCCAGCGTTGCACGATCTCTGGGTCGTCGCCGCTCGCGATCAGATTGGCCTGCACAAACGGTACCGAACGCTTGGCGTAAATCAGCAGCTCAGTGAGGGTCCGGGTGGAGAGCTTGCAATGCTTTTCCAGCCAATCGCGTCCTTCTTCGGTCAAGCTCTCGACACCCGCCTCGATCGAAACGCAGCCGGCGGCGCCGAGGAGATCGAGCATCTCGCGGCTCCACAAGTCGATGCGCGTCTGCACTCCGAACCTCACCGGGCGCGCCGCCACAGCCTCGAGCAACTGGCGCCACGGAAGAAAGATCTCATCGATGAAATAAACGTAGGTGACCCCGGCGGCGATCAACCCGTCGAGCTCGGCCATAATCGTGGCGAGGGGGCGGCGCCGATATCTGTCGCGAAAATTTTCTTTTGCGCAAAAGGTGCAGTGGTAAGGACAACCGCGCGACGCCTCCATCTCGGCGCCCGCGCCGGACGGCGCCGCGTCGAACCGGTGGTGATGATGTCGGTGTCTGCCGAGGGTCTCGGCCGGCCAACTGAGCGGCGGCAAGTTTGCCAAATCCGCGGCCTGAGGGCCGCCCTGGACGACGATCTGGCCATGATCTTCGTAGCAAAGGCCGGCGACTTCATGCCATCGATCACGCGGCAATTCGGCGAGGCGGACTAGGGTTTCCTCACATTCGCCCAGCACGACCGCATCCACGCCGAGCTTGCGCAAGGTCGCTCGGGGGGTAGTGGAGCCATGCGGCCCGACAGCGATCTTGGTTCCGGCAATCGCGTCAAGCGCGCCCAGGGTTTGCTGCGGTACTCGCAACTCGGGAGGAGCGCAGCGCCAGAACAGGTAGCTGGGGGCGGTTGTGACCACAGTCATCTCAGGGGCAAAATCCGCCACCCGATCCGCGAGAGTCCTCGTATCGATTGTTTCGGCATGGGCGTCGAAAATCTTCGGCAGTATGGCCCGCGCGCGTCAGCAGAGCCTCTGCGTAGCCGTATTCCAGAGGCAAATGCGGCTCGCGGCATCCGAAATAGATACTGCCCTCGAATGACCAGCTCGGATTTATTAGCGCTACCCTCATGATCCGACCACCCGCGCCGCTGGAGCCGCCCGGCGATTGAGGGAAATCCACTGGTGCAGCTGCCGAATGCCCTGCTCGACACCGGTCTTGGGCCGCCATCCCGTCACGCGTTCGAACTTGCGAGGGTCTGACACGTACCAACGCTGGTCGCCGACCCGCCAAGGGCCATAGGCGATTTCGGGTGCATCGCCGTTCAGTGCGGAAATTCGCTCTACCAGCTCGCAAAGACTGAAGGTATTGTCGGGGCCTCCGCCAATGTTGAACGGTTGGCCGGCAATCTCTGGCAGATGGTCTTCTGCCAGCAGGAACGCCTCGATCAGATCGTCAACATAGAGCAGATCGCGGACCTGCCTGCCGTCGCCATAGATCGTGATCGGCAAATCCTGCTGTGCTCGAATGAGGAAGTGCGCCACCCAGCCCTGATCTTCGGTGCCGTGTTGATGCGGCCCATAAATGCAGCTCATGCGGAAGACCGTCGCGTCGACGCCATAGCCGCGTGCATAGTCCAGGACATATTGATCGGCGGTGCCCTTCGAGCAGCCATATGGACTATGGAAGCTGAGATGGCAGGTCTCGTCGATGCTGCGTAGATCGACTGCGGGATGATAGCGCGTCGGGGGATGCCAGGAGCGGTATATTATCGAGGGCGCCATAGACTTTGTTGGTCGAAGTAAAGACGAGGGCGATGCGGCGGCCCGTCTCCCGAATCAGCTCCAGGAGGTTCAACGTCCCAGCGGCATTGACGGCGAAATCGTCGCGCGGATCAGCGAGGCTGGTCGTGACGGCTACTTGAGCAGCGAGGTGAAACACGGTTCCAACGTCCGCGAGCGCCTCGCGCAAACGGGAGGTGGACCGCACGTCTCCTTGCTTGACCTGTACCCGTGAACCATGCGCCGCACGCAGCCAGCGCAGGTTACGCTCGGCTCCCGGCCGGCTGAGGTTGTCGTAAATCCGTACGGGGCGCCCGCCGCGCAAGAGCCGGTTCGCCAGATTGGTTCCGATGAAACCGGCGCCGCCGGTGACCAGAACAGGCCGGCGGCTGGCCGGACGGACGAGCGAAACGCTCATAATGTGAGCCCGCGGGCAGCTAGTGCCGCCCGCGCCTCGCCCACCCGATCGACGGCAACCCGTCCCTTAAGCCAACTCACCAGTTCTGCAAGTCCGGCATCGAGCTGTGTTCTCGGCTCATAACCGAGCACCGAGCGCGCTGCCCTGATGTCGGGGAAACAATGCCGGACATCGCCGACGCGGCACTCTCCCGTGATTTCCGGCTCGATCGGAACGGCCAATGTGTCGGCGAGAAGCCGGGCCACTTGCTTGATTGTGACCGGCCGGCCGCTGCCGATGTTGAAGGCGCGGCCGACCGCTCCCTCGACCTCCAATGCCAGGCGGCAGGCCTCGGCGACGTCGCCGGCATAGACGAAATCGCGGCGCTGCTCCCCATCCTCGAAAATTAGCGGAGGGCGCTCATTGAGCAGCCGCGCAGCAAAAATCGCCAGAACTCCGCTGTAGGGGTTCGACAGCGCTTGATGCGGTCCATAGACGTTGAAGAACCGCAATGCGACAGTTGGGATCTCGTAGGCCCCGCCGACCATCAGGCAAAGACATTCCTGATCGTACTTCGATAAGGCATAGACCGAGAGCGTCGACGGGGTTTTGCTCTCATCAGTCGGGATCGCCTCGATCGGCCGTCCGGAGCTGTCCGATCGGCTCCCAATGTCCTTGCTTCAGCCGGATCGGGCTGCGCTCGACATTGGCCAATAACCGGCCGTCACTCGCTCGGTAACTTCCCTCGCCGTAGATGCTCATGCTCGAAGCCACGACGAGCCGGTCGAAAGGGCGGCGTTTTGCCCTTTCGATCATCCCTTCGAGCAACACCGCCGTCCCCCGGCTGTTCACGTCGGTGTAATCGGCCACCTCGTACATGCTTTGCCCGACCCCGACGCGCGCCGCGAGGTGCAGGACCGCATCCGTATCGGTCAGTGCCCGACGCACCGCCTTGGGTGAACGGATATCGCCGACGAGCAGCTCGACGCGGCGGTCGAGATAACTGGGTGGCTCCCGCTCCGCCCCGTGGATCTGCGGGTCCAAATTATCAAGCGCTCGAACGCGGTAACCGCGGCGAAGCAATGCGGCGGCACAGTGAGAAGCGATGAAACCGGCTCCCCCCGTGATCAGAACGGTTTTTGCCATCTTAGGTTGCGAGAGTTGTTGCTTTATCGCGGGTTCAACACCCTGACCGCCGAAAAGGTTCAAACGTTTGACGAGAATCTTTACCTTTTGTGAAAACTTGTAGTGAGCGCCAACCCCTACTTCCCGATGCTATGTCGACCCGAACTGCCGTCGGATCGACCGGCCTGAAATTTTCATCGGCGGTCAGGTTACACTGGCGGGCGCCCTTTCCAATGACAGCATAGAGTCTATGGCAGCGACGGCCTCGCGCAACGAGAAGGCCACAGCCTGGACGGAGGTCGCGCGCGCTATCTCCTCGGCCGCAACCTCTCGCGTGGGCGATCCCCAAAACCCAACCAATACCTGGGCCCGAGGAGCGCGCCGGCGAATACGTCTTACCAGGAAACGCGCACGCGCCGGTGAACTGGTGCTGATCAGCGACAGACATACCACCGAGGCGTCCTTGAACAGCGGCAAATAGGCCGTGTCAGCTGACAGAGCATCTGGCGACAGAGGCGCTCCGATATCGATGTGGCGCTCCAGACGCAGCACATTCACCAGCAACAAGGCGGCAGCTTCGTCGAGTTCGTTGCGGCCGGCCACGCAGACGATACCGGGCAAACGCTCCGGTTTCGGTCCTGCCGCTCGCTCCGGCGCGGTAGTGGCATCTTCATCTTCCAACAGGTTTTCGACCATTGACGCGATCGTGCGCTCGAATGTGGTCGCGGTCTTCGAAAGGCAGTACGCCGCGGTCGCTGTCGGCCTGAGCTCTTGCCAAAGCGGGTATCGCAACCTCGTCGAAAAATTCGGTCAGCGAGCTGCTCTTCGCGAACTCTTCGGCTTGCTCCGTCGCTTCCTCGGGATCGTTCGCCAGAATGCGCTGGTAAAATGTCTCCATCGGCGTCAACACCGGTTCATTGCCGAGCATCACGTTGAGGAATTGAAGCTGCGGGACGTGTCGGCCGAGGACCACCAGACAAACCGTCATCGGGGTCGAAAGCAGGAGCCCAATCGGCCCCCAGAGCCAAGTCCAGAACGTAGCCGCGGCGATCAGCGCGACCGAGGAGAGGCCGGTTGAGCCGCCATAGACCAAGGGCTCCACTAGGTTCGCGACTACGAGCTCGATGCCCACAAACAGCAGAGCAGTCCAAACAAACAGCATCCAGTCAGGAGCAACGGCGATGGCTAATGCCAGCGGGAACGCCGCAGCGATGACGATCCCGAGATATGGGATAAACCGCAGCAGCACCACCAGAATGCCCCACAACGCCGAGTTCGGGATGCCGATCAGTGTCAGCCCGATCCCGATCGGCAACCCGCAACTGATGTTGACGACGAGCTGAGAGAGCAGGTAACGGCTGATCCGTTGAGCCGCATCGTTCATCGCTTCAGTGGTGCGGTGCAGGTCACGCCTCCCGGCGAGTCGCAGCAGCCGATCCCGAAGATCCTCCCGCTCGAGCAGGATCATGATGACGAAGACGATGACTAGGCCGCCCGCCGCCATTGGTTGGAGCAGCGGTCCGATGATGCTTTGAACGATTTGCAGTGGTCCCGGTTCAGGCTCTACGACTCTGGACAGGTATCGGTTTGGCCGGCTGAGGCTCGGTGGCGCCGCTGGCGGAGGGGGTGCCGTCTGCCGTCCCCTGCGTTTCCGCCCTCGAGAGCTCCTTACCGAGCTCGCGCAGCGTCTTTGTCGCGCGCCCAAAAATTCCCCCACCTGGAACCATTCCGGGAAACGAGCGAATTTTGGCGTCGAGATTGTATTGGTATTCCGGGAGCTGCTGTGCCAACGACGATACTTCGCCGATGACAACCGCCGAGAACCCAGCGATTGCCAAGAAGGCCACCACCACTGTAAGGACGACTGCGGTAATTCGGCCTACTCGCAGCCGGCGTAGCCAGCGCACTGCCGGGGCCAGCAGGAAACTTAGAAGTACTGCCAGCGTAATCGGGACAAAAACTTCACGGGCGAAATAAAGAACGGCTATGACGGTCGCGGCGACTAGAACGGCGATCATCGCGAACACGCCAGGCGGGAAGCCGGCGCTGGTCCGGCCGTCAAACTCAGGAGCCGGATCGGCCATTTTCGTCACCTGCGATCGAATTAAGGCGTCGGCGTTGCCCGCCCTAATCTATCCATTTAGCCGCCGCTCCCGCTATGGATATTGGGCTCGAACCCGCCTTGCTGACAACTCACTCGAGCCGGTTGGGAACCGCGTTTAGCGACGATGGATCAAGTACGCGAGGCCGTAACCGATTGCGCCCGCGACGAGCAAAGCGGTCACCGGTTGCTCCGCCGCATACTGGCTTATGAAATCGCCGGCTCGGGAGCCCTGCTGATAGAGGTTCGTCGCCGCTTGCGTCGCCTGATTGCTGGCTTCGCGAGCTACCTCCCCGGCTTGAGCCATCGCTTGCCTGCCGGCTTCGGAAGCTTGCCGCGCCAATGTGGCGGCGCTCGCCTGGGCATCCTGAATGATCGCTTTGCCCTGATCGAGCTTGCCTTGCATGTTCGCACTCGCCTGCTTCGCGGCATCGCTGGCCATCGTGCCGACTTTCTCCGTCGTCTCGGACACGCGGTCCTGAATTCGCTGCTCGTCCATTCTCTCCTCCAACGCGCATGGCACCGTCGCGCTATACAACACTGGGCGCGTCGAAACGCTCCGCCGCGCGAAAACTTATTCCTGTTCCTGGCTCAAACTGATTAGTAGGGCGCGTTCGAGCTCGTGCTTGTTCATCTTTGACCGCCCCGGAATATTCCGCCGCTTAGCCTCTTCATAGAGCTGCGATCGCGTAGCTTCCCGCCCGCTTCCGTGCTCGTTGCGGTCCTTCTCGGTCGCACTGCGCCGCTCGCGAGCCTTGGTACGCTTCAGATTTTGGCGGTTCTTCTCCTTGCTCTCGTATTTGGAGGCGCCCGCCTCGTGCAGCCCGATCGCGATCGCCTGTTTCGGGTTCTTGACCTTTTTGCCGCGGCTGGTTTTGAGCTCTCCGTGCTTGAACTCGTGCATGACGCGCTCGACGGTTTCCTTTTGTGCCTTCGATTGGTGAGTGGCCATCGGCTGACCTCGCTATATTACATCCTCTCGTGGAAATCGTCGTCCGGCAATCATTAGTTCCGGGATCATCATTGGAAACCCACCGGCGCTGACTGGGAACCGTCGTGTTAATGGGGTTGTTGGCAGAACGTCAATCAACGGTAGAGGAGTGATGCCGTGTCGAAAATCCATTTAACAGCAGCCGTCGCGTTGGCCCTGGCCGCCGCGGCCCCCGTAGCGTAACGCCCAAAACGCTGCCGGCGACACCTGTTCACAGCATCCAAACGGACGAGATCCGCGCCAGTAAGATGATCGGCAGCGCGGTCTACGACGTACAAAACCGGAAAATCGGCAGCGTCGACGATGTGATCCTCAACAAGAACGGCAAAATCGACGCCGTCGTAATCGATGTCGGCTCCTTCCTCGGAATGGGAGGCAAGGACGTCGCGGTCCTACCGAGTGACATCAAGACCGACAATAACCGCCTGACGCTCGACCGCACGAAAGAGCAGTTGCAGCAAATGGCGAGTTACGACCTCAAGAATGAGAATACCGGTGCGGGTACTTCGACGTCACCCGTGGAGGGCGGCAGGCTTCAGAACGCACCGTCGACCGGTCGATAAAGTCTGAAGCATAACGGGGTGGACCGGGCGGGAGCCGCCCGGTCCACAGTATGCTTACATCGGCGGAACCACTCGACGCCCCTCGTGGTGTCGCATTCGGCAATAACAACGGGTGGTGGAGCGAGTGATGTCCAGCGAAAACCTGCACGCACCTCGCGAGCGTCTTTCCCAAAAGACGCTCAATCTGCATTTTGCGATTGTCTCGCTGATGGAAGAGCTCGATGCGATCGACTGGTACCGCCAGCGCGCGGACGATGCCGAGGACGAAACGCTGAAGGAGTTGCTGCTCCATAACATGCGCGAGGAGATGGAGCACGCCTCGATGCTCCTCGAATGGATTCGGCGCCGCGACACCGATTTCGAACGGTTTCTGAAAACGTATCTTTTCACCGAAGGCTCGATCCTGCAGGAGGAAAAAGCCGCGACCGCCGAGGGCGTCGGCAAAGGCGGGGCCGAGACGAGCCGGAGCAGCGCCCACCCCGGCTTCACGATCGGCTCGTTGAGGGACGCGTAGTCGATGGATTATCTCAATCGCAGTCAGTCGCATCTCTCTGACGCAATCTGGCGAGAGATCGACAAGGCTGCGGCCGAGGCGGCCCGCGACCGGCTTACCGGCCGGCGATTTCTCGAGCTGCAGGGGCCGTTCGGCGCCGGCCTCACCTCGATCGAAGCCGGCAACGACGATTACTGCCGCCAGCCATCGGCTGACGAAGCCGGCGCGGTCATGGGGCGCGCGATTTCGGTGCCGATGCTGCGGCGAGCGTTTCGTCTCAGCGTTCGGCGGATCGCCGGGAATCTGGAAAATGGTCAACCGCTCGACTTGACCCCGGCGCAGGATGCCGCGGAGGCAGTTGCCAATCGCGAGGAGGAGTTCGTATACCGCGGCCAACCGGATTTCCGGCTTCCCGGCCTCTTGACGCATGAAGACCGTCAGCAACTCGATGGCGGCGATTGGGCAGCGGTCGAGCGGGCGTTGGGTGACGTGCTCGCAGCGGTGACCCAACTCGATGAGGCCGGGTATCGCGGGCCATATGCTTTGGCACTGGCTCCGCCGCTCTACAATGGTCTCTTCCGGCTCTACCCGGGCACGGACGTCTCGCAGATCCAGCACCTGCGGCATCTCTGCACCCGCGGCATCTACAAGGCGCCGATCGAGGGCGGCGTATTGGTCGATCCGCGCGTCGGCGCCCTGGTGCTGGGGCAGGATTTGCGGGCTGGCTACATCGGCCAGGACGGCGTGCATTACCAGCTCTATCTGACCGAGAGCATCGTATTGCGGATCGACGAGCCGCGGGCGATCTGCACGATCTCGGTGACGTCGAGCAGCCTGAGTTCCGGCACGACTGCGACGCCAACCCCGGGCTGAGTTACGAGGCCGACCATGCGTTCGAAATTGCTCAATGCCGATCCCCCGATCACCTATGCGGTCGTGCTCGACACTGGTGACGAAGTCATCGGCGAACTCGGCAAATTCGTGCGGGAGCAGGAAGTCGAGGCCGCCTCGCTCACTGCGATCGGCGCATTCAGCCGCGCCGTGCTCGGGTATTTCCAATGGGAAACCAAGCAATACAAGAAAATCCCCGTCGGCGAGCAAGTCGAGGTGTTGTCGTTGCTCGGCGATGTCGCGGTCGGCGATCAGGGCCCGACCCTGCATCTCCATGTGGTTCTCGGCAAAGCCGACGGCAGTGTGGTCGGCGGTCACCTGATCGAGGCTTATGTCCGGCCGACCCTGGAAGTGATCTTGATCCAGCCGCCAAGCTATCTGCGCAAACGCAAGGATCCCGAAACCGGCCTCGCCCTGATCGACATTGCTTGATAAGGTTCGCCGTCTGCCGTAGCGCCCGATCAAGCCGCGGCAGGACGAAGGAGTTGGGCAATGGCGAAGACGCGCGGAACCGGACTGCTGATGGTGTGGACCGATATCGATCCGGAGTTCGAGGCCGAGTTCAACCATTGGTATGACGAGGAACACCTGCCGCGCCTACTCGAGGTGCCGGGCTTTCTCAGTGCCGGGCGCTACATCGCGGTCAAGGGCGCGCCGAAATACCTCGCGATGTACGAGCTCGAGGACCACAATGTACTGCGCAGCACGGCCTATCTCGATACGGTGAAATACCAGCCCTCGCCGCAGCGGAGCAAGGTCGGCACGAGCCGGATCGGACGCAATTTTCTGCGCAACGCGTACCGGCAGATCTTCCCGGTGCATACCGACCCAATCGAGCAGACCGTCGAGATGGCGCACTTCCTGCAGATGGGGCGGATCGATGTGTCGTCCGCCATCGAGGAAGAATTCAACGCCTGGTACAACACGGCTTATATCCCCGGATATCTGGCAGTGCCGGGCTGTCTTGGCGCCCGGCGGTTCGTCGCGGTCGAAGGCCAACCCAAATACTTGACCGTATACGAGTTCGAGCACGCCCGGGTATCCGAGAGCGACACCTGGAGCCGCGCCCGCGTCAGCAATCCATGGACGAGGCGGGTGCACCCCCATCTGCGGCATGACGAGGGTTCACCCGGAGTTTACCAGCGCGTGTCCCCAAAGAAATAGCACATCTAAGCGGGATCACCGGTATCGGGAACCAGGCCGGCGCACCCGATGCCGTACACCGCGCAGGTCTCGTCATTGTCCGACGTGTCGCCGCTGATCCCGACGGCGCCGACGATCTCCCCGGCTTTGTCGCGGATCAGGACGCCGCCCGGCACGGGCACGATGCGCCCGCCCGAAGCAACGCTCAGCGCCTGAATGAAGGCGGGGTTGCCGGCGGCGCGGCGGGCGAACTCGCGCCCGCCGAACCCCATGCCCAAAGCGCCCCAGGCCTTTCCGCCGGCGATCTCGGGACGCAACAGGCTCGACCCGTCCTCGCGCTTCAGCGCCGTGAGGTGCCCGCCGGCGTCGAGCACCGCCACCGTCAGCGGCTTGAACCCGAGTTCGCGCCCCTTCTCCAACGCCTTGTCGACGATGATCGAGGCCTGTGCGAGGGTCAGCGACATTTTGTTCCCCGCGTCAGTGCGCGGTTTGACGGATCAGCTGGGCCCAGCGGTCGAGGACTGGGAGAGTTTCGTCGCGGTTTGCCGAAGGCAGGCTCACTACGACGCGGGAGATCCCCTGATCGCGGTAGCGCTTCAGGCGATCCGCATTTTCCGGGACGCCCCAGATCGTCACTGAAATCGACGCCGGGTCGCGCCCGGCCGTAGTCGCCATTTCCCGGAACTCCGGCAAAAACTCGGTCACATCGGCATAGTGCGCCCGGCTCGCATTCGGGATCCAGCCGTCGCCGTAGCGGATCGCGCGGCGCGCGCTGTGCGGGAAGGCGCCGCCGACGATGATCGGCGGGTGCGGCTTTTGCACCGGCTTCGGCCAGGTCCGCATTTTTGGAACCTCGACGATCTCGCCGTGATATTCGGGCTCGGATTTGGTCCAGATCTCCTTCATCGCCTCGACCTGCTCGCGCATTTTCTTGAAGCGGGTGGTGAAGACGGTGCCGTGGCTCTCGATCTCGTCCTGGTTCCACCCGCCGCCGATGCCGAACAGAAACCGGCCGCCCGAGACCTGGTCGATCGAGGCGACGAGCTTCGCGGTCTGGATCGTGTCGCGCTGAATGACGAGGCACACCCCGGTCCCGACCTTCAGGGTCTTGGTCGCCATCGCCGCTGCCGTCAATGTGACGAACGGGTCCATCACGTCGTAATACTGCTTGCCGAGCTCGCCGCCGCCGGCCGGCGGGGTTTTGCGCGTGCTGGGAATGTGCGAATGCTCGGGCGCCCAGACCGAACTCGAAGCCGCGCGCCTCCAGCGCCTGGCCGAGGTCGGCCGCGGTCATCGAGTAATCGGTGAAAAACATCGCCGCGCCAAAATCCATCATCCCTCTCCCGTATCGGTGATGGTGCAAGCTTACCCGCTACCCCTCACCTGCGGCCAGCATCACCTCGCTCCGTCCGCGGCTCACAGCTAGAACTAGAGTCTGAAATTCCCTCCCGCTGTATCTGCAGCCAGTCTACAGAGGGATCTCTCCTTCAGGTTGAAATCATCCAGCCCATCGGGCGGTGCAGTGATCGGACAATACGACGCGATTACGGCGATTTTGTATTCATCCGGCGGGAAAAGAGTAATGGTCTACTCGACGGTGAGGTTCCCCCAGCTCGTCGCGCGCTCGATGCGGATAGCGATGACCGGCAGCCCGGCGAGTTCCATCCCGAAATACTGCGGATAGCGCGACCGGAGCAGCTCCTGCGCGCGGTCGTGTTCGGCGCCATCCGCCAGGATCTCGGCCGCGCCGCGCAGCATGACCCAGCCGAGCCTGTTCCAGTCCTCGTCCCAGCGGTCGGCGACAAAAGCGGCGACCGGATTTTCGGCGATATTCCGCAGCCGCTTCAATGCCCTGACGTCGCCCTTCGGCTTCTGATCGATTGTGATGTAGAGCGCACCCTCGCTGACAACAAAGCAAACCGGCACCAGGTGCGGTATTCCCCGCGCGTCGGCGGTCGCCAGATGACCGACCCTGCGACTTGCCAAGAAGCGGGCTTGGTGCTCGGAAAGCATCGCGAAATTCTGCGCTCGATGCTCTACGTCGTGGCAAGCTCTGGTTCTCTCAAACCGACGAGGCCGGCCATGAAAATCGAGCGCATAGACCATCTGAACCTGACCGTCGCCGATATCGACCGCAGCGTGGAATTCTACCAGCGGGTACTCGGCATGAAGGCCGAGAGCATGGGCGAAGGCCGCGCCGCGCTCCATTTCGGCCAGCAGAAGATCCATCTCGATCTCGCTGGCGGCGCGATGGCAATGAGCGGCGAAAAGCGGATGCCGGCGCATATCTGCTTCATCACCGAGACGCCGATGGACGAGGTCGCGGCCCATCTTGAAACCTGCGGCGTGCCGGTGCGGATGCAGGGCCCGCGCGCCGGGGCAATCGGCACGATCCAATCGGTCTATATCGACGACCCGGACCAAAACTCGATCGAGATTTCCACCTATTGAGCGGCAGTTGCCCGACCAACTCACATCGTCACCCCCGCGAAAGAGGCTGTCAGGAAATTAGCTGCATAGCGGCGGTGCGTGCTTCGAGACGCGCCCTGCGGGCACCCTCAGCATGAGGTAATCCTTTGGTGGCATTAGAGACTTCCTCATCCTGAGGAAGCTGCGAAGCAGCTGTCTCGAAGGACGCACGATGCTGATCCAGTTAATCGCCAATTTCCTTACAGCCTCGAAAAGCGGGGGTCCAGGGTAGCTGCCGCTGCCCTTGCCACTCTAGATTCCCGCTTGCGCGGGAATGACGAGAAGAGTTGTACGCCCCTACCGACTGATCGACCCTAGCCGGATGCATGAGCGCTTCGCGACGGTATTCGGCCTGGTAAGAGCCGTGGCGATCGACCTCCTGCCAGCGGTTGGCGAGGTTTTTTAAAAACAGCGCCACCTCGTAGTCGGAATCCTCCTGCGCGTCGCGCGCGCCCGCGAGCCGTACAGCACCACCCGCTCGATGCGGTCGCCGTAGAGCCTGTCGAGTGCGGCGCGAAAGGGCTTCAGAATCGGATCGCTGGCGGGAGAGGCAGGCATTCGTGTCGCGTACCGCCGTACGGATTTAGCCCGATGGGGGCTCCGGCGCTCGATCGAGCCGCTCGGCAACGCGGACGATCACCGCAAGCATCGCGGACATGCGCTCCTCCTGGACGGCGAAGCGGTCCTCTATCGCGCCAATGCGGTGCTCCATCGCGCTAAACCGATCCTCGAGCGCGGTGAAACGATGTTCGAGCGCGGTCATGCGGCGCTCCAAGCCGTCGAGGCGATGCCGAAGGTCGCGCACTTCGGCGGTCAGCGTCAGAACGCGCGCGCCGAGCAGCTCCAGACTGATTTCTTCCTCACTCATCCTTAACCGTCTTCCTCGAACGCCCGCTCACCGCTGCACGGGGCCCGAGGGGATAGTGAAGCGGTTCAGCGGTTCGTTCTAAGATATCACGGTTGTTCTGACCCGCTGCCACCCGGCGCGACGGGTGATGCAGATGGATTCCCAGCTTTCGCACGAATGACGGTAACTTCGGCCATCGGCAGATTACAATTTACTCGCCGCCTTTTTCAGCGACGTGTAAACGGACCACACGACTTCAAGCGCGATGTATTCCCCTAGACCGCATTGCGGGAGAGAGTGCCTCCCCCGGATCTTAGGCGGGGGAGGCAGGCTGGCCCCGGTTACCGCACTGGCGAGAAGGACGCCGGGATCAGCAGCTTGTTTTCCTGGCGGACCGGGCGGACGCCGGCTTGCGGCGGCCAGGCGCCGCCGGGGCGGCGGGATTCCTCGCGGACGCGGGCGCGCTCGTTCAGGTCCTTGTACACCCAGATGTGGACGAATTTGTTGAGCGCGCCGAGCTCGCTCGTCCAGCACGCCGCCAAGGGTGAGAACCGCTCGCGCGCCTCGATCGCCTTGCCCCATGCCTCCAGCACCTTCGGGATGTCGCCCGGGGCGTAGGTGTAGGTGCGCATCTCGTAGACGTTCCCGCTGCCGTAATCGCGGCTGCCGAGGGGGCGCATGAACGGCGCCGGGTTCATGATCTCGGCTTCCTGGGCCACGATCAGGTCCTGACCGCCGGGGAGGGCGTTGCGCGCGGCGTCTTGCGCCATCGCGGCGCGTATCCGCGTGCGGTGTTGCAGGTCGTCATAGGGATAGACGTGGACGACCTGATTGAGCGGACCGAATTCGGTATGCCAGAAAGCCCCCAATTTCGAGTGTTTCTCCCGCAGCGGGAGCCGCTTCTCATAGCGCTCCTCGAATTCGGCCAAGGTTCCGGGGCGCAGGGTGTAGGTACGGACTTCGTAGATCATCGGCACATCCTCCCAAGTGAAACGGTTTGCCAACTATTCGGCTGCTTCCTCTTTGACCGGCGTCAGATCGTAGCGCTGCATCGCGAAGCTGATCGCTTCATTCCAGCCACGGCTGCGTATATCGATGTGTACGTCATCCGGACCCAGATACTTCAGATTGACCGCGTCGCCCATCGGGGTCCGCTCCGGCCTTTCGGTTTTCGGAATCGGCACCGGCGAATAATTCGCGGCCTCCAGGGACTTGGCCGTTGCCTGCTCGTCGTCGACATAAAATCCGATGTGGTGGATCCCGCGCATCTCGGAGGTTTGTCCCGGGCCGAGCTTCGGTGCGCCAGGCTCGCCATATTTCAGAATAGCAAAGTAAATATAGCCGTCGCTCAGCCAAACACCCTTTTCGCCGGTATCCCCTGGCCGGCGATAAAGCTCGGTCAGGCCAAACTGTTCTTTGTAGAATTCTGCGGTCTTCGCGGGATCATCGGTGACGAGTGCAATATGCCTGATGCGAGCCATCTGCCATCCTCCTTCGAGGCATGCGCTTGTCAAAAGCGCGGGTCTTGCTGTGTAGGCTTTCTCCCGGGTTATCGTCAAGACGATGGCTCGAATTGGCGTATAAGGTGAATCGAAACGCGGTCCACATTGGGAGGTGACCCATGGAAAAGCGGCGCAGCATCGATGTGGCGGGGGCAAAGCACGTCAACCCGATCCCGAGCGCCAGCCGGCGCGGCCCGTTTGTCGTTTCCGGCGCGATCTCCGGCACCGATCCGGAAACCGGCAAGGTCCCCGCCGATCTCGACGAGCAGTGCCGGCTGATGTTCGAGAATGTGCGGCGGGTGATGGCGGCGGCCGGCGGCTCGCCCGACGACATCGTCAAGATGACGGTGTGGATCACCGACCGCTCATTGCGCGAGATCATGAACCGGCACTGGGTCGCGATGTTCCCCGACCCGCACTCGCGGCCGGCGCGCCATACGTTGACCTCGCGCGACTTCACCGCGCCGATGCAGATCCAATGCGACCTGATGGCCGTGCTGGGCGAGGGCTGACACGATGAAGATCGTCGATATCCGCACGACGCCGCTCTCCTACCGGTGCGACCCGCCCTATGGCAGCGCCGGCGGCATGCAGGCGCGCCGCGGCGGCCTCCTCGTCGAGATCGAGACCGACGAGCGGGTGATCGGGATCGGCGAGGCCGGGGTCGGCGGCGGCATCACGCGGGACGTCATCGACAAGCTGCTGCAGCCGATGCTGATCGGCGAGGACCCGCTGCTGATCGAGGGGCTGTGGCAGAAGATGTTCGCGCGCACCCGCCAGTTCGGCCGCCGCGGCATCGTCATGAATGCGATCAGCGGGATCGACATCGCGCTCTGGGACATCGCCGGCAAGGCCGCCAAATTGCCGCTTTACCGCTTGCTCGGCGGCTGCCGCGACCGGGTCGAGGCCTATGCCAGCGGCGGCTTTTACCAGGAAGGCAAAACGACAGACGATCTCGCCGGCGAGGCCGAGGGCTACCGCGCCCGCGGCTTCAAAGGCATGAAGATGAAGATCGGGCGCAACCCGTCTACGCAGACGCATTTACGTCATCTGGTCGATCATGCCGAGCTCTGCGAGGTCGACCCGGAAGAGGACATCGCGCGGGTCGCGGCGGTGCGCCGCGCGCTGGGCCCGCAGGCGAAATTGATGGCCGACGTCAACTGCGCCTGGAGCCCGTCCTTCGCGATCGAAATGGGCCGCGCGCTCGAGCCCTATAAGATCTATTGGATCGAGGAGCCGGTCGCGACCGACGACATCGACGGGAGCGCGCGGGTCGCCGATGCGCTCGCCACGCCGATCGCCGGCTACGAGACCGAAATCGGCCTCTACGGCTTCCGCGAGCTGATCACCCGCGGCGCCGTCGATATCGTCCAGCCCGACATCGCGTGGGCGGGCGGCTTTTCCGAATGCCGCCGCATCGCCGCCCTGGCGCAGGCGCACCACCTGATGGTCGCGCCGCACGCCTTTGCCAGCGCCGTGACATTGGCCGCCTCGCTGCATTTCATCGCCTCGATCCCGAACGGGCTGGTGCTCGAATTCGACCAGAACCCCAACGGGCTGCGCGACGAGCTGCTGAAGGAGCCGATCCGCATCGAGCCCGACGGCATGATCAGATTGCCGGAGCGGCCCGGGCTCGGGATCGAGCTCGACCGCGGCGCAGTCGAGCGCTACCGCGCCGAATGACTTGGCTGAAGGAACAAACGTAATGGCGACTGCCAAGGTGGAGCGGGTTACGGTGCGCGGGATCGAGCTCGAGACCGTACGACGCGGCTCGGGTCGCCAAATCCTTATGCTGCACGGGTTTCAGACGATCGATCCCAATGCACCCTTTCTCGAGTTGCTCGCCCGGCACGGCGAAGTTATTGCCCCGTCGAGCCCAGGGTTTGGCCAATCGCCGCGGCCGAAGGATTTCGACACCGTTTACGACCTCGTGCATCTCTATCTCGAAATGTTGGACATGCTGCCCGGCGACAAGGTCGACCTTGATCGGGTTCTCCTTCGGCGGCTGGCTGGCCGCAGAGGTCGCGGCTGCCTGCAGTCATCGGTTGGCCAAACTCGTTCTCGTTGATCCGGTCGGCATCAAGATCAGCGGCCGAGAGACACCCGACATCCTCGACGTGTTCGAAAAATCGCCCGACGAGGTGCGCCGGCGCAGTTGGTACGACCCGGACAGGTTCGCACCGGATTTCAATGCAATGTCTGACGAGGCGCTGACCGTCTACGCACGCAACCGCGAGGCGCTGTGTCTCTATGCTTGGCACCCGTATATGTACAACCCGCAGCTGCCGCGCTGGCTCGGAAGGATCAAAGTGCCGAGCCTCCTGCTGTGGGGCGAGAGCGACCGGGTCGTGACGCCGGATTATGGCCGCGCCTATAGCCGCCTGATACCGGGCGCACGGTTCGAGTTGATCGAGGCCGCCGGGCACCACCCTGAGATCGAGCAGCCCGAAGCCTTTGTCGACCGAGTTTCCCGTTTTCTCGAGGAGTAGCGGCAATGCAAGCTTGGTATCATTGCGAGAACGTATATCCCTTTGTCCCGCAAGAGGTGCTCGACCGCGCCGACTCGGTCCGCGCGAGCCTCCCCAACAAATATTGCGATCCGAAGATCGCGGCCGGTTTGTTCGAGGAATGTCTCGACGAGCACCTGCTGTGCGACGACCTCGGCGTCAATGTCGTATCGATCGAGCATCATTCCGGGATCAACAGCCTCTACGGCGCGAGCCCGATGATCCTCGGCATCCTCGCCCGGCAGACGAAGAAGGTGCGTATCCTCAGCCTCGGCACATTGATCACGATCCGCCCCGATCCGGTGCGGGTCGCCGAGGAGTACGCGACGGCGGACGTGATCTCGCGCGGCCGGCTCGAAATCGGGTTTGTCAAATCAGGCGACAGCGAGATGGTATCCGGCAACGCCAACCCGGTCGGCTATGTCGATCGCTTCTGGGAGGCGATCGACCTGATCCAGAAGACCTTGACCTCGCATGACGGGCCGTTCAGCTGGGAGGGCAAGCACTATACGCACCGGCACGTAAACATCTGGCCGCCCGTCTATCAGCGGCCGCATCCGCCGATGTGGGCGGCAACCGGCGACCCGGAGACGTCGGCCGAGCTGGGTCGGCGCGGCATGATCAATGCGCTCGTGCTGCGCGGGCCCGAGGCCAGCAAGCGCGCCTTCGACACCTATCGCGAGGCGCGCCGCGATGCCGGTCTGCCCGAGCCCGGCACCGACCGCTTCGCTTATGCGGCTCTCTGCTATGTCGGCGACACCGATGAGGAGGGTATGCGGATCGGCGCCAAAACCTTGTGGTTTCTGAACACCAGCCTCAAGCAGGCGCCGCAATTCTCGCGGCTGATGCCGGGCCGGCAGCCGCCCGAGGTCACGGCGCAGAACTACCGCACTCAGCCCCGTCCCGGCGCGCAAGCCGCCCGACGCCCGGCCGACAGCCTGATCGGCATCAACGCCGAGCAGGCGATCGCCCGCGGCATCCTGTGCGCCGGCAACCCGGATACCGTCTACAAGCAGATCATGGACATCTACGACAAGGTCGGCGGGTTCGGCCACTTCATCTTCATCGGGCGGTCCGGCTTCCTTGACCACCAGGAGGCGGAGAAGGGCATCCGGCTCTTCGCCAAGGAGGTGCTACCGCGCCTGCCGGCGGCCACCCCGACACCTGCGGCCGAGCCGGCCCGCGCCGCCGAATAGCCAAAGGGAGAGACAATGAACGACGCGACACCCTGGATCGATCCTGAGCTCGTCGCTGCGGGGCAGGTGCTGCAAAGCCGCGGCCTCGTCGCGCCGGATCGCACGCAGACATCGTTGAGCGAGGTCCGTGCCGCAACTGATCGCATCGGGGCGTTTCTCGGCGAAGGATCCGTCCCGCTTGAGCGGGAACGCGATCTCGCTCTGCCCGGTCCGCACGGACAGGTGCCGTGCCGCCTCTATCTGCCTGACAATGCCGAGCGGCCGCCATTGCTCATCTATGCGCACGGCGGTGGGTTTGTGCAGGGCAGCCTGCCGAGCTGGGATGCGATGCTGCGCGAGCTCGTCCGCCAGAGCAGGGTTGCCGCGCTGTCCGTCGATTATCGGCTGTCGCCCGAGCATCGGTTTCCGGTGGCCTTCGAGGAGATGGTCGCGATGGTCCGTCTCGCCGAGCGTGAAGGCTCGCGTTTCGGTATCGATCCGACCAGGCTCGCTGTCGGCGGCGATTCCGCCGGCGCCAACCTGGCGCTGGCAGCCGCCGTCGCGATGCGTGACGCGGGCGAGGGTGCCCTCGGCTTCATGCTGCTGATCTACGGCTGCTTCTCGACCGATACAGAGAGCGAGTCGTGGCAGTGGTTCGGGCGCGGCGCCGGCCTGTCGCAGACCCAGATGCGCTGGATTTGGGATACCTATCTCGAACGTCCGGAGCAGCAGAAAGATTGGCGCGCCGCACCGGCGCTCGCCGACCTCTCCGGCCTGCCCCCGGCGCATCTCATCGTCGGCAGTCTCGATCCGCTGCTGGACGACAGCCGCCGCCTCGCCGCGCGCCTCAAAGAGGCCGGCATGGCGTGCGAGCTCAAGGTCTATGAGGGCCTCAATCACGGCTTTATCCGCTACGGCCGATTGATCGGCGCGGCGCGGCGCGCCGGCGGCGATTGTGCCGCCGCTTTGTCCAAGGCACTGGGCTCATAAACCCTCACCCACCAAGCCCCTCGGGCTTGGTCCCCCTCTCCCGCGGCGCGGGAGAGGAGCTTTGAGCTGTCTTTCCTGTAGCCCCTCTCCTGCACCGCGGGAGAGGGCGCCGAGCGTAGCGAGGCAGGTGAGGGACCCTTCTGAACGAGCCTCTATGAGGCGAGGTGACGCCTCGCCTTGCGGCGGTCCGCCCGTTGTTGCGCGGGGCCCTGTGCGCGGGTCAGGTTGTAGGCGGTGTTGACCAGCGCGACGTGCGAGAAAGCCTGCGGGAAATTTCCGACCTGCCGAGAGAGGCGAGGGTCGTACTCCTCTGCGAGAAGCCCGACATCGTTGCGCAAAGACAGCAGGCGCTCGAAAAGCTCGCGGGCCTCGTCGACGCGTCCTTGCAGGACATAGTTGTCGGCCAGCCAGAAGCTGCAGGCCAGAAACGCCCCCTCTCCGGGAGGCAAGCCGTCCACCCGCTCTCCGGTATCGTACCGCATGACGAAACCATCGACGACGAGGCGCTGCTCGATTGCCTTCACCGTTCCGACGATGCGCGGGTCGGTCGGGGGCAGAAAGCCGACGAGCGGCAGCAGCAAGAGGCTCGCGTCGAGCGACTTTGACCCGTAAGCCTGGACGAAGCTGCCGAGGTCCGGATCGAAACCACGCCGGCAGACATCCTGATGAATGTCGTCACGGATCCGCCGCAATCGCTCGATCCCACCGTCGCCGCCGGCGTGCTCGCCGACTTGCTCCAAGATTTTGACGGCGCGGTCGAAGGCAACCCATGCCATTACTTTGGAATGTGTGAAGTGCTGAGGCGGCCCGCGTACTTCCCAAATGCCCTCGTCAGGATGACGCCAGATTCGCGCCAAGTGACCCAGAATGGTGCGGCCGATCGCGACCGCGCGATCGACCGTCGGCAGACCATGGCAGTGAGCATGGTACAGGGCGTCGAGGACCTCACCGTACACGTCAAGCTGCGTCTGCTTGACTGCGGCATTGCCGATCCGCACCGGTCGCGAGCCTTCGTATCCCGACAGCCATGGTACCTCCCACTCTGCCAACCGGCGCTCGCCGCCAAGCCCATACATGATCTGCAGTTGGTCAGGGCTGCCTGCGACGGCCCGAAACAACCAATCCCGCCAGGCGCGGGCCTCGTCATAAAAGCCCCCGTGCATCAAGGCCAGCAGGGTGAAGGTGGTATCGCGCAGCCAGCAGTAGCGATAATCCCAATTGCGCGTGCCGCCGATCTGCTCGGGCAATGACGTCGTCGGCGCTGCGACAATTCCGCCGGTTGCGCTGAAGGTCAGGCCCTTCAGCGCGACCAGAGAGCCTTTGACGGCATCGGTCCAAGGACCGGCGGGACAGCACCGTGACGACCATCGCCGCCAAAAAGTCTCGACCCTGCGCAAGGCCTGCTCTGCATCGACGGGCTGCGGCCGCGGAAGATGGGAGGGCCCATAGCTCATCACGAAAGGGATCGTCTCACCGGCGCTGACGTCGAATTCACCGACAGTCTTCAGATCCTCTCCCCGGAGCGCCACCGGCGTGCGCAAGACCACTCTCTCGGGACCGCCGATGGCCGATATCCCGCCATCCGGGAGCCGCTCGACCCAGGGCACCACGGCACCGTAGTCGAAACGCAGAATGAACTCGGTCTGCATCGGGACACGGCCGCGCAAGCCCTCGGACCAGCCGAACGATGTCGGAGAAGCCCTGCCGCAATCCGATGAAATCGACCATCTCGACTGCGCCGACGGCAGTCTCGAACATTGTCACGAGGATCAGCGAGCCGTTCAGATAACGGCGCTCGACTCGGTGGGAGGGATCGGCCGGCGCAATCAGCCAACGGCCGTGCTCGGGCTTCGCCGAGAAGCGCTGCAAAACAGGCTGCCGAATCGAACCGCGGCAGACAGAGCCAGTCGATGGATCCATTGCGCCCGACCAACGCCGCCGTAGCGCAGTTGCTGATCAGGGCATAATCTTCGATCCGCTGGTTTGCCGCCATGACCTTCCCGCGCTTTTCCCCGCCATCAATAACGCAGGACGCCGGCCGGATGAAGCGAGCGACCGCAGTTAATCTCTGAACCTGCTTCGGATCAGCGCAGCTGGGCAGGAGCGTCGGGCGGGCCGGTTGCCGACGGCCCGCCCGAGCAATCCCTCAGCGGCGATCGAGACTAAGGACTGCCGTGATCGCTGGCCTTGGGACCGGCATTGTCCGAATAGGGGCGTACGGCGACGTACGGATCCCAAAACGCACGCGGCGCCGGATACGGCGATCCGGCGTAGTAGTTATAGGTCGGGTAGTTGTACGCGTACCCATAGCCCGGGTAATAGTAATATGACGGATTGCTCGAGATGCTGGTCTGGTATCCGGGATAATTATAAGGGGACCACGTAGAGGTGTTCGGTGTTCCGTAGTAGTTATAGTACTGCGCATGCCCGGTCGCCGCTGTTCCCGCGAGCAATCCGAGCCCGACAACTGCTGCTGTTGCGAGCGTTCGCATTATCACTCTCCTGATCAAGTCTCTCCTTGAGCGATAACAGGAACCAAGAAGAATAGTTCAACAATCCATTTCAGATGGTCCATTTCTAATCCAATAAGTTGAGGTCAAAGGTCCAAGTCAACGCAGGACGTCACCAATTGTCGATGCGGGTGTCATTTTTGAGGCAACAATCTTTAGGCAAGTGGTGCGCCGTCGTACAATTGGCGATGATTTCTTTCCTCGAATGGAGGAAGCTTCCGCTGAAATGGTTGAATTCGACGATAACTCGCCCCAGCTCCTTACTGACAGACCGCGACGGCAGCGGGGGACAAAAAGAACAAAAGATGCATGTAACGCTGTGCCCTCAGGGTCAGCGGAGGGGGGTAATCCAGGTTTATGAGGAGACAAGGAATGAGTGAGCGAAATGGACGATTTGCCTGGCGATGCAAAATCCCCAGCTACTGTCTCGCATTGTTTGTCGCTGTGAGCCTCATTATGCCGGCGTCGGCGGCGGTTTCAAATCCCCAGGACGCAGTCCGAAGCTTCTACAATGTTTTACTCGGCAACATGCAGCAAGGTAGAGCGCTCGGGGAAAGCGGGCGGTACGCCAGGTTGGCGCCTGTCGTCGACCGCACCTTCGACATCCCTTTGATGACCCGGCTAGCCGTCGGCCCGGCCTGGGCTTCCCTGTCTGCGGCGGAGCAGCGACAGCTGCAAGCGGCGTTTGCGCATTATGTCACCGCTACTTATGCCGATCAGTTCGACAGCTATTCTGGGCAACAACTGCAAGTCACCGGCGAGCGGCCAACTGGCAGAGATATCATCGTGCAAACGAAAATCATCAAATCGAATGGCGAGGCGACGGAGCTCGATTATCTAATGCGCCCCGATCAGGGCTCGTGGCAGATCTCCGATGTGTACCTCGATGGCTCGATCAGTCAGTTGGCGGTGCATCGATCGGAGTTCCATTCAATCCTCGAGCGCCAGGGCGTCGACGGTCTAGTGACGGCTCTGAACCGCAAAGTCGACCTGTTGCAAAGCGTCGCCCGGTCGTAGCCTAGTCGGCGCTGCCTTCGCTGCTTTTCCTGAGCCCGGTGACGGCGGGCAAAGCTTCGCCGATCGGTATCGGCGCGGCTTCGCTCGCCGGTTCATCCAGAAGGGGTTCGAGCTGCGGTTCGAGGGCTTTGAGCAATTGCACAGCCAGAGCGCTGGTGAAATGGTAAGTGCCGGCGATCGCGCCGGGGACATAGGCGGTGATCGTGCCGAAGAAGCGATCGCCGAGGAAGAACACAAAAGTGGCGGTGCGGTCGACGACGCGCTGTGAGATCAACCCGCCGCCGCGGCCAAAGCGGTCCAGGCGATTGTCGCCGGTGCCGGTCTTGCCGCCAACCGGCAGCAGGGTTCCGTCCGGCGCGTGGTAGGCGCCGCGCAAACGCGTGGCCGTCCCCTCCATCACGACGCCCATCAGCGCCTGCCGCAGGGTCTTGGCGATCTCGGGAGCCATGACCCGCTGCGGCTCGGGCTTCAGCGTCATATCCGTTTCATAGGGCGTGTCCGCAGCGAAATGCAGGCGCTGCAGGTCCGACATTCGGTTGCCGCACACCGTCATCGAGAATGATGCCCATCAGATCGGCGAGGGCGTCCGGCCGATCGCCCGAGCTGCCTATGGCGCTGCCATATGATGGCACGAGATGTCCGAAAGGATAGCCCTGCCGCCGCCAATCCTGCAGGATCCGGTCGAAGGCATCCTCTTCGAGCAAGATGCGGATGCGCGTGTTCTGCTTGTGCATGCTCCGGCTCTTGAAGAGCCAGCCATAAACGTCCTGCCGCACATCGGCGCTCGCCTCGACGACCTCGTCGCGCGTTGCGTTCGGATGATCCTGGAGATAGGCGACGAGCCATAGCTCCAGCGGATGAATTCCCGCGATGTAGCCCCGGTCCTGCAGCGAAAAGCGGCCGGGCCCATACTCCCTCCACAAATCCCACAGCTCGTCGTTATCCACCGATGAGGGCGGCAAGTGGTGCGCGAGAAACTCGCCGAGCTCGGCCCGGCTCGCCTCGGGCCGCGCAGTGAGATAGACGACCGCCAGCCGTCGCGCTGCCGGGCGCGTCCGGCTTGCCAGCTTGTTCAACGCCTCTTTCGGCGTCAGACCCTTGTAGTCGTTCCAGAACCGGCCGAGATATCGGCGTCCCTCCTGATCGGCGAACCGCTGCAGATAGGCTTCCCGGTTCGGGTCGTCGATGTCCGACAGGAGCTTCTCGGTCTCAATCCCGCTCTGCGCCTGGTAGTAGAGGACGATGTCGCGCATGATGCGGATAAAAGAATTGTTGATCGAGTGCTCGAAGGCCTCGAGGACAGTCGGATTGGAATGATCCTCCCATTTCTCGAAATTGGCGAAGGCGTGCACACCGCCGCCGGTGAAGAATGCCGAAGGACTGCCTGAATATTGGCGTTGCATCGCCGCGTCGATCATCGGCTGAAGGCCGTGATCACCTGTTTTCGCGAGATAGCCCGCCGCCCATGCGGTAATCGGGTCGTCTTTCGCCGCCGCCATGGCCACCAGATCGCGCCGTGGCAGCGATGCCAACTTACGGTGCAACTCATCGACGATATTCAGATAGGTGACGAGGGTGCGCAATTTGGCGGTTGATCCGAGGATCAGCTTCGCCCCGGAATTGATGTCGAAGGGCGAGTTGAGGCTGTCGCGCGTGGACGCGAAGGTAGTTTTGCTCGGCCCCGCGCTCGTAAAGCACGACGCTCCAGGCGAGCCTGCCCGGCTTTTCTCCGCCGAGCAGATTGTGACCGACGAGCCCCAGCGATCTGACGTAAGCGGGATCGCCGAGCCGCTCTAGAACATCCGTGACCCGTTTCTGGGCGGCCGTGTCGACCGTCCCATACCCTGTCACATCGAGCCGGTCTAACGCATAGAGATCCGGCAGGTGGAGCGAGGTCATCAGCTCGGCCCGCAGCCGGTCAGTCGCCTTGCTTCCGACGAAGGACACCGCTGCCGGGGACGGCAGCTGCGTGCGGAAATGCAGCTTGGCGGCTAGGGCCGCGTCGCGCAGCGCCGGGTCGATGATCCCGGCCCCGGCGAGCAGACGCAGATACCCGTCGATCAAGGCTGCGAGAGCGGCTCCGTCGCCGTTCAAATAATAGGCCGGCCGGCGGTTGGCGAGCAGCAGGCCGAGGACTTGGCGATAAATCTCGCCCTTGCGCGCCAATTGAGCCTTGGTTGTAGCCGGTGTCGGCCAGCACCCGGTTGGCCTCCGCGAGATCGGTGCCGTACCAGACCCACAGGGCCTCCGGGACGCCGATGATTTCGCCGTAGCCGGGCCGCGACCCGAGGGGCGTCGAATTGAGGTAGGCCGTCACGATGTCGCGCCGGGCTGCCGACGTGTTCGGGCCGTTGCGGTAGGCGCGCGCCGAGGCTGTGACCATTTGGCGGAATTTCTCGACGATGCCGGGTGTGCGGCCGCCCGGCGAATGGCGAAACTTTTCGATCTGGGTAGCAAGCGTGCTGGCGCCGCCTTCTCTGAAGCGGCGATCAACGACGCTGGCGATCCGTCCCGCCGCGGCGAGCATGAACCGGCCCCATTCGACCGCTGGGTTGCGCTCCGGGTCTTGCAGATCGAGAAGGTCGTGATCCTCGATGAACAGCAGGCTGTCGACCACCAGCGGCGGGATCGAGGAGAAATCCTTGTAAGCCCGATCGGGATAGCTCGCCTGGTAGAGCGGGTTCTGATCGCGGTCGAGCAGTTTCACCCCAGCCCGCGATTTCTCACCGTAAATCGGGTATCCCCCCTGGTCGACAAACCGCTCCAGCGGAGGCGACCAGCGCGCTTGCCGCGTGATGGCGAAATGGCGGGCGCTCAGGGCTTCGATAAAGGACGGCAGCTTCGCATAGCCGAGCCGCTCGTCATAAGGCCCAGATTTGGGAAAGCGGATGTCCTCGCTGGGGCCTGGTTGAACCGTGAACTTCATGCCCGCCGCCCAGCGCGACAGCAAACGTGACTGCAGGTACGAGGTGCGGACCTCGGTCGTGATGCCCCAGCCGAGCAGAAAACATACGGCCAGCGCCGAGGCCCAGCGCAGCATGGCGGCAACGCGAAGCAGCCACCGGATCCATCGCTCCGGGTCGCGCTGATGGCGTCGACTGATCGGGACCAAACGTCCCCATACCGCCTCGACCATCATCGGCGCTCCCACGCTCTCAACCCTAGCGGTGACAAACGCTCGTTGCTGTTTGAAAGTGATCCTTAACCTTGCCGCGGCTCGAAGAACGCTCAGCCACCGCCGACATTGCGGATGAGGTAGATTTCGCTTTTGGGGTTGGAGCGGGGCGAGGTAGGCGTCCTGGTAATCTAGCCGTCGATCGCTACCGCCATCCCCTCTATCCGGTGGCCCAAGCCGAGGAAGCGGCGGTCGAGCTCGAGGATGGCGGAAATCTTTAGCCTCCACCTCGGGCTCAGTCACGCCGCCGGTAAAGAACGCCGTTGAACTGCCCAAATACTGACGACGCATGCCGCGTCCATCATCGACTGAAGCCTGCGGTCTGTCGCCTTCACGAGATAGCCTGCCGCCGCCCACGCGATTAACGGTTATCTCTCCCAGCAGCCGAGCGCTTGATCAAAAGCCCCGGTGCAGCGGTTCCAGGCTGCGGTGCAGCTCGTCGCCAATGTTCACATAGCCGATCAGGGTGCGAAGCTTGGCTGTCGAGCCGAGGATCAGTCTGGCCCCGGAATTGATGTCGAAGGGCCCGTCGAGACTATGCGCGCGACCCCTGAGATGTTGCGATCGGCGCCACGCCCATAGAGGACCACGCTCAAGGTGAGCCGACCGGGATTTGCGCCGCGTAGCGGATTATGGCCGACGAGGTCGCTTGCAACAGCCGTGCAGCCCACCGCCGATGGCGGTGGGCTGCACGTTAACCTAGTAGCGAGGAACGCAGCTCACACCCGGGTAACAATAGGCGGAGCCGTAAACGTAAAAGAAGATTGAGTCGATCCCAGTCAGGTATGGCCAGGATATTAGGCCGCCGCTGTCATCAACTGCATAGATTTGATATAGCGTGCCGGAGGGGTTGGACCCCGCGTAGTAGTAGGTTGGGTTGGAAGAGGTGTAATTGTAGGCGTAGGCTGACCACCATGGAACCGTCACGTAGTTAGTCAGCCGCCCAAAGCCGTTTGCTCCTTCGCCGGTGTACGGACGTTCGCCGATCCATTCGATGCTTTGGCCTAGGATTGTGTGACTATTGCTCGGTGCTACGTAACAGAGGCCGGCGGCCCACTGCTCCAACTCATTCGCCCAGTAGGCGCAGGCCTCGGTCGAGCTCACCGCCCAAGTCTGGATCCAGATGTAGTCGCCTCCCTCGACCGGGGCATTGACGATCCGCGTCTCCGGATTGGGGATGTACTCGTACCAAGGTGCGTAATAAGCATAGCTCCCCGCGCAATCATTGTAGGAATCCGCTTCGGTTCCATTTTGCACCAGCGCGCTGTTGTCGAGGCCGTCGATACCGACCCAGTGCGACGACCACACATCGTATTGTGGGTGGCTAGGGCACTGTCCGAACGGATTTCGACCAATCGGCACGACATATGCGCCGACCACCGCTTCGAGCTTGAAAGGGCCGCTGGGGTCGTACACACCCCATCCGCTCCAATTCAAAGAGCCAGCCGTCGTGTAGTTGACGGGCTCCATTGTCGCGTTGGCACCGGGTGTCCCGGCCGCCGCCAGATGTTGCGCTTGGATTTCCGCTGCTCCGCCCGCCGGCGCTTGTCGCATCGGATTGTTGTAGATATCCGTTTGCTCCAGTTGCGGCGTGATCCGGTTTGGTATCGAAACAGCGTTGAGCCAACCGGCATACTCTTTCGGATTAGTTTGCGAGTTGGGCCGCGGCGGCAACCCATAGGCTTGCAGCGCCGCCGTCGATGCCGTCGCCGGGTTGAAGCCGGGCGGCGCTTTTGGCATGCTGTAGGCGCCTGGAAGATTGAGCGGGACGGCACCAGCCGGCAATGATCCGCCGGGCAAGCCCGGGGCGGCTACCGTCTGCGCCTTGGCAGCCGATCCGAGCATCAATGCGACACCAAGCCCCAAGCCGACGACAAACGCCAGTAAGCCCCTCCGCCGCGGATAAACCGCATCCCAACGAAACGCATCTTTTTTGCTTTTCATCTTAATCCTCCCGAGTTATAGTTAATGAACGATCGACTTTTCCGCGTACAGATTTTAACACGCTTACCGAAGCCCTTGCAAAGCATGTTTCAAAAGCTGCTGTCTGCCTGAGGCTCTTCCAGGCAGCGATGGAAAACAAGAATTTGATAGTAAAACGGCTGACCTGGCGGGCTCTCGTCTCAATCGGTTAGGTTCCTAGAACGGCGGTCGTCCGACGGGACGCGAGCATCGCCGTGAGGTCGTTCGGCGTCGAGACCCTGAGACCTGACGCCACCCAAGGCCGCCCAACCCCGGATATCGGGCCAAGCTATGGTCTTTTCGAACTTGGGGTAGCGGAGTCGTCGGGTTCGGACTTAATCGGGAGGCCGGTTAAGACGTACTCCTGATGGAATAGCGTCACGCTCCGGCCGCTTTGGTGCACGAATATTTCCCGCACAATGCCGAGGCCTGGGATGAGGTCGCGCTCAAAGGTCGTGGTTAGGGGCATCGTTGGCCGCTCCATCAGGATGACGTAGCCCGGCTGCTCCCCGTCGGGCCCCTTGAGTAAAACAGGACCCCAGCCGCGGAACTCGTACTGGGCTTCGCTGGAACGCCAGTTCCAGCGCTTCTCGGACACCGGCAGCGGGAATGGTATGATCGGCAACGGCGGATCGACGCGGACCGGCTTGGGACTTGCCGCCCGCCCGACAACCGCAATTCCGCCGACATCGACTTGCCAGAGTTCTTCCTCCGCCAGCTTGCCGTTGCGGGTGTGTCGCACGCGCACCTGATCCAGCTCGCCGCCCGGAATGTTTATCGCCGCCTTCATGTGGTAGACACCGTCCGCATCGCGCTCCGCAGCGGGCAGGGTCACCGTCACCTGCGGCGATGACCGTGAGGTGAACGCCATCGGCCAGGTTGTTCCGACCAGCAGCGGCATAATATCGTTGGACGAATGCACGACCGGTATAGGCAGCGGCGGCACAACATCCCACTCCGCCGATAGCCACGGCCGGCTGTCAGCAGCAAGTTCGAGGCGGTATTTCCCTGGGATCCAGTCGCTCGACGCCGCGTAATGCAGAACAATCTGCGGGCCATCGCCGATCGCCAGCTGCTGCTCGGCAATCTTCTGATCAGGGGCGCCCGCATTGTCGCCCACCCTGATATAGCTCGCGACGAGTTTTGCGGGCGTTGCGGTGCCGATGTCGACGATGGCGGCGATCTGCCGGATATTTGCCGGAATCTTGTCGAATGCGTAGACGGGAGTGAAGTCGGCTGCCGCAGCCAACGCCAGCCGTAAGCCCTGCGCCTCCACCGGGATCGGAAAGACAGATGCCATTGAGACAATTACAGCGATTATGAGGCGCACGAACCCGCTCCTGGTTTCTGCAGCATTTTAGGGGAGATCGTGGTTTTCCAAGGTGTTGACGACTTTCTTGGGTAAGAGGGGGGGACCGGGCGGACGATCGCGGCCACGGGGTTTCAGACAGCTTAAGTGTTTACTCTCGTTTGATGTCCTAAACGGGTGCCTACCAAATCACTTGGGGTGAAAGGTTCGAACTTTATAAAGGACAGGGTAAGGCCGGCCCATGATTACGCGCGGCGGTCCACTTGCCCTCCAGGGCGAAGTCGCAGCGCTTAGCCGCCGCCGATTTTGGGGATCAGGTAGATTTCGCTGTCGGGATTGAGCCGGGCGAGGTAGGCGTCCTGGAAGATCTCGCCGTCGATCGCGACCGCCATGCTCTCGTCGATCTGGCGGCCGAGGCCGGGGAAGCGGCGGTCGAGCTCCAGAACCATCCGCCGGAAAGTATCCGCCTCCACCTCGAGCTCGGTCGCGCCGCCGGTGAACCGGCGGGCGGCCTGGCCCGAGAAATGGACGCGCGGCATGTCAGCGCTCCTACACTAAGGCTGTCATTGCGAGCGGAGCGAGCAATTCGCCGCCGAGATTGCCGCGACGCCTGCGGCGCCTCGCAATGACAGGCTATGCTCCTCTGCGGCCCTGCGCACCGGCTCCTGCGCGTCGATCGCGGCGCGCAATCGCGGTGGCGACATCGGCAGGTCGCGCATCCGCACGCCGATCGCGTCGGCGATCGCATTGGCGACCGCCGCCATCGGCGGTACGATCGGCACCTCGCCGACGCCGCGGGCGCCGAACGGGTGCCGCGGGTTCGCGTTCTCGACCAAGACCGCCTCGATCATCGGCAGGTCGGAGGCGACCGGCACCCGGTAGTCGAGAAAGCCCGGGTTATCGAGGCGCCCGTTCTTGTCGTAGATGTATTCCTCGTTGAGCGCCCAGCCGATCCCTTGGGTGACGCCGCCCTGGATCTGACCCTCGACATAGCTCGGGTGGATTGCGCGGCCGACATCCTGGACCGCGGTATAGCGCAGGATCTTGACCTGCCCCGTCTCCTTGTCGACCTCGACGTCGCAGATATGCGTCGCAAAGCCGGGGCCGGCGCCTTGCGCGTTGATCGACACCTCGGCGCTGATCGGCCCGCCGGTGCGGCCCGATTTGAGCGCGATCTCGGCCAACGGCAATGGCTCGAAGCTGCCGGCGTTGGGGCCGGCCGGGATAGGCCTTGCCGTCCTTCCATTCGACCGCGTCGGCGGGGATGTCCCAGATCATCGCGGCGCGCTTTTTGAGTTCCTCGACGACCTTCTCGGCGGCCTGCGTCGCGGCCATGCCGGTCGCGAAGGTGACGCGGCTGCCGCCGGTCAGGAACGAGAAGCCGATCGAGCTGGTGTCGCCGACGATCGGGCGGACCTTTTCGACCGGGATACCGAGAACCTCGGCCGCCATCATCCCGATCGAGGCGCGCGAGCCGCCGATATCCGGGTTGCCCGACACGACGACCGCGGTGCCGTCCTCGTTGATGTGGCAGGCCGCGCTCGAACTCGCCGCCGATGTTGAACCAGAAGCCCGAGGCGATGCCGCGGCCCTGGTTGGGCCCGAGCTTCTCCTTCAGATGCGGATGGTTCTTGGCGGCCTCGACGGTCTGCGCATAGCCGATGTTCTGCCAGGTCGGGCCGTGCACCGCCTTGACGCCGTCCTTCGCCGCGTTCTTCTCGCGCAACGCCAACGGGTCGATGCCGAGCTGGTCGGCCAGTTCGTCGAGACAGCTCTCGACGCCGTAGGACGAGTTCGGGGCGCCGGGCGCGCGATAGGCGGCGACCTTCGGGCGATTTGACACGACATCGTAGCCGGTGACCTTGGCGTTCGGGATGTCGTACATCGCGAATGCGCACATGCAGCCGGGCCCGACCGGCGAGCCCGGGAAGGCGCCGGCCTGGTATTTGAGCACGACCTCGCCGGCGGTCAGCCGGCCGTCCTTCTTCGCGCCGAGCTTGACCTCGACGACGGCGCCGGCCGCGGGCCCCGTGCCGCGGAACACTTCCTCGCGGCTCATCACCATCTTGACCGGCCGCCCCGTCTTCTTCGCCAGCGCCAACGCCACCGGCTCTAGGTAGACGAGCGTCTTGCCGCCAAACCCGCCGCCGATCTCGGCCGGGATCGCGCGGATATCGGAGATGTCGATGCCGAGCAGTTTCGCGCAATAGGCGCGTACCATGAACTGCCCCTGGCTCGAGCTCCAGATTGTGCACTGACCATCGGCGGCCGCCGACACGACGCAGGCGTGCGGCTCGATATAGGCCTGATGCACCGGTGCGTTCGTATAGCGCCGCTCGATGATGACGTCGGCGTCGCGGAAGCCCGCATCGATGTCGCCCTTCGAGAAGGCGACGACCTTGGCGACGTTGGACGGGTGAGTCGGCTTGGGATCGACACCCTGCGTGAACAGGTCGTCGTGCAGCAGAGGCGCGTTCGGCTTCATCGCCTCTTCGACATCGATAACGTATGGCAGGACGTGGTAGGCGACCTCGATCAGCTCGCAGGCTTCCTCGGCGATCGAGGGTGACGTCGCCGCCACCGCCGCGACGGCATGGCCGTCATAGAGCACCTTGTCCCGCGCCAGGCAGTTGCGCGACAGATCGCGGAAGTTCATCGGTCCCTCGCCGACAAAGGCTTCTTCCGACGCGATCGGCGGGAAGTCGTCCGAGGTGACGATCGCTTTGACGCCGGGTAGCTTCAGAGCCTTGTCGATATTGATCGACATGATCCGCGCATGGGCGTGCGGGCTGCGTTTGACTTTGCCCCACAGCATGCCGGGCATCACCATGTCGGCGCCGAAATTGGCGCGGCCCGGTGACCTTGTCGACCCCGTCCGGGCGGATCGGCCGGGTCCCGACGACCTTCTGCAATTCCTTCGGCATATACGTCATGCGAACCTTACTCCTGCTTAGCCGTCACCCCCGGCTGAAGCGTGTGCCGGGGCAGATATTGCAATGTCATTGCGAGCGCAGCGAAGCAATCTCGGCTGGCCGGGTGAGGCGGATCGAGATTGCTTCGTCGCTTCGCTCCTCGCAATGACCCTTCTTACTCCGCTGCGGCGCGCATCGGCTCGGCTTCGTCCAACGCGGCCCGCAGCCGTGGCGGCGACATCGGCAGATCGCGCAGGCGGATGCCGGTGGCGTCGGCAATCGCGTTCGCGACCGCCGCCATCGGCGGCACGATCGGCACCTCGCCGCAGCCGCGAGCGCCGAACGGGTGGCGCGGGTTCGGCACTTCGATCAGAACCGTGTCGATCATCGGCATGTCCGAAGCCACCGGCACGCGATAGTCGAGGAAGCCCGGATTTTCGAGCCGGCCATCCTTGTCGTAGATGTATTCCTCGCTCAGCGCCCAACCAACCCCCTGAGCCACCCCGCCCTGCATCTGGCCTTCGACATAGGAAGGGTGGATGGCGCGCCCGACATCCTGGATCGCCGTGTAGCGCAGGATTTTGACGTGCCCGGTCTCCCTGTCGACCTCGACATCGCAGATATGGGTCGTGAAGCCCGGCGCCTGGCCTTGCGCATTGATCTGCACCTCGGCGCTGATCGGGCCGCCGGTGCGCGCCGCTTTGGCCGCGATCGCAGCCAGGTCGAGCGGCTCGAAATTGCCGGCATTGGCGCCGGCCGGGAAGGCCTTGCCGTCCTTCCACTCGACCGCCTCGGGGCTGATGTCCCACATGATCGCGGCGCGCTTCTTCAATTCCTCGACGACCTTTTGCGTCGCCTGCGTCACCGCCATACCCCCAGCGAACGTAACGCGGCTGCCGCCCGTCGAGGCGCTGAAGCCGATCGAGGTGGTGTCGCCGACGACCGGGCGCACGCTCTCGAACGGAACGCCGAGCACCTCGGCCACCATCATCGCCATCGAGGCGCGCGAGCCGCCGATATCGGGATGGCCTTCGGTCACCGTCACCGTGCCGTCTTCGTTGACGTGGCAGGCCGCACTCAACTCGCCGCCGGCATTGTGCCAATAGCCCGAGGCGATGCCGCGGCCCTGATTGGGCCCAAGCGGCACCTGGAACTGCGGGTGCGCCTTCGCGGCCTCGACGGTCTTCATATAGCCGATGTTGTTCCAGGTCGGGCCGTGCGTCGCCTTGGTGCCGTCCTTGGCGCCGTTGATCTCGCGCATCCTGAGCGGATCGATCCCGAGCTCGCGAGCCAGCTCGTCGACGCAGCTTTCGATCGCGAAAGAGCCGATCGGTGCGCCCGGGGCGCGGTAGGCGGCAACCTTGGGGCGATTGCACAGTACGTCGTAGCCGATCGCCTCGGCATTCGGCAGGTCGTAGACCGCAAGCCCGCAGATGCAGCCCTGCTGGACCGGCGAGCCGGGAAACGCGCCCGACTGGTATTTGAGCACGGCCTTCGGCGGCGGTGATCCGGCCGTCCTTCTTGGCGCCGAGCTTGACCTCGACGACCGCGCCCGAGGTCGGCCCGGAAGCCCGGAACACCTCCTCGCGGCTCATCACGATCTTGACCGGCCGGCCCGACTTCTTCGACAGCATGTAGGCGACCGGCTCGAGGTAGATGATCGTCTTGCCGCCAAAGCCGCCGCCGATCTCGGCCGGGATCGCGCGGATGTTGGCAATGTCGCCGCCGCAGATCCGTGCGGTATAGGCGCGGACCATGAACTGGCCCTGGCTCGAGCTCCAGATCGTGGTCTGTCCGTCCGACGCCACCGACACTACGCAGGCATGCGGCTCGATATAGGCCTGGTGCACCGGCTTTGTCGTATAACGCCGCTCGATCACCACTTCCGCTTCGCGGAATCCGGCCTCGACATCGCCTTTGGCGAAGCGAACCATCTTGGCCACGTTCGAGGGCTTGGTCGGCCGCGGTTCGAGGCCAGAGGTGAAGATGTTGTCGTCCAGCACCGGCGCATCCGGCGCCATCGCCGCCTCGACATCCATGACATGCGGCAATACCTCGTACTCGACCTCGATCAGATCGAGCGCCTGCTCGGCGATTGCCGGCGAGGTTGCAGCGACCGCAGCCACGGCATGGCCCTCGTATAGTGCCTTGCCTGTGGCCATGCAGTTGCGCGACAGGTCCCACAGATTATGCGGCGCAGCGCCGATGACCCGCTTGTCCGGGGGGATATCGGGGAAATCGGCGCGCGTGGTCACGGCCTTGACGCCGGGCAAGGCCATTGCCTTGTCGGTGTTGATCGAGACAATTCGCGCATGCGCATAGGGGCTGCGCTTGATCTTTCCCCACAGCATGCCGGGCATTTTCATGTCGGCGCCGAAATTGGCGCGCCCCGTGACCTTGTCGACGCCGTCGGGGCGGATCGGACGGGTGCCGACGACCCTGAGCGTGTCTTTGTCGAGGTAACTCATCGCGCCGCCCCCGCCCGCATCTCGGCGGCGGCGTCGAGCACCGCGCGGATGATCTTGTCATAGCCGGTGCAGCGGCACAGATTGCCGGCGAGCCAATAGCGGGTCTCTTCCTCGGTCGGGTTCAAATTCTGGTCGAGCAATGCCTTGGCTGCGACGATGAACCCGGGGGTGCAGAAGCCGCATTGCAATGCGGCATGCTCGAGGAATTTCTGCTGCACCGGGTGCAGTTTTTCGCCCTCGGCAATGCCTTCGATTGTCGTGATCTTGCGGCCTTCGGCCTCGGCCCCGAGCATCAGGCACGAGCAGACGATATTGCCGTCGGCGATGACGGTGCAGGCGCCGCAGTCGCCCGAGCTGCAGCCTTCCTTGCTGCCCGTCAGGTTCAGTTCGTCACGCAATACATCGAGCAATGTCTGCTGCGGCTCGCAGAGAAATTCGACAGGCTCGCCGTTGATGATCGTCGATACGTGTTGCTTGGCCATTAGTGGACTCCCGCCACGCGCCCGGCGGCGCGCTCAAATGCAATGGCGGCCGCCCGTCTTGCGAGGACGCCGGCGACCTTGGTTCGGTATTCGATCGTGCCGCGCTTGTCGTTGATCGGTTTGCAGGCTCGCTGCGCGGCGGCGTCGAGCCGGGAAAGCGTATCGTCGTCGAGACGGTGGCCTTTGAGGGCGTCCGCGGCCTCGTCGACGATGATTTGGGTTGGCGCCACGGCGCCGAGCACGACGCGAGCATCGGTGCACAGGCCGTTCGCGTCCAGGGTCACATTGACGCCGCAGCCGACGACCGCAATATCCATCTCGGTACGCGGGATGAAGCGGAGATAGGCGTCAGATTGCCGCGGCTTGGGCTTTGGCACACGAAATTCGACGATGAACTCGCCCTTCTTGAGGGAGGTCTGCCCGGGCCCGGTGACGATCGCCTCGACCGGCGCCTCGCGCTTGCCATCCGGGCCGGCGATGACGGCGACCGCACGCGCGCAGATCATCGCCGGGACGCTGTCCGCGGCGGGCGAGGCGTTGCACAGATTGCCGACGAGCGAGGCGCGCCCCTGGATCTGCTGAGAACCGATCAGGTCGACGCCTTCGACGATCCCCGGCCAGGCGCGGGAGAAGGCTTCGTGCTCGCTCAGCATGACCCCCGGAGTGGCAGCGCCGATCACAAAACTGTCACCGGTCTCGCGAATGCCGATCAGATCCGGGATTCTCTTGATGTCGACGATCACTTCGGGGCGCATCCGGCCCGACCGCATCTGCACCAACAGATCGGTCCCGCCGGCCAACGGTTTCGCCAAGCCGGGGGCGCGGGCGAGGGCATTGATGGCCTCGTCGACTGTGGTCGGTGCGGTGAAACTCAGACTAGGCATTCTCGGCTCCTGACAATCGCAAGGGCGCACCGCTCAACCGGCAGGCTGTTACGATGCAACCCGATCTGAATGACGCTCACGCTTACACTACCATGCCATCCGGCGTGAAGCGCTATGTTGATCCCGATTAACTGTCACCTGTTTCTCGATGACAGCGAGATCGAGGAAAGCTTTGTGCGAGCATCCGGTCCCGGTGGGCAGAATGTCAACAAGGTGTCGAGCGCGGTGCAGCTCCGCTTCGACCTGTCGGGCTCGCGCTCGCTCCCGGTAGATTTGCGCGAGAGACTGGCGCGCTTGGCCGGGCGCCGGCTGACGCGCGACGGCGTCATCGTCATCATTGCCCAGCGCCACCGCACGCAGGAACGCAACCGCCAGGACGCGCTCGACCGGCTGGTCACACTGATCCGCCGCGCCGCCGTGCCGCCGACCCCGCGCCGGCCAACCAAACCTAGCCGCGCCGCCAAGGAGCGGCGCCTCGAGGCCAAAGCCCGTCGCGCCGCCATCAAGGAAAAGAGGCGCGTGACGCCGCAGACGGAATAAGCAGCCTTAATTGGCGGCGAAGCAATCGAACAGCCCGTCAGAACAGCCCGATGCCCCTCCTTTCGCCGCCCTTAGCGCATCCTTTCGCGCCCTTCGAGATAAAGTGTATCGTCGATGTGTCGGAGGGCGTCATGCGTAACCTGCGGGTCAACGGAGAGCGGCTGTGGGCGAGCCTGATGGAATTGGCGCAGATCGGCGCGACCCCGAAGGGCGGGGTGTGCCGGCTCGCCGCCAGCGACCTCGACGGAGAGGCGCGGCGGCTCTTCATCCGCTGGTGCGAGGGGGCCGGCTGCACCGTCCGGGTCGACAGGATCGGCAACATCTTCGCGCGCCGGCCGGGCCGAGACGCCAGCCTTCCGCCGGTCATGACCGGCAGCCATCTCGACACGCAGCCGACCGGCGGCAAGTTCGATGGCGCCTACGGTGTCATGGCGGGGCTGGAACTGGTGCGCACCCTCAACGATCTCGGCGACGAGACCGAGGCGCCGATCGAGGTCGTCGCCTGGACCAACGAGGAGGGCTCGCGCTTCTCGCCGGCGATGGTCGGCTCGGGGGTGTTCGCCGGCGTCTTCGATCTCGCCGAGGGTCTGGCCCGGCCGGACAATGTTACCGGCGTCACGCTCGGCGCCGAGCTCGCTCGGATCGGTTTTGCCGGGCCCGGAGCCTGCCGGCGGCCGGCCGGTCGCGGCGTATTTCGAGGCGCATATCGAGCAGGGGCCGATCCTCGAAGCCGCAAACCTGCCGATCGGGGTGGTGACCGGCGCGCAAGGCCAGCGCTGGTACGAGGTCACGGTCACCGGGCAGGAGGCGCATGCCGGGCCGACGCCGATGCCGCGACGGCGCGACGCGCTGGTCGGCGCAGCGCGAATGATCGATGCCGTCAATCGCATCGGCCATGCGCACGCGCCCTACGCCTGCGCTACGGTCGGGTTTGTCCAGGTCAGCCCGAACTCGCGCAACACGATCCCCGGACACGTCTTCTTCACCGTCGATTTCCGCCATCCGGAAGACGCAGTGCTGACCGCTATGGACACAGAGCTCCGGCAGGCCTGCGAAGGCGCCGCGACGCCGATCGGCCTCGAAATCGAGGTAAAGGAATTCTGGTATTTCCCGCCGACCCCGTTCGACCCCGATCTCATCGCCGCGGTGCGGAACGCTGCCGAAGCACAGGGCTATCCGCATCAGGAGATCATCAGCGGCGCCGGCCACGACGCGGTCTACCTGGCGCGCGTCGCCCCGACCGCGATGATCTTCGTGCCCTGTGTCGGCGGCATCAGCCACAACGAGATCGAAGACGCCAAGCCCGAAGATCTGACCGCCGGCTGCAACGTGCTGCTCAACGCGGTGCTAGACCGGGCCGCCGACTCTTCAACAGAAGAATACCGGGGGCCGGCTCGCCTCTAAGGGCGCTCAATCGGCGCTTGGTTGTTGGCCCGTAACGCGTTACATTGGTAATGCGTCACCGGTTCATAGAGGACGAGATGGCTGCGCCGGCGGAACGAATGAGGATGATGCGTGAGCGGCGCCGCCGGCGGGGTCTGCGCGAATTGCGTCTCGTAGTGCCGGACGCGCGCTCGGAAACAATCCGCAGCCGGATCGCAACCCAAGTAGCGCGACTGAGCCGTGACAGTGAGCTCGAAGCGCTCGACTGGATCGAGGGGGTCTCCGAGTTCGACGCAGATGAGGCGCGGTGACGTGGTAACCGTCGCCGCACGGGGCGACTACGGTAAGCCGCGGCCGGCGGTCATTGTCCAGACTGACGCCTTTCCGGAAAGTCATGCCTCCATCGTAGTCTGTCAGATGACTTCCGAGTTGGTGGTAGCACCCGACTTCCGAGTCACGATCGAGCCAAGCCCGGAAACCGGCCTGCGCGCGAGATCGCAGGTGATGGCCGACAAACCGGTCACAATCCACCGGGATCGCATCGGAAGGCAGATCGGCCATCTTGGAGCTGCCGACATGGCGCGGCTGAATGTGGCGCTTGCGTTCGTCATGGGGCTCGCGGACTAGAGCCTAGTGGGCGAGCAATACCTGTGGCCTTGATAGCTCACCGGTGCGGTCTCACGCGCTCGACACCTCTTCTTCAAATATACCGAGCCGGTTTATCCCGTCGAATGCCGCGACCTTGTAGCATTCCGCCAAGGTCGGGTAATTGAACACCGTGTCGATGAAGTAATCGATTTTTCCATCGAACGACAACACCGCCTGACCGATATGGATCAGCTCGCTCGCCCCCTCGCCAATGATGTGGACGCCGAGCAGCTGGCGGGTTTCGCTGTGGAATATCAGCTTCAGAAGCCCGGTGACGTCGCCGAGGATCTGGCCGCGAGCGATCTCCTTGTAGCGGGCCTTGCCGATCTCGTAGGGGATCGAGGCTTCGGTCAGCTCCTCCTCGTTCTTGCCGACCATCGAGATTTCGGGCACCGCGTAGATCCCGTAGGGGAAAGCGCTCGGGGACGCTCTGCGCCTTGACCCCGAAGGCGTGGCACGCCGCCAGCCGGCCTTGCTCCATCGAGGTCGAGGCGAGCGCCGGGAACCCGATCATGTCGCCGACCGCGTAAATGCCGGGGACCTGGGTTCGATAATGCTCATCGACCACAAGCCGACCGCGGTTGTCGGGCGCGAGGCCAGCCTCCGCCAGATTGAGCCTGCTGGTGGCGCCGGTCCGGCCGACCGAATAGAGCGCCTTTTCGGCGATGATCGTCTTGCCGCTGTCGAGGTGCAGCCTGACGCGCGGGCCGTGCTCGTCCTCGATGATCTCCAATCTGCCGACGCTCTCGTTGAGCCGCAGGGTGACCCGGTTTTCCCGCAGATGATGGCAGAATTCGTCGACGATTTCGTGGTCGACGAACGGCAACAGCCGATCGCGCTTGTCGATCAGGGTGACCCGAACGCCGAGAGCGGCAAAGATACTGGCATATTCGCATCCGATCACGCCGGCGCCGACAACGGCCAGGGTCCGTGGCAGCCGGTCGAGCTGCAAGGACGTCGTCGCTGGTGAAAATGCGCTCGCCGTCGAACGGGATATGCGGGTCGCGGGTGGTTTCGGCCCCGGCAGCGATGACGATCTTCTTTGCCTTGACTATGCGAGAGGTGGCGCCGTCGACATAGTCGAGACGGACGGCGTCGGGCGCGACAAAGGATGCCGTCGCCGCGATCAGCTCGACATCGTTGCGCCTCAATTGGTGGCGGGTGACGTCGATTTCGTGCCGGATCACCCGGTCGGTGCGAAACAGCAGATCCTGCATCGTGATATGTCTGTTTCACGGTATAGGACGCGCCGTAAAATTCCCGCGACGCGATAGCCGCAAAGCTCGAGCGCCGCCTCGCGCAGGGTTTTCGAGGGGATCGTGCCGAGATTGACGCTGCACCCGCCGAGCACGGTCCGTCGTTCGACGATCGCGACTTTCTTGTCGAGTTTGGCGCCCTGGATCGCGGCGCGCTGCCCGGCCGGCCCGGAACCGATCACCAAAAGATCATAGTCGAACGCGTCTCCAGACATGCCTTGGCCCCTGCTGCCGAACCGCCGTTACGGTTGAACAATGCCATAAGCCTGCAACAGCACGGTGACAATTCCATGAATCCTGCGGTCGGGCGCGCGCAATCGCCGGCGAGCTTCGAATGCCGCCGCATCACTGGCGTGTCGCTCGGCCCCCGTTCGATGCTCGAAGCACGGCCGCGGCTGGTATGCCCGGACCAGCGATCTGTTTTTGATGGGATCGGCTCGACCTCGAAAGCTGGGAGGCCAACAAGCGGTAACGTAACACTGCGGCCTCGGTAATCGATTCTCTCGAACAGCTCCGGTCCGCCATCGATACGCACTAACGGATTCCGCGGGTTAGCAGCACCAATTTGGTGTTCCCCCGTCGCCCAGCTATGGAGAGGGCAGGGGGAACTGCAATGCTAAAGCTGACGATCACCTTTCTCGCGGGTGCGCTCGCCTTTGCGTGCCTGCCGGCGCTCGCCGTGGAACTTCCCGACTACGGTTCGAAGAATTTCAGCCCGTCGGACGACACGCCGAGTTACTTCGCCAACGAGAGCGCTCCAGTGTCCGCCAGGACCGCGGACACCACCCCGCGCGACTGGTCTGCCGTAGATGAGCTGGCCCCGGCGCGGCCGACATTCGAGGGCACCCGCTCGGCCTATCCCCATAGTAGAGGGCACGGCAGATACGCCGTTGGCCAAAGATCCAGCCGACGTGCAGCGGGCAGAGGGTACTCGACGCACGCTGCGGGCTGGGGAGGCGGCAAGGGGTACAGGACGACGAGCGCCAAGCACGGCAAGCCGAGCGCCAGACACGCGAGCACTGGCGCGGCGCATTACACGGTGAACTGACGCACAGCACGCTCTTGTCCGGCGCCGGGTCTCTGCGGCGTTGGACAGAGCCGTCCGTGCCGCCATATAAGCGGCGCGATGGGCAAGGTCCCGTTTCTCAAAATGCACGGGCTCGGCAACGATTTTGTCGTGCTCGATTTTCGCCGCAGCGCGATCCCTCTCGGCGCCGCAGCCGCACGCAGGTTGGCGGACCGGCGGACCGGCATCGGATGCGATCAGGTCATCCTGCTCGAGCCGCCACGCCATCACGCTGCCCAGGTCCTGATGCGCATCCGCAATGCGGACGGCAGCGAGGCCGAGGCCTGTGGCAATGCCACCCGCTGCGTCGCCGACTTGCTTCATCGCGAGACCCGGGAGTTCTCGAGTGCGCATCGAGACCGCGGCGGGTTTGCTCGAGGTGGAACCGCTGGGCGACGGGTATTTTGCGGTCGATATGGGACCGGCGCGGACGGCTTGGCACGAGATCCCGCTGTCGCGCCCCATGGACACCGATCGGATCGATTTGACAGCGGGTCCGCTGACCGAAGGAGTCTGCACAAACATCGGCAACCCGCATGCGACCTTTTTCGTGGACGACATCGATACCGTCGATCTCGCGGCGCTCGGACCGCCACTCGAACATCACCCGCTCTTTCCGGAACGCGCAAATATCGGTATCGCCGAAATCGCTGGTCAGCGCAGCATCCGGCTGCGCGTATGGGAACGAGGCGCCGGGATCACCCGCGCGTGTGGCACCGGCGCCTGCGCTGCGCTCGTTGCCGCGCACCGGCGGGGGCTCACCGAGCGCCGCGCCGCCGTCCAGCTCGATGGCGGCACACTCGACATAGCTTGGCGCGAAGATGGCCACGTCATTATGACAGGGCCAGCGGAGCTGAGTTTCGAGGGCACGTTCGACGCGAACCTGCTGACCGCGGGCTAAGCGTCATGCATGACAACGAGGTCATCACGTTCGGCTGCCGGCTGAACGCGTTCGAATCCGAGGTCATTCGTCGCGCCGCGGCCGCAGCCGGGCTCACCGGTGCGGTCATCGTCAATACCTGCACGGTTACTGCCGAGGCCGAGCGGCAAGCGCGCCAGGCGATCCGCCGCGCCCGCCGGCGGCATCCCGAGGCAAGAATTGTCGTAACGGGTTGTGCCGCCCACCTGTCGCCGGAACGTTATGCCGCGCTGCCCGAAGTGGACCGCGTGCTCGACAATCAAGCCAAGTTGTCGCCGCGGAGCTATCTGCCAGATGAGGCTGCGCCGCCCGATCCGGTCGAAACCGCGCCGCACCTCGTCGACGGCTTCGAAGGTAAATGCCGCGCTTTTCTGCAGGTCCAGCAGGGCTGCGATCACCGCTGCACTTTTTGCATTATCCCCTATGCTCGGGGAGCCAGCCGATCGGTCCCGATGGGGGTCATCGCCGATCAGGCGCGCCGCCTCGTCGCGGCCGGTTACCGGGAGATCGTGCTGACGGGTGTGGATCTGACAGCCTATGGGGCCGACCTGCCCGGAAGGCCCAGCCTCGGACAGATGGTGAGGCGCCTCCTTGCCGCCGTGCCCGAACTGCGGCGCCTGCGCCTCTCCTCCCTCGACCCGGCCGAAATCGACGCGGAGCTGTGGCGGCTATTACCCGAAGAGGAGCGGCTGATGCCGCATCTGCATCTGTCGCTGCAGGCCGGCGACGACTTAATCCTAAAGCGCATGAAGCGCCGCCACTCCCGAGCCCAGGCAATTGCTGTTGCAAAGCGCGCCCGAGAGTTGCGTCCGGAGATGGCGTTCGGCGCCGACCTGATCGCCGGTTTTCCTACCGAGACCGAGGAGATGTTTCGACATACCCTCGACCTGATCGGCGAATGCGGGCTCGCCTTTGTCCATGTTTTCCCCTACAGCGTGAGGGCAGGAACGCCCGCCGCCCGCATGCCTCTGCTTCCCGATGCGGTGATCAAGGAGCGTGCCGCGAGACTGCGGGCAGCAGGGGAGGCCGCTCTCGCCGCGGAATTATCAACACGGGTCGGAAGTGAAACCGATGTCCTGATCGAGCGCCCCGGCCTGGGGCGCAGTGCCTTTTATGCTCCGGTGAGCTTCACGGGGTCCGGCGACGCGGGGGCGGTCCGGCGTATGCGCCTTGTCGGGGTCAGCGGACGCAGTCTTATCGGAGCACTTATCGGAGCAGCCCTTCAATGAGGTTCTGGAGACGCCCTGCTGCCGGACCGGATCCAGGACCCGATCCGGGAGCCGATGCCGTCGCGGAAGACACAAAAAGCCGTAAGCCTGAGGAGACGGCAGTCGCAGAACTGCAATCGGCGCCTTCACCCGAACCTGACGCGACCGAGAACAACTCCGCCTCCCAGAATCCATCGAGCAGTGCGGGCCAACAGGAGCACGGGCTGTGGACCGGCGGTTTCTGGCCCCGCGGCGTGTCGGCCACGCACCTGGAAGAAACCGAACCCACACAGCCCTCCGAACCCGGCACGGTAGAGGCCGCGCCGGCCGCCGTTCCCACTGAGGAGACCGAAGCCGAGGAACGCCGCAGCTGGTTCGCCCGGCTCAAGGCGGGGATGGCGCGCAGCTCGGAGCGGCTGAACGCGGGCATCAGCACGATTTTCAACCGCCGCCGGCTCGACGATGCGGCGCTGCTCGAGCTGGAAGAGCTGCTGATTGCGAGCGATATGGGTATCGGGATCGCCGCCGAGGTCACCGAGGAGCTGCGTAGGAGCCGCTTCAACCAGGAGGTCTCGCCGGAGGAGGTCCGCGGTGCACTTGCCGAGCAGGTGATCCGGCTCGTCGAGCCGATGATGAAACCGCTTCGGCTCGACCTCGGCCGCAAGCCGTTTGTCATTCTCGTCGTCGGTGTCAACGGCAGCGGAAAGACGACGACGATTGCCAAGCTCGCAAAGCAATACCGGGACGCGGGACACGATGTGATGCTCGCGGCCGGCGACACGTTCCGCGCGGCCGGGGTCGAGCAATTGCAGATCTGGGGCGAGCGCACCGGCTGCCGGGTCGTTACCAGGCCGCCCGGATCCGATGCGGCGGGGCTCGCCTATGAGGCCTTCGAACAGGCCCGCGCCGAGGGCACCGACATCCTGCTGATCGACACGGCCGGGCGGCTGCACAACAAGGCCAATCTGATGTCGGAGCTGCAGAAGATCGTTCGCGTCCTTAAAAAGGTCGACCCTGAGGCGCCGCATTCGGTGCTGCTCGTGCTCGATGCGACGACCGGCCAGAATGCGCATGCACAGGCGGAGATCTTTCGCGAGATGGTCGGCGTCACCGGCATAATAATGACCAAGCTCGACGGCACCGCACGTGGCGGTGTTCTGGTGTCGTTGGCCGAAAAATACGGGATTCCGATCCACGCGATCGGGGTCGGCGAAACCGCCGACGATCTGCGCCCGTTCGAGGCCCGCGCCTACGCCCGCAGCCTGGTCGGGCTCGATCCTTGAGGCGTGATCCCTCGAGAGGCCGAACAAAAACGAATCGAGACCTCTCAACGGATACGATGCTCTTTCTCGATAGCCGAGTCGAATCCGCCAACAAAGCCCCTCTCCGCCCTTAAGGGGGGAGAGGGAGGGGCCCGTCGCGCGTGAGCCTTCGGCCCACGGACTTGATCCCTGGGGACGGGAGGGTGAGGTGGGCAGCGCCGCGACCCACACACCTGGGCCCCCCTCACCCTAACCCTCTCCCCCTGGCCAGCGGGTGGAGAGGGGAACCTCGGGTCAGTCCAGGGGGGCGAGCATATCGGCGCTGACCAAGGTCACCCCGCCCTCGCTGCGGTAGAACCGCTTCTCGTCCAGCTCTGGATCTTCCCCGATCACCAGCCCCTCCTTGATGCGGCAGCCGCGGTCGACGACCACCTTGCTCAGCCGCGCGCGGCGTCCGACGAGAACGTCCGGGAGCAGCACCGCCTCGCAGGTTTGGACGTATGAGTTGACGCGGCAATTCGAAAACAGCAGCGAGCGGCGGACCGTGGCGCCGGAAATGATGCAGCCGCCGGAGACCATCGAGTCCACTGCCATGCCGCGCCGATCGTCATCGTCGAACACGAATTTCGCGGGCGGCAACTGCTGCTGATACGTCCAGATCGGCCAATTAGGGTCGTAGATGTCGAGCGAAGGGGTCGGCGATACGAGATCCAGATTGGCCGCCCAATAGGCATCGACGGTCCCGACGTCGCGCCAATAGGCCTCGGCTTCCGGTGTCGTCTTGACGCAACTCTCCTCGAAGGAGTGGGCAACCGCCAGACCGCGGCTGACCAGGTCGGGAATCACGTCCTTACCGAAATCATGGCTTGATCCCGCGTGCCGATGATCGCGTTCGAGCTCGGCATAGAGGAAGTCGGCGGAGAACACGTAGACGCCCATGCTGGCAAGCGCGCGTCCGGGTTTGCCGGCCATTGCCGGCGGGTTCTTGGGCTTTTCCAGGAAGTCGGTGATCGCCATCGAATCATCGACCGCCATGATGCCGAAATCGGAAGCCTGCTCGATCGGTACCTCGACGCAGGCGACCGTGCAATCAGCACCCTTATCGATGTGATCGGCAAGCATGTTCGAGTAATCCATCTTATAGATATGGTCTCCTGCTAGAACGATAAAGTATTCCGGCCCGGCCGCACGAAAGATATCGAAGTTCTGGTACACGGCGTCCGCGGTCCCGCGGTACCAGGTCGCCTCGTCGAGCCGTTGCTGCGCTGGCAGAAGGTCGAGGAACTCGTTCATTTCTGGGCGCAGAAAAGACCAGCCCATCTGCAAATGGCGCAACAGGCTGTGCGCTTTGTATTGGCTCAATATACCGATGCGACGTACCCCCGAATTGAGGCAATTCGATAATGCGAAATCGATGATCCGGAACTTGCCGCCAAAAAACACGGCCGGCTTGGCGCGCCGGTCGGTCAATTGTTTGAGCCGGCTGCCGCGACCGCCGGCGAGCACCAGGGCGATTGACCGCTGCGCCAGTCTTTGTTGGATGCGAGCGCTGGACAGCATTTGCGCGATCCTTCTGCGGCAATGGGTAAGGACTGGAGAGACGGTGCGCGAGCCGACGCCCAACGTCAACACGTCAACTGCGCCGCTGAGCTGCAAACATTGCCTCGCTGAACCGAACGACCGTCGGACACGTTACCGACGCGCTCGCCCCCGACCCGACGCTCCGGGGATCGAGTGGCAACAGTTGTAGTCAGGAGAAGACCCGGTGCTGCAGAAAATTCCGGCGGCGCTCGCCGGCTTGATCATCGCGACGATCTCCTCGGGTGGCTATCTCGGCATCGTGGGCTTGATGGCGATCGAGTCGGCCTGCATTCCGATCCCGTCGGAAATTATAATGCCGTTCTCGGGTTACCTCGTTTCGACCGGACGCTTCGATCTTCTCCTCGTTGCCACCGCGGGTGCGGTCGGGTGCAATCTCGGGTCGACGCTTGCCTATTTTGTTGGCCGCTATGGCGGCCGGCCGCTCATCGAAAAATGGGGAGGCTACATCCTGATGAGCCGCCGTGATCTCGACATCACCGACCGGTTCTTCGCCCGGTTCGGCGGCATAGCGGTTCTGCTCGGCCGGCTATTGCCTGTCGTGCGGACGTTTATCGCGCTACCCGCCGGCATCGCTCGTCTGCCGCAACTCAGGTTTCAGATCTACACCTTCATCGGCTCGTGGCCGTGGTGCTTTGGCCTCGCCTACATCGGATACAAGCTGGGCGAGCGCTGGAACAACGATCCCCGGCTGCAAGCCATCATGCATCGCTTGGACTTGCTCGTCCTGGCGCTGATCGTGCTCGCGCTGTGCTGGTATGTGTGGCGGCACCTCCGCCACGGCAGAGAGGACGGAGCTTGAGAAGCTCGGTGATGCGCTCGCGATGGGGGCCGGATCTTCTTGCGTTATGGGGGGTTAAGAAGCGAGTCCGGATTATCTTGCGGGCGATCCGTTGCCGAAGATCGAGCACGTCGTCGTTTTGATGCTGGAGAACCGCTCGTTCGACTGCATGCTGGGGTACTTGTATCCGAAGAGCGAAGCTTTCAACGGTCTCGACTGTAGCGAGAGCAACCCTTGGCACAGATCCGACGGCAGCGTCGAGGAGATCCGGGTCTGGAACAATCCGGCAATCCGCCCGGAAGCGGCGTGCATTCCGGACCGGGAGCTGGGCGAACTGTTCGCCTACATCAGCATGCAGCTGTATGGACCGGAACCAGCGTCGGACGGGGCGCCGAGCATGCGCGGTTTCGTTGATAATTTCATGCGCCAACCGCCCGAAGATGGCCGGGTACCGGATCCCAGAGCCGTCATGCACTGCTTTAAGCCGGCCCAGCTCCCCCTGCTCAGCCAATTGGCGACCGCCTTTGGCGTTTCGGACCGCTGGCATGCATCGGCACCGTGCGAGACCTGGCCGAACCGCTATTTCGCTCATGCCGGCACCGGCGGGGGTACGTCAACAACGAGTTCCTGCCGCTTCCCCGCCCCAGCCTGCGTCCGTTGCCGACGATTTATCGGCGGCTCGAAGAATACGGCTACACCTGGAGGATCTACTTTCACGACTTGCCGCAGGCGGCGACGCTCGCAGACCTATGGCTCAAGATACCGATGCATTTCCGCCTGTTCGAGGGCGAGTTCGCCGAGGATGCGCGCAATAGCCAATTGCCGAATTACAGCTTTATCGAACCGCGTTATTTCGCCAGCGTCTGGACCCATAAGGTGCCCAACGACCAGCACCCGCCGCACAACATCCTTTATGGCGAGCAGCTGATCGCCTCTGTTTACAATGCGGTCCGCGGTGCGCCGACCTGGCCGCGTACCCTGTTGATCGTGGTTTACGACGAGCATGGCGGCTGTTTTGATCACGTGCCGCCTCCTCCCGCGGTACCGCCGGGCGGCCCTTACCCTGCCGGGTTCGAGTTCGACCGCTATGGCGTGCGCGTGCCTGCCGTGCTGATCTCGCCCTATGTCGCGCCCGGCAGCATTGTCCGGCCTGCCCGAAAGCCGCCCGATCAGCCGACCTTCCCGTTCGACCATGCCTCGATTATCGCCACATTGCAGAAGCTGTTCGAGCTCGGGCCGCCGATGACGCCGCGGGTCGCCGCCGCACCGGACCTGCTCAGCGCACTGACCCTGGAGCGGCCGGAAAACGACGGACCGGAGCACGTCGCGACCCACCCCAGGCAGCCCACTCGGCGCGAAGCTTGGGCGCATGCCCGTCGACCCCGCAACCGCCTCCAGCGCAGCATGCGAAACCCGATGTGGGCGCTGCCAGGCACAGCGGCACGAGGCATCGCCCATTTGGGGAGACTGCGGCGACGGCACCGGCAATAAAGCCGGAACGAGTTCTCAACGCGTGACTTCGGCGAGGGCCTGAAGCTCGGCTTGAAGAATGTTCTGTTGGCGCTCCATGCGGCGGAGTTCGACGAGCAGGGTGTCGCGTTCGGCGCCGGTCGCCCGTGCAACCTGTTCGCGCAGGCTTGGAAGATTGCCCTCGACAGCCTGCAGTTCCGCCTCGATCGCGCCGCGGTCGAGTTCGTCCGGCGGCAGCGCCTCGTCGGCGAGCACGGTGCAGCGCTCCGGCGTCACTTCGGCGATGCCGCTGACGATGAAAATGCGCCGAGTAATCGGTTTGCCCCTCGTATACATCGATCGTTCCGGGGCGGATCGAGGAAATCAGCGGCGCATGGCCCTGGTAGGACGCCGAAATTGCCCTCGGTTCCGGGGACCACGACCATCTCGACCATCTCCGAGAGCAACAGGCGCTCGGGTGTAACCACCTCGAATTGCACGCGGTCGGCCATTGACGGAACCAGCCCGGCTCAGGCCGCCTCGGCCGCCATCTTGCGCGCCTTGGCGACCGCCTCGTCGATCGTGCCGACCATGTAGAAGGCGCTTTCCGGCATGTCGTCGTGGTCGCCGGCGACGATCCCTTTGAACCCCTTGATCGTGTCTTCGAGGCTGACGAGGACGCCGGGGGTGCCGGTGAACACCTCGGCGACGTGAAAGGGCTGGGAAAGGAAACGCTGGATCTTACGGGCCCGGGCGACGGTCAGCCGATCTTCCTCGGAGAGCTCGTCCATGCCCAGGATCGCGATGATGTCCTGCAGCGATTTATAGGTCTGCAGGACGCGCTGGACATCGCGCGCCACCCGATAGTGGTCGTCACCGATGACCCGCGGGTCGAGCAGCCGGGAGGTCGAGTCGAGCGGGTCGACGGCTGGATAGATGCCGAGCTCGGCGATCTGCCGCGACAGCACGGTGGTCGCGTCGAGATGGGAGAAGGTCGTGGCGGGTGCCGGATCGGTCAGATCGTCTGCCGGCACATAAATCGCCTGCACCGAGGTGATCGAGCCTTTCTTCGTGCTGGTGATCCGCTCTTCGAGTGTCCCCAGATCGGTCGCCAATGTCGGCTGGTAGCCGACCGCCGACGGGATACGGCCGAGCAGCGCCGATACTTCGGAGCCCGCCTGCGTAAAACGGAAGATGTTGTCGACGAAGAACAGCACGTCCTGGCCTTCCTCGTCGCGGAAATATTCGGCGAGGGTGAGGCCGGACAGACCGACGCGCGCGCGGGCGCCCGGGGGCTCATTCATCTGGCCATAGACGAGCGCCGCCTTGGAGCCCGGTCCGTCGATGTTGATGACCCCCAATTCCATCATCTCGTGGTAGAGGTCGTTGCCCTCGCGAGTGCGCTCGCCGACCCCGGCGAAAACCGAGTAGCCGCCATGCGCCTTGGCGATGTTGTTGATCAATTCCATGATGATCACGGTCTTACCGACGCCGGCGCCGCCGAACAGTCCGATCTTGCCGCCTTTGGCGTAAGGCGTCAGCAGATCCACGACCTTGATCCCGGTGACCAGAATTTCCGCCTCGGTCGACTGGTCGACAAATTCCGGCGCCGATCGGTGGATCGGCAATCGGCGATTGGTAATCACCGGCCCGCGTTCGTCGACCGGTTCGCCAATGACGTTGAGAATGCGGCCCAGTGTTTCCGGACCGACCGGCATGGTGATCGGACCACCGGTGTCGATTACCTCGGCGCCCCGCACCAGCCCGTCCGTCGTGTCCATCGCGATCGTCCGCACGACGTTTTCGCCGAGCTGCTGCGCCACTTCGAGCACCAGTGTCCGGCTGCTGTCCTTGATCTCCAGTGCGCTCAAAATCGCCGGCAACTCGCCGTCGAAATGAACATCGACGACGGCGCCGATGACCTGCGTGACGGTGCCGATGGAGTTCCTTGCCATGTCTTAGACTGTCCCTCCCCGTGGCCGGACTTGTTCCGGCCACCCACGTCTGCGTCGCCGTTCTGGCGCGCCACAAAAAGGCGTGGATGGCCGGGCCAAGCCCGGCCAAGGGGGTTTGGAGGTGTGTCGAATACGTTGACGACTCACAGCGCCTCGGCCCCGGAGATGATCTCGATCAGCTCCTTGGTGATCACGGCCTGGCGCGTGCGGTTGTAGTTGAGGGTGAGCCGGTCGATCATCTCGCCGGCATTACGGGTGGCGTTGTCCATCGCGGTCATGCGCGCGCCTTGCTCGCTCGCGGCATTCTCCAGCAGCGCCGTAAAGATCTGGACCGCCAGGTTCTTGGGCAGGAGTTCGTCGAGAATTTCTTCCTCCGACGGCTCAAACTCGTAAACCGCACCGGCGCGCACTCCGACTTCCTCCTCGGAGCCGGTTTGTGCCCCGGCGGCAGGCGCGAAGGGGATCAGCTGCTGAACCGTGACGATCTGGGTCATGGCAGAGCGGAAACGGTTGTAGATGATCGTGCAGATATCGAACCCGCCCGACCGATAAAGCAGCAGCACGCGCTCGGCGATGTCGCGTGCCTCGTCGAAGGAGAGCGCGGCGCCGGCCGATATCGGTCAGGCTGTCGCGGATCAACGGGTTGTAGTCGCGCCGCAGCCCATCGCGGCCTTTGCGCCCGATGATCAACAGCAAGACCCTCCTACCCGCCGCCTCGATCTCGCGGATTTGCCGCCGGGCCTCGCGCAAAATCGAGGCGTTGAAGCCGCCGGCCAGACCTCGATCCGAGGTCGCGACGATGATCAGGTGCGTCTCCTCTTTGCCGGTGCCGACGAGCAGCGGCGGCGCGCCGGGCAAACCAGTCATGCGGCCGGCCAGCGAGCCCAGCACGCGTTCCATGCGCTGCGCATAGGGACGGGCGGCTTCGGCCTGCTCCTGCGCACGACGCAGCCGGGAAGCGGCGACCATTTTCATCGCCGAGGTGATCTTCTGTGTCGACCTGACGCTGCGGATCCGCAACCGCAGGTCTTTTAGGCTCGGCATCGCGCTCGGCTCGGGCTCGGATCAGGCGAAGGTTTTGACGAACCCGTCGAGGAACTCGCTCAGCCCCTTCTCGACCTCCGGCGAGATCTCCTGCTCGGTTCGGATGGCTGTCAGCAGCTCGGGGTGCGTGGCGCGCAATTCGCGCAGCATCGAGGCTTCGAAGTGACTGACCTCCGACACCGGGATCGTGTCGAGATACCCGCGGGTGCCGGCAAAAATCGATACCACCTGCTCCTCGACCGGAACCGGGGAGAATTGCGGCTGCTTTAAGAGCTCGGTCAATCGGCCGCCGCGCGCCAACAGGCGTTGAGTTGCAGCATCGAGATCGGAGGCGAATTGCGAAAAGGCGGCCATCTCGCGGTACTGGGCCAGCTCGAGCTTGATGCGTCCGGCGACCTGCTTCATCGCCTTGATCTGCGCCGCCGAACCGACGCGGCTGACCGAGAGGCCGACATTGATGGCCGGACGAACCCCCTGGTAGAACAGCTCGGTCTCGAGAAAGATCTGGCCGTCGGTGATCGAGATCACATTGGTCGGAATATAGGCCGACACGTCGCCGGCCTGGGTTTCGACGATCGGCAGCGCGGTCAGCGAGCCGGAGCCGTGGTCCTCATTCATTTTCGCGGCGCGTTCGAGCAGCCGGGAATGCAGGTAGAAGACGTCGCCGGGATAGGCTTCGCGCCCCGGCGGCCGGCGCAACAGCAATGACATCTGGCGGTACGCCACCGCCTGCTTCGACAGATCATCGTAGATGATCACCGCGTGCATGCCGTTGTCGCGGAAAAATTCTCCCATCGCGCACCCGGCATAGGGCGCGATGTACTGCAGCGGCGCCGGCTCTGAGGCCGTCGCAGCCACGACGATCGAATATTCCAGCGCGCCGTAATCCTGCAATGTCTTGACGATCTGGGCGACGGTCGAGCGCTTCTGGCCGATCGCGACGTAGATGCAATAGAGCTTGGCCTTTTCGTCGGTGCCGCTGTTGATCTGCTTTTGGTTGAGGACGGCGTCGATAGCGAGCGCAGTTTTGCCGGTCTGCCGATCGCCGATGATCAGCTCGCGCTGCCCGCGCCCGATCGGCACCAGGGAGTTGATGGCCTTGAGCCCGGTCTGCACCGGCTCGTGCACCGAGCGGCGCGGCACGATGCCGGGCGCCTTGACCTCGACGCGCGCCCGCGTGACATCGGTCAGTGGGCCCTTGCCGTCGATCGGCTCGCCGAGCGCGTCGACGACGCGGCCCAGCAAACCGCGCCCAACCGGCACGTCGACGATGGCGTTGGTGCGCTTGACGGTGTCGCCTTCGCTGATATGGCTGTCGTCGCCGAACACGACGACGCCGACATTGTCGCTCTCGAGGTTGAGGGCCAAGCCCTTTTCGCCGTTCGGGAACTCGACCATCTCGCCGGCCTGGACCTTGTCGAGGCCGTAGACGCGGGCGATGCCGTCGCCGATCGAGAGGACCTGCCCGACCTCCGCGACATCCGCCTCGCTGCCGAAACTGGCGATCTGCTGCTTGAGGATCGCCGAAATCTCCGCCGCGCGAATTTCCATGAAAACCCCTTCAGAAACCAGCCCGGGACAACCCCGGAAGTACCGTCACCCCCGCGCAAGCGGGGATCCAGAGCCTGCCCCTGGCTTGAACAGGGGGCCGGTGGCGCCAGAGCTTTCCGATTTTGGATTCCCGCTTTCGCGGGAATGACGAACTAGGCAGATGCATCTCAATCAGAACAACCATCAGGCAATGCTCTTCATCGCCAGCTGCAGCCGCTGCAGCTTGCTCTTAATCGATCCGTCGACCATGCGCGAGCCGAGTTTGACGACGAGGCCGCCGATCAGTCCCGGGTCGACGCGAACATCGACGGAGACCCGGCTGCCGATGCTGCGGCGCAGCTGCTCGTTCAAAGCCGCCAGCTGCGCTTCGCTCAACGGCTGCGCCGCGAACACTTCGGCGGTGACTTCGCCGCGCCGCGCGGCAAGTTTGGCGAGGAAGGCCTCGATCATCGCCGGCACAGCAAAAAGGCGCCGATTGCGCGCGACCACTGCGAGAAAATCCCGAACCAGAGCGGAAAGGCCGGACCGCTCGGCGAGCGCCCCGATCCCCTTCGATTGCTCGTCGCGTGAGAGAATTGGGCTACGGATCAGCCGCAGCAGATCCGGACTCGCCTGCACCATCGCCCGCAGCTGCCGCAAATCCGACGCCACCTCGTCGAGGATCCGGCGTTCGTCGGCGAGGTCGAACAACGCCGCCGCGTAACGCTCAGCCAAGCCGGAAACGCCCGTTGTCTCGGAAGCCAATGGAAATCCGTCCTCATCGGCCGCTCGGGGCAACAGCCCCGCAGCCCTTCGTTGTTCGGATCGCGGCAGGCAACGTGCGCCTGCGCAACAACGTCCCGCCAAACCGGCGCGGTTCCTAACATAACCAGGGACTCTGCGCAACAATGGGGGGAGGACAGCTTGCACGATTTGCGAGCGGTCACGGCCGGGGAGGTGTGGCGCCGTGTGGCTGCCGCGCGAAAGTTTCGAGCTGGTCGAGAAACTGCGTGATGTTGTCCTTAATCGCCCGGATTACCTGAGTACGGTTCTGTGTCGCGACCGCCGGGTCATCCGCAGCAGCAGCGGGGTCGAGCTGCGCGGCGGAGGGTAGAAGGCTCGGTCGCGGCTCGTCGGCTCGACGGTGACCGCTGCCAGTCCGGCCTCATCCGAGCCGCGGACTTTGTCACGCTAGCCAGCGCGAACTCCGTCTCCAAAGTAGGCGAGCAGGAAATGATGAACGCCACGAGCAGGCCGCCGATACCGTAATGTATGCGGCTTACACGGCCTTCTACGCGGTCAGCGATCTCGTCGATGCGCTCTCGGCCTTCCTCGGGATTACCGCCGCGCTTTGAAAATGGAATCCGGGACTGTAAGATCTGGGCCCATAACTTGTTGCCGATGTTAGCGAAGTACCGGCCATGAAAATACGATGGAAAATAGATTTGGCGATATCCGGCGCCTTTCTCGCCGGCCTCGCCCTGGCCGGTGTCGGCGCCTACACAATCCTGACGAGGAACGCGTTCGAGGATAGCCTGCAGAACGCGAGGATCATGATCGAAGGAGCGTCGGCGATCCGCAACTATACTGCCGACTACAATTGGCCGTTGCTCGAGCCGCAGCTAAAGATCCAGTTTCTGCCGCAATCGGTTTCAGCGTTTGCAGCGCAAACCACTCTAAAATTGGTGCGGCAGAAATTGCCAGAATACACTTATCGCGAGCCGACGCTCAACCCAACTAATGTCAACGACCGGGCGGTCGGATTGGGAAGCCGACATCATCAACGGTTTTCGCGACGATTCCAGCAAGTCGGAAACGGTGACGATCCGCGACACCCCGGGAGGGAAGTTTCTGACGCTCTCCCATCCGCTGAAAATCGGTAGCCAAGTTTGCCTCAGCTGCCACAGCACACCCCAGAATGCCCCCCCGACGATGCTCGCCCTCTATGGCTCGCAAAACGGATTTGGCTGGAAACTGGGTGAAATTGTCGGCGCGCAGGTCGTCTCGATTCCGCTCGGCGTGCCGCTGGCCCGCGCCTACCAGGCGCTCTTCTGGTTCATGCTGGCGCTTGCCGGAACCTTTATCGTAACGATCGTCATTGTCGACGTCTTGCTGCGCGTGCTGGTGACGCGACCGGTAGCCGAAATCTCCGAGATGGCCGATAAGGTCAGCATGGGGCAGCTCGACACCCCTGAATATGTCCACGCCAGCCGAGACGAAATCGGCTCGCTGTCCGCCTCGTTCAATCGGATGCGGCGCAGCCTGCAGAATGCGATGAGCATGCTGGAAGAGCAAAGCTGAATTTTGGCTCAGCAGGCCAGCTCAGTTTGAGCCCTGAGATGAACACTGTCCGGTCGATAGGCCGCTATCGCATCGAAGCATTGCTCGGCACGGGGGCGATGGGCGAAGTCTATCGCGCCCATGACCCAGCAATCGATCGCCTGGTCGCAATCAAGGTTGTGCGTCCCGAACTGGTCGCCGGCAGCGGCGGCGCGCAGTTGCTGGAGCGCTTCCGGCGGGAAGCGCGGGCCGCCGGGCGACGGTTCCACCCGAACATCGTCGCGATCTGGGATTTTGGCGATGATAACGGCACGCCGTTTCTGGTCATGGAATTGGTGGAGGGCCAAAGCCTCGATCAAGTCATCAAATCGACCGGTTCGCTCGCACAAGAGCGCAGCGTCGCGATCATAACTCAGGTGTTGAGCGCCCTCGGGTTCGCACACGCGAGCGGGATCGTCCACCGCGACATCAAACCGTCCAACATCATGGTTTTGCCGGGCGACCAAGTTAAGGTCGCCGATTTCGGCATCGCCCGTCTCGAGGCCTCCGAATTCACCATCGTCGGCGATTTATTGGGAACGCCCGCCTACATGGCGCCCGAGCAGCTGTCGGGAGGTCCTATCGACCACCGCACCGACCTGTTCGCCACCGGGGTCATCCTGTTTGAGATGCTGACCGGGGTGAAGCCGTTCCGCGGCAAGAGCATTACCGAGATCATATCTTTTATGGAAAAGCGGGGACCCGAGGACATACGGGCTTTGAACCCGGCGGTCCCCGAGGCCATGAAGCGCGTCATCGGCAAGTCGGTCGCCTTCGACCCCGCGCAACGCTACGCCGACGCTGCGGCGTTCTCGAGGGCCGTAGCCGCCGCGATGCCGGGTCCGCCCGGGGAGCTACAGCTCCGCGGCTCGGCAATATCCGAAGCCCAAGCGCAACTCACCGCCAACGAGGCTCACACCGCCTCGGGCGAGGCGTCTTTCGGCGCCGAGCTGCTGCGGGAAACCGAGCGCGATCTGGCGACTTTCATCGGCCCGATGGCGTCGATCGCCGTGAAGCGGGCGGTCAGAAACGCGAGCGATCTACTGGGGTTGTATGAGTTGCTCGGCAAGCAAGTCGCCAACCCGAAAGACCGTGCCGAATTCCTGGCGAGAGGGCGTCAGCGCGCGGCTGCGGGGCTCGGCCGGCCGCATCCCCCGCCCGGGCCGGCACTGGCGAAGACAATCGAGCGGCAATCCGTTTCTCCCGCCCAATCGCCGAACCCGGCAAGCATAGTCGCGATAGAATCCGACCTTACCCGCTATATAGGCCCGATTGCCCGAATTCTCGTAAGGAGAGAGCTGGGGAAATTCGAGTCTCTGGCCAAACTGTGCCTGGTGTTGGCCACCCATATCCCCGATGAAAGGGAACGCAGGGCGTTCCTCAATGCACACGGAGCGGAGTGATTGCCGGCCGAGTTGGGGACGCGAGAATGAACGGACGGGACATCGTGCGGTGCGCGCTTTTTTCACTCGCCGTCGTGACGCTGCCGATGCAGCTGTGGTCCGCGGGCTGGTGCGCCGCCGAGGTGGCTGGCAAGACCGAAGACCTCGAGGTTACGCCCTCGCTGGTCCGCGAAATTCAATTCATGCTGCTGCGTCTCGGCATGGAGCCGGGGCCGATAGACGGAGTGATTGGCCCTCAGACGACCAGAGCGTGGCGCAAGTTTCAGCAGGATACCGGTCTGCCGCAAATCGATCTGGTCAATGGCGCAAAAATCCCGGCGACCGCCTTGACGCGCCTGCGCAATGAAGCGTCGCGGGTCATCTTCGAGGGAGAGAGAAAGCCGGAGCCACCCGCCGCAGCCCCGACGCCGCCGGCGGCTGCGGTAGCGCCGATACAGCCCGCGGCCCCGGCGTCCGATCGCTTCGCCGCATGCCCGTTTCATGCCGAAGATTTCCGGATCGGCGCGACGCAGTACACTCCCGAAAAATATCTGCAGGAAGGGTTTGACGGCTCGACCGCGCGCGCGGTTTCAATGCTGAAAGACCGCCTCAACGAGGCGCGACAGATTGCCGGTAATATCGGCGGGTCTGCGCTGACCGAAGTGCAACGGCAGTCTCGCGTTCTGGATTACTTCACCTGCCGGCTGAAGATCGAACAAGAATCCCAGAAATGAAGGCTTGAAGGAGATGCCCTGTCGATCCGCTGCACGCACCCATGTGGGGACGGTGCGCCGGCGAAATGAGGACGCGGTGCTCGAGCGCGCCGAGATCGGCCTGTGGGCGGTCGCCGATGGCGCGGGAGGACACGAACGCGGCGACTACGCGAGCAGCCGCATCATCGCGGCATTGCGCGAAGTGGACGCGGTGCTGTCCGGGTCTCTCGCTGGTGGAGGAGGTGAAGCGGCGGCTTGCGGAAGTGAACCGCGAGGTGCGGGCGAAGGCTGCAACGATTGGTCCGAACGCGTTGATCGGCAGCACGGTGGCGGTGCTGCTGATCTCGGATGACCAAAGCTGCTGTCTGTGGGCCGGGGACAGCCGATTGTATCGGATGCGCGCCGGCCGGTTGCGCCAGCTGAGCCGCGACCAGAGCCATGTCCAGGATCTGGTCGACCGCGGGGAGATTTTGCCGGAAGCGGCGGCAGCCCATCCGATGGCAAACGTTGTGACAAATCTGATCGGGGCCTTCGACAAACTGGTGCTCGAAGAAAGGCGCGACCGGCTCGAACCAGGCGACATTCTGCTGCTTTGTTCGGACGGGCTCAGCGGCGCCCTGAGCGACACCGAAATTGCCGACATATTGACCGGGTGCCCGGTCGGCGTGGCGGCCGACCGACTGATCGATCGAGCGCTTCGACCAAGGCGCGCGGGACAACGTCAGTGCCGTCGTGGTCGAGTACGCAAGTTGAATTTGCCGGGCTTCAGCCGCGTGTAGCGCTCTTGAGGCCTTTGAGTCGGTAGGCGCTGAGATTGCCTTCGTGCTTGGTCTCGATCGTGGTCAACTCGGCGTCGATGTGCCGCCAGAGATGCTGATGCAGTGCCGGGCTGATCAGGATCTCGCCCCCCGAGGCGCCGGCACAATAGCGCGCTGTCCAATTGGCGGCTTCGCCGATTATCGTCAGCTCCATCCGCTCGTTCGAGCCGATGAACCCGTGCAGCACCTCGCCGCAGTGGACTCCGATCCCGATCGTGCACGTCCGCTGTCCGCGCCGCCTGCGGTTGTCGCTGACTTCGGTCATTGCTGACTGCATCGCCAGCGCCGCGCGCACCGCCTTTTCATGCCGCAACGGGTCCGGCTCGGGGCTGCCGAAGACCGCCAGGATGCCATCTCCGGTGATCTTGTCGACGGTCCCGTCATGTTTGAAGATGGCCTCGACCAGCGCCGAGAAATAGTCGTTGAGCAGGTCCATCACATCGTCGGTATCCATGCCCGAGGTCAGTAATGTAAAGCCGCGGATATCCGACGCGAGAAGGACCACCTCCGACCGTTCGCCGCCGAGGCGCAGGCGCCCGTGAGCCGCTCGCGACAACAGCGCGTCGCGGATCTTTGGCGAAAAATTGGTCAACAGCCGGCCGAGCAGCGCGGCATTGCGGCGAAGCTCGCTCTGCAGCTGGTGCTGCATCGCCGCCATCGCGGCGTAATGCGCGACGGCGAGCATCAGGCGCAAATCGTCGGCAGTGAAAATCGTCCCGCCATCGCTGTTGTCGACGCACGCCACGCCCAGCACCCGGCCCTTCCAGATCAGCGGCACATACATGCCGGCCTTGATCCGGTTCAAGAACTGGCTTTGGCTCGGATCCAAGCCCTCGCGCCAGATAAATCCCTGCCGCCGCGACATTGTCGTTGACGCCAGGGTCATGCTGACCGAAGGCTGTCCCGCGGGAACATGCGCCTTGAGCAGGAGCTCTCCCGTCGTCTGATCCTCGAGCAGAAGGGCGCCGCGGGTTGCCGCCGGGATAATCGCCACCAGCCGCTCGATGATCGTCTGGAACAGCGCATCGAGCTCGGTCTGTTCGCCGAACTGCAGCGGCAGCTCATAGAGCAGGGCCAGTGCTTGCGCCCGATCCGGATCGATCGGCTTACCCGGCTCGAAAACGGGCGCCGCGGCATCGATCATTTCGGCGATGTCGAGGCGCTTATCATGGGTGTCGACCAGGGTCCGGTCTTCTGAGGCCCAGCTGGGCTCGGGCTGAGCTTCCCGGGTCGGAATATCGACCGTCAATGTGGTGTCGCTGATCTGGATCCGCTGGCCCGGTTCCAGCCGAACCTTGCCCATTCCCTTGATCGGCTGCCCATCGACTTCCGTTCCATTGGCGCTGCCGAGATCTTCGATCCAGTAATGGCCCTCGGCAACCGAGATCCGCGCATGGGGCCGTGAAACGCGCAGATCCGGTGTCAAATCGATATCGACCTGCACGCCTTGGCGCGGCCGGCCGATGATCACCGACTCGGCCGGCTTGTCGAAGATCTTCTCGTTGCCCCGGTAGCGGTAGTGTATCCGCACGTCGCCCACGCCAGCATGTCCCGGGTATCAGTATCATAATAAGCGACCTATTGCAGTCCCGCAGCAGAGCCGAGTCGGGCGCGGCCAGCTTAGGCGCTGCCACTTTAACGAGGCGCCCGCTTTTCGCCAGATGCGCGCATTCGACCTGCCGCCCGACCCTTGTGCGGTAAAAGCGGAACCTCGCCCGCGACAGCCCTGTTGGGAGACTCAACCGCGCGAGCGCGTTCGTGCGGTAGCTACGGCTTTTCCCATCGAGGGGTCTACGATGTTTTTCCACCGCAAGGAACTGATGTACGACGTCAAGGTCCAAGGCGCCGATCCGCGCTTTGGCGAGATGCTGCTGGAGCAGTTCGGCGGCGCTACCGGCGAGCTGAGCGCCGCGCTGACCTATTGGACGCAGTCCTTCCATGTCGACGGATCCGGCGATCCGCGACATGCTGCACGACATCGCTCTTGAGGAGTTCAGCCATCTCGAGATGGTCGGGCGGATGATCGAGCAGCACACCGAAAAGAGCGACGCCAGGGATGCCGCTTACAAGAGCACGCTCTTCGCGGTGCGCGGCGTCGGGCCGCATCTCGTCGACAGCAACGGCCAGGCCTGGACTTCGGCCTATGTCAACGAGGGCGGCAATGTCGTTCGCGATCTGCGCGCCGACATCGCCGCCGAGGCGGGCGCCCGGCAGACCTACGAGGCGCTGATCAAACTCTCGCCGGACGAGGGCAGCAAGAAGGCGCTGACCTTCCTTTTGACCCGCGAGATCTCGCACACCAACATGTTCATGAAGGCGCTCGAGTCGCTCGGCAAGCTGACCGATCCCAATTTCGGTTACGTCAAGCCGGACGAGACCGTCGATCTCTACTTCAACCTGTCCAAGGACGGCCAGCTCGACGCGCGGGGTCCCTGGAACAGCGAGCCAGCCTTCAAATACGTCAACGACCCGACGCCGCAAGGCAGCGTGCCTGCCGAGGTCAAGAACCCCGACGACGAGCGCCGCACCGCAAGAGCGGCCGAATAGCGCGTATCTGCGTAGCCGCCGGGAGCAGCGAGGACCATGGTCTTCCTCGATCCGTCGCATACGGACCGGGTCCTCGCGCGCACTCGGGAGTTTTTCAGTGGGCCGAGACGGGCGCCGCTCACCGAGCGAACGGTAGCGGCGGCCCGTCAGGTCCTCGACAGCCAGCGGCTGGGCTGGCACCGCTATCTGGCGTTCGCCGGCCCCGCCGTCGTGGCGTCGATCGCCTACATGGATCCGGGCAATTTCGCGACGAATATCCAAGCGGGTGCGAGATACGGTTACGGGCTCCTCTGGGTGGTGCTTCTCGCCAATGTGATCGCGATGCTGTTTCAGGCCCTCTCGGCCAAGCTCGGCATCGTGACCGGTCGGAATCTCGCCGAGATATGCCGCGAAGAGTTCCCGAGACCGATCGTCCTGGCGATGTGGGTCGTCAGCGAAATCGCCGCGATGGCGACCGACCTTGCGGAGTTCCTCGGCGGTTCGATCGGCCTCTCACTGCTCTTCAACATTCCACTATTGGGCGGGATGGCGGCGACGGCGGCCGCCGTCTTCGGAATTTTGCTGTTCGAAAGGCGGGGGTTCCGCCCGATCGAGCTGATCATCGGCGGGCTGGTTGGGGTAATCGCCCTTTGTTACCTGATCGAAATTTTCGTGGCGCCGGTCGACTGGGGCTCGGTCGCGCTGCACATGGTCCTGCCGCAAATCGCCGACAGCCAGGCGCTGGTGCTCGCCGTAGGCATTATCGGCGCAACGGTCATGCCGCATGCGGTCTATCTGCACTCCGGGCTGACGCAAGCCCGCATCCCGGCGCGCAATGAAAGCGAAAAACAAAAGCTCGTCCGCATCTCGAATCACGAGGTGATCGCTGCGCTGACCGTGGCGGGGCTCGTGAATGTCGCCATGGTGGTGATGGCGTCGGCAGCTTTCCATTCGGGACACCCCGAAGTTGCCGAGATCGAGACCGCGTACCATACCTTGATCCCGCTCTTCGGCGGGGCGGCGGCCGGCGTGTTCCTCGTCTCGCTTCTCGCCTCCGGGGTGTCGAGTTCGGTGGTCGGGACGCTTGCCGGCCAGATGATCATGCAGGGCTTTGTCGGCTTCCGGATCCCGATCTGGGTGAGACGGGTCGTCACGATGCTGCCGGCATTCGTTGTCGTTGGCCTGGGGGTGAATACGACTAACGCGCTCGTCATCAGCCAAGTCGTGCTCAGCATCACGCTGCCGCTGCCGATGATCGCGCTTCTCATCTTCACGAGGCGCCCCGACCTCATGGGCCGCTTCGCCAACCGCCGGCTGACGCAAGCCGCAGCCGCGATCGGCGCGGTCGTCGTGCTGACGCTTAACGGATTGCTGATCGCCGCGACACTCGGCCTCTCGCCGATCAGCTAGTCAGCGTTCATGTCGTTGCGAGGAGCGCTCGCGCGACGAAGCAATCTCGATCGCGAACGAGCGCCCAGCGGCCCGAGTTTGCTTCGCTGGCGCTCGCAATGACCAATTTCCGCTAAACGAGGAGGCTGCCGGCGAAGCGGACGATCCGGCGGCCGGCCTCTGCGAGGCGCGGCTCGGGAGCGGTCAGCGAGATCCGCAGATGTCCGACGGCTCTGGGCCCGAGAACGAACCCGCTCTCGCGGGAGGGAGCGCGCGTCATGGTCCGTGCGTTTCGACGGAGTAGCCAGCAGTAAAGCGTGACGATCGGGGCATCCGATCCCGAGCATCGAGGGTCCAGCAACCTTCGGCTTGAGAGAGGAGCCCCCGATGACCTCCCATCCTTCCCCCCGGCCCGTCAGCGCGCTGCGGGCGCGCATGATCGAGGACATGAGGGTACGCGGCTTCACCGAGAAGACGCGCAATGACTACATTCGCAACGTGCGGGCGTTCGCGGCTTTCATCGGGCGGTCTCCCAATACGGCGACGGCGGAAGATCTGCGCCGCTTCCAGCTGCACCAGACGCAGACCGGCATGCAGCCGCCGAGCATCAACAGTGCGGTTGCGGCCCTGCGTTTCTTCTTCACCGTGACGCTCGACCGGCCTGACCTTGCCCGACGGCTCACGATCGTGCGCGAACCGCGCCGGCTGCCGGCCGTGCTGAGCGTCGAGGAGGTCACGCTGCTGCTCCAGGCGGCGCCGGGCCCGAAGTACAAGGCCGCGCTCGCCACCGCCTACGGCGCCGGACTGCGCGTCTCCGAAGTGGTCGCGCTGAAGGTCGGCGACATCGATTCCGATCGCATGCTGCTGCGGGTCGAGCAAGGCAAAGGCCGCAAGGATCGCAATGCTATGTTGTCGCCGCAGCTGCTCCAAGTGCTGCGCGTCTGGTGGTCGGAGGGCCGGCGCCTGGGCGTTCTGCTGCCGCGAGGCTGGCTGTTTCCGGGCCGCAATCCCGTCGAACCGCTCTCGACCCGCCAGCTCAACCGCGCCGTCCATGCTGCTGCCGAGGCCGCCGGGATCAAAAAGCGAGTGTCGCCGCACACGTTGCGGCACAGCTTTGCCACCCACCTGCTGGAACAGGACACCGATATCCGTGTCATCCAGGTGCTGCTCGGCCATGCCAAACTCGACACCACGGCCCTTTACACGCGCGTCGCCAACACCACGATCCGCAACGTGACCAGCCCGCTCGACCGGCTCGCACCGCTGCCTGTGGGAAGGCCGAGACCCGGAGTGTAGCCGGGCGCCGGTGCGCCGCCCGAGGCTGGAGGTCGCAGACGTCTTTCACCGCCATGGGGCCGCCTGGCGCAAGGCCAACGCCGGGCATGTGAGCCTCGGCCAGCTCAAGGTGATGTCAGCCATCGAGCAGTGCCGCTCGGCCGCGCTCGGTGGTCATGTCGAGCGCTGCGAGGATTGCGGCCACAGCCGGATCGCCTACAACTCCTGCCGCAACCGGCATTGCCCCAAGTGCCAGGGCGCGGCGGCGCGGGACTGGCTCGCCGCCCGCGAGGCCGACCTGCTCCCGGTCGGCTATTTCCATTTGGTCTTCACCCTGCCGGCCGAGATCGCCCCGATTGCCTACCAGAACAAGTCGGTGGTCTACGATCTGTTGTTCCGCACGGCGTCTGAGACATTGCTCACCATCGCCGCCGATCCAAAACATCTCGGCGCCCGCATCGGCATCACCGCTGTGCTCCACACTTGGGGCTCGGCGATGACCCATCATCCGCATCTCCACATGATCGTGCCGGGCGGCGGGATATCGCTCGATGGTACGCACTGGGTGCACTGCAGACCCGGCTTCCTCTTACCGGTGCGCGTATTGTCCCGCCTGTTCCGGCGGCTCTTCCTGACGCGGCTCGCCGACGCGCACGCGGCGGGCCGGCTGGTGTTCTTCGGCGAGCTCGACGGTCTGCGCAACCGGACGGCCTTTGCCACCTATCTCGCGCCGCTGAGGAAGAAGAAGTGGTTTGTCTATGGCAAGGCCCCTTTTGCGGGGCCCGAGGCGGTGCTCGCCTATCTCGCTCGCTATACCCACCGCGTCGCCATCTCGAACAGCCGACTGATCGGCCTCGATCACCGTGGCGTCACCTTCCGCTTCAAGGACTACCGCCGCAACGGACGGGCACGGTACGGCACGATGACGCTGGCGCCAGACGAATTCATCAGGCGCTTCCTGCTCCACCTCCTGCCCAAGGGGTTCCATCGCATCCGCCACTACGGACTGCTCGCCAGTGCCACCTGCAAAGCCAATATCGCTCGCGCCAGAGAACTGATCGGCGCGCCAGTGGCAGTCACTGATCCGCCGGCAGAGCACGACGACGCAGATCTAGCCGCCAGCGCCGCAGCAGACCATCGCCCGTCATGCCCTTGTTGCGGCGGCCGCATGGTCATCGTCGAGACCTTCCAGCGCGGGGGCGCACCCCGCGGCCCGCCATCGCCCGAAGCCGCGGTCAGAGCCACGATGCCATGACGTCCATCACCGCCTTATTGCACCTTCCGCCTGCCGGGAAACCCCGCTTCCGGCGTCGCATCGCTGTCGCCCCGCCGCCTCCAACCGCACGCCCTATACCGTCGATCAGGCTAAAACTGCCCTGTCGACGGCCGCGGTGGCGCCAAACTCGCCACCGCAATCGTCGATCCGCCGCCGATTACGCCGGCCAGCGCATCCACAACGCAAACCGCCGCATCGTCAAATCCCCATAGACGGCAAGCTGTCGCCCGGCCCCCGCGGGTTCCTTCCTGGGAGGCTTTCGGACGCCGGCCCTCAGCGCGCGCAGATAGGTCACCACGGGCCGGCATCCGAAACCCTTCACCAAAGCCGTCGCACGGCAGAACGGCGACGTTCTCCCGGGCCAGGAGCTGGCGCGCGAAGTTTTCTGCCCCCAGACCCGTGCCGCGGATGTTCAACAGCACGAACATGCCGCCCTCGGGTGGCGTCACCCGGCAATTCGGCGCCTCTGCGAGGATGCGCGAGAGAAATAACGCGCGGTCACGGTACGCGTTGCAGAGCTCGGCTACTTCGGGGAGATCGTTTTCGAGCGCCGGCATTACCCCGTCCTGGATGAAGGCCGGGCTGCCGTAGATCATCGCGACCAGCAGGTCGAACAGATGCCGCGACAGCGCCGCCGGCCCGATGATCCAGCCAAAGCGAAAGCCGGGCATCGCATGCGATTTCGACAAGCTCGAGACGACGACGGTGCGCTCGGCCATCCCGGGCAATGACCACGGGCTGACATGCGGCCGGGCGAACGCGAGGTCTTCATAGACCTCGTCGGAAAGCAGCCACAAATCACGGCGGCGGCACAGCTCGGCGATCCCGGCGACCTCGTCGGCCGTGAACACGACGCCGGTCGGGTTGTGCGGGCTGTTGATCCAGATCACGCGGGTGCGCGGCGTCACGGCGCCGGCGATCGCGTCGAGATCCGGGTGGAAACCCCGCTCGGCGCGCAACGGTACCGTCACGAGCCGGGCGCCGCTCGCGCCGATCACCGGCTCGTAGGTGTTGTAGATCGGCTCCGGCACAATGACTTCGTCGCCCGGGCCTGCGAGGCACTGCAGGGCGCAATAGACCCCGCCCTGCGCGCCGGGCGTGACGACGACGTTGTCGGCGCTGCACGGACGCCCGGTGCGCCGCTGGAACCCGCGCGGCAATCGCTTCACGAACCCCGGGATAGCCGATGATCGAGGAGTATCCGGTGCGATGGCGGCGCAGCGCATCGATCGTCGCGTCGATGACCGGCGCAGGCGGCGCCTGATCGGGATCGCCGACTGTCAAAAAAATGACATCCTGGCCCTGGTCGCGCAGCCGTGCCGCCTCCATGTGGATGCTCCAGGCGCCGGCGCCCCGCCCGGCAATGCGATCGACCAGTGGTGAGAACCGCACCTTCGTTTTCTCCTCAAAGCCAGAATAGTTTCAGGAAATGGTGTGAAGGGGTCTGCCCTGACAGGCTGACCCCTCATGTTGCCATAGCGTCAGCAGCCGACCGAAGGGAATACCGAGCGAGATGAGTGTGAGATCCGAGATGGTCCGGGCCGGCCTGCGCTGGTTGATCAAGCATCGCAATCATCGCGAGCTGACGGTCGAACAGCATCGACGGTTTGTGACTGTTGCCGAGCGGTTGGTTCCGGACCCGCCCTCGCACACTCGGACCCTCCCCGTCGATGCCGACGGGGTCAGGGCGGATCTGATCGCCACCCCCGCTTCCGAAGGCGAGCGCCATGTCCTGTTCCTGCATGGCGGAGCCTTCATCATCGGCTCGCCGAACCTCTACCGGCACCTCACCTGGCGCATAGCGTCTGCGGCTCGCGCGCATTTGCTGGCGGTCGATTACCGACTCGCGCCCGAACATCCTTTCCCGGCGGCGCTCGAAGACGCATTCACCGCCTACAACTGGCTCGTCTGCCCGCGGGACCGACCCGAGTCGGATCGCGGTCATGGGCGATTCGGCGGGCGGTGGGCTGGTCTTCTCATTAATGCTGAGATTGCGCGATGAGGGCTATCCGCTGCCGGGTGCTGCCGTTGCGTTGTCACCCTGGACCGATCTCGCGCTGACCGGCGCTTCTCTGCGGGTGAACGCCAGCTTTGATCCGATGCTCAGCGCCGGATGATCCGCCGTTATTCGTCAATGATTATCTCGCTGGCGCCGATCCGCGCGCTCCCTATGTCTCGCCGCTCTACGGCGATCCCGCCGGGCTGCCGCCGACCTTCATTCAGGTCGGCAGCGACGAGGTATTGCGCGACGACGCCGTGCGCATGGCCGATCGCATGCGCGCTGCCGGGTGCCAGGTCGAGCTCGAAATATGGCCGCGCATGCCGCACGTCTGGCATGTCTTCGTGCCGCTCATTCCGGAAGCCCGCCGCGCGATCGAGCGCGTCGGGGCGTTTGTGCGGGAAAAGACGGGCTACGAGGTCACAGGCCCCCTCGCCCGATCCGTCCCGATTATCTGACCCACGGACGGAAGGCGGCGAAGCGCGGCAACCGTGCTCCAGCTGAGGAACAGGGTGCCGCCGAAAACCACGGCCCCCTTGATGACGGCCGGCAGCGCGATGCCCAGCAGCGCAAACTGCAGCCATACGACAAACAGGTAATGCACCAGATACATGCCGTAGGCGCTGTCCCTGAGCCCGGCGAGCGACGGCAAGCGCCGTGAAATGAAGCGCAGCGCGACCGCCAGCGCGGCAAAGCAGCTGGCAAAGCAGGCGAAAACAAAGCTTAGAGCGGCGAGCATCTGCACACCAAGGGATGACGATGCGCCTTCCTCCATGGTGAGCCCGGTGAGCCCCATCCAAATGAGCAATGAGCCCATGGCGGCTATAATCCAGACCGGCCAGCGCCGCACCAACGGTCCGTCCGCCGCGAGAAGGCCGCGTTCGACGCCGCCGGCACCGAGCCCGAGGCCGGCAAAGAAATATAGGGCATAATGCAATGGGCGGCTGATCTGGAACGCGAACGGTCCCAATTGGAACCAAGCCGAAGGCGTGAAGGCGACAGCCAATGGGACATAGGCGAGCGCCGAGGCGAAGACGAAACCGGCAAAATATCGTGCCGGATATTCCGCGGCGACCGATGAGACGCGGATCAGGAGATTGCCTAAGGCCGGGGCAAATCGATGCAGCGCAGCGGCCATAAAGTCGGCGACCAATAAGAGCCATAAGAACCACATCGGTCCGCACGGCCAAAAGGGCAATGCGAGCCAATGCCGCCAATAGGCGGCGACACCGGGACTGCTCGCCGTCTGCAGATAAGTTGGATAAAGGGTCGGGGGCATCAAAATTGCGACGACGAGGACGAAGGGCAGGCCGAGGCGCAAGATGCGGCCGTGGAGAAAATTCGCGGTCCCCTTGCGGCAAAGGCTCGGCCAGACGAAGAGGCCGGACAGAAAGAAAAACAACGACATCAGAAAGACGTCTTGCCACGCGCAGTACAGGTCGAAACCGAACCACCGATGGCTGTCTACAATCGGAAAGGCGCGCCACATGTAGGGCGGGCTGTCGAATGGAAACGGTGCGGCCGGGAGGAATTGCAGGTAAGCCAGCACCGAGTGAAACGACAGCACCAGCAGGATCACAAAGGCGCGCAGATTATCGAGCGCCACGCTCGACCGGCGCGTCATCATTTCCGTTACGGGCGGCTGGTCATTTCTCGCCGGCATCCCGAGACGCCTGCATCTCCGCCAAATCACGCTCGGTCCGCCAAGTCTCGACTTCGGTGCGCGGTCCAGCCTGCGGCGCGACGGCAGCCGGGGTCTCGCGCCGCACCACCCAGCCGGTCCTTGTGCGGGGCCGCCCCATCAGCGCAGGTTGGAACAGCACGGCCGCCGCCATAGTGCAGAGGAGCGCCAACGCCATCAATTTGCCCATGCTGGAAGTGGCGGGATCGCTGGACAGCCATAGGCTGCCAAATGCGCTCGCCGTGGCCATAGCGCTGAAAATCACGGCTCGCGTCAGGGTCGATTGCACGAGTGCGGTTTTGCCGCTGCGCCAGGCCATGATGTAATAGATTTTGAAGGCGACACCGATGCCGAGCAGCAGCGGCAGCGCAATGATGTTGGCGAAGTTCAACGGGATGTCGAGAGCGACGCAGAGCTCCAATGTCACCACTCCCGCAACGAGAAGGGGTATCAAGGTGAGGAGAACATCGGAAATCCGCCGCAAGGTGATCCACAACAGTATGGCTATCGCCGCCAGAGCGAAAATGCCGGCTTCGACGAAGGCCCGCACCACTGTGTTGCCGGCTTCGTACATCAGCACGGCCGGGCCGGTCGCCGCAGGCTCGATCGCCAACACGGCGGTCACGAATTGACGCAGCTCAGCAGTATCATCCGGATCACCCTTGGGGAGAACTTCGACCCGTGCACGCCCATCCGGGGCGAGCCAGGCTCTCTGGAGATCCGCAGGCACGCTATCGATCGTAATCCGCTCGGGCTTCAACTCGGCGCGCAGCTGATCCAGCGAAAAACGCAGCGGACCTACGACCGCCTGTTCGACCCTCTGACGGACCGAAGGATCGGATCTCGCCAGCTTTGAAAATAGTTCGGAAAGACGCCTCGCCGCCGCTGCTCCCGGTCCTTGATCAGCGCCGGCAACGGCCGACAGCTCACTGGCGGTTGAGGACAATGCGGCAACATTCTCCGCATCGGTCGGGGGCGGTTTGACTTCGCCGGGGCTAAGGGAAGGTCCGATCTTTTCCGCCGTCGCATTGATCAGCTGCAGTTTTTCGCCTTGATCGCGAGGTACGAGGTTATCGATCGTCATGGTCCGCGCAACTTGCGGCACCGTCGACAGGCGGTGGGCGATTGCCTTGGCGGCATCCAGGTTCGGCGCCATGATCTCGACCGCGTTCGCGCCGGTCTGCACATCCCTGCGCAAATCGAGAAAAGTCGCGACAGAAGACGTGCTCGGATTTCGCAGGTGAAGCGGATTGAAATCGAAGCGCATGAAGAGGAGCAGCGGCGAGGCGAGCACGACCACCAGGAGCGTCGTGCCAACGACCGGGATGCGGTATCGCTGCACGAACCAGTCGACTGGCGCGAGAGCGGCGAAGCCCATGGGCTGCGGCTCGGCCGGCGGCTTCAGCACGGTCAGCAGCGCCGGCAACAAGGTGATACTGGTCAGGAAAGCTATGATCATTCCGCCGCCGGCGATCTGACCGAGCTCGGAGAGGCCGCGATACGACGTCGGCATGAACGAGGAGAAGCCGACTGCCGTCGCCGCCGCGGCAAGCGCCAACGGGGCGCCGGCCTTGCGCGCAGCGCTCCTCAGGGCCGGGCGCAGCGCGCCGTATTCGTGCCGCTCGGCCCGATAGCGCACACTGAATTGCAGGCCGAAATCGACGCCGAGACCGACGAACAACACAAAGAATGCGACCGAAATTACATTCAGCGCGCCGACCACCAACAGGCCGAAAGCCGCAGAGATCGCCAGACCGGCGGCGAGATTGATGGCGACCGCGAGGATGATCCGCGTATGGCGCAGCGCCAACCAAAGGATGACGATCACCGACACGAGTGAGACCGCAGCGGTCAGCGGCGCGCTCTCTCTTATTGTCGCGAACTGGTCGTCGTTCATCGGCACCAGCCCGGTCAGCCGCACCCGCGCCTGGTAATCGTGGTCGAGCCGCAATTCACCGATTGTCTGCATGATCGCGTCACTTGCGGCGCGACCAGGCTCCAACGCGGTGAAATCGAGTACCGGCTCGACCTCGATGAAACGGCGCAATTCCTGCGGTTCCGCTGCTTTGCCGCTGGCGAGAGCACGCCAGGAGAAACTTACGGCACTACCGTCAAGCGCGCCCTGTACCGTGTCGGACGCCATGGCCATCGGCCGCACGAGGTCGTCCAGCTGGATCTGCCCGTATTGCACGCCCATCAGGCCGAGATCCAATGCGCCGAGGGCTCCTCTGAGACTGGGATCGGCGGCCAATGTCTGAAGCAGGGGATCGGCCTGAACCAGACCCTGCGTCAAGCGGGCCACGTCGCTCTCAGGCAGGTACAACAGGCCGTTTCTCTGGAAAAATGGGCCGCCCTCCATCTCGTGCACCGCCCGAAAGCGATCGCGACGGTGAGTGAGCGCCTGCGCGAGCTGTGTCGACGCCTGATCGGCGAGCTCTGGGGTCGGCGCATCGACAACGACGAGCATTTCCGGTTGCGGAAACGCCTTCATGAATTCGAAAGCCTGCTGCGTCCATGGCAGATCGTGCGGGAACAGATCCTTGACGTCCGTCTTGATCGCGAAGTGGCGCACCGTATAAACCGATGACGCCGCCGCCAATGCGACTCCAACCACTATGACCCACCAGGCATAGCGGTTGCAGAAATCGACGGTCCGCAATATCGATGATCTGAGCATGTGCTTGTCTGTCGCCAATCAGCCTGCGCCAGCCGCCCATTCTGGGATAGCGGCGTTAACGGGCGGTTGATCGCTCAGCGGCTAAACCGCATAACGCTGCGAACCGCAGTCCACTACGGTCTGACTGTAAAACCTCCGGGGAAACCCCTCGGTTCCCGGGTCCGGCTGGGCTGCCCGGCCGGGGACGCGGGATAAACGGCGTCAGTATCCGGCCGCTGCACCGGCTGGCAGCCGGCTGTCGCTGGCGCCGCGGAGCCGGCCATTGGCGATTTCGATCAATTCAACCGCACCCCATGGCCGTTGCTCGACCAACTTGTAGCCCATTGCGGTGACCTGCGTGACGATCTCGGGGGACAGGCCGGACCGCTCGAAATAAACATCTTCCGGCTGCCCCTGATGGTGGAGACGCGGCCTCTCGACGGCCTCCTGCGCCGCCATGCCGTAGTCGATGATATTCATGATCGTCTCGAGGACCGTGGTGATGATGCGTGAGCCGCCGGGGCTGCCGAGAACCAAAACGACCTTGCCGTCCCGCTCGACCAGGGTCGGGGCCATCGACGACAATGGCCGCTTGCCGGGCGCGATCGCGTTTGGCTCGCCCTGGACGAGACCGTAGAGATTCGGCGCGCCCGGCTTCACGGTGAAATCGTCCATCTCGTTATTGAGAAAAAAGCCGGCGCCGGGCGCCACGACGCCCGCCCCGAAATAGCCGTTGATCGTGTAGGTGACCGCGACGGCGTTGCCCTCAGCATCGACGACAGAATAATGCGTCGTTTCGGATTTTTCGCGCGGCGCGCTTTTCCCCGGCCCCTTTTCGGCGTCGGCGCGAACTATCTCGGCGCGGAGTGAGGCGGCGTAGTCCTTGGACAGCAGCCGCTCCAGCGGGTTCGCGACGAATTGGGGATCGCCGAGATAGGTGTTGCGGTCGCGATATCCGCGGCGCATCGCCTCGACCATCAGGCGCACCGATTTCGCCGACTGAAATCCCGACGCCGCGATGTCATAGCCTTCGAGGATGTTGAGAATTTCGCACATTGTCGTACCGCCCGAACTTGGCGGCGGCGCCGATACGAGCAGATAGCCGCGGTAGGTGCAGGTCAAGGGAGCGGTTTCGGTCACGGTGTACCTGGCAAAATCGCTGGCGGCGAGAATTCCGCCATTCGCTCTGCTCGCCTTCTCGACGGCCGCCGCGACCGGGCCTTTGTAGAACGCCGCCTCCGGACCCTCTTTCGAGATCAGCTCCAGGGTGGCTGCGAGATCGCTCTGCACGAGGCGATCGCCGGGCTCGAAGCGGCTGCCGTCCGGCCGCAGAAAAATCGTGGCAGCACCTGGGTCCTTGGCGAACCGGTCGGCCCTCGCATCGAGAATGTCGGTGTCGGCGCGGCTCAGCGCAAAGCCGTCGCGCGCCAGCGCAATCGCCGGCGCGATCAGCGCAGCGCGCGGCAGCCGGCCGTATTTGGCCGCGGCATGGTCGAGCCCCAGCGACCGTACCCGGCACCGCGGCGGCGCGGTAGCCGTGGCGGCTGAGATCGTCGACCTGCCTACCTTGCTCGTCGAGGTACATCGTGGCGGTTGCCGCCATCGGAGCCGTCTCACGGAAATTGATGAAGGTCTCCCGCCCGTCGGCGAGATGGACCGTCATGAACCCGCCGCCGCCGATATTGCCGCAGCACGGGTCGACGACGGCGAGCGCATAGCCGACCGCAACCGCCGCATCGACCGCGTTGCCGCCAGCCTGAAGCACGCGCACCCCGACCTCCGAAGCGAGCCGATGCGCCGACACGACCATGCCGTGCTCCGCCTCCACTTCGGCAGCCGAGGCCGCATGCACCGCGGCCGACAGCAAGATCGACAGGATCACGGCCGATGCGGCGGCGCGTACCCCCCTCACGCTGCCCTCTCCCCTCGCAAGCGGGGGGAGAGGGAAATTTAAACGGAGCAAGCTAACGCACGGCCTGATACAGCCGCTCGTCATAGAGCGCGCCTTCGAGAGGCGTCAGCTTGTCGCGAAATTCCTTGTTGTGCGGCGTCGTGATACCGGTGTCGAAGGCTTTACGGTCGCGCCAGACCTCGACCAACGTGAAATGGTTCGGATGCCCGTCCCACTGAACCACGTCATACCGCAAATTGCCGTCGTCCTTCCGTGCCGCCTCGGCCTGCCCCTTGACGAGCTCGATAGCCTGGTCCTTGTAGGTCGGGAAAACATCGACATGCGTCAGGACGTAGAGAGCGTCGGCCGGAAGCTGCCCCTTCGGGGCTGCGACCGAGAGCCCGCCATGCGGCCGTGCTCCGAACCCGCCGATCATCAGCGGCTGAAGCTTGTTGCGGAATGCGGCCGCAGCGGTGCCCGCGTTGTGCGCGTCCGCGGCCTTCTTGTCGTGCCAAATCTCCAAGGTCGCGAAGCGGCTGGGCCTTCCAATCTCTTCGAATGCTTCGAACCCCGCATTGCCGTCCTCCTTGCGGCTCGCATCGGCGAATTCCCGAACGATCCCGGCGCTCTGCTGCGCCGCAGTCGGAGCGACGTCGAAATAGGTGACGATATAGACGGGCCCGTTCACGGTCTCCTCCGCATTGACCGGCCGCACCGTCGCGAGACAGAGCGCTGACAGAACGAAAACCAGGTTTGAAAAACGCATCTCCGGAATCCTCCTATCTTACGCAGACGCGAGGCGGAAACGGCAATCGGCGTCGCGGGCGATCTGGTTCACTAGGTTGACCTCCCAGGCGAGGTATTCGCGCATATAGCGCTCGCGGTCGGCGGTGCGCTCGCGCGCCGACAACGCGACATCATCGGGTTCGCTGGCGAGCGGCCCCATGCCGGTTTCAAGCGGCAGCCCCGCCGCCTTCCACGCCGCGGTGCCACCGGCCAGCACCTTGACTGGCCGGCGGGCGCGCAACTCGGCCGCGGCATAGCGGGCGAGCTTGTCGTCCTCGCTGGTCAGTACGAGGTCGCCTTGCGCCGGCAATTTGTCGAGCGCCTCAGCGAGCCGGGCGCGGATCGCGAACCAGGCGCCCGGGATGTGCCCTTGCCGGTGCTGCCGGCTCAATGCCAGGTCGACGACGACGGCCGGGTTCGCGTGCAGCCCGGAAGGCTGCACGGTCGCCGGCTCGGGACCGCCGAGCGGGAAGATATCGCTCTTCGCCGCCGGCTCTCCGCGCTCCAGCGCGCCGCCGTCGAGGCCGCCTTCGAGCACCGCCGCATCCCACCCCATGCGCTTGAGCCACGACGCCGTCATGCGCGCCCTGACGCCGGTATCGTCGACCAGCACGACGCGGGCGCCCCATACGCCGAGCCAGCTGTCGGTCTCCTGCACCAACTGCCCGCCGGGTGCCATGACCGAGCCCGGCAGGTGGCCGGCGCGGTATTCGGCCGGGTCGCGTACATCCATCACATAGAGGGTGCGGCGGTCGGCCTCGCGCTGCCACTCTGCGAGCTTGGCGCGGTCGATGACCGGCACGCCATAGCGCCGCGCGACGGCGTCCGCCCGCTGCCGTGCCGCAGCGACACCCTCGGCCGAGACCTCGGGGGCGCGGCCCGTGGCCCCGGAGACGACCCCGAGCCCGGCGAGGTGCCACGCCATCGTGCCGTCCTTTAAGCGACACGACACGGTTCGGCACGCCGGCATCGATCAAGGATTGCGCGCCGATGATGCTGCGCGTCCGCCCGCCGCAATTGACGACGACAAAGGTTTCTTGCGACGGCACCAATTCCCGGAAGCGATAGACCAGTTCGGCGCCGGGCACGCTGATCGCGCCGGGGATCGTGTTCGAATGGTATTCCTCCCAGGACCGGCTGTCGAAGATCGCCATTGGCTCGCCGCTCTTCTGCCGCTCCGCGAGTTCCTCGGCGCTGATCCAAGGCGTGCCGTATTCATGCTCGACAACCTCGGCGAAGGCCTTGCTCGGCACGTGCACGCCGCTATAGACCGGAAACCCGGCCGCCTCCCACGCCTTGACTCCGCCTTCGAGCACCGAGACGTCAGTATAGCCGCCTTCGATCAGTCGCGCCGCCACGCGCTCGGCCAAACCTTCGCCGTCGTCGCAGACCGCGATGGGCGCCGATCGCCGCGGCAACAGCCCCGGCGCGATCAGCTCGAGACGCGACAGCGGTAGGCACGACGCCATCAGCAGATGCCGCTCGTGAAAGACGCCCTCCTCGCGCGCATCGACAATCGCGATCTCCGCACCCCCCCGGTACCGCCCCCGCAATTCCGCCGCCGTTATCTTACGAGGCGTTCCCATCATCGCACCCTCCATTCCGGCTCCCCTCCTCCGCCACACCGGCGAAGGCCGGTGCCCATGGCTGGAATAGATCCCGGCCTTCGCCGGGAAGACAAGGGGAGGGAAATTCTTGCAATAGCGCATTCCGTTTGCCCGAATTCTCGGCACGCGTCAAAGTCGCTGTCGCGAGATTGCACGAAGGAGCCGAGATGTCCGAGGGAAGACGCGCGCGGCCGCAGCCGACGCCGGAGACGCAGCATTTCTGGGACGGCGCGCGGGCGGGCGAATTGCGCCTGCAGCGCTGCAACGCCTGCGGCAAGGTGTATTTCCCGCCGCGGCCGTTTTGCCCCGCTTGCGCGGCGCGCGAGGTCGCCGTGTTCGCGGCGAGCGGCAAGGGCCGGCTCTATTCCTATGTGATCCACCACCGCCCGGTGCCGGGCTTCACGCCGCCCTATGCGATCGCCGTCGTCGAACTCGACGAGGGGCCGCGCATGATGACCAACATCACCGATTGTCCGCAGACCCCCGAGGCGCTCGAACTCGACATGCCGGTCGAAGTCGCCTTCGAGAAGCTCGACGACGAGATCACCCTCCCCCTCTTCCGTCCGGCCCGGAGGTGACCAGCGCGCGCAACACCCGTCATTGCGAGGAGCCGGAGGCGACGAAGCAATCTCGGCGGATGGAGTCCCCGCGGGCCCGAGCAACTGTGTTTGCGGGGGGTGGTGACGACGTCCTCCCGACCCTGGGGAGCATGGCGCCGTGCTCGCCGCCGTCAAGACCGCTGCGCGCCGCCTACGGCAGTGGCCTGCGGCCAGTCTTGACCGCGGCTGCGCGCGCCGCCCGGTGCAGTTTTGCAGGTCGGGACGGAGAAACGGTGCCCGATCGAACAAAGAAACTGCCCTCAGGGGAGCGCCGCGGCAGCGAGCTGATCGCGCACGCGGGCGTTGAGCATGACCAGCATTTTGCGCATGCAGGCAACCAGAGCCACCTTGGCAGGCTTGCCGCCCGTCGACAGCCGGCGATAGAACTCCTTGATCGGCGGGTTGCAGCGCACTGCGCTCAGCGTCGCCACGTAGAGCACGTTGCGCACCCGCCGGCGGCCGCCAGCAATGGCGCGATAGCCGCGCCTGGTGCCGCTGTCGTGGTTGAGCGGCGCCACCCCGATCAGCGCCGCCGCCTGATGCCGGCTCAGCGAGCCCAACTCACGCATATTGGCGATCAGTGTGCAGGCGAGCACCAGGCCGACCCCTTTGAGCGCGGTCAGGCAGACAAACAACGCCTTTTTGGCCGGGTCGCTGTCGACGATCGCGCGCATCTCGCGCTCGATCTCTTTGACTTCGGCCCGCAACGCGGCATGGCGCCGGTCGGCGCGCTCCCGCAAAGCCGGCGTTTCGAGCCGGCGCCGCTGATGCTCGAGCGCGACGATCTCGTCCTGCAAGCTGCGCCGGTACAGCACATGCTCGCCCAGCCGATCGGCCACCGGATCGGGTTTGCCGATGCGCGGCGCAAACGTCTCGGCGAAATGGGCGATCACCGCCGCGTCCAGCCGATCGGTCTTGGCCAGCCGTCCGGCAGCGCGGGCAAACTCGCGCACCTGGCGCGGATTGACCACCCCACGGGTCAAGCCCGTGGGCTGAAGGCCCACGCGACCAGCCCTGCTTCGCTCAGCGCCAGCCACAGCGCCCGCTCGTACCCGCCGGTCGCCTCCAGCACGATGCGGTTCACGCGCAACGGCCGCAGCCGGGCGATCAACCCGGCATACCCGGCCGCTTCATTGCTCACCGAGAAGCCGACCCCCAGCGGACGCACATGCACGTCCAAGCGATCCTTCGAGACGTCGATCCCGACAAACACATCCTGTGACGTCATCATCCTATCCCCTTCTTGCGACTGCGGGCGAGAGCCCTGGCAACTGTTCGGGCGTGAGATGACAGGCAACGCCGGAGCCCTGCTCGACACGGGGAAAGAACCCCACGATTGCTTGCGGTCACGGCGCCGCCGCAGCCCGAGCCTTGGCCCCGGCCCCAGGCTGCGCCCCATACTATGCACTACGGCGCACAGACAAGATTGCTTCGCCGCTCTGCTCCTCGGGCGGCGCTCGGCGCCGACCCGGGGACTCGCAATGACAGCCTCTATCAGTGTTGAGAGGTAGAAAGCCATGAAGCCGAAATCGATCGCCATCGTCGGCGCCGCCGAGACCACCCGGCTGGGCGTCATCCCCGACACCTCGCAAATCCAATTGCATGCCGACGCGGCGCTCAATGCGATGGCCGATGCCGGGCTCAAACCCGCCGATATCGACGGCATAGCGACCGCCGGCGAGACGCCGGTGACGGTCGCGCATTATCTCGGCCTCACCCCGAAATGGGTCGACGGCACCGCGGTCGGCGGCTGCTCGTTCATGATCCATGTCCGCCACGCCGCCGCGGCGATCGCCTCGGGCCTCTGCGAGACGGTGCTGATCACGCATGGCGAGAGCGGCCGCTCCGGCGTCGGGCGCACCCGCAATGTCGTCGCGCCCACGAGCCTCGCCGGCCAGTTCGAGCAGCCCTATGGGCCGATGGGGCCGCCGACTTTGTTCACGATCCCGGTGCTGCGCTACATGAAGACCTATGGGCTCACGCACGAGCAATTGGCGATGGTCTCGGTCGTGCAGCGCGAATGGGCGGCGAAGAACCCGCGCGCCACCTTCAAGACGCCGATCACCGTCGAGGACGTGCTGAACTCGCGGATGATCGCCTACCCGTTCCGCTTATTGCAGTGCTGCCTGGTGACCGATGGCGGCGGCGCGTTGATCCTGGTCTCGGCCGAGCGCGCCCGCGACTTCCCGCAAAAGCCGGTCTACCTCCTCGGCACCGGCGAGAGCGTCGAGACGCCGATGGTCAGCCAAATGGCGGATTTCACCTCCTCGCGCGCGTTCCGCGTCGCCGGCGCCAAGGCCTTCGCCGAGGCCGGCATCACGCACAGAGGACGTCGACCATCTGATGATCTACGACGCCTTCGCGCATCTGCCGATCTACGGCCTCGAGGATCTGGGCTTTGTGCCGCGCGGCGAGGCCGGAGCCTTCATCGCCGAGCGCAACACCGCCCCCGGCGGCAAGCTGCCGCTCAACACCAATGGCGGCGGCCTCTCCTACATGCATTCCGGCATGTACGGCATGTACGCATTGCAGGAGAGCGTGCGCCAGATGCGCGGCACCGCCCCCGCCCAAATCCCCGGCGCCCGGATCTCGGTCTGCCACGGCGTCGGCGGCATGTTCGCCGCCTCCGGCACCATCATCATGTCGAACGAGCCGGGTTAACTGGCTACGCTGAAGACCCTATTTTGGTGAAGCGACTTTGTCCGCCCGGACATTTTACTCCGAAATGTCCGTGCGCTGGCACCCGGGCGGGAACATAAGAAAGCGGCCCAATGACATCAGACACAGAGCCAGCACGAAACGACAAAACGCTCGCCGACGCTCCATTCCTTCCGCCGTCCTTTGCTCAACATGTGCAAACACCACTGCCAGAGTTTTTGTACCACTATACCAACCAAACGGGGCTCGTCGGTATTGCTAACAATTCAGAATTGTGGGCTACAAAAATAAATTATATGAATGACTCTACTGAATTCTATACAGCCTTGCAGATGGCCGAGGAGCATCTCACTACTCGCGAGTTCGATCCCAAGGACACCTTCAGTCCGCTGGCAACATTAACGTTGAGAAAGAGGACCGCGATCAACATTTGGAAAGTCTTCGAACGCATCTCCTCAGGCGGAAACATTGGCGTTATCTGCTTCTGTATACAAGATGATTTATTGAGCCAATGGCGCGGCTATGCTGCGGGGAGTGTTGGTTTCTCCATCGGTTTCAATTCGGTCCTTCTCAAAGCGTACGCTTCCAAGGCCGACTTTACGTTGGCAAAATGTGTCTATGACAAGGAAACTCAGGCGCAAATCGTAGCCGAAATATGCGATTATTACCTGCAAGAGAGTATCATCAACTCCTACGGACTTGGTGATATCATCAAGGGGTTTGCAAGATCGCTCAGAGAATGCGGCGCGTTCTTTAAGAGTTCGTCGTTTGCAGAGGAAAAAGAGTGGCGTCTTGTCTCCTCGCCCATTCCAGTGAACCAGTTGAGGTTCAGGGTGGGTAAGTCGTTCATCACACCGTATGGAGTGCTGGATATCGGTAAGAGCGAAAACTCTTGCCTCGCCAACGTCCGGGTTGGGCCCTGTCCTCACATGGATCTCTCCGTGTCATCGGTCGGTTTGTTACTGTTGCGTAATGGAATCAGCCCGCGCGTTAGCCCCTCGTCAGTTCCATTTCGCGATTGGTGAGTGGGGTACCGGTTGGCAAGGGTAATTGCCGAAGAACGAGAGCGCGAATGGGCGGCGAAGAACCCGCGCGCCACCTTCAGGACGCCGATCACCGTCGAGGATGTGCTGAACTCGCGGATGATCGCCTACCCGTTCCGCTTATTGCAGTGCTGCCTGGTGACTGACGGCGGCGGCGCCTTGATCCTGGTTTCGGCCGAGCGCGCCCGCGACTTCCCGCAAAAGCCGGTCTACCTCATAGGCACCGGCGAAAGCGTCGAGACGGCGATGGTCAGCCAGATGGAGGATTTCACCTCCTCGCGCGCATTCCGCGTCGCCGGCCCCACTGCCTTCGCCGAGGCCGGCATCACGCACAACGACGTCGACCACCTGATGATCTACGACGCCTTCGCGCATCTGCCGATCTACGGCCTCGAGGATCTCGGCTTTGTGCCGCCCGGCGAGGCCGGCCGCTTCATCGCCGAGCGCAACACCGCCCCCGGCGGCAAATTGCCGCTGAACACCAACGGCGGCGGCCTCTCCTACATGCATTCCGGCATGTACGGCATGTACGCCTTGCAGGAGAGCGTGGGCCAGATGCGCGGCACCGCCCCCGCCCAGATCCCCGACGCCCGGATCTCGGTCTGCCACGGCGTCGGCGGCATGTTCGTCGCCTCCGGCACGATCATCATGTCGAACGAAGGGCCGCAAGCCACGCCGGCAGATTTCTTACAGCTTGCTTCATTAGCCTTTGAGCCCAAGTTACGATAGGATACGCGCGCTCGGAGGCGGAGGATTCGTATGGCAGAGGTAAGATCCGTTTTTGACCAGATCGACCCGGAAGCCGAAGCACGCGCGATCGCCGAAGCCGAAGCCGAACTCGAGGCAGGTCAAGGTATACCGCACGAGAAAGTCAGGGAATGGCTGCTCAACCTCGCCAGGGGTGAGGTCACTCCCCCGCCGTGCGAGTAGTCTGGTCGCCATCGGCGCTACGCGACATCCGTCACATCTACCGTTACATCGCCAGGTTTAACCAGCGCGCTGCCGAAGATCTCGGCGAGAGTTGGTTGCGGCTGGCGACAGCCTGGAAAGCTTTCCTCAGCGCGGTCGTGCTGTTCATGGCACCAATCTGCGCGAGTGGGCGCTCGTTTATCCGTACGTCATCCGCTATCGGATTGCTGGGGACCATTTAAGGATTTGCGGGTACGCCACGGCATGCGCCGGAGCTGATCACCAATGGCGAGAGCGGCCGCTCCGGCGTCGGGCGCACCCGCAATGTCGTGGCGGCGACCACTCCGCCAGCCTCGCCCGCCAGTCGGGGGAGGGTTATGGGCCATTGGGGCCGCCGACTTTGTTCACGATCCCGGTCTTGCGCTACATGTATTTCCCGTCACCCCCGCGAAAGCGGGGGCCCAGAGCCTGCCCCTGGCTTGAACAGGGGGCGAGCGACGAGGCCCCGGAGCTCTGGGTTCCCGCTTGCGCGGGAACGACGAAGTAAAAGCACGAGCAACTGGCGATGGTCTCGGTCGTGCAGCGCGAATGCGCCGCGAAGAACCCGCGCGCCACCTTCAAGACGTCGATCGATCATGAAAATACTTTTGCAGACCACCGCCACACGTGTAACATCGCCCGCGATGTCATAAATGATGTCATATGAGATGCGTGCTCGACACCAATATCATTGTCGCGGCCATGCGCAGCCCGACCGGCGCGTCGGCCGCATTGCTGATGGCGGCCCGCCGGTCGGAGGTAAGGTTGCTCGCCAATGTCGCACTCGCTCTCGAATATGAGGCCACCTGCCTTCTTGCCGAGCATCGCCTGGCCGCCGGCCTCGATCTTGAGGATGTCGGCATCTTCATCGATGGCGTGTTGGCGATGGTCGAGCCGGTCGAGACGCATTTCATGTGGCGACCGCAACTGCGCGATCCAGCCGACGAACTCGTGCTCGAAGCGGCGGTCAATGGGCAGGCTGCGGCGCTGGTGACGTTCAACCGGCGGGATTTTGGCGACGCGCCTGCACGGTTCGGCATCGATGTGCTAACACCCGCTGAAGCGATACGGAGGATCAGAACATGAAAAATCAAAGTACCTATCCGCTCCGTCTGCCGCGCTCGGTCAAAGCGGAAGTAGAGCGGCGCGCAAAGCAAGATGGTATCAGCGTCAACCAGTTCGTTGCGACCGCTGTCGCCGAGAAACTGGCAGCCATGAATACAGCCGAGTTCTCTGCCGAGCGTCGCGCGCGGGCGGACTTTGACGCCTTCGATCGGCTCATGCGACGCAAAGGCGGTGAGGCGCCCCGGCCCGACGATACGATAAGCTGACCGCGGTGGTTTGCTGAGAGGCCAGGGCATCGCGACCGCCTGCGAGACGCTGGTGACGGTCGCGCATTATCTGGGGCTCACGCCGAAATGGGTCGACGGCACCGCGGCCGAGGTCCCCGGGACGGCCTGCTAGGCCCACGGGACTATGCCCGTGGGCTGAAGGCCCACGGCCGCGCGGGGATCGTTCATGATCCATGTCCGCCATGCCGCCGCGGCGGTCGCCTCGGGTCTGTGCAAGACCGTGCTGATCACCCATGGCGAGAGAGGCCGCTCCGGCGTCGGGCGCGCCCGCAACCTCGTCGCGCCGACCGAGCCTCGCCGGCAGCCCCCTCCCTTCCCTCCCCCGCAAGTGGGGGAGGGTTAGGGTGGGGGTGGGCCGATGGGCCGCCGACTTTGTTCACGGTCCCGGTGTTGCGCTACATGATCTTCTCCGTCGCCCCGCGAAAGCGGGGGCCCAGAGCCTGCCCCTGGCTTGAACAGGGGGGAGCGACGAGTTCCCGGAGCTCTGGGTTCCCGCTTGCGCGGGAACGACGAAATAAAAGCACGTGCAACTGGCGATGGTCTCGGTCGTGCAGCGCGAATGGGCGGCCAGGAACCCGCACGCCACCTTCAAGACGCCGATCACCGTCGAGGATGTGCTGAACTCGCGGATGATCGCCTACCCGTTCCGGCTATTGCAGGTGCCTGGTGACCGATGGCGGCGGCGCACTGATCCTGGTCGCCGCAGCGCGACTTCCCGCAAAGCTTACCCCTGGCAGCGAACAGGGGCCGGTCTACCTGTTCGGCACGGCGAGGAATGTCGAGACGCCCGACTTAACAAATTGACATACGTAAATACATTTCGTAAAGATTTGGGATGCGGTTCACGCGGGATCCGTAAGAACGCCGCCAATGTCCGCAGGCATGGTATCGCGTTGAGGATGCCGCGCGCATTTTGATGGGCCAACCGTGGAGCGCGCCGATGATCGTTACGACTATGGCGAGGTCCGCATTTATGCAATCGGCCTCGTCAACGGGATCGAGATCACGGTGATCTACACCGACCGCGACCGGGATGAGCGCCATATCATATCAGCATGGAGGTCCGAACTCATGAGCGACGATACTTCTGGAACCACCTCGAAGACTGAGCCCAAGACCGACTGGCGGCGTCTCCGCTCGATGACCGACGAGGAGATCCATGCCGCGATTTCGACGATCCCGATGTAAAGCCGACCGACGAGGCCTTCTGGAAGGAGGCGCGCGTGGTCATGCCCCGGCGGAAGGAGACCGTGACGATGCGACTGGACGCCGACCTTCTCGAATGGTTTCGCAGCGAACGCGGCTATCAGACGCGGATCAACGCCATTCTACGAGCTTACATGAACGCGCACGCGGGTAATCGCTGACCTGGTCATCTCCGCCGTTCGAGGCTGTGCCAGCCGATCACCCGCCGACATCGACGGCATCGCGACCGCCGGCGAGGCGCCGGTGACGCGCATTATCTGGGCTTGACGCCTAAATGGCTCGACGGGCACCGCGGTCGGGGTCCCCGGACGGCCCGTGAGGCCCACGGGACAAGCCCGTGGGCTGAAGGCCCACGGCCGTCCGGGGATCGTTCATGATCCATGTGCTGCGCTACATGATCTTCTCCGTCACCCCCGCGAAAGCGGGGGCCCAGGGCCTGCCCCTGGCTTGAACAGGGGGCGAGCGACGAGGCCCCGGAGCTCTGGGTTCCCGCTTTCGCGGGAACGACGAAATAAAAAGCACGAGCAATTGGCGATGGTCCCGGTCGTGCGGTCGATTCGTCGAGCGGCAGCGCCGATGGAGGCGAAGATCCTCAGCATCAGAACCATGCAATTGCCATATTCGCATCGTATTCTGATGGGGATCGGTACCTGTGAGCCCGTGCGGGATTGTCTTTGAAGAGGTTCGCTACGCCTGATCTCGACCTGATAAAACAGGTGGAACAGGAGTGCAGGACCGCTACGGGCAGTGACTTTGCCGTGGGGTAGCCGAGAATGTCGCGGCCGTTGTCGGCGCGTTAGCGTTGAATGCGTGTTACGTGACGGCGCTGCGCCGCCGGCATTGCCATGTTGGAGGAGCCCGGTGATGATCGAGGGCATCAGCGCGATCACTCTCGCGACGCACGACATGCGGCGCGCGGTCCGATTCTACCGGGTGCTCGGGTTTGCCATGCTGTATGGCGGTGAAGACGAAGGCTTCACCAGCTTCAAAGCGGGCGGCAATTTTGTGAACCTGATCGCCCAGCCGGCTGCGCGGCAGTGGTCGTGGTGGGGCCGCGTGATCTTCTACCACTCGGATGTGGACGGGCTGTATGCCCGACTGGTCGCCGCCGGTTGCCGGATCGAGGCGCCGCCGCGCGACGCGGAATGGGGCGAGCGCTTCTTTCATGTTACCGATCCCGACGGCCATGAGCTGAGCTTCGCCTGGCCCCTCGAGCGCCGCGTGAGGAAGGGCAGGGGTTAGCCGGCAATCCGAGCTAGCAACCACGATGGCGCGAGGCGACTCTCGCCAGGGGCACTCGACACGGGCGAAACCTGCCTCGCGCAGCGCGGCCAAATGCGGCTCGACGCCCTCGACAAAACGGTCGCAGTTCAAGAAACAGCCGCCGGGTTCGAGCAGATCGTGGATCGCCCGGTAGCAGGCGAAGATCTTTTCGGGGTCGCGCAGGTTGTGGAGGGCGATGGCGGAGACGGCGAGGTCGAAGGGGCCGCCGACCCGCTTTGGCCATGACGGATCGACGAGGTCGCAGAGGATGTAGCGGAGCTGGTCGGACCGGTCGGCGAGACGCTCGCGGGCGCGGTCGAGCATCGGCTGAGAATAATCCTGCAACGTGACGCGAGCCGCCGGGAAGGCGCTGCAGCACTTCTTCGCTGACCGCGCCATAACCCGCACCGACGTCCAGCACGCCCAACTCGGCATCGCGCGGAAACGGCGCAAGCGACAGCATTCGCCGCAAGAGAGGACGCCGCTCGGGGTCCCGAGCCGCGTCCCGCGCGATCCATTCCGCAACGTAATCGGTCGAGTGCCAATCGTGCGGGAACATGGCGAAGTCTTTGGTTGCTTCGGGCATTGGGGCAAACCTCGCTGGATGAACTTGTCGAATCGGCTGCGGCGCTCGCGCTTCGTAGTCCGGCCACCCGCGGACCACCGGGCGGGCGGAATCCCGCGATAACCCCAGATTAATTCCACTCGTACAGAATTTCTCGACATCGTCGGTGGGATCGGTTTAATTTCCGCCTCATGTTCGCTCTATGTTCTCGCCATGACAGTCGCATTCGGGAGCGCAGGTGTCGATAGAGCTGTTCGCGACCGCCAGTCTCGCCATCGCGCTTGCGGGAGCCACGCTCGCGGCGGCCATCCTTCTTCGCTTCCGCTATAATCCGGCTGCTCAACAGCAGAGCCTTGAACAAGTGCTGCGCGACGAGCTGGCACGCGGACGGCAGGAGAGCGCCCTGGGCGCTAAAATGTTGCGCGAGGAGGCTGCCGCGAGCGCCAAAGCCTTGCGTGAGGAGGTGCAACATACACTTCAGCAATTGGGGGATCGCCTCGGGGTCGCGGTGACGGAGCTCGCCCGGAAGTCCGAGACCCAGCAGGACGCGCTGCGCAATACGGTTGAAGGCCGCCTGGACGTGCTGCGTTCAGAGAATGCCGCGAAACTCGAGCAGATGCGGCAGACCGTCGACGAAAAGCTCCAAGGAACGCTGGAGCAGCGGCTCGGTGCGTCGTTCAAGATCGTCAACGATTTACTGACCCGAGTGCACGAGAGCGTCGGCGAGATGCAGGCGCTGGCAACTGGGGTCGGCGATCTTAAGCGTATCCTCAGCAACGTCAAATCGCGGGGGACCTGGGGCGAGGTGGCGCTCGGCAACATCCTCGAGGAGATCCTCACAGCCGACCAATACGCGCGCAATGTCGAGGTGCGGCCGCGCAGCAATCAGCGGGTCGAGTTCGCGGTCAAATTGCCGGGTGACGGTGAGACGCCGTTGTGGCTTCCACTCGACGCGAAATACCCGAGCGAGGATTACGACCGGCTGGTCGAGGCGAGCGAGCGAGGCGATCTGGAAGCGGCCGAGGCGGCGTTGCGCGGCATCGAGGGGCGGGTGCGCAGCGCCGCCAGAGACATTTGCGCCAAGTATGTCGCGCCGCCGCACAGCACCGATTTCGCCGTCATGTTCCTGCCGACCGAGGGACTGTTCGCGGAGGTCATAAGACGGCCCGGCCTGGTGGATTGGCTGCAGCGCGAATGCCGCGTCATGGTGGCGGGCCCGACGACGCTGGTCTCGCTATTGCTGTCGCTGCGAATGGGCTTCCGCACCTTGGCGATCCAGCAGCGTTCGAGCGAGGTCTGGCAGGTCCTCTCGGCAGTCAAGACCGAATTCGAGAAATTCGGCGGAATTATCGACAAGGTGCACAAGAAGCTGGACGAAGCGCAGAAGGTCGTCGAGGAGGCCGGCGTCCGCCGGCGCGCAATGGACCGCAAACTGCGCGGCGTCGAGGTGCTGCCGGAGACCGAGGCGACCACCCTTCTGGAGCTTGCGGCATCGCCCGTGGGGCTGATCGAGGAAGCGCGCGAAGCCGCGGAGTAGCCCCCACTATAACCCTCCCCCGCTCGCGATCGCTCGCGGGGGAGGGAAGGGTGGGGGCAAGCGGGGTGAGGGGCCCTTCACGCCGGCATCGCGATCCGTCGCCCGGCCCAATCGGGGCGGGCAAGATGGGCGTGCGCCGCCGCTGCGGCGGCGACGCGCTGCCGCACCCCGTCCGGAAACGGCACGACGCGGCGGGTCGACAAGTCGACGTGCAGATACATCAATTCCTGCGTAGCGGCGCGCAGGCCATTCGCGGCCATGAACATCTCGTGCGCCAGATGCAGGCGTTTGCCGTCCATGCCGAGGATCTGCGTGCCGACGCGCACGCGATCGCCGAGCAGCAACTCGCGCTCGTACAAATTGTGCGTCTCGACCACGAAGGTGCCGTTGCCGGTGCTGTCCTTGTATTGGCGGCCGATGCCGATGGCGTCGAACAGCGCATCGGTCGCGTAGTCGAACAGCACCGTGTAATAGGCGAGGTTCATGTGCTCGTTGGCGTCGATCCACTCGGGCAGGACCTCGCCTTCGTAACGCTCGAAGGGTGCCGGGATGCTCATTCCGCGGGGCGTTGCGCGGCGAGGATCGCGACCGGATAGGCGTAATGGATCCGCTCGCCCTCGATACGGACCGGCAGCCCGAGCCGATCATCCGCGGCGGAAGCCTTGAACAGCTCGATGATCTTGGCGTCGTCGCCCGGCTCGGGGAAGGAGCGGGCCAGCAGATTCCGGACCTCGTCCCGCAATTCGTAGAAGCTCGCCTCCGGCTCCGGCAGTCCGGCCTCGCCGAACAGGCCTTTCAGCTCGGCCAAGGTCAGCGAACGCATGTGGGAGGGGTCGCGCAGACGCTCCAACCGGTTGAATTCCGCGGCTTTGGCAGGGTCCTGCGAGGCATACATGTCGACGATGACGATGCGTCCGCCGGGCGCGCAGACGCGGGCCATTTCCCGCAAGACCGCGGCGGGGTCCGGGAAATGGTGCACCGAGAAGCGCGTGACCACGATCGTAAAGCTGCCGTCCTCGAACGGCAGCGAATTCACGTCGCCCTGCCGCCACTCGACATTGGTCAACCCCTTCTCCGCCGCGAGCCTCTGCGCCTGATCGAGCATTGCCGGGGTCACGTCGATGCCGGTCGCCCGGCGCACATGCGGGGCGAAGGCGCACACGACGATGCCGCCGCCGCAGGCGACATCGAGGACCGTATCGTCCGGTCCCGGCCGAGCGGCCTCGACGATCATTCGCAGCGCGTCCGCGTTGGTGATCGGGGCAGCGGTGCTGAACAAAGCCGCCTGGCGCGTGAACTGGTCCAGGATCAGGCCTTGGTGGCTGGCTGTCGGTCATTGCAGCGGCCCATTGGGCAGCACGAGCACTTTGCCGTGCCGACCCCCTTGCTGCGCCCTGATGAGCGCCGGCCGGATCTCCTCGATCGGGTAGAATGCATCGATCGGCGCCTTGAGCACGCCGTTGCGGAGCTTGGCCGCGAGGTCGGCATAGATCCCGCGCACCTGCTCTTGCGTGCGCCTGGCGAGACCGCGGCCGAGATTGAACCCGGTCAGATTGACGCCGCGCATATTGACCGCCGCCCGGCTCATCACCGGGTCCTGACCCGACATCGACCCGTAGCTGACCACGACGCCACCGTCGGCGACGCAGTCGCCGATCCGCTTGCAGGCCTCCCCGGAAACCGCATCGATGCCGAGCCGGATCGGCGCTCCGCCGGTGGCTGCGCGGGCGCGCTCGGCCAGGTCGGGGCCGTCCTTCACGACGGCATCCGCGCCGAGATCGCGCAGCTCTCCGGCGACATCGTCGCGGCGTACGACATTGACCGTGCGCACGCCGCGCGCCTTGGCCAGCACGATCACATGCCGCCCGACCGCCGAATTGGCGACGTTCTGGATCACCCAATCTCCCGGCTTCAGTGCGACGTGATCCTCCAGCAGCAACAATGCGGTCGGCGGATTGATGCGCAGCATCGCCGCTTGCGCCAGGTCCAGACCCGGTGGGATCGGCACCGCGTCCTCGGCCTTCACGCGGCGGCGCTGCGTCCAATTCTCGCGTTGCATATTGATCACCAAGTCGCCGGGTTTGACGTGCGTGACGCCGGCGCCGACGGCAATGACGCGCCCGAGGCCTTCGGCGCCGGGTGTCGCGGGCAATGGCGGGCGCAGGCGGTAATTGCCGCGGCAGAACGAGATGTCCGCCGGGTTGATCGGAAAAGCCAACACGTCGAAAACGACCTCACCAGTGCCGGGGTCGCCGACGGCCGGTGCATCGATGCAATGTGCGACCTCTTCCGGGGCGCCGTAGGCGGTGATCTCGATCTTCTTCATCCGACACTCCGCATTCCGTGGTTTTCGTCACGCTCGCGCGCAGACATCGACATAGGCTCTGACATAGACCATTGGCGCGCCGCCGCCGAATGCTTCCAGGTTTTTCGCACCGGCGACGATGCGTGTGTTGTGTTCGCTAATGCCATCGACTTCGATGTGCACCTGTTCGACACCCAAGGGATCGATCGACTTCAGGATTATGCGATGTCTTTGCCACTGTTGGTCGAAACTCGTTATCGGCCGTGGCGCCTGGTAAAACCAGGAGTGCACCGACGCGCCGTTCAGCGTGTCGGTCGAGGCAGTGGGCAAATCGTTGATAATTCTGGTTTACTTGCCAGGTCCAGGTGTCTTCGGGGGCGGCCCGGACATTATCCGGACTGACACAGGCGGTCAGCAGCGCCGTCAGGGCCAGCAGGAACATCGGCTTGATCATCCAGTCTTAGCCGCCCTCACCAGCCTCCGTCGACGCCGATCGCCTGGCCGGTCACGAACGCGGCTTGCTCGGAAGCCAGAAACGCGATCATCGCGGCGACCTCGTCGGGGCTGCCGAAACGGCCGACCGGGATCGCCTTGGCGCGCTCGGCAAAGCCGATTTCGAGATCGTCGCCGTACTCGCGCCGGTTGGTGCTGATCGCCCGCGAGGTGCGGATTGGGCCGGGGCAGACGGCGTTGACGGTAATCCCGTGCGGCGCCAGATCGAACGCGAGCGACTTGGTGAACCCGACGATCGCCGCCTTCGAGGCGGCATAGGCGGCGCGATGCTTGCCAGGGCGGAACGCCGCCTTCGAGGAGACGCTGACGATGCGGCCCCAGCCGGCCTTGCGCATTGCCGGCACGGCGGCGCGCGACATCAGAAAGGCGCCGCGGGCGTTGACGCCCATCGTGCGGTCCCAGGCCTCGACCGGCACATCCTCGATCTCGTTGCGGTCGGCGCCCTGCGGCGCGCCGGCATTGTTGACGAGAATGTCGAGCCGGCCGTAGCGCCCCAGCACTTCCTCGACCATTCGCCCGGCATCGGCCTCGACGCTGACGTCGCCGAGAGTCGAGGAAGCGGTTCTGCCGCTGCGCACGAGATCCTGGACGAGGCTGTCGACACCATTCCAGGAGCTGTCCATGTCGCCTTCGACATTGTGCTCGTTGGCGACACCTGCCGGCACGACATCGGAGACGACGACGGTCACGCCGGCCGCGGCGAGCGCGCGGGCCGTCGAGTTGCCGATGCCGACCGGCTTGCCGCAGCCGGTGATCAGCGCAACGCGGGCGGAACTCGGCATGTGACCCTCCCCGGAAAATTCGATAATGCTGGAGCTTACCGCCCCGATCCCACAGAATCGACACAGTTCGCTCTCACCTGTCGAACTTCTGCCGGGCCGCTCGACCGGGCAAAATTCGAGGCGCTCGATGCCGAAATCTATTGCGGTCGTGTCTTTGTTGCTGTTGGCCATCCTCTGGACGCCCGAGTCGCGGGCGGAGGAGAAGCCGAATGGCGAGCTGCCGGCGCGGGTAGCGACCCATCATACGATGGAGCTGAACGAGCAGCCGGCTCGACTACGAGGCAATCGCCGAGACTTTGCCGGTGACCGACGCCAAGGGCAACACCACCGCCTCGATCTTCACGGTCAGCTATCTAACAGATGGCGAGAATGGCAGCGCCAGGCCGGTCAGCTTCGTCTTCAATGGCGGTCCCGGTGCGGCCTCGGTCTTTCTGCATCTCGGTGCGCTCGGCCCGCAGATCCTGCAGACCCCGGAAAACGGTGCCGTGCCGACCCCTCCGGTCCACCTCATCGATAACCCGGCGACCTGGCTGGGCTTTACCGATCTCGTCTTTGTCGACCCGGTCGGCACCGGTTTCAGCCGCGGCAAGGGCAAGGAGGAAAATCCGGACAAGCCCTTCTGGGATGTGCGCGCCGATATCGCCTCGCTCGGCTCGGTGATCCGGCTCTGGCTGACCCGGCATCAGCGCTGGACCTCGCCGGTCTGGCTCGTCGGGGAGAGCTATGGCGGCTTCCGGGCGGCGGCGATGGCGCAAACGCTGCCGCACGATTTCGACGTGATCGTCAAAGGTCTCGTCCTGGTTTCGCCGGCGCTCGACCTCTCGGCCCTGCATCAGACCGAACGCGATCTTCTCGCCGCCGCCTTCATCCTGCCCTCCTATGCCGCAACCGCGGCCGTCTACGACGCGGCTCCCGCCGCCGGCAGCGTCGCGGAGGCCGAGCGCTTTGCGCTCTCGGACTATCTGGTCGGTCTTGCCGGGCTCAACGGACAGCCGGCGCCCGGCAACCCCTTCATTGCAAAGGTGGCAGAAATCGCCGGGGTTCCGGCGGATATCGTGCGCCGCTACCGTGGCCGCATCCCGCGCCACATTTTCGCTCGCGAGGTGCGGCGGGGCCAAGGGCAGGTAGTCAGCCTATACGACAGCACGATCAGCCGGGCGGGAGGCCCCGAAGACGGGGCCGGAGCCGCCGGCGACCCGGTGTTGCAGCCGGCCGCCGCCGCCTATGGCACGGCATTCAACACCTATCTCTCCGAGGTGCTCGGGGTCCATACCGATCAGCCCTACCGAGTGCTTCCCCACGATGTCTCGCAGCAATGGAACTGGGAAGGCGAACGACAGCACGGCACCGAAGGCCTGGCGATGTCATCGCTCGAGGCGGCGCTGCTCGAGCACCCGGCGACGAAGGTTTTGATCGTCAATGGACGCTATGACTTGGTGACGCCGTATCTCAGCTCGCGCTGGCTCGTCGGCCAATTGGAAATCCCCGCTGCGACGCGATCGGCCATTCAGCTTCGGGTCTATGATGGTGGCCATATGGTCTACATGCGCCCCGCATCGCGATCCTTGCTCGCCCATGACGCCGCCGAGCTCTACGGCGCCGGCCAACCGGGCGCCCCCTCGCAATGAACTCAAGATGCTCGACTGGGTTCACCTGACCGTCCCGCCGGCCCCGGCGATGTTCGCGCAGCTGCTTGTCGGGCTGATCAACGGCGCTTTTTATGCGATGCTGAGCCTCGGGCTGGCGGTCATCTTCGGGCTCCTCAACATCATCAACTTCGCGCATGGCGCGCAATACATGTTGGGCGCCTTTTGCGCGTGGTTTCTGCTCAACGCATTGGGACTTGGATATTGGCCGGCGCTGATCCTGGCGCCGATTATCGTCGGTGCCCTCGGGATCGCGATCGAGCGGCTTCTGCTGCGCCACATCTACGGTCTCGACCACCTCTACGGGCTCTTATTGACGTTTGGTCTGGCGCTGATCATCGAAGGGGTGTTCCGTCAGCAATTCGGGTCCTCGGGCCAGCCCTATGCGATCCCCCCCGAGCTGCAGGGCGGCCGTAATCTCGGGTTCATGTTTCTGCCGAACTACCGCGCCTGGGTCATCCTCGCCTCTCTCGTCATGTGCCTCGCCACCTGGTTCACGGTCGAGCGCACCCGGCTCGGCGCCTATCTGCGGGCAGCAACCGAGAACCCGGTCCTCGTCCAGGCCTTCGGCATCAACGTGCCGCGGATGATCACGTTGACCTACGGCGCCGGCGTCGCGCTGGCGGCGCTCGCCGGCGTCATGGCGGCGCCGATCTACCAGGTCAGCCCGTTGATGGGGTCGAACATCATCATCACCGTCTTTGCCGTCGTCGTGATCGGCGGCATGGGCTCGATCCTCGGCGCGATCGTCAGCGGCTTCGCCCTGGGGCTGGTCGAGGGGCTGACAAAGGTGTTCTATCCGGAGGCCTCGAGCACCGTGATATTTGTCGTCATGGCCCTGGTATTGCTGGTCAAGCCAGCCGGCTTTTTTGGGCGGGCCCGCTGAGATGGCCGAAATCGGCAGGTGGAACCGGGCCCTGGCGGCGGTCCTGCTCGGATTGGCGCTGGTCGCGCCGTTCATCCTCTACCCGGTCTTCGTCATGGAGGCGCTTTGCTTTGCGCTTTTCGCGTGCGCCTTCAACCTGCTGCTCGGCTATGTCGGGCTGTTGTCGTTCGGCCACGCGGCCTTCTTCGGCAGCGCCGCCTACGTCACCGCGCACACCGTCAAAGTGTGGGGGTTTCCGCCCGAGCTCGGTATTCTCGCCGGAGCCGCGGTGGCGGCTCTCCTCGGCACGGTCGTCGGCTGGCTGGCGATCCGCCGGCAGGGCATCTATTTCGCAATGATCACCCTGGCATTGGCGCAGATGGTCTATTTCGTCGCCCTGCAGGCACGCTTCACCGGCGGCGAGGACGGCATCCAGGCGGTGCCGCGCGGCATGCTCTTGGGGGTTGTCGATCTCGGCGACACCTTGACGATGTACTATTTTGTGCTGGCCATCTTTCTGATCGGCTTTGCGGTCATCGTGAGAACGGTTCACTCGCCGTTCGGCCAGGTTATCAAAGCGATCCGCGAAAACGAGCCGCGCGCCGTCTCGCTCGGCTATGACGCCGACCGCTACAAGCTCCTCGCCTTCATCCTCTCGGCCGGCTTGTCCGGCCTCGCTGGCTCACTCAAATCGCTGGTCTTTCAGCTGGCTTCGCTGACCGACGTCCAATGGACGATGTCGGGCGAGGTCGTACTGATGACCTTGGTCGGCGGGCTCGGAACAATCCTCGGCCCGGTCGTCGGCGCATTCTTTCTGACCGCGATGCAGCATTATCTGGCCCAGCTCGGCTCCTGGGTCACCGTCGTCCAGGGCGTCATTTTCGTGTTCTGCGTGCTGGTTTTCCGCCGCGGCATCGTCGGCGTCATCGCTTCCTATGCCGCCCGTCGCGGAAAGCCGCCCGGCATCTCGCCGGCAGCTGCAGAAAGGCCGGCGGAGACCCGGACCGCCGCCGCACCGGGCGCACCCTGAGGGAGATGGCGCCGGGCGGGGGTAAGAGCGTCGAGGACTGCGTTCATGACAGTGGGCGTCGAGGCGACGGTGCCGCTTTCGCTGGCGGGTTTGTCGTGCTGGAGACGGGGGCTGAAATCGACGGTGACCCTCGGCATCGTATCGGCGCGCGGGATCCCGTATCCCATCAAAATGCCGGTCAAGAGCTGACCGCTGTCGGGGTCGTAGACGACATCCTCCAGCAATCCTGACCCGCGCCTTGCGCAACGCCGCCCTGGATCTGGGCCTTCGCCAACAGCGGGTTGACGGCGGTGCCGATGTCGTCAACTACGGTGTAGCGGTCGAGCGGATTTCGTTCGAGCCGCTATCCGCGAGCTGACATCTTCTCGACCGGACCTTCGGGGACCGGAATGAGGCAGGCAAGACGCAGTGACGACGTCCAGAATGGTCCAGGGAGGACACGTCTTGGAGCCAGTTGCAGACCTGTTCTACGAGAAGGCGGAGTCGCTTTTCGTCGAGGCTTATGACGCCTTTTATAGCGCCTCAGCGCCGCAGATTGCCGGCGATGTGGCCTTCTATGAGCGGGCCGCCCGCGAGGTTGGCGGACCTGTCCTCGAGCTTGCCTGTGGCACTGGGCGCGTCGCCCTGCGGCTTGCCAAAGCGGGATTGCAGGTGACCGGCGTCGACCGTTCGGAAGCGATGCTGACGATAGCGCGACGCAAGCTTGGCGCGCTTCCCGCTTGTGTCCAAGAACGCCTGAGCTTGGTCAATCAGGACATGAGTGCTCTGGATTTGGATCGGAATTTCGGCTTGATCTTTGTGCCTTTTCGCTCCTTCCAGAGCCTGTTGACGATCGATCTACAAAGAAAATCGTTGGAGGCCATTCGCCGGCACATGGCGTCGACCGGCCGGTTGGTCCTGCACTTGTTCGATCCTCGTCTCGACTGGCTGATCGACCCGAAGGCGATCCGGCCGAAGCTGTCTGGCACCCATCCGGAGACTGGGCGTCGTTATGTGGGCGAGATTCTCCGAACCAATTTCGACCACTTCGACCAAATTCGCCGCGATCACTGGCGTTACGCCGAAATCGGACTCAATGGCGAGGTATTGGCTGAGGACACTCGCGAGATGACCTTGCGCTGGACCTATCGCTGGGAGCTGCATCATCTGCTCAACCTCTGCGGCTTCGCGGTCGAGACAGAGTACAGCGATTTCGCCGGATCCGCCCCGGCCTATGGAAAAGAATTGGTCGTCGTCGCTAAAGTTGGGTGACGTTCGACCGCAATACGGAACTCTGGGTCGAGGCGCCTTGCCACCAGGAACTAAAGGGCGGGCGAGCTTTAGCGCGTCCCCTGCTCCCGTATCACGCGCCAGATGCGTTCGGGGGTGGCGGGCATCGGCACGTCGGTGACACCGAGCGGCGAGAGGGCGTCGATGATGGCGTTCATCACGGTCGGGGTCGAGGCGACGGTGCCGCCTTCGCCGACGCCTTTGGCGCCCAATGGGTTCGTCGTACTGGGCACGGGGCTGAAATCGACATTGACCCGCGGCAATCGTGTCGGCGCGCGGGATGCCGTAATCCATCAAACTGCCGGTCAAGAGCTGGCCGCTGTCGCGGTCGTAGACGACGTCCTCATAGAGCGCTTGGCCGGCGCCCTGCGCGACGCCGCCCTGGATCTGGCCCTTTGCCAATAAGGGGTTGATCACAGTGCCGCAATCGTCGACGACGGTGTAGCGGTCGAGTTCGACTGCGCCGGTCTCGGGGTCGATCTCGACTTCGCAGATATGGCAGCCATTGGGGAAGCTCGGCATAGCGGAGGAGAAGGCGCCGGCTCCCTGCAGGCCGACGCCGAGCTCCGAGGGCAGGCCGACCGGGATGAACGACATCTGCGCGATTTGGCCGATCGGCATCGAGCGGTCGGTGCCGGCGATCGTGAAGGCGCCGTCGGCAAAGGCGATGTCGGCGGCATCGGCCTCCATGAAATGCGCGGCAAAGCGCTTGCCGCGCGCGATGACCTCGTCGGCCGCGGCGCGCAATGCGCTGCCGCCGATCATCATGCTGCGCGACGCGTAAGTGCCGCGGCCGATTGCGACCTCGTCGGTGTCGGCCTGCAGAAGATGGATCTTGTCTTCGGGCACGCCGAGCCAGTCCGCGGCCATCTGCGCATAGGTCGTCTCGTGTCCTTGTCCGTGCGACAACGTGCCGGCGAGGATGGTCAATTCGCCCGAGGGGTCGAAGCGCAATTCCATGCGCTCGTTGAAGACGCCGGTATTGTCGACATAGTAGGTGATGCTGCGGCCGCGGTATTTGCCGGCGGCTCCACTCTCGGCGCGCCGTGCGGCATAGCCGTCCCAGTCGGCCAACGCCTGGCATTTGGCCATTGCCGCAGTATAATTCCCGGTGTCGTAGATCCAGCCGGTGCGCGTCTCATAAGGATAGGCGTCCGGGCGGATCAGGTTCTTCTGGCGCAATTCGGCCGGATCGATGCGCATCTCGCGCGCTGCCTGGTCGACGAGCCGCTCCATGATGTAGACGGCCTCGGGGCGCCCCGCGCCGCGATAGGGCACGGTCGGCGCAGTATTGGTCAACACGAGGCTGCTCGTCACAGACACCGCGGGGATGTCGTAGACGGTCGAGGCGAGCTTCAGCGAGAAGAGGATCGGGATCGCGCCGGCGCCCTCGATATAGGCGCCGGCATTGTGCGATCCGGTCCAGCGCAGTGCCAGGAACCTGCCGTCCGCGTCGAGCGCCAGCTCGGCGGCGACGTTCTGGTCGCGCCCGTGATAATCGCCGAGCAACGCCTCGGAGCGCGACGGGATCCATTTCACCGGCCGCCCGACGCGGCGCGCAGCCCAGACGATGATCGCCTCCTCGGGATAGACATTGCCCTTCATGCCAAAGCCGCCGCCGACATCGCGCGCGACGACGCGGATGCGGCTTTCGGGGACGTGCAGAATGTGATGCGCCAGGGTCTGGCGAACGCCGTGCACATTCTGCGTGCTGCTGTAGAGCGTCCAGCGGCGGGTCCCGGGATCATAATCGGCAATGCAGCCGCGCGGCTCCATTGTGACGGCGGTGAGGCGGTTGTTGTAGAGCGAGAGCCTGGTGATGTGGTGCGCCCGCGCGAAGGCGGCTTCGACGGCACCCTCCTCGCCCATGCGCATCGTGAAGGAGGTGTTGTTGGCTGTGCCGTCATGGAGCAATGGCGCGTCGGGACGGACCGCATCCTCGGCATGCACCACCGCGGGCAGGATCTCGTAATCGACTGACACCAGCTCCGCCGCATCGCGCGCCTGCGCTTCGGTCGAGGCGATTACGATGGCGACCCGCTCGCCGACATAGCGCACGCGGCCCTGCGCCAGCGGCGGGCGCTTGGTGCGATGTCCTGCGGGTCCGCCCATGTCCTCCGCCATGACCTCCGGGTCGAGCGTGCCGAGCCCGTCGGCTGCCCAATCCTCACCCGTCAGGACGGCATACACAGCCGGCATCTGCTCCGCCGCAGCCTTGTCGATCGCGCGGATCCGCGCATGGGCGTGCGGTGAGAACACCAGGACGGCGTGCGTCTGGCGCACCAGATCGATATCCGCGACATAGCGCCCCCGCCCGGTCAGGAACCGGGCATCCTCCTTGCGCGTGACGGGCTGTCCGATGCCAAACCGCATGCCGCCCTCTTCCGAATTTTGCGCGGCGCAGCCTACAACAGCGCGCGCCAGCGGTCGATGCGACCATCTGGGCGACCATCTGGGATGAAAACGGCCTATCGGCTCGTCGAGTTGTTGGGGGTGCGGGCTCCGCCCGCGAGGCCAGGGTAAGGGGGTATCGCGGGGCTCTGGCCGGCCCTCAGAACGATGCGCTTCTCGACGATCTTATCCCCTTCGGTAATATGCCGCGGAGCCGACCCGCCGGCTGATTCCATCATTGGCGGTCAGGATCATGATGCAGTTCGTCATGCAGCCCGGCATGGTTTACCAATACCCGCTCTGGGGAGTGGGAATCCTGTTGGTCGGCCTGGCGGCTCTCGGTGCGGTGTTCTTCGAATTGGCCGCCCACCAATTCCTATCGGTCGAGTTCCGCCGCGGACACAATGACGTCACAGCGGCGATATTCTCCGTCATCGGAGTGACCTTCGCCGTGCTATTGGCGTTTGTGGCCATGCTCGCCTGGGATGGCTTCAACAAGGCGAAGGCGGCCAGCTATGCAGAAGCCTCGGGCGTTCTCGAGGTCTACAATGCCTCTGTCGGCTTTGCCGACCCCGAGATGTCCGCGATGCGCGACGAAATCATCGGGTATCTGGAAACGGTGGTGAGGGTCGAGTGGCCCGCCCAGGCGGAAGGCCGGATCGTCGACAGGGGTGCGGCGTACCTGGAGAAGCTGAACAGGATCGCGATCGGTGTCAAACCTTCCGGCGTCGCAGATGGGAACCTGCATGCGCTGCTGCTGCAATCCCTGACGCGGCTCCGAGACGCGAGGCAGCAGAGATTGCTTGCTGCCGAGACCACAATTCCTGCGGTCGTCTGGGTAGTGACGCTCGTCGGCGGCGGCCTCACGATTGCTTTCAGCTCTTTCCTCGGCTTTCCGAGCCTCGTCATGCATCTTGTCATGTCGGCAATGCTGGCGATTTCCGGGGTGCTGGTGCTGATCCTGATCATCGCCCTCAGCAACCCCTTCCGCGGCGACTTTAGGGTATCGACATTGCCGTTCGATCGAGTGCTCTCCCAGATCCAGTCATCCGCAAGCCACCCTTGAGTGACGCCGCATCCACAAAACGCGGGAGCAGTCTAGCTGCGCGATCGCCGATCTAACGGGCGGAAGCGCCGGCAATCTGTTGCCGCATGACGGCGAGAATAGCCTGGGGCCGGCCGCCGTTGCGCTCGACCACGCCTTCGAGCTGCGAGCGTCCGCTCGCGGCCATGCTGAGCCCTTCGATGATGATGTCGCTGATCTTGTAAGATCCGTTCTGCGCGGTCAGCCGCCAATCGACCTTGAGCGGCTGGGCCGTCTGCCCGCGAACGATCTGACTTGAAACGACGACCCCATCCGGGTCCGGCCGGCTGCTTGTCACCCGCGGGCAAGCCCCGTCTTCGGTATAGTCCGACAGTTTCTCGCTGTAGGTGAGCACGACGTAACGCTCGAAGAGCGATAGGAATTCCTGCTGTTCGAACGGGGTAAAGGCCCGCCAGAAACGGCCGAGCACAAAGCGGCCAAGGCCTGGCACGTCGAAATCCGTGCGGAACAACTCCTCAAAGCCCGCCAGTTTCTGCTCCGTCGAGGCGCTTCTGGTCACCGCCTGCAGCTGGTTGCCGAGATTGTTGATGAACGAGGCCGGATCCATGCCAGCCGAAGCAGGCACCGACGGCGTCATGGCGCCGGTAACCAGGACCACGGCAACAGCCTGAAATGAACGTCGAAACATTGTAGCCACCCTCAACCGTTCGGCGGCTCAGACTTAGCAACGGTGCGGTGAAAGGGATGTGAAGCGGATTACACTTCACCATCTTTTTCCCGCCGTGCCGGTCCACACCTCCGCCTGACGAGCTTGAGATGGCTGGGCTCTGCTGAAGTGCTACGACGGAAGCGGATTCGGTGATCGCAGCATATGCTGCGGCGCGTTACCCCTGAGACAGGGACAGGGTGAAATCGCGCGCGTTGCCGATTTGTTCAAATGATGGGGCAGTTTCCACTAGGCCGGCACAGCGGCGGCTTGCGCGAAGGCCGGGGTCTGCGCTTCGCGCAGATGGCAGGCGACGCGGTGGCCGGGGAGGATTTCGCGCATTTCCGGCTCCTCTTGCGAGCAGCGGGCGAAGGCGTAGGGGCAGCGGGTGTGGAAGCGGCACCCCGCGGGCGGGTTGATCGGGCTCGGCACGTCGCCCTTTGAGGATGATGCGCTTCTTCGCGGCCTCGGGGTCGGGGACCGGCACCGCCGAGAGGAGCGCCTCGGTGTAGGGGTGCTGCGGGCGGGTGAAGAGGGCGCGCTTGTCGGCGATCTCGACGATCTTGCCGAGATACATGACGGCGATGCGGTGGCTGATGTGCTCGACGACCGCGAGGTCGTGCGCGACGAACAGATAGGACAACCCGAATTCGCTCTGCAGGTCGCCCAGCAGGTTGATTACCTGCGCCTGCACCGAGACGTCGAGCGCCGAGACCGGCTCGTCGCAGACGATGAGGTCCGGGTGGAGGGCCAAGGCCCGGGCGATGCCGATGCGCTGACGCTGGCCGCCGGAGAATTCGTGCGGGTAGCGGGCGAGCGCGTCCTGTCGCAGGCCGACCTTGAGGGCGAGCTCCTCGACCCGCATCTCCAGCTCGCGGCCGCCGGAGACGCCGTAATTGACCAGCGGCTCGCCGATGATGTCGCGGATCTTCAGGCGCGGGTTGAGCGAAGAGTAGGGGTCCTGGAACACCACCTGCAGCTGGCGCCGGTAAGGCCGCATCTCGCGGCGCGAGAGCCCATCGATCCGCTCGCCGCGGATGCGGACCTCGCCGGCGGTCGGGTCGATCAGCTTCAGGATCGCCTTGCCCGCGGTCGACTTGCCGCAGCCGCTCTCGCCGACCAGCCCCAGGGTTTCGCCCTCGGCGATCTCGAAGGAGATGCCGTCGACGGCGTGAACCTGCCCGACGGTGCGCTGCAACAGCCCTTTCTTGACGGGGAAATGCTTGACCAACCCCCGTACCGACAAGAGAGGGGCCGAGAGCGGCGGGTCGCGGCCCCCACCCATTCCCTCCCCCGCGCGCGGGGGAGGGTTAGGGAGAGGGCGAGGAAGCGGCTCTGCAGCGGTCATGCCGCGGCCACCCGGTCGGAATGGAAGCAGGCGGCGAAATGGCCGGGCTCCTTCTCGTCGAAGGCCGGCATTTCGCGGCGGCATATGTCGGTCGCGAAGGCGCAGCGCGTCTCGAACGGGCAGCCCGGGATCGGCTCCCTGAGCGACGGCACGGTCCCGGCGATCTCGGCGAGCCGCGGCGCCCGCTCATGATCGAGCGAGGCGCCGAGCCGCGGCACCGAGTTCAGGAGCCCCTTGGTGTAGGGATGGAGCGGCCGGCGGAACAGCCGGCCGACCGGCGCTTCCTCGGCCTTGCGCCCGGCATACATGACGACGACGCGCTGCGCCATCTCGGCGACAACGCCGAGGTCATGGGTGATCAGCACGATCGCGGCGTCGATCTTCTGCTTCAGCTCGCGCATCAGGTCGAGGATTTGCGCCTGGATCGTCACGTCGAGCGCGGTCGTCGGCTCGTCGGCGATCAGCAATTTCGGATTGCAGGCGAGCGCCATTGCGATCATGACCCGCTGCCGCATGCCGCCCGACAGCTGGTGCGGGTATTCGCCAATGCGGCGGTCGGCCTCGGGGATGTGGACGAGGCGCAGCATGTCGGCTGCCCTGACGAGCGCCGCCTTGTGGCCAAGCCCTTGGTGCAGGGTCAGGGTCTCGGCGATCTGCCGGCCGATCGTCAATACCGGGTTCAGCGAGGTCATCGGCTCCTGAAAGATCATCGAGATCTCGTTGCCGCGGACCTCGCGCATCTCGGCCTCGCTGAGCCCGAGAAGGTCCCGCCCGGCAAAGCGTATCGCGCCGGAGACGATGCGGCCGGGCGGCGACGGGATCAGCCGCAATATCGAGAGCGCCGTGACGCTCTTGCCGCAGCCGCTCTCGCCGACGATCGCCAGGGTCTCGCCGGGGATGACGTGAAACGAAACGCCGTCGACGGCGCGTACGACCCCGTCGCGGGTGAAAAACCAGGTCCGCAGGTCGGCGATGTCGAGGATCGGCTCGACTGTGGCGGTCGCGGCCTTCGGGACGGTAGCGACGTAGGCAGCCTCGGGCATGCACTACATGCGCCGCGCCAGACGCGGGTCGAGCGCGTCGCGCAGCCCGTCGCCGAGCAGGTTGATGGCGAGGACAGTGATCGACAGGAACGCGCCGGGGATCAGGACAATGTAGTAGGCGACCTGAAAAAGGCTGCGGCCCTCCGCCATGATGTTTCCCCAGCTCGGAATGTTCGGGGGCGTGCCGGCGCCGAGAAAGGAGAGGATCGCCTCGACGATCATCGCCGAGGCGGCGACAAATGTGCCCTGCACCAGGAGCGGCGGGACAGTGTTGGGCAGGATGTGCCGCCACAGGATTCGGAAGAATCCGGTGCCGCTGGCATGGGCGGCCTCAACAAAGGGCAACTCGCGCAAAGTCAGGACGACCCCGCGGACAAGTCGCGTGACCCGCGGAACCTCGGCAACGGTAATGGCAAAGATGACGTTCTCCATGCTGGCACGGGTCAGCGCCATCAGAGCAATCGCGATCAGGACCGCCGGGATCGACATCAGCCCGTCCATGATCCGCATCACGATCGCGTCGGCCCAGCGGCTGAAGCCGGTGACGAGGCCGATCAGCAGCCCGAGACTGATGCTCAACAACGCGACGCTGATCCCGACCGTCAACGATACGCGGCCGCCGTAGATCGTGCGGCTGTAGATGTCGCGCCCGAGCATGTCGGTGCCGAACCAGTATTGCGCCGAGGGCCAGCGCAGCCGCCGGACCGGCGACAATGCCTGCGGGTCGACCGTGCCGAGATAAGGGGCAAAGACGGCCATCAATGCCATCAGACCGAGCAGCGTCGCGCCGATGACGATCGTCGGATGTCGGCGGATAGTGTCGCGAACCCCGCGTTTGCGCGCGCCGGGAGCAGCGAGGATGGCGAGATCGGTCGGCGCGACCGTCATGTGAATACCGGGCCTCAGTAACGGATGCGCGGGTCGAGGAAGGTGTAGCTAAGGTCGACGAGCAGGTTGACCAGCACGTAAGCCGCTGAAAAGACGAGGATGATCCCCTGGATGATCGGATAGTCGCGGCGCAGGATCGCATCGACGGTCAGCCGGCCTAGACCCGGGATCGCGAACACCGTCTCGGTGACGACGACGCCAGAGATCAGCGAGGCGACGCCGATGCCGATGATCGTTGCGATCGGCACGGCCGCGTTCTTCAGCGCGTGGCCGATCAGCACCTTGTCGTTCGCCAAACCCTTGGCTTGAGCCGTGCGGATATAGTCCTGGGCCAACACGTCGAGCATGCTGGCGCGCGTCATGCGGGCGATCAGCGCGGCAAAAACCGCGCCGAGGGCAAGGGTCGGCATCACGATGTGCGAGAGGAACGGCCCCAAGCCGCTGCCGATCGAGACAAAGCCCTGGACCGGCAAGAGATCGGCTGAGATCGCAAAGACATAGATCAGCAGATAGGCGAGCACGAAGACCGGCACGGAAAAACCCAGCACCGCGAACAGCATAACCATCCGGTCGATCCACGAGCCGGCTTTCCACGCCGCGAGCACGCCCATTGGGATCGCCGCGAGGATCGAGAAAATGAGGGTCGAGATCGTCAGCGTGACGGTGGGCTCGATCCGCTGCGCGATCAGCTTGGAGACCGGCAGGTTGGTGAAGATCGAGATGCCGAGATCCCCGTGCAGCAGGGCCCAGACCCAGGTCACGAACTGGATGAAGAGCGGTTGGTCGAGCCCCAGCTTCTGGCGGATGCGGGCGATGTCGTCCGCGGTTGCCGTGTCCCCGGCTATGATGGCGGCGGGGTCGCCGGGGCTCAGGTGCAGCAGCGCGAAGACGAACAGCGCGACCACCGCCATCACCGGGATGGTCGCGAGGATCCGTCTGATGATGTAGGCAAACACGAATAAAACGCCTACTCGTCGTTCCCGCGAACGCGGGAACCCAGGGCGGCAAACTCCAGCAAATCGGTCCCTGGGCCCCCGCTTTCGCGGGGGCGACGGGAAAGGTGGCTAATCATTTCTTCTCGACGTTCCACAGAAAGACGACCGGCGCGATGATAATTCCTTCGAGGTTCTTGCGGTACGCGGTCGGCGCGACGAACTGGCCGGTCGGCACGTAGGGGACGTTGTTGGTGTAGGCCTCCACCTGGATATCGGCCGCGAGCTTCTTTTGCGCCTCGGGGTCCGGCGCCTTGAACCACTCATCGATCAGCGCCTCGATCTTTGCATCGGTCGGCCAGCCGAACCATGCCTTCTCACCGCTGCCGCGGATCGGGATGTTGACGGCCGGCGAGAAAAAGTCCGGCGCCGAGGTCCAGGTATGAAAGATGCTCCAACCGCCTTTTTCGACGGGCTCCTTCGAGGTGCGGCGGGTGATCAAGGTGCCCCAATCATTGGCCTGCAATTCGACATTGAGCCCGGCCTTGCGCAGCGCGTCCAATGTCACCAAGGCCTGGCCCTGCACGATCGGCTGATCGGTGGCCGACAGCAGCACGATCTTTTCACCCTTGTAGCCGGATTCTTCGATCAGCTGCTTTGCCTTGGCAAGGTTTGGCCCTTTGAGCAGGGCGTCGGCGCCGGCATTGGTTTCGAACGGCGTGCCGCAACCGAACAGTGCGGCGCAGGTCTTCCAATATTTCGGATCTCCGGCCGCCGCCCCCATGTAGTCTTTCTGGTCGACCAGGTTCAGAACCGCCTCGCGCAGTTTCAGATTATTGAACGGCGGCTGGATGTGATTGAAGCGCAGGATGCCGTGGTTGCCGAGCGGATCGACCGTCGTGACGGTGATGTCCTTATTGGCGGCAAAGAGCGGGACGAGGTCGGCTGGCGGCTGCTCATACCAGTCGGCCTCTCCGGCACCGAGCGCCGCCGCGGCGGTCGCGGTGTCAGGAATGTACAGCCACTCGACACGATCGACTTTTGCCACCTTGCCGCCGGAGGCGAAGCTCGGCGCCTCCTCGCGCGGCACGTAGTCGGCGTTCCTGACAAAGACCGCCTTGTGGCCGGGCTCCCACTCTTCTTTGACGAACTTGAACGGGCCGGAGCCGATCGCCTCGGGGATCTGCTGGTAGGCGTCGGTCTTGGCCAGCCGCTCCGGCATCATAAACGGCACATTGCTCGAGAGCTTGCCGAGCGCATCGAGGATCAGCGGGAACGGCGATTTCAGCTTTATCGTAAAAGTCTTGTCGTCGACCGCTTGCATCTGGCCGACGGCTTCCATCAGCTTTTGGCCGAGCGTGTCGCGCTTGCCCCAGCGTTCAATGGAGGCGATGCAATCGGCGGCGCGCACCGGTTGGCCGTCATGCCACTTCAAACCGTCGCGCAGGACGAAGCTGTAGGTCAGCTTATCGTCACTGGCACTCCAGCGATCGACCATTTGCGGCTGCGGCTTGAAATCCTTGTCGAGCGCGAACAGCGTGTCGAAGACCAGATAACCAAAATTTCGCGTTACATAGGCTGTCGTCCAGATCGGATCGATGCTTCGCAAATCCGCCTGCGGAATGAACCGCAAAGTCTTTTGCGGACCGCTCTGGGTCCACCCGATCGAAGGTACGATCACGGCAAGCAAAGCTGCCGCTGCCGCCGATCGCAATGTTAGCGTGAAAGAAATCATGTTCTTCCCTGTTCGGCATGTTGTTCTCGCGAACTTACGTCATCCATACCGGGAACGACAATGCAAAAGCTGGGCCGAATTCCCTCCCCCGCCCGCGGGGGAGGATTAGGGTGGGGGCTCACCGGACTGTTGTGACGCGCAAGTTGACCGGTTTTCGTAGCGCATTAATTGACCGCTTCTGTGGTGGTTCGGGCTGTGGAGTTGTGGGTAACGCGTAGCGTTGTCCACAAATCCACAGGCTGGCTGCCGAAGCGGCTCACGCAGCCAGTTTCGTGGTGTCGCACGGCTTTCCCTCGGGGTCGTAATCGGCCAACCGATGCGGCCCATGGAAGATCGCCAGGCACCCGTCGGGGTACTCGTGCACGCGCACCATGGCGCGCACGAAATGCGCCCGCAGCGGGCTCGGTGGGATCTGCAGGCTCAGGCCGCGCCACTTGACGGTGTTGTCGTTGCCCACCCGTCGCTCCTCCTGGATGCACAGGATGTCGCGCACCCGGCCGGTGCGGTCGGCGATGAAAGCGCTGCCGGCCTCGGCCGGCGTCACCGCGAAGGCGGCATTATGGGCCGGCCAATAAGTCTCGGCGAGCCAGCGATTGGCCGCCGCGACCGTCGTGATGCCGGCCAGCGCCAGCTCCTTCGGCAGCCGGTCCTGCAAGGTGCGGAAGGCGCGCTCGGAACGCCCGCGCGCCTCGGGCGAATAGGCCGCGATGTGGCGGATCCCGAGCTGCGCCAGCGCGCGCCCGACCTGGGTTTGCACGCTCTTCGACACCGGCTCCCCGGCCTTGGGCGTATGGAAATAGTGGCTGCCGCGGTCGGTATAGAGCTCGCAGAACAGCCCGCGTCGGTCGATCACCTCGGCCAGCGCGCGAAAGCTCGATGCCGTGCCCTCCTCCGCGACGATAAAGCCCGAGTAGACCGCGCTGGTCGCGTCGTCCAGCGTGACCACCAGATCGTATTGCCGATCATCGCCCGGCAGCCAGGCAAAGCGCGACGCATCCTGATGCAGCATCATGCCCACCATCGGCCGCCGCGGCCGCTTCTTGCGATGCGCCGAGCGCCGCGGCGCCGGCCGCACCAGCCCCGCCCCTTGCAACGCCAGCCGGGTCACCGTGTAGCCGAGCTTGTAATGGTGCCGCTTCTGCAGCTGCTCGTGAAAATGCTTCACCGTGAACCCCGCATAGCGTTCCTCGTACAGTCCCAGCATGCGCAGGATCTCCTCGGCTGCCGCCCGTCGGCTCGACGGCTTGCCGATCCGCCGATCGCGCAAGCCCTCCGGCCCCTCATCGCGCAACCGGTCGCGCCAACGCCGGAACGTCCGCTCCGATACCCCCAGCATCTCCGCCGCTTCTCCTTGCGACAGCTCGCCCCGCTCATGCCGCTCGAGCAACCCCTCGAAACGCATCTGCCGTACCCCTTGCAGCACTCCTGCCCGGCCCATTCCCCGCCCCCCTTTCGGGCGGTTCTAAAACCGGACAGATCACGCGCTGGGGCTCACCGGACTTGCCGCGATCGCGAAGCTGCGGCAGCTTTTCCGCGGCTGAAAGCGGAGATTTGGAGGTCGTGCGAGGCGGTACCGCTATGACTGGACGCGCTCGCCGTTTGCGTCGGCGAACGACGGAAGCGGAGCGGCTACTTTCGGATGCGCTGCGGAAGGACCAACTCGGCTGGCGCTTCAGACGGCAGCATCCGATCCCGCCTTATGTGGTAGACTTTGCTTATGTGGAAGCCCGCCTCGTCATCGAAGCCGACGGTGGACAGCATGGCCGCCGTGGCGATCATGATGCTCGGGATAAAGCGTCGCTGCGATGCGGTTGGCGTATTCTTCGGTTCTGGAACAACGACATTCTCGAGAACCGCGCCGGTGTTTTGGAGACCATTGCCGCTGCGCTGGGTCCTCGCAAAGCCATGGAGCCCCACCCTAACCCTCCCCCGCGAGCGGGGGAGGGAATTAGGTGAGGAGCGATAGGATAGCAGGATGGACAGCGGAAACGATGTTGCTTACGCCTCGGCGGTTTCACTGCTCGACCTCTACCGCAGGAGAGCGCTGTCGCCGGTCGAGGCGACCGGGCTGATCCTCGACCGGCTCGACGCGCTGCAGCCCAAGATCAACGCGTTCTGCGTGGTGGATCGGGACGGCGCCTTGGCGGCGGCGCGTCAATCCGAGGAGCGCTGGTTGCGCGGCGAGGCGGTCGGGCGGCTCGACGGCGTGCCGGTGACGATCAAGGATTTGATCCTGATGCGCGGCTTCCCGACCCGGCGCGGCTCGCGCCTCGTCGAGCGGGATCAGGACTGGTCGGAGGATGCGCCGGCGACGGCGCGGTTGCGCGAGGCCGGCGCCGTAATAATCGGCAAGACCACGACGCCGGAATTCGGCTGGAAAGCATTGGGCGACAGCCCGCTGACCGGAATCACCCGCAACCCCTGGGACCTGTCGCGCACTCCCGGCGGCAGCAGCGCCGGAGCTGCGGCGGCCTGTGCCGCCGGCCTCGGGCCGTTGCACGTCGGCAGCGATGGTGCAGGCTCGATCCGCATCCCGAGCGCCTTTACCGGGGTCTTCGGATTGAAGCCGAGTTTTGGCCTGGTGCCGGCCTACCCGCCCTCGCCGATGGGGCTCTTGGCGCATATTGGGCCGATGGCCCGAACCGTCGCCGACGCGGCGCTGATGCTAAGGGTCCTGTCCGGGTCCGACCACCGCGACCCTTATGCTCTGCCTCCCGCGGACAAGGATTATGTAGCGGGGCTGGAAGAAGGTGTGCGAGGTAGGCGGATTGCCTATAGCCCGACCCTCGGCTACGCGCAGGTCGATCCCGAAATCGCGGACGCCGCTGCAGAGGCGGCGCGGCATTTCGAGGCGCTCGGCGCAATCGTCGAACCGGTCGAGCCGATCTTTGATTCGCCGCGTGACGCGCTCTTCAAATTGTGGGCAGCGGGCACGGCAAAACTCCTCGCCGGGTTTCCCGCTGACCGGCGCGAGGTGATCGACCCCGGCTTAGTCGCGACCGCGGAAGAGGGCGAGCGGATCAGCGCCGTCGACTATCTCGGCGCTGACCTCGTCCGCACTGCGCTGGCCCGTCAGATGGCTGAGTTCCACCGGAACTACGATCTACTGCTGACGCCGATGATGCCGGTCCCGGCGTTGCCGGTCGGGCAGGATTTGAACGATCCCGCGACCGAACGGCACTGGATCGACTGGTCGCCGTTCAGTTATCCATTCAACTTGACCCGCCAGCCGGCAGCCAGCATTCCTTGCGGCCTGACCCGCGCCGGGCTTCCGATCGGCCTGCAGATCGTCGGCCCGCTCTACGCCGATGATCGCGTCTTGCGCGCCGCCCACGCCTTCGAAGCGACGCAGCCCGAACGCCGCTCGCCGCTTGCGCCTTGAGAGGAACAAAATGGAACCCGGCGAAAGGACGATACTCCGCGAGACCCTTGCCGCGATACCGGAGATTCTCGGCTCCGAGCTCGATGGCCTGACGGTCGAGCGCGCGGTTATTGGCCTGTTCTTCACCGGCGTGAAGCTCAGCAACGGCGTTGCCGGGGCGTGTGCAACGCCGATCAAAACGATCCCCGAGGCAGTCTGCTGTCCGACATCGGCGATGGCCATGCCGTTTCCCGGCAAATTGCGTGGCCGCCCGGCGCTCGACCTCGCGAAGGAAGCGCTCGGCGATAACGGCATTCGCCGTGCCGTCGGGATCGCGGCCATGAACGCCCTCGCCGATACCTGCTGGCGCCGCCGTCCCCACCCAGACACCGAGCTGCGCCTCGGCATCGACGCGTTTGATGCGACCGAGATACGCCCCGGCGACCAGGTTGTGGTCGTCGGCGCGTTCGTGCCGTTCCTGCGCGAGCTGAAGCGCCGCGGTCAGCCTTTCCTCGTCCTCGAGCAGGACCCGGCGACCCTCAAACCCGAGGAATTGCCGTTTTTCCGCCCGGCCGAACAGGCGGGGAGCGTCGTGCCCGAAGCGGACGTGCTGTTGATCACCGGTACCACGTTGATCAACGACACGCTCGAAGAACTGTTGAAGCTGGCAAAGCCGGCTGCCCGGGTGACGATGGTCGGCCCGACGGTCAGCCTGTTGCCGGACGCGTTTATGCGCCGCGGCGCCGACATTCTCGGCACTGTTCGCATCACCGCGCCCGACGAATTTCTCGAAACGCTCGCCGAAGGCGGGTCCGGGTATCACTTCCTCGGCCGGTCGGCGCAGAAGGTCGTGCTCGTCAGGCGCTCGGCGATCGACGTCGCCGCATAGTTGAGCTGTCGAAGTTGAAGAACACCTACGCCGGTTATTTGGGTCTACGGCAGCTTCTTTCGGCGCAGAACCTGCAGACCGGCTCCGACGACGAGCTGCTGTTCATCATCATCCACCAGCAGCATGAGCTGTGGTTCAAGCTCGCCATTCACGAGCTCGACTGCGCCGTCAAATCTTTGGTGAAGGAAGAAGCACAGGACGCCGACTGCATCATCGCCTTCAAGCGGCTGTCGCGGGTCAGCGCGATACAGCACATACTGATCTCATCGTGGGACGTTATGGCGACTTTGACGCCCGACGAATTCTTCCTTTTCCGGGAGACGGTGGGCCGCGACGGCGCCTCGGGCTTTCAGTCGGTTCAGTACCGGATTTTGGAATACAAGCTCGGCCTCAAATACCGCTTTCTCGATTTCGAGCTGCCCGGCGGCCGCAGGCAAACGATCGACGTGTTCGAGAACGCGCAGAGCGAAGAAGAAAAGGAGCGGCTGCGCGGCGCCTTGGCGGCGCCGGCCATTTACGATGCGGTGATCTCGTACATGGCGAGAGCCCTGCCGACATTCGGCATCGAGGACCCGCGTTCGGGAGACTATTCGCACCAGCACCGCAAAATTGCGGCGGTGTTCAGGGCGTGGAGCTATGTCTATCGAAACCGCGCCAGCGCGCCGGAGTTGTACCAGCTGGGCGAAAAACTGATCGATTTGGAAGATGCGTTTCGGAAATGGCGTTTTGCCCACCTCGCGACGGTGTCGCGGGTGATCGGCGCCAATACCGGAACGGGCGGGTCGACCGGATTGCGGTATTTGCGGGCCGCCGCCAACCAGCTGTTCGAGCAGCCGATGTACCCCGAGCTGTGGGACGTGCGCAGCGAAATGTTCAGCCGCCCGCAGGAATTCGACCTTACCGCCGCCGGGTATGACGAGCCGGGGACGCCGTAGGTCCGATGACGACGTGCGCCTTATCAGGAACCCGTTGCGGCGCGGTGATCAGGCAGGTATGGTGGAGGTGATGAATCAGTTCGTGAAATCAGCAAGCTGGTGGTGGCCCGGGTCATAGAGGCGGCCATCCTTCCGTTTGTTCCGATCGAGGCCGCCTGGGGAGGACCGGGGCGGCCTTCGTCGTTTGATGGCGAACCATCCCGGATCTCTCCGGTCGAGCCCAGCCCAGAGAGGATCCCATGGAGCCCACGACCTATCTTACCAAAGGCGGCATTCGCGTTACGCGAGAAATCCGCAACCACGACTATCGGCCGGCTGAGACCGCACTGGCACAATCGCTCGACGAGCGGCGCGGAGTGTTGTTTTCCTCGAGCTTCGAGTTTCCCGGCCGCTACACGCGGTGGGACATGGGCTTTGTTGACCCGCCGCTCGTCTTCACTGCGCGCGGACGCCGGTTCACGATCGATGCGCTGAACGAACGCGGACGCATTCTGCTGGCGCCAGTGGGCGAAAGCCTCGCCTGCCTCGCCACAGCTCACGTCGAGCGGGTCGGAGATGCGCGTATTGCAGGCGAGGTCGAGGAATCCGATCAGCGGTTTCCGGAGGAGATGCGCAGCCGACAACCGTCGGTGTTCTCGGTCTTGCGTGCCCTGGTCGAATTATTCGGCAGCGCCGAGGATCAGCATCTCGGGCTCTACGGTGCGTTTGGATACGATCTGGTGTTTCAATTCGAGCCGATGCCGCTGCGCCTGCCGCGGCCCGAGGACCAGCGCGACCTCGTCCTTTATCTGCCCGACGAGATCCTGGTCGTGGACCATATGCGGCAGATCACAGCGACCCACCGGTACGATTTCGAGATCGCCGGTGTATCGACAATCGGTCTGCCGCGCTCGACCGCTCCGCAGCCCTACTGCGTCGGCGATGTCAAGGCCGCCCGACCGATCGAGAGCGACCACGGCCCGGGCGAATATGCGGCACTGGTGGAGCGCGCCAAATCCGCCTTCGTTCGCGGGGATCTGTTCGAGGTCGTATGTGGGCAGCTGCTGGCGGATAAATGCTCGGACGCGCCGAGCGTCGTGTTTGATCGTCTGCGCCGGGCCAACCCAGCGCCCTATGGTGCACTGATTAATCTCGGTGAAGGCGAATTTCTGGTCTCGGCCTCGCCCGAAATGTATGTCCGCGTCGAGGGAAAACGGATCGAGACTTGCCCGATCAGCGGCACGATCGCGCGCGGCCGCGACCCGGTCGAGGACGCCGCGCGCATTCGGGAATTGCTCAATTCCGCAAAGGACGAGAGCGAGCTCACGATGTGCACGGACGTCGACCGCAACGACAAGTCGCGGGTTTGCGTGCCGGGCACCGTGCGGGTCATCGGGCGACGGCAGATCGAGCTCTATTCGCGGCTGATCCACACCGTCGATCACGTCGAGGGCGTGCTGCGCGAGGAGTTCGACGCGCTGGACGGCTTCCTCAGCCATGCCTGGGCGGTGACCGTGACCGGCGCGCCCAAGCGGTGGGCGATCCGCTTTATCGAGGAGGAGGAGCGTTCATCTCGCCGCTGGTATGGCGGCGCTATCGGCCGAGTGACGTTTGACGGCAATATGAACACCGGCCTCACTCTGCGCACGATCCGCATGAAGGACGGGGTCGCCGAAGTCCGCGCCGGGGCGACGTTGCTTTACGACAGCGACCCGGAGGCAGAAGAAGCCGAGACCCGCCTGAAGGCGGCCGCGATGTTCACCGCGATCCGCGGGCCGACGGCAGCGCCTGCCACCGGCGCGGCGGCCGCAGCCGAAATCGGCAAGCGTCGTCGGGTACTATTGATCGATCACGAAGACTTCTTCGTTCATACCTTGGCCAATTACATTCGCACGACCGGCGCCGAGGTGGTGACGATGCGCCCGGATCTGGCCCGCGCCGAGCTGCGTCGGGGCGCCGCTCATGATCTCGTCGTGCTGTCGCCGGGGCCGGGCCGGCCCTCCGATTTCGCAATGGTCGAGACCTCTCGATCTCTTGGTCCAGCACCATTTGCCTGTGTTTGGCGTCTGCCTCGGCCTGCAAGGGATTGTCGAGTATTTCGGCGGCTCGCTCGCGGTGCTTGACCCGCCGATGCACGGCAAGCCCTCGCTGGTTCGAGTGCGCGGCGGCCGGCTGTTCTGCGGTCTCCCGAGCGAGTTCAGCGTCGGGCGGTACCATTCATTGCACGCCCGACGTAGCACATTGCCGCCGGAGCTTTCGGTCACCGCGGAAACCGAGGACGGCGTCGTTATGGCGCTCGAGCACCAACGTTTGCCGATCGCCGCCGTGCAGTTTCACCCGGAATCGGTGATGACATTGCGCGACGAAATCGGGCTGCCGATCATCGCCGCGGTCATGTCCGACCTTGCCCGTTAGCCGCCGACAACGCCCTGCGCCTCGACATAGAGCGAATAGATCGACTGGCTCGCGGCCATGAAGAGGCGATTGCGCTTCAAGCCGCCGAAGCACAGGTTGGCGCAGCGCTCGGGCAGGAGTATGCGGCCGATCAATTTGCCGTCGGGCGCGAAGACGGCGACGCCGTCCTGGTCCTCGCCGCCGGAAAAGCCGGCCCAGACATTGCCTTCGGTATCGCAGCGAATGCCGTCGGCATAGCCCGGCGTGGCGTCGAAAAAGACGCGGCCATTGGTCGCCTTCGTGCCGTCGTCGACCACGTCATAGACATGCGTCGTTTTTGTGCCCCCGGGCGTGTCGACCACGTATAGCCGTTTTTCATCGGGTGAGAAGCAGAGGCCGTTGGGCCGTTCCATATCGCCGACAGCGATGGCGATCTGTCCCGTCCTGGCGTCGATACGGTAAACCCGGTAGGGCAGTTCGGGCGTCGCTTTGTGGCCGAGATAATTGCCGCGGATACCGGCGCCGTTGTCGCTGAACCAGATCGAGCCGTCCGATTTGACGACGACGTCGTTGGGGCCGGTAAGTTTCTTGCCCTCGAAGCTCTCCGCCAGGATTGTGATGGTGCCGTCATATTCGGTCCGGGTTAGCCGCTGCGCGTCCATCTCGCAGGTGACCAGACGCCCCTGGCGGTCGCGGGTGTTGCCGTTGGCGTAATGCGACGGCCTGCGGAAGACGCTGACCGCACCGGTCTCTTCCTCCCATTTCATCATGTGGTCGTTGGGGATGTCGCTCCAGAGGAGGCAGCGCAGGTCGCCGAACCAGACCGGACCTTCGGTGAACCGGCAGCCGGTCGCTATTGTCTCGATTGCAGCATTGCCGAGCACCAGCGGCGAAAAGCGAGGGTCGAGGATTTTGATCCTGGGATCGGGGTAGCGGACGACCATCGATCTCTCGTTTGCTCACGAATTGGGCCCGCGCTCCATCGATACCGGCTGCCAGCGTCTGAGGTTCGTCTTGGCGAGCACCGAGGGGTTGACGCAGGACATCGGCCATTTGCCGCTCAGCACCAGCGACAGTTCGAGACCGACTCGGCGGCGGCGCGCCGGGTCGAACCGGGCGGAGGCCGAGGCGACATGCGCGGTCAGGATCACGTTGTCCATCTTGAGGAGCGGGTTGTTGTCGCCCGGCGGCTCCTGTTCGAGCACGTCGAGCCCGGCGCCGGCGATCCAGCCTTCGTCGAGCGCCTTGATCAGCGCCGCCTCGTCGGTGGTCGGGCCGCGGCCGGTCGAGATGTAGAGCGCCGTCTTCTTCATCTGCCGGAAATGCTCCTCGCGCAGCAGCCGATTGGCGCTTTCGGTTGCCGGCGCATGCATCGAGATGATGTCGGAGCGCTGCAGGAGCTCCGGCAGGCTGACCGGCTCGACCCCATGGCCGACCATGACCAGCTCCTCGATGAACGGGTCGTAGGCGATGACGTGCACGCCGAACGGCTTGGCTCGCGCAGCCACTGCGCGCGCCACATGGCCGAATGAAACGAGGCCCAGTGTCATGCCCATCAGGCGCGGGATCTTCGACAGCATCGGCCGGCCCTCGGCCCAGCGGCCTTCGCGCACCAGTCGGTCCTGCACGACAAGGCGCCGGAAGCTGGCGAGGATCAACGTCATCGCATGGTCGGCGACCTCGTCGATGAAGGTGTCGGGGCAATTTGTGACCGGGATGCCTTTTTGCGTCGCCGCCTCGACATCGACCGAGTCGACCCCGACGCTGCCGAGCGCGATGATTTTGCAGCGGTCCAGACCGTCGATCATCTTTTTGGTGATGCGCCGCCCCTTGGCGTAAAGCGCATCGGCATCGCGCGCCGCGGCGACGAACTCGTCCTCAGACCCCGGCCGAACCTCGAAAATCTCGGCGTCGATCGGGGTCAGCGCCTCCATCTCGTATCCGTAGTCGCCGGCGGTCGTGAAGCTGGCGCCGGTCGGCGTCGCGATCCTGAATTTGGCCAAGGGTTCCTCCGTTGCGCGAGTTCGATGCCCGGATCACACCGTCGCCGGGGCGGGTTGTCAATCGCCGCGCGCCGGTGCAGGGCCGCGGGCGGTGCGAAGCGGAACAGCGACGATCACCATCGTGATGACCAGCAGCACGGAGAGCCCCGCCATGATTCCGGCGAAGCGGTCGAGCCCGGGAGTGGGTGAAAGCGGCGGGCCCTGGCCCTGGATCATGCTCAGCAGAAACGCGATCTCGGCCTGGGTCCCGACATAGCCGATCCCGGTTGCGCCCGACTGGATCTGCGAGCTGAGCCAGGTTCCGACCATCAACAGCAACAGCCAGATAAGGAGGTTGGAGCCGACCCAGTAGACGCAGAAGAGACCCATCAGCGCGCCGAGCGCGCAGCCGACAAGGCGATATACGGCGCGCTGGATGATGGTCCGTGCATCGGGCTCGATGATCGCGGTCGTCGGAACGGCCAACACGGCGACTGCAGTCACTGCCATGCTGCTGGGGCCGAGCGGCCCCAGCCAAGTCACCAGCAGAGGTAATATCATCACTGTGAGGCCGCCGCGGCAGGCGTGCGACACCAGTGGCCAAATCTCGCGCAACCAGCGTTCCAATTCGGCGGCATGCCGGCGCGTCCAAAACAGCAGCGGCGGCGGGGTTGGCGGGGTCGACGCCGGACTGGGGACAGTGGTGTCCTCAGGAAGCAGTAAGGTGACGAGCAGCGCCGCTGCCGTGCCGATCGTCACATCGAAAACCCGGTTCACGGCGATCGTAAACGTGATGTTGCGGCTGATCGAGTGCCATCAGCATAACCAGATTGCCGGTGATCGCTCCGATGAGCCAGGCATAGCCTTGCCGCGAGGTCGCGAAACCGATCAGGCCAGCGCATGCCAGCGCAAATAGGCACAGGCAGAATGGCAGCGGATCATAGACGAATAGCCCAATAACAATGACGGCGATCGCCGCACCCACAGCGCTGCCGATAATGCGCATCGCTCCTCTCGACAGCGCGGCAGCCAAAGAGGACCGCGTCACCATCCAGGCAGAAATAGCCGCCCACCAGGGCTCGTCGGAATGCAACAGGAACGCCGCCAAAACGGCGAGAGACACGGACAGCGTTGCGGCCAAAGCCGCGATGCCGCGGGGCCCACGAAGCTGGAACGAGCGGAATTCAGTATTCAGCGAGCTGGTCAGTTCGCGCAGCATGGTCAGCTTCAGTAAAAGACGATAGTGCGTGCGTCGGCGCCCATACGGAGCGTGATGTCCGGGCTCAGATCCTGCAATACCAGTGTCACCGGGAAGCGCCGCTCCAACCGAATCCAGTCGGTCGTCGGCGCCACATAAGGCAAGAGTTTGCGCTCGGTCTGTTCCCGGCTGATTCCTCGCGCGATGCCTTGGATCATGGCGCGATGAAAACGCCATGGGTAGGCATCGAGCCAGACCCAGGCGGTGTGGCCGACTTTCATATGGCGGATCACGCTCTCCTTGTAATTGGCGTAAATCCGCCAGGCATGCGCATCGACCAAACCGATCAGCGGCTTATTTTCCACGGCCTGGTCGCCGGCCCGCAGGGTCAGTTGGGTAATCGTGCCGTCCGTCGGGGCGAGCAGCTTTGTCTGCTCGAGCTGCCATTGCAAATAGGCGATTTCGGCGCTGATCGCCGCTACATTTGCCTGATGCAGAGCCAGCGTCTGCTGGGCCTTCGCGATAGCGGCCTCGGTGTCGGCCAAGGCCGCCTTTGCTTCCTGTTCCTTGGCAGTCAAGGTGTCGAGCCCCTGACGGGAGTAAAAGCCGGCAGCTGTGATTGGCGTCGCCCGGTGCACGTTGTCGCTCGCCAGCCGCAGCTTCGCCGCGGCATCGTCGCGCTGGGCCTGGGCCGCGGCAATGACGTCTCGGTCGACTGCGAGCTGCGCCTCGGCTTCGGTCTTCTTCGCCTGCTTCTCGTTCAGCGCCAGCTGGAAAGGCGTCGGATCGATCGTCGCCAGCAATTCGCCTTTTTTCACCGTCTGATTATCGACGACATTTACGCTGGCGATTCGGCCGCTGATGTAAGGAGCGACATTGACGAAGTCGGAGGTGACATAGGCATCGTCGGTATAGGCGAACACGTAACCCGAGGCCCAATACAGCACGAGAGCGATAAAGATGGCCGAAAGCACCAGGAGCACCCGGTGCCGGTAACGTGTTGCTCCCGCCAGTTGCGCCTCTGCCATGCTCGGCGACGCTCCGTCGGCCGTTTTTGGCAATGGCGCGGGCTCTGCAGGATCGATCTCCGGCCGCTGCCTTATCCGAGCTTCCGCCGGTAGAGAAATTACGGTGTCTTGCTCCGCCATATTCTCGTCTCTTAGGCTGAGGGAACTGGTTTGGGCCGCTGGTCGGTCGGATAACGCGGCAGCTGGTCGGCAGTATCGAACCAGGCAATTCGGCTATCGGTCCAAATGTGCATGGTTGGTGCGATGGCCTCCGGGTTGTCGAGGCTGGCGATGCTGATGTCGACGAGCCGGGGGTTGTCGGCTTCGCGCCATGTCAGCGGTGTGCCGCAGCTGCCGCAGAAATGACGAAACGCCTTTGCCGAGGAACAATAGGCGACGGGGTCGCCGTTCGTCACCGCAAAGGCGTCGAGCGGCACTGTCAGCCAGGCAATCACCGGGGCGCCATGCGCCCGTTGGCACATTCGGCAATGGCAGTACTGCGCCTCGACGGGCGCGGCGGTAATGCGGTAACGTGTGTCGCCGCACAAGCAGCCGCCTGTAAGATCTTTTCCCACAATCTGTCTCCACTCAGGAATCTGCCGATGACACTCGACGTTTTGGTGATCCAACCGCTTGTCGCGCTGATCGCAGGAATACTGATCCTACTTATACCGCGCATTCTCAATTACGTCGTCGCGATTTACCTGATCTTTATCGGTTTGGTCGGCCTGTGGCCCCGCCTGTTCCATATTCCGCATTGAGCGTCTCCGGCGCCCAGCCGGTCAGGAACAGGATCTCGAAAGTCGCGGGGATGCGGCCGTCGGGTAGGCCGAACCGCTCGGCATAGAGCAGAGTGGCGCGGGCGAGGGTGGCGCGGCGCAGCGGTGTGCGCCGGCGCGCTGTGAGCGCGTTGGTCTCCCCCATCCCGCGCAAGTCGCGCATCAGCGCCAGCGCGTCCGGGTAGGTGACGGTGATCTTTTCGGCATCGGCGACAGGCCTCGCAAAACCGGTGCGCAGCAGGAGGCCCGCCACATCGCCGAGCTCGGCGGCCGGCGATACGCGCGGGCTCGCTCCTCCTTCTTCGATCAACTCGGCCTCGATCAGCGCGGTGCGAAGCTCGACCAGGGTCGAGCCCCCCAACATTGCCGCGAGAAACAGACCACCCGGTTCGAGGATACGGCGGATCTGAACGAGGGCGCCGGGCAGGTCGCCGGCCCAGTGCAATTCCAGCGTGCTGACGACGAGATCGAAGCTGCCGCCGCGAAACGGGACGAGATCGGGGTCGGCCGCTACCCGTATTCCGCTGAGCTGCGCTAGGAAGCCGAAGGACGGGTCGGCGGCTACCACCCACTCGATCCCTGTTCGACATTCGAATGCGCGCGACAATGCCCCGTTGTGCGTGCCGAGGTCGAGCGCCACACGAAACTCGCGTTTGACATCGTCGAGGCGCTCGATGAGACGATCGGCGACTTCGCTATGCAGGAACTCGACGCAGCCGCGGCCTGCCGCACGGTCGCGGTGCCGCCGCCGGGCGCGCCGATCGAACAGCATCAATGGGAGGTCGTCGGATCGGGCCATCGGGGGGAAGCCTGCGGGTCTGGGTTGACGAAAGTGCCCGCTACCTGATGATGTGTATCGATGCACGCATCGGCAACTCTCGCCAACTGGGCTTCCAGCCGTTTGCGGCGGATCGGCAGAGCCGTCGTCGACGGGGTGTTGCCACCGCGCTGCCTTGCGTGCGGTGAAACCATCGGCGAACCCGATGCTCTGTGCGGCCAGTGTTGGCGAAGGATTACGTTTTTTGCGCCGCCGTGGTGCGCCGCTTGCGGCGCGCCGTTTGCCCACCCGATGGGCGAGGATGCGATATGCGGGGCCTGCGCCGGCGAGCGGCGCAGCTGGGATCGGGCACGATCGGTGCTGCGTTACGACAAGCACAGCCGTCACCTCGTGCTCGGGCTGAAGCATGGCGACCGGACCCATGTAGCCGGGGCGTTCGGGCGCTGGATGCACCGTACCGGAAGTGAGGTCCTAGCCGGCGCCGATTTGCTGGTCCCGGTGCCGTTGCATTGGACCCGCCTGTTTCAGCGGCGTTACAACCAAGCGGCGCTGTTGGCGCAGGCGATCCGCTCGGCCGGCGGTCCCGAGGTCGCGGCGGACTGGCTGGTTCGCCGCCGCCGCACTCCGGCACAAGGCCATCTGGGACCGGCGGCGCGCGAGCGCAACGTCCGCGGCGCCTTCACAATCCAGGCTGGCCGCAGCTTCGCCGGGAAGCGGATAGTAGTTATCGACGATGTCATGACAACGGGGGCGACGGTCGAGGAGTGCGCCCGCGTACTAAAGCGGGCGGGGGCCGCATCGATCGGGGTTTTGACATTGGCCCGGGCATTGCGGGTCGGGGGATAGGGCGCTGCGCGGCGCCCGGCCTGAAGCTTGCCACCCCTGGCTTGGCACCCTGACGTTGTCGTCTTAATTGAAGGACATGCGCGCGCACGATCGCAACTTGGAGTTCCCGCCGGAATGGCTGAAATCGAGCTTTACACGACAATGTTCTGCCCCTATTGCGGGCGCGCCCGCGCGCTGTTGCAGCGCAAAGGCGTCGCCTACACCGAAATCGACATCATCGAGGAACCGGCGCGGCGCGACGAGATGATCCGGCGCGCCGGCGGACGTACGTCCGTACCGCAGATCTTCATCAACGGCGAGCACATCGGAGGCTCCGACGAATTGGTCGCGCTCGAGCGCGCCGGCGAACTCGATGCCAAGCTGGGGAGCGCGAAATGAGCGGCGCCTTCACTGTTTCCTGCATTCAGTTCACCTCGGCGCGGGATTACGAGCCCAACATCCGTGTCGTCTCGGATCTTGTGCGGCGGGCGCGCGACGGCGGCGCCGATTTCGTCATGACGCCCGAGAACACCGGCCTCACGGAGCCGATCGGCAAATTGCGCCGCGAAAAGGCGCGTGACGAGGCCAACCATCCCGTGCTGGCCGCTTTGCGCGAGGTTGCGCAAGAGACCGGGGTTTGGCTGCTCATCGGTTCGCTCGCCGTCGATCTGTCGCGAGAACCCGGGACGGCGGAAGGGGAACAGCGCCTCGCCAACCGCTCCTACCTCGTCGATCCCGGCGGCACGGTCGTTGCCCGCTACGATAAGATCCACATGTTCGACGTCGATCTAGCCGGCGGCGAGAGCTACCGGGAAAGCAACGCCTTCCGTCCCGGCGGCCGCGCGGTGCTGGCCGAGACGCCGTGGGGGGTGCTGGGAATGACGGTGTGTTACGATCTGCGGTTCCCGCATCTTTATCGCACGCTCGCCCAGGCCGGCGCCGATTTTCTGGCGATCCCCTCCGCCTTCACGGTGCCGACCGGCAACGCGCACTGGCATGTGCTGCTGCGCGCGCGGGCCATCGAGAACGGGTGCTTTGTGTTTGCTCCGGCGCAATGGGGCGAGCATGCCGAAGGTAGGCGGACCTATGGCCACTCGCTGGTCGTTGACCCGTGGGGCGAGGTGCTGGCCGATGCCGGCGACGGCGTCGGCATCGTCAGCGTCCGCATCGATTTGGCGGCAATCGCCAAGGCGCGCCGCATGGTCCCGTCGTTGCAGCACGACCGGCCGTTTACAAAGCCGGAGCTTGCCGCCCGCCCTCTCGCAGCCGAGTAGCATCGAGCTCGGTATCCTCGTAAACGGTGTCGAGGCTCATCTCGACCCCGATCGAGGAGAGCTTGAGGATCGCATCTCCCTCGATAATCTCATCCGTCCATCGATCGCCCGACCGGGTGTACAGGTCGACGCGCCGAGCATCCTGCTCGATTATGGCGTATTGCTGGATCGATGGCGTCGCGAAGTAATCGAATTTCTTTCGGCCGCGATCCTCTCGCTCGGTGCTGGGCGATATCACCTCGATCACAAGAACCGGATCTAAGACGGTGTCCTCGTTCCCACGCACCGGGGTGCAGGTCACCGATAAATCTGGATAACGTATCGAGTTATTCGCGATTATCTTCGTATCGCCGCGGAAGGCCCGACAGGCGCTGCCGCGAAGGGTGCTGCGAAGCGCGGTCCAAAGATTGGAAGCGATTGTGGAGTGGTCGAGCGAGCCGCCCGTCATCAACGTGGCAACACCGCCCGTGTATTCGTAGCGTTCGGGCTGCTCGCGCTCCCAAGCAAGAAATTCGTCCAGGGACATCAGTTCTTCGGCAGTATTCCGCATAATAGAAGCTTACTCCGTTGGAATGCCGTTGTCCAAACCGACCGGCTCCGGCAGGTGCCCGAGCGGGCCGGCGACGGCTGCGATGCGCTGGATCACGGCAGGCCGCGGCGTCGACACTTCGCCCTGCTCGAAGGCGACTAACGTCAACATTGCAAAGGCGTCGAGCAGTTCGCCGGGGCGCAGCAGGAAATCGGGGTTGTGCGGGCGCCCGAACCGCTCGTTGCCGCGCGCGAAGGTCTCATAAACCAAGACACCGCCGGGGGCGAGGGCTTGCGCGATCGCCGGCAGCAGCGGGCGGTGCAGGTAATTGGTCACGACTATCGCATCGTAACCGGTACCGAGCGTCCACAAGCCGCCGGTCTCGAGATCGACCTGCCGCACCTCGCAGCCGGTTTCAGCAAGCGGCAATGGCGCCGAGATGTCGCGGTCGGCCGCGCAAACCGCAAAGCCGCTGTCGAGCAGAAGCCGGGTATGCCGACCGCTGCCCGCGGCGAGATCGAGCACGCGGCCGCCGGGTCTGATCAGCGGCACAAATCGTCTCACCCAAGCAGAGGCTGGTGCGGAGGACACCCGCAACTCAGTGTTTATCGACATATCGGCATACACTTGGACAGCCCAAACCGGCCGGTGTACAACTGCCGGCTAGGAGGTTGCCTCGATGATCCTGTTCACGTTGCGCTGTGCCCATGGCCACCAGTTCGAAGGGTGGTTTCGTAACGGAGATGGGTTCGAGGCGCAGCAGAAGTCGGGCGAGATTGCCTGCCCCGAATGCGGTCAAACCGCGGTCGAGAAAGCGGTAATGGCGCCGCGCTTGAGCCGCTCGAGGGAGAGTACTCCGCCGATCTCTCCGGCACAATTTCGCGCGGCGCTGCTCGAGATGCGGCGGCAGGTCGAGACCCACTGCGATTACGTCGGCGAGCGCTTTGCCGAAGAAGCCCGGCGCATCCACTATGGCGAAATCGATCCGCACGGCATCTACGGCGAGGCCAGCGAAGAGGAGTCGCGAGAACTCACGGACGAGGGGATCAGCTTTGGCCGGATTCCCTGGGTCCCGCATACCGACAGCTGAGCGGGGCGGCTCACTGGAGCGCCGCCATTACCATGTAATTGACCTCCAGGTCGCGCGAAAGCGACCATTCCCCGCGCACCCAATCATGGCTGACGCCGGTCATATCGGTGGGGTTCAGGCCGTTGCGGCGCAGTCCGAGGACCAGCTCGGAAGGGCGCATGAACTTGCGCCAATCATGCGTTCCGCGAGGTAGCCAGCCGAGCAGGTATTCGGCGCCGATGATTGCCGCTGCAAACGACCGGGGTGTGCGGTTCAACGTAGCGCCGATAAACGCCCCGCTTTGCCGGACCAGCGCGCCAATGGATCTGAGAAAAGCAGCGGGATCGGCAACATGCTCGATAATCTCGAGCGCCAGGACCGCGTCGAAGCGTTGCCCGGTGTCGGCCATCAATTCGGCGGTGGCGATGCGGTAGTCGATCGATAGCCCGGTTGCTTCGGCGTGGGCCCGGGCGACGGCAATTGCCTGGTCATCCGCGTCGACCGCCGTAACGGCAAAGCCGAGACGCGACATTGGTTCGGCGACGAGGCCTCCGCCGCAGCCGACATCCAGCAGGGTGAGCCCATCGAACGGTCGCAGTGAGGAAATGCTGCGACCGAAATGCGCCGTCAGGTGTTGACGAATATAGTCGAGCCGAACGGGGTTGAGGCTATGCAGGGGACGGAAGCTCCCCTGCGGATCCCACCACGCCTCGGCGTGAGCGGCAAAGCGTTCGACCTCCTGCTGGTCGACCGTAGCGCTGGTGGCGCGCACTTTCGATCCTTCTCGGTTGACTGGTTCGCCCTATGGCCAGTTAACCGGACAAGAGTATGTATTGTTGCCCGACCCCCGCAATAAGACCGTGGGCCCTCGTTGACGGAATTTGGCGGACAGGTTCGAGAAACGCATGGCGCGTATAGTTCAGAAGTTCGGCGGCACGTCGGTCGCCAATATCGCCCGGATCAAGAATGTCGCGCGGCGCGTCAAATGCGAAGTCGACGGCGGCAATGAAGTAGCTGTCGTCGTATCGGCGATGGCGGGAACCACCAACCAGCTGGTCGATTGGACGCGCGACACCAGCCGCCTGCACGACGCGCGCGAATACGACGTCGTCGTCGCGTCGGGCGAGCAGGTGACCGCGGGTCTGCTTTCGCTGGCTCTGCAAGATCTCGGTATCGACGCGCGCTCCTGGCTCGGCTGGCAAATTCCGATTCGCACGGACGGGGTGCACGGCAAGGCGCGAATCGAGGCGATCGACGTCACCGAAATTCGCCGCCGCCTCGCGCAGGGCCAAGTCGCCGTCGTCGCAGGGTTTCAAGGAGTGGGGCCGCGCGGGCGGATAACGACGCTCGGCCGTGGCGGGTCCGACACTTCTGCCGTGGCTTTGGCGGCCGCGCTCGAAGCCGAGCGTTGCGACATCTTCACCGATGTCGACGGCGTCTACACGACAGATCCGCGCATCGTTGCGAAAGCCCGCAAGCTAAGTAGAATAACCTACGAGGAAATGCTGGAAATGGCGTCGCAGGGCGCCAAGGTGCTGCAGACGCGCTCTGTCGAGATGGCGATGAACCACCGGGTGCGCGTTCAGGTGCTGTCGAGCTTTAACGACGCTCCCGGAACCCTGGTGGTCGACGAAGACGAGATCGTGGAAAAGCAAGTTGTAAGCGGCATCGCGTACAGCCGCGACGAAGCCAAGATCACCGTGCAGAAGGTGGCGGACCGGCCGGGCGTCGCCGCGGCTATCTTTGGTCCACTTGCCGACCACGCGATCAATGTCGACATGATCGTACAGAGCGCTTCCGAGGACGGGCGCACCGCCGATCTCACCTTCACCGTGGCGCGCGCCGACCTCGAGCGGGCCGTGGCAGTGCTGGAGAACGGGAAAAACTCGATCGGTTTCGCCGTGCTGAAGCCCGATCCGAATGTCGTCAAGGTCTCGGTCATCGGTGTCGGCATGCGCAGCCACGCCGGGGTCGCCAAGCAGATGTTTCAAACGCTGGCCGACAAGGGGATCAACATCCAGGTGATTTCGACATCCGAGATCAAGGTCAGCGTCCTGATAGCGGCCGAATATACCGAGCTCGCCCTGCGGGCGTTGCACACTGCCTATGGGCTCGACACGACCGGATGACCGAGGGGGGCGGCGCAGCGCAGTTTCCAACGACCGAAGCGCTCCCCGCCAGCGAGCGGGAAACCGAACGCCAGTACCTCCGTGCCGAACTCGACCGATTGTGGGTCCGCGGCCGAGATGTTCTCGGCTGCGATCTCGCCATCATGGGCGGCGCGATGACCTGGGTATCCGAGCGCAACCTGGTCGCGGCCATTTCGAATGCCGGTGGGTTCGGGGTCATCGCCTCGGGATCGATGTCGCCACAGCTGCTTTCCGCGGAGATTGATGCGACCACCGCGCTGACGCGGCGGTCGTTCGGCGTCAATCTGATCACCTTGCACCCGCAGCTGCTCGAATTGGTCGAGGTATGCGCGGCGCATCGGGTCGGCCACGTCGTGCTGGCTGGCGGTCTGCCGAGCAGCGCCGCGGTGCGCGCAATCAAGCGGAGCGGCGCTCGGGTCTTGTGTTTCGCACCTTCCCTCGGCTTTGCGCGCAAGCTCGTACGAATGGGCGCCGATGCGATCGTCATAGAAGGCAGCGAGGCGGGCGGGCATATCGGACGGGTCTCGACCGGCGTGCTGGCGCAGGAGATCCTGCCGCATCTCACCGACATCCCCGTTTTCGTAGCGGGCGGCATCGGCCGCGGGGAAGCGATGCTGGCCTATCTCGAGATGGGTGCTTCCGGGGTCCAGCTGGGCACCCGCTTTGTTTGCGCGCATGAATCGGTCGCTCACCCGCGTTTCAAGCAGGCTTTCATCCGAGCTGCGGCGCGCGACGCGGTCGCTTCGGTGCAGCTCGATCCGCGCTTTCCGGTGATCCCGGTTCGTGCGCTGGCCAACCCGGCAACCGAGCGGTTTGTCGCCATGCAACGCCGGGTCATCGACCGGTGCGCGCGGGGCGAGCTGTCGCCACGGGAGGCGCAGCTCGAAATCGAGCACTTTTGGGCCGGTGCCCTGCGCCGCGCGGTGATCGACGGCGATATCGAGGGGGGGTCCTTGATGGCCGGCCAAAGCGTTGGCTTCGTCACCCGCGAGCAGAGCACCGCCGAAATTATCGAGGAGCTGGTCAGCCAAGCGCTTGCTGTTCTCGCGGCCCGCCGTGAGGGCACGCGACAGCGGCAGCTCCTGTCCCGCAAGACTTTGCCGGGGAGCCAGGCGCCCGCGGATGACTGAAGCTGGAGGCAGCGTCAGCGCAACCCGCCGCCTCCTGCGCCAACTCCGCGATGTCATGGCGGGTTCGGGCACCGCGCAGGAGCGGCTCGAACGCATTGTGCGGGTTGTTGCCTCCGAGATGGTCGCCGAGGTCTGCTCGGCTTACATCCTGCGGGCCGGCGAGGTCCTGGAGCTGTTCGCCACCGAGGGGCTGCGGCCCGAAGCCGTGCACCGGACGCGGCTGCGGGTCGGCGAGGGTCTGGTCGGGGTGATCGCCGCGACGGCGCGACCGCTCGCCCTGGCGGACGCGCAATCTCATCCGAGTTTTGCCTATCGCCCCGAGACCGGTGAGGAAGTCTACCATTCGCTAATGGGTGCGCCGATCTTGCGCGGCAACCGGGTTCTCGGCGTCCTCGTCGTGCAAAACCGGACATTACGCCATTACAGCGAGGACGAGGTCGAGGTTCTGCAGACGATCGCGATGATCGTCGCCGAGCTTGCGGCGAGCGGCAATCTCGTCAATCCGCTCGAAATCGCCCAAAGTCACGGCGGGGTAGCGCTCCCGGTCAGGATCGTCGGGGTTCGGCTGAATGCCGGCCTGGCGATCGGACCGGCGGTGCTGCACGAGCCCAGGGTCATCATCCGCCAAGTCGTCGCCGAGGACGTCGATGCGGAGCTGGGGCGTCTGCGGGGCGCCGTCAGGGCGATGCGCGAGGCGATCGACGAGCTGGTCGCGGCGAGCCGCGAGTTCGGTGACGGCGAGCATCACGACGTCATCGAAACTTACCGAATGTTTGCCGCCGACCGGGGCTGGGTGACGCGTATCGCCGATGCGATCCGCAGCGGCCTGACCGCTGAGGCGGCCGTGCAGAAGGTCGCCGACGACACGCGCACCCGCATGATGCAGGTCAGCGACCCCTATCTCCGAGAGCGTCTATTCGACCTGGAGGATCTCGCCAACCGGCTGCAACAGCACCTGTCCGGACGGCCGCTGAGCGCGGCCTGGGCCGAATTGCCCCACGAATTCATCCTCGTCGCCCGTGCGATGGGACCGGCCGAGCTGTTGGACTACGCACGCCGGCGGATCATGGGTCTGGTGCTCGAGGAGGGCTCGCCGACCGCCCATGTGGCGATTGTGGCGCGCGCCTTCGACATTCCGGTCGTCGGCCGGGTCGACGATGCGACGAGCCGGATCGAGGCTGGCGACATCGTGGTCGTCGATGGTGATCACGCCAATGTGCTGATCCGGCCCAGTGCCGACATCCAGCAATCGATTGCGGCCGCGGTTGAGGCGCGAAGCCGTCGCCGTGCTTATTACGAGACGTTGCGCTCGGTCCCGGCGGTCACCCGCGACGGCATCGCGATCAAGCTGATGCTGAACGCCGGGCTGTTGCTCGATCTCGCGCAGCTCGCGACGACCGGCGCCGAGGGCGTCGGCCTGTTTCGCACCGAGTTCCCGCTGATGGTGCGGGACTCTTTCCCGGATGTCGAGGAATTCACCGAATATTACCAGCGCGTGTTCGATCAGGCGGAGCAGCGTCCTGTCTTCTTTCGCACGCTCGATATCGGCGGCGACAAGGTGCTTCCCTATCTGCCGCATGCGGCGGAGGACAACCCGGCAATGGGCTGGCGGGCGATCCGCATCGGGCTCGACCGTCCGGCGATGCTTCGGCAGCAACTGCGAGCTTTGATCCGTGCCGCCCGGGGCCGGACATTACACGTCAAATTTCCGATGGTCGCGGAGGTTGCCGAGCTCGAACGCGCTCGTGCCCTGGTCGATATCGAGCTGACGCGGGCGGCCGGGGAGGGACGCGAGCTGCCGGAATCCGTCAAAATCGGCGTCATGCTCGAAGTGCCCTCATTGCTGTGGCAGTTGCCGGCATTGTGCGAGCGCATCGATTTTTTGTCGGTCGGCACCAACGATTTGCTGCAATTTCTGTTCGCCTGCGATCGCGGCAATCCGCGCCTGGCCGATCGTTACGATCCGCTCTCGGCACCGATGCTGGCGCTGTTTCGCCAGATCGTTGCGTGCAGCCGCGCAGCCGGCACATCGCTCAGCATGTGCGGCGACATGGCCGGCAACCCGCTGGAGGCGATGGTGCTGGTTGCGCTCGGCTTTACGACATTGTCGGTGGCGGCAACCGCAATCGGCCCCGTCAAGACGATGATCCGCACTCTCGATGCCGGCGCAGTCGCCGCCTACCTGGACGAGATCGGCAGCCGTCCGGATCATTCGCTGCGGCCCAAGCTCGAAGCCTACGCCCGCGATCACGAGATCGCGCTCTAGCCCACAGACCCGGGTTGGGTTAACCTCGTGTTATCGCGGCGTGAGTTATGTGGTTGTTCCACCGGCTCAAAATGCCCCTTGCAGAAGAAGCGCCAGAAAGCATCACCGAGCCTTTCGGTTCGCGATCGGCTGGGGACGAATTGCGGCAGCGGCGAGAGGCGCTGGGGCTCGATCTTGCCGATGTCGCGGCCGCGCTGCGGATCAAGCCTGCCTACCTCATGGCGCTCGAGGCCGGATGTTTGGAAGAGTTGCCGGGCGCCATTTATGCGATCGGCTTCATACGCGCTTATGCCGGTCACCTCGGGCTCAACAGCGGTCAGATGCTGCGTCGCTTCAAGAAGGGATCGACGCTGCTCGCGGCAAAGCCGGCTCTCGCTTTTCCGATTCCGCTCGGCGAGCGCAGCATGCCCGGCGGGGGAATGGTGCTGGTCGCGCTGATCCTGGCGGTTTGCGCATACGGCGGATGGTTCTACCTGTCGACCGGCGAGGCCCCGCGGCCGCAACGTGTGGCCGAAGTACCACTCGAGTTGTTGCCGTACCGGGAGCCGTCTCGAATTCCACCAGCCGTCTCGCAGCCGGTGGAGGCGCAGGCGGTGCCTCGATCCCCGGCTGCGCCGCGGGAGGGATCAGAACACTCCAGCCCCGCTGAGGCCGGGTCAGGTTCGGGCGGCCGGCTTGCGGCTGCCGGTTCGGCGATGGCCGCGGTGCCTACAGCGACCGGTCCGGGACCTAACCAGCCGGGCGAGGTCGTCATCCGGGCTACCGCCGACAGCTGGATCCAAATCCGCGACGCTCGCCAGTCAGTGCTGCTCACGCGCGTACTGAAGGCTGGCGAGAGCTGCCGAGCGCCGGATCGGCCGGGATTGCTGATGCGCACCGGCAATGCCGGGGGGCTGGAGATCACGGTCGACGGCGTTGCTGCGCCGCCGATCGGCCGAAGGGGAATGGTCCGGCGCAATGTCGCGCTCGACGGGCACGCCTTGCTCGCCGGCAGCGCAGTTCGCGACTGACCGCGGCTAAGGCTCTCCGCCGCACCCTTTTGTGTGCAGCCGAAAACGTCTATATGGCGTTAAGGCTGTGCCAACCACGCGAGAATTGACCCCATGAGCATCCGGCCTTACCGCGACATCCACCGCCGTCAGTGCCGCAAGATTTACGTCGGCAAGGTGCCGGTCGGCGGCGATGCGCCGATCACCGTTCAGTCGATGACCAACACGGTGACGAGCGATGTCGCGGCGACGGTCGCGCAGGTGCGGGCGCTCGAAGAGGCGGGCGCGGACATCGTGCGGATTTCCTGTCCCGACCAGGAATCCTCGCTCGCGCTCAAGCACATCGTCAAGCAGGTGACGGTGCCGATCGTCGCCGACATTCATTTTCATTATAAGCGCGCGATCGAGGCGGCCGAGAGCGGCGCCGCCTGTCTTCGCATCAACCCCGGCAATATCGGCTCGCCGGCCCGGGTGCGCGAGGTCATCAAGGCGGCGCGAGATCATGGCTGCTCGATGCGGATCGGCGTCAATGCCGGCTCGCTCGAGCGCGACCTGTTGGAGCGCTATGGCGAGCCGTGCCCCGAGGCGATGGTCGAGAGCGCGCTCAGCCATGCCAAGATCCTCGAAGACAACGATTTCTTTGAGTTCAAGATCTCGTGCAAGGCGTCCGACGTGTTTCTCGCGGTCGCCGCCTATCAGCAATTGGCCGAGGCCTGCGACTACCCGCTGCATCTGGGGATCACCGAGGCGGGCGCCTTGCGCAGCGGCACGGTCAAGTCGTCGATCGGGCTCGGCATGCTGTTGTGGTCGGGGATCGGCGACACGATCCGCATCTCGCTTTCCGCCGATCCGGTCGAAGAAGTCAAGGCTGGGTTCGAGATCCTGAAGTCGCTCGGCCTGCGGCGGCGCGGCGTCACCGTCATCTCCTGCCCGTCCTGCGCGCGCCAGCAATTCGAGGTAATCAAGACCGTCGAGCGCCTCGAAGAGCGCCTCGCGCACATCACGACCCCCTTGACCCTGTCGGTCATCGGCTGCGTCGTCAACGGCCCGGGCGAGGCGCGCGAGACCGATATCGGCTTCACCGGCGGCGGCAACGGCACCCACCAAGTCTACATCAGCGGCCTCACCGACCACCGCCTGAAAGACGCCGACATCGTCGACCACCTCGTCGAACTGGTCGAGAAAAAGGCTGCCGAGATCGAAGCGGACAAGCAGCGCGAAAAAGAAGCCGAGCTCACAGCAGCGCAATAGGTGCCGGCAGCAAAATTTACGCGATCGTCCGGCAAGCGATCTCATAAAACTGGCGTTCCAGCCAGCGTGCACGCTTCGTCAGTGCTCCAAAGCGCTATCGCCGGTACCGGAAACTAAACGCGCGTTAGCGCTTCCCTTAGGCACTCTCTCGGGATCAGTTCGGCTGCCGCGCGTTGACTCGTTGAATTATTGCGAGGTTCCAGATGCGCGAGTTGCGGGGAGCGAGCGTCGTCACCACTGGCGTGTCGAGCGGCATCGGTCGGGCGGTGGCGATCGGCTGATCGTATAACCGACGCAGGGCTGCATTCTTGCAGTGGCTATCCGGAGTTCGCCAGAATTGGTCAAGTCCCTCATCTCCGCGGTATGAGGTGCGACCTTACCGATGAAGAAGACGCCGCTCTCGCGCGGTTGCTGAGCGACACCATCAACGATGATCGCTATCCCCTTTTAGCCCGGATTAGGCTTTTGAAGAGGATCCTCGGCAGGATCCGGCCGGAGCGGTCACCTGCACCACTGCCGCGCCGATCCGCCACAGGGAAATCCATAGGACCTACAAAAATGGGGCCGCGTAACTCGCCTTACGGAAATTCATGCCGTTACGGGGAGTGGCCGCGGGTCGTGCTCAACTCCATAGTGATCCGGTTCAACGGTTCTTATGTGCTAGGCTGGCTGTCATAGGCACGTACGGTATTGGCTCAGTGAGCAGTTTTGGAAGTAGCCGCCCAGCGGCAGCGGCAAACTGAATCCAATCGAGACGACCGCCAATCATCGTGCCGACAACGCTACTGGCATCCGCTATGAATTGAGGCGTCTCAACAAACCATCTGTCTGTCGAGTGTCCGTGACCTTGAAAATACTCAACTAGATGTTCCCGCATATTCCGCAGGTCTTTAATGTCGTCTGCTGAAAACGCGCCAATCTCATTAAAATTCAGGGTTGCACAAAGTCCAAACGTCGAAGCCCACTCGTGATATTCAATTAATTTGTAAGCGGCGATGACGAAGAAATGGCACTCTGAGTGAAAATTACGGATTGCTTGTTGTCGTATCAGCGGATCTCGGCTGCGAAGATCGACGCTTTGTTGATCTCTAGCGGCCGTCACTCTCACTGATTGCGTGACTACGGCCTGCGTCCACTGCAATAGCCCCTCAAAGGCCATAAATCGTTCTTCCTCAAGGGTCATGATCGGTTGTTTGGTTTTGCCCATTTGTTTCCTCGACCCGTTCGGCTGATTTGATCTTCACCTGACTGTGGTTAAGAGATTCCCCATCCGTGCGCCGCTGCCAAAAAGGCGCGAGGTGAACCACGGCGGGGCGATTGCGGGAGGGTTGATGCAGTAGCAGGCCCTCGCCATTTCAGCGATAGTATGATCTGCGGCGTGTGACTGGTTGAGTGATGCTAGAACTACTGGCGCGATTTTCGGACGATCCAGTCTGGAGCAAAGTCATTGCTGCTACTGTTCTAGCTGTTATTGGGTCAATCTTCGCGTGGGTAGGAATTGTTTTCGATTGGTGGGCCGCAGGCTTACAGCGGATAATTCGCTGGCTCGGCATGAAATATCGACCCGCTCCGAACATTAGGGTGGTGGATATCGTCGTACCTGACCAAAATCCGGCCCTTAGGCTGACCTTCCCCCTCAAGTGTTATGTAACGATGCAGAACAATTCGACTGAATGCGGAGACGTGCGCGTCTCTGAATATAGGCCGCGCACAGTAACGCTCAAGCAGTTCGTCCTCGACGTTCTACAGGTACAACTGCGGGAATGGTGCCCGCGAGATAATGGCGTTGATCGCGTTGCAGTACTTCCGCATCAATTGTTTCGCGCTTGGATAGGTATAGATGAAAGCAGATTCAACGAAGAGCGGGTCAGGGCATTGCGAGGGCAAATTGGTACACTCGTTTTGTCAGTTGATGGTGTGGCCATCAGCGTAGAGCTTTGATCGGGGCGGAAACACTAGGGGAAGCGGCGGCGCTGATCGAGCGTTCCCATGCGTCCGACTGATACGGTAACGTCATTTCGCGCCGCTGGGCGTGTGCGACCGCTTGAGCGTGATCTGGACAGTGGGCAATTGTCGTAGCTCTGGTTTGGTCATGCTCATAAGCCGGTTTCTCTGGGGTACGGTGTATCTATGCCGTGGCTGAATGTGGTTGGTTTGATTTTTGGGATGCTCGGAGTAGTGATCCTCTTCTGGTGGGGACCGCCGCAACCATCCTTTGAGCCAAGCGGGGCCGTCGACTTATGCCGGGCACTCCTTTGCGGCGGGCTGACCGTTGCACGACACGATCGCAATAGCCGCGCGGCGGCGACAACGCTTGGATCGCGCGCCTCGGGTCGGCCTGATCTTCGTCGGATTTGCCTGCCAGCTTATCGCTGCCTGGCCCGGATGATCGCGGTGGCGCTCATCTCGCGGGCGATAATCTGAAGGTCGGTCGTGTCGCGCGAGAGGCGGTCAACAGCCGGGGTGATCACGATATCGCCGCGGCCGAGCCGCTTCATCAATCTGCGAAGCTCCGGCCTGTCGGCCGTGGTGCCGATGACTTTCTCGCGGAATATGTTCCTGCTCTCGCACCCGGCCGCGCGCAGGTCGACAAGTTGGGCGCCGAGGTCTCGCGCGACCCGTCGAGACGCCGTGCGTCAGCCGTAGATCATCCCTGGTTTCCCCCTGTTTCCCTCCGCTCGCATTCTGCATCAGAAATCCGCATCAAAAAAGTGCAATTCGATCAGCTCTCTAGCCTGACTTGGCCGATTGGCGGCGGGGTTTCCGATTTTGGATCCAGCAAGTAATTGAGGGAAAAGGAGCCGATCAGCAGAAATTGGCGAGAAACGGCTGTAGTGAAGACCTAGGCCATTTTCCGGATGGCGACCGCGGGTATCATGCGCGGCGTCATGTTTCTCCGTCACACCAAGCGCAAGAAGGACGGCAAAGAGCACCGTTACTGGAGCATCGTGGAGAATCCCCGGGTAGGCGGAGGCCGTGTGGTGCAGCGGCCGCTGCTGTACCTGGGCGAGATCAACGATTCGCAGGAACTGGCTTGGCGCAAGTCGATCGCCGTCCTCGAGGAAGGAGCGGCGGCGCCGCGCCCCCTGTCGCTGTTCCCGGAAGACCGCTGCGAGGGGGTGCTGCCCGACGCCGCGGTCGTCCGGCTGAAGCTTGCCGAGCTGCGGTTGTGCCGGCCGCGGCAGTGGGGCGGGTGCTGGCTGGCGGTGAACCTGTGGCGCGAACTGGCGCTCGACCGGTTCTGGGCCGAGCGGCTCGGCCCGAGCCGCAAGGGGACGCGTTGGCACCAGGTGCTGTTGCTCTTGGCGACCTACCGGCTGCTGGCGCCGGGTAGCGAGTGGCGCTTGCATCGCCAATGGTTCGAGGGCAGCGCCATGGCCGACCTGCTGGGCGAGGATGTCGGACTGGCGGAGATCCACAAGCTCTACCGCTGTCACGATCGGCTGCTCGAACACAAACAAGCGCTGTTCGACCATCTGGTCGGGCGTTGGCGCGACCTGTTCAACGTTTCGTTCGACGTCCTGCTCTACGACTTGACCAGTACCTATTTCGAGAGCGATCCGCCGTTTCCGGAAGGCGACAAGCGTCGGCACGGGTATTCGCGTGACCACCGCGGCGACTGCGTGCAAGTGATCATTGCACTGGTCGTGACGCCGGAAGGGCTGCCGCTCGCCTACGAGGTGCTGCCGGGCAATACCGCGGAGCAACACCACCCTCAAGGATTTTCTCACCCGCATCGTGGCGCAATACGGCAAGGCGCGCCGGATCTGGCTGATGGACCGAGGCGTGCCGACCGAAGCGGTGCTGGCCGAGATGCGCGCTGCCGATCCGCCGGTGCAGTATCTGGTCGGCACGCCGAAGGGGCGTCTGACCCGGCTGGAGAAGGGGCTTGTCGACAAGCCCTGGCACGACGCCCGGCCGGGCGTACAAGTCAAGCTGCTGCCACAGGACGGCGAGCTCTATGTCTTCGCCCAAAGCACCGACCGGGTTGCCAAGGAACGGGCGATACGCCGTCGCCAGCTGAAATGGTTGTGGGGACGGCTCAAGCAGTTGGCCGCCATGAAGCTCAGTCGCGAAGAGTTGCTGATGCGGCTCGGTGCCGCGCGCAAGCAAGCCCGGACGGCTTGGCGTCTAATCGCAATCGAGGTCGCTGCGGACAACGCCGCACTCAGCTATCGCCTCGATCGCGCGAAGCTGCGCTGCGCCCGGCGGCGCGAGGGCCGGTATCTCTTGCGCACCAATCTCACCGACGACGGATCCGGCGCGGCTGTGGGGCTTGTACCTCCAGCTTGTCAGCGTCGAGGAGGCATTCAGGAACCTCAAAGGCGACCTCGCCATCCCGGCCGATCTTTCACCAGGATGCAGCGCGCATCGAGGCGCATATCTTCATCGCCTTCCTCGCCATTGCCTCCATGTCACACTCGGCCGGCGCCTCCATGCCCTGGCGCCTGGCCTCACGCCGCGCAGCGCCATCGAAAAGTTCGCCGCCGTGCAGATGATTGATCTGCATATCCCGACGACCGACGGCCGAGAGCTGCTGCTGACCCGCTACACCGAACCAGAACCCGAACTCGCGCTCCTGCTCGATAAGCTCAAATTCGTCCTGCCGCCCAACCGGAGCCCAAAATCAGCGCCGCTCAGACCGCCCCGCCATCCCCCGTGTAGTGAAGACCTTCGAGGGTCCGCTTGAAAGATGTCAATCACTTAGACTGTGCAACCTGCCCCAATCGGCCAAGATCGGATAGGTTTGATGCAGATATGTTGATTTTTGCAAGGCGGCCGATGGCCGATGATGCGCCTAAACAGACCCAGAGTGATAAAGTGCTAAGGCTCTACGGGAGGGGGCGGCCATTTATAGTCCTTCGGGAGCCCAAGACCGAAGAACTCATGCTCAAATTTCGTCTCTCCGAACTTTCTCAATTTGCTGGCCCACGTCCAGCCCCCTTCCGCGTTCTTCAAAAAATGAATGAGCTGAACATAAGTCCCGTTTGACGCATTTATGAATAATGCGCAGTCGCGGTCAGGATTATCTTGTCGGCGAGAATGCTAGCTAAATGCTATCCGGTGGCAGTCCTCCTTGTTGGTTTGGATAAAAGGTCCCATAGTTCGTCCGAGACATACTTGATGGACAAAAAACATCCACGACGATATCACGAAGAGGATGTTTACCAACTAAAACGGGCGTCGCACTCGCAAAAAACGTACCCTTTTTAATTTTCGGATTATCGTATAAGGCAGATGGCCCCTCTACTATGTCGAAGTAAACATAGCTATCTCCTCCTGTACTCTCAGATATAATATTCTTCATGCTTGCAAGTGTGGTCTCGAATTCCTGCTGATGTTCCCGGTTATCCTGATAAATGGATTTAACTTCGAGTAGTAGCAAGATAAAAATTAGGGAGGTCCATGCGGCTCTCTCTCTTCGACCTATTTTCTCGAAACAGCGGGACGACAACCGCTACAAGCCCGAGGATACCGATCCATACGCCGACCGGTGGATGCCAATGCCATACCTCGATAATCGGCTGGAGCATTCGTCGACATTCGCAGACTGCGGCTGGCGAGCCAACCGTCCCCCGCTATCCCTCCCTGGTCGAAATGGTTCTTGCGCGCGCGCCGTGCTTCTTCAATGCCGCGTAAGCGCCATTATGACAAATTTTTTCAGCTAAAGAACAGTCCTTCCGCTAACGATGGAGACTTTTTCGGCTGCCCGGCTCCGACGACGAAAACTATTGGGCTGCACCCCACTCACTGGTCGCCCATCCGAGCGGTTCGAGAAACCGTTTGCTATGTCTTGCTGCTGCGCCGGCTCGTCCTTCAGAGCCTCATGCAGCAACAACAAAATTGCCATAATCACATGGTATCCGTCTCCAGAGGGCATCCGGCGGCGGGCGTCACGATAACCGATCGAGGTGAAAGCGATGACTGATATTTCTCTGCAGGAAACAGCAACGACAGCTAAAAGGGTTCGAGGTCGACCGTTTGCGAAGGGGCGGTCCGGAAATCCCGGGGGCGGCCTCGCGGCTCGATCAACCGGTCTACTCGGGCGGCGCAGCTGTTGCTCAACGGCGAAGGAACGGCGCTGAGCCGCAACGCGGTCGAACTCGCCCTCGCCGGCGATCCAAAGGGCTTTGCGGCTCTGTCTCGACCGCACCGTCGCGCCGCGCCGCGCCGCGACCGGTCCGTCGAGCTCCCTCTGCCGCCGATCAACAGCGCGGCCGATATCCTTGGCGCGATAAAGGCGGTCGCCGACGCGGTCGGGCGCGGCGGCATCACCCCTGCCGAAGGCTTCGCGCTGTCCCAGATGATCGAGAGCTTCCTGCGGGCGATCGACGCGAGCGATTTCGACAATCGCTTGCGGCAATTGGAGGACGCGCAGTCGGCAAACCGTCCGAGATCCTTATGGGTATACGCCCCGCTAAGGACCTGAGCTTGAGCCACACTCCCGATACAGCGGAAGACAGCAAACCGAGAGCGGAATTGCCGCTGTTACTGCGCCCCGCCGCGGCACTCCGACCCAGGATTTCCGCGGCGGGGAGAAGCCGATCGCTCTATTTTCGCTGCAAAAAACAGCAAAAACAGCTCGGAGCGAGCGTGGGCTCGGCGCCGTTCCGCTTCCCAGACCCTCACCCGCCCCCCCGGACTGTGATCCGGGGCTACGATGCATTCAGCGCAAAGCTCCTCTCCCGCACCGCGTCGCACCGCGGGGAGAGGGGGACCAAGCCCCCACCCGGCCCTCCCCCGCAAGCGGGGGAGGGAATGGGTGGGGGCTTGGTAGGGTGAGGGTCTCGCTCACACGCTATCGAGGCCGAAGGCCCAGCGTCGGGCGATCTGGTGGCCGATCGCCAAGGGCGGCGGCAGGGTGGGAAGACCCGGAACGGGGTCGTCCGAGCGCGACCGTTCGACCATGGCGCGGACCTCGTCGCGCTCGAACCAGCGCACCTCGGCGAGCTCCTCGGGGTCGATCGTGATCTCCTCGGTCAGCGCTTCGCCGAGAAAGCCCATCATCAGGCTCGACGGAAACGGCCAAGGCTGCGAGGCGAGGTACCGCACCCGCCCGATCCGGATGCCGGATTCCTCGAAGACTTCGCGGCGCACCGCCTCCTCCAGGGTCTCGCCCGGCTCCATAAAGCCGGCGAGACAGGAAAACCGCGCCCCGGGGCGCCGGTGGCCGCGGCCGAGCAGGCACCGCTCGCCCCTGACGCCGAGCATGATCACGACCGGGTCGACGCGCGGAAAGTGGTGCGCCTTGCAGTTCGGGCAATGCCGCACCCACCCTCCCGAGACGACAGCGCTCGGCGTGCCGCATTGCGCGCAGTAGCGGTGCCGGGCGTGCCAGTCGATCAGCGAGCGCGCCTCGGCGAGTATCGCCGCCTCGCCGCCGTCGATGATTGGAGCGGCCGCGCGCGCATCCATCGCGACGCTGTCGCCGTCGGATGGGATCTCCGCCGAGGTGGCGTCGAGCGCGAAATAGGCGCGGTCCTCGCGCAAGCCGAGAAGAATGAGGGTGCTGCCGTCGTCGATCAGCGGGCGCCACGGCGCGACGCTCTGCCAATCCAGAGCCGCTGCCGAAGAGTGGCGAATCTGCGGCTTGAGACCGTGCAGCGGCAGCACCTGGGTGCTGGGATTTTCCAGCAAGGACGCGACCCAGGAGGCATCCTGGCGGCGCTGGCTCACGCGGTCGAGCGGGTTGCCCGCAAAGCAATAAATCTCTTCCATTCGGATAGCATACACCTCCTCGATGCCGGTGCCAGTCAAACACGGCAACGGCAAACCCGGCAACGGCAAACACGGCAACGCCGCTCCGGCTTACCGAGTTTCACGAGTAAGCAGCATGCGGCCATAGGGCGCCATCGCGGCCTGGCGGCTCGCGGCGTGGTGGGTCAGGATCGTCATCACGTCGCGCCGGATCGCGCCCAGCTCGTCGCTGTCGTAGACCCAGCGGGCGCCGTTCAACTCGCACAGGCGGTCGACCGCCCAGCTCACCTGATGCTGCGCGTAGACCATGTCGCGCCGGGCGCGCAATGCCTCCGCCTCGGTGATCTTGCGTCCCGAACTCACCGCCGCCGTGCTGGATTCGCGCCCGGTGTGAAGCAGCATCGTCGCGACATCGATCGCCGCGGCGGCCTCGCCGATCGCCATCTGCACGACCTCGGACTCGGCCAATTTTGTCACTCCGCGCGACACCCGGCCGGCCAGCACGGCGCAGGCGATATCGAGCGCGCGGCGGCCGAGTGCGATCGCGACCGGCGGCAGCGAATACGATACCAGGAACCCGCGCGGCGCGCGCAGCACCGGATAGTCGGGATGGACCTGCGCGCCCGGCGGCGTGCCGGCGAAGAGGTCGCTAACCATTACGCAGCGATGCTCGGGGATGAAGACATCGTGCAAGACCAGCGACTTGCTGCCGGTACCGGCGAGGCCGAGCACCTGCCAGTCGTCGACGATCTCGATCTCGGCGAGCGGCGCCAGCAGATAGGCGATATGCCGCGGGTCGCCCATCTCGCCGAGGAAGGCGCCGAGGATCGCCCATTGCGCATAGTCGCAGCCGCTGGAGAACGGATATCGGCCGCTCAGCCGCCAACCCCCGGCAACGCGCTTGGCAGCGGCGCGCGGCGCCAAAGACGACGAGGCGACCGCCTCGGGATCGTCGCCCCAGACATCGATCTGCGCCTTTTCGGGGTACTGGGCGATGATCCACTGATGCTCGGCAAGCACCGCATAGACCCAGGCCGAGGAGGCGCAGCCATAGGTCAATTCCTCGACGATCCGCGAGAACAGGCTGAACCGGCCCTGCATCCCGCCAAAGCACTTCGGCTGCAGGATGCGCAATATTCCGGCGTCGCGATATTCGGCGATCGTCTGCGCCGGGAGTTGCCGCGCGGCTGCCGCCGCCGCAGCGCGTTCGGCGAGCCGAGGGATCAGCGCCCGCGCGCGACCCAGCAGAACGCGCTCCTCCTCCGGCAGGGTACTGTCATCCGTGAAGTGAGGGAGTTGGCCGCCGCCTGTCATAGGGTACCTCTTGTCCGATGAAGCTACCTTGCCATAGCGCGGCATTCCGATCAGCCCTCGCGCGGCTCGAACCTGTAGGGCGTCGCGCTCGAGGTCAGCGGATCGAGCGCAAGCCGGTGCTCGAGCGGCGGAAAGGCCCGGCTGCGGCAGTCGGAGCGGTTGCACAGGCGGCAGGACAAGCCGATGCCGACCTTGGCCCGCTCGAGGTCGAGCCCGTCGGCATAGGTGACCTCTTCGGCATGCGCCACGCTGCAGCCCATCGCCACGACATGGACAGGGCGGGGTTCGCCCCAATGTGTCGCCGGCCGCGCCACGGTCCGGGCGAAGCAAAGGTAGGCGTCGCCGTCGGGCAGCTCTGCGACTTGCACCTGGACTGCGTCCGGCTGCGAAAAGGCGGTATGCACGACCCAGCGCGGGCACGAGCCGCCGTAACGCGCAAACGGGAAGCCCGCCGCCGAGAAGCGCTTCGACACGTTTCCCGCCGGGTCGACGCGGACAAAAAAGAACGGCACGCCGCGCGCACCGGGCCGCTGCAACGTGGAGAGGCGGTGACAGGCCTGTTCGAAGGAAACCCCGAAGCGGGCCGCGATCGCCTCCATGTCATGGCGCAGATCCTGCGCCGCCGCGAGATATGCGGCGTACGGCATCAGGATAGCGCCGGCGACATAGTTGAGGAGGCCGACGCGGATCAGCATCGCCGCTTCCGCCGAGGACGGCGCGGCCTCTCGCAATACGGTTTCTACCGCGTCGCGCGCTTCGAAAAGGGCGAGCTGGAACGCCATATGGAACCCGCGGCTCTCGCGCGGCAGAGTCTCGGCGAGGGCAAGCCGGCGGGTCTCGGGATCAAAGCGGCGCAACACGCCATCGAGCGGCTGCACAGTGACGGTAAGCCCGTGCAACTGGCGCAGCCTTTCGGCGATGGCATGGTTCATCTCGGCGGGAGCGGCGGCGCAAGTGGCGGCGATCGCGTCGGCGGCGTCTTCGAGAGTTGGAAAATGGTTGGCGCGGTCATCGAAGAAGTCGCGCGCCTCTTCATTGGGCAGCAGGACGCGCCGCCCCGACGGGAGCGCGATGCCTCCGGCGTCCTCGCGCGCGACGCGCCATGCGCGATAGAGAGCCGAGCACCGCGCGCGCCGCATTCGGACCCGAGCCGGCCAAAGCCTCGATTTCCGTTTCCGGCACGGCATCGACACCGAGCAACGGGATCGGAAAAAGCCTCGCGCAGTCCGACCTCGAGCCGACGTTCCTGCGAGCCCGACAGCGTCGCTAGATCGAGATGGAAGATTTCGGCGAGCTTGATCAGCAATGCGCCGCTCACCGCGCGCTGGTCGTGCTCGATCAGGTTCAGATAACTCGCCGAGATGCCGAGCCGGTTCGCCAATGCCTGCTGCGACAGGTTCCGCTCAGTGCGCAGCCGCCGCACGGTACGCCCGATCTGAACACGTGACATTTTTACAGCCTTTACAAAAATTCGGGCTCTGTTTGTGAAGACGCCAACAGAATTGCATTGATCATGCCACATTGGGGCTCGCCGTTGCAGCTGCAATGTTGTTATTGAAATCACGGTGTTATTAACAAGGAGCAGAACAGTGCAGCCCGACGGATTTTCAGACGTTCGCCGAGACTACGGCCCCGCGGATGTCGAGCGGCTGGCCGGCTCCTTTCGCATTCGTCATACATTGGCGGAAATGGGCGCCGCGCGCTTGCGGCATCTGTTGAGCACCGAGCCTTTCGTGCCGACGCTCGGCGCTCTGACCGGCAATCAGGCCGTGCAGCAGGTCAAGGCCGGTCTGAAAGCAATTTATCTGTCCGGCTGGCAGGTCGCTGCCGATGCCAATACTTCCGGGCAGATGTACCCGGACCAGTCGCTCTATCCGGTGGATTCCGTGCCCAATGTGGTCAGACGGATCAACAATGCATTGCGCCGCGCCGACCAGATCGCCCACTCGGAGGGCGATGGCGACGACACGCACTGGATGGCGCCAATCATTGCCGACGCCGAGGCCGGGTTCGGCGGCGCGCTCAACGCCTACGAGCTGATGAAGGCGATGATCGAGGCAGGGGCGGCTGGTGTGCATTTCGAGGACCAGCTCGCGTCGGAAAAGAAATGCGGTCATCTGGGCGGCAAGGTGCTGGTGCCGATCAGCCAGCACATCCGCACCCTCAACGCCGCCCGCCTCGCGGCCGATGTCGAGGGCGTACCGACTGTGCTGCTGTGCCGCACAGATGCGCAATCGGCACAATTATTGACCAGCGACGTCGACGAGCGCGACCGCCCGTTCATCAGCGGCGAGCGCACCGCGGAGGGCTTTTTCCGGGTTCGCCCGGCGCTCGGCGTCGAATACGCGATTGCGCGCAGCCTCGCCTATGCGCCATATGCCGATCTCCTGTGGTGGGAGACGAGCGAGCCTGACCTCGGCGAGGCCGAGCGCTTTGCGGATGCGATCCATCGCGAGTTCCCCGGCAAGATACTCGCCTACAACTGCTCGCCGAGCTTCAACTGGCGCAAAAAGCTGACTCCCGAGAGGCTCGCGAGCTTTCAGCACGACATCGCCCAAATGGGCTACCGGTTCCAGTTCGTCACTTTGGCCGGCTTCCACAGTCTCAATCTCGCTATGTTCGAATTGGCCCGCGACTACAGCGAGCGCGGTATGGCGGCGTATTCCGAATTGCAGCAAGCCGAGTTCGCCGCCGAGGCGGACGGGTATACTGCAACCCGGCATCAGCGCGAGGTCGGCGTCGGCTACTTCGATGCGGTGGCGACGGTGATTTCGGGCGGACACTCCTCGACGACGGCGCTGGCCGGCAGCACGGAGACGGCGCAATTCCACGAGGATCGGCCGGCAGACCTCCCGCGGCACGGCCATGACGAGGGTTTGGTGCACAACCACGACTGGGCGGTGCATGATTGGGCAGCGCAATGACCGCGCCAGATTGGAACCAGGGCGTCCTCATTCGCGGGGCGATGAAGCCCGGCTACGAGAAGGTGCTCACCCCCGAGGCGATCGAGTTCGCCGTCGAGCTCGAGCGCGAATTCGGTGCGGAACGGCGGCGTCTCCTCTCCCGCCGCGCCGAGACCCAGCGCCGGCTCGATGCCGGACGGAAGCCCGACTTCCTGGCCGAAACCAAGGCGATCCGCGACGGCGATTGGCGGGTGGCGCCGATCCCGCCCGACCTTCAGGACCGCCGCGTCGAGATCACCGGCCCGACCGACCGCAAGATGGTGATCAATGCACTCAATTGCGGCGCGAATGTCTTCATGGCCGATTTCGAGGACGCCAACACGCCGACCTGGAACAATTTGATCGAAGGCCAGGCCAATCTCAATGATGCGGTGCGCCGCACGATCGCCTTCGATGACCCGCAGACAGGGCGGCATTATTCGCTGAACGGCAAGACCGCGGTCCTGTTCGTGCGCCCGCGCGGCTGGCACCTGCCGGAAAAGCACGTCCTCGTCGATGGCGAGCCGATGTCCGGGGCGCTGTTCGACTTCGCTCTGTTCTTCTTTCACAATGCGAAAGAATTGGTGGCGCGCGGCACCGGCCCCTATTTCTACCTGCCGAAGCTCGAGAGCCATCTCGAAGCGCGGCTGTGGAACAACGTGTTCTTGCACGCGCAGACAAGGCTCGGATTGCCGAAAGGGGCGATCCGCGCGACGGTGCTGATCGAGACTATCATGGCCGCCTTCGAGATGGACGAGATCCTCTGGGAATTGCGCGACCACTCCGCCGGACTCAATTGCGGCCGCTGGGATTACATCTTCAGCTTCATCAAGAAATTCGCCGAGGATCCGAATTGCGTGATGCCCGATCGCGGGCAGGTCACGATGACCACGCATTTCCTGCGCAGCTATAGCCTGCTGTTGATCAAGACTTGCCATCGCCGCGAGATTCACGCGATGGGCGGGATGGCGGCCCAGATCCCGATCCGCGACGACCCCGCCGCGAACGAGGCGGCGATGGAGAAGGTGCGCGCCGACAAGCGGCGAGAGGCCGGCGACGGGCACGACGGCACCTGGGTAGCACATCCGGGCCTTGTGGCCATCGCCAAGGAAATTTTCGACCGCGAGATGCCGCAGCCCAACCAGATCGCCCGCAAGCGCCAAGAAGTGCGCGTCACCGCATCGGATCTTCTCGCGGTTCCCGAGGGCACGATCACCGAGGCGGGGCTCAGGCAGAACCTCAATGTCGGGATCGGCTATATCGAAGCTTGGCTGCGCGGCACCGGCTGCGTGCCGCTCTACAATCTGATGGAGGACGCCGCGACCGCAGAGATCAGCCGCGCCCAAATCTGGCAGTGGATCCGCCACGGCGCCAAGCTCGAGGACGGCCGCACCGTCGACATGGCGCTCTGCCGCGGTATCCTCGACGAGGAGCTCGCAAAGCTTCGCGCCTCAAACAGAAGCGGCGGTTACGAGAAAGCGGCCGAGCTCTTCAGGCAGCTGACCGAGGCGCCCGCGTTTCCCGAATTTCTGACGCTGCCGGCCTATGAGAGGATCACGGCGGGAGGAGCATAGAGGGCGGAAGAATGTCGTGCGTCCTTCGAGGCCTCGCTTCGCGAGGGCGCCTCAGGTTGAGGTATTTTTCTTAATGACATAAACAGTATACCTAATGCTGAGGAGCGACCCGGCACCGCCGGGATATGGCGGTGATGTGAGCAACATTCATTGACCCGGCAGCGCCCGTCAGCGATGCTTCCGGGGCGCCGGGCATGGATTTGGGCCGGGTGCCAGATCCATAAGGAACCGATATGGCGCGATTGACTGATCTTCCGTCGGCCGTGGCAAAGCGCTACGCCGAGCTTGAATGCCCGAGTTTCGCGACGACGCCGTGGGTAAACGGCCCGCCGCTGGCCGAGCGGCGTGTGGCGATCGTCTCGTCCGCCGGCCTGGTCGTCAGAGGCGAAAAGCCGTTCCGCGGACGCGACCCCGATTACCGCGTGATCCCTTCCGAGACAAGGCCCGAGCAGCTGATGTTCAGCCATATCTCGATCAACCTCGACCGCAGCGGCTTCCAGGAAGACTGGAATGTCGTGTTCCCGCTCGACCGGCTGCGCGAGCTCGCCGCGGAGGGGGTGATCGGATCGGTGGCGGCGACCCATTATTCATTCATGGGGGCGACCGATCCGGTGCAAATGGAAGGCTACGCGCGCGACGTCGCCTCGCACCTCAAGAGCGACGGGGTCGACGCGGTTCTGCTCTCTCCCGTTTGACCGCTCTGCACGCGCGCCGTGAGCGCGCTGGGGCATTATATCGAGGAAGAGGGCATCCCGACTGTGGCGATCAGCCTCATTCGGGCGCAAACCGAAAACACCAAGCCGCCCCGTGCGCTGTGGGTCCCGTTCGAACTAGGCCGCCCGTTTGGTCCGCCGAGCGACCCGGCGTTTCAAAAACGGGTGATCGTGGCGGCACTGCGCCTGCTCGAACGCGAGCGCGGGCCGGTGATCATTGAGGATTTTCCCGAAGACGATCCGCGGGAACAGCCCGATCCTGCCTGGCGCGCGCCGTTCGCCAAGCCCGACCTCGATGGCGGCTCGGCAACTCGGCTCGCCGCTGCGCTGGAGGACGAGAGCGCGCGGGTCGAAACCTTGTACCGGCGCGCCGTCAAGGAGCGGGTGCGAACGATCGTCGGGCTTAGCGGGCTCTCTGCCGGCGAGGCCGGCCGTTACATGGCCAGCTGGCTGCGGGGACAAACCCCGCACAGCCCGAGCGCGGAAATGTCGGCGCCGCTCGCTCTGCGTTTCGCGGTCGACGATCTGAAAGCGGCGTACATCGAGGTCGCTCTTTCCGGCTCCCCCAAACCGTCGAGCAAGCAGCTGGGCGACTGGTTGTGGAACGACACCGCGGCCGGCGCGGCGATCTTTGCCCTGCGCAGCATGTACTTGACGAGCGACGACGAGCGCCTCAAAGCCATAGCGGGCCTGTTTCTGGTGCCCGGGGTGCGAGTGCCGCCGAGCGTCTGAGCTGGGCCCGGGCCAAACTCCGCGGCTGACGGCGCGGGCGGCCGATACCCTCCACCTCGCGGTCGGGCCGTTGCAGCCGACGCCGAGCGTAAACAAAAGGGCTTCGGTAGTGATGGGGGGAGCGGCTGGCGATGGCGCTAACGGGCGCCGAATTTAGCGGTGATGATCGCCTGCTTGCAGGGCTCGGAATATTCGGCGAAATGGTCCTTCATGCAGGCCTGGATGCGGCCTCCGCCGGGTTGAATATCCGGACAAGTCCGCTGGACATCCGTCTTGCAGGCCCTCACAACCGCCAGGCTGCTCAGCATGGCTTTTTTGCAGGGCTCCGAGAAGGTGGCGAAATTCTCTTTGACGCAGTCCCGTAGCCGTCCCTCGCCGGGCGCAACCCCGGCGCAATGCTGCTGGATCTCCGGTCCGCAGGCTTGGCGCACCGCCACCCCCTGCGCCATGGCGCCGACCGGCGCCATCAGCAAGAGGCATGCAATGGTGAGCCGCGGTATGGTGTGCATGTCCCTCACCCTTCCGGTATGCCGGCCCGGCGCAGACCCGGAAAATAGGTGGCTTCGGCCAGGGCACGGATCTTTGGTTCGTCGTACCAGGTTGATTTCTCCACGCTCGCCAGGCTGGAATAGGCCTTGCTCAAACGCTGCGCCTCGACGAGCTCTGCTCGGGCGCGCTCAGTGTCGCCTTGGAGCGCATAGCCTGCAGCAAGATAGGCGTGCACAAAGGCCAACCGCGAATTCTCGCCATTTGCTTTTTCGAGCCAGACGAGCGCCCGATCGGGATGCCCTTGCAGCAGCTGCATGACACCCAGCCGGCCGTACCATGGGGCAATGCCGGGTCCATAAGGGCTGAGGCGGATTGCCTGCTCGAAATACGGAATCGCCTCGTCCACAGAGCCGGTCAGAAACTTGCACCAGCCGACATGGGCATAAGCCGGCACCCGGCTGGGATCGAGCGCGATCGCTCTCTCGAACTCGGGAATGGCTTCCCGGCATCGCGACTGCGCACGCAACACTTGGCCCTTTGCGTAATGCGCGAGCGCACTGTCCGGCGATGCTGCCAGAGCCTGCTCGGCCAGCCGCTCCGCTCGTTGCAGGTCGGCATCCGGGTCGGTGCTGAGCTCGTCGGTCACCCGGACAGTCAGCGCAACCGACAGCCAGGCAGCCGCATCGACCGCTTTCGGGTCGAGCGCCAAGGCGGTCTCGAAATACTTGACCGCCTCGTCGTTGTTTTCCCTCGAGATCGGCCGCGTCATCACGGCGCGACCGCGCAGCAGATAATCGAGCGCATCGGGATCGTCGGTCGGGCGGCGGGCCTCGGCTATCGCGAGTTGGGATTCCAGCGATCTGGCAATGCGTGCAGTAATCTCGTTTTGCACGGCGAACAGGTCGCTGATATCGCGGTCGAAGCGCTCGGCCCACAGATGCGCGCCGGTTTCGGCATCGACCAGCTGGACGTTGATCCTGACCTTATTGCCGGATCGCTGAACGCTGCCTTCCAGAACGTAGCGGACGCCCAATTCGCGACCAATCTCCTTGGCGTCGAACGGCTTGCCCTTATAGGTGAAGGCGGTGTTTCGGGCGAGGACCTGGCTGCCCTGGATGCGTGCGATGTCGGTCGTCAGATCTTCGGTAATGCCGTCCGCGAAATACTCTTGTTGCGGATCGTCGCTGAGATTGGCGAAAGGCAGCACGACAATCGACAATCGCGGCGCGGAATACGGCTGAACCGAAGCGCTCGTCAACTCCGCCTGGAGCGGCCGCGGCTCGGGATGCCGGCCGGGCCACAACCACCACGCCGCACCTGCTGCCGCGATCAGCGCCAGGACGGCGGGAACAAACATGACGGCACGGATCGCCGCCGGTCTGCGGCGGACGGATGGCAGCGAACCTCGGCCGGCCACTCCGCCGACCTTGAAGACACGCACCGGTTCGGCGATGTTCTTGACCTGCTGCTCGCCGAGAGAGGTCAACCCGATAGGCAGGCGAGAGCCGATCTGGTCGCGCACGGCACCGGAGAGGCAGATACCGCCCGGTTCTGCGAGCGCCTCCAATCGGGCGGCGATGTTGACACCGTCGCCGAACAGGTTTGGTCCCTCGACCATGACGTCTCCGAGATGGATGCCGATGCGGAATCGCATCTGCTCGCCGGCCGGACGACCCTCGTTTTCTTTCTCAATGGCATCCTGGACCGCGACGGCGCATTCGACGGCATCGACCGCGCTTCCAAAATCGGCGACAAAACTGTCGCCGGCGGTATTGAAGATCCGGCCGCGATGGGCGGCGATCAATCGATCGAGGATCATCCGGTAGGCTTGCAGCCGGCGCAACGTGCCGACCTCGTCCAGCCCCATAAGGCGGCTGTATTCGGCAATGTCGGCCGCGAAGATCACCGCAAGCTTGCGTTCGACTACCTGGACTTCTGCCACCGGCTCTCCTCGAGGGGCGCTGATGCCGCAACCCAGTCGTTGCACAGACGAATATAGCAATTATTCCCGCTTTGTTCGATGGCAGCGTGGTGATTCCCGTTCACTTGGCCGAGAGCGGTCCGGTTAAAGTTAATCACGGGACCACGAGCGTGGCGTTGTGATCCTTTCTCCGTGGTCTCCGTACGCTCCGTGGTGATATCGATAGACAATGGCGCGAGAGATTACGGTTATGCGGCTGATATCCCGTATTTGCGGGACTTCAAACCGATGCTGGCGCCGGCTTGGCTGGATCATGCGGCGCTCGTCGCCGGGATCGAGCCACCAGCCAGGCAAAATGGGTTCGCGTGGTGCGATCTCGGCTGCGGCCAGGGCGTCACCGCCGCGATCCTCGCCGCGACCCACCCTTGCGGCGTATTCCACGGCATCGATGCGATGCCGGCGCACATCGATCATGCCCGCCGGCTGGCGGCCGCCGCGGCAATCCCGAACCTGCAATTCCATGCCGTCGATTTTGCTGCGGCGAGCGGTCTCGAATTGCCGCAGTTCGATTACATCGTCGCGCACGGCGTCTACACATGGATCGGCCCCGAGGCGCAGCGCGCGGTGCGCCGGTTCATCGACCGCCGGCTCAAACCAGGCGGTCTCGTCTATCTCAGCTACAACGCAATGCCGGGCTGGGCGCGCGATCTGCCGTTCCAGGGTCTGCTGAGAGAGTTTGGCCGCACATTTCGCGGCGACGATATCGGTCGCCTTACCGCAGCCGCCCAGCTCTCCCGCACTCTGGCCGGCGACGGCGTCGCATCATTGGCGGCGAGCTTCATCGTCAAGGAATTGCAGGAGCGGCCGGAGGACTATCCGCCGGCCTATCTCGTCCACGAGTTCATGCCCCCAGCATGGCAGCCCCTCTACGTCACCGAGGTCAGAAGGGACATGGCGGCGATCGGGCTCGAGCCGGCCGGCTCCGCGACATTGAGCGAAAATTTCGACTGGATGGTGCTTGACGAAGCGGCGCGCAAGACGCTCGGGGTTATTACAGACCGCGACGCGCGCGAACTGGTGCGCGACTACTACCTCGACCAACGGTTCCGCTGCGACGTCTTCGCCCGCGGCAACCGGCAACTCGGCGTCGGCGAGCGGGACGGCCGCCTTCATTCGAGCACCTTCGTGCTGGCCCGGCCGGTGCCGGCAATCCACTATACGACGACGACACCCGCCGGATCCTTCGTCTATGACAGCCCGGCGGCTAGGGCGATCATAGCCGCATTGGCTGCGGGTCAGCCCGCGGGCACCGGCGATCTGAGGACGCTTCTGACATTATGTGCTGCCGGGGACATCATGCCCGCGGAACCCGGGCACGCCTCGGTGGCCGATCTCAACCGGGCCCTTTGCGGGCGGGTTGACGGACCCGAGGAGATCCGCTGGCTCGCCCTGCCGTGCGGCACCGCCGTGGAAGCGGACCCGAGCTTGCTCCGGGCTTTGCGCGACGGCCAATCAATCGACGACAGCCGCTTCCCGGCTGGCGCCATTTCTCGGCTCCCATGGCCTCTAAGTCTATCCTATGTCAATGGTCGTCTTTGGCGGATAACGACCGGGCAGCTATCTGCCGGTCGCCGAATTTCCGCCGCTCGGCGCGGGGTGATTGTTTGCTCCGCTCTGGTTCGGGGCCGGCATGTTTGTCCCGCCCTGAACTCGGAGCCGGGGTCATGCGGGTGGCCGGTGCCGGTGGATTAGCCGTACCCATGGTGCCGAGCAGGCTATCCCTCGTCTGCCGATCGAGATTGGCGGTCACGCGCAGACCGTTCTGCTTCTGGTAGTCTGCGATAGCGCGCCGGGTCTGCGGCCCGAGCATGCCGTCGATCTTTCCGTTATAAAGGTTATCGGCCTGGAGCTTTTGTTGAATGCCGCTGATTTCGGCGCGCGACATGTGCTTCCCGCTGGAATGCACCGCCGCATGCGGGTTCCAGGCTTTGGCCTGCGTGGTCCCGGCAAGAGTCAGACCGACGCCGATGGCGATGACCGATGCCGTCGTCAGGATTAGTCGCCTCATATCTACCTCCAACCACATTTTCTAGATCCCGGCGCAGGATGTTTCTCCTGCGCATGTCCAAAACGCCTCCTCGCGCCGGGCGCTCCGTGCCGCTCAAGTTTTTCCGAAGCAGGCGATGTCCCCGGCCCCATAGCTGGCCTCGCCCCCGATCACTTCTAGGCCGAGGTGCGGGGATCCATCGCGTCGCGCAATCCGTCGCCGATGAAGTTGATCGAGAGGACCGCAAGAAAAATCGCCCCGCCGGCGAACAACGCCCAATGCGGGGCGATGTCGAGGTAATCCTTGGCGTCAAACAAAATGCGTCCCCAAGTGGGAATGTCGGGCGGGAAGCCGAGGCCGAGAAAGGACAGGGTCAATTCCGCAATGATGGCGGCGGCGACGTCGATCGTGCCGGCGACGATGATGGGCCCCAACGAGTTCGGCAGGATGTGTCGCACCACGAGGCGGAAGCCGGTCATGCCAGTGCGCGCGCCGCCTCGACGAACTCCTTCTCGCGCAGCGTGAGAAACTGCGCGCGCACGAGCCGCGCCACCTGCATCCACCGGAAGCCGCCGATGACCGCGACGATCAGGATGAAGGTGCCGGCCTCGAGCCCGACCAACTGCGTCAAGGGCTCGCGAAACAGGTAAATGATCAGCAGCAGCAATGGCAATGGCGGCAGCGACAGGAACAGGTCGGTGAGCCACATCAGCGCCGCATCGATACTGCCGTGGGACATGCCGGCAATTGCCCCGATGGCGGTGCCGACAATGACCGCCACCAGCATGGCAGCCAGCCCGACCGCAAGCGATATGCGGCCGCCATAGAGCATGCGGGCGAGCAGATCCTGGCCGAGATCGTCGGTGCCGAGTGGATGATTCCACGACGGGCCTTCCAGATGCGCGCCAAAATCGATGTCGTTGATCGGCACTCGCCACAGCAGCGGCCCAAACGCGACCGCCAGTGCCATCAAGGCCAGAATGACAGCGCTGGCGACGGCCAGCTTGTGCCGGCGAAAGCGTCGCCAGATCTCGCCGGCGGGCGATGCCCGGCTCGACCAGGACGACGCCCTCCGGAATCGGGCTAGCGGTAGGCGATGCGAGGGTCGAGCCAGCCATAGAGGACGTCGGCAAGCAGGTTGAACAGGATGACCAAACAGGCGAACACAAACGTCACCGCCATAATGACCGGCGTGTCGTTGGCGAGGATCGAACTGATCAGCAGTGATCCGATGCCGGGGATGCGAAATATCTGCTCGGTGACGATGGCGCCGCCGAACAGTGCCGGCATCTGGAGTGCGACCAGGGTCACTACCGGGATCAACGCATTGCGCACGATATGCTTGATCACGACCACGCGCTCGGGAAGCCCCTTCGCGCGGGCGGTCGTGACATAGTCGAGCCGACTTACTTCGAGCACCGAGGAGCGCACATAACGGGTCCAGGAGGCCGCCTGGAACAGGCCGAGCACCGCCACCGGCATTGCCGATTGTTTGAACTGCTCCCAGTACCAATGCCAGCCGGTGGCGTCGAGGTCGGTGCGGTAAACAAATGGCAGCCAATCGAGGTAGATGCTGAACAGCAGGATGAACAGAAGACCGGTGAAGAATGTCGGCAATGAAAAGCCGATGAACGCCAGCAGATTGGCGATCTGGTCGAAGATCGAGTAGGGCCGCACAGCCGAATAGACGCCGACCGGCAGAGCGATCAGCAGCGCCAGGACCTGCGACGACCCGATGATGAACAAGGTCGCCGGCAGGCGCTGCAGGATCAGGGTGTCGACATCCATCCGGCTGACGAACGAAAAACCCCAGTCGCCATGCAGCATCGCGGAAAGCCAGCGCAGATAGCGCAGCGCGATCGGATCATCGAGCCCGAATTTCGCGCGCAGCGCAGCCCCCACCTCGGGCGGGACATTCGGGTTGCTCGCGAGCTCCCCGAACGGGTCGCCGGGCGCCAGCGCCAGCACCGCAAACAGCACGACGCTGATCCCGAGAAGGCTCGGGACCGCGATCAGAAAGCGCCGGAGTAGGTAGCGGCCCATAATCTCATCCGGCGTCGCGATCGTTTGCCCCTCTCCGCCCGCTAGCGGGGGGAGAGGGAGGGGCCCATCGCGATCGCGATGGGAGGGTGAGGTGGGTTGCCTCCGCTGTTTCGAACGTGGGGCTCCCCCCACCTCACCCCGACCCTCTCCGCCCCTAGGGCGGAGAGGGGGTATGTTTCGTCGTCTCCGAGGTCACGTCTCGCGATACCAGTCTTTCAGGTTCCAGAAATCATTGTCCCAGCCACTCAAGGTCGCTCTGAGCTTGTGCGACATCGCCGCCACCCACCTGCGGTTCACGATCGGGATCACGACCCCGTCTTCCACCGCCATGTCGTTCATTGAAATGAACAGCGCGGCGCGCTTGACCGGATCGAGCTCGCGCTCTGCCTTCCGATACGCGCTCGTCATAGGCGTCACTGCGCCAGCGCATCGGATTGCGGCCCTGCCATTTGTTGGCTTTTGAAGCAATCTCCCAAGACACGAACTGCTGCATGAATCGCTGCGGATCGGGTACCGACGGCGTGCCCACCGTATACATCTGGAGATCTGAGTAGAACTTCGTATAGGTGTCGGGATTGGCTACGTCAGAGGAGAAGAAAACCGATGGCGTCACCGACTTCAGCTCCAAGTCGATGCCTGCCTTCTGGCAGGCCTGCTTTACGATTGACTGGGTCTTTTGGCGTGGCGCATTGATCGAGGTCTGGAATACGAGCTTCAGCTTTTTGCCGTCTTTGGTACGGATGCCGTCGGATCCGCGCTTCCAACCGGCCTCTTCCAACAATTGGTTCGCCCTGTCGACGTTGAACTCCCACTTCGTGTTCTTCGAGACGAAGCGCTCCGGATTGTTGAGGAAGTTCCCGGTCGCGACTCCGGTGCGTCCATATATGTACTTCTCGACCGAAGCGCGATCGACGAGCAGGCGGAGCGCCTGCCTGACGGCCGGATCGCTGAGCAGCGGATGCTTCGTCTTGGGGCTGGATCGTTCGCCGTCGACCTCGGTCCACGGATCGGCGAAGTTGATCTGGATGTGCTCGATCGCCCGGCTCGGCACGATCTCCGCGCGACCCCTGGCGTTGCCGGCGTTTTCGAGTCTGCACAAGGATCTCGTCTTCGACCTGCATGTTCCAGGCGTAGTCGTATTCGCCGGTCTGGATCACGGCGCGCGCCGCCGAGACCGCATCGCCGCCGCCTTTCATCTCGATCGTGTCGAAATAAGGGCGGTTGGCGACATGGTAGGAGGGATTGCGCTCGCCTCTGACGAGATCGCCCGGTTTGAACTCGACGAACCGGTAGGGACCGGTGCCGACCGGCTTGAGGTTTGCCGGAGCCTCGCGCGAATTGGCGCCTTTGTAGGTCTCGAACAGATGTTTCGGAATGATCATGCCCCCGCCGGCCACGAAGGGACCGGCCCAGAACGGCGTCGGCTTTTCGAACCGAATGCGCACCGTGAGCGGGTCGATCTTTTCGACCTTCGCATCCCGATAATCGCCGATCGTCGTCGCGGCCGTCGCCGGGTCAGAGGCGTATTCCCAGTTGAATACGATATCATCGGCAGTCAAAGGCTCGCCGTCGTGCCACTGCACCCCTTTTTTGAGCTTCCAGGTCACCGACATGCCGTCGGCCGCAACCCCGCCGTTCTCGATGTCGGGAATTTCGGCGGCGAGCACCGGAACCAAGTTGCCCTCAGGGTCCCAGGCCGCGAGTGGCTCGTAAAAAATCCGAGCCCCTTCTTGGTCTTTGGTGCCCACGGCAAAGTGCGGATTGAGCAGGGTGGCGGCCTGCCAGAACAACATCTTTAACGCGCCGCCACCGCCGGCTTTGGTCGGTTTGTAGTCGGTTGGGGGCGCCGTTTGCGCTAGCCCGGCATGGGTCAACAGCTGGGTCGCAAGTGGCGCCGCAAGCCCGAGGCCGAGCATCTTGTGCACAAACGCGCGGCGCGACAGGCGCCCCGCTTTTACTGCGGAAATGAGCTCTCGCAGCTCTCGCTCATCCATGAAACTCTCCCTGGCCGGCGTCTCTTCTGGGCGGTCATGTCTCGCGATACCAGTTCTTCAAATCCCACAAGACGTTGTCCCAACCGCTCAAAGTCGCCCGGAGCTGACGCGACATCGCCGAGACGCCCGGGCGGTACACGACCGGGATGACCGCCGGATCACCCACGACCATGTCGTTCATCGCAATAAACAACGCCGCCCGCTTGACCGGGTCGAGCTCGCCCTCGGCCGCATGAAACGCCTTGTCGTAATCGTCATTGTGCCAGCGGGTGATATTGCGGCCCTGCCATTTGTTTTCCTTAGACGCAATTTCCGAAGAGAGGAACTGGCGCATGAAGAAGCCGGGGTCGGGTTCACCCATCGTCGTCGTGAACATCTGAATATCGGCGTAGAATTTCGAGTAAGTGTCCGGGTTGGCGACATCGGAAGAAAAATATACCGACGATGTCACCGATTTGAGCTCGACCTCGATGCCCGCCTTCTGGCACGCTTGTTTGACGATCGCCTGGGTCTTCTGACGCGGAGCATTGATCGAGGTCTGGAAGACCAGCTTCAGCCTCTTGCCATCCTTGGTGCGGACGCCATCCGGCCCGCGCTGCCACCCGGCCTCGTCCAACACCTGGTTCGCCTTGTCGATATTGAACTCCCATTTCGTGTTCTTCGAAACGAAGCGCGGCGGGTTGTTGATGAAATTGCCGGTCGCGAGCCCGGTGCGCCCATAGATATGAGCCTCTACCGAGGCGCGGTCGACGAGCAGGCTCAGTGCGTGCCGGACCGCCGGATCGCTGAACAGCGGATGCTTCGTCTTGGCGCTCGAGCGCTCGCCATCGACCTCGGTCCACGGATCGGTGCTGTTGAGCTGGATGTGCTCGATATTGCCGCCGGGCACGATCTCGACGCGGCCTCTGGCGTCGACGCCCTTTTCTAGCCTGAGGAGGATCTCGTCCTCTACCTGCAAGTTCCATGCGTAGTCGTATTCGCCGGTCTGAATGACCGCGCGCGCCGCCGACACCGCGTCGCCGCCGCCCTTCATCTCGATCGTGTCGAAATAGGGTCGGTTCGGAAGATGATAGGAGAGATTGCGCTCGCCCTTGACCAAATCACCCGGCTTGAAGTCGACGAACCGATAGGGGCCGGTTCCGACCGGCTTCAGGTTCGCCGGCGCTTCGCGGGAATTGGCGCCCTTGTAGGGCTCGAACAAATGTTTCGGGATGATCATGCCGAACTGGCCGACAAAGGGGCTCGCCCAGAATGGCGTCGGCTTGGGAAAACGCACCCGAACGGTGAGAGGATCGACCTTTTCGACTTTGATGTCCCGGTAGTTACCGATAGTCGTGGAAGCGGTTGCCGGGTCGCCGGCATATTCGCCGGTGAACACGACATCGTCGGCGGTGAAGGGATGGCCGTCGTGCCACTGCACGTCCTTCTTGAGCTTCCACGTCACCGACATGCCGTCAGGCGCGACACCGCCATTCTCGATGTCGGGGATTTCGGCGGCGAGCGCCGGCGCCAAATTGCCGTCGGGATCCCATCCCGCGAGCGGCTCGTAGAAGATGCGCGAGCCCTCCTGGTCCTTGGTGCCGACAGCGAAGTGCGGATTGAGCAGGGTCGGGGCCTGCCAGAACAGCATCTTGAGCGCCCCGCCACCGCCGGCCTTGGTCGGCTTGTACTCGGCTTGGGCCGGGGTTTGCGCCAAGCCGGCATGGGCCAGAAGCTGGTTTGCAAGCGGCGCCGTGAGGCCGAGGCCGACCATCCTGCGCACAAACGTGCGGCGGGATACCCGCCCCGCCTTCACGGCCGCGATGAGATCTCGCAAGTCTTGATCCTTCATGGCGAAGCCCTTGACCGGCATTGCGGACGATAGACGGTCAGCAGCAATTTGTCATCGTATTGAAATCGACACCATTCTCGTCAGTAAAGCACCGACGGCAGATATGCGCCTACGGGCTCGTTGTAGAGGCCGATCGTCATAAGCGTCAGTTGGTGCACGAGGCGCAGGTCGTGCTGCAGGCACCAGCGAAACAGGTCGCCGTTGCGGGTCGGCACCAGGAATCCGCCGCCCGGGAAAGCAGAGGCAGATCCGATCAATGCCTTCAGGCCATTATTGGTCTCGGCGACGGCGTGGGCGAAGAAGGCGATGTCGGTGCAGTAGGCGGTGATCTCGCCCAGATGCTCGACGACCCGAGCCGAACCTTGCCGGATCGCATCACCGAGCTCACCACCGCGGTGGTGCCCGTGGACCCGCTGGCACAGCGCGTTGCAAGCGGGGATGTCGCCTTCCACCGCTGGCCGCACCTCATAGCCGGGCAAACTGATCCCCAGCGGCTTGCCGTCGAGCTTCGACACCGTCTCGCGCGTCTCAAATCCGAGCTTCGTATAGAGGCAAAGCGAACGATTGTGGTAGGCCGATTGCAGGAGCCGGACCCCGGCGACGCCACGGCGCGTACAACGCTCGATCACATCGAGCATCAGCCGACGGCCGATCGACTGGTTTTGCGCGGCGGGATCGACCGTGATCGGGCCGATGCCGGCAATCGGACCGCGCTCGTCGAGAAAGTTGCTGCCGACCACCTTGCCGTCGCGCTCGGCAACGACCCCATAGACCCCGGGATGGGCCAGCAGCATCTTCATGAGACCCGTCGCAATCTCCGCCGACGGGAAATCCCACGGGAAATTGTGCTCGCTCGCGATCGATTTGAACGCTTCGAAGCAGATCGCACCACAGGCCGCCGCATCCGCGGGAACGCCCTGCCGTAGGATCACAGTCATCGCTCCTCCCTCTTTTTGGCGCGTCGCTTCTCGCTTCATAGCAGAAATTACGGAACGTCAAGCGCGCGGGCTCACTGACCCTTGTCCTCGCAGGCCGATCGGCGGATTATCGAAGCCGGCCGCGAGTTCGAAGAAAGGAACCATTCATGCTGACACGCGAAGAAAACGAGCTGGTGACGCGGGTAGGACCGGGCACGCCGATGGGGGATGTGTTGCGGCGGTATTGGATTCCGGCCGCTGATGTCGCGGGAAGTGCCGGAGGCGGACTGCCCGCCGGTGCGCGTGCAAGTTGCTCGGCGAGAAGCTCGTCGCCTTTCGCGACAGCCAAGGCCGCATCGGGCTCGTCGACGAGTTTTGTCCGCACCGCCGCGCCTCTCTGTGGTTCGGGCGCAACGAGGAATCGGGCCTGCGCTGCATCTATCACGGCTGGAAATTCGACGTTGAAGGCAAATGCCTCGAGCAGATGAACGAGCCGGAGCCGTTCTGTCACAAGGTCCGGCTGACCGCCTATCCGACCACCGAAATGGGCGGGGTGATCTGGGCCTATATGGGACCGCGTGACAAGATGCCGGCGCCGCCGGCCTTCGAATGGACGCAGGTGCCGGAGACCCACCGCCACGTCTCCAAGGTGTGGGAGGAGTGCAACTGGCTGCAGGCGCTCGAAGGCGGCATCGACACCTCGCACGCGCCGATCCTGCATCGCACGATCACCCCGAACACCAGCCGTCCCGGCATCCCGGTTCAGGGGCCGTTTGTCCGCGGCAGGGCGCCGATCCTCGAAGTCGACGTCACCGATTACGGCTACCGCTATGTCGGGATCCGCCCGCTCGACGAAGACAAGACCTATGTGCGCTCCTACCATTTCGTGATGCCGTTCACGCAGATCCGGCCACAGCAGCTCGGGCGCGCTTTGGGCGGCGGCGACCGGACCAACATCGCCGGGCACATCTGGGTCCCGATCGATGACGAGAATTGCATGGTGTACAACTGGATGTACAGCTACGGCGAGGAGGGGCTGAGCGAGGACGACCGCATGGAGCGCGGCAACGGCAACGGCCCGGACTATGTCGAGCAGTCGGGCGAGTTCCGCTCGTTCCGCAACGCCCGAAACGACTGGATGATCGATCGCCGGGTCCAGAAATACGAGACCTTCACCGGCATCGACGGCATCAACACGCAGGACCGCGCGGTGCAGGAGGGGATGGGGCCGATCGTCGACCGCTCGAAGGAATATCTGGGCCCCGCCGACCGCGCGATCATCGCGACGCGGCGCCTGCTTGCTGCAGGCGGTCAAGACCGTGCAGGAAGGCGGCGACCCGCCGGGCGTCGACACCAGCTACTACTCGGCGCGCGCCATCGAAAAGATCTTCCCGCGCGAGATCACCTGGCGCGAGACCGTACTGCCGGAGATGTACGCCGAGGACAACATGCCGGTCGCCGCTAAATAGATGTAGCGCCCCTCACCCGCCTCGCTGCGCTCGGCACCCTCTCCCGCAGTGCGGGAGAGGGGCTAGAACGCATTCAGCTCAAAGCTCCTCTCCCGCACCGCGGGAGAGGGGGGACCAAGCCCGAAGGGCTTGGTGGGTGAGGGTCTCATTTCTCAATGGCTACCTGCAGCGAGCGGGAGCCCGCCGCGCATCAGGCCGTAAAGGCTCAGAAGCAATTCGAGGCCGATCAGGCCGATGATGTACCATTCCAGGCGCAGGCTGCGCTGGTTGTGCACGAGTTCGATGAGGGTGCCGGCAGTCTCACTGATCAGCGCGAGTTTTCGCTCCATTGCACGGCTGCGCTCCACCAGCTCGTATTCGTCCTCCAATCGCGCATAGAGGCGCTCGAGCTCGGGATGGTCCCAAAGAACATCGGGTTTTTCCTCGACCTCGACGCGTCCGACCATGCGGTGTTGGGTCAACAGAACGTCGCCGATCTGCCGCAGCAGCTCTTTGGCCTGGGCGCCCGGTCGGCCCTTGCGCTGCAGTCCTACCGCGAGCGGCTCGATGCGGTCGAAGACGCCGGCGATGCTCGCCTCCGAATGCCCGAGGACAAGAACTCTTCGACAATACATTGGCGATGATCTGGAGCCGTTCGAGTGAAGCCTCTTCGAGCGAGACGGCGCCCGACGGCTCGATCTGATCTTCTCCCGCGGGATTGACCCGCACTTGTATCTGGTCGGTCTCCGGGGTTTCGAGGGGTTCGTGGACGCGTGCCCGCAACGAGCGCAGGACCTCGTCCTCTTCTATGGCCGACAGCCGGGCGAAAACGGCCACCCCGTAGCGGAACAGGAAGGCGGTGCCCTGGCGCCCAACGCGGAGGGTAAATGGGTTGGTCGCGAGAGTATCGTCGCGTTCGAGGCCCCGCGTCTCCAGCCGCTCGCCCAGGAGCAGCGCCCGGACAGAAAGGGTCTCTGCGGTATCCATCGGGCCTGCTACGCGATCCCTCCCGCGCCATCAGCCAGCCGGCGAACGCTCAACCTTCTGGGTTCTCCAAGCTGAACATTTCGGCTTGGTCGTCATAAGCGAAAATTTCTGCGTAACGACCCCAATCGATCACGGCGTCAAGGGTTTCCTCTGCGGCGCTGTCGCTGAGATGATCCTCCAGCTCCTGCTCAAAGCGCACTCGAGGCGCGCGATGGCCAGGACGGTCGTCGAGAACATGCCTGATGTGCTGCGCCAGCGGCACGGAGGCGAGCAGGTGCTCGGCAAAGGTTTTCTTGCGCGCCTGGGTGTCGAGCTCGGCGAAACCGCGCGCATCCGCACTGAGCAGGATGTCGCCCTCCCTGATCTCGGCGAAGCCGAGGTATTGAAGGAGTTCGGCGACCGGAAACAGCTCATCCACCTCGAGTTGCAAACTACGCGCGATTTCCGGCAGATCGGCCTTGCCGTCGTAAGGAGGCGCGGCAACCGTCTCGATGAGACCCGCCATCATGTTGGTGGAAACCGGCGGCAGCCTGCTTCCCAGGTGCAGCTTGTGCGATTGCCCGGCGGCCTCCGTAGCCGGACGCGCCGTCATTTTGGCGTAGATGTCGTCAACCATTTGACGAAACGCTGAATCGAGGCGATTGCGCGGATGCGGGAAAGTCACCCCGATCTCGGCCGAGACGCGCCCCGGGTTGGAGGAAAAGAGCAGGATGCGGTCGCACATGAAGACCGCCTCTTCTATATTGTGGGTTACCAGCAGCATCGATTTGGTCGGCAGCCTGTGCTCCATCCACAGATCGAGAAGATCGGTGCGAATGGTCTCGGCAGTCAGTACATCGAGAGCAGAGAAGGGTTCGTCCAACAGCAGAATGGTCGGCTCGACGACGAGTGCGCGGGCGAAACCGACGCGCTGCCGCATACCGCCTGACAGCTCGCGCGGATAGGCGGACTCAAAGCCGTCGAGGCCGATCAGGTCGATCGCGGAGAGCGCCCGCCGCCGGCTCTCCCTGGGTGGCACGGCCAGCGCCTCGAGCCCCGCCTCGACATTCTGCAATACGGTCAGCCACGGAAAGAGGGCGAAGGTCTGAAACACCATCGCGATGCCCTCGGCCGGCCCCCTGACCGGGTGGCCGCGATAGACTACCTCGCCGCTGCTCGGCCTGATGAGACCGGCGATGATCCGCAATAGGGTCGACTTCCCCGAGCCGGATCGGCCGAGCAGACCGACGATCTCGCCGGCTCGCAATGAAAGATCGACGTCCGCAAGAACCCGCACCTCGCCCGACCCGCGAGGAAACCCGCGGCTCACATCGTGAACCGTCAGGATCGGCTCGTCGATTGTCGCTTCACTCAGTGTTTCCGTTACGGCCATTGCGATTTTTCAGTTGAGGCGCAACCGCTCTTCCGCATAGGCGTAGAGCGGCCGCCACAGCAGGCGATTGAACAGAGTTACCAGCAGCGACATCACGGCAATGCCGAGCACGATTTTCGGATAATCTCCGGAAGCGGTATTCTCCGCGATATAGGCTCCGAGGCCGTGCGCGTCGATCTTGGTGCTGCCCCAGGATACCGCTTCCGCGACGATGCTGGCGTTCCACGCGCCGCCCGCTGCGGTAATCGCGCCGGTGACGAAATAGGGAAAGATCCCCGGCAACATGACCTGACGCCACCATTGCCAACCGCGCATGCGAAAATTGGTCGCGGCTTCGCGGAAGTCGCTGGGGTACGCCATCGTGCCGGCGATCACATTGAACAGGATGTACCATTGAGTGCCGAGGATGATCAGCGGGCTTAGCCAAATGTCCGGGTTCAAGTGGAAACGGACGATGGCAACGACAAATACCGGAAACAGCAGATTGGCGGGGAAAGCTGCAAGGAACTGCGCCAATGGCTGGATCTTCTCGGCGAGGTGTGGCCGCAAGCCGATTTCGACCCCAATCGGAACCCAGATCAAGGAGGCGACGGCAATCAGCACCACCACACGGGTCAGTGTGATGAGGCCGAGTTCAAACGCGTTGAAGACATCGCCCCAGCCCACCCCCGAAGCGACGTAACTGATGATTTTCCATGCTGCATAAGCTGCCGCTAACGCGACGGCGACAAACCAAACGGCGTCGAGCGCTGCCGAACGGGACGGGCGTGCCCTCATCGTGCCCTCGCGCAGCGGGGCGAAGCGCCACCGCGAAAGCGCACCCAGCGACAGGCTTACCGGACGGGTCGCGGTTCGAAAGAGGCGGCTGCGTTGCATCAGATCGAGAAACCAGGAACCGGGCGCGGTCTGAGCGCCGGTCTGCTCGAAGCGGAACTTATCAGCCCAGGCGACCAACGGCCGAAACATCAACTGGTCATAGAGGATGATGACGATTGTCATCGTCAGCACCACCCAGCCGACGGCGGCCAGATTCTTTTCCTCCGTTGCCCGGGCCAGATAGGCGCCAATGCCCGGCAATGTGATCGTCTTGTCGCCGACGGTGATCGCCTCGCTGGCGACGACAAAGAACCAGCCGCCGGACATGCTCATCATCATGTTCCAGATGAGGCCCGGCATTGCAAACGGCACCTCGAGCCGCCAGAAGCGCTGCCATGCCGAGAAGCGGAAACTGTGGGTCGCTTCTCCGAGATCGCGAGGCACGGTGCGCAGCGACTGGTAGAAGCTGAAGGTCATGTTCCAGGCTTAACTCGTAAAGATTGCGAAGATCGCTGCGGCTTCGGCGCCCGCGACCCGCCCCGGAAAAAGCGACATGAAAAAAACGACGGTGAAGGAAATGTAACCCAGCACCGGCACCGACTGGAGGATGTCGAGGAGCGGGACAAGGACGAGTTCGGCGCGCCGGCTTTTGACGGCAAGCGTCCCATAGGTGACGGTGAAGATCAGCGACGCGACCATCGCCGCCAGCATGCGCAGGGTCGTGCGCAGCGCATATTCCGGCAGGTTGACCGGGTCGAGCGAAACGACCGGTTCCTTCAGCGCCGAAAGCGGCGCCAAAGTCTCGTGAGCGCCTTTGGCGGCAAGCAGCAACAGCCCGAAAACCAGTGGAAAGGCAATGATGTCCCACCGGTTCGGGACCAGACCCCGCGCAGTCAGGCTGGCATAACTGATTGCGCTTTCTTGCACCGGCCAGTCTCCCTCGAACTGCGGACTCGCAGCACGGGTCGCCCCAGTAGTCAAGTCCGGATATGACGGTGGACTGTCACATAAATGAAAGATTAAATAGCCATAATTGCCGAGCTTGCCGAAAAACAGGGGACTGAGAAAATGGCCGACGCTGCTGCGCTGCACGCACAGGCAGGAACACTCGCGAGACCGGCGCGTCCGGATCTCGACCATGGGTTACACCCGAGTACGGCGTTCGTATTTGTCGGCCTGCTGGCGGCCGGTGTGCTTTTCGTCGCTTACAGCCTTTATTCCGATGTCGCGGCGAGCGGCGCCAGGACGACGACGTTTCTACCCTATCTGCTGCTGTTCGTCGCGTTGCTGACCGCCCTCGGCTTTGAATTCGTCAACGGGTTCCACGACACCGCAAACGCGGTGGCGACGGTGATTTACACACACTCGCTGCCGGCACAGATCGCCGTCGTGTGGTCGGGCTCCTTCAATTTTCTCGGAGTGTTGTTGTCGAGCGGGGCGGTCGCGTTCGGCATCATCTCGCTGCTGCCGGTCGAACTAATCCTTCAGGTTGGCAGTGCCGCCGGCTTTGCGATGGTCTTCGCGTTGCTGATCGCCGCCGTCATCTGGAACCTCGGGACCTGGTTTCTGGGCCTGCCGGTATCGAGCTCGCATTCCTTGATCGGTTCGATCATCGGCGTCGGCGTCGCCAACGCCTTGGCGCGCGGCCAGGACGGCACCTCCGGTGTCGACTGGGGGCAGGCGACGGCGGTCGGCAAGGCGCTGCTGTTCTCGCCCGTCGTTGGCTTCATTGCGTCGGCGCTTCTGCTGCTGGTTATGAAAGTCCTGATCCGAAAACCCGAACTATATCGGGCGCCGGAGAGCGATCGGCCGCCGCCGGGGTGGGTCAGGGGCCTTCTGGTCTTCACTTGCACCGCGGTCAGCTTCGCCCATGGCTCGAACGACGGGCAGAAGGGGATGGGGCTGATCATGCTGATCCTGATTGGCACAGTCCCCACCACTTTTGCTTTGAACCGTGCCCTGCCTGATAGCGCAATCGTCCAGTTCTCGGAGAATTCCGCCGCCGCAGCAAAGGTGGTCGAGGAAAAGGCCGCGGGCTACAATGTACTTGGCAATCCGCGCCCGGCGGTGACCGAATATGTCTCGCACCACAAAATTAGCGGGGGCACCTATCCCTCGCTTGCGGTGCTGATCCAGGAGATCGACAAGCAGGTAAAGGAATACGGCTCGCTGTCGAAGATCCCGGCCGAAGCTGTCGGCAACACGCGCAACGACATGTATCTGACCGACGAAGCGTTGCGCCTTCTTATGAAAGACAAGGAAGCCGAACTGTCAGCGGCTGATATTGCGACACTGAACGCTTACAAGCAGTCTCTCGACGGCGCGACAAAGTTTATTCCGACATGGGTAAAGGTCGCGGTCGCGATCGCGCTCGGTCTCGGAACCATGATCGGATGGAAGCGGATCGTCATTACCGTCGGCGAAAAAATCGGCAAGACCCATTTGACCTATGGTCAAGGAGCGGCCGCCGAGCTTGTCGCGGCGGGTACGATCGCCGCCGCCGACATGTACGGCCTCCCGGTATCGACCACGCACGTGCTGTCGTCGGGTGTCGCCGGAACTATGGCGGCTAACGGATCGGGCCTGCAGATGTCGACGCTGGCTAATATCGCGCTGGCCTGGGTGTTGACGCTACCGGCGGCGATGATGCTGTCAGGCGGCCTCTATATTCTGTTTCTCAATATATTCTGAACATTCTGAGGCGGGGGATAGAGGAGGGGGACATGCGGGCGATCGATGTCATGGTCCGGGATGTGATGACCGTCCGTCCCGAGACCGACGTTGCCGAAGCGATCAAGCTTCTGGCGGAACACGACGTCAGCGCTCTTCCGGTGGTCGACGAGCAGGGCAATCTGATCGGTATCCTCAGCGAGGCCGACTTGGTCCATCGCGTCGAGATCGGCACCGAAAAGCGCCGGCCGTGGTGGCTGGAGGCGGTAACCGGCGCGAGCACGCTTGCCGAAGAATTCGCCAAGTCGCACGGCAAGGAGGTCGGCGAGATCATGACTTCTGATGTGGTTTCGGTGTCCGAGGATACGCCTCTCGCCGAGATTGCTGCCCTGTTCGAGCGAAAGCGGATCAAGCGCGTTCCGGTCGTCAAGGACGGCAAGCTCGTTGGCGTCGTCAGTCAATCGAATCTGATCCAGGCGCTCGCAACGGTGGTCGGCCGTATGGATCAGCACGACGAAGCCGACCGCCAAATCAGGCTCGACCTGCTTTCTCGCCTAAAAGAGCAATCGTGGACCGATTTCGGGAGCCGCAACATCACGGTCAGCGGTGGCGTCGTACATCTGTGGGGGCTGGTGGGCTCCGAGGCGGAACGCAAGGCGCTGCTGGCGCTTGCGGAAAGCGTGCCCGGCGTATCGCGGGTGTCCGACGAAATGATCCCGGCCTATTAGGGGATGCTTGCCCCCGCCGGTGGGAGCGCCAAGTCGGGGCCCAAGCCACGTCGCGCTGCGGTAAGAGGGGCAGGAATGGCAGAGTTGGCGATCGACCGGCCACCGCCGGATGAAGCGACAACGGCAGCGCCGCTGCTGCCGGCGCAACGTTACATCAATCGCGAGCTGTCCTGGCTCGCCTTCAACGAACGGGTTCTCGAAGAAGCGAGCAATTTGGGGCATCCGCTCCTCGAGCGGGTGCGGTTTCTGTCGATCTCCGACAGCAACCTCGATGAATTCTACATGGTGCGGGTCGCCGCCCTCAAGGAACTGGCGGCGAGCGGCGTGCCGGTGAAGAGTGACGACGGACTGACTCCGGAGCAGCAGCTGACGGCGATCGCCGAACTCGCTGCCGGGCTGGTTCAGAGACAGCAACGCTGCTGGGCCGATCTGCAGAAGCGCCTACGTGCCGAGGGTATCTCAATTCTCGACCACGAGGCCTTGACGGACGACGACCGCGTTTGGTTGCGGCAGCTGTTCGTCGACCGTCTGCTCCCGGTGCTGACCCCGATCGCGATCGATCCGGCGCATCCGTTCCCGTTCATTCCCAATCGCGCCTTGGCGATGGTCGTGGAATTGCGTCGGGAGGACGGGTCCGAGATCAATGCGTTGGTGCTCGTTCCTCAACGCGTCGAGCGGTTTACCCGGTTGCCTGGCAAGGAGGCCCGCTTCATCCTGGTCGAGGACGTGCTCCTCGCGGTCGGCTCGGCGGAACTGTTTCCCGGCATGACCCGCTCGGCCATGGGCTATTTCGAGCCTTACGCGACAGCGACATCGAAATCGAGGAGAAGGCACAAGACCTCGTCGTGATGTTTAAATCGGCGCTGAAACGGCGGCGGCGGGGCCGGATCATTCGCCTGACCTTTTCGGCCGGCACCCCGGAGCGTCTGCGCGACTTCGTAATCCGGGAGACCGGCGCCCATCCCCAGGATGTCGTCGTGCTCGACGGTATGGCGGCTCTTTCCGATGTTAGCCAGCTGATCACGCACGACCGGCCGGACCTGCTGTTCCCGCCGTTCACGCCTCGCTTTCCTGAACGAATAAGAGACTATGGGGGGGATTGCTTTGCCGCTATCCGCGCGAAAGACATCGTGGTCCATCATCCTTACGAGTTTTTCGATGTGATGGTGCAGTTCCTGCACCAGGCGGCGCAAGACCCGAACGTCATCGCGATCAAACAGACGTTGTACCGGACTTCGGAAGACTCACCGATCGTCGCGGCCCTCGTCGACGCGGCCAATCCGGCAAGTCGGTGACGGCTTTGGTCGAGCTGAAGGCACGGTTTGACGAAGAACACAACATCCGCTGGGCCCGGCGCCTGGAGCAGGCTGGCGCACAAGTCATCTTTGGCTTTATCGACCTAAAGACCCACGCCAAAGTGTCTCTGGTCGCGCGCCGCGAGGGCGAGGTTTTGCGCTCCTATGTTCAATTTGGGACCGGCAATTATAACCCGATTACCGCGAGGATCTATACCGACCTGTCGTTTTTCACCTGCGATCCGGCGCTCTGCCGAGACGCGGCTCGGCTATTCAACTTTATCACCGGCTATGCTCGCCCGGCACACCTCGAAAAGCTGGCGATCTCCCCGGACGGTATCAGGGCGAAGCTCCTCGAACTCATCGCGGCAGAAATCGCGCATGCCGAGGCAGGCAGGCCGGCGGTGATTTGGGCAAAGCTCAACGCGCTCATCGATCGCGACATGATTGAAGGGCTCTATCGCGCCTCCCAGGCTGGCGTGTCGATCTCGCTTGTCGTTCGTGGGATGTGCAGCCTGCGTCCGGGCGTGCCTGGGCTCTCCGAGAACATCACGGTCAAGAGCATTATCGGGCGGTTCCTGGAGCACGCCCGCGTCGTATGCTTTGGCGCGGGGCACGGGCTCCCGTCGCCGGATGCCACCGTATTCATTTCGTCGGCCGATTGGATGCCGCGAAACCTCGACAGTCGGGTCGAAACACTGGTTCCGATCGAGAACCCGACCGTGCACCAGCAAATCCTCGACCAGATCATGGAGGCAAACCTCCACGACGACGCGCAGAGCTGGGTCCTGCGCTCCGATGGCTCATGGCAGCGCCTCATTCCAGGAGCCAAGCCCCAGAGCGCGCACATCTATTTCATGACCAACCCGAGCCTATCGGGCCGCGGCAGCGCGCTGCACGGACACAACGTGCACGGGCAGAGGATCAGGGTCTTTGACTGAAACGCTCGATCTCGCCGCTGCCGAAACCGCGAACGCACCGCAGCGGCAGGGCGTCGTCGCCTGTGCCCTTTATCGAGATGGTCACCGCGTGCGCGATGTTGCCGTTGAGGAGATCGGCGCGCTCGCAGGCCGCGAGAGCCAGATTGTCTGGCTCGGGCTGCACGAGCCTGACGAGGAGCTGCTCGGCATCGTTCAAACACAGCTCGGGCTTCACGAACTGATGATAGAGGACGCTCGCCAGGCGCATCAGCGGCCGAAATTGGACATCTACGACAATGCGCTGTTCGTTGTTTTACGAACGGCTCAGCTCATCGGCAAAGAAATCCCATACGGTGAGACCCACCTGATCGTCGGTACGGGTTTTGTCGTCTCGATCCGGCGCGGCGCGTCGGCCTCCTACACCACGGTCAGACAGCGCTGTGAGCGTAACCCCCAGCTCTTGCGTCTGGGCGAGAGCGCCATCATGTACGCGATCCTGGACTTTGTCGGCGATAATTTCTTTCCGATTATCGACAAGATTACGGAAGAGCTCGAAGCCATCGAGGGCGAGCTCTTCTCGACGGTGCCGGCCCAAGAAAAGATCGAGCGCATCTATCGCTTGCGCGCCGGGCTCCTCAAAATGAGCCAATCAGTCGTGCCGATGATCGAGATTTGCAACCAACTGGGACGGCACGACTTTCCTGCAAGAAGCTCTGCCATAAGACCGTACCTGCGGGATGTTCATGATCACGTCCTGCAGGTGAGCGAGGGGATCGCCGATCTGCGCGAGCGTCTGACGGCGGCTTTGAGGCGAGCCTGCTGCTTTCCGCGTCGCGGCAAAACGTCATCGTGAAGAAGCTCGCCAGCTGGGGCGCACTCCTTGCCGTGCCGGCGGCCATTGCCGGCATCTACGGTATGAATTTCAAATACATGCCCGAACTGGAATGGACATTCGGCTATCCGGCGGCGTTGTTGCTGATGCTGACGATTTGCGGTACTCTTTACTATCTGTTCCGAAGGATAGATTGGCTCTAGGCTACCGATCATGCCCAATAAAAGGGGATTGTCCCACCGGCCCTGGTTTGACCATGCCGCTCTGGTCGCGATGCTCGCTCTGGCCGCGCTCGGCTGGCCGCTCGCGTCAGTGAACGCTGCGGCGGCCATCACGTTGAAAGTCGAAGCGCTCCACGGGCTGCCGGGCATGCACCACTCTGCATTATGCCGCTTCCTCGCCGCGCACATGGCGGATGCCCGGCTCGCCGACTGGCGTTTCGAGCCGGCAGAAGGGGATACCGCTGCGCCTGATCGGGTCGAGTGGACATTCAGATTAAATCCCTACGCCGGAGGAGAAGTGCGCAGTTTTGTGCGTGAACCGCTAGATGAGCGGGGGTTCGGGGCACACCGTCCCGTGACGATCGAGGTGCGGCTCTACCTGAACGGTGAATATCAGACCCTTGTCGAGCGGCAAGCGACGGTAGAAGGCGGTGCGAACGATCCCGAGTTCGCCGCCGCGGTCGCGAGCGCCACAGAAAGCCTTCTGGGTCCGCACGGAGCCTATCGCGCCATCGACCTCGGACTGCGCCGGGGTCATTTGTGACGGCGGCCTGAACGCGCCAGCGCATCTTCTCGCCGGAGACATGAGAGGGGCTCTTTCTTCGGCGCCCGAACCTTGCGCAAGCGCTCCCCGTAGCAGGGGCGGTCGACCCGCGTCAGTCGGCCTTCTTGTACTGTTGATCTTCGGCGGCCACGCTATCGGGCTCGCGATCGAAACGGCGGCTGCGGCAGACGATCTTTTTGAGCAGGACAGGCTCACCGGGGACTGGGGCGGGGTGCGCAAACAGTGGGAAGACGCCGGCGTTGCGCTCGGGGCCAGTGACGTCTCGGAAACGCTGTCAAATCCCACCGGCGGGATAAGACAGCTGACAATTTACCAAGGCCTACTCGACGTATCGCTCAACCTCGACCTCGACAAGCTTTTAAAGTGGCCGGGTGCGACCTTTTACACCGATGGGTACTGGATAAGCGGGGAAGGCTTGTCGAGGAACGCAGATGGCGACCTGCTGGCTGTCAGCTCGATCGAAGCGCTGGCCTCCACGCGCCTCCACGATCGTGGCTGCAACAGGAGTTCCTCGAAAGCCAAGTGTCGTTTCGCCTCGGCCAGATCGCTCTCGACGACGAGTTTTACATCAGCCAATACTCGGCAGGCTTCGTCAACTCGACCTTCGGCTGTCCGGACATCTGGTCGACCGACCTGCCGAGCGGTGGGGCCTGCTATCCGTTCGCGACACCGGGCGCACGATTGCGGGTCGCGCCGGCGACCGGTTTGACCTTCTCCGCTGCGGTCTTCAACGGCAATCCCGCGCCTCCCGGCCCGGGAGATCCGCAGGTCCGCAACCTGAGCGGCACCAACTTCCTGATCGGCGAGGGTGGCTTTATGCCGATTGCCGAACTTGCTTATTCGTTGGACCGAGCAGCCGATTTCTTCTACCCTGCTGAGCGACGTCAAACTCGGTGCCTGGCACCATACGGCAGAATTTCCCGATCTGC
>CAWBFS010000070.1:0-34588 GCA_963788085.1 uncultured Alphaproteobacteria bacterium
GGCAATGATCGCGTCTTTGCCTATCTTCGGCTCGCCGCGGATCAGGACGCGGAGCAGGAACGCGCGGTGGCCGCGCTGGAGGGCGCCGGTCACCCGGTGGTGCGCATCACGGTTTCCGATGCAATGCAGCTCGGACAGGAGTTCTTCCGCTGGGAGATGGCGACCGCGGTAGCCGGCTCGATCATCGGGATCAACCCGTTCGATCAGCCCGATGTCGAGGCAGCCAAGGTCAAGGCCCGCGACCTGACCGACGCCTATGAGAAGGCCCGGGCGCTGCCCGAGATTCGCCCGTTCTTCGAGGGCGACGGGGTCAAGCTGTTCGCCGATCCCCGCAACGAGGCGGCGTTGAAGCCGCAGGCGACCAGCCTCACCGCGGCCCTGAAGGCGCATTTCGCGCGCATCGGCCCGGGCGATTACGCAGCACTGCTCGCCTATATCGAGCGCAACGGCGCCCATATCGAGGCGATGCAGCACCTCCGCCGGATGATCCGCGACCGGACCAAAGCGGCGACCTGCGTCGGCTTCGGACCACGGTTCCAGCACTCGACAGGGCAGGCCTACAAGGGCGGGCCGAACAGCGGCGTTTTCCTGCAGATCACCTGTGACGATCCCCAGGACCTTCCCGTGCCCGGACACTCATATACGTTTGGCATCGTCAAGGAAGCGCAGGCGCGCGGCGATTTCGAAGTCTTGGCGGAACGCGGCCGGCGGGCATTGCGCGTGCACATCACCGGCGATCTCGATGCCGGTCTCGACCGGCTCGCCCGCGCGGTCGAAGAGGCCTTGCGGTAGACAGCAAAGGACTGAACCATGGACGTTCCGGTCGTGGACAAGAACCAGGCGTCTGGAGACGCAGACGCCGGCGCACAAGGCACCGCCATGCACATTGGTGATTTTCGGCGCCGGTGGTGATTTGACAAGGCGGCTCTTGATGCCCGCCATCTACAATCTGGCCAAGGACAAACTGCTCTCCGATAAATTCGCGATCATCGCCGTCGACCGCACGCCAAAGCCGATCGAAGATTATCGCGACTATTTGGCCGAAGGGATCAGGAGCTTTGTCTCGGATACCGCTTCCGGACCTGCGACCGAGCCGTTCGACGCGCAGGCGTGGGAGTTCATCGCGAGCCGAATCACCCACTTCGCCGGAGATCTGACGCAGCCCGACACCTATGCCCGCCTCCACGAGGTTCTGGAAAGGACGGCGGCGACTGCATCGTACCGGTGGCAACGCGATCTTTTATCTTGCCGTCGCCAGCCAGCTGTTCGGCACGATCGTCGAGCAGCTCGGCGCCGCCGGCCTCGCGCAGGAAAAAGACGGCGCATTCCGCCGCGTCATCATCGAAAAGCCGTTCGGCACCGATCTCGCCTCGGCGCGCGCGCTGAATGCCCAGATTCTGCGCGATATTGTCGGAACCCCAGATCTATCGGATGGACCACTTCCTCGGGAAGGAGAACGTCCAGAACATCATGGTATTGCGCTTCGCCAACGGCATCTTCGAGCCGATCTGGAACCGCGACCATATCGACCATGTACAAATTACAGTGGCCGAAACCGTCGGCGTCGAGCGCCGTGCCAAGTTCTACGAGGCGACGGGGGCCCTGCGCGACATGGTGCCAAACCATGTCTTCCAGCTTCTCAGCCTGATCGCGATGGGGCCGCCGAACTCCTTTGCGGCGGACGCGGTGCGCACCGAGAAGCACAAGGTGCTCGAGGCGGTCCACCCGCTCGATTTTGCGGAGGTGCGCCGGAATGTCGTGCGCGGGCAGTACGGCGCCGGTATGATTAACAGCGACGCCGTCCCGGCTTACCGGGAGGAACCTGGCGTCGCTCCCGACAGCCAAACCGAGACCTATGTTGCAATGCAGCTCGGCATCGACAATTGGCGCTGGGCGGGGGTGCCGTTCTATCTGCGAACCGGCAAGAGAATGACCCGGCGCACGACCGAGATCGCCATTCAGTTCAAGCAGGCACCGTTTGCGCTGTTCCGCAACACGCCGGTCGACATCTTGACGCCCAATGTTCTTGCCCTGCAGATCCAACCCGACGAGGGTGCCTCGCTACAATTCAGCGCAAAGATCCCGGGCCCGGAGATTTCCCTCGGCGGTGTCCGGATGAATTTCTCGTACAAGGATTATTTCCACACCGAGCCAACGACCGGCTACGAGACGCTCGTCTATGACTGCATGATCGGCGACGCGATACTGTTCAACCGGGCCGACGGCGTCGAGGCCGGGTGGGAAGTGGTGCAGCCGATCCTCGATTTGTGGCACGACGACAAGACTGTCCCGATCGAAATCTACCCCGCGGGGAGTGCCGGTCCGGAGGCCGCCGACAATCTGCTTTGGAGAAGCGGCCGGCAGTGGCGCCCGATCGCGTGACACGAGCGTCCGATGAGCCGTCCGGTTATCGTTGCCCCTTCGATCTTGTCGGCCGATTTCGGCCGGCTCGCCGAGGAAGTGCGCGCGGTCGACAAGGCGGGGGCCGACTGGATCCATGTCGACGTAATGGACGGGCGTTTCGTCCCCAACATTACGATCGGCCCGGTCGTTGTCGAGGCCGTGCGGCGGGCGACAACGAAGCCGGTCGACGTGCATCTGATGATCGTCGAGCCCGAGCGTTACGTGGACGACTTTGCCCGGGCTGGCGCAGATCATCTCTTGGTGCATTGCGAGCCCAGCGCGACGATCCATCTGCACCGAACCTTGGGCGCAGATTCGCGACCTCGGGAAGACCGCAGGCGTAGTTTTGAACCCGGCGACGCCTCTGGGGATGATCGAATATGTGCTCGACCTCTGCGGTATTGTGCTGATCATGACGGTCAATCCGGGGTTCGGCGGCCAGCAATTCCTGCCCGAAATGCTGCCCAAAATCCGTGCGTTGCGGCATTTGTGCGACGAGCGCGGTCTCGACACCGTGATCGAAGTCGATGGCGGGTTGGGCGGTGAGAACGCGTGGCGGGTCCTCGACGCCGGGGCAAACGCTATCGTTGCGGGATCTCACGTGTTTCACGCGCCGGATTACGGGCGGGCGATTTCGTCGATCCGCAAGTCGGTGCCTCCGCGACCCGCTCCACCCCGTCATTCCCGCGAAAGCGGGAATCCAGGGATCCGTGGTCCAGTCGGCGGCCCTGGGCCCCCGCTTTCGCGGGGGTGACGACACTTCCGAGGAGCACACATGCCCCAGACCTCCGCCCGCATCGAGGTCTCCAAAGACCCCGAAGCTTTGGCCCGCCGGGCTGCCGGGTGGATCACCGATCTGGCCGCGGCCAGCCGCGGCCGGTTCACGATCTGCCTGTCGGGCGGCTCGACGCCGCGCCGGCTCTATCAGCTGCTCGGCGAGAGCCCCTATCGCGATGCGCTGCCATGGGACCGCATCCACTGGTTCTGGGGCGATGAGCGCTTTGTGCCGTGGGACGACCCGGACAGCAATTACGGGATGGTGCATGCCGCGTTGCTCGAGAGAGCGCCCGTTCCCCCCGGCAACATCCACGGCATCCCCACGAACGGCACACCGGCGGCCGCCGCTGCCGCGTATGAGCGGATGTTGAAGTCCTACTACGGGTCCGAGATGCTCGACCCGACCCGGCCGCTCTTCGACATTCAGATCCTCGGCCTGGGGCCTGACGGACACACCGCCTCGCTGATTCCCGGGACGAGCGTGCTCGAGGAGCGCCATCGGTGGGTTGCGGAAGTCATCGGCGGCCGGCCGGAGCCCCGTATCACCCTGACCTACCCAACACTCGAGAGCAGCCGGCACACGGCTTTTCTCGTGGCCGGGGCGGACAAGCGGGAAACGCTGTCTCGGGCTCTGGCGGGGGATCCAGCATTACCCGCCGCTCGGATACGCCCGGTCGGTGAGCTGATTTGGTTTGTCGACGAGGCGGCGCGACCGCAGCCATGACTCCCAATCGTGACGAGCTGAAGCGCGCCGCCGCGTTGCGCGCCATCGAAGAAGTCGAGGACGGCATGGTCCTCGGCCTCGGCACCGGATCGACTGCCGCCTTCGTCGTCGAGGGACTGGCGCGGCGCGTCGCTGCGGGGCTTCGGGTGGTGGGGATCCCGACTTCCGAGCGCACCGCGGCCCAGGCCCGCCGCCTCGGCATCCCGATCGCAACCTTTGCAGAATATCAGAGCCTCGATCTGACGATCGATGGCGCGGACGAGGTCGAGCTCGGCACCCTCGATCTGATCAAGGGCCTCGGCGGCGCCTTGCTGCGCGAGAAGATCGTCGCCGCAGCGAGCCGCCGGCTGGTAATCGTGGTCGATCAGGAAAAGCTCGTCGAACGGCTCGGTGAGCATACCCCGGTGCCGGTGGAAGTCACTCAATTCGGCTGGCAGGCGACCGCGGTGACCCTCGCCAAGCTCGGGTGCATCCCCGAGCGGCGCTACACGGCCGGTGAGCAGCCTTATGTCACCGACGGCGGCAATCACATCCTCGATTGCCGGTTCGGACCGCTCACCGATCCGGGCGAGGTCGAAAGAAACATCGCTATGACGGTCGGCGCGGTCGAAAGCGGGCTTTTTGTCGGGCGCAGCTCGTTGGTCGTCGTCGCTTCCCCAACCGGCGTCGAAGTGTTGACGCCACCCGCGCGGGGACGCGTGGCAAAATAAAAATAAAGGCCGCCCGCAGCGGGCGGCCTCTATTCTCGGCTCGAGCGATCAGCGGCCCATATCGCTTCGCGTGTGCGGGCGCGACGAGGAGGAACCCGACAAAGGCTCGTCCTGACTGAAGCTCGCGAGGCACTGTTGATGGAGTTCCTGATCCGTGATCGGACCGCATTCTTTGCGCATGCGGGCCTCACGGAAGCCACGATTGGTTTCGAGCAGCCTGTCGTATTGGTGGCTCTCCCTGACATTCTGCTGCGCAGACCAGTTGGACGGCGGCGAGCCCTGCGGGCCGTTGGTTATGACCTCGGTCCCGCCCATCCCCGCCGAAGAGGATGACATATTGCCCTGATTGGGCTGTGGGGCGTAGTTCGCGGAACCGCCCTGCGACCAATTAGGAGCTGTGCTTCCTTGATAAGTCTGAGCGCCAGGGTATCCGGCCGTACCTGCCGTTTGGGCATAAGCGGGCATCGTTGCGATGGCCGTCAAACAAGCAGTTGCAAAGGCTAAGCTAGTTGCAATCTTTGGCAGCATAAAACACCTCCTGAACCAGTTGCCCCGTAGTCGAAAACGCCGGAGGAGGCTTCGCTGTTCCGCGAAATCCGCCGTGGCAAAAAATGGCCCGCCGAAAGCTGTGCGCGGCGGGCGCAAGGCCTCGAATGTGCTGTTTAGAACGCCGGATCGGGCAGACCACGGCGGCGGCAAGCGGCGAGCAAGGTGTTGAGCAAAAGGCAGGCGATCGTCATCGGACCCACCCCGCCGGGCACCGGAGTAATGGCCCCGGCAACCGCGCTAGCTGACTCGAAATCGACGTCGCCGACAACCCGGTTGCGTCCCTCGACATCCGCCGCGGCGCTGATGCCGACATCGATGATGGTGGACCCGGGCTTTACCCAGTCGCCCGTCACCATTCCCGGCTGTCCGGCCGCCGCGATCAGAATGTCGGCGCGACGGGCGATCTGGCGTGCATCACGAGTTTTCGAGTGGATCACCGTGACCGTGCAATCGGCCCCGATCAGCAACGCGGCCAATGGTTTTCCGACGATGTTCGAGCGGCCGAGAACGACAGCATCGAGACCGGCCAGGTCGCCGTGCACGGTGCGCAACAAGCGCAGACAACCTTGTGGCGTGCAGGGCACCATTGTTGGAAGCCCGCTCCACAACCGCCCGACATTGACCGGGTGGAAGCCGTCCACATCCTTCGCCGGGTCGATCGTACCCAAGATCCGATGCGGATCGATCTGCCGCGGCAAGGGCAGTTGAACGAGCACCCCGTCGATGCGGTCATCATGGTTCAGCTTGGCGATTTCGGACGCGAGCCCTTCTTCCGAAATGTCGGCCGGCAAGCGAATGTCCGAGGCGGCGAGCCCCGAGCCGGCGCAGGCCCGGCCTTTGGCGCGTACATAAACCTGGCTCGCGGCGTTCTCTCCGACCAGAACAGTGGCGAGGCCCGGCGCGGTTCCGATCTCACCACGCAAACGCGCCGCGACTTCGGCCACGCGCCGGCGCAGCTCGGCAGCAGCCGAAGCGCCGTCGATGACTGTTGCCCGCCCCACTCCGTTTTCCTCCGCAGCCGACTAACGTCGACACTACCCAACGGAGGAGATCAGTGTAAGAGCCTGTCGCCGACGGGCCGCCCGAACTCACCCTTTGCCGTGATGGCGGCTGGCGTGGCTTTCGCCGTGCTCGCGGGCTTCGGCGGTTTCACGGCCGACGAGTTTGTTGAAATTGCTGCGCTGGCCGCTCGCCGTTTCCTCCTGATAGAGCAACGCCAGGTTCGATTCGTCGAACTTGTCGAAAAATTCCTCCCAGGAAATCTCTTCGAGGGCATCGTCCTTGGCGTTCGGGGCGTCGGGAAATTCGATCCTGATAATCCCCACATTGTCCTTCGAATGCGTCCGGCGCACGGCGGCGGGGCGCCCGCCGCGGGCCTCCGCCCATTTGCGGATCTCGTCGTGGTCCGTCGTGACTTTTCCTTGGGCCATGTCCATTTCCTCTGCTGTTGTGAATGCGGGCCTCTCATTGAGAACAGAGGCGCAGCGGTCGAGTTCAGCTAGCCTCATGCTGTCGGACTTGGATGGGTCCAGGATGACGATCGCGAGCTATCATTGCCCTATCTGCGGGCGCGTCTACCCGGCCGACCGGCCGCTGTGGCGGTGCGATTGCGGGAGTCACCTCAATCTGGCGCCCGGCCGGGGCTTCGGGCGCGGCGAGATCGTCAAGACGAATGCGTCGCTTTGGCGCTACGCGGCAGCGCTGGCGGTGTCGGGAGAGCCGCGGGTCTCCCTCGGTGAAGGATGGACGCCGCTCGTGTTACGCGACTGGCAGGGTGCAAAGATCCATTTCAAGCTCGAATCGCAGATGCCGACCGGGTCCTTCAAGGACCGCGGCACGGCGGTCATGCTCAATCATTTGCTCGAGGTCGGGGTCGGGCCGATCCACGAGGATTCCTCGGGCAACGCCGGCGCTTCGATCGCCACCTACGCGGCGGCGGCCGGAATTCCGTGCCGCGTCTATGTCCCCGCCGCGGCGCCCCACGCCAAGCTGGTGCAGATCGCCGCCTCGGGAGCCGATGTCCGGCCGATCCCCGGCACGCGGCGGGACGTCACCGAAGCGGCGCTCGCCGCGACCGGCGAAAGCTTTTACGCCAGCCACAACTGGCAACCCTTCTTTATCGAGGGCACCAAGACCCTCGCCTTCGAATTGTGGGAGCAGCTCGGCTTTCGGGTTCCCGACAATATCCTCGTTCCGACCGGCTATGGCAGCAACATTCTCGGGCTCGAACGCGGCTTCGACGAACTCGAAAGAGGCGGCGAGATTGCTGCGCGGCCGCGGCTCTTCGCCGTCCAGGCGGCGAATTGCGCAGCTTTCGCGGCGGCCTGGTCGGCGCGCGCGGACCGGTTCGTGCCGTTCGCAGCACAACCGACCGTCGCCGACGGGATCGCCACCCCGAGACCGGTGCGCGTCGCCGAGGTCTTGGCGGCGTTGCGTCGCTCGGGAGGGGGAGTCGTCGCGGTCGCCGAAGAGGAAATCGCGCCGGCGCTCGCCGCGCTCGGCCGGCTCGGTCTCTTTGTCGAGCCCACTGCCGCCACCGCCGGTGCGGCGCTGACGAGGTTCCTGTCCGACGGGACGATCACGGCGGATCAGACGACCGTTGCGGTGCTAACCGGCTCCGGGCTGAAGGCGGCCGAGCGCATCGGCGATCTTCTCCGCATCGGAGGCGGGACATGATCGAGATCAGGCCGTGTACGTCCGATGATGCCGTTGCGGTCAGCACTCTGTTGGGCGAGCTGGGGTACACAGTCTCGGTTCGGCGGGCGACAGAACAGGTCACGGAACTCCGCAAAACCGGGGTGGATCCGATTTTTCTCGCGATCGCGGATGGCCAGGCCGTAGGACTCGTCTCATTACATCTGTGCCGGATGCTCCAATACCCGAGCCCGATCGTGCGTGTTACCGCCTTGGTGGTCGACCGACGGGCACGCCGCCGCGGGGTGGGCAAGCTGCTGATGGAGCATGCCGAACGGACGGGCTCCGCCGCCGGCTGCGAATTTGTCGAGCTGACCTCGGCGATCGACCGCACAGAGGCCCACACGTTCTATCGTAATATCGGCTACGAATCGAATTCGCTTCGCTTTCGCAAACCGCTGGTCCGGCAGTAACGATCTTTCAATATCGGAGAATCGCGGCGGAGAGGCCCGGCGGAGGCAACGCCTCTCGCGCAACCAGCGTGACCGATCCGCCCTGACGCAAGGTCATCAGGGCAGCAAAGTCGAGGAGGTCGATGTCCCCGTCGGCGGGGCTGCCGTGAGCGACGACGCGGTCTTCCGATTCGTCGAAACTTCCCCAGAGGTGGTCGTCACCCGTCAGGAACAGGGTGTCGACCCGCGCATAGCGCGCCGCCTTGACGATCTCCTCGGGCTTGGTTGTCGCCTTGCCTGCCGCGAGCAACGAATTGAGGCGATCGACAGCTGCGGCACGGGCCTCGGCTAGCTTTGGCTCGACTAGCGCATACGCGCGTTCATGCAGCTCATCATCGGTCAGCGCATCCGGATTTTCGCTAATGCCGTCGGGCTGAAGCTCCTTCCATCCGGCGATCTCGCGGAAATGCCCTTGAATTTCAGGGTGGGCGGCGAGAATGACCGGCGTAGGGTTCCCCTTGAGATGAGGCTCGACCGACGAGGCGACGCGGCGCAGGAACTCGATCAATTCGCTCATTGCGCAGCTCTTCCGGTGCTTCACCGAAAGATTGTGCGTGGGCGAGCGTCCCGCGCCGGCCCACCGGGCTGGCATATTGCGTCTCCTCGTAATCCGTCATCGCGCGGATGTTGCCGACCCCCTGCGGCAGATCGATCTCCCTTTTTTCGCGAAATTCCCACCGGGACCCGTGGTAGAGGCGGGTATGCTTGGCGCTGATCGTCAGCAGCCAAAATGAGCCGGCGTCCTCGAGCAGCGGGAGCAACGGCTTGATATGGAAATCATCGCCGAGGAAGATCTCCTCCGGAACCGAAATCGGCAATTTGTGGATGCGGTTGAAACCGGGGGCCAGAAATACCGCCAGCCCTTGCTGCTGATGCCGCCAGAACTCTTCATCTCCGACCAAGGCCTCTGCTGGTCCAAGGAAATTCTCGATCTCCGGTCTGCGCCATCTCGCGGCGAGCCGTTCCGCCGCAGCAGACAACAGGTTCTTGAGCCGGATCGGATCCTGCCGGATCTCACGGCCGGCGACATGCGTCGGGAGATAGAGCGAGACGGCCGGCCGCGCGTCCATGGCCACCAATTCGTCCAGGTCACTTCGGCTGAACATAGAGCGTCCTCGGTTCGGAAAGGTCTGCCCTTCGAACCTCGGAACCCAGCCTACCGTTCCCCGGCCGAGTCCCGTCAGACCATCGGTACGGCGTTCTGACGAGGGCCGGGCTGCATCGGCGGAGGTGGGCATAAAATTGCCATAGGAAGGTGATATCAGACAGGTTAGCCGCAACCGAAGGTCGATGGCGAGCACGCGTGGCCGCAGGGTTTATCGGAGTGGGAGATCAGATTTTGGACGCCGCAGCTATTTACATACGCCAGCTGACGCCGGGGGACGCCGCCTTATACCGCAGCATCCGCCTGGAGGGTCTCAAACAGAGCCCGGAAGCGTTCGGCAGCACGTTCGATGCTGAGTTTACCAAGCCTTTGGCTTGGTTTTTCGATCGACTGAGCGGTTCCGTGGTGTTCGGGGCAATTGGTGAGGCAAAGATCCTGGGAGTTGCCGCCTTTGCCCTCCGAGACGGAGAGAAGGAGGCGCACAAGGGTCTCCTCTGGGGCATGTATGTCCGCCCGGACGCCAGAGGGGCGGGGGTCGCGCGCCGATTGGTCGAGGCGGTAATCGCTTATGCCCGCGCGCGTGTCGAACTGATCCAGCTCAGCGTGGTGGTGGGCAACGAGCAAGCGCGCCGGCTTTATGCCCGTCTCGGTTTTGTCGAGTACGGGATCGAGAAGAACTCCCTGAAATATTGTGGCAGGTACTACGACGAGATCCTGATGGCAAAGGACCTCGGCTCCGATTCGGATCACGACGCGATCCCCGCGGCATCCGGTGTCGCCGCAACCCGCTCGCATCGAGAGGCGGTGCCGCCCCTTACTCCTTGACGATGAGGTGGACCGCCCTCGCGAAGGTTCCCGATGCCGAACCGGATCCCGCCGGCAGCTTTCGGAAGACCCGGCGCTACTGCGGGCCGCCGCGCAGCGAGGCCGGATGGCCCGGCAGCTTGATGCGCTGCGAGGTGTCGGTCAGCTTGCTGCCTTCCACCCGCAAGACCCAAAGATCCCCATCCATGAAGTTCCCTACATAGAGGTATTGCCCGTCCGGGCTGAAAACCGCGCCCTCGGGAAGCCCGCCGACATTGATGTCCCCGACATTGGTGACCTTCTTGCCGTCGATCTTGAGCACGGTGACTGCGCCGGCCGAGTGATGGAAAAAGGCGGTTTTGGGCATGTTCGAACCGCGCGCCTCGATCGTGACGGCGAAATCGCCCTTCGGGCTGATCGCCAAACCCTCGGGCGAATCCCCTACCGTCACATGATCGATAACCCGTGATGGGTCGGCTTCGAGGTCGATGACGCTGACCGTGTCGGCGTTGCCGTCGGAGCTCCCGCCATTGCCGTTGTCGGCGGTGAGCGCCAGCTTGCCGTCCGGCGTCACCGCGATGTTGTAGGGGAAAATGCCCGCCGGCAGGTCGCGCTTGCCATAAGTTACCTTCTGGCCGTCGATCGACAGCAGCGCCACCTTGTTGGCGGCGGATTTGACTGCGAGGGCACGCTTGCCGTCCGGGGTGATTGCGACGGCAGAGACGCTGTCCGCAGCGGTTCCCACCGGCACGGTGTCGAGGACCAGAACGTCCTTGCCGCGGATCGACAGGACGGAGATCGTGCCGTCGGCGCGATTGGCCACGAGCGCCAGATCGCCCTTCGGGCTAATGGCCATTCCCGAAGGCTGCTTGCCGACGTTTATCGTGCCGATGACGGCGGGCGGATTTGCCTTCAAGTCGATCAGGAAGACTTTGTTGTCCGGCTCCAGCCGATGGCCCCATCCCTGGACAACCGGCTCCAACGAGTTGGCAACGAGAGCAATCTCACCCGATGGAGTGATCGCCAGGTTGGTCGGCGGTCCGACCACCGAATTCATCAGCGGTATCGATGACGTTATGCGCGGCGCGTCCGGTTTGGAAATGTCGATTACCGTCAGCGTGTCCTTGCCGGGCTCGCGAAAGATTGGTTTGGCGTTCTCATCCCACCCCTGCTTCTCGTCATTGCCCACGATTAGAGTTTGAGCTGACGCGCGCGACGAAGGCTCGGCAACCAGGACGCCGATCGCGATCGCGACGGCCGCAATTCCCGCGAAGCTCGATGAACCCATTTTCCCCCTCCAGACCATTTGCCCCTCCACGATGCGCCGCGCTCACCCGCGGCGCTTCGATGCTGCTCCGATCCGGTGCGGGCGACAAGCCGCCTCGACGCCCCCTAGCGTCCCTGCCTCGCCGACAACAGCGCCGAGTGGCATTGACGCGAGAGAGAGGGTGCGTTCTCTCTCAGGCATTCGATGACACGGCCGCCCCCGATCGGCACCTCGCTGCAATAGGTCTGGTAATCCATGCCGCAGGCGCGGCGCAGCAGTATCGCTTCCTGCCGCGGCGACATCGGCGCGTAGGTCCGAGCGGCTGGCGCAGCCGGCGCCGCGGTGCCGGGCGGGGTGGTTGCCGGTGCCGTGGGCGCAGTTGCGGATCTCGGATTCTGCGCTCCTGGCGCCGGACTGCCGATCGCGGCCACCGCCTGACGGCACGGCTCCGAAAGGCTTTGCGCATTTCGCTTGAGGCACGCCAGCGACGCGGAGCCGCCGGTCGGAACATTTGAGCAATAAGTCTGGTAGTCGGCGGGGCAGGCCTGCCTGACGGCGCTGATTTGCGCTTGGTTCGGCTTTTGGGCAACCGCCGGGCCGACCAAGCCCAGCGAGACCACTAAAAGACCGGAGAGCCGGCCGATCATTGTTGACCTAGGTATATGCATTCCAGGTGCCTTCTTGCGGATTGGCGGTGTGGCGCGACGTGCGGTTTCTCTCATCCTGCGGTCAGGATAGGCAACGACCGATGATGCTTCCGAGATGACCGGGCCCGAGCTGATCGCTCTGGGACACGCGGCGATCGCCAAGGCGCACGAGCTGATCCTGCTGGGCGGGGCGCTCGGGCTCTTGAGCATCCTCGCGGGGCTGATCTCGCGGCGCGTCGGCGCGCCGATGCTGCTCGTCTTTCTCGCTCTCGGCATGCTCGCAGGCGAGGACGGCGTGCTCGGAATTCCCTATGACGATTTCAAATCGGCTTACCTGATCGGCAGCGTCGCGCTGGCGGTGATCTTGTTCGAGGGCGGCCTCAAGACCCCGGTCTCGATGTTCAGGCTCGCGTTTTGGCCGGCGGCTGTGCTGGCCACCATCGGTGTCGCGGTGACCGCGGCGGTTGCGGGCATCTTCATCTCGCTCGTGGATGGATTGCCGCTGCTGGGCGCATTGCTCGCCGGCGCTGCCGCCGCACCCACTGACGCCGCGGCGGTCGCGGTACTGTTGCGACGCGCCGGCGCCGCGCTCCCTGAGCGGCTGCTTGCCTTGCTCGAGGTCGAGTCGGGGCTCAACGATCCGATGTCGGTGTTTCTGACTTTTTTATTGATGCACCTGATCGCCGAACCCGGCTCGATGGGATTTGGTGACGCCGCGCTCCTCTTCCTCAAGGAAATGGCCGGTGGCGCGGCGCTGGGCCTCGCCGGAGGCTGGGCGCTTGCGCAGCTCTTGAAGCGGCTGCGGCTCGAAGCCTCCCTCGCCCCGGTGCTGGTATTGGCAGGCGGTCTCTCCGTGTTCGGCCTGGCCCAGCTGCTCGGGACCAGCGGGTTCCTCGCGACCTATCTCGCGGCGGTGGTGACGGGAGCTGCGCGACATCGGGCGCGACAGGAGGTCGAGCACTTCTTCGAGGGCATGGCTTGGCTCGCCCAGATCGTGCTGTTCGTGATGCTCGGGCTGCTGGTGACGCCACACAAGCTGCCGCCCTATTTGTTGGGCGCAGTCGTCGGGGCCGCGGTACTGATTTTCCTCGCGCGCCCGGTTGCCGTCTTCGCTTGCCTGCTGCCGTTCCGGTTCAGCCTGCGCGAGACCACCTTCGCGTCCTGGGTCGGGCTGCGCGGCGCGGTGCCGATTTATCTCAGCATCATCCCGGGACTAGCCGACCCCAATCGCGACGAACGCCTGTTCGCGAGCATCTTCATCGTCGTGATCGCCTCGCTGATCGTGCAGGGCTGGACGGTCGGCCGCCGCCGCGCGGCTCCTCGGCTTCGGCCGCCGCCCGGCCGGCTAGGCCGAACTTTGACTGGAGGGTGATTTGCGCGCCGCGAGAAACGCGAGTTCTTCCGCCGTCGATTGGCGGCCGAGGATCTCGTTGCGGTGCGGAAAGCGCCCGAAGCGTTCGATGACCTCGATGTAGGGACGGCCGTAGCGGCCCCAGGAACCGCGTCGCTCGCGATCTCGCGGCACTGTGGCGAACAGTGCCACGCGAGCGGCGCTGGTCGGCGAGGTTTTCGCTGTGGTGGAAGGGCATGTAGAAGAACCGGCGCCAGACCGGCGAGACCATCTGGTCGAAGCCGCGTTCGAGCGCGCGATCGGCAACGGCGCGGGCCGCCGTGTCCGTCGCGTAGACGCGCGGCGCGCCGCGAAAGATATTGCGCGGCACCTGATCGAGCAATAGCACGAGCGCCAGCGCTCCCTCGGGCGAGCTTTCCCACGAGCCGCAGTTCTTCCGCCGCCGCCGCTTCGTAATCGGCGAGAAATTCCCGGCGCAACGCCGCATCGAATTCCTCGGTGCTCTTGAACCAGATCTCGCGATGGCGCTCGCGGTCGGGATCGTCCGCCGGCCCAAACCAGAAATCGAGGACCGACTTCGCCCGCGCCGGCGGAGAAGGCATCAGCCGCTTGCGAAGGAAGAACTTCGAATGCCCGGGAGGGCAGTTTTCCAGCGTGGCAAAGACCTCGTAACCGCATTTTTCGTAGAATGGGCGCGCTTCGAAGCTCTGCGTTTCCAAACTCGCGCCGATGCAAGCACGCTCGACCGCGTAATCCTCGGCGGCCTGCAATAACCGAGTGCCGTGACCTTGCCGGCGCACGGCGGCGGCGATCCAGAGGTGCGTCACATGCAGCCAGCCGCCCCAGATATTGCCGAGCAGGCCACCCAGCCATTCGCCGCTCCGGCTCTTTAAGAAGAAGCCCACCGGGTACCAGGCCGAAAGGCCAGTCGCAGCGACGTTATAGGAGGCGAGGCTCTCGGTCACGAAGCGGGTCAGCGCCTCCGGCGGCAGCGGGTCGAAGACGATGTCGAGTTCTTCCACCGTCATGCTCCGGCAGAAGCGTCGTCGAGGATGCGGACGAGATGACGGGCTTCGCGCCCGGCGCCCTCGGCGATCTGGTGGCGGCAGCTCGTGCCGTTGGCGGCGAGCAGCGTGCCGGGCGGTGCCGCGCGCATCCGGGGCAACACGCCGAGCTCACCGATCTTCAGCGACATCTCGTAATGTTCGGCCTCGTAGCCGAAGGATCCGGCCATGCCGCAGCAGGTCGAACTCGAACGTCTCGACGGTGAGGCCGGGGATCAGCTCCAACGCCTTTACTGCGGCCCCGACTGTGCCGAACGCTTTCTGGTGGCAATGCCCGTGAAGCAATGCGGTTCGGGTTTCCATCGGCGTTCAGTGCCAGCTGGAAGCGGCCCGCCGCGCGCTCGCTTTCGACGAATTCCTCGAAAAGCTGGGCGCGGGCGGCGAGCGCCTTGGTTTGCACCCCCGGCAGGATCGCCGGGAATTCGTCGCGCAACGTCAGCAGACACGATGGCTCCAGGCCAACGATCGGCGTTCCGGCCTCGAGATAAGGGCTGAGGGCGTCCAGCATTCGTCGGGCCTCGCGCCGCGCTTCATTCACGCAGACCAGCTGAAAGGAAAGTCCGTCCGCAACAGAGCGGGCGGCCGTTCGCGGGATCGGGGCTGATCACGCGATAGCCGGCGCGAACCAGCACCCGCTCGGCCGCACGTGCGTTCTCCGGCTCGAAATAGCGGTTGAAGGTATCGACGACGAGGACGACCGCTCGTCCGTCGCCAACCCCGACCCTCCCGCGGGTTCCTCCCTCCCCCGTGGCCACGGGGGAGGGTTGGGGTGGGGGCAACGCGCTCCGATAGGGGCGGCTGGACCAGCGCGGCAATTTGCGCCGCGCGCTGAGCCCGAACCGCCTCTCCCCGAGCTTTGCCAGTAGTGGCACCCGGTTCCGCAGGTTCAACAGCGGCGCGACGCGCGCGGCGTATGGGGCATAGCGCGGCAAATACGCGATCAGGCGGTCGCGCGGCGTCAGCCCGTGGCGCTTGCGGTAATGGTGCAGAAACTCGATCTTCATGCGCGCCATGTCGACGCCGGTCGGGCATTCGCGCTTGCAGCCCTTGCACGAGATGCAGAGCGCCATCGTCTCGCAGCATGTCTTCCGAGATGAGCGCCTCGGGCCCGAGCTGGCCGGTCAATGCCAGCCGCAACGTATTGGCGCGGCCGCGGGTCAGATGCTGCTCGTCGCCGGTCGCACGGTAGGAGGGGCACATGACGCCGGCATCGCGGGCGCGGCAGGCGCCGTTGTTGTTGCACATCTCGGCCGCTGCGGCGAAGCCGCCCCATTCCGACCAGTCGAGCGCCGTCTCGACCGGCAATGGGCGGTAGTCGGGCTTGAAGCGGAAGAGGCTGCGGTCGTCCATCTTCGGCGCCCGCACGATCTTGCCCGGGGTTGAACAGCCCCTGCGGGTCGAAGGCGTCCTTGACCTCCTCGAAGGCGCGCACCATGCGCGAGCCGAACATCGCCTCGTGGAATTCCGAGCGCACCAGGCCGTCGCCGTGCTCGCCCGAATGCGAGCCCTTGTATTCGCGGACCATCGCGAAGGCTTCTTCGGCGATCGCCCGCATCTTCTTGACCTCGAGCTCCTGCTTCAGATTGAGCACCGGCCGCACATGCAGGCAGCCGACCGAGGCGTGCGCGTACCAGGTGCCGTAGGTGCCGTGCTTCTCGAAAATCGCGGGTGAGGCGGTCGGTGTAATCGGCGAGGTCTTCGAGCCGCACGGCGCAATCCTCGAGAAAGGAGACCGGTTTCCCGTCGCCCTTCATCGACATCATGATGTTGAGGCCGGCTGCGCGCACTTCCCAGACCGCCTGCTGAAAGGCGGGGTCGATCGCCTCGACGACGGCGCCCGGGAAGCCGAGATCGCCCATCAATTCGACGAGCGCCTTGAGGCGCCGCAGGTTTTCCGCCGGGTCGTCGCCGGCGAACTCGGTCAGCAGGATCGCCGCCGGCTCGCCTTGGACGAAGCGGTCGACGACTGGCGCGGAACATCGGGATGTCGCGCGACAAGCTCGATCATCGTGCGGTCGACCAGCTCGACCGCGCTGGGTCCCAGCTCGACGATCCGCCGGGTCGCGGCCATCGCGCTGTAGAAGCTCGGGAAATGGCAGATGCCGAGCACCCGATGCGCCGGGATCGGCTGCAATCGAGCTCGATCTCGTTGAAGAATGCGAGCGTGCCCTCGGAGCCGACCAGAGCCGCGCCATGTTGTGGCCGGTCTCGTCGATCGTATCGATGTTGTAGCCGCCGACCCGGCGCAGCACTTTCGGGAAGCGGCGCTCGATCTCGTCGGCCTCGCGGCGATGCAAGCGCGCGCATCCGCTGCACCAGCTCGCGATAGCGCTCCGGCATGGCGCCGTCGTCGAAATTGCCGGGCACTTCGCCGAACCAAGCCTCCGTGCCGTCGGCGAGCAGCGCGTCGATGCCGCGCACATTGTGCACCATGTTGCCGTAGCGCAGCGAGCGCGAGCCGCAGCTGTTGTTGGCGGTCATGCCGCCGATCGTCGCGCGGCTCGCCGTCGACGGGTCGACCGGGAAGAACAGCCGGTCCTTGCGCAATACCCGGTTGAGCCGGTCGAGCACGACGCCCGGCTCGACCCGCGCCCGCCGCTCCTCGACATCGACCGCGATCACGCGGTCGAGATATTTGCTGCAATCGATGACAAGCGCCCGCGCCACGGTCTGCCCGCATTGCGAGGTGCCGCCGCCGCGCGGCAGCACCGGCACGCCCTCCTCGCGCGCAATCGCGATCGCCGCCGCGGCATCCTCGCGGCTCCGCGGCACGACCACCCCCAACGGCTCGATCTGGTAGATCGACGCATCGGTCGCTATAGCGCCCGCGGCTGAACGCGTCGAACAGCACCTCGCCGCGCAGCTCGCGGCGGAGCCGGTTTTCGAGGCGCGATCCGGCGGGATTATCGAGCGGCATATGCTTTCTCGGAAGGTTTGGTCTTCCAATCAGACGCGGGTGGGCAGACATGCGTCAATGCCTACCGCCCGAGGCGGTCCCTCGAGGCTGAAATACGGAGATCCCGGCATGATCCTTGGCGTCCACCCCCTCATAGCGTTGGGCGTGCTTGCCTCCACCGCCGCGACGGATGCGGCCTATGTATTCTTCAATGCGGCGGTGAGCGGCAGGCGCCGCTTCTGGGCGGCAAACTGGAGCGCCATCTGGTATTTGCTGTCGGCGTTCGCGGTGATCAGCTACACCGAGAACGCGATCTATGTCCTGTTTGCGGCGACTGGCTCGTGGCTCGGTGCATTCGCGTCGGTGACTTGGCTGCACCGCGGCGCTCTCGCGGAGGCGCAAACGCGTCATAACCCGCCGTGAGTTGTGATAAAACACTGGGCACTAGGGTTGGGGTGAGGAGGACGAAAATGGCGGATCGGCTGATCTCGTGCGACGACCATATGGATCTGGGTCAATTGCCGGCGGATTTGTGGCTGACGCGGCTGCCGGCCTCGTTGCGTGACCGGGCGCCCCGCGTCGAGGAGCGCGACGGTCAGGCGGTGTGGATCTGCGACGGCAAGGTGTGGGGCAGCTGGGGCGGTCAGAAGCCGGCGAACGGCAACACACGCTCGGTCAAGCCGATCTACAACGCCTTCGATCGCGCGCAGCATCTACGATCAGAGCGAAAGGCGCCCGGCCGTCGCCGGATTGCGCCTTGAAGACATGGATCGCGACGGTGTCGAGGCTCAGGTCATCTTCGGCCCGATCTTTCAGATCTCGACCGACGACCCGGTGCTGCGTGTCGCTTGCTACCAAGTCTACAACAACTGGCTCCTCGACTTCTGCAAGGCGGCGCCGGACCGCCTGATCGGCGTGCCGATGCTGCCGGAAACTCCGGAGACGGCGCTCGCCGAATTGCAGCGCCTGATCGCCAAGGGCGGCGTGCGCCAGGTCAATCTGATGATCGCGCAGATCAAGCCGCAGCTCGATGATCCGAGCTGGGAACCGCTGTGGCAGGCGCTCGAGGAGAGCGGCATCGTCCTGTCCTGGCACATCACGGTATTCCTGCCGGTGCCGGGTAGTCGCGCCGCTGGCAAGGCCGCCAGCGTATTCGAGAACACCAAGGGCTTCCTCAACAATTTCCTCGAGCCGTTCGTCGACCTGTTCGCCTGGGGCATCCTCGAACGCCATCCGAAATTGCGCATGGTAATGGCGGAAGCCGGGACCGGCTGGCTCCCTTGGCTCGTCCAGGAGCTCGACTACCGGCATTGGCGGCTGTGGGAAGCCAAGGAGTTCTGGGCCGACAAGGGCGGCGCGAAGCTCGAAACCAAGCCGAGCGAACTCTTCAAGCGGCAGATCTACGCGACTTTCCAGGAAGACGAGGTCGCGATGGCGCTGATCCCGTTCTTTGGCGAGGGTCACCTGCTGTGGGCCTCCGACTACCCGCACCCCGACAGCGTGTGGCCCAATTCGCGCGCCGCAATCGAGCGCCAGATGAAGCATTTGTCGCCCGAGATGCGCCAGAAACTCACCCGCGACAACGCGGCAAAGCTCTACGCGCTCGCGTGAGCTCAGCGCGCAGCGTCGGTGCATCCTTCGAGACGGCGCTGCGCGCCTCCTCAGCATGAGGTCTTTCTTAATGCCACCAAAGGCTTTACCTCATCCTGAGAGCCTGTGAATGTTTAGTCCGGCCAGCCTGATGGTTCGGCGCCGACATCTCGGGGCGGTACTGGATAACGGCTTGGCTGCCGCGCCGGTCTCATCGGCGAGACTGGGAAAAAAGGGGCGAGCGGATGGTTGAGCGGGCGGGAATATCCATCATTGAGTTGGCACCCCGGTCAACCATCTCAAGTTGCCGCAGCCATGGCGGCCCGCCGCAACGCCAAAGCACGCAGCATGTTGTGGGCGAGCGCGAACCACAGCAGCACGGCGCGGGCTTTTTGCTTCCCCCGCACGCGCAGCTGAGCGGGCCCCATGCGGCGCGCCCAGGCATTGGGGCATTCGGCCTGCGAGCGCTGCTGGTAGAGGGCTTTACCCGGCTCGCTGGCCATCCGCCGACGCCAGTCCGCCACCCCCGGTTTGTCGTCCGGCCGCGGCGCGTAAGGATCGGTGCCGTGCTTGCTGTGCCCCGGCGGGCACCACAGTTTGATGCCGCTCTGATGAGCCCACTCGATATCGTCGGTTTTGGCAAACCCGCCATCCACCGGGTAATCCGACGGCGGCGTCCCGGCATCGCTCAAGCGCTCCAGCGCCGGGCGCGCCGGGCCGCGGTCGGAGCCCGTGGTGTCGATGTCGACCGCGACGATGACCTGACCCTTTGGCGCCGACACGATCTGCATGTTGTAGGCCGGCCGAAACCCACCATCGGCCAACCTCATCGCCCGCGCTTCGGCATCGGTGGTCGAGGCGCGCGGCTCCTTCTGCCGGCTCACCTCGGCCTTGTTGGTCTTCTCGCGACGCGCGCGCTCGGCCTCGAGCTCATTCATCCGGTCGAGCGCGGCCTGCACCCGCTCCTCTCGTTCGCGCGCCGCGCGCTGTTGCGCTGCTCGCTGACGCCGATCGCCCGCCGCCGGATCGGCTTCGAGCTCGGCGCGAAGCCGCGCGACCCGCGCTTTGGCCGCCACCGCCAGTTCGCCCAACCGCTCGCGCCGACGGAACGAGCCGGCCCCCGCCGCCGCGCGTACCTTGAGCCCGTCCTGCGCCAGCACATCGAGCACCACCAGACCTTGGGCAACCAGTGCCGCAACGCCGCCGGCCAGCAACCGGTCGAGCACCGCGGCATGCGCCACCCGAAAATCCGACAGCGTGTGGTAGTTCATCGACACCCCGCCGCACAGCCAACGATAGGCGAGATGCTGCTCGCACAACCGGGCGAGCTGCCGCGCGCTGCCGACCCCCTCCACCGTCGCCCACAGCCACAGCGCCATCATCAGCTCGGGTGCTGGCGGCGCCTGCCCCGGCACTCCTTCGCGCGCCTTCACCGCATCGTGCAGCGCGCGCAAATCAAGCCCTTGGACAAACCCCCACACGGCCCGCACCGGATGATCGTGCGCCACCAGATCATCAAGTGTCACCGCATGCCAGCCCAGCTGATGCCGCTCCGGCTGCCGCAACCGCGGCGTTCCCCGACCCCGCGCTTGCGGCACCTGCTGCTCCGGCAAATCCCCAAACAGTTCGCTATTGCCCGACACCGACCGGCTCCCCTCACACCAGTCATCCCGCCCCCAATAGCACTACCACAACTTGCTGCAACCCCTTCATGCTGCAAAAATGCGCGAAACATTCACACGCTCTGAGGAGCGCCCGGAAGGCGCGTCTCGAAGCACGCGAGACAGCAGTGCACGCCCCCTTGCAGCCTCTCAGCATGCGGTAAGGGATTGCGACCGGAGAGCCGATGGGGTTCGAGACGAAACGGATTCATAGTGAGCCGGATGCGATCGCACCGGACGGCTCCGAGGTTCGCGTATTGTGCCAATTATCGCGCGGCGGCCTTGCGATCTTTTCGCTGCCGCGGAACGCCGTGTCGAAAGCCGTCGTGCATCGCACCGTCGAGGAAGTCTGGTACATCCTCTCGGGAAAGGGGCGCATGTGGCGCAAGCTCGGCGATCAGGAAGAAATCGCCGAGCTCGGCCCCGGCGTGTCGCTGACGATACCGACCGGCACGCATTTTCAATTCCGCTGCGACGGGCATGAGCCCCTCAACGCGATCGGCGCCACGATGCCGCCGTGGCCCGGAGAAAACGAAGCCTATTTCGTCGACGGAGTCTGGCAGCCTACGGTGTAACCGGACCGGCGGAGCAAATCTTCGATCATCCGAATACTGGCTCGAAGCGCGAGACATGTCCGAGCCGAAGTGGCGAAATTTTGGGAAATGCTGGGTATCAACCCCGGTGCTGCCGTTTTCGTTTAGATCCGCGGGGGTTACTGCCGATGCCTTCCCAGTCCCAGCGTGATGAGGCGGGCGAGCAGGGTCGCCGGATACAATTGGCCGATGATGGCTTCCACATTGGCCAGCGTGCGGACGAGGGGATGAACTGGCGTTACATCGCCATAGCCGGTCGATGTCAGCGTCACAAAGCTGAAATAAAGCATCGTACCGTAGGCCTGCCACGCTGGACCACCCGGGGTATTGGTCAGAGAATTCGGAATGAGATACCAGATCGATCGGTATATGGCGGCGAACATCAGCCCGATTTTCAAATAGAGCGCGATCGGCCCGAGTACCCGATGAACCGTCACTTGACCCGGGGCGAGCGCCGCGTGGCCAAGGGCCTCGGTTGCCACAATGAACGCTCCAATGCTTCCGAGTAGAAAAGGAGGCGGGATGCGTTCGATGGTTCTGCGAGCTGGAGCACGGAACCCGCCGCGCTGGAAACGAACGCTAATATCGCGAGAGTTCTGGTTATCGGGCCACGGGAGATTAGAAATACGAGGAAGGTAAACGCGAAAAGCAGCAGCAGCTCTTTAAGGATTGGCCGAGGCCGATGAGGCCGACGAGAGCCGCAAGCATGAGCGACGCTGCGCTCGGCTCTGGCACGATTACGGCCGAGAACGATACCGGCCTCTCGGGTCCCGCCCCGTTTTAGTAAGGCGGCACGGATAAATACTCGTAGTAATTCGAGCCGTTGTAGAACGGATTGGCATAGTCGCCGTTTGCGAGCGAGAAGCCAAACCCGTGCGCGGTCAAGCGCGGTTCGACGCCTCACGAGATCACCATCCCCCAGATCGCAGCCGCGATCAGTATCCTCATCATCGGCACTCCGCTTCCCGTGAGATGTATCTTCTACCCGTTCCGATGCGGGGCTGAGAGCTCGCTCCGAAAGCCCATACGACAGATCTGAGAGCCCGGATATCTCCCTCTCCGCCCTTGGGGGCGGAGAGGGGGCAAAGCGCCCGAAACTGCTGCGGTCCACGCTGCGCTTGGTTCACTTCTGGTCACGTTCTGAGCCAGGTCCGCTCGTCGCTGCCGGCGCTAAATTCGCCGCATTTCCATTGTAGCCTGACACTCGAGAGCTGGGCACCGGCGCTAGAGCCGGGATGGTTTGGGAACGGGGACGCCTGTAGATTTCCAGCAAAAACAGGTGGACGGAGGCTCACCGGGGTCGGCGCGCTCGCATCTGGCGATTGCCTGCCTTGTCGGCATCGCATTTCGCGATCACACTTGGCCCAGCCGAGGAGCAAGGAACCCGTGCGATGAAGAATACAGCCGCCGCGCATACCGGCCGCCATTTCCTGCAGATCCCGGGCCCGACCAACGTGCCCGACCGGGTGTTGCAGGCGATCGCGATGCCGACGATCGACCATCGCGGGCCGGAATTCGCCGCGCTTGGGCAAGAGGTCGTCGCCGGCATGAAGCGGGTGTTCCAGACCCACGACACCGTCGTGATCTACCCGTCTTCCGGGACCGGGGCGTGGGAGGCGGCGCTGTCGAACACATTGTCGCCGGGCGACCATGTGATCATGTTCGAGACCGGCCATTTCGCGGCATTGTGGCGCGCAGATGGCGGCGCGGCTCGGGCTCGAGGTCGAATTTGTGCCGGGCGACTGGCGGCACGGCGTCGACCCGGCAGTCGTCGAGGAGAAATTGACCGCCGACCGCGAGCATCGCCTCAAGGCGGTCTGCGTCGTCCACAACGAGACCTCGACCGGCGTCACGAGCCGGATCGCCGAGATCCGCGAGGCGATCGACCGGGCCGGCCACCCGGCCCTCTTCATGGTCGACACGATCTCCTCGCTCGCCTCGATCGATTACCGGCACGACGAGTGGAAGGTCGACGTAACGGTCGCGGGATCGCAGAAAGGACTGATGCTGCCGCCGGGGCTCGGCTTCAACGCCGTCTCGAAAAAGGCGTTGGCGGCGCATAAGACGGCGCGGCTGCCGCGCTCGTACTGGGACTGGGAGGCGATGCTCGACACCGGGCGCACCGGCTTCTTCCCGTACACGCCGGCGACCAACCTCTTGTTCGGGTTGCGCGAGGCCTTGAAGATGCTGCTCGACGAGGAGGGGTTGCCCGCAGTGTTCCACCGCCACGCCCGCCACGCCGAGGCGACAAGGCGGGCCGTCGCCGGCTGGGGTCTCGAAGTGCTGTGCGCCGATCCCCGCGAGCATTCGAACTCGCTGACCGCGATCATCGTTCCGGACGGGTTCGACGCCGACCGGGTGCGAGAGATCATTCTCGAATGTTTCGACATGTCGCTCGGGACCGGTCTCGGCAAATTGCGGGGCAAGGTGTTCCGCATCGGCCATCTCGGGCACTTCAACGATTTGATGCTATGCGGCACCCTGGCGGGGGTCGAAATGGGGCTGCACCGCGCTGGCATCCCGCACCGTGCCGGTGGCGTGTCAGCTGCCGTGGCGTTTCTCGGCTCTGTGCTGTCGGACCTGACGCCGCCGGCGTAAAATCGGCCGGCAGACTTCGAGCCGAAGGAATCCGAAATGTTGGCAGACCAGATCGAAGAAGCTGCCCGGCTGTTGTGCATGGCCCGGCACGCTGCGCCGCTTCACGAATTGCCACAGAGCTGCCGGCCGCAATCCGACGCCGACGCTTACCAAATCCAGGACGCGGTCGTTCGGCAATTGGGCGAGACGGTCGGCGGCTGGAAGATCGGTGCGGCGTCGGCGGCCGCCGCGGCGTTCTACGCACCGATCTATACGAGCATGATCCGTCCGAGCCCCGCGTCTTACAGCGAGGCGGAGCTGAGGCTGATCGGTATCGAAGCGGAGCTCGCCTTCCGGCCTCGTCGACTTCCTCGCCTCGGCAAGTTGTTGCTCTCGTATCGGTTCCTGATTTAGACGCACCTGATATTCGTTGATTTGTGCTGTCAGCGCTGCCATTGACTGTTCGCGGTTCTTAATCTCGATCTGGTTCGCCTGCAATTAAGCTTTGCAGTTGAGCAAAGGATGAGGGGTCTTTTGCGCTGGCAGCCCTCACCGCCGCGTCCTGCGGGTCGGGCTGCGGTTTGCTATCCTTCGATTTCTGATCTGCCACAAGCTGGGTTCGCTGCGCCTCCGCTTTTGCAATCTCGTCTTTGACTTTGTGAATCTCGGGGTACTTTTCCCCGTAAGTAGCGCTTAAATTGCGCAACTCGGTGCTGGCCGGGCTCGCCGGCGTCAAATCTTCGAGTTTCTCGTCAAGCTCCGGGGCCAGGTCATTTGGGGAGACCACCTCAACGGCCAGGTCCGGGGCAATTCGCACAAAGCCGCTGGGCAACGCATCGCCCCGAAGGCGTCCTGCGCGGATGAACGAGACATCGGGCCTTCGGACCAATTTGGGAGCGTGTGCAAAGCACTGGTAGCCATTGTCGGCCGGCCAGACCCAGCCCAGGTGATGCTCGTCACACAGTTTACTCAGGCGTAGGCAGATCCGGCCACCAACCCAGCTCGATTCCGCTCCCGAGTTTCGCTCCACGAGCCGGCCGTTGACCAGCTCGTAATCCTTGCCATTGGACATGGCGAGAAATCTTCAGGCGTGTATCGGGTCTTGTTCTCGGTCGCGATCGCCACCCTCATGAATGGCCTCCCGTGCACGGGCCTGGCAAGTAATGTTCGCTCACTATTCTAACGTCGCTGTGCTGGCGTCGCGAGGCGGGCTCGAGCCCAGTTCGCCTTGGGCAACGATCGAGTCGTCGAAGGGCCAGGCCATGGTGACGGAACAGTCGAGCACGAAGGCTTCCTGAGTTTGCATAGGCGAATTCTTCCGTAATGCGTATCAGAAGCGGCGGCCATCCTCTTGATGAAGAGGGGCGGACTCTCCACGCGAACGGGAGGCCCATACTGTAAGTACGTTGTAACTTGCGGCGAGGCATGCCTCGTTCCTGGAAGAATCCCGGACCGATCGGATCGTTTAAGCGGGCGATGCGATGGGTGATTGACGCTCAAGACGAGGAATCGAGCTACGCAAGGCATGTCTTATCGCCTATTCGTCCCGAGGGCCGCCCCCCGAGGCTGAAGAACGAGCTGCGTTTCTGTTTCCTGTCCCCGCCGACTCCGAATCATCCGATTCCCGCTCCGACCGTGCGCTCACCGCTGGCTTTGTTTCCAGGGACTTTCTCACGACCCATCATCTTTGGCGGACAGTCGTTCCCGCAGTTGCTCGGGGGTGAGCTTGAGGAACTCCCAGAAACTGAGATCGGGCAACTTCAGCCCCAGCAGCTCGTATGGCGTCTGACCCTTACGGTGGCCGAGGCGGAAACGATGCAGGTTCCAGTACAGCCGTTTCAGGTCCAGTAGTCCCTGCGTCATCTTGCGGTGCCGCGCTTGCTGCATCCTGCGCCACGCTGTTGACGCATTCGACCAGGCTGCTGGCACGCCATACGCCACGCAGGACCTCACGAACCCGACGTGCTTGTTCCTGCCAGTCAGGTTCTGCCTTGGTCAGTTGCACGACGCGGACCAACGCCCAAGCCCGCGTCGCGGCTGAACCTGTCGCGGACTCTGACAGTCGCCAAGGTTGTCGCTGCAGCCCTTCCAGATCCAGCAACGCGGAGAGGACCTCAGGGGCCAACCCCAGTTCGGCCAATCGCCGCTGCGCTTGATCCAGGAATGTGAAGCTCTCCCGGCGGAGCAGCAATCGTCGGGTTTTGGCCCACTCCGGACCGCTCAGATCCGGCAGCGCCGCGGCCACAACGGCCTGAGCCTGATGCCGATCATTGAATCGACCTTCGGGCGTGAAGAACTCGAAGGCGGACCGGGTCAGCTTCCAGGCCTTCTCGGCGGTCATCGCCTGATCCCAGAGCCGCTGGGCCTTACGCCACAGGCGGCTGACCGTGGCAGCATGACCGGATCGCGACTTTCCCTCACGGCCCAATTGGTCCAATTTCTTCTGGGCGGCCTCGGCCTGATCCAAGGCAGAGGTGGCCCTGGCCCAGGTTTTCCGCAGGGCACGCCCTCCTTCGCGGAAGGTGTGAAAGATGTCCAGCATGTCCTCAAGGTCGTCGCCGAGGCCTTCGGCGCGACGTCGGGCCCGCTCCAACTTCAGCCCTTTGCTCAAGCCGCTGCCATCATCGCGGACGACGGTGCCCAACGCCGAAAACCGGGCGAATTCCACAGCCCAGGTCTTACCATCGCGGGCCTCGACCATTCGTCCGGCGACCCAACAGAGGCTGCCGGGCTCGACGAGCATCAAAACCGGCTTGCGGGAAAAAAATCTCGTCGGCGGTGGCCTGCTTGACCTTGGGCTGGGTCACTTCGTCGAGCACCTTGAGCAGTTCTCCAGCGCGTTGACCAGCCTCCTCGGTGGCTCGTCCCAACGTCGCAACACTGGGGATGGTGACTTGCCCGGCCACAACCTGCAACAGCCGCCGGGCCACGCTCAGGCTGACCCCCTCGGCTTGGGCGACGCTGGCGAACTCGTCTTGCTTGTCACGCGTGATCTCGCCGGCTTGCTCCAACCGCTGTTGGAGGGCTTGGATTTGAGCCTGCTGCTCAGCGAGTTGCTGTTGCAGTTGCGCCATGCGGGTCTGGGCTGTGGTTCCATCGACGGCATTGACGACCTCAGTGGCCTCGCGGTAAAGCGATTGCCGTGACTGCTGTCGGTCTTGTGCCATCTTGGTGACGTCGCCGTATCGACCGCAGAGAACGACAAAAGCACTAGCAATCCGTTGCTTGATTGTGGGCATGGCGGCTCGCTCCATCGAGGCCAAGGGGAGTCAAGAGGCCCGCAATTGCACACATCCCGATGGAAATTGTCCAGACCTTAACCCTCGAAAAGGACGGCTTTGAGAAAGTGCCTGTTTTGACCGTTTTCTTTTTGCCGTGGCGACGATCCCGGGCTCGTCGCCGCCTGCGAGGAACACGGTTCGTCACAGACCGACGTGGCAACATCCGAAGTCAGATCACGCACGCATCCTTCCCCACCCGATGCTTCCTCGGTGGTGCTCAAAGCATTCTTGCCGTTCCGAACGCAGCTGCCGGCGAACTGACCGGAGCAGGGTTGTGCCGCCGCGAGCCGCGGGAGTGGGCCGGCTGAGCCTCTACCATGCCGACCAGCCTGGCGAAGAGGATCTCGGCCGGCTCGGCGCCGTAGGGGGCAAACAGCCTGGGAGCGTCCTGGATGCGCTGGGCGATGTGGGCCTGCTCGAACGAGTCGGCCCGGTCGAGCTGCCAGGAGATCTTCACGACCCGTTCGACCAGGTACTGGCTCAGCTTGCCGGGGGGCTTGAGCTCGCTGGTCCAGTCCTCTAGCCTCTGCCGATAAGCCTCTTCGTCCTCATGCGGCAAGACCACGGTGGCGGCCGTGAAGCCGTGGGTGACGGCGTTGAACCTGACCTTGTCCTTGCCCTCTGCCGTCCGTGGCCCGGTGCTCCTGGTCGCGTTCCTGCGGTTCGCTTCAATCTTGCGTTGCGAGATCATGCTGTTACTCAGTGGGGCGTTTTGTACATCCGAATTGGTGCCTGGGGCCAATGGAGCGGCTCCATCCATTTCCTTACACCAGATCATCTGGATTTTGCCCCTCAAAACTGCATGAACCGTCCAGGTTACGAGTTCTGCAAGGATTACGACGGAAGGTTTCAAAATCCGGCCTTCGGACCGGGCAGACGGGCTGCTCCCGTCAGCCCATCCGGTCGGCAGATCGTGTGCATTCCGGCTTGGGTTGCCGCGTATGAGACAAAGCCCTCAGCGGTCCCACTTCGCTACATCGCCAGGGCAAACCATCAGACGCGGCTGAGCAACTCACGGTAGCCGTCGAACTCGTTCTTCCAATCACCGTAGCAGGCGGTCAGACCACAGGACATGCAGCGGCAGCCCAGATAGAACCACCGAACATCCTCACTGTCCTCGTACAACGAGACCCCAGCGGTGACCTCGAAGGCGTCGCCACCGCAGGGGCACCCGCACTCCTGAAGTTCGGCGTCAGCGAGGTACTCCACGCTGTCGCCAACCGGGTGCTCACTGTCGCAGGAGACGCAGACTCGGACGGCGGCCCCCTCGGCATCGTCGAGGCGCAGGCGGAAGTTGCGACTGCTACATGTGCAGACGGCATCGGCGAAATGCTGGGCAGGGTAGCCATTTTGCCGACTGTAGCGGAGTAGCTCGGTCCGGATGTCGGCCTGGGCATCGCCGTACCAGTGCTTGCCACGCTTCATCAGGGCCATCGCCGGCCTCGTTCGGAAACTCGGTAGATATGGGTTCCCTTGCTACCCACGCCCTCACGGGCATTCTCAGCAATCCGAGCAAGATGTGTCAAAGGTTGGGTCGCTCCGCGGGGTCTGGTCCGGGGTCGCTCCGCGGGGTCCGGTCCGGTTAACGGTTTTAGAACGCGGTCGGCACGTGATTTTCAATGGTGCATCTTCTTCTTTTGAATAGATGTCCGGCAAGTGCTTCCTCTCGCTCCGGCGAAGCGTCCCTCAAAACCAGCCCGCTGTTCTCAGATGGACGGTCCGTCGTCTGCCGTCGATGGTCAACTTGAGGCCGCTTCCAACGAGTGGCGCAATCCCAGCAGTTGAAGCTCACCCACACGGCGATCTGGTATCGCTCGATCGTGATCGGCTCCGGACCCCAAAAGAGCAGGATCGGCTGGTCGTTGATAGGTAGGCGATCAAGGATCTTCACGGAAGGGCTCGAAATCATCGATCTCGAAGAAGGAAGGGTCGATCTCTTCCTCTTCGAGGACCGCGTGTATGCGCTCGTAGATGTCAGCCTTCAAGATCACGTACGCCTGTTTTGTTACTGGATCCTCGATGCGCACCGGATGATCTCCAGCCGCAGTAACCGCCCGACGCTGTTCGGGAGTGAGCGTGGTCATGACAGCCTCCTTAACACCAGGATTATACATCGAATTCTCTGGATAGCAGGCATTGTCCCGGGTAGGTAGAATGGCTGTTGGGCCGACCTGAGCGTCCGCGAAGCTGGGTTCGGAGGAACGCATGATCGCAGCGAAGAGGTACGTTGACGAGGATTCCCAGGGTGCTCTGCGAGTGGGCTCGCTGGGAGTATCGCTTGATTCTGTCGTGATCGCCTTCCAGCAAGGCCATTCCGCGGAAACCATCCAGCAGCTCTATCCCGCTCTGAGCCTGGAGGAAGTGTACGGAGCTATTGCCTACTACCTGGCCAATCGGGATGAGGTCGATCAGTACCTGGAGCAGCAAGCACAACTCTGGAATCAAGTGCGCGAGTGCGCCGTGCATAATCCCAGCCCCGTAGTGCAACGGCTCCGTGCGCTCAACAAGATTTCCGGCTCCACGGCACCATGAGCCGACCCCGCTTCCTGGCCGACAACGATCTGAACGACGCGATTGTCGTGGGCGTACGACGCCGTGAGCCGGCAGCCGAGTTTGCGCGGCTTCGAGAACTCGGCCTGGCGACGTGGAGCGACCCCGAAGTTCTCGCCTTTCTCGGACTTACTTCTGAAAATCACCCGCGCGGATGATGACCAGCCTCTTGGGATCGATGTGCTTGCGGAAAGCCTCCGCGACCTTGGCTGGCGTGAGGGCGAGAATCGCCTTTTCCTGGTCGGCGGCGAAGGCGAACGTGCGGCCGGTGTTCAGGTTCGAGACGATCTGGCCGGCGATCGCCGCGTCGCCCGTTCGGCCCACTTTCTGGGCTTCGACGAACGCCTGTCTTCGCATCGGCGACTTCCTTTTCGGTCGGGCCGTCCTTGAGGAACCGTTGGAGTTCTTCCATGACCGCGGCGGTAACCTTGTCGATGTTCGCCGGGTTGGTGCTGACGGTTACCGTCAGCGAGGCCACCGGGTCGCGCGACGAGGCGGTGAGCGACGAGGTCGCGCCATACGAAAGTCCGTCCTTCTGGCGAATGCGGTCGCCGAGTCCGCGAGGCGAGCGTGCTGCCGCCGAAGATGAAGTTGCCGATCCGCAGCGCGGGGTAGTCGGGATCGCTGTCCGAAAGCGGGAACGAAAGCCCCGCGAGGTATTCAGCGTTCGACTTGTCGGGCGTGATGATGTCTTCCTTCAATCCCGTCCCATTGTCGGCCACCTTGTGGTCGATCCGCTTGTACGGCACCTTCGATTCCCAGCCGGACAGCATTTCCTTCACGAGCCGCAGCGTGCTCTCCGGGTCAAAATCGCCGACGACGCCCAGCTCGGCGTGCGAGCCGCCGATCTGCGTCTCGTAAAGCGTCTTGATCTGTTCGAGCGTGACGTGCTTGGCGCGGTCGAGCGTTTCTTCGAGGGTCGGCACATAACGCACGTCATCCTTCAAGTAGGGTGACAGGGCGCGGCTGAGCTTGTTTCGGGCCAGGGCGGCCGGTTCGGTGCGTCCGGCGGAGAGCATCGAGGCCATGCGAAGCTTCGAGGTTTCGAACTCATCGGCGGGGAACGCCGGCTCGCGAAGGATCTCGCCGAGCAGCTCGAGCGCCTGCGGCAGCGTGTCGCGTTTGGCTTCGACGGAGAAGGTCAGTTGCCCCGCCGCTCCACCACCCCCGCCACCGCCGCGACCGCCTCGACCGCCGCGACCGCCGCCGCCGCCACCCGTTCCGATGCGGATGCCCAGCGAATCGAGCTCCTCGCGGAGGGCCTGGCGATCGTGTTTCTTCGTGCCGGCCATCATCAGGCCGGGGAGCATACCGGCCGCGGTCGTCTGGCCCTTGAGCGAATCTTCGTTGCCGTAGTGCAAGGTCAGCACGAGCGAGACCGTCTCGCCGCGATTCTTCTTGGCGCAAGAGGCCGGCTTTCAAGCCAGCCTGGTTGATGACTCTTGATCCGGGAATCCAGAGTTGGCGGGCGAGGGGTCAAAGGCTTCGCCCGCGGCCGCGACCGTGCCGCCCTTTGTAATCCTTCACGACCAGGTCGATGGGCGGAGCATTGGGCACGGCCAGGCGCGTCGATTCCTTGGCCGGGATATAGACACCGACCGTGCGGTTGGGCTTCTGGAAATAGGTTTTCGCCACCCGGTTGACGTCGGCCGCCGTCACGCGCGGCGATGCGATCGCGCTGGATGAACAGCAACCGCCAGTCGCCGTGGCTCGATGCCGAGCTCAAGGCCTGTGCCATCGCCTGGCTGTTCGATTGGAGCATCTCGGCGTTCCGCTTGCTGCGGACTTTCGCCTTGTTCACCTCGTCGTCGGTGAACGGCACGTCGCCGAGAGATTCGAGCGTTTTCACCAGGGCGTCGCGCACTGCTTCGAGCGTTTCCGGCGGGCAGGACGCGGAAGCGAAAAAGAGGCCGGGATCGTGCGGAGTTATCCGATGCCGGCGGATTGCGCTGGTGGCCAGCTTCGATTCGACCAGGGCCTTGTAAAGCCGGCCGTTGGGTGACTGCGAGATGATGCCGCCCAACAGACTCGAGCGGCGCCCAGTCGGCGTGCGAGGCCGCGGGAACGTGGTACGCCACGCCCACCGACCCGACCGCGCCCACCCGGCGCAAGCGTGACCGTGCGTTCGCCATCTTGCGGCGGTTCCTCGGTGTAGGTGGCGTCGAGCTTGCGCGTCGGTTTCGGGATCGAGCCGAGGTATTTTTCCACCAGGGCGAGGGCCTTCGCCTCGTCGAACTTGCCGGCCACGATCAAGCACGACGTTATCCGGCTGATAATACTTCTTGTAGAAGGCCCGCAGGTTGTCGATGGGCACGCGTTCGATGTCGGAACGGCTGCCGATGGTCGACTTGCCGTAGTTGTGCCATTCGTAGGCCGCGGCGTGGATCCGCTGGTTGAGGACGGAGGCGGGGTTGTTCTCGCCGCGCTCGAACTCGTTGCGGACGACCGTCATTTCCGACGGCAGATCCTCTCCACTTGACGAAACTGTTGACGAGGCGATCGCATTCGAGAGCGATGCCGAACTCGAGATTTTCGTCGGTGGCGGGCATGGTCTCGAAGTAGTTGGTGCGGTCGTTATTCGTGGTGCCGTTGAAGCTGGCCCCGTGATCGCGAAGGGCCTTGGAGACCTGCGGGTGGTCGGGCGTGCCCTTGAAGACCATGTGCTCGAGCAGGTGGGCCATGCCGGATTCACCGTAGCCTTCGTGGCGGCTGCCGACGAGCACGGTCATGTTCACGGTCACGGTCGGCCGCGACGCTTCGGGAAAGAGCAGCACTCGGGCCCCGTTGGCGAGCCGGTACTCCGTCACGCCCTCGATCGAGGCGACCTTGACGGGCTCCGCCATTGCGGTCAGACCCACCCACGAAAACCCAACCGAACAGAAGCGACCGAAGCATGGCGAATCCTCCCGGAGTGGCTTGGAATTTCACGATTATAGTCAGCGAGTACGCGACCCGCCAGCATGCGGAGGAAGAGCAAACAGAACGTCATAGGCCTGATTTTGCTTCCGAGCGGCGAGATGTCGGCTTGTCGGTCAGAATGCTCGGAGTCAAGATGAAGTAAGAATTGCTCACAGAACTGTCTGCACATCCGCCATCCGTGATATGCCCACCTACCCGATCGAGCTGAAACTGACAGACCGCACCGTACTGGTGGTGGGACTGGGGCCAGTGGGCCGGCGGAAAGCGGAAGCACTCAGCGCCGCGGGTGCCCGCGTGGTCGGGATCGATCCGGCGACCGGAAGCATCGAACCGTCGCTGGTCGCGGCGATCGAGGTGCTGAGCGAGCCGTATCGGGCCGAACAGCTCCGCGGGGTGAGCTTGGCGGTCGCCGCCGGTCCGCCCGAGGTCAACCGCCAAGTGGTCGCCGATGCCAGGGAAGCCGGCGTCTGGGTTTGCTCGACGAGCGACCCCGAGGCGGGGGATTTCACCATCCCCGCCGTTTGGAGGTCTGGTCCACTCATGCTCACGGTGTTGACGTCCGGGGCCAGCCCGGCTCTCGCGGCCGCCTTGGCGATCAGGCCGCCGCGGCGCTTGGACCAGCAGCCATCGGTCTGACCGCGCTTGTGGCCGAGCTTCGGCCGATCGTTCTCGAACGCCTGCCCGACCCCCTCGCCCGGCGGCGGGTCATGCGCGAATGGGCTCATCCCAGGTGGCTTTCCCTCTGGATCGAGCAAGGCCCGGGCGCCGTGCGCCAGGCCCTGTGGCAATGCATTGAAGAAGAGACCAGGTGATCGTCCGGCCATCGTCCAGGCCTTCCCGATCTTGCCCGATCGTCCCCGCCGATCCATAATGCGGTCGAGGCGAAGCGTTGCGGGATGGCAGCTTCTCACGTAGGGGAAAACCTCGCTGGAACGATGGTGCTCCAAGTGGCCAAGGTGCTTCGATCAGACCCTACTCTTCATGATCCTGAGCCGGTGCCGGCCCAGGTTCTCAGGATTGAACCGAGGAAAAGAGACGGATCGTGAAAATTTCAGTGATCGGAACGGGATACGTGGGCCTGGTTCAAGGAACGTGCCTGGCCGAAAGCGGCAACGATGTCATTTGCATTGACAAAGTTGCGGCCAAGATCGAGGGGCTGAAACAAGGCAAAGTGCCGATTTACGAACCTGGCCTCAGCGAGCTGGTGCATCGCAACCAGCGCGACGGTCGCCTGTCGTTCACGACCGACCTGGCCGAGGGCATCGCCGAGGCCGAGATCGTGTTCATCGCCGTAGGAACTCCCCAGGCTGATCACGGCGGCGCCGATCTGTCTGGCGTCTGGGAGGTTGGCCGCCAGGTCGCCGAGTGCCTGCATCGCCCAAGACCCTCGTCATCAAGAGCACGGTGCCGGTGGGAACCAATGGCGAGCTGCACGCAGGATGAGTGAGGTCACTCGAATTCCCTTTGACGTCGCCAGCAATCCTGAATTTCTCAAGGAAGGAGCGGCCATCGAGGATTTCAACAAGCCAGACCGGGTCGTGGTCGGGGTCGGGAAGCCGGAAGTCGGTGACCGGCTGCATGCGCTTTATGCCCCCTTCCTGCGTACTGACCGGCCCTTTCTCGATCATGTCGCCTGAAAGTGCAGAGATGACCAAGTACGTGGCCAATTGCTTGCTCGCGACCAAGATCAGCTTCATCAACGAGATGGCCAACCTGTGCGAAGCTTACCAGGCCGACATCAACGACGTGCGCCGCGGCATCGGGCACGATCAACGCATAGGCTTTCATTTCCTTCATCCCGGCGTCGGCTACGGCGGAAGTTGTTTTCCCAAGGACATCCGGGCCGTCATTCACATGGCCCAGTCGCGGGGATTGCCGGCGCGAATGATGGAGGCCGTCGATGAGGTGAACGAAGCCCAGAAAGACGTGCTCTTCCACAAGATCGAGACGTACTTCGCTGGGTCGATACGCGGC
>CAWBFS010000071.1:0-83841 GCA_963788085.1 uncultured Alphaproteobacteria bacterium
AGGGTCGGGGTTTGCGCCGCGGCGAGGATTGCGGCGGCTTCTTTGGCGACGCGGGTGCCTTCGAAGAAGCGCGGGTTTTGCGTGCCCCAGAGCTTGACCGCGTTCGTGAAGGTGAAGGCGCGGAAATCGTCGACGGTGATGTGGCCGTCCTCGACCAGCTCGTAGGCTTCGGGCAAGGGGTGGCGCATGTCGATCACATCGAAATGCCCGATATCCGAGCTGAAGATCGCGTTGAGCTTTGACCCGAACGGGTTGTTGCGGCCAAACGCGGTCGCGTTCATGCGGTCGTCGGCCTCGCAGCCGAAATAGTAAGGCTTAGCGTAGAGCTCGACCCAGTCTTCCTTGCGGGTGATCTGGCAGGCCGAGAAATCGTCGATGTTCTCGACATTGCCGGTGAGAAAAGCCTGTTCGGGGTCGGGCAGTCCGCCGCGCTCGCGCAATGCCGCGGCGATGTCGCTATAGCCGTATTTCTCGACGAGGCTCATCAATTGGGCGCGGTCGAGCTTGTCGGGATGCATGCGCTCCAATGCCTTGGCGCTGCGCCGCTCCCAATGCTCGATCAGATCGCCGAAGAGTTGCGAGGCCCAGCCGACGCCGCCTTCGAGAAACGCAAACCGCAGTTCCGGGAAGCGCCGGGTGACGCCGCCCAGGAAAATCGCCTTGGCGGTCGCATGGCCGGCCGCGGCGAAATGGCCGATGTGGTTGTAGGTGAAATTGGTCGGCGACAGGCGCAGGCCCTGGTTGCTCGAGGCGCTGTGGAAGGTCGGCGCGATGCCGAGTTCGACGCATTTCGCCCAGACCGGGTCGTAATCATACTCGCTGTCGAGGCCGAGCACGTCGTACCACACCGCGAAGCGCGCCGTGTCGGGGTCGTTGGCCGCGGCGGCCGGCACCTTGCGGGCCATATTGCTGCCGAACATGCCGACCTTCGAGCCGAGTTGCTTCGTGGCGAATTCGAGCTCGGCGATCGCCTCCTCTGGGGTGTGCATCGGGATGATCGCCGCCGGCGTCAAGCGGTCGCCGAGACCACTGAAATAATCGGCCGAGACGATATTGTAGGCGCGGATCACCGCGCGCCGCGTCGCGTCGTCCTGAATGCGCGGAAAGCGCAGCCCGGCGGTCGGGTAGACGACGACAAAGTCGAGGCCCAGCTCGTCGAGCCGGTCATAGAGCAATTTCGGCATCATCGCGGTGGCGCGGTCGAGCGTGTTTTCCGCCTGGCGCGCCCAGAACGCCTGCTGACCCAAGCGTTTTTCGCGCCGCTCGGCGACCGACATCGAGAGCAACTCGCGCGTCGTGCCCATCGCCTTCAAAAAGCCGTCCGCGGCGAGGTCGCCGCCGACCTTGCGCATCTTGTCGCTGAACACCGGGTCGTATTCGACCCAATGGCCGTCGCCGTCGACGATCGGATGGTCGATTTTCGACCGGACTTGTTCAGGGGTCATATGCGCGCTCATGGATGTTTCTCCAGAGAAGTCGGGATATAGTACTATCCATTGTGGGGGTATTCCGAGCGCTTCGCCACAGACGATCGGCGCTGAGCCTTGCACACAGCGCAAGGCCCCCCGTCATCTCTGCCGGGTCCGTCCTGTCGCCGACGCTCCGCGTGCCAGGCATGACATCCCTCGAACCTGCGCGCACGGCAGTGCAGGCCGAAAAATCGGGATTAACCTTAAGATATTTTTAACAATTCAACTTGACCAACCCCATCCCTAAGGGTAGTGTCGACGTTAACCTTTTTTGCGCTTCCCGTTTGAGCTTAGAATTAGAGAAGACACCGCACATCCAAACATAAAATCGACGAGAACAGAGGCAGCCGCAGTGAAAGTGCTAGCCCGAGGAGGAAACGATGAAAACCAGACGATATGCCTATTTCGGCGGCGCGGTGCTTGCCGCAATGGTTATTACGATCGGCGGATGGCATCCGCTCGCGAACGCGGAAAACAGCAGTCGGCCGGTTTTCGCGGTCGATGGTTCCTGGCCCAACCCGCTGCCGGCCCCCGTCGGGGCCGATAATAAGGCGCACGCCTGGGTGCAGGGTGAGGTCGCCGGCAATTGCATCGACATGCGCGATAACGTTTACACCTTCAACCGCGGATGGGAAGTCGGCGTCACGGTCAACGGCGTCCTGCAAGGAAATGAGTCGGGGGCCATCAATGGGAACGACGCCACCTCAGGAGGGGCGATCCCGTCTCCGCCGGTCGTCGCCTTCGATTCCGACGGCAACGTCGTCGCAGGGTGGGGTAACCCAAGCCTGATCCAAACAGGGGCGGATTACGGATATGCCGCCTACATGCCGCACGGCGCGCACGGCTGCTATGTCGATTACCAGGGTTACGTCTGGGTCGGCGGAAATGGCGACGGCATCATTCAGAAATATAACCCGCATGGTCGCCAACGCCGAGGGCGCCAATGCGACCTTTGTGACGCAGATCGGCACCAAGGGAATGTGCGACGGCACGCAGCCATCGGGTAACCGCCAATCCGTTCAGCTCGTGCGGCGAGACCAACGACCTCAACAGCAGTCACACCCTGCTGAACGAACCCCCGGACATCGCCGTGGATCCGTTGCCGGATCCGGTCACCGGCACGCGGGGAAGCGTCTATATTGCCGACGGCTATGGCAACCACCGCATCGTCGTCTACACGACTGCCGACGGAGGTCAGACCTACCAATACAATCGCCAATGGGGCCAGACGTGCATGATCAACGGCGTGGCAAGCAACAGCCAGGCGTGTCCTGCCGGCACCTTCGGAGGTACTGGTGGCGGCCACCCGCATTGTATCGTGCTCGGCAATGACGGGAACGTCTATGCCTGCGATCGCCCCAATAGCCGAATTCAGGTGTTCGCCAGAAATTGCGGTGCCCCATCGACGACCCTCGTACCGCAACCGCTGTGCACCCCCTTGCGGATCATCAACATCGGGGGCAATGCCGGCCAGACCCCCCCTGCCGGCTTTACCGACGGCATCAACGCGTTCGCAAGCTACGCCCCGGAAGACACTGCCGCCATTCTGGGTTCGACCACGACGCGAGCGTGCGACATCGATTTCTGGCCCAATGTCGACTATCTCGCGACCAAGAGCCCGACCAGTCAGAATGCCATCATCGATGTCGATCTGAACAACGACAACGTCTGGCTGTTGGACAAGACAACCGCGACAGTGTTCGGCGCTCTCGGCGTCTGCGGGATTATTCCGTGCCCCGGGCACAACGAGGGCCACTTCGCCTACAGCCACACTGTCGCAAGTGATTCGAAAGGCAACATCTATGTTGCCGAAACGATTACCGGACGCCGCATCCAGAAGTTCGTGCCGGTAAAGTAGGGGCCATTAGAAGCACCTAAGCCCTGCTCCCAGCGGACAAGAAGCGGCGCTTCTTGGCCGCTGGGACGCCCGGCGAAAGAATCTGGCAATGTTGAAGCGTTGGATTTGCTGCTCGGCGATTTGGCTGTTCTGCACGATCGTGGGTTCGATCCCGGCAGGCGCGCATGATCTGCCGCTCGACCGGATGATGAACGGCTTTGTCAAGATCGAACCGCACCAGGCCGACTTCGTGGTCCGCGTACCTCTGGACCTATTGCTCGGCGTGCCGTTTCCGCTCGCGGGGAACCACTACGACATTGCGGCGTCCAGGCCCGCGATCGAAACCGCGCTCAAGGCTCTGGCGACCGCTCTCGAGCTTTGGGAAAACAATGTTCGTCTCGTGCCTTCGAGCGCCGCGGGCCAGCTGGCTCCGCTCTCGGATCGCTCGTTCGAAGACTATGATGGGGCGGTCGCGCGGGTGGCCGAGCCACTGGCGCCGGACACCGTCATCGCCTTTCAGCTGGGCTATTTGGACGCCCATTTCGTCTATCCGATCTCCTCTCCCAAATCAGTTTTTTCGATAGAGACCCGCCTTGCCGCCGACCTCGGGGATTACACCAAGCTGACTATTCGCTATATCCCGCTCGGCGAAGCCGCGCGGGCCATGGTGATCACCGGCGGATCCGGCCGCGTGGCGCTTGATCCGGCGTGGTACCAAGCCTCGGCCGGGTTCATCAGGCTCGGCATCGAGCATATTTTGAGCGGCATCGACCATCTGCTGTTTCTGCTCTGCCTGGTCATCCCCTTTCGCCGGGTCATCAGCCTGATACCCGTGATCACGGCATTCACTGTGGGGCACTCGATAACGCTGATCGGCACTGCTTACAACATTGCTCCAGTCGGCGCGTGGTTTCCTCCCTTCATAGAAATGGCCATCGCCGTATCGATCGTCTACATGGCACTCGAGAACATCGTCGGCGCCAATCTGCGGCGGCGCTGGATCATTGCCGGGCTCTTCGGCCTCGTGCACGGCTTCGGCTTCGCCGATATCCTGAGGGAGCAACTGCAGTTCGCCGGATCGAACCTGCTGGTATCGCTGCTCTCGTTCAATATCGGGATCGAGATCGGCCAGCTCGCCGTTCTGTGCGTCTTCGTTCCAGCGCTCGCCCTCCTATTCCGGGGCGCGATGTCCGGACGGATGGGGATCATCGTGGTGTCGGCGATCGTCGCCCATACGGCCTGGCATTGGATGCTCGACCGCGCCGACGTGTTCTGGCGGACGCCGTGGCCCCAGCTAACGGTCCCGGGGCTGATGATCCTGGCGCGATGGATCGTTGCCGTGGGCCTCGCGGTGGCCCTCGCGAAACTGCTCGCGAAATGGATTGACCGCAAATGGCCGGGTCATGTCCTGCCGGCAGAAAGTCGGATTGAGGGTTGAGCTTCAACCCTATTGGTTTCGGGCTGCCAGGAGGCAGCTCCAGCAAAGGTGCCACCCTGAGAGCCTGTGAATGTTAGTCGGGGTGATGGTTGGCGACATCTCGGGGCGGTACTGGATAACGGCTTGGCTGCGGCGCGGGTCTCATCGGCGAGACTGGGAAAAAGGGGAGAGAGGATGGTTGAGCGGGCGGGAATATCTGTCATTGAGTTGGCGCTTCGGTCAACTATCTCAAGTTGCCGCAGCGATGGCGGCGGCGCAACGCCAAAGCACGCAGCATGTTGTGGGCGAGCGCGAACCACAGCAGCACGGCGAGGGCTTTTTGCTCGCAAGCGCAGCTGAGCGAGCATGAGGCGCGCCAGGCATTGGGGCATTCGGCCTGCGAGCGCTGCTGGTAGAGGGCTTTACGAGGCTCGCTGGCCATCGCAGGCGCCAGTCCGCCACCCGCGGTTTGTAGTCCGGCCGCGGCGCGTAAGGATAGGTGCAGTGCTTGCTGTGCCGGCGGGCACCACAGTTTGATGTCGCTCTGATGAGCGCACTCGATATCGTCGGTTTTGGCAAACGGCCATCCACGAGGTAATCCGACGGCGGCGTCGGCATCGCTCAAGCGCTCCAGCGCGGGGCGCGCCAGGCGCGGTGGAGCGTGGTGTCGATGTCGACGCGACGATGACTGACCTTTGGCGCCGACACGATCTGCATGTTGTAGGCCGGCGAAACCACCATCGGCCAACTCATCGCGCGCTCGGCATCGGTGGTAGAGGCGCGCGGCTCCTTCTGCGGCTCACTCGGTTTGTTGGTTTCTCGCGAAGCGAGCGCTAGGTTCGAGCTCATTCATCAGGTAGAGAGCGGCTGCACGCTCCTCTTGTTAGCGCGCGCGCGCTGTTGCGCTGCTCGCTGACGCGGATAGCGCGCGGATCGGCTTCGAGCTCGGCGCGAAGCAGCGAGACTAGCGCTTTGGCGCCACGGCGAGTTTGCTTAACGCTAGCGCGGACGGAAAGAGACGGCATGCGCGGCGCGTACCTTGAGCGTGTCCTGCGCCAGCACATCGAGCACCACGAGACCTTGGGTAACTAGTGCCGCAACGCGCGGGTCAGCAACAGGTAGAGCACGCGGCATGAGCCACGAGAAAATCAGACAGCGTGTGGTAGTTCATCGACACGACGCCGCACAGCGAGCGATAGGAGAGATGCTGCTCGCACAACAGGGAGAGCTGCAGCGCGCTGCAGACCCCCTCCACGGTCGCGCACAGCCACAGCGCCATCATCAGCTCGGCTGCTGGCGGCGCCTGCCCCGGCACTCCCTCGCGAGACTTCACCGCATCGAGCAGCGCGCAGCAAATCAAGAAATTGGACAAAGCGAAAACGGCGCGTAAGGGATAGATGGCAGCCACCAGAACATAAGGTGCCACCGCATGAAGAAAAGCTGATGAAGCTAAGGCTGCAGCAACAGCGGCGTTACAAGACAAAGCGCTTGAGGCAACTGCTGCTAAGGTAAATCAAAAAACAGTTAGCTATTGAAAGACAAAGAAAGGCTAAACTCAAAAAAGTAATAAAGTAAAAAATAGAAATAAAAAAAATAGCTGCAACCACTTAAAGCAGCAAAAATGCGAGAAAAATTCACACGCTCTGAGGAGGAAAGCCATGAAACCGAAAGCGTATGCTTACTATGCCTGCATAGTTGGTGGCCTGCTTGCCGCGGCTATTCTTGCGATCGCGGGATGGGGGCCGCTCGCCATCGCGGATAATCGTCAAAATCCGGTCTTCGCGGTCGACCCCTTCTGGCCGAAACCGCTTCCAGCCCCCGTCGGGGCCGACGGATTTTCGCATCCCTGGATACAGGGCGAGGTCGCCGGGAACTGTATCGACAAGAACGACAATGTTTATACCTTTAACCGTGGTTGGGAGGTCGGTGTAACAATCAACGGCGTCCTGCAAGGAAACCAGTCTGGGGCTATCGATAGCCAGGACGCCACCGACTCGGCGATCCCGTCTCCGCCGGTCGTTGCATTCGATTCCGACGGCAATGTCATCGCCGGGTGGGGCAACCCCAGCCTCATACAGACTGGGGCTGATTACGGGTATGCTGCCTATATGGCGCACGGCTCGCATGGCTGCTTTGTCGATTACCAGGGTTACGTCTGGGTCGGCGGAAACGGCGACGGCATCGTTCAGAAATACAACCCAATGGTCGCGAACGCCGAGGGCGCCAATGCGACCTATGTGGCGCAGATCGGCACCAAGGGAATGTGCGACACGCTGACGCCGCCGGCGCCAGGGGCAAACCCGTTTACTTCATGTGGAACCAACGGGACTTCCGACGCCAACACCAGTCACACCCTGCTGAACGAACCTGCGGACATCGCCGTGGATCCGTTACCGGATCCGGTCACCGGCACGCGGGGAAGCGTCTATATTGCCGACGGCTACGGCAACCACCGCGTCGTCGTCTACACGACTGCCGACGGAGGTCAAACATACCAATACAATCGCCAATGGGGCACGGTCTGCATGATTAACGGCGTGGCAAGCGTCAGTCAGAGCTGTCCTCCCGGCACGTTCGGGGCCACCGGCGGCGGTCATCCGCATTGCGTCGTGTTCGACAATGTCGGGAACATCTATGTCTGTGATCGCCCGAATAGCCGAATTCAGGTATTCTCCAGGAGTTGCGGCGCCCCATCGACGACCGCCAACCCGCAACCGGTGTGCATGCCGAATAAAATAATCAACATCGGCCTCAATGCCGGCCAGACACCCCCGACGAACGTCCCAGTCATCGGCAACAATGCGTTCCAAAGCGCCGCCCCGGAAAACGCTGGCGCGATATTGGCATCCCTGATGTTACGCGCCTGCGACATGGATTTCTGGCCCAATATCGACTACCTCGCAAGCAAGAGTCCGACCAGCCAGAAAATCATCGTCGATGCCGATGCCAACAACGACAACGTCTGGCTGATCGACAAGGCAAGCGGCAACGTGTTCGGCGCACTCGGCCTCTGCGGGATCATCCCGTGTCCGGGGCACAATGTGGGTCAATTTGAAACCAGTCACACACTCGCCGTCGATTTGAGGGGCAACGTCTACGTCGCCGAAACAATCACCGGCCGCCGCGTCCAGAAGTTCGTGCCGGTGAAATAAGAGCCTCGCCTCCAGCGGCCAAGAAGGGCGCTTCTCGGCCGCTGGCAACGTTCGTCTCGTGCCTTCTCGTGACTGATTTAGCGCTGCTGGCCGAGCGCGCTCCAAGCCATTGCCCGACCATGTGCGAGACTGGCGAAGAAACGTTGGCTTTCCCGTCGCTCGTGCGTCGGCGGCAGGCTGGCAGCGGCTCTATCGAACTCTTGCAGCGCCTGCTGCGGTTGACGCGCGGCCAGCTCTGCGTAGCCGAGCGCCAGCAATTCCGGAGCGGGATAAGGGAGGAGCGCGCTAGCGTGTTCCCAGGCCGCGATCTCTTCCATCAATCGGCCTTGACGGTGATAAATCGCTCCTAATGCTGCCCAAGTAGTTCCATTCGACTCCAGAGCCGCGGACTGTAGGTATTCGTGTTCAGCTTCATGCAAGGACCCCGCTTCAACAAACAAATTTCCGCGCAGCGAATGAACAAAGGCGCTGCCCGGGAAAATTGCCAGCGCCTTGCTTGTCGCTTCGAAAGCTGCATAGTTTCGCCCCAGCGCCTGCAGAACAGCAGCGGCATTGGCCCAGTGGTTGAACGCTTCGGTTGCATCTCCTTCCGGTATCACGGCCGGTAACGGCGCGGTGGCGCACTGGATCCGCAATCGGGCGATCAGATCCTCGTTCTCCGGCTTGCGCCGCACAAACACCGCGGAGACTTCATCCAAGTACACCGGCGGCCAATCCTCGCTGCTACAAAACTGCCGCAGCATCGGGAAGAGATGCAGTCCATTGTATCGCCCGAGCGGGACGAGGATGGCGTTGATGTTGTAATGCTCGGCCTCTCGCTGCCATTCCGGTGATTTGGGCGAACGTCGCCAGCAACTCACTATTAAGCTCCACCAATTCCGGGCCGAACGGAATGGCGCGGCCATCAACATAGTCAAGATATTTGGAGCCCAGGCGCCAGGTAAAATATCCGCCTTCGTTGTAAGTGTTAAAGATCTGCGCGGGTATATCTTCGCGCTCGAGGAAGGCGGCCGCCCGTTCGGGAAACCACCACGACAATCCCATCCCGAACGAGCCGAGGTCGGTGCTCGCGAGATAGCTGCGGTTGCTTACCAGGTCAGCCGATCGGAGGCAGGCGAGCGCCACTGCGAGAGATGCCGCGCCGACCGTGAGCGCGGCGCCGTACCGAGCAGTCTCGAGCCCGGCGTTCTTGATCTTTTTCTGTAACGTCGTCAGGGCCGACGACAACACATCGGCTCCGACAATCACGGTGACGATGCCGAACAGGGCTTCGAAGCGAATGTGTTTGACGGCGAGGATCGCAGCGCCACTCAAGAATGCTGCAGCGCCCAACTGTTTCCTCAATACCGCGACCGGCACCGTCGCGGCGGTAACCAATAGCATCAGAAAGAACGCGCCGCCGGGGTCGCGCAGCGATAGGCCGGTCGACATTATCGTCCAGTTCAGCGGTACCGAACCCCATTCCGGGATCCACTGCAGTTGAGCGGCCATGGCGCGTTCCTGGCGGAGCAAGGCAGCGTATATCTCCCACCCCCAGGGATTTACCAGCGTTGCCCCGAGCACTGCAATCAGCCACGGCCAGCACCGTCGCAATCGTTCCACCGCCGGCTTGCGGCGTCCCGGCCAGACCATTTCCGAGGTTTCCGTCAAAACGTATCCGGCGATCAGGGCCAAGCCGACGACAAATCCGAGATGGAGGTTCACCCACGCCACCATCAATAACGGCAGGAGCCATAGCCGGGTTCGGCCAGTTCGATGGTAACGCCACAGCAGGGCAAGGAAGGCGGCGAACAGCAGCACTGTAAACATGTCGGCGCGCGGCCGGGTGCGGACGGCGATCAAGGGTACTGCCAGGATGGCCAGCAGCCCGGAAATTACCGATCCTCTCCGCAGCAGCAAAGCTGTCGTCGCTGCGCAGGCCGCCGCTCCGAGCCATGTGATCAGTGCATAACCCCCGACCGACCAAGCAGCGTAGAAAATGAGGCTTGAACCGATCGGGTAGATCCAAGGCTGTCCGTGTGCGGTATAGGAGAATACGTCAGTAGACGGGATTTGCCGATGTTGAGCGATCCAGCGCCCGGTGGCCAGCAGCCATCCCAAATCGAATTCGGTCAGAGTGCGAATGCCGGCCAGAAATGCGTACCCGATGACAAACAGGCTGAGTACGACGAACCACAGCCTCCCAGGCTGAATTTTCCGCCGACTTTTGGGACTGTCGCACGCAGCGTTGTCTAGTCGTCTCAGCCATGAATACGGGTTAGTGCTTATCGGTCCACTTGATCCTATCGCAGTGGTAGTCTGTCGCGACCGGTCCGAAACATTGTCGGGATAACCGGGCGACTTGGGTTTCGGGTAGGCTGACGCGGCGCGCGAGGCTATCGCGCCTCCTTAACATGGACGTGCAGATGGCGCCGGCGGGGCTCGGCGCCGTGCAAGTGCGTTTGGTCTTCAAATTCAACCGGAATAGTAACAAGACGCCCGTGGCGGACCCCGCGCTCGGCAACGACGTGGGCGGCGAAGCGGTGGATATCGCGCATCGCCCCCCTTAGGACGGCGACCTCCAGGCAACTGACGTGGTCAAGGTGCATGTGCATCGATGCGACCGACAGATCGTGGTGTTGGTGAAACGACCCGGTGAGGCGCTTGGCCATCCCCCGCTCCAGATGGTCATACACATAGACGAGCGCCGCCACCGCCGCGTGGGGATCGTCCTCGCTGTGCTCTTGCCGCTGGGCAATCCCTGCTCGAGCGAGATCGCGGATCGCCTCCGAGCGATTCTGATACCCGTATGCAGCGATGACACGATCGAGCGCCGCTACGAGTTCGTCGTCGAGAGTAATCGTAATACGCTGCATCCTTTGACACTCCACAGCGGCATTGTGTATGATGTACGCATATGAGGATCATACACAAGGCAGGGCTGCTTCCCTTCTGTGTCTCGGGTTGGCGCCCGCTGCAGTAGCCCAGGATGCCGGGGAAATCGGTCACGCTTCCCGAGGTCAGCGTATTCGCACCGGCGGATGGGGCATTTTTCGCGCCGGATACAGCGTCGCAAGGGGTTGTCACCGGCAAAGAGATCGAAGAGCAGCCGGGTTATCGGGTCGGCGAAGTGCTCGAGGTGGTGCCGGGTTTGATCGCCACCCAGCACAGCGGCGAAGGCAAGGCCAACCAGTATTTCCTGCGCGGCTTCAACCTCGATCACGGCACCGATATCGACATCACGCTCGACGACATGCCGGTCAACATGCGCACCCACGCGCACGGCCAGGGCTATGCCGATCTCAATTTCATGATCCCGGAGCTGATCAGCACCTTGCATTACAGCAAGGGCCCTTATTTCCCCGATCTCGGCGATTTCGACACCGCCGGGGCGGTGCAAATAAATTATGTCGACACCCTGCCTCACGACCTCGCCTTGGTCACCGCCGGTACGCTCGGCTACTACCGCGGGCTCGGCGCGATATCGCGTCCCGTAGGCGCCGGCAACCTGCTGGCCGCGGCGGAATATGTGCACGACGACGGCCCGTGGACGATCCCGGACAATTACAACAAGGGAAATCTGGTGCTGAACTACAGCCAGGGGAATGCGGACAACGGGTTCTCGTTCACCGGCATGTACATGAACGATGCCTTGCATGCGACCAATCAGATCCCGCAGCGCGCCGTCACCGAGGGGCTGATCTGTCTCTATTGCCCGCTCGACCCGACCGACGGCGGCAGCTCGGAACGCTACAGCTTCTCCACCAAATACGCCGCGACGACCGACACCGGTCAGCTCAAAGCCAATGCTTATTTCATCGGCTACCAACTCCAGCTGTTCAATAATTTCGACGGCTTCGTGACATTTCCCCCGCCGATCGGCGATCAGTTCGTGCAGCAGGACCGGCGCAAGATCTACGGCGGAAATGTCAGCTATATGATGCCCGGCAATATCTTCGGTTTCGACGCGAAAAACACGGTAGGCTTCCAGACCCGCACCGACGACATTCATATCGATCTGGCAGAAACCACCGGCCGGGTGGTGCGGTTCACCGTGCGCGACGACCATGTGATCGAAGTCGAGCGCCGGCCTCTTCATCGAAAATCGGGTCCAGTGGGCGGACAAATTTCGCACGATGACCGGTTTGCGCGAGGATCTCTATTACGGCTCGGACGAAAGCACGCTGCAGGCCAATTCCGGCAATATCTTCCAGGCCATCACCAGCCCTAAGGGCAATTTGATCTTCGGCCCCTGGCAGGATACCGAATATTACCTCAGCGTCGGCCAGGGCTTTCACAGCAACGATTTGCGCGGCGCGCTGACCAATGTCGATGCGCTGGCGACCGAGATCAACTTCCAGCAGGGCAACCCCACCGTCGTGGCCCAGGGAAAGACGCCGCTGCTGACCAAGGCGACCGGCTACGAGCTCGGGGTGCGGTCGGAGCCGGTGCCTGATCTCAAACTCGAAGGCGCGCTCTTCGTGCTCAATCTCGCCAGCGAGGCAACGTTCGACGGCGACGAGGCCATGACCACGCCCGGCCGGCCGAGCCAACGCAAGGGCATCGAGCTGAGCGCCTCCTACAAGCCGCTTCCCTGGCTGCGCCTCGACGGCGATTTCGCCGCCACTCATGCGCGCTATGCCAATGGCGACAACGGCGCTGCTGATACGGAGCCCGGCCATCCCGGCAGCTACATTCCCGGTGCTGCCAACGTGATCGCCTCCGCGGGCGCGACCATGGAGGATCTCGGTCCCTGGTTCGGGGCGTTGCATTTCCGCTATTTCGGCCGACGGCCGCTGATCGAGGACGACAGCGTGACCTCGCGGCCCACGACGCTCTTCGATTTACGTGTCGGCTACAAATTTTCGGAGCAGGCCAGGCTGTGGCTGGACATTTTCAACCTGTTCGACAATACCGGCGCGCACCAGATCGACTATTTCTACCCCTCCCAATTGGCGAACGAGACAGCGCCCGTCTACGACGTCCATTTCAAGCCGGTCGAGCCGCTCTCGGTGCGGCTCACTCTGAGCATGACGTTTTAATCTACTGAGTTACAAAATTCGAGATCGTGTATTTTCTATCGCTGACGGCCGCAAGATGTAGTAATTGGGGCTATCTTCATCGGATCGGGGGACGGAATGGACGGCGGATCGAGCGAGGGGAGTGAGCGTGATTTGCGGCCTATGTCGAGGCGCTCGGGGTTGTGTTGGGTCATGCCGATCGACAGCAGCCGATGCATGATTATTGCCTGGGGCTGTTGATGCCGATTGACCGCAAGAGCGTCGAACCGATGGCGGCCGTGACGGCACCGGGACAGGTCGCTGCCAAGCATCACCTTGTTCATTTTGGAGGCGCCGTGGTGACGCGCGAGCTGGCAAGGGGCAGACTGGACCCGGCGATCGAGGCGCGGCCCGCCGCCGCGCCCCCGAAGGGGGGTGTGGGGTGAGATATGGGAGTGGTAGCAGGATAAGCGGTCGCGGTGACGCGCGCTGGCCCCGAGGCCCCCCCCGCCGGGTGATCTCCTGAGGATTGGGGAAGGACCAGGCGCGCCGGGACAAGGCGAAGATCCCGGAAACGATCGCTTTCCAAACCAAGCCTGAGATCGCTCTTGAGCAGATCAAAGCGGCCGAACCGCCGGATTGCCTCAGGGTGTGGTGCTGATGGATGCCGGTTACGGCAACGACACGAGGCTGCGAACGGAGATTACCGCGCTCGGCCTGAGCTATGCGGCCGGGATCGGTCCCAATACCTCGGCTGGCGACCGGGCGCTGGGCCTTTGCCAGCGCAGCCTGGCAAGGGTATCGGGCGACCACCGAAGTTGCTTCGACGCGACTTGCAGCATCAGCCGATCGCGGCGAAGGCGCTCGCGCTCCGCCTGCCGGCTGAAGCGTGGCAAACAATCACGTGGCGCGAGGGCGCTGCAGACTGGTTCTTCGCGCTTTGCGCGGCAGAGGGGGGCCGGCACATCGCGATACCTTGCTGACCGAGCCGCGCGCCGAAGAGTGGCTGCTGATCGAGTGGCCGCCAGAAGAAGCCGAGCCGACCAAGTATTGGTTTGCCACTTTGCCAGAGGATATCGCCTTCGAACGTTTGGTTGATGTCGCAAAGTTGCGATGGCGGATCGAGCGCGATTATCAGGAGCTGAAGCAGGAACTCGGGCTTGGTGATTATGAAGGGCGCGGGTGGCGCGGCTTCCACCACCATGCCACTCTCTGTATTGCCGCCTACGGCTTTTTGATCGCCGAACGAGGCGCCATCCCCCCCTCTGGACGACATTTCTCCTCGCCGCTCTCGGGATCTGCCATTCCCGACGGTTACCGACCCAGAGGCGCCGCCGATCCGACCCGAACGGCACATCCCCAACTCGATCGCAACAATCCGAAGGCGCCTCATCGTCGCGCTCGCCAAGACCCTGCCGCGATGCCCTTGCTCAATACGCCGATCCGGAAGACGGCGAGAATCCTGATTACTGACGCAGAAGATAGATGGTGCAGAGTCTGCTCTGCGGCCGCCGGTTGGCATTGACCCTCGCTAAAGCTAAACTTCGGCGGTCTGCCGGCTCAGTCGCTGGCACCTGAACGACCGTTGGGAGGAACCATCGATGCTCGTCATGGACGTGATTGCCGAGATACTGAAACGCGAAGGCATCTCGACGCTCTTCTGCTTTCCGACCACCCCGATCATCGAGGCCGCTGCGGCGGTCGGCATCAAGCCGGTCATCTGCCGGCAGGAGCGGGTCGGCGTCCATATGGCCGACGGGTTCGCCCGCGTCTCCAACGGCCGCCCGCCGGGGGTGTTCGCGATGCAGTATGGGCCGGGCGCGGAGAACGCCTTCGCCGGCGTCGCGACCGCCTTTTCGGATTCGAGCCCGGTGGTGTTTCTGCCGCTCGGTCACCCGCGCGAGACGGCGCAACTGTTCCCTATGTTCAAATCGAGCCGTTCCTATGCCGCGATCACCAAGTCGGTCGAAGAAGTGATCCTGCCCGAGCAGATCGCGAACATCATGCGGCGCGCCTTTGCTCAAGTGAAGAACGGCCGACAGGGCCCGGTCATGGTGGAAGTGCCGGCCGATGTGCACAGTCTCGACGTGAGTGTCGATCCGAACGAGTACCGGCAGGTTCCGATCACCCGATCGGCCGGCGACGAGCGCGACATCGACGAGGCGTCGCGCATGCTGCTCGACGCCTCCTGCCCGATGATCCTCGCCGGGCAGGGCGTCTTTTATGCCGAGGCCACCGAGGAATTGCGGCGATTGGCCGAGCTGCTGCAGGCGCCGGTCATGACGAATTTCGACGGCAAGAGCGCCTTTCCGGAGGACCACGCCTTGGCGCTCGGGCCCGGCGGCGGCACCTTTACCGGGCACGGCCGGCATTTCCTGCACAAATCGGATCTGGTGCTCGGCGTCGGCTGCAGCTTTACCAAGCATGGCATTGCCACCCCCGCATTGCCGCCCGGCAAGAAGATCATCCATGCGACGAACGACACGCGCGACCTGCACAAGGCCTTTGCTGCCGATCTCGGGATCCTCGGCGACGCCAAGCTGCGTGCTCGGCCAATTGATCGAGGCGGTAAGCGATCGGTTGAACGGCAAGGCGCGCCCGGACGCCGTCGCTCGGGAAATCGCTGGCAAGCGCGAGGAGTGGCTGGCCCGCTGGCAAGGGAAGCTGCGTTCGGAGGAACGCCCGATCAACCCTTACCGGGTGATCTCGGAATTCATGCGGGTCGTCAACCCGGCCGAGGCGATCGTCACCCACGATTCCGGCAGCCCGCGCGAGCAGCTCAATCCGTTCTACCGGGCGACCCGGCCGCGCGGCTATATCGGCTGGGGCAAGTCGCACCAGCTCGGCACCGGGCTGGGCCTCGCGATCGGCGCCAAGGTCGCCGCGCCCGACAAATTCTGCGTCAACTTCATGGGCGACGCGGCGTTCGGGATGACCGGCCTCGATTTCGAGACGGCGGCGCGCTGCGGCATCCCGATCCTGACGATCGTCTTGAACAATTCGACAATGGCGATCGAGACGCATGCGATGGCCCTGTCGCACGAGCGCTACCGGGCGCGCGACCTCGGCGGCAATTACGCCAACATCGCGCGCGACCTCGGCGGGTGGAGCGAACGGGTCGAAGACCCGGCGCAGATCGGCGATGCGATCCTGCGCGCCCGCCGCCAGACCGAAGACGGGCGCGCCGCGCTGCTCGAATTCATTACGAGCCAAGAGCAGGGCTTCTCGCACCGCCGCGGCGCAGCCGAGTAGGAAGACGCCCGGAGGGCGCGCTTCGAAGGGGGCACCATGTAGCCAACCCTGCGGTCCGGTTGGGCAGCCAATTCACCACCAGGCAAGAGGCCAAACGCTCATGCCTTGCCGTCCACAGCGCCGGCAGCGGCATAGCTGGGCATACCAGCCGGCGCCGCACTCATCAAAACCCTCATGTGGGGTGTCCTCCCCGCAATCTCGGCAGAAGCGGCTGAACCGCTCGGGTCGGTCGCCGGAAAGAGTTTCGCTGCGCCAAGCGAGGCCCGACACTGACGACCAATATCCCAGCGCCGCGAAAAAACCCTGCAAGCGGTTTGGCCGCATCCCGCCGGCGAGACCGCGGCGCTGCTGCGTCGAGGCAGGACCCACTCGATCGAGAATATGACGAAGGGTGAAAGGCAGGGCGGCCCGGGCGACCATCGCGTCCTCCGATGAGGCGCCGATCTCTCTGCATCAAGCATGCCAGCCGAAATGACTGCACCATCCATGCGTTCTGGCGCTCAACTCGAAATTCGTCATTGGCACTGGATCGGGCAGCTGCATCGGCCTTAGGCACGAGCCGGACGATTTCATCATCTTTCCTGAGCGTGCGGCGGGAGCCGGCGAGCCGCCGGCGGCAGATCCGACGTCGTGACGTAAGGCACTCACCCTCTCTCGAAATCCTCGAGCGAGAGGCCCAGGGCAGAGGCCCCCTCTTCGAGATAGTCGCCGAGGAGCGGGGTGCCGACGAGATAATCCGTCACGCTCGCGATCGTGCTCTCTCTTGCCTCTCGCAGCGCCTCCGGCCAGCTGTCCGCGTCATAGTCGCCGCGGCCGAGCCACATCAGCGCGAGCAGTTCCTGACGCTCGGGGGGGCCAAGCCCGTCGATTGCGTCGCGCAGCTCCTCTTCGTTCGGATTGTCCGGCGTGTCGAGCAGGACCTGCCGCTCATCATCATCGGGCGGGTCCGAGCCGCTCGCCGCATCCGGCTCGACCGGCACCTCGGCATCGAACTCGCGCGCCTTGGCAATGATAAAGGCAAGTCTTTCGAGCGGAATGACCAGCATCAGGGTCCTCTTTTCTGATCGTATGCTGAAAGCTAAACGACGGCCGGCTCGGGCCAGCGCCATTGCTTGACCTCGGGCAGATCGTCGCCGTAGCGGGTGATGTACTGCTTGTGCTCGATGCTAACGCTGGGAGGCAACATCCCGCTCAGCGGACGAACTCATTTCACAAGTGTCACAGGAATCTTCGCCATCTGGACGACTCTGGGTGGCGACGGAGCCGAGCAACAACCCGCGCAATGCGCCGAGCCCGCGTGTTCCCATGACGATCTGGTCTGCCTTGAGGCGATGCGCAATCCTGACGATCGTTTCGGCAACTGGACCCAATTCGGCTCGCGTCTCGAACTTCACGTTGGCCTCCCGACAGAGCCCGATCGCCCGCCTCAGGGCCTTTTTCGACTGATGAGCCGCGGCCGCCCTGTCGGCATCGGCCGATATGACCCCAGCGATATCCGACACCTCAAGCGTCTCCCGGCTTTGAACATTCACCAGAATGATCTCGGCATCCTGCCTGCCCTTGGCGAGCGACACCGCATGGGCGACGGCATGGTTCGCCTGCGCCGCGCCGTCCACCGGGACAATGATTCTCATGAGAGAGCCGCCTCCGTCGCGAATTCGGCATGGGGCTGCCAGCCCTCGCCAGGCTCTACCCGCACTCTGAAGAACTTTACGTAAGCGGTATGCCGGAAGCGAGAGCCTCGCATCTCCGCTGGCTGCTTGATTTATAGTGGCTGGACACGATCGGATCGCCCCAGGAGCTTGCCCGCGACTACCTCAAGTCGCATGGCCGCACGGCAGGGGACGTCATGACGCGTGAGGTTATCTCGGTCGCCGACACGACCGAACTCGCCGATGTTGCAATGCTGCTCGAGACAAAAAGGATCAAGCGCGTGCCGGTATTGCGCGACGGCAACCTCGTTGGAATCGTCAGCAGGGCTAATCTCGTACGGGCATTGGCGGTGGTGAAGAATGAGCCGATGACTGACACCGATCGCGAGGATCATGCCATCCGTGACAAGCTCCTCGGCGACAAGCTGCTCGCCGAGCTGAAGCGACAAAATTGGGCTGATATCTGGGCGATGGATATCCTTGTGAGAGACCGAGTCGTGCATCTTTGGTTCTCCGACGAGCAATCCGAAGGGGAGAGGCGGGCGTTGCGTGTTGCCGCCGAGAACATCGCAGGGGTTCAGCGCGTCGAAGAGCACATCGTCCCGGCCCCCTGATCGCGTTTTTTATGGTCAATCCGGAACCAGGAAGGCCGGTTCCGCATCGCCCTATCGGCTGAGGGTCACCTCATTGCGTCGCCAGATAGGCGGTAACCTCACTAATCAGCTACGGCGTGAGATCTTTCGAGTTCTCGTGCATGATCTCGTTGGCCCGCGCCATTGACGCGAAGGCTTCCAACTGACGGGCGAGATAGGCTTGGTGCTGCCCGGCCAGCCGCGGCTCAATGCATCATCAAGACAGGCACCTCGGCGTGATGCAGCACGCTCTGGGTAAAACCGCCGAAAATCCATTCGCGCATTCGGCTGTGGCCGTAGGCGCCCATTACGATCAGCGCGGATTGCTCGGCGGCGGCGGCGAGCAGAGTGTCGGCGGCGCCTAGCCGGTCAGGCCTCAGGTGACGGGTCGATGCATTGAGACCATGCCAAGAGAGAGCGGTCATCAGCCGGGCGCCCTCCTCGTCCGAGAGGCCCTCTTCCTCGGCCACGGTCGCGATCAGGATCTGCTTTGCCTTCGACAGGAGCGGCATTGCCGCGGTTACCGCCCGGGCGGCCTCCGGCGCCGCCTTCCAGGCGATGACAATGGTTTCGGGAAGTGAGACCAGCGGGGTCGCGGGCACGATCAAGACCGGTCTCCCGGTGCCGACCAGCGCCGCTTCTACTGTATCGATCGAGACGCCCTGATCATCCGCCGGGCGTCCAATCACCAGCAGGTCTGCCGCTCGGCCATATTCGCGAACCCAATAGGCCTCGTCGCCGGTCTGCCGAAGCCACTGCGCCGTGGGGCTCTGCTGGCCGGCCGGGTTATCCTCGATCACCAGCCGCTCACGCTCGCAAAAGCGTTGGAACAATTGCCTGGCCGTGTCCTCCCGCCGGGTGGCTTCCTCGTCTATCCGCTCGACGAGGCCGCTGACCATCGTGGTACCGCTTCCGTCGGTCGCCATGGCCGCCACCATGGCGCCGGCGTCGACGCGAACGTGCAAGAAATCGATGTGCGCATCGAACGCGCGGGCAACCGCCAAAGCCGATGTGAAGACGGCATCGTCCGTTTGGTTTCCGGTCGCCGGTACGAGAATTGTCTTGATCATCGGGTCTCCACTGGCCGGTCGGGACCGGGTTACGACAACTCTATCGAGTTGCCGCCGATCTGGTTTGATCTAGGTCAATTTTACGGCACGAGGCGGCGCGCCAGCGCGACCGCCACCGGCAATGCCACACGCTGTGTTCGCGGACCGAGCGCCAGCGGCTTCAGCAGCATGCGCACGCCCATCTCGTGCGGGAAGTGATCGCGCACCAGATCTCGCCCTTCTCTGCGAAGATCGCGGTAAACCTTGGCGTCGAAAGGATCCGAGGGCCGCGTAGCACCGTAGACATGCTTCACAACCACAAAGCTGTCGTCGCCGCCGGTCATCCGCAGCCGCCGCCAGAGTGCCGGCACGACCGCAGCGCGGCTCGGACGTTCGACCTCCCGATAGCTCCGGAAATAGCGATAAAAATGCTTGTAGTGTCGAACTTCATCGTCGGCAATGTGGCGGGCCAGCATGGCGAGCACGGGATCCGGGCTGGCGCGGAACAAGGTCGTGTAGTAGCTCGCCGTACCCATCTCGACGACACAGCGCGACGCCAGCTCGAGGCAGCGCGCCTGCTCCAGCGACACGTCGCAATAAGGTTTGAATTCCTCGACGAACCCGCGGAAGGCCGGCATCCAGTCGAATTCCGGCCAAGCCGTCTCGACATACCGGCGCAGCGCCCGGCCGTGCTGCAACTCTTCGGGCAGCCAGGAATTCGCTAACCACGAAGTGACTTCTTCGTCTCCGGCAAAGTATTCGACGAGATTCTCGGTATAAACATCCGTCGCGCTTTCCATAAACGACGCCGAGGCAACCAGGTAGAAAAACGCCCTGTTCTGCGTCACTGCGTGGTGGCGAATAAGATGCCAGGGAATGTCGTCGAGGGACCAGTGGCGCCGACCCGCGGAGCGTTCGCCAGAAGCGCGGCGTTGGTTTGCGTTTGGAATGCGAGGATCCATCGTAGTTGGCGGGCGGTGTCGTTTAGAATGTGAACATTGTGCCTTCGGCCTGAAGGCCGAGCAGTACCTGGCCGACCGTCGCGAAGTGCGCCTGGCGGCCTTGATATTGCTGGATCACGGTGTGGACATCGCGGAGGCGGCGCTCGAACGGGTTGCTCTCGAAAATCGCCGTCGCTCCCGCCGCATGATAGGCCGTGTCGACGACGTCCTTTGCCTGGTGAATGGCCCAGGTCGAGGCCAGCCGGATCGTCGTGTTGTGATCAAGCGTCAAACGCCCCGACCGCGCGACGTCGCGCCAGATTTGCTCGAGCGAGCCCAACAGGAAAGCGCGTGCCGCTCTGAGCCGCGCTTCGGATTGCGCGACTTGCGACTGGACGACATTGTCGTCGCGCAACGTGCGCTTGGCGCCGCGCGGGATCTTGTCGCGGGCGAGGACGATAAAAGCGTCCAGAGTGCTTCGCGCAATGCCGAGCGCGACCCCGGCGAAGCCGGAGGAGTACATGTTGCTGCTGCTGAAAGCGTAGAGCAGCCCGGGCTGACGGAGCTTCGGCTCGGCCTCCCGCAACACGGTGTGGCTTTCCGGCACGAACAGATCGGCGACGGTATAGCTGTCGCTTCCCGTGCCGCGCAAACCGATGACATGCCAGATGTCGGAGAATTTGGCGCTGGCTTTCGGGAAAAGCAGTGTCCGGATCGCCGGACCACCGTCCGGCCGCAGCCGTGGCGTCCCGTCCTCGCCGAGGATCGCCACATGAGCGCCGAGCCAGGTCGCGTGATGGCTCCCGCTGGCGAAGCTCCAGGTGCCGGTCAGCCGGTAGCCGCCCGCGACCGCGCGGGCCTCGGCCGGACCCGGCGGACCCCAGGCCACGATGCCGCGCCTGATCTCCGAAGATCTCCCGCGCCACCTCCGGGTCGAGCAGGGCCGCCGTCATCGTGCAGCCGTTAGCCTGGCCGAGGCACCATGCGGCGCTGGCGTCGTGCTTCGCCACCTCCTCGATGACTTCCACATAGGCTGCCGGCGGCAATTCGGCGCCGCCCAGCGAGCGCGGCAGCAACAGCCGGAACAGCCCACGGTCGACCAGGGCTTCGACGATCGGCTCGGGAAGCTCGCGGCGCCGCTCGATCTCCTCGGCCGCCGCTTCCAGCTCCGGGCCCAGCTCTCGTGCGCGATCGACGTATTTGGTTACGGGCGATTCGGTCATCGATGCCGGGACTAACCGCCTATTCTTCCAGCCGCGGGCGAACCGAGCGCCACGACGTGGCCTTCTCGTAAGCGTGCGCGGCCCGCAGCACCGTCGCCTCGTCGAACGGCTTGCCGGCGAGCTGGAAGGCGAGCGGCAAGCCCGCTGCGCTGTAGCCGCAACAGACGGACATGGCCGGGGTGCCGGTGACGTTGAACGGCATCGTCAGCATCGGGCGCTCGAAAGTCGAGAACTTGCCGACGGCGTCGATCGCCGGCGCCTCGCCCGGGGCGGCGGCGGTGATGGCGAGATCGAGGCCGGCCATCGCCGTCGCGAATTCGACGGCCAACTCGCGGCGGCGCCGCACCGCCTGGACGTAGTCGGCGCCGCTGATCAGGGCGGCGAGCGCCATGCGGTCGCGGAACATCTCGCCATAGTCTTCGAACCGCTCGCGCAACGTCGCTTGATGGATCGCGTAGGCCTCGCTCAGCATGATCATCACGCCGCACGCCGCCCATTCGGCAAGCGGCGACAAACGCAGCTCGCGTACCGAGCAGCCGAGGTCTTCGAATACCTTGACCGCAGCGGCGATGCCCTGCCGCGTCGCCTCGTCCGCCGGATTGTCGTTCTCGTAAAAGTGCCGGATCAGCCCGATGCGGAGTCCTTTGATGTTGCTCGAAAGCGCGGCGCGGTAGTCGGGCGCCGGGCGGTCGGCGCTCGCCGGATCGTCGGGGTCGTGCCCGGCCATGGCCTGCAGCATGATCGCGCAATCCTCCACAGTCCACGCCATCGGGCCGGCATGGTCGAGCGAGAAGGCGAGCGGCAGGATGCCGGCGCGGCTGATCCGGCCGTAGCTCGGCTTCAGCCCGGCAAGCCCGCAGAACGCAGCGGGACCGCGGATCGAGCCGCCGGTGTCGCTGCCGGTGCCGCCGAGCACGAGACCGGCAGCGACTGCTGCCCCGGTGCCGCTGCTCGACCCGCCGGTGAAACGGCTGGTGTTCCACGGGTTGCGCGCCGGCGGCCAGGGCAGATCGAAGGACGGGCCGCCGAGCGCGAATTCATGGGTGGCGAGCTTGCCGAGCACGATCGCCCCGGCCTCGGTCAGAAGCCTGACCGATGTCGCATCCTGCTGCGGCACATGGTCGATCAGGATCTTCGAATGGCCGGTGGTCGGCACGCCCTTCGTCTCGTAAATGTCCTTGAGGCCGATCGGGATACCGTGCAGCGGGCCGCGGTAATTGCCGGCCACGATCTCGGCCTCGGCGGCGCGGGCCGCCGCGAGCGCAGGTTCGCGCAGCACCCGGATGAAAGCTGTGGAGCTTGCCGTCGAGCCGCTCGATGCGCGAGAGGCGGCTCTCGGTGAGCTCGACCGGGGAGAGCTCGCGCTTGCCCGATCAGCGCGCCGGCCTCGGCGATCGTCAGGAAATCTGGGACCATTCCCTCACACTCCCGGAGGCGGGAAAATGTGGGCGGGTTCGGCGCCCATCGCGCGCTTTCCCCGCACCCGCTCCGCCATTTCCTCGACGAAATGGGCCGCCGCGGCGATTTCCTGTCTTTCGCGCTCCGGCACTTCGAGCCCGGCGCGGGCGAGCGCCGCCTCGACCTCGGCGCGGGTCATGCCTTGCGTTTTCACGATGCCGTCTCCCCAATGCTCCGGCCGCCTCATTCTGGCGGAATTCGCCCCGCGGCGGAACAGAATATCTTAACAGCAGATGCGCGATTGCGCAGCGAACGCGCGGGTGTGAGAGTCGCAATCGGTCGGGATCAACGAATCGGAGGGGAGGCGATGGCGGGCGAACGGCAGGTCGCGATCGTGACGGGAGCGGCGAGCGGCATCGGGCGGGCAATGAGTTTGGGCCTTCTCGAAGGCGGCATCGATGTCGCCGCGGTCGACAGGGAGCCGGCCTGGCTCGACGAGCTGAAGGCGGCCGCGGGCGGCAGGAGGTTCAGCGGCGCGTTGCAGACGATCCGGGCCGATTTGACGGATCCCGCCTCGTTCGACGCGATCGTATCGGCGGTGCTCGGCGAGTTCCGGCCGGATCGACATTCTGGTCAACAACGCCGGTATCGGCCAGGATTCGATCCGCGCCGACCGGCGCCGCAACCCGATCCGATTTTGGGAAATCACGCCGGAGCAATGGAGCCGCTTTGTCGCGGTCAATGCGACGGCGCCCCTGATGATGGCCCGCGCGGTCGTGCCGCACATGCTGCGCGCCAAGCGCGGCCGCATCGTCACGGTCACCACCAGCCTCGGCACGATGCTGCGCGAAGGCTACATCCTCTATGGCGCCAGCAAGGCGGCGGCCGAAGCGGCGACCGCGATAATGTCGGCCGATCTCGCAGGGACCGGGGTCACCGCAAATGTGCTGGTGCCGGGCGGAATGACCGATACGCGGATCATCGCCGATGGCGCGGTCGCCGACCGCAGCCGGCTGCTGCGGCCCGAGATCATGGCCGCCGCCGCTGTTGTGGCTGGTTTCCGACGCTGCCTCTCAAGTGACCGGGCGGCGCTTTCTGGCGGTGCATTGGGATACCTCGCTGCCGCCCGCCGAAGCGGCGGAGAAATGCGGTGCGCCGATCGCCTGGAAGAGCATCGCGACAATGCCGATCGAGCCGGACTGAAGGGAGACATCGGAAATGAGCACTGAGGCCAATGCCAACCAACTCGAGTATTGGAACACCGTTGCCGGCCCACGCTGGGTCGGGCTCGCCGGCTATGTCGAAAAACGCGTGCAGAAGGTCAACGATCTGCTGCTGGCGCGATCGGCGGTTGCGCCTGGAGAAAAGGTGCTGGAGGTCGGGTGCGGCACCGGCGCCGCGACGGTACCCCTGGCCGAGGCGGTCGGCGACACCGGCGAGGTTGTCGGGATCGACATCTCCGAGCCGATGCTGGCCGCCGCGCGCGAGCGGATCTCGCACAGCGGGCTGCGCAACATCACGCTGCTGCGTGCGGACGCGCAGGTGCACGCCTTCGAGCCCAACCGCTTCGACCTGATCGCGTCGCGCTTTGGCGTGATGTTCTTTGCCGATCCGGTAGCCGCTTTCCGAAACCTGCTCGGTGCGGTCCGGCCCGGCGGGCGGCTGTGCTTTGCGTGCTGGGCAGCGCTCGAGGAAAACCGGCACTGGCTGATCCCCTACGAAGTTGCTCTCCGGCATTTAGGACCACCGGCGCCAAAGCCTCCCCATGCACCGGGGCCTATGGCTTTCGCCGAGCCGGAATACGTGCGCTCGGTTCTCGAAGGGGCGGGGTACGAGGGCATCGAGATCCGGCGCGAGACGCCCGAAATTATCGGTGCGAGCCCTCGGGAGGAGGCCGAGCACGCCCTTATCATGGGTCCCTCGGGCCGGCTGATCGAGGAGAAGAAGCCGCAGGAAAGCGTTCGCGAGCTGATCAAGCAGGAAATGACCGACGCCTTCGCAGCCTATGCGAAGGGCGGAGAAATGGTGCTTCCTTCCACTATCTTTCTGGTGACGGCCCGCCGCGCTGCTTCTTAAACCTCCGACCCAGTCTGGACAGAATGCCGCAGGGTGGTTGTAATGGTCCGCCGTTGGGTGGTGTCAGGCAATTTCGATGGATGTAGCCGAATGGCTGCGCGGGCTCGGGCTCGAGCAATACGGGCCCGCGTTCCGCGCCAACGACATTGACGGGGAGGTATTACGCCGGCTCACGGGCGAGGATCTGCGTGAGCTGGGTGTCACCTCGATCGGCCATCGCCGCAGACTGCTCGACGCCATCGCCGCGCTCGGCACGGCCGAAGCATTGCCGACCCCGATTCCACCCATCGCGCCCGATGGCGGCAGCCCCCTCCCTAACCCTCCCCCGCTTGCGGGGGAGGGGAAGGGTGGGGGCCGAGGCGGAGCGCCGCCAGCTGACGGTGATGTTCTGCGACCTCGTCGGCTCGACGGCGCTATCGGCGCGCTTCGACCCCGAGGATCTGCGCGAGATCGTCGGGGCCTATCACCGCTGCGTCGCCGACACCGTCGGCCGGTTCGCCGGTTTTGTCGCCAAATACATGGGCGACGGCGTGCTGGTCTATTTCGGCTACCCCGAGGCGCATGAGGACGACGCCGAGCGCGCGGTCCGCGCCGGACTGGCCGTTATCGAGGCGGTCGGCCGGCTTGCGGGGACCGGAGCCGTTGAATGTGCGGCTCGGCATCGCCACCGGGATTGCCGTGGTCGGCGATCTAATCGGCGAGGGCGCGGCGCAGGAGCGCGGGGTCGTCGGCGAGACCCCCAACCTCGCCGCAAGGCTGCAGGCCCTGGCCGCGCCGAACACGCTCATCATCGCCGAAGCGACGCGCCGGCAGATCGGCGGGCTGTTCGACCTCGCCGATCTCGGCCCGCAGGCGCTTGCCGGCTTTGCCGAGCCGCAGCCGGCGTGGCGGGTCATTGGCGAGAGCGGGATGTTGAGCCGCTTCGAGGCCCTGCGCTCGGGGGAGACGCCGCTCGTCGGGCGCGACGAGGAAGTCGAGCTGCTGGTCCGACGCTGGCAGCAGGCGAAGAGCGGCGAAGGACGAGTGGTGCTGATCTCCGGCGAGCCGGGCATCGGCAAGTCGCGGCTCACGGCGGCGCTTTCCGAGCAAATCGGAAGCGAGCCCCATACCCGCCTACGCTATTTCTGCTCGCCGCACCACCAGGACAGCGCGCTCAATCCGTTCATCGCCCAGCTCGAACGCGCCGCCGGATTCGCGCGCGACGACACGGTCGACGAGAAGCTCGGCAAATTGCGGGGATTGCTCGCACCCGGTGCGCGAATCGATGACGAAATCGAGTTGTTGGCCGAGCTGCTGTCATTGCCGAGTTCCGCCGCCGATTTCAACCTCAGCCCGCAGCGCAAACGCGAGAGGCTATTCGAGGCATTGCTCAACCAGCTCGAAGCCGAGGCGCGGCGCCGGCCGGTGCTGATGGTGTTCGAGGACGCCCATTGGATCGATCCAACCTCGCGCGAGCTCCTGGATCTGACCGTCGACCGGGTGCGGCGGCTACCGGCGCTGCTGACGATCACCTTTCGACCGGAATTCCAGCCGCCTTGGGGCGGCCGCGCCCATGTCTCCAGTCTGGCGCTCAATCGGCTCGGCGAACGCGACGGCGAGGCGCTGGTGCAAACTCTGGCCGGCAATGCGGCGCTGGCCGCCGAGATCGTCGCCGAGATCGTCGAGCGCACCGACGGGGTGCCGCTCTTTGTCGAGGAACTGACCAAGGCGGTGCTGGAAAGCGCCGCGCAGGGCGACCGGGTGGCCCGGATGCTGGCGACCACATCGCTGGCTGCGCAGGCGGTGCCGGCCACCTTGCATGCCTCGCTGATGGCGCGGCTCGACCGGCTCGGCCCGGCGGCCAAGGAGATCGCGCAGATCGGCGCGGTGCTCGGCCGCGAATTTGCCTATGAACTGATCGAGCCGGTGGCGCAGCGTCCCGAGGGGGAATTGCAAGCCGCATTGGATCAGCTTGGAGAGGCCGGGCTGCTGTTCTGCCGCGGCATCGCTCCGCATGCCTCCTACCTGTTCAAGCACGCGCTGGTGCAGGACGCCGCCTACTCGACCCTGTTGCGCGGGCGACGGCAGGAATTGCACGCCCGCGTCGCGGCGGCGCTGGAAGAGCATTTCGCCGATCTCGTCGAGCGCCAGCCAGAGCTGCTCGCCCATCACCTGACGGCTGCCGGCAACACCGAACGCGCGGTCGATCAATGGCTGAAGGCGGGGCAGCATGCCGCAGCGCAATTCGCTTACTTCGAAGCGATTGCCCATTTCGAGCGAGGTCTCAGTCTGCTGCATTCGCTGCCGGAGAGCCCGATCCGGAACGGCCGCGAAATCGAGCTGCAACTGGCGTTGGGGCTCTGTCTGTTTACCGCCAAAGGCGCCGTCGCAGCGAAGCCGGCTTATACGCGGGCGCTCGAGCTCGCCGAGCGCAGCGGCGAGCTGCAACAACGGTTCGAGGCGCTCTATGGGGTGTGGCAGTCAACTCGCGATAACGTGTCCGGTGGAATAGCCGCCGCCGGGCCGCTCTCAGAGAGGTTGCTGCGGATGGCCGAACGGGAGGGAGACGATGGATTGCGGCTCCAGGCGCATCACAGCGGCTGGACGACCTGGGGTCACGCGGGGGATCCGGCAAAAACTCGCGAGCACGCCGACGCCGGACGCCTTCTCTACGATCCGGAGAAGCATGCGTCCCATCGGCTCGTCTATGGCGGACACGATCCGGGTGTTTGCGCCCAAATTACTGGCGCTTGGGCCGAATCGTTGCTCGGATATCCCGACAAGGCGTTCGCCAGCACCGCTAAGGGTTTGGCGCTGGCCGAGCGGATCGCCCACCCGTTCACGCTGGGCTTTGCTCTCCTTCTTTCTTCGCAGGTTTACCTCAATCGCCGTGAGCCAGAACGAGCCCTGCGCCAACTCGATGCTGCTGAGGCGGTGGCTGCGGAGCAGCGGCTCTCGTTTAATCTCGAACCAGGCATGCTGCGTGGCGCGGCATTGCTCGGACAAGGTGCCGTCGACGAAGCAATCGCCCGCATTCGCGAGGGCGTAGCGAAATGGACCGGGCTCGGACGGACTTTCAATTTGCCTTTTGGTCTGGCGTTCCTGGCCGAGGGCCTGGCCCGACATGGCGATCGCACGGCGGCACTGGCCGCATTGCGGGAGGGATTGGAAATAGCGGACGTCACCGGCGAGCATAAGTGGGATGCCGAACTGCACCGCCTTACCGGAACGGTGCTGCTCGCCGAAAACCAGCTCGACGAGGGCCAAGCCTCATTGCAGCAAGCGATCCGCGTTGCGCAAGCCCAACAAGCGAAATCGCTGGAGTTGCGCGCCGCCCGCGATCTTGCCCGGCTGTGGGGCGAGCGGGGCCGCCGCGCCGAAGCCCGCGACCTACTGGCGCCGGTCTACGGCTGGTTCACCGAGGGCTTCGATACCGCCGATCTGATCGAAGCGGCGGCGCTGCTCGACGAATTGCGATAGACTGGGTGGGGTACTATCAAAGTCCGCGCCATGTTGCAGACCGGGGGGAGACCGTAGGTTAGGTCGGCGCCTGAATTCGACCCGAATTTTTCGGCTAAGGGGGGCGGACGGCTCTACCGACGGTCCTGACTAGCGGCACTGACAACCCTACAATTGCCATAGTAGCACTATATCTATACGGACATCGGCATCCGTGAGCGGGTGCAGGATTGTCGTTGTGGGAGTTGGCGATGCCTGATCTCGACCTGATACAACAGGGGGAACAGGACACCGGGCGGGCTCTCCGCTATCGCATATTCGATCACCTCAAAACGCCACCGTCATTGCGAGCGAAGCGAAGCAATCTCGGGCCGCCGAGCGCTCTTCCGGTCGAGATTGCCTCGTCGCGCAGGGGCGCGCCTCGCAATGACGCTGCGCCCAGCTGGTCACCGCCCAAACCGGTTGCCGCGGTTGTTCGGGAGGGGCCGCCTGCGGCTCGATCGATGCGAAGGTGCTGATGATGTTTCAGGTTGCGCGGGGAGCGAAGCCAAACCGGGGCCGCTCGCGGGGATCAACGTGTTCGATCTGACGACGGTCGTTCTCGGGCCACTGGCGACGCAAGGGTTCGGCGATCCCGGCAAGTCTGCACCAGGGTTCGAGAGGAAATCACCGCCCATGTTTTGACAAAGCGGTATCCCCGTCTTAATATTGACCATCTATGGTCAGCCCCGCGGAGGACGTATTGGGCACAACCGTATCGGTGGCGCAGGCCAAGTCCCAATTTGCCGCGCTTGTCGCTCGCGCGGAAGCGGGCGAACAAATCGTCGTGACACGGAGCGGACGGGCAGTCGCCTGCCTCGGTCCGCTGCCTCGGCGGCAGCCGATCAAATATGGCGAGCTCAGGGGACTGTTTCTGTCGGAGGATCTGACCATTCCGGAAGAGGTCGTTCGCGATTTCGAGCCGAGCACGTGATCGCCGCCATACTGGTCGACACCCATCTTGTTCTCTGGGCAAGGATAGCGCCGGAACGGCTCACCACCGGCGAACGGCGCGCGCTCGATGACGCGCGGTCGTGTTACATTAGCGCTGTCAGCCTCTGGGAAATCGCGATCTTGATGGCGCTGGACCGCATCGCTCAGGACGAGCGCCTTTTGATGGTTCCCGACGGCTTCGATCTGCTTCCGGTGCTGCCCGATCATTGCAGGGCGTTGGTCGCGTTGCCGCGACGGCATCGTGATCCGTTCGACCGAATGCTGATTGCGCAGGCGCGGGCCGAGCGGCTCGCCCTGTTGACCCGTGATAGGGCAATTATCGCTTATGGCAGTGAAGGCGCCGACGTGGTGACGCTCGATGATTGAGGTTTTGCAGTGACCGAAGCCAGGCCAGGACCGCTCGCCGGCATTAAGATCCTCGATTTGACGACGGTCGTGCTCGGGCCGCTGGCGACGCAGATCCTTGGCGACCTCGGCGCCGAGGTGATCAAGATCGAGGCGCCCGGCGGCGACATCATGCGCTATGCCGAGCCCGCCCGGCACCGCGAGATGGGCCATTTGTTCCTCAACCTCAATCGCAACAAGCGCTCGCTCGTGCTCGACCTGAAGCAGGCGGATGCGGCGCCGGTGCTGTTGGCTTTGGTCCGGCACAGCGATGTGTCTGATGCACAATATGCGGCCGCAGGCGATGGCGCGGCTCGGCTTTGGCTGGGAGCGGCTGCGCGAGGTCAACCCGCGCCTCGTCTACTGCTCGGCGCAAGGCTACGGGCAGGACGGCCCGTTCGCCGACCGGCCGGCCTTTGACGACATCATCCAGGGCGGCTGCGGACTGGTTGCGCTCGAAGCTGCGACAGGCGGCGAGGCGCGCTTCGTGCCGACCCTGATCGGCGACAAGACCGTCGGGCTGACGATGGTCTATGCGGTGATGGCGGCGCTCTTGCAGCGCGAGCGCACCGGTGAGGGCCAGGCGGTCGAAGTGCCGATGCTGGAGACGATGACTGCGTTCGTCATGGCCGAGCACATGGGCGGCCTGACCTTCGACCCGCCAAGTGGGGAGCCCGGCTATTCTCGGATGCTCGCGCCGGACCGTCGGCCGCACCGCACCGCGGACGGGCATATCTGTATCCTTCCCTACACCGATCGCCACTGGAGGGATTTTTTCGTCATTGCCGGGCGCCCGGAACTGGCCGACGACCCGCGGCTTGCCGACGCGCAAACCAGGAGCCGGCACGTCGCCGAACTTTATGCGTTGATCGCCGAATGCGTGCGCGACGGGTCGACCGCATCCTGGCTCGAAAAGCTCAAATCGGCCGATATCCCGTCGGGACCGGTCAATCCGCTCGGCGGATTGCCGGCGGACGAGCACCTTGCCGCGGTGGAGATGTTCCCGCGGACCGACCATCCCACCGAAGGCAGCATCCGGATTGTCCGGCCGCCGGTGCGGTTCGGGGAGGCCGACTGCGCGCTGCGCCGTCCGGCGCCGCGATTGGGCGAGCATTCGCGCGAGATCCTGCGCGAAGCCGGGTTCGCCGATGACAAAATTGCGGATCTGCTCGCCCGCAAGGTCGCGCTCGAAGCGGACTAAGTGTGATAGGATGTCGGAAGCAATCCAAGGAGAGCGCGATGGATCCCGTCCGATCGAACAACGGTCCCCGTTATAAGCATCTCGCCGACGAGCCGGCGCCGTACGACACGATTACGGTCGACAAGCTGACGCCGATCATCGGCGGCGAGATCGGCGGGGTCGATCTGTCGAGGCCGCTCGGCAACCGCACCCTCGACGAGATTCACCGCGCGCTCGCCGAAAATCTGGTGATCTTCTTCCGCGACCAGCATTTGACGGAGGACCAGCATCTCGCCTTTGGCCGGCTGTTCGGCGAGTTGCACCTCCACCCGGCGGCGCCGCACGCGCCTGGCAAGCCCGAGCTGATGGTCATCCATGCCGACAAGGACTCGCCGCGCGCCAATGGCGAGGGGTGGCACACCGACGTCTCCTGCGACGAGGAGCCGCCGATGGGCAGCATCCTCTACATCCGGCAATGCCCGCCGCGCGGCGGCGACACCTTGTTCGCCAGCATGTACGCCGCCTATGAGGCGCTGTCGGACCGCATGAAGACCTATCTCGAGGGACTGACCGCGATCCATGACGGCGACCACTACCGCGGCCAATACGCCAATTACGGGATCGCCGACAAGCCGAGCTATCCGCGCGCCGAGCATCCGGTCGTCCGCACCCATCCGGTGACCGGCAAAAAGGCGCTCTACGTCAACAAGGGCTTTACCCGGCGCATCCTCGGCGTCTCACGCGACGAGAGCGAGGGCATCCTGAACTATCTTTACGACCACATGGCCAACCCGCTGTTCCAGTGCCGGTTCCGCTGGCAGGAGAACTCGATCGCGTTCTGGGACAACCGCTGCGTACAGCACCACGCGATGTGGGACTACTGGCCGCACACGCGCTCCGGCCACCGTGTCACGGTCAAGGGCGACCGACCCTTCTACCGGGCGTGAGCCGCGGACCCCTTCTCCGGTTACTCATATGAGTGATGAACGCATTGACTTGGCCTATGTCGGCCGGGCGCTCCAACTCTTGACCGACGAAGTGGCGAGCCTGCGAGACGACATGCAGGTCTTGACTGCGATCGTCCATCGAACTCGACAACAGCCATACCCGATTGCTGACCGAGATCCGGGCAAGACATTCGCAAGTCAGCCGATTGGGAGATCGCGTCAGGCGGCTCGAAACGGCGGAAGAGAACGAGAAGTGACCTGATCTCTACTCCTTCATCAGCTGCTGCTTTGCCTGTTCGGCGAAGTGCTCGAGTTCGAACTGGACGCGAGCCGGGGTAAAGGTCGGATCCTTGGCGCCGAGATCGTCGGCCACTTTGCTGACCACATGCTTGTCGCCGCCCGGTTCGAACTGGGCGTCGACAACCCGCTTGACATAGTCCTCGGCGGCGTCGCCGAGCAGGCCCAGACGCTCTGCCGCCCAAAGCCCCAACAATCGGTTCCGCCGGGCGGTGACCTTGAATTTGAACTCCTGATCGTGCTTGAACCGAGCCTCGAATTCCTTCTCTCGGTCGGCCAGAGTAGGCATGGCGCTTCCATTTCAATCGATGCGGCGGAAGACAAAATAACACACCTTCGCGGCTCCAGGGCTAGAACGTAAATGTGCACGTTGGTGATCTTGCGGCGGCCGGAGCATCGCTGGCCGGTGCTGATCGGGGCCAATCGCGACGAGATGATCGACCGGCCATGGGAGCCGCCCGGCCGCCATTGGCCGGACCGGCCGGAAGTCGTGGCGGGGCTCGACGCGCTCGCCGGCGGGTCGTGGCTCGGGGTCAATGATTGGGGCGTCGCCGCCGCCGTCCTCAACCGGCACGGCTCGCTGGGCCCGGCGCCCGGCCAGCGTTCGCGCGGCGAGCTGGTTCTCGAGGCGCTCGACCATGCCGATGCGGTCGCTGCCGCCGAGGCCCTCTCGCATCTCGACCCCGCAGCCTATCGCACCTTCAACCTGATCGTCGCCGACGAGCGCGATGCCTTCTGGCTGCGTCATGCCGGCGGCGCCCGGATCGAACTGCATCCCCTCAAGGACGGGCTGTCGATGATTGCCGCGGGCGATCTCGACGACCTCGGCACGCGGCGGCTGGAATTGGCGCTGCCGGCGTTTCGGGCATGGCCCGTGCCCGACCCCGATCGCGACGATTGGTCGGCATGGGAATCGCTGCTCGGCAGCACCCGGGCGCCGCCGGGCGAGCCGGCCACCGCGGCGATGCGCTTCCGGTCGGACGGGTACGGGACGGTGTCGAGCGCAGTGATCGCCCTTCCCTCGCTCGGCGAGCCGGACCGCCGGCCGATCTTCCGCTTCGCCGGGTGGCTGCCCGAGGTCACACCCTGGCGCAACATCCTTTCCTGAGCGACGAGGAGCGGAAATGAAGGCGTTGGTTCACGTGAAGCTGAAGGCGGGGGTGCTCGACCCGCAAGGCAAGGCGATCGGCAATGCGCTTGCCGGATTGGGGTTCACCGGGATCGGCGAGGTGCGGCAGGGCAAGCTGATCGAATTGGAGCTCGAAGAAACCGACGCGGCCCGCGCCCGCGAGCGGGTCGAAGCGATGTGCCGCGAGCTTCTCGCCAACCCGGTGATCGAAGACTATGCGATCGAGTTCTCGCCTTAACTCGCTGCCCGAAGCAGACCTCCTGCCAGCACCTCTTCGAGCTTTTGCCCCAGTGCTGCCGGGCGATAGGGCTTCGCGATGAACGGAAACTCGACGCGGGCCGAACGCAACTGGTTCGCCTCGCGCGCATAACCCGAACTCAGCAGGACCTTGAGGTCGGGCCGCAGGCGGGAGGCCTGGCGCGCCAAGTCGGTTCCGCTTACTCCCGCCGGCATGACAATGTCGGTGAACAAAAGATCGACCGACTGGTCGCGGCTGAGGATCGCCAACGCTTCCGGGCCATTGGCCGCGACCAAAGTTTGATAGCCGAGATCCGACAGGATGCCGACGATCATCTCGCGCACATCCGGGTCGTCCTCGACGACGAGGATCGTCGCGGCGGCAGGCGGCGTCCTGTCGAGCCCTTCATGCAAGTCCGCGCCGGCCGCGGCCTGCCCCTCGGCGCGCGGAATGCAGATCCGGACCGTCGTGCCCTTGCCGACTTTGCTCTCGATGCGCGCGACGCCACCCGATTGTCTGGCAAATCCGTAGACTTGGCTGAGGCCCAAACCCGTGCCTTTGCCGACCTCTTTGGTGGTGTAGAACGGTTCGAACGCCCTTTCCAACACGTCGGCGGACATCCCGCATCCCGTGTCGGATACCGAGAGCGCGACATAATCGCCGGCGGGCTGATCGACCGCGTCGGCGGCTGTCGTCACATTCTCGGTGCGAAAGATCAGGCGGCCCGATCTGTTCATCGCGTCGCGCGCATTCGCGGCAAGGTTCAGTATGGCGGCGCCGAATTGAGCGGGGTCGATCCGACAAGGCCAAACCTCGTCTTGCAGCGCGAGCGCGATTTCGACGCCCTCGCCAACCGTCCTCTGGCATAACATCAGGTTTTCCCGCAGCAGATCGTTGATGCTGACGATCTGCGGCCGGATCTCCTGCCGTCGTGAGAAGGCGAGCAGATGCTCGGTCAGCCGGGCGCCCCGCGAAGCCGCGCGCAGCGCCCCCTCGGCGTAGCGTCTGCCGCGATCGCCCGCCGGCAGCAGGTTCGCCAGCATCTCCAGATTGCCGATGATCGCGGTCAGCAAATTGTTGAAATCATGGGCAACACCGCCGGTAAGTTGGCCAATCGCCTCCATCTTTTGGGCCTGGCGAAGCTGCTCTTCGGCTGCCTTCCGCTCGGTCAGATCGCGCGTTATTTTGGCAAAGCCGATCAGCTGGCCCGTGCCGTCGTGGATCGCATCAATGACCACATTCGCCCAGAACCTGGTCCCGTCCTTGCGCACCCGCCAACCCTCGGCCTCGAATTTGCCCGTGCGCCTCGCGGTCTCCAGTACCCTCCCCGGCAATCCGTCCTGCCGATCCTCTTCCGTATAGAATTGCGAGAAGTGGCGCCCGATGATCTCTTCGGCGGCGTAGCCCTTGATCCGCGCCGCACCCGCGTTCCAGTTCGTCACAAACCCGTTCGGGTCGAGCATGAAGATTGCGTAGTCCGCCACTCCTTGAACCAGCAGGCGAAACCGCTCTTCGCTGGCGCGAAGCTCGGTAAACGCCTGCGTGATCAGCTGTGAGCGCTGTTCGACCCGCTGTTCCAGCGTGTCGTTGAGCTGTCTGATGGCCTCCTCGGCCTGCTTTGCGGTCGGTGATGTCGACCAGCACATTGACGGCCCCGATCAGCGCCCCGGAACTGTCGTGCAACGGCGTCGGGTAGGGCAGCAGGTGGACGCGTGTGCCGTCGGGCCGCTCCGCGATCACCTCGACGCCCCTGACCGGCCGGTCTTCCCGCAACGCGACAGCCATCGGGCACTCGTCGTGGGGCAGCGGCGTGCCGTCCGGACGGCACAGACGCCAGCTGACGCACCACAGATCGCGGCCCAGCTCCGGCCGGCGACCGGCAAGCTCGACCGCAGCCTCGTTAAAAAAGGTGATCCGCCCGGCAGCGTCGGTCGTATAGACCGCCGCAGGCAAGGCTTCGAGAAGCTGACGCCATGCCTCGGGGGCCGCCGCGGAGCCGTCGAGCCGGTTACCATGAGCCGGAGAGGACACTTATCGACGTCTTTCCTCGACGCGGGAGCAGCTGTGATCGTCGCCGCGCCGATGCGGCACGTCGCAGCGATCGAACACTACTGGCGCCGATAGGGTTCCCGCACCATCGGAGTTATTTTCTCGCCTCCGGGTACGGGTAGATCATGTCACCGGTTTTGTATTGGGCGGGCGCCAGGATTTTAACCGTCGTCGGCCCGCGGAACTGCTCGACATCGTGCCCCTTGATGCCGTGGTACTGCACCCAGATCGGCCGCGCCTCGGTCCATTCGCCGTCGGGACCGAAGGCGATATCGCCCTCGATTGTGTGGAACGGGTGCGAGTGCAGGTATTCGGCGAGTTTGTCGTCGTCGAGGGACTTTGTCGCGGTGATCGCGTCGCCGAGGATCTGCAATTCGCTATAGGCAAAGGGCGGCAGGAAATAGCCGAGCAGGTCGACCCCTTCGGCCGGCGCCCTCGCCTGATATTTCTTGATGAAATCCATGACGCCGGGGAATTGCATTGTCGGGACCGGCTCCCACAAATCGACATTGACGATGCCGTTGGCGGCCTCGCCGAGCTGCATCTTGATCGCCGCCGCCGACAGTCCGGCAAGGCCGCCGCCGAGCATTTTGGCGTCGAGGCCGAGTTCGCCGACCGAACGGAGGAAGCCGACGGTGTCCGACGGATAGGCCGAGACATAGACGAGATCCGGCTGCGCCGCCTGGACGGCGCGAACGATCGGCGTGAAGTCGACCGTGGTCGGCGGCCACGCCCGATCGTACACGATGTCGATCCCTCTCGCCTTGGCGTGCCCGCGCGCGCTTTCTGCCGCCTTGTGCTGGAATTCGGCGTCGGTGGCGACGATCCCGACCGTCCTCGGCTTCGGGTTCTGCGCCGCCGCCAGGTCGAACCAGCCCTCGGCAAAAGTCTTCACCGGCTCGGGGCCGAAGGGCAGCATCGAGAAGTATTTCGGATAATGGAAATTGTCGTTGGCCGCCAGCGCGAACAGGCCGAAGAACAGCCGGTTGTGCGAGATCGCGACCGGCATCGCCGGCACCACCAGATTGGTGCCGTAGCTCGAAATCAACAGGTCGACCTTGTCGATGTCGATCAGCTTCGTGTAGATGGCCGGCACCAGCGATGGGTTGCTCTGGTCGTCGTAATAGACCAGCTTGACCGGCCGGCCGAGCAGGCCGCCCTCGGCATTGACCTCCTCTTCCCAGATCTTGAAAGCGAGCAGCCCGGTCTTGCCGACGACGGCAAAGGGGCCGGTCAATTCCATGCTGAAGCCGATCTTGATCGGCTCCGCCGCCTGGACCGCTGCTGCTCCCCCCAGGAGCATTGCACCGAACAGCATGCGCGAGAAGTATTTCATCCCTGCAGCTCCATGACTTGCGACGGCGTCAGATAGCGGGTCTCGGCGCCGCGCAGCAGCAGGTAGAGTTTCGCGGTCTCCTCCAGCTCCTCGATCGCGTTGACGGCGGCGTCGAGGTTCGACCCGGCGACGACCGGGCCGTGATTGGCGAGCAGGACCGCGTGATGCCTGCCGGCGAAGCCGCGCACCGCTTCGGCGAGCGCCAGATCGCCCGGGCGGAAATAAGGGACGAGCGGCAATCGGCCGACCCGCATCACGTAGTAAGCCGTAATCGGCGGCAAGACGTCTTCCGGGTCGATTTCGGCGAGGCAGGAGACCGCGACCGAATGCGTCGAATGCAGATGCACGACCGCGCCGGTGGCGGGCCGCTCCTCGTACATCACACGGTGCAGGAAACTTTCCTTGGTCGGCGCGTCGCCCGAGACGAGGCGGCCGTCATGGTCGAGCTTCGACAGCCGCGCCGGGTCGAGGCGGCCGAGTGAGGCGTTGGTCGGCGTCATCAGCCAACCCTCCTCGGTCTTGACGCTAATGTTGCCGGAAGAACCGGCGGTCAGGCCGCGCGCAAAAATCGACGCCCCGATCGCACAGATCTCTTCCTGCATTTTTGTTTCGTTCATCCAACGTCTCCTCCGAAGAACTAACGCTTTAACGCGGAGGTCGCAGAGTATTCGCGGAGGTCACGAAGGCGCCTTTGCGTCCTCTGCGCATCCTTAGCGTCCTTTGCGTTAAAATGTTTATTTTGCAATCGCTTCGTCGAGTACTGTAAAAGCGCGCAGGAAGAAGTCGGGCGCGCCGAAATTGCCGGATTTGAGCGCCAACGCCAGAGGCGGCTCGCCGAGCGTCATGGTCCACGGCACGCCGGGATCGATCTGCCGGCCGATGCGCAGCCCGGTGACGCCGAGCGCGTGGACGATCGCCCCGGCAGTTTCGCCGCCGGCGATGACAAACCGCCGCGCCCCTTTTTCGGCAAGGCCGGCGGCAATCGCGGCGAGAGTTTGCTCGACCAGTGCGCCTGCGCGTTCGCGGCCGATCACCTCCTGGATCGCGGCGACCTCCTCGGGCGGCGCTGTCGCGCTGATCAGGACCGGCCGTTCGCCCAGCTGCGGCGTCGCCCAGGCGAGCGCCTCCTCGACAATCTCGCGCCCTGCCGCCGCCGCGATCGGGTCGATGGTGAAGAGCGGCGCGCGCTCGCGCATATAGGCGACCTGGGCGCGCGTCGCTTCCGAGCACGACCCCGACAGCACCACAGCGGCGCCTGCGATCGGCGGCAGCGCATCGGCGGCGGCGCTATCGCCGATCAGGCCTTCGCGGCGGAAATTCTCTGGCAGCCCCAACGCGATCCCCGAGCCGCCGGTGATCAGCGGGAAATCGGCCGCGGCCTCGCCTATCGCTTCGAGATTATCGTCGTCGATCGCATCGACGATCGCGTGCCGAAAACCGGCCTTTCGCAGCGACGCGAAGGCGTCGCGGATGGCCGCCGCGCCGTGAGACACATCGTATTGCGGAACGAGGCCAACTTTGCCGCGGCACTGACGCTGCAGGACGCGCACGAGGCTCGGATCGCGCATCGGCGTCAACGGGTGGTCGCGCATGCTCGATTCGGACAGCAGCACGTCGCCGACGAACAGATAGCCCAGGTAAATTGTCCGCCCGTTTTCGGGAAAAGCCGGACAGAACAGGGTAAAGTCGGTGCCGAGCGCCTCCATCAGCGCCTCGGCCACGGGTCCGATATTGCCGGCATCGGTCGAATTGAAGGTCGAACAATATTTGAACAGGATCTGCCGCGCGCCTGCCTTTTGGAGCCAAGCTAGCGCCGAGAGGCTCTTCTCGATCGCCTCGACGGCCGGGATCGTCCGGTTCTTCAGCGCGACGACGACCGCCTCGGTGTCAGCCACTTCCGTGCCCGGCGATGGCACGTCGATCAGCTGCACCGTGCGCATCCCCCGCCGCACCAAGGTGTTGCACAGATCGGTGGCGCCGGTGAAATCGTCGGCAATCGCTCCCAACAATACCGTCATGGCGCCCTCCCGCGGGAGTCTTGTGTTACAGTAACCTCCCGCCGTCGCGGCCGCAAACAAGGACACTGCCGTGCCGAAATTCGCCGCCAATCTCAGCTTCATCTTTCAGGAAGTCGGGTTTCTCGACCGCTTCGCCGCCGCCGCCGCCTGCGGCTTCAAGGCGGTCGAATATCTCTCCCCCTATGAGCATCCGCCCGAGGTCATCGCGGAGCAACTGAAACGCCATGGGCTCGTCCAGGCATTGTTCAACATGCCGCCCGGTAACTGGGCGGCGGGCGAGCGCGGCACCGCCGCCTTGGCCGGGCGGGAGCAGGAATTCCGCGACGGGGTTGAAACAGGCGCTCGGCTACGCCAAGGCGACGAACTGCAGGCTGCTGCACGCAATGGCCGGGGTGTTGCCGGCCGGGCAGCGACCGGGTGGAGGCCGAGCGCGTCTATGTCGCGAATTTGCGGCATGCGGCCGAGAGGCTGGCGCGCGAAGGCATTACCGTCATCATCGAGCCGATCAACAACCGCGACATCCCGGGCTATTTCCTCAACACGACCACCCAGGCGATGTCGGTGATCGAGCGCGTCGGGCACCCGAACCTGAAATTACAGCTCGATCTCTATCATGTGCAGATCATGGAGGGCGATCTCGCCCACCGCATCCGCACTCTCGCCGGCCACTACCCGCATGTCCAGATCGCCGGCAACCCCGGTCGGCACGAGCCCGATGTCGGCGAGATCAACTACCCGTTCCTGTTCGACCTTTTCGACGAGCTCGGCTATTCGGGCTGGATCGGCTGCGAGTACCGGCCCAAGAGCGAGACGCGGGCGGGCCTCGGCTGGGCGAAGCGCTACGGCATCCAGGGCTGAGCGATGCGCGTCGTCATTACGGGCGGTTGCGGATTTCTCGGCCAGCGGGTCGCATTGCAGCTGCTCGCGCGGGGTGATGTCGACGAGCTGGTTCTGTTCGACAACGCGCCTCCGGCCTTGCCTCTGCCGGAGGACAAGCGGCTAAGGGTCGAAACCGGCGATATCGCCGACCGCGAGGCGGTGCAGCGGGCGATCACCCCGGGCACGGGTTCGGTTTTCCACCTTGCCGCGGTGGTCAGCGGCCAGGCGGAAGCCGATACCGACCTCGGCTATCGGGTCAATCTCGACGGGACGAGGGCGGTGCTCGATGCCTGCCGAGCGCTCGCGACCTGCCCACGGGTGGTTTTCGCGAGCTCGCTCGCGGTCTATGGCGGCGCGCTGCCGCCGGCGGTCGGCGACGACACCCCGCTGACGCCACAGACCTCATACGGCACGCAGAAGGCGATCGGCGAATTGCTGGTCAACGATTACAGCCGCAAGAGATTTGTCGACGGCCGCGCCGTCCGGTTGCCGACCGTGGTCGTGCGGCCGGGCCGGCCCAACCGCGCCGCCTCGACCTTCGCGTCATCGATGATCCGGGAGCCACTCGCCGGTCGCGAGGCGGTCTGTCCGGTATCGCCCGACACGGTCATGGCGCTGGCTTCGCCGCGGCGTATCGTGGCCGGCCTGCTGCACGCCCACGATCTGCCCGCCGACGCCTTCGGCGCGAGCCGGTCATTGCAGCTCCCGGGCTTCTCCGTGGCGGTCGGCGAGATGGCCGCCGCGGTCCGCCGAGCCGGCGGCGAGGCGGCCTATGCGCGTATCCGCTGGCAACCCGATCCGCAGATCCAGCAGATCATCTCCGGCTGGCCGCAAGCGCTCCACGCTCCGCGCGCCGAAGCGCTCGGCTTCGCCGCCGACACCGGCATCGACGAGGTGGTCCAAGCCTTTATCGAGGACGACCTCGAGATGCAGAAGCAGCTCGTTTAGCCGCGTTGCTGACGGAAACGTTGGAGCCAGAAGCGCCACCGGTGAACCGGCGCTGGTTCGAGTTCGACGCCGACCTGGGTGATCGCGTCCCCTTGCATGTCGCGCACGATGAGTTCCACTGCGCCAAAGCGCGTCCGGTCTCCGACCGCGGGTGTCCCGCCGAGCCTGCTTGCCAAAAACTCTGCAAGGGTCACAGCGCCGTCGGTGGCCGCTGCCGGATCATAGAGGTGCGCGATCGCGGCGAGTGCGGTAGTTCCCTCGAAAGCGAACTCGCCGAGCAGCCCGCGATCATCCGCCCGGCTGCGCTCGGGGCGTGGTCCGAACACGCGATCGAGTAGGGCAAGATCCGCCGGGCGCGCCAGCGCGAGCACGTAGTCGCCGGGAGCGAGCGGCGAGGCAGACGCAGCGCTGCGAGCGATCCCATCCCGAATCACCACCAGAACGCTCGCTGTCGGCGGGAGCGGCAGCGCCTGCACGGTTTTGGAGGCGGCCCGGCAGCGCGCTTCCACTCGGTAGCCTGCCACCGTGTTCTCGTCGCCGAGCCGGCCGGGTAGATCGATGTCCAGCCGGGAGGCCTGCTGGAGGGGCGGCACGTCCAGATCGAACATTCGCGCGGCAGCCGCGACTGTCCAACCCTGGAGGATCAGCGATATCAGAACTACAATGAACGCGACGCCGAAGAACATTGCCGCGTCCGGCAGCCCGGCGAGGACCGGAATTATCGCGAGGAAGATCGGGACGGCCCCGCGCAGACCGACCCACGAGATGAAGGCTATCTCTGGGCCGGTGTACCGAAAGGGTAGCAAGCATATCGCCACCGCCGCCGGCCGCGCGACCACCATGAGCACCGCAGCCACGACGAGCGAAGGTCCGAGTATCGAAACCAGGGCGCTCGGCTTGACGAGGAGGCCCAGCATGAGGAAGAGGACGATCTGGCTGAGCCAGGCAAAGGCGTCAAACGCTTGATTGATGACCTGAGTGGCACGATGGCGGTGACTGCCCAATATGAGACCCGCCAGATAGGCGGCTAAAAACCCGCTTGCACCAGCTGTTTGGGCGGCGCCGAAGAGGGCGGTCCCACCGGCAAGCGCCAAAATGGGGTACAACCCTGACGTCGCGTCCAGCCGATTGACTAAAGCGAGCAGCAAGTATCCGCCGCCGATGCCGAAGCCAGCCCCACCCACAACCTCTCGGGCCAATAGCGCCACAATGTGAGATACGGGCAAGGGCGCCGGGGCCACCAGCAGATTGACCAGGAGCACAGCGAGCAAAACCGAGATCGGGTCATTGATGCCGGACTCGATTTCGAGAATGGCGGCGATACGCGCCCGCAGCTCGAGACGGCGCAGATGCAACAGCGCTGAGACGGCCGCCGCGTCGGTCGGCGCAACAATCGCGCCGATCAGCAATCCCCGAGTCCACGAGGTGGAGAAAAGTAATGCCGCCGCCGCTCCGACGATTGCGGCCGTGACGATTACGCCGATGGTGGCAAGGGCGAGCGACGGCCACAGCGCCCGTTGGACATCCTTCGGATCGGTGCGCAGCCCGCCATCGAACAGAATGATGGCGAGAGCGATGCTGCCAATCAGATAGGCGGCGTCAAAGTCGCGAAAGAGGATGCCGCCCGGTCCCTCTTCCCCCGCGAGGATGCCCAGTCCTAGAAAAACCAGCAGTAAGGGAGCCCCGAAACGCGCCGAGAACACGCCGGCGAAAATGCTCAGCAGCACCAATGCGCTGCCGAGCAAGATCAAGTGATGGCTGGTTTCCACCGCTTGACCGGTGAGTCAAGTCGGGTGGCATCGCCGGTCCGCACTCCAGTCTGCTTGCCGGGGGCCATCGGCTTTCTCCTCACATCTCTAGCTGGCTTGGTTAACCTCTCCGCGTGCAGAGTTGCGATGGCGTCGCTCAGATCTCGACTTCGAGGCCCATCTCGACGACCTGTCCCGTAGGGACGCCGAAATAGGCGGCCGGCAGATTGGCGTTGAGGTGCATCGCCGCGAAGAGCCGTTCCCGCCATACCGCCATCCCGGGCACCTTGCCGCTCGGGATGACCATGACCCTTCGCGAATAAAAGGTGATCCGGTCCGGGTCGATCCCGCGCAGACTCGGGTCGCGGCAAGCAAGCTTCAGCCCCTCCATGACATTGGGATGCTCCATGAATCCGAAATGCAAGGTGACCCGGGTAATGCCGGCACCCACCGGCGCGAGCTTGACGCGCTGGTCGGGATCGACGCGCGGCGCATCGCTACTGACCGCCGAGACCAGCAACACCCGCTCGTGCAGCACGCGATTGTGCCTGAGGTGATGCGTCAAGGCGAGCGGTATGCCCGAGCTTCCCGCAGTGAAGATCGCGGCGGCTCCCGGCAGGCGGAGGGGCGGGTTCTCGAGCACCCAGTCGACGAACTCGTCTTCGCGCTGCCGCATCCCGGAGCGCTGGCGCTCGAGCATCTGGTACCCCGTGCGCCAGGTCAGCATCAGGAACGCGACGACGCACGCCAATAGGAGCGGGAACCAGCCGCCCGCGAGCAGCTTTGTCGCGTTGGCGGCAACGAAGATAAGTTCGACGACGAGCAGTGATCCGTTGACGGCCGCAACGGCGAGCGGGTTGTAGCCCCATTGCAGGGCCACAAGGGCTGCGAGGACCGTGGTGACCGCCATCAGTATCGAGACGGCGATGCCGTAGGCGCCGCCCAGCGCGTCGGAGGAGCCGAAGGTGATGACCGCCCCGAGCGTGCCGGCGGCGAGCAGCCAGTTGACCATCGGCATGTAGATCTGCCCCTTCTCGTGGCTGGCCGTATGGAGCACCCGCATGCGCGGCAGAAAGCCGAGCTGGATCGCCTGCTGGGTCAACGAGTACGCGCCGGAGATGATCGCCTGCGAGGCGATGATGGTCGCCACCGTCGCGAACGCCACCATCGGATAATGGAGCCATCCCGGCGCGAGCAGATAGAACGGATTCTCGATGGCGCTCGGGATCGGCCAGGAGCAGCGCTCCCTGGCCGAAATAATTCAGGACCAGAGCGGGCAAGACAATCGCGAACCAGCCGAGGCGGACCGGCAAGCGGCCGAAATGGCCCATATCCGCATACATCGCCTCGGCGCCGGTGACCGTGAGAAAGGCGGCGCCGAGCACGGCAAAACCGATGCCCGGTCCCGCATCGAGCAGGTAGATCAGCGCATGATGCGGGCTCAGTGCGCCCAGGATCTCCGGTGCGCCAATGATCCCGCGCAGGCCGAGCACGCCGATCGCGAGGAACCAGATCAGCATGACCGGCCCGAAAATGTTGCCGATGAACGCGGTTCCCTTGCGTTGAACCAGGAACAGGCCAATCAGGATCGCGATGCTGATCGGAACGACGACAGGCGCGAGCTGGGGTGCGTCGAGCTTGAGGCCTTCCACGGCGCTCAGGACCGAGATTGCCGGCGTGATGACGCCGTCGCCATAGAGCAGCGCGGCGCCGATCAGCCCGACGATCAGCAGCGAGGCGCGCCAGCTCCCGGCCGGCGCACGCCGGACATCGAGAAGCGCCAACAGCGCGACGATGCCGCCCTCGCCGCGGTTGTCGGCGCGCATGATCAGGATGGCGTATTTGAACGAGACGATCACGATCAGCGACCAGAGGATCACCGATACGATGCCGATGATGGTTTCGGGCGTGATCGCTCCGGCGGCGTCTGCGGCCTGCTTGAATCCATAGAGCGGGCTCGTGCCGATGTCGCCGTAGACGATGCCGAGCGCCGCGAGAGTAGCGGTGGCGGGCACTTGCCGTGCTTCAATCCGGGGTAGCACTGCCGCTTGAAGGGTTCTGGCCATTGCTTCGTCCTCCCCGACCTCCACAAATTTGAGCCGAAACTCTTGCAAAAGGAAACAAGTGCTTATCAAGCGGCGCGCCGATTCCTGCGGTCGCTTTGTAACCGTTCTCGTGCAATGATCAGCGGTCTTGCGGAATAGGCCGTCAGCGGCTGGGGAGGCGAGGATGGCCTTCGGCGAGACGGCTATCGAGCTCGGATTGCGGTTTTGGATCCAGGACGCCCAGAATGGCGTCCATAACATCAAGAACCAGGTCCTATACGAGATCTGGCGATTGTTTCAGCAATGCGCGCGGTGATGAGCTCGTTTAGCGGATTTGGCTAATCGCCGGCGGCTTCGAGTGCTCGCGGCACCACCGCCGCGGGTGTCTCGCGTACGCCGATGGCGGCGACAATCGCGGCGAACAGGCCGAATAGGGCGAGCGCGTATAGCCCGCCGCTAAAGCTGCCGGTGGCATCTCTGAACCAGCCGACGATCGGCGGGCTGGCGCTGCCGCCCAAAATGCCGACCGAGTTGACCCAGGCGATGCCGCTCGCCAAGGCCGGCCCCGTCAGGAACACCGCCGGCAGCGGGAACAAATGGGCGTTCGACGCGTAGAGGCCGATCGTGGCGAGCGACAGCCCCAGCACCGCCCAGTAGGTGTTGCCGACCAGCCCGGCGATCAGGCATCCCACCGCCATCGTCGTGCAGGAGGCGGTCAGGTTCCATCGCCGCTCGTTCTTGCGGTCGGCATAGCGGCCCCAAACGATCATCCCGATAGTCCCGAGCAAATAGGGGATCGCGGTGGTAAAGCCGGTCTGCATGTTCGTCAGACCGAGCTGCTTGATGATCTGCGCGGCAAACACCGCGATCCCGACACTGACGCCGGCTTGGCCGAAATGGATTGCCGCGAGTGCGAGCACGCGTGGGTTGAACAGGGTCTGGAGCACCGAGATAGAGCGGCCGGTCTCGACGATCCGCCGCTCTTTCTCCATCTCTCCCGCCAGCCATGCACGCTCCTCGGCGTTCAACCAACGCGCCTGCGCCGGGCGGTCGGTCAGATAGAAAAACGTAGCGATCCCGAAAATCACCGCGGGAGCCGCCTCGCAGAGAAACAGCCACCTCCACCCAGCGATGCCGAGGAATCCATCGAGCTCTAGAAGGCCGGTCGAAACGGGTGCGCCCAGCCCGATCGATACCGGGATCGCCGCCATGAACCCGGCGACGATGCGAGCGCGATGCGAGGGCGGAAACCAGTAAGTGAAATAAAGGATCATGCCGGGAAAGAAGCCCGGCTTCGGCAAGGCCAAGGAGAAAGCGCAGGGTGAAAAAGCTGACCGGTCCGCTGATGAACGCAAACGCGCCCGAAACCAGGCCCCAGCTCACCATTATGCGGGCGATCCAGCGCCGCGCGCCGACCCGGTCGAGGATCAGGTTGCTCGGCACCTCCAAGAGAAAATAGCCCCAAAAGAACGCCCCGGCGCCGAGCCCAAAGATATAGGAGCTCAAGCCGAGATCCTTGTTCATCGTCAGCGCGGCGAACCCGATATTCACGCGGTCGAGATAGCAGATGAAATAGAGGATGAAACAGAACGGCAATAACCGCAGATAGACCTTCTTCATCGTCTGGCGCTCGATTGCCGTCATCATGGATCGTTTCCTTCCGGTAATTTTTGGTATCGGCGGATGCGTTCGACGAGGTTTCCGCCCGAGCCTGGCCCGAATTCCCGAACCGCCAGCTTTGTCAATTTACAGGGATGCGCCGCGCGTGGCAATTTGAGGCCATGGCGGGACGGCTCGCAGGTAAACGCGCGCTGGTGACGGCGGCCGGGCAAGGGATCGGCCGCGCGGCGGCGCTGGCTTTTGCCGCCCAGGGGGCGAGCGTGCTGGCGACCGACATCGCCGAGGACAAGCTGGCGCCGCTCGCCGATGCGCTGATCGCAACGCGCCATCTCGATGTAACCGATGAAGGGGCGATCGCGGCTCTGGCGGACGAGCTCGGGCCGCTCGACGTGCTGTTCAACTGCGCCGGCTTTGTCCATCACGGGACGATCCTCGACGTGGCTCCGGTCGAATGGGACGCGTCCTTCGTCCTCAATGTACGCTCGATGTACCTGACGATCCGCGCGTTTCTGCCCAAGATGGTCGAGCGCGGAACCGGCGCTTCGATCATCAACATGTCGTCCACCGTTTCGTCGATCAAAGGCGCGCCGAACCGCTGCGTTTACGCCGCGACCAAGGCGGCAGTGATCGGGTTGACCAAATCGGTCGCCGCCGATTTCATCGTGTCGGGCATCCGCTGCAATGCGATCTGCCCGGGCACCATCGCGACCCCCTCGCTCGAGGACCGCATAGCGGCGCAGGGGGCACATGTGGTAGGCGGCACCGACGCCGTACGGCGCGCCTTTGTCGAGCGCCAACCGTTGGGACGGCTCGGAACGGCCGAGGAAGTCGCGGCGCTAGCTGTTTACCTCGCCTCAGATGAATCGGCGTTCACCACCGGCGCGATCCACGTGATCGACGGCGGCTTTACGCTCTGACGCAAAGAGGAGGTTTGCCATGAAGCTTCTTCGCTATGGACCCGCGGGTCAGGAAAAGCCGGGTTTGCTCGACCGCGACGGCAAGATCCGCGATCTTTCGGGGGCGGTTCGCGACATCGACGGCGAGGCGCTCGCCCCGGCGTCGCTCGACCGGCTGCGACGGCTCGATCCGAGTACCCTGCCGCTGGTGCCCGGCAACCCGCGGCTCGGCCCGTGCGTCGCCCGGGTGTCGAAGATCGTCGCGATCGGTCTCAACTACCGTGCGCATGCCGCGGAAACAGGCGCGGCGATCCCGAAGGAGCCGATCTTTTTTATGAAGGCGACCTCCTCGATCAGCGGGCCCAACGACGACGTGATCATCCCGAAAGGTTCGGAGAAGACCGATTGGGAGGTCGAGCTAGGCATCGTGATCGGCAGTACCGCCCGCTACATCGCCGTTCATGACGCGCCCAAGCACATCGCCGGCTATTGCATCGTCAACGACGTCTCCGAGCGCGAATTTCAGATCGAGCGCGGCGGGCAATGGACCAAGGGCAAGAGCGCCGACACGTTCGCGCCGATAGGTCCTTGGGTCGTTACCGCCGACGAGGTGCCCGACCCCGGCAACCTCGCGCTGTGGACCGAGGTCAACGGCAAGCAGGTGCAGAACAGTAACACCTCCGACCTGATCTTCGGGGTCGACCACATCGTCAGCTATGTCAGCCATTTCATGACGTTGCTGCCCGGCGACATCATCCCGACCGGCACGCCGTCGGGTGTCGGTCTCGGCATGAAGCCGCCGCAATTCCTCAAACCCGGCGACCGCATGCGGCTGTCGGTCGAGGGTTTGGGCGAGCAAAACCAGCGACTTGGTGGCCTTTACCGGATAGGTCGCCGAGCACCATCACAAGGGCGGCCCGGTCGATTGAATGGGCGGCGCTAGCGTAATGTGAGTGCTAGCGCAATGCGGCGCATTTACGCTATGATTTAGCGTTCACGCGTTCACCGCATTCAATTTGCCGTTTAGAGGACCTATGTACGACCGCCGCCCCGGCTTTTTCCGCGAAGACCTTCCCCCCGGTCGTCGCGTCGAAGCCAAAGTCAAGTGGTTCAACGCCAGCAAGGGTTTCGGGTTCGTCACCCCGACCGACGGATCCCAGGACGCGTTCCTGCCGATGGCGATCCTGCGTCGCGCCGGCTATGAGGACGTCCATGAAGGCGCTTCGATCACCTGCGAGGTCAGCGCCGGGGCGAAAGGCCCGCTGGTGACCACCGTCTTGAACGTCGACAACAGCACCGCGGTGGCGCCGCAGAGCGGGGGCGGCGGCATCGACCGCCGCGGCCCGCGGCCTTCCCAGACTTTGGAGGGCGCGGTGAAATGGTTCGAGCCCGAAAAGGGCTACGGATTCATTTCACCCGACGGCGGCGGCAAGGATGTGTTCATCCACATCACTGCCCTGCGCCGCAGCGGCGTCAACGCCCTCGATCCCGGTCAGCGGGTCAGGGTCGAGGCGGTCGACGGCAAGAAAGGCCTCGAGGCCGACCGCATCACCTTGATCTGAGGGTGTCGGCTCCATCGAGGCGGGACGGGGGCGGCCGCCACCGCAGACGATATTTTGTGCAACTGTTTTCGGTTGAATCCGTTTCCTGCGAGGACCCGCGGTGCAACCTCATGGCAGCCGCGAAAAAGATTAGGATGCTTCGGCGCCGGTGAAATGCTACCCCTAGGTTAACGAGGATTGGCCGGACATTCACCCGCGTGAGCCGGAGGCAGTCCGCGCGCCGGCTTTGTCCATAATGACAAGAGCGAGACGATGGACCTGCACGATACGATCCGGACTTATCGGCTATTTTCCGGCTCATATGACATCGTTTTCGGGCCTGTATTTCACCCGGGGCGAAAGGAGGCGGTGCGCATCGCCAACGATCGGCCGGGCCAGCATATCCTCGAGGTCGGCGTCGGCACCGGTTTGTCGCTCCCCCATTTCCGCGCGGATTTGCGGGTCACCGGCATCGACGTTTCGGAGGAGATGCTGGCGAAGGCACGGCGGCGGGCCGAGCGCCTGCGGCTTTCCCATGTCGAGGGTCTGCACCTGATGGATGCCGAGAACCTCGAATTTGCGGACAATTCTTTCGACGCCGTTCTGGCCCTCTACGTGGCCTCCGTCGTGCCGAACCCGGCGCGCTTCGCCGCCGAAATGCGCCGCGTCTGCATTCCGGGCGGGACCATTGTCGTCGTCAATCACTTTACCAGCGAGAACCTGCCGGCCCGCTTCGTCGAAAAGCGCCTGGCCGGGCTCGCCCGCCATATCGGCTTTCATGCCGACTTCCCGTTCGACACCTTCCGGCGCGACAGCCAATTGTCGATCCGCGAGGTGCGGCCCAGCAATTTGTTCGGCTATTGGAAGCTATTGCGCTGCGTCAACGAAAAGCCCGCCTCCAATCCCGGCTGAGCCGGTGACCGGGCGAGAGCAGCCGGTCAGGCCCGTGGCGGCGGCGGAGCGTTAAACCGGGCGAGGTCGGCGAGGCCGAGCGCCTCCTCAATCTGTCCGATCTGCGCCACCGCGTCTTCGAAGCCGTCCTTGCCGAATTGCCGGCGCTCGATCTCCTCGAATTGCTCGCCCATTTCATCGAGCTGGTGCTCCGAAAGCGCGTCCTTCCATGCCGGAAAGACGATCGTGTCCTCGCGTGCCGCGTGGTTCTCATACATCAGGTCGAGGGTATCAAATACCTGCGCCAACGGCTCGGCATCGCCGGTTCCGATCGCCCCTTTGCCGGTGACGGCGAGAATGTAATCAGTGATCTCGCGGCCCCGACGGTGCTGCGCGATCAGCACATCGATATAGGCGGCAGCGGGACCGCCCGCCTTGCGGACGGCGGGGAAAATGTGCGCCTCCTCGAGCTTTTTCTCGTGGTAATCCTCGCCGAAATTGCGAAACAGCATCGCCGTCCGATGCAGCGGCTGCGGGTCGACCTTTGCCGGATCTGCGCGCAGCCTCGCGGCGGTTTCACGGTAGACCAGCAAGGCCCGGCGCAGGACGCCGTGCTCACGCATCAAATCTTCGGTTGCGCCGACCTTCTTCTCCTCGGCCGAGGCAATCCGACCTACGCCGCCGGCGAGGATCAGCCCGGCTCCACCCGCTAGGACAAGCCGGCGATTTGCGTCGAGGATACCTGTCATATCGAGCTCCCTGGTCACGACGGCGAGAGCGCCGCTGCACCGCGTCAACAACGAGAAACGGAAACGCTCTCAGATCGTCGGCCACTGATTTACTCGCATGCCGTGGCGCCGGCATTCGAGAGATTGTAAACTTCACGAAAATCCGGTCACGATCCGTCGACGGTCTCCTGCACGGACGGGAAGCATGAAGACCAGCTCCGATCATATCCTCACCAGCCATGTCGGGAGCCTGCCGCGCCCCGAAGATTTGATCGCGGCGAACAGAGCCCGTGAAGCGGGGGAAGCGACTGACGAGGACGCCTTTCAGGAGAAACTGCGAGGCGCGGTGGCGGAGGTCGTGCGCCGTCAAAAGGAGCTCGGCATCGATGTCCCCGGCGACGGCGAATTCGGCAAATCCATGGGAGATCGCGTCAACTACGGCGCGTGGCTCAGCTACTGTTTTCATCGCCTGGGCGGGCTGGATCTCGACGGGCCCGATATGCGCGACATGCCGCCGAGGCGTTCTCGTCCCGGTGAGGTCGTGCTGACCGGTTTTTCCGATCGGCGCGACCGGGTGCGGTTCGCGGCCGCCTATGCCGACCCCGAATCCGGGATTACGACCGGACCGCGCCCTGCCACAGGTCCGGTGTGCGTCGGGCCTCTGACTTATAGGGGCCACGCCGCGATCAACTCCGACATCGCCAATTTCAAGGTGGCGCTGACCTCGGCCGGCGCCGAGGAAGGCTTTATGACCTCGATCGCGCCGGGCAGCACGACGCGGATCGGCAACACCTTCTACAAGACCCAGGAAGAGTTCCTCTTCGCCTCGGCCGATGCGATGCGCGAGGAATATAGCGCTATCCTCGACGCCGGGCTGATCCTTCAGCTCGACGATCCCGCCCTCGCCACCGACTGGGACATGATCAATCCCGAGCCGACAGTCGAGGAGTACAAGAAGTTCGCGACGGTTCAGGTCGAGGCGCTCAACCACGCGCTGCGCGGGATGCCGCAGGACCGCATCCGCTTCCACCTGTGCTGGGGCAGCTGGCACGGGCCGCACACGACCGACATCCCGATGCGCGACATCCTCGATCTGATGCTGGCCGTCAATGCCGGCGCCTATTCGTTCGAAGCCGGCAACGTTCGCCACGAGCATGAGTGGAAGGTCTGGCAGGACGTCAAACTGCCCGACGATAAGGTCATCCTGCCCGGCGTCGTCAGCCACGCCACCAATGTCGTCGAGCATCCCGAGCTCGTCGCCGACCGCATCCTGCGTTTTGCCAATCTTGTCGGCCGCGAGCGGGTCATCGCCTCGACCGATTGCGGTCTCGGCGGCCGCGTCCATCCGCAGATCGCCTGGGCCAAGCTCGAAGCGCTGGTCGCGGGCGCCACGCTCGCCACTCGCCAGCTCTGGCGTTGAGAGGGAACCATGAGGACGAGTTCCGATCACATCCTGACCAGCCATGCAGGCAGCCTTCCGCGCCCCGACGATCTGATCGACGCGTGGCGAGCGGCTGATGAACGGGCACTTGCCGAAAAGCTCACGGCGTCCGTGGCGGACATCGTGCGCCGTCAGAAGGATCTCGGGATCGACGTTCCGGGCGATGGCGAGTTCGGCAAGCCGATGGCGCAGCGGGTGAATTACGGTTCATGGTGGCGATACTCCTGGAACCGCCTCGGCGGGCTCGATCCACACGGCCCCAGCTTGTACGAGATGGAGCCGAGGCGCTCCGCGCCGGGCCACGTCGTCCTGACGAGCTTTGGCGATCGCCGCGACCGCACGCGCTTCGCCGCGGCCTATGGCGATCCCGAGTTCGGTATTACGACCGGGCCCGAGGCCGCCCGCGCCGATCTGTGTCGCTCCGATCCACTATGCCGGACATGACGCGATCCAGAAAGATATCGCCAATTTCAAGGCGGCATTGCAGGCCGCCGGCGTTGATGAAGGGTTTATGACCGCTGTCGCCCCGGGCAGCGCCGCGCGGATCGGCAATTCATATTACAAGACGGAGGAGGAACTCCTCTACGCCTGCGCCGATGCGATGCGCGAGGAGTATAAGGCGATCCTCGACGCCGGCCTCATCCTCCAGCTCGACGATCCGGCAATCGCCGAGAACTGGGACATGATCAATCCCGAGCCGACAATCGAGGAGTACAAGAAGTTCTCGATGGTGCGGGTCGATGCGCTCAACCACGCGATCCGCGGTCTGCCTCAGGACCGGATCCGCTTCCATTTGTGCTGGGGCAGCTGGCATGGGCCGCATATAACCGACATCGCGATGCGCGACATCGTCGATGTCATGCTGGCGGTCAACGCCCATGCCTATTCGTTCGAGGCCGGCAATGTCCGCCACGAGCACGAGTGGAAGGTCTGGCAGGACGCCAGGCTGCCCGACGACAAAGTCATTCTGCCCGGCGTGGTCAGCCACGCCACCAACGTCGTCGAGCACCCCGAGCTCGTCGCCGAGCGCATCTTCGCTTTGCGAACTTGGTCGGCCGGGAGCGGGTCATCGCCTCGACCGATTGCGGTCTCGGCGGCCGCGTCCACCCAGACATCGCCTGGGCCAAGCTCGACGCGCTGGCCCACGGCGCGGCCTCGCGACCCGCCAGCTCTGGCGCTGAACCATCCGGGAGGGATGATGATGAACCGGCGCCGGCAAATCCAACTCAGCCCCGACGAGCAAGCCGCCTTCCTGCGCGAGCATCGCAAGGGCGCGCTGGCGACGATCGGCAAGGACGGGTTTCCCCATGTCGTGGCGATGAATTTCCTCGCGAAGGACGGCGCGTTTTACATGACCTCCTACGGCAAAGCCCAGAAGGTGCTGAACATTCGGCGCAATCCCAAGGTCGCGCTGATGGCGGAGACCGGGGACAATTATGCGGAACTGCGCGGCGTCATGATCCGCGGCGAATGCGAGATCATCGAGGGGGCCGACGCCGTTCGCGAGGTCTTCGCCGCAATGGCCGAGGCGCGCGGCGCCCCGCCGGGCGAACGGCCGCGCGGATCCGCCGACAGCGCGCCAAAGCGCGTCGTGCTGAAAGTAGTCCCGGAGAAGATCACCAGCTGGGATCACCGCAAGCTGGGCGGCGCTTATTAGCGTTTAGACCAGTCACAAGCTTGACTAGGAGAGGTGGACCAATGCTGGCATCAAAATCTTGTCACACCGGCGAAGGCCGGTGCCCATGGCTGGGATAGAAGATCCCGGCCTTCGAGGCTGTCAGGAAATTAGCTGCATAGCGGCGGTGCGTGCTTCGAGACGCGCCCTGCGGGCGCCCTCAGCATGAGGTAAGTCCTTATGATGGCCATTAAAGACTTCCTCATCCTGAGGAAGCTGCGAAGCAGCTGTCTCGAAGGACGCACGACGCTGATCCAGCTAATCGCCAATTTCCTTGCAGCCTCCTTCGCCGGGAAGACGAGAAGGGGACAAGTTGCGCAGCGGATTAAACGGCGATTAGGATCCCTTGGCCGGCTCGACGAGGTCGGCGAGCTTGGTCTTCAACAGGTTGGCCTTGTATGCCGGGATCGCGTAGGTCCAGTGCGAGACCCTGTCCTCGATCTTTTTCGCCTCCGCCTCGGCTGAACCCGAGCCGGTCGCGGAAATTGCGATCCAATTGCTCTTGTCGCGCTCCATCAGGCGCAGATCGATTGTCAATCCGTCGAAGGTCGTGAAGGACGCCGTCACGAGGTCCTTGTCGGCGACCGGCAATTCGCCGGCCGGCTTAACGTCGTCAAGGTCGAGGGTCTCGAGCGCAGTCGCGGGCCCGCTGATCGTGCTCTCGCTCTTGAATTTCGTGTCGGCCGGCGCGTCCTCGACGGCAAAGTTCGCATCGGGCGCCGAGCGGCTGATGACGAGCTTGCTTCCGTCCGGCTGGGTCAGGGCGACCTTGGCGATCTTCTTCTCGGAGATGTCGATGATCTGCCGGTCGAGCCAGCTTGCCGGATCGCCGGACGGATCGAGCGTGCCGCGCGCGAGCCAACTCTGCGCCTCGCCAGGCTTGCGCAGATAGACCCCGTCATTGCCGGCGCCCAGCCGGTCGTAGCGCCGTTTGCCGACGATCGCCTGGGCAAGATCTCCGCCCGATTTGTCCTTGACCGCGACCAAAGCGGATTTTCCGTGGCTGGGGTCCTCGACCTCGAGCCGCGGGTAGAGATCGGGGTTCTGGGTCTTTGGCTCGACCAGGGTCAAATCCGCCATCGCCCGCACGATCTGGCTGATCTTGGCGGCGTTCGCCGGGTAATTTCCCTTCTCGGCGACGAGCCAGCTGTCGCCGTCGCGGATAAAGGTCATTGTCGTGCCGTTGCGCTGACACGGTGACCGACGCGACGTCGCCGAGCTTCGCTGCGAGCGCCGGAAAGGCCGGCTGACCCGGCGCCGCGCGGCTGACGCCGCGGTCGCCGGAGGCGAGCACGACGATCGCGATCGCGACAAGAACGGCTGTCGCGGAGCCGAGGAGAATCAGAGAGCGTGACTGCATTGCCGTATCTCGTCAATTCGCCAGACCCTCACCCGCCTCGCTGCGCTCGGCACCCTCTCCCGCAATGCGGGAGAGGGGCTACATACGCGCTCGGCTTAAAGCTCCTCTCCCGCAATGCGGGAGAGGGCGGACCGAGCCCGAAGGGCTTGGTGGGTGAGGGTTGCGGCACGTTACGTATTTTACGATTCACGCCTCGGTAATGCGCCGGCTGCGGCGGCGCAGCCGCAGCGCGCCGAGGACAATGGCGGCTGCGGCGACGATGATCGGGATCAGCGCGATATCGAGAAATTCGAGCCCGGTCTTCAGATGCCCGATGTTGCTGCGCAGCGCGGCCTGCACGTCGCGCAATTGGCGGCGGGTTTGCACCATGTCGGCGCGAAATTCCTCGATCGCCTTGGTCTGCTCCGCCGAAAGGTTTGCCGGCGCGTTTGCCTGGTCCTTGCCGGTAAGGCTGGCGAGCTTGGCCTGGGTGTCCTTGAGCTTGGCCTGCAGGGCGCGCTCTTTGTCGCTGTAACGCGCCTGCGCCTCGCTCTGGATCCGCTCGACAACTTCAAACGGGCGTGCCGAGGTGCCGCGGCTGCGCAAGCCCACCGAGATCGTCGCCGCCGGCCAGCACCTCGATCGCATTGGCGACAAAATCGCCGTTGTTGGCGGTCGGGACGAGCAGCCGCTGGCCGAAAAACTCCTGTTTCTGCAGCCAGAAACGATCGTCGAGCATGTCGGTATCGGCGACCACGACGACGTTGATCGGCTTGGCCGATTGCTTCAGCCAATCGGCGGCGGGAGCCGGCTCCGGCGGCGGTGGCGGCGCCTCGCCTTGCTTCGCCTCGGGCTTGGCGGGCTCCGGCGGCTTTGGGGGACCGTCGGGAAAGGCACTGTCCGCGGTGCCGGTGACGTGAGCGGCCAATATGTACCGTTTGTCGTCCGGTTTGAACTCGGCGAGCAGGCCCGCGACATCGGGCAGCCCAGTCAGCTTTTCGGCCGGGATCTTCATCGAGTTGGGCGATGTCGTGATCAGCGGCTCGATCGTCGTTTTGGCTCCCGCGATCGGCTCGATGATCCCGGGGGAAGCCATCATCACGTGGCTCAGATCGGCCGTGATCATGTCGGTGCGATTGAGGTTGTCGGCCTTGAGGTTGAGCCAGGCGATGTAGTCGAGCGGCCGCGTTCCGCCGCGCGCTCCCGGCACGCCGACCCGCTGCGCGTCGCGGCGATCGCCGGCGACCGTATTCGCCGGCACCTCGAAGCCCCAGGATTTGAACAGCCGTTCGAGATTGCTCGCGGTCGGCGAGCCGGGCGGATTGAGCTGGCTCGGATGCGAGGCCTGCAATTCGGAGAGCGGATCGACGAAGACGAGCGCCTTGCCGCCTTTCAGGACGAACTGGTCGATCGCAAACAGCGTCTTCTCCGGCAGGTTCTGCGGATGCACGAGCATCAGCACGTCGACATCGGGCGGGATCGCATCGATATTGGCGGCCAGTGGCTTGACCGTATCGAGCTGCTGCAATTGCTCCATGATCGCCATCGGCTCGGCCGGACGGCCGCGCATCATCGCCATCATGTCGCCTTCGAGCGGCAAGGTGCTGATCAACCCGACGACCGTCTTCTTCGGAAACGCCAGGCTGTGGACGAGCTTGGTCAGATCGTATTCGAGAAAGCGCTCGCGCTCGGGCTGGAAGAACGCAATGATCTGCTGATCGTCGGTCGAGTTGGTCGCGGCGAGCCCGAAATAAACCTGCTCGCCCCCGACGTCGAGCGGCACTCCTTGCAGCCCGAAAGCGACCGCGCGGTCCTCGACATCCGAGAACGGCAGCGGGTTATAGACTTCGAGGCGGATCTTGCCGTGCGCCGCCGCGACATACTGATCGAGCAAGCTCCCGCACGCGTTGGGCATAGACCCCGTAGGACGGGACTTCGTCGGCGAGACGGGTCGAAAAATAGAACCGCAAGGTGATCGGCTCGTCGATCCTGGCGAGCGTCCGCTGCGTGCCGCGAGAGAGCGTGTAGAGGTGCTCGCCGGTGAGGTCGAGCCGCCACGCAAAAAGGCGGGCGGCGATGATGTTGACCGAAATCAGCATCAGCGCGATGCAGACGAGCGCCGTCGACGGCGACGGCGCGCCGCGAGGCAAAAAAGCCGCGAAGGCGATCGGGAACAGCCATTTCAGCCGTTTCCGTCACCCCCGCGAAAGCGGGGGCGTCCAGCGGCGGTGGCGTGTGAACTGGGGTTCCTGGATTCCCGCTTTCGCGGGAATGACGAACTGATGATGCCATCGATCGCTCTCACTCGGCCTTTTCGAGGTCGATCAGGATCGCGTTGGCGGCGAGGAAGGCGATCATGATCGACAGGAAATAAACGACGTCGCGCAGATCGATGACGCCGCGCGTGATGGCGCTGAAATGGCCGAGAAAGCTGATCTGCGCGACGCCGTGGATCAGCCATTCCGGCGCCCAGCCTTGGAACACCCCGAGCACGATCGGCGAGCCCGCGACGGTGAGCACAAAAACCAGCGCCGCGGTAACCACAAAGGCGATGACCTGGTTCTTGGTCATCGCCGAGATGCAGGCGCCGACCGCCAGGAACGCGCCCGCCATCAGCCAGCTGGCGATGTAGCTGGCGAGGATCACGCCGTTGTCCGGGTGGCCGAGAAAATTGACGGTGATCCAGAACGGGAAGGTCAGGATCAGCGCGATCCCGGCGAAGCACCAGGCGGCGAGGAATTTTCCGACCACCGCCTCGGTCATGCGGATCGGCAAGGTCAGAAACAGCTCGATCGTTCCGCTCCGGCGCTCCTCGGCCCACAGCCGCATCGACAGAGCCGGGATCAGCACGACGTAGAGCCAGGGATGAAAGGTGAAGAAGGGTTGGAGATCGGCTTGGCCGCGCTCGAAGAAGTTGCCGACGAAGAACGTCAGGATCCCCGCCATCACCAGAAAGATGACGATGAACACATAGGCGAGCGGCGTCGCGAAATAGGCGGTCAGCTCGCGGCGGAAGATGGTCAGGACGTTGCGCATGGGGTTACGCCGCAGCGGCCATTGGCTCGGGAGGCGCGGTGGTGATCTCGCGGAAAACGTCGTCGAGCCGCCCGCGCTCGACCTGCAGGCCGGTGATGGTCCAGCCGCGGTCGCGGGCGAGATCGGCGATTTCGCCAACCACCGGGTGTCCGCCGCGCGGGAAAACGATGAGCCCGTCGCCTGCGGCGCCGCCGGCCGGCTCGACCGCCGCCACTCCCGGCAGCGCCGCCAGCTCGGCCCTGACATTCGCGTCCGCGCCGCCGGCGATGCCGAGGCGAACGGCGTTGTGATGGTGCGAGCGCTGGGCGAGCTCTGCCGGGGTTCCATCGGCGAGGATGCGGCCATGCGCGATGATGATCGCCCGGCTGCACACCGCTTCGACCTCCTCGAGCAGATGGGTCGAGATGATGATCGCCTTTTCCGGCCGCATCGCCGCGATGACGGTTCGCATTTCGTATTTCTGGTTCGGATCGAGCCCGTCGGTCGGCTCGTCGAGGATCAGGACGTCGGGATCGTGCAGCAGCGCCTGCGCGACACCGACACGGCGCTTGATAGCCTTTCGACAATGTCTCGATCGGCTGATGCATGACCTCGCCGATCCGGATCATCTCGACGACGCGGCCGATGCGCCGCGTTGCTTCGTCGCCGGAGAAGCCGCGAATGTGGGCGATGAAGTCGAGAAAGTCGGCCGGGGTCATGTCCGGATAAGCCGGCGCGCCCTCGGGAAGATAACCGATGTGCCGTTTCGCGGCGATCGGCTGCGTCGCAATGTCGTAGCCGCAGATTATCGCCGTACCGGCGGTGGGCGCGAGAAAACCCGTGATCATCTTCATCGTCGTCGACTTGCCGGCGCCGTTCGGGCCGAGAAAGCCCAGCACTTCGCCTTGCGGCACGGTAAAGGAAACGTCGTCGACGGCGATCAGCGGGCCGAACGATTTGACGAGGTGTCGGATCTCCAGCATACCAGCGCGTTCTCCGAAGGCGGTCTGTTTGTGCCTTCCCGCGGCGCGCCCCGATAAAGAAATCGGGCTCCCGTGACAAGAGGTTTCGTGATCCAGCGCTGCCGCCCACGAGCTTTTCAATGATCCGTCAACTGCGGCTTTTTTCAGGTCTGGTGATGCTCGCCTATGTGACGATGCATCTCCTCAACCACGCCGCCGGCCTGATCTCGCTCCAGGCGATGGAAGACGTGCTGTGGTACATCTTCCGAATCTGGTCGAACCGCCCGGCGCAGGCGCTGCTCTACGGCAGCTTCCTCGTTCATTACGGACTATCGCTATGGGCCCTCTGGCAGCGGCGCAGCTTGCGGCTGCGGCCGTCCGAGCTCAGCCAGATCTTTCTCGGCTTTGCGATCCCGATCCTGCTCGCGCGCCACGTCGTGGGCACGCGAATCTCCGACGATTTCTTCCACACCGATACCGGCTATTACGCCTATCTGCTGTGGGTTTATTTCGTCGAATCACCCGGACACGGCTACTGGCAGATGCTGGCTCTCGTCGTGGCGTGGAGCCATGCGATGATCGGCCTGCATTTCTGGCTGCGGGTGCGGCCCTGGTATTCGCGCCTCCAGCCGGTGGCGCTCGTCCTCGCCGTGCTCGTCCCGGTGCTGTCCCTGCTCGGCATGATCGAAGCCGGCCGGCATGTGGCGGCACTAGCGGCAGATCCGAATTGGACGCACGAAGCGTTCGCCCGCATGACCCTGCCCTCGCCGGAAGCCAAGCGTGCGCTGCAGCAGATCACCGCCGGGCTCAGCTGGTTTTTCGGCGGCGTCGTCGCCGCCGTTCTGCTGGCGCGGATCGGGCGCCGCGCCTGGCGCCGCCGCCACGGCGTCGTGCGGATCGGCTATTCCGACGGCCGCTGGGTCGAGGTCACGCCCGGCACCAGCGTGCTCGAAGCGAGCCGGATCGCCGGGATCCCGCACGCCTCGGTATGCGGCGGCCGCGGCCGTTGCTCGACCTGCCGTGTGCGGGTGCGCGGTGAAGTGCACAGCACGGATCCGCCTTCCGCCAACGAAATGCGCGTGCTGCGCCGCATCGGCGCGGGGCCCAACATCCGCCTCGCCTGCATGCTGCGCCCGCGCGGCGCGGTCGAAGTGACCCCCCTGCTGCCGCCGCTGGCGATTGCCGCCGACGGACGCAGCCGGGTCGATTTCATGCAGGGCAGCGAGCGCGAGATCGCGATCCTGTTCGCCGACATCCGGGACTTCACTGCGCTCGCCGAGGGCCGGCTCCCCTACGACGTCGTGTTTGTCCTCAACCGCTATTTCTCGGCGATGGGACGCGCGATCGAAAGCGCGGGAGGGCGCGTCGACAAGTTCATCGGCGACGGGGTGATGGCGCTCTTCGGCATCGAGAGCGGTGCGCAGGCCGGCTGCCGCGAGGCGCTCGCCGCCGCACGGCTGATGTCGGAGCGGCTGGCGGAACTCAATGCGTTCGTTGCGGGCGGAGCTCGACCGCCCGCTGCGCATCGGCATCGGCATCCATTGCGGGCCGGTGATCGTCGGCGAGATGGGCTACGGCAAGGCCGCCGCGATCACCGCGATCGGCGATGCCGTCAACACCGCCAGCCGGCTCGAAGAGCTCACCAAGGATTATGATTGCGAGCTCGTCGTCTCCGACGAGACCGTCGCTCGCGCCGGTCTCGATTTTTCGGAATTTCCGCATCACGAGATCGAGATCCGCGGCAAGCGGGAGATGCTTGCGGTTACAACCTTCAATCGCGCCGCCGACCTGCCTCCTCCCGGCGCCGCCCCGATCCATCGCAGCGAGCCGGCTGTCGCGACCCCCACCCCCGTGCCCGCCGATCCCCGCTGACAGGCGCCAGTGACGAGCCGCAAGAAACGGGCGAGGAGCCTCCGTGGTGATTATTTCTTGAACAGCTTCTCAAACCCGGCCCAGCACGCGTCGTAATCGCGCTGCAGAGCCTCGGTTTCGAGCGCGAAGCGGGTCGGCCGGATCACCAGGCGGGTCTCGAACATAAAGGCGAGCGTGTCCTCGACCTTCTGTGGCGCGAGGTCGGCGGCGACCGCCTTCTCGAAGGTCGCCCGGTCGGGGCCGTGAGCGGACATGCAATTGTGCAGCGAGGCGCCCCTGGGGCGAACCCCTCGGCCTTGGCGTCATAGACGCCGTGCACGAGGCCCATGAACTCGCTCATGGTGTTGCGGTGGAACCAGGGCGGCCGGAAGGTGTGCTCGGCGACCAGCCAGCGCGGCGGAAAGATCACGAAATCGCAATTGGCGGTGCCGGGCACATCGCTAGGCGAGGTCAGGACAGTAAAGATCGACGGGTCCGGATGATCGAAACTGACCGTGCCGATCGTATTGAAGAGCGCGAGATCGTAGACATAGGGCGCGTAGTTGCCGTGCCAGGCCACGACGTCGAGCGGCGAGTGGTCGAGTTCGGTGGCCCATAAATTGCCCTCGAATTTGGCGACTACCTGGGTGGGCTCGTCGCGGTCTTCGAAAGCGGCGACAGGTGCGCGGAAGTCGCGCGGGTTGGCGAGGCCGTTGGCGCCGATCGGGCCCAATTCGGGCAATCGGAAGAGGGCGCCGTAATTTTCGCAGACATAGCCTCGTGCGCGCCCATCCGGCAAATCGACGCGGAATTTGATGCCGCGCGGAACGACCGCGACCTCGCCGGGTCTTACCGCGATCACGCCGAGCTCGGTGGCAAGCCGCAGCCGTCCCAGCTGTGGGACGATCAGCAACTCGCCGTCGGCGTCGTAAAAAACGCGGTGCTGCATCGGCTTGGTTGCGCGGTAGATGTGGATCGCAACCCCGCACCGCGCGCTCGCATCGCCGTTGCCGCCCATCGTGACGAGCCCCTCGATGAAATCCGCCGGTTCCTCGGGGAAAGGCAGCGGGTTCCACCGCAGCCGGTTGGGCGGCGGCGGCGCGTCGTCGATCGGCGCGCTGCGGATGAGACCGTTATCGATCCGGCGAAACGGCGGGTGCATCGCCGAAGGCCGGATGCGATAGAGCCAAGATCGCCGGTTTTCGGCGCGCGGCGCGGTGAACGGCGTGCCCGAGATCTGCTCGGTATAAAGACCCAGGGGCGGCCGTTGCGGCGCATTCTGACTCTCGGGGAGCGCACCCGGCAGGGCCTCTGTCGCGTGCTCGTTGCCAAACCCAGTCAGGTAGGGAAGGTCTTTTTCAGTCATCGTCATTCTCGCGAGAGTGGCCCTCCGCGCTTTCCCGGCGAAGGAGGCTGTAATCAAATTGGCAGCATTCTCCAATCGTCGCGCCCGCGAAAGCGGGGGCTCAGAGCCTGCCCCTGGCTCGAACAGGGGGCAAGTTACTGAAATCCCTGGGTTCCCGCTTGCGTGGGAACGACGGAATGGGAGACTTGGGGTTCACTGTCGGGAAATTGATTTAAGCAGCGAAAGCAGAGCTGCAGCGAGGTGGCGCGTGTTTCGAGAGGCGCCCGCCGGGCGCTCCTCAGCATGAGGTAACCTTTGACAGCATTGGAAAACCCTCATCCTGAGGAGGCCGCCCCCGGGTCCGTCGCTGCGCGGCCCGAGGACAGGCTCCGCGGCCGTCTCGAAGAGCCTGCCCTTGCGAAGGCGGGGGACGCGCAAAGTTGATCCGGCCAATCGTCGATTTCCTGACAGCCTCCTTCGCCGGTGTAGCGGGATTTGATATGAGCGATGGTGCGTCATTGCCTGATGAATTGTGTGAATCACCCTTAGCACCAGCTCGGTCGTCGAGTTCGCGTCCGCCGTCGGGTCATCGCTCATGTCGTCCTCAGGGTGGCGAGCGTATTCTTAAGTCTCACAATCCTCTCTGAGTATTAATCTGCCAACGCTGTCGACGTGTCTGCGCCTGCCGATCGCGGCTGCCTTTTAGTGTGGGCCATCTAGGGCAATGGCGCTGTGATGCCCGGTAAGGTCAATTTCGAGATGCACGCGCGTTGCCACCAGCGCCGGCACGCGAGCGCGGCGCGGCCCGTCTTCAAAGGCGACAATGCCGAGCTGCGCAAAACGCTTCAGGGTGCGGGATAGGCTTGCTTCCTTCCGGCCCGTGAGTGTCGCCAGTTCACGCATGGATGTCGGCTTATGACGCCTTATGGCGTCAAGCACGGCGAGATTCCCAGGCGACAGCAGCTTGACCATCGCCTCGGCCGAAACTGATCGGCGGTAGCGCGGGCCGCGGTCGCCTCGCTATCGAACCACTTTTTTCGGATATCGCGCGTTGCCTGCGGATCGCAGATCACGCGCTTCGTCCACGCGGCAAATTCGCCGATGGGACCCACTTTATAAGTCATTGGGGATGCCTTTTTCATTGAGTGTCCGTTTTACTCCTGCCAAAAATTATCGAGTAACTTGAGTGACGTAGTGAACGCATAGGGACGGCCCTCGTCCTTTGGTGGTGCGGTGCCAGTGGTCATAGACAACACGCTTGTGCCTCCTGCCGCCTCGTTCGATTGGCATGAGCGTTATCGAACCTAATCCGACGGAACACCCCCCGCCTTCGGCCGGAGCACGAGCGCGTAGCTGATGCCGTGGGGGCGCTGCGGGGTTTTCTCATAATGTCGACATGGCAAACCCTACAATCACCCCCGGAGCCATCTCATACTCGGCGCCATCCAAGCTCAGCAGCAGCTCCAGCTCGTTTTTATGCATTTATTAACATAACATGTTAAGTTGTATTTGCAAGCCGATATTGATAACGTCCTTTATCGGATACTGATTGATAGGAAGCCACATGGAAGCTCTGTACGATGAATCCGGGCGAGCCTATGCATGGTTGGATGAGCCCACAGGCCGTATCTTCAGCCTGCGAGGAAAGAATATCGCGTTCATCGATGGGGACAGCGTCTATGCCTGGAGTGGGCGTCACATCGGTTGGTGGGGAGACGGCCATATCCGTGACCGGTCCGGAGCCGTGGCCGTTTTCACAGCCGGGGCTGCGTCTCTTGGTGTCGTGAAGCCCGTGACGGCTGTCAAACCAGTCCAGCCGGTGAAAGCCGTTTCGCCTGTCCGACCCGTGAAGGCCTGTGAAGCCAGTGTGCCCGGTCAATCGAATGGGCTGGTCAACATCTCTGCCGTTTTGAGCGCATGAACCAGCTCGTCCCAATCACCGCACCACGCTTGCCCGAGCTCGTCGCGGCCGCCGGCGATCGCGCCGGCATGCGCTTCCTCGAATTCTTCGCGGCCAACATCCGCAACCCGCACACGCGGCGGGCCTATGCCCGCGCCGCGGAGGAATTCCTGGCCTGGTGCGCGAGCGCCGGCGTCCCGTCGATCACCGCCGTCCAGCCGGTGCACGTCGCGACCTGGATCGAGGCCGGCACGCGCGAACTCGCGGCGCCGAGCGTCAAGCAACGGCTCGCCGCGATCCGTCACTTATTCGACTGGCTGGTGACCGGCCAGGTCGTGCCGGTCAACCCGGCCGCGTCAGTGCGCGGGCCCCGGCACGTCGTGACGTCCGGGCAAACGCCGGTGCTCGATCCGGCGGAAGCGCGCGCGCTGCTCGACAGCATCGACACGGCGAAGCATCGTCGGTCTGCGCGATCGCGCCCTGATCGGGCTGATGGTCTATTCCTTCGCCCGGATCGGCGCGGCGCTCGGGATGACGGTCGAGGATGTGTTCACGCAGAACCGCCGGCTCTGGGTGCGGCTGCGCGAGAAGGGCGGCAAGCGCCACGCGATGCCGTGCCACCACAACCTTGATGAATACCTCGTCGCCTATCTCGACGGCGCAGGCCTGCGCGACGATCCCAAGGGGCCGCTGTTCCGCACGATCGGCCGCGGTACCGGCAAGCTCACCCGCACGGTGCTGCCGCAGGCGAACGCCTATGCGATGATCCGCCGGCGCGCCGCGGCGGCCGGCATCGCAACCAAGCTCGGCAATCACAGTTTCCGGGCGACCGGGATCACCGCCTATCTCAAGAACGGCGGCACGCTGGAAAAGGCGGCGGCGATGGCGAACCATGCCTCGACGCGCACGACGCAGCTCTACGATCGCCGGCGCGACGAGGTCAGCCTCGACGAGGTCGAGCGGATCGTGATTTGAACAGCGATCGTCAGACCGCGTCGCGACCGCTCCGCTTCCGGCGCATATGAGGTTTGCAAAAACCCCTATCGATACCTCCGTAGTTATGATCCATATTTCGGTATCTTTTATCGGAGGTTTTCGATGGCAGATGAATTGTCGGTGTCGCCGGATGCGTTGTTGGTGTTCACGATCGAGCCGCCGGATTTAATACTAAAGGAGGGCGCAACCCAGTACTGGAAGCTTCGGGACTGGCGAGCTCGCGAGTGCCAGTTTATTGTGTGCGTACAGAACCAGAACGCGGGAGACAAAGATTGGTGTAAGCCGACGGAGCCCCATAAGACCGCGTTTATCATCGGCCATATCGCGGACGTAGTTCCATCGGAGATAGCTGGACGTTTTAAGGTAAAGCTCCGCGATTTTTGCAGAATTAATGTCCCAGATGTTTGGCGAGGATGGAGATTCCCGGTGAGGTACACGACCCTTGCTGACGTAGGGATTGACCCGGCTGACTTGGTATTTGAGCCAATTCCGCCCCCGGACCCGCCGCCGGAAGCGGCGCGGGCACGGCTGAACGAAGAGGATCATTCCTGGGAAGCCGAGGTTCGCCCGCTCTCTTTGGCGCAAGTAAAGCAAGGTTTGGCTGCAACTCTCGGTGTGAGGGTCGACGCTATCGAAATTACAATAAAGGCTTAGGGTGTGATCCTTGGTGCGGCCTTCTCTTCTTTATAGTTGTCGCACTTTCACTCGCGAGAGGTGTTCCATGATTTCGTTTCCGGCTTATGCCTGCGGCTTTGAGCTCTACCCGACGCAGGGGGAAGCATTTCGGCACCTATCCCCGTTGCTCAGCCGCCTCTCCCGAATCGAGTTCAATTTTAGCGTCGCAGACCCTTCGACAAATCAAGGGCAGCTTACCTCTAATTTCGATACTGCATTCAAAGAAGGCATCGTTGAGCTCGGCGCGTCCATTTTTCAGCTTCAGTTGCCGGCGCAAATCCGTCAGCAGCTCGACTTTGCATTTTCGATCAATGGCCACCGCGTCGCTGTGGAAGTTGAGAAAACAAATCGCGAAAAAATTCTGCGCGATATTCTCAAGAGCCATATATATTTGCACTTCGGTGCAGATTTCTCTCTGGTAATTCTCCCGAAAAACTATCCTCATAAGCACGGGATATGGGACCTTTACCATTTCGGCATCCAGCAGTTGCAAGATTGCATTACGTATGGTTTCGGTGTGGGAGATACGCTCGAACGCATCTTGCTCATGGGATTTGAATCATGCTCTACGCGCACGAACGAAGCGCACTCTGTCCGGACGCGACAGGCGATGCGGACCGAGGCGCAGCTGGGCGGTAACCGGCCCGTTGGCGGGCCAGCGTACCGCCGCGCGATACACCGGATTATCAACGTAGAGGCGAGCGCTACCGCTGGAAGTCTCCACTGGGACAAAGTTTTCAGTTAAAAAACAAGTCCTTCCGCCAACAATGGAGACTTTCGGCCGCCCGGCACCGACGACGAAAACTATTGGGCGGCACCCGCTCACGGGGTGCCCATCCGAGCGGTTCGAAAAGCCGTTTGCTACGTCTTGCTGCTGCGCCGGCTCGTGCTTTGGAGCTTCAATGCAGCAACAACAAAATTGCCATAATCATATGTTATCCATCTCCAGAGGTCATCCGGCGGCGGGCATCACGATGACCAATGGAGGTGGAGCGATGACTATTTTTCGCTGCAGAAAACAGCAACGACAGCAAAAAGGAGTTCGAGGTCGACCGTTTGCGAAGGGGCGGTCCGGAAATCCCGGCGGTCGGCCTCGCGGCGCGATGAACCGGTCGAGTCGGGCGGCGCAACTGTTGCTCGATGGCGAAGCGACGGCGCTGAGCCGCAAGCGGTCGAACTCGCCCTGGCCGGCGATCCGACGGCATTGCGGCTCTGTCTCGGCCGCACCGTCGCGCCGCGGCGCGACCGCTCGGTTTGAGCTGTCTCTGCCGCCGATCAACAGCGCGGCCGATATCCTCGGCGCGATAAAGGCGGTCGCCGACGCGGTCGGGCGCGGCGGCATCACCCCGGGCGAGGGGTTCGCGCTGTCGCAGATGATCGACAGCTTTCTGCGGGCAATCGACGCAAGCGATTTCGATAATCGCTTGCGGCAGCTGGAGGAAGCGCAGGCAGCAAACAGCCGAGACCCTTATGGGTATACGCCCCGCTAAGGACGTGAGCTCGAGCCACACTCCCGATACAGCGGAAGACAGCAAACCGACCGCGGAATTGCCGCTGTTACTGCGCCCCGCCGCGGCGCTTCAACCCAGGATTCCGCGGCGGAGCGAAGCCGATCGCTCTATTTTCGCTGCAAAAAACAGCAAAAACAGCTAGTGCATTCAAGTTGATGCAGCTCGACCTCCCCTCCGCGCTTTCCCGGCGAAGGAGGCTGTCAGGAAAATTGATCTACAGAGCGAAAGAAGGGCTGAGGCGAGGCAGTGCGCGCTTCCAGACGCGCCCTTTGGGCGCTCCTCAGCATGAGGTAATGCTTTGATATTATGAAGAAAATTCCTCATCCTGAGGAGGCCGCGGCGCGGCCGTCCCGAAGGACGCACAACGCTGATCCAGGCAATCGTCGATTTCTTGACACCCTCGAACGCCGGGATCCACTTTGCCGGTGCCGACCTTGAGCTGGAGGGGCCTCCCCCACCTCACCCGACCCTCTCCGCCCCCGGGGGCGGAGAGGGAGAAGCGTGCTCACTCCCGCGGAATGATCACCTTCTCCTCGGTGAGAAAGCTTTTGATGCGGCCGATGAAAAGAGCGCCGTCGGCATGCAATGCCTTGGCTTCGGGAGAGGCATTGGCGCGCTCCATGGCGGGCAGATCGTCATACCAGGTTTCGGCAACTCCATCGACTTCGACATCCGTCGTCGGAATGTCGGGCCGGGTCCGCTCGCCGACAATATGCGACTGAACGTAACGTCGCAGTCCCGGTACTGCATGAGCCAGCGGCGCGTGCACCTCGAGCCAGTGCTTGACGAATTCCTCGTGCGAGAGGCCCGCCTTGCGGGTCAGCAGCGAGACGCTCTTGATCATCGGCTAAGCCCTTCCGTTGCCATGTTCGGGAGCGCATGCTGCGCCGGGCGAGGCTGAGGAGGAAGCATGAAGATCGACATTGCCGGCAAGCGCACCATTGTCGCCGGAGGCAGCCGCGGCATCGGGCGCGCGATCGCACTCGCCTTTGCCGAGGCCGGCGCCGGCGTGTCGATTTGCGCCCGCGGCGCCGAGGCGCTCGCCGCGACCCGCGACGAGATCGCCCGGCATGGCGGCATCGCCCATGCCGCGGTCTGCGATCTTTCAGACGCCGCGGCCATTCCACGCTACATTGCAGAAGCGGCCGACGCTCTCGACGGGATCGACGTTCTCGTCAACAATGCCTCGGGGTTCGGGACCAGCGACGACGAAGCCGGATGGGCCGCCAGCATCTCGGTCGACCTGCTGGCGACGGTGCGGGCGACGCGAGCGGCGCTGCCCTACCTCGAAAAGTCCGAAGCGGCCTCGATCTTGAACATCTCGTCGATCTCCGGGTTTCGAGCTTCGGTCCGCACGCCGCCCTACGGCGCCGTCAAGGCCGCGGTCCTGGAATACACCTTGACCCAGGCCGCGGCGCTCGCGGACAAGCGGATCCGGGTCAACTGCATCGCCCCCGGCTCGATCGAATTCCCCGGCGGCACCTGGGCGCGGGCCAAGGCCAACAATCCGCACCTCTACGCCGGCATCCTCAGGAGCATCCCGTTCGGCCGGCTCGGCCGACCGGAGGAAATCGCGCAAGTTGCGCTGTTCCTGTGCTCGCCGCTCGCCAGCTGGGTGACCGGCCAGAATATCGCCGTCGATGGCGGGCAAATGCTGTAAGGCCGATGCGATCGTCGGCCTCGGCTGCCGCTCCCGCGCCCCCGATGTGCCGGCTGCGCTTACGCGGGAGACGAGCCTTTTTGCTCCCAATACCTTGCTGCGGCTGGAAATACTGTTCGGCAGCGCGTCGCCTCAGGCGCTCCGTCCAATGTGTCCGCGGCCGCGCGCCACACGGCGTAGTGGGGCGCCGCCCGATGCGCCTCGAGCGCCGCCTCGTCCCGGTAGACCTCGTAGAAATAATAGACGTTCTGGTCCTGCGCGTCCTGCAGGACGTTGAAGCGCATGCAGCCCGGCTCGTCCCTCTCGGAGCCGAGGGCATCCACCTCGATCGCCTTGAGGAAGCGCTCGCGCGCATCGGGCTTCACCCGGACCTTTACCCACATCGCCAGCATTGTGCCCTCCTTTCTGTCGGCGGTCCTGCGGAGCGGATGTTACGCGAATGGCACCGATGGCGTCATCCGCGGAAAGCCAGTCGCACGTTTGTAGAACTCGATATGCGATCCGCGGCTTTCGGCTCAATACGAGCGCGGCATGCCCAGCACGTGCTGGCCGATATAGGCGAGGATCAGGTTGGTCGAGATCGGCGCGGTCTGGTAGAGGCGGGCCTCGCGCCATTTGCGCTCGATGTCGTATTCCTTGGCGAAGGCGAAGCCGCCATAGGTCGCGAAGGTCGCCTCGGCGGCGTGCCAGGTCGCCTCCGAGGCGAGGAGTTTGGCCATATTGGCGTCGGCGCCGCACTCCTTGCCGTCGTCGAACAATGCGGCGGCACGGCGGCAGATCATGTCGGCCGCTTCGAGCTCGGCATAGGCGTGGGCGAGCGGGAACTGTACGCCCTGGTTCTGCCCGATCGGCCGGTCGAAGACGAACCGCTCCTTGGCGTAGTCGATGCCCTTCTTGAGCAGCCAGCGGCCGTCGCCGATACATTCCTGAGCGACCAGGATGCGCTCGGCATTCATGCCGTCGAGAATGTAGCGGAAGCCCTTGCCTTCCTCGCCGATCAGGTTCTCGGGCGGCACTTCGAGATTGTCGAAAAACACCTCGGTGGTGTTGTGGTTGATCATCGCCTCGATCGGGCGGATCTCGACCCCGTGCCCCAAATTCTCGCGCAGATCGACGAGAAAGACCGAGAGGCCGTCGGTGCGGCGCTTCACTTCGTCGACCGGGGTGGTGCGCGCCAACAGCAGCATCAGGTCGGAATGCCGGGCGCGGGAGGTCCACACCTTTTGCCCGTTAATTACATAGTGGTTGCCGTGCCGCACCGCGCGGGTCTTGAGCTTGGTCGTGTCGGAGCCGGTCGTCGGCTCGGTCACGCCGAAAGCCTGCAGCCGCAATTCGCCCGAAGCGATCTTCGGCAGATAGCGCTGCTTCTGCTCCTCGCTGCCGTGCCGCAATACGGTGCCCATGATGTACATCTGCGCGTGCCCCTGGCTGGCCGTGCAGCCCGAAGCATTGATCTCCTCGAGGATCACGGCAGCGGCGCGCAACGGCAGCCCGGAGCCGCCATATTCCTCGGGGATCAGCGAGGCGAGAAAGCCGCCCTGCGTCAATTCGGCAATGAACTCGGTCGGATAGGCCTGCTCCGCCTCCAGCTTGCGCCAATAAGCCCCGGGGTAACGCTCGCAGATCTTGCGCACGGACTTGCGCAGCTCTGGATAATCCTCGCCGAGGGCCACCATCGTCGCCGTGTCGGTCATTGCGCGCTCCTTTCCGCCGCTTTCTCGACGAGAATAGTGCACAGCAGCGGCGAATTCATCACGAAGGAAGCTCTCGCTAATGGCACGCGGCCGCAGGCAGAGGTTTGGGTGTGATTGCGCGGGCAACCTCGGAACTCCGCCTAAGACGTGCTCCGCATGTTCTCGATGATCGCCGTCGCGGCGCGGGCGGGGTCGTCGCTTCTGACGATCGGGCGGCCGACGACGAGATAATCCGCCCCCGCCGCGATCGCCTGCGCGGGTGTGCCGGGCCGCTTGTGGTCATCGACGGACGAGCCGGCAAGCCGAACCCCGGGCGTGGCGATCAGCAGCCGCTGTTCCCCGGTGATCTGGCGGATCCGGTTCGGATTGTCATGTGGCGAGGCGATGATGCCGTCGCATCCGCACTCGATCGCTCGTTTGACGCGCAGCCGGATCAAATCCTCGACACTGCACAGATAACCGAGTTCGCGCAGGCCGTCCTGATCGACCGAGGTGAGGACCGTGATCGCGAAGATTTTCAAGCGGGAATTTCCCTTGCCCTCGACCGCCGCCTTCATGATCTCGCCGTCACCATGAACGGTGACGAAAGTGACCCCGCGCTCCGCGGCCCGCGCGACTCCCTGCTTTACCGTCTCGCCGATGTCGAACATCTTGGCATCGAGAAAAATGTTCTTGTTCCTTGCGAGCAAGTAATCGAGCAGGCCGTCGAACCCGGCGGCGAATTGCAGCCACAGGCCGACCTTAAAGAACGAAACCACCCCCTCCAGCTTGTCGATCAGCGCCCGAGCTTCGCTTATGCTCGGCACGTCGAGCGCTACGATCAGGCGATCTTCCATTTTTTCGGGCACTTCGCGATAGATAGTCATCGAAGTCATTGTGATGTCTGCAACGGCGCCTGCTCGGCCAGGCGCCATAGATACCAGCTCGCCACGGTGCGGTAGGGCTTCCACCGGAGGCCGTAGGTTTCGACGTCCTTGCGCGCCGGCAGCTCACCCTGGGTATAGGCGCGGGCAAAGCCCTTGCGGATGCCGTAATCGTCCGCAGGCAGCACATCCGGCCGGCCGAGGCGGAAGATCAGCAGCATCTCGACCGTCCAGCGGCCGATCCCGCGAACCGAAGTCAGCCCCTCGATAATCGCCTCATCTTCCATATGCCGGATCTCGGCGAGTGTCGGGATCTCCCCGCTGACGGTCTTGCCGGCGAGGTCGCGTAGCGAGAGGAGCTTTGAGCGCGACAGGCCGGCGCCGCGCAGTTCATCCTCGGATGCGGCGAGGACCTGTTCGGCAGTCGGGTCCGTGCCGGGAAACAGCGCGCAGAACCGCGCAAAAATCGTCGCCGCCGCCTTGCCGTTCAGCTGCTGATAGACGATCGCCCGCGACAGCGCGCCAAAGATGCTGGACGCACCGATCGGCTGCAGGAGAAACGGGCCGACCGCGTCGATGACGCGCGCCATGGTTTCGTCGCGGGCGCGCAGGTGATCGACCGCGATTGCCGGCTCGAAACCGAGGCCCTCATTCATTCGCCGCGTTCGATCGCCAGCATGCGGCGTTTGGTCTCCGTGCCGCCATGGGCCGAAAAGCCGCCGATCTTGCCGCCGGCCGCCAGCACGCGGTGGCATGGCACGACGATCGGGAACGGGTTGCGCCCGAGCGCCTGGCCGACGGCGCGTGCCGCGCGAGCGGCGCCGAGGCGCGCTGCGACGTCGCCATAGGCGAGCGTCTTTCCCGGCGGGATCGTGCGCGCCACCTCGTAAACGCGGCGGTGGAACGGCGCCACGCCCTCCATGTCGAGCGCGATCGTCGAGAGGTCGCTCGGCTCGCCCTGGAGCAGTGCGACGATGCCGTCGATCGCAAGCCGCACCTTTGGCGGCGGCGGCCCTTCCGCAGCGGTCGGAAACCGCTGCAGCATGCGCTCGCGCGTCTCCATATCGCCCGCCTCGGGGAGCTGCACGCCCACCAGGCCCCGATCACTCCAGGCGACGCCGCAGCGGCCGATCGCCGTGTCGAATAGCGTAAATCCGTATGCCGTCATGTCGCGATCGTACCACCTGTTCTTGCCTGTCACACGCCCTCGATGTCTTCAGGCCCCTCACCCCGATCCTCTCCCCGGGTGCGGCGCAAGCGGGGAGAGGGAGCAATTCATGGCTGTGTTCAGCCCGTTGTCGCCTTGCGGAAGAGGCGTTCGAATTCGGCGAGCTCGCTCGGGGCCGCGTCGGTGACCGCCCAGAAGCCGAGATCGCCCTCGTCCCAGTGCCGCACATTGTAGCCGCGGCGAGTCAGGGTCCGCGCTGCGGTCGGCCGGCGAGGCTGGCAGCACGAAGAGGCTGATCACATGTTGGCGGCGCTTGTAGACGAGGGCAGGGACCGGTTTTCCCGCGATCAGGTCGAGCCGACCGCCGACCAGCGGGAAGCCCTCGGCGCCGAGGTCGACGGCCGGCGGCGACAGATCGGTTCGGCCGGCAAACCACGGCTTGACCGTGTGCTGATCCGAGGAAGCGACATCGGTGAGGTGAGTGCCCAACAGCGAGCGCAAATGGCTGTCGATGATCTCGGTCTCCATCGTGTCGGTTTGCCGCTCGCCCACCAGCACAAACGTGCCGCCCGAGCCGACCGCGACGGCGAGCAGGATCGAGGCGGCATAGGCAAGCCAGCCCGGCGCACGCGATGCCGCCGGCGCGCTGGCCGCCGCCTCTCGGCGCAGCGCAAAGCGGATCTGCGAGCGCAGTTCGTCGGGTGCCCGATAAACCGGCGCGGAACTGCGGATCTCATCGCGCAGACGCTCGATGGCCGTCGCCTCGGGGCCACAATCGGGGCAGCTCTGCAGATGGTCGCGCAACGCCGGCCGCTCGGTCTCTGCGAGCTCGCCATCGAGATAAGCTTCGAGCCGGGGGCGCACCTCATCGCATTGCATCACTCACATCCTTTTCCGTCCCAGGCCCGGCGCAGCGCCGCGCGCGCCCGGTGCAACCGCGACATCACCGTTCCAATCGGCACCCCCGTAACTTCAGCCATCTGGCGGTAGTCGAGTTCTTGCAATTCGCGCAGCACGATCGCCTCGCGCAGCGACGGCGGCAGGCTCTCGATCAGCAAATCGAGCCGCCGCAGATCGGAGCGGCTCTCCAACAGCGCATCGGCATCGACGGACCGCGCCGGCATGCTGTGGACCGAGCCGTCGAAGTCGCGGTCGAGCTCGAGCGGCACCAGCTCCGCGGGCCGGTTGCGCGCGAGCCAGTCATAGGAGGTCCGGCGCACGATCTTTAGGAGCCAGCTCTTGGCGTCCCCCTCATGATAACTGTCGAAATAACGAAACGCCCGCAGACAAGCCTCCTGCAGAACATCGGCGGCGTCAGCATCGTTGCGCGTCAGCCAGCGCGCGAGCGCATATCCGGCGTCGAGATGGGGCAGCACCACCGCCTCGAACCGGCTCTGCCGACGCCGCTCCGCGATCCACGCCATGCGCGCTCTTCTACCCCGTACCGACCAGGACCGCAGCAACGGCGGAATTATTCCGCGACGGCGCCAATTCTGCCCGCACGGTTGCAATCCCCATGCGCCAGCCGCACACTCGCGAACTGCAGGAAAGGAATTTGCCGATGGAAATGACGGGCGAGTTTCGCATCCCCGCTCCCCGCCAACGCGTCTGGGAGGGGCTCAACGATCCGGAGATCCTGAAGAGCAGCATCCCCGGCTGTCAGACGATCGAGAAGCTATCCGATACCGAGTTCACCGCCAAGGTCCTCGCCCAGGTCGGGCCGGTAAAGGCCAATTTCGCCGGGAAAGTGACTTTGGCGGATCTCAACCCGCCGCAGAGCTACACGATCGCCGGCGAAGGCACCGGCGGCGTCGCCGGTTTTGCCAAGGGCAGCGCCAAAGTCAACCTCGACGAGGATGGCGGCGCGACGGTGCTGCATTATGCCGTCCAGGCGCATGTCGGCGGCAAGCTGGCGCAGATCGGCTCGCGTCTCGATCAACTCGGTCGCCCGCCGAATGGCCGAAAACTTCTTCACGCGTTTCGTTGCCGCAGTCGCCCCCGAACAGGCGGCCCCGGCGGCTGCCGGCACGACGACAGAAACCGAAGCCGTGCCGCAGGATCGGGTCGCGGCCACAATCAGTGACCAGCGCGCCCCGCCGGTAGCTTCGGTCGAGGCTCAACCGAATGCCCCCGCCGCGGCACCGGCAAAGAAGGAGATCAGGCTTCCGCCCGCGGTGTGGGTGACCGGGCTCGCCGCGATCATCGGCGCGATGCTGTATTTCTTTACGGGCCGCCGGGTAACCCGGTAGGAAGCTTCGTCGCGAAGCCTTGAGCCGGAAGCGGCGGCGGCATAAAACTCCGCCCGGAGTTTCCGCCGTCCTTTGGCGGCCGGTGATCGATGCAGGGAGATCTCGATGCAGAAGACGGTCAGCCTCACCGTGAACGGCAAGCCGGTTTCGGCGACGGTCGAAGGCCGGACATTATTGGTGCAGCTGCTGCGCGAGCAGCTCGGTCTGACCGGCACGCATGTCGGCTGCGACACGAGCCAATGCGGCGCCTGCGTCGTCCATGTCGACGGGGAAGCCGTCAAGGCTTGCACCCTGCTGGCGGTGCAGGCTGAAGGCCGCTCGGTGCTGACGATCGAGGCCGTCGCGGACGGTGACAAACTGCATCCGATGCAGGAGGCGTTCCGCAACAATCATGCCTTGCAGTGCGGGTTCTGCACGCCCGGCATGATCATGAGCGCGCTCGATCTGGTCAAAAACAACCCCAACCCGACCGAGCGCGAGGTCCGCGAGTATCTCGAAGGCAATCTCTGCCGCTGCACGGGCTATCACAACATCGTGCTGGCGATCATCGAGGGGGCGGCGGTGATGCGAGGCGAGGAGCCGCCGCCCAGCGTCCATGGGGTGGCCGCGGAGTAAGGGCGATGAGCGTCATCGGAACGCCGGTCCGGCGGCGTGAGGATTATCGCTTTCTGACCGGCCAGGGCACCTACACCGACGACATCAACCGGCCGGGACAGCTCCACGCCTACATTCTGCGCAGCCCGCACGCCAATGCGCGGATCACCGGCATCGATACCTCCGGCGGCCGCCTCGGCGCCGGGTGTCGTGGCCGTCTACACCGGGAAGGACATGGCCGCGGACGGGGTCGGCGGGCTGCCCTGCGGCTGGCAGATCCATTCGAAGGACGGCTCGCCGATGGTCGAGCCGCCGCATCCGCCGCTCGTCACCGACCGGGTCCGCCATGTCGGCGACCAGGTCGCCGTCGTCATCGCCGAGACACTCGCGCAGGCCCGCGATGCCGCCGAGCTGATCCAGGTCGACTATGTCGAGGAGCCCGCGGCGATCGACCCGGCCGCGGCGCTTCAGCCGGCGCGCGCCGCAGGTGCACAGCGAAGCGCCGGGCAATCTCTGCTATGATTGGCATCTGGGCGATCTCGCCGCGGTTGAGGCCGCGTTTGCCAAGGCGGCGCGGGTCGTCAAGCTCGACCTCACAAACAACCGGCTCGTCCCCAACGCGATGGAGCCGCGCGCCGCGATCGGCGAGTTCAACCGGGCTACGGGCGAATACACGCTCTACACGACGAGCCAGAACCCGCATGTGATCCGCCTGTTGATGGGCGCCTTCGTGTTGCACATCCCGGAGGCGAGGTTGCGGGTCGTGGCGCCCGATGTCGGCGGCGGCTTCGGGTCGAAGATCTACCATTACGCCGAAGAGGCGATCGTCACCTGGGCCGCCGGCAAGCTGAGGCGGCCGGTCAAATGGACCGCGGAGCGCTCCGAGAGCTTCATGTCGGACGCGCATGGGCGCGACCATGTCACCCATGTCGAGCTGGCCCTCGACCGAGATGCGAAATTCCTCGCGCTCAAGGTCTCGACCATCGCCAATATGGGCGCCTATCTGTCGACCTTCGCGCCCAGCATCCCGACCTATCTCTATGGGACGCTGCTCGCCGGCACTTACACGACACCGGCGATCTACGTCGAAACCAAAGCCGTGTTCACTCACACCGTCCCGGTCGACGCCTATCGCGGGGCGGGCCGTCCGGAGGCAACCTTTCTGCTCGAGCGCATCGTCGACCTCGCGGCCGACGAGCTCGGCATGGATCCGGCTGAGCTGCGCCGCCGCAACTTCATCGCGAAGGACGCTTATCCATATCAGACGCCAGTCGCGCTGCAATACGACAGCGGCGACTACTTTACGACGCTCGATCTCGCGCTGAAGGCCGCCGACGTTCAGGGCTTCGAGACCCGGCGCCGTGAGGCGGCGGGGCGAGGTAAGTTGCGCGGCCTCGGCCTCGCCACCTACATCGAGGCCTGTGGCATCGCTCCTTCGGCTGTCGCCGGGGCGCTCGGCGCCCGCGCTGGCCTTTACGAAAGCGCCGAAGTCCGGGTTCACCCGACCGGGAGCGTGACGATCCTTACCGGATCGCACAGCCACGGTCAGGGGCATGAGACGACTTTTTCGCAACTCGTCGCAGACGGGCTCGGCATTCCAATCGAAAACGTCGAGGTCATCCACGGCGACACCGACAAGATCCCTTTTGGCATGGGCACCTATGGCTCGCGCTCGCTGGCGGTCGGCGGCTCTGCGATCGTCAAGGCGATGGACAAGGTCGTCGCCAAAGGCCGCAAGATCGCCGCCCATCTCCTCGAAGCCGCCGAGGCCGATGTCGAGTTCAAGGATGGCAAGTTCACCGTTGCCGGCACCGACCGGTCGAAGTCCATGGCAGAGGTGGCATTGACCGCCTATGTGCCGCATAATTTCCCGCATGAGGAGCTGGAGCCCGGCCTCGACGAGACCGCGTTCTACGACCCGAAAAACTTCACCTTCCCCTCGGGCGCCCATATCGCCGAGGTCGAGATCGACCCGGAAACCGGGCAGGTCACGATCGTCAATTTCACCGCCAGTGACGATTTCGGGCGCATCCTCAACCCAATGATCGTCGAGGGCCAGGTTCATGGTGGCCTCGCCCAGGGCATCGGCCAGGCCTTGCTCGAAGGCTGCGTCTACGACAAGGAAACCGGCCAGCTGCTGACCGGCTCCTACAACGACTACACGATGCCGCGCGCCGGCGATCTGCCGTACTTCAAATTATCGACCAACGTGACCCCGTGCACGCACAATCCGCTGGGAGTCAAAGGCTGCGGCGAGGCCGGAGCGATCGGCGCGCCGGCGGCGATCATCAACGCCCTCGTCGACGCGCTGAAGCCGCTCGGCATCCGGCATCTCGACATGCCGGCCACACCGGAGAGGCTATGGCGCCTCATCCAACAGCACCGCTCGCCGCTCGCCGCGGAATAGGGAGAGCCCGATGTACGAATTCAACTACCACAAGCCGACGAGTCTCGACGAGGTCACGAACCTGCTCGGCACCAATGAGGAAGCGAAGCTCGTCGCCGGCGGCATGACCCTGATCCCGACCCTGAAGCTGCGGCTCGCGCGCCCGTCGGACCTCATCGACCTGGCCGCGATCCCGTCGTTGCGCGGCATTACCGACGCGGGCGACGCGATCGTCATCGGCGCGATGACGCGGCACGCCGAGGTCAACCGCTCGTCTGTGGTCAAGCAGGGCATCCCCGGGCTCGCCGCGATGGCGGGGATGATCGGCGACCCCGCGGTGCGCAACCGCGGCACGCTCGGCGGGTCGATCAGCAACAACGATCCCGCGGCCGATTACCCGGCAGCAGTGATAGGGCTCAACGCAACCGTGCACACCACCAAGCGCGAGATCGCCGCCGACAATTTCTTCACCGGCATGTTCGAGACCGCGCTCGAGCCGGCCGAGATCGTCACCTCGGTCCGCTTCCCGAAGCCGCAAGCCTCCTGCTACCAGAAATTCCGCAACCCGGCCTCGCGCTACGCGATCGTCGGCGTGTTCGTCGCCCGCACGGCGGCGGCGTGCGCGTCGCGGTGACCGGCGCCGGGCCCAGCGTCTTCCGCGTCCCCGAGATGGAAGCGGCGCTCGCGCGCTCCTTCACTCCGGACGCGATCAAGGACATCACGATCCCCGACACCGGCCTCAACTCCGACATCCACGCCAGCGCCGAATACCGCGCCCACCTCGTCGGCGTGATGGCCCGCCGCGCCGTCGCCGGCTGCGGGTGAGGCGCTAATTCACGAAGCGGTAGAGTTTGGCGGCGTTGTCGCAGACGATCTTTTTGCGGGTGGCTGCGGGCAGGTGGCCGAGCTCGCGTTGGATATATTCCTGGGAGTCGGGCCAGACGCCGTCGGGGTGCGGGAAGTCCGAGCCCCACATGATGTTGTCCTCGCCGAGTTCGTCGAGCAGTTTCACGCCGATCGGGTCGCTCTGGTAGGTGGTGTAGCACTGGCGCCGCCAGTATTCACTGGGCTCATCTTCAGATCGAGCTCCTTGAACTGGTCGTCCCACCCGGCGTCCATGCGGGATCCCGCCGGTGCCGGCCTCGCCGATGACGAGCTTGATGCTGGGGTGATGTTCGAGGACGCCCGAGAAGATCACCGACAACAATACCTCCGACATGTACATCTGGAAGCTGGTGATGCCGGCGGCGCGGGCGGCGAGCGCGACCTTTGGCGCGAGCTTCGTAAATCGCGCCTGATACCGCTGCCGATCGTATGGAAATGCACCGGCAACCCGGAGGCGGCGACCGCGTCCCACATCCGGTTCCACCAAGGGTCCCACAGCGGCGTCATGTCGCCGCGTCGCGAGATTTCGAGCCCGCACGCCGCCGCGCCGCGCGACCCGCTCGATCTCGCCGACCGCAGCATCAATGTCGTGGTTCGGGATGCAGGCGAGCCCCGCGAAACGATCGGGGTGGGTCATACAGCAATCGGCGAGCCACTCGTTGTGGATACGGAGCATCTCGCCGGCGGCTTCGTCGTCGTTGATGCGGCTGGTGGCACCGAGGATGCCGTACAATACCTCGGCCTGAATGCCGTCGCGGTCCTGGTCCTTGAGCCGCATTTCGGGGTCGGTCATCCGCGGATGCCGATGCTCACGTTAGCCGATTTCAGAGCGGCAATCCGAGGTCGCCCAAGCCTTCCGCGACACGATCCAGAAAGTCTCGGGTGAATGGTACCGCGCTCAAAACTTGGCTTATTGTAACCTCTGGAGAGCAGCGCCGCAGCGCAGTAAGCGCGTCAAGGGCTGCGATACGGTCGCCTAGGCGCGCATATGAAACGGCTAATGTCCGGTTCACCCAGGCGACACCAGGCTGCTCCAATAGGGCCCTTCGTTTCCAGCGGACTGCCTCGTCATAACGACCGGCATCAAAATAGGCGGAGCCAATCCCGATAAAACGATGGGCATTTTGCGGGCGGGCAGGAGCAAGGCTAATCGCCCGCATAAAATGTTGGATGGCAACCTCCGATCGTCCCAAATAAGTATTGAGCCACCCACTTCGTTCCCAAGCCCAGGCAGAAGTCGGGTCAAGTGCGAGCGCCCGTTCCAGCAGAGCGGCGCTGGCCTCGAAGTCGTTCACCATCGTGTGAACCGCGCATCGGGCTGTGACCACCAGCGGGTCGCCTTCGGCGTCTAATACGCCCGCGCGGTTCGCGAGGTGCAAAGCGTGCATCTTCTCCTCGGTGACCGAGAGAGCGCCCTGATAGGTGACCAGCTGAGCATGGCACCACGCCGCCAAGGCGGTGGCCAGCGCATAGTCTGGGTCAATCTCCATCGCCCTGGCGAGCAGCTCGAGCGCCTGTCCTGCTGCATCGGGACTTGCCGCAAACGCCAAAGGAATGGCCCGCATCGCGAGATCGTAAGCGCCAAGATCCTCGGGCCGCTTTCCCTGGGCGCGCTCGATCTCGGCTTTTCTGACGTTAGGCAATATCGCGAGCACGACACCCTCGGTGACACGATCTTGCAGCTCGAACAGGTCACTCGTTCGACCGTCGAAGCTGTCGCCCCAAAGGTGACGCTCGTTGGCCGCATCGAGGAGACAAATGATCACTCGCAGGCGCTCCTCGGCCTGCGAGACTCTGCCGGTAAGACAATAGCGGGCACTATTTTCGCAGGCGAGCCGCTGCAAATTGAGCGAAGCTACGTTCGATGACCTGGCTAGTGTGACGGAAACGGAGCGGGCGCTACTCAGAGCGCAGGCGAGCCCTTCCGCAAGGCTCTCTGCGAAGAATGTGTGATCGATGGTGGCGGTACGGAGCGGGAGAATGACCAATGAAGGCCTTCCTCGCGCGTTACGCACCAGCGGGGGCGGCTTATCCAAACTCGGGGCACTATTGCTTTCGGGCGAACAGGCCCGGCGGAGAGTAGAAGAAGGGGTTTCACCAAAGCATCGCCGGTATTGCGCGGCAAATCTGCCGAAGTGGTTGAATCCGTTCCGGGCGGCGATCTCGGTGACCGAGACGTCTGCTCCCGCGGCGAGCAGTTGTTCGCGAACCGCTGCAAGCCGTGTTCGGCGCAGATACTCGCGTGGTGCGAGGCCCAAGAAGACGCGGAAATGCTTGCGCAGCGTTCGCTCTGCCACGCCGCACACTTTGACGAGGTCCGCAATTGTGACCTTCTCGCCCGTTCGTGCGCGTATGAAATCGACGGCCTTCTTGACATCGTAAGGAACCACCGCGGACCCCGACGGCGCGGCAATTCCCTCCGGTGGAATCGGTGGAGCACTCGTTGGGGTGCTTCGTCGGCTTAGCGCGGACATTCCAACCGCCCTCACGCCGTTCGGGGTGGTCCTGATTGCCGGGCGCTATGATATCGCGACGGACCGTCTATCGACAGGCAAAATTTGGGCCGATAGCGGATGGGTAGGCCGAAATCGGATAGAAATCGCCGCCTTTACCCGGAAGACTCGTCCTGCCCGCGGCCGTGAGCCTCAACGAGGCGGGCTTTGTTTGCGTCAGCTTCAAAATCGCGCCTCAGCGCCTCGGGACTCGACGGCACGACAAGTATGAAGCACGTCGTCCACACGCTGCGGCGAGATGGTCAAGATAGGAGCGGTGATATGCGAGGCATTGCCTGGTTGGTCATGCTGCTGGTCGTCTCCGGTCTGCCGGCGCAGGCGGAACAAGCCGGGGGGGTGGAGCCGCAGGCCGGCACCTGGAAGACCTGGGTCATCAGTTCGGGCCCGCAGTTCCGGGTTTCGCCGCCGCCCGATCGTGCCGCGACCGAGAAGGAGTTGAGCGAACTCAGGCAGATGGCGGCCACGCGTGATCGCGCGGCGCTTGACCGCGTCGCCTATTGGGATACCGGGGCTCCGTCTTATCGCTGGAGTGAGATCGCAGTTGCCGAGCTACTCAAAAATGGCACCGGCTGGCCAGTCGCAGTACGCGACCTCGCGCTGATGCACATTGCGATCTATGACGCCCTGGTCGCGGCCTGGGACAGCAAATACGCGTACAACCGGCCACATCCGAGCGCGGTCAAAGCTGACCTGACGACGGTGGTCGCGAACCCACCGAGCCCTTCCTATCCGGCCGAGCACGCGGTGGCTGCCGCCGCGGCCTCAGAGGTCCTGGCCTACGTCTTTCCCGATCGAGCCTCGTTTTTCCGGGAAAAAGCCGAGGAGGCCGCGGGTTCTCGTCTGACCGCGGGCGTCAATTATCCGAGCGACATCGCGGCGGGTATGGCGCTCGGCAAGCAAGTCGCCGCTCTCGTGATCGCGCGCGGCAAATCCGACGGAACGGACTCCAAATGGACCGGTTCTGTGCCGGGCGGCCCCGGCAAGTGGACCGGCACAAACCCGATCTTGCCAATGGCCGGGACGTGGAAACCCTGGGTCCTGTCCTCGCCGAGCGAATTCCGCCCTGGGCCGCCGATCCCCTACGACTCGCCAGAAAAGGCAGCCGAACTCGCCGAACTCAAGAACTTTCCGCGGACGCCGCTGACCAACAACGAGGCTCTCTTCTGGGAGGCCGCCGTTGGCGGGTTGCGGGCGCATCAGTACTGGAACGAACAGCTCAGCAAGATGACGTTGGAATACCGGCTCGACGACGACCCGCCGCGCGCCGCCCGCGCTTTCGTGCTGCCGTTTGTCGTGCTGTATGACTCAGCTATCGGTTGCTGGGAAGCGAAGTATACCTACTGGGCGATCCGCCCTTTCCAGCTCGATCCCGAGATCAAGACTGTATTCACCACGCCTAATCACCCAAGCTACCCGGCGGCTCATGCGTGTTCCTCGACCGCCGTCACCAGGGTGCTCGGCTATCTTTTCCCGCGGGATGCTGAAGCGTTTGCGGCGCTCGGGGACCGGGCCGGGGAGTCGCGTATCTGGGCGGGCATCCATTTTCGCAGCGACATCGTCGCCGGTCGCCAACTCGGCTTTGCTGTCGCGAACAAGGTAATCGAGCGCGCAACGCAGGACGGTGCGCGGCAGCTGCGCCCGGACGTGAGTTTGTCGACACACTGATCGGACTCAATCCGCGGAGCCGCTCAATTAACGAAGCGGTAGAGTTTGGCGGCGTTGTCGCACACGATCTTTTTGCGGGTGGCGGCGGGGAGGTGGCCTAGCTCGCGCTGGATATATTCCTGCGAGTCGGGCCAGACGCCGTCGGGGTGCGGGAAGTCCGAGCCCCACATGATGTTGTCCTCGCCGAGTTCGTCGAGCAGTTTCACGCCGATCGGGTCACTCTGATAGGTGGCGTAGCACTGGCGGCGCCAGTATTCGCTGGGCCTCATCTTCAGATCGAGCTCCTTGAACTGGTCCTCCCATTCGGCGTCCATGCGCTGCAGGATGTAGGGGATCCAGCCGGTGCCGGCCTCGCCGATGACGAGCTTGATGCCGGGGTGATGTTCGAGGACGCCCGAGAAGATCACCGACAGCAATACCTCCGACATGTACATCTGGAAGCTGGTGATGCCGGCGGCGCGGGCGGCGAGCGCCACCTTTGGTGCCAGCTTCGTAAAATCGCGCCTGATACCGCTGCCGATCGTATGGAAATGCACCGGCAGCCCGCTCGCCGCGACCGCGTCCCACATCGGGTTCCACCACGGGTCCCATAGCGGGGTCATGTCGCCCCGGCGCGAGATTTCGAGCCCGCGCACCCCGCCGCGCCGCGCGACGCGTTCGATCTCGCCGACCGCAGCGTCGATGTCGTGGTTCGGAATGCAGGCGAGCCCGGCGAAACGATCGGGGTGGGTCATGCAGAAATCGGCGAGCCACTCGTTGTAGATACGCAGCATCTCGCCGGCGGCCTCGTCGTCGTTGATGCGGCTGGTGGCGCCGAGGATGCCATAGAGCACCTCGGCTTGGATGCCGTCGCGGTCCTGGTCCTTGATCCGCAATTCGGGATCGGTCATGCGGCGGATGCCCTTCTTGCCGTCCGCGTAGATCCCCTCAGAGGCCATGCGGTCGGAGCGATGGATCTTGCCCGGCTCGTAGAGGCGGCCGGCCGAGCCCATGCCGTTCATCAGCCCGAACGACGCGCCCGATTTGGTCACCCATTCCTTGCCGCGCGGCCCCTCGGTCACATAGGGCATGC
>CAWBFS010000072.1:0-179189 GCA_963788085.1 uncultured Alphaproteobacteria bacterium
ACCGCTGGGGCTGTCGAAGTCATGCAAACAAGGATAGTTCGGCCGAATTCTTTCCACGGCCGCCCTGCATTGGAGTTCAGTTCGGTAAACTGACGGTAATTTGTCCAGAAACGCCGCATTCCTTTCAGACTCCTATAGCATGCGGCCCAATCCAATCCGAACGCGCGTGACCAGCGGCTAATCGTCCTTCCTAGGGATTCCAGAATTAATTTAAGCGATACTGCCCGCTCGGCGCCACACAAATCAGAGCGCAAATACTCCTAGGGATTTCAGTTTTCATTTTGAGCCCAGGCGCGCGCGTGGTTGGAATTTATATCGGTTGGAAACGTTTCAAAAGCCTATCAGCCAGTGGCCGATGTCAGCTTCGACTCGCAACCCGAACTGATTTGCGAGCCGAATAATCACTCCGCAGGGCTAGCCCTTGACCGCTGGGCAAACAGCCGCGAGGCAAAAAGCCCGGGCGATAATTTGCTGAGGCCGCCAAATGGCTTGCTTATTCTGTCAAAAAAATTGGTCGTCCCGCTCCCTGGCAGGTGGCGCAGGTTCGCTCAATCGTGAAGAAGCCCTGTTGCGCTCGCACCCGCCCTCGACCGTGACAAGTAGGGCAGGTGATCGGTTTCGATCCCGCCTCAGAGCCGCTGCCTTTGCATTGGTCACAGGCGACCAAGGTTTGCGCTCGAACCGTTGTTTGCTTCCCGCGGAAACTTTCCTCGAGCGATATTTCCAGGTTGTGGCGGAGATCGCTGCCACGGCTCGGTCCGCCTTGACTGCGGCGCCCGCCGCCCATGAACTCGCCGAACATCTCGTCGAAGATGTCGGCAAACCCTCCTGAAAAGCCGAAATCGCCCGGGCCGCGCCCGCCCCCCTGCTCAAAGGCCGCATGACCAAAGCGGTCATAGGCGGCGCGCTTTTGATCATCCTTGAGGATGTCGTAGGCCTCGTTAATCTCCTTGAATTTTTGTTCGGCGCTTTTGTCACTCGGGTTGCGGTCCGGGTGATGCTTCATTGCGAGTTTGCGATAGGCCCTCTTCAGCTCCTCCGCGCTCGCCGATTTGGAGACGCCGAGGACCTCGTAAAAATCCTGCTTAGCCATGGTCGACGGGTGTTCGAGAGAGATTTTCCCCACTAGGCGTCATCCCGGCGGATATTCCGCCGGGACTTGGCCGAACTGTCCGGCACCTCCGTCGCGCCGATTATGCCGAGCCGCGCTTCTTCTGATCGTCGACCTCCTCGAAATCGGCGTCGACAACCTTGTCATTGCCGCCAGCAGCCCCGCTGCGACGGCCCGCCCTGTGAGCGCACCACCGTCCCCGGCAGCCGCCTGCTCGGCCTGTTGGGCCTTGTAAAGCGCCTCGCCAAGCTTCATCGAGACCTGCGCCAAGGCGTCGGTCTTCGCCTTGATTTGCCCGGCGTCTTCGCTGCCGAGGGTGTCCTTCAAGGCTTGAATCGCTTGCTGCACCGCGTCGCGGTCGGCCTGCGGAACCTTGTCGCCACTCTCGTTCAGACGTCCGCTCGGTCGTATGGATAAGCGCGTCGGCGTTGTTCTTCGCCTCGACCAGCTCGCGCCGCCGCTTGTCTTCCTCGGCATGCGGCCTCGGCGTCCTTGACCATGCGGTCGATGTCGGCCTCGGAGAGGCCGCCGGAGGCCTGGATGCGGATCTGCTGTTCCTTGCCGGTCGCCTTGTCCTTCGCCGAGACCTGCACGATGCCGTTGGCATCGATGTCGAAGGTGACCTCGATCTGCGGCATGCCGCGCGGCGCCGACGGGATGCCGACCAGGTCGAACTGGCCGAGCAGCTTGTTGTCGGCCGCCATCTCACGCTCGCCCTGAAACACGCGGATCGTGACCGCGGTCTGGTTGTCCTCGGCGGTGGAGAAGGTCTGGCTCTTTTTCGTCGGGATCGTCGTGTTGCGGTCGATCAGCCGAGTGAAGACACCACCCAACGTCTCGATGCCGAGCGACAGCGGGGTCACGTCGAGGAGCAGGACATCCTTGACCTCGCCCTTCAGCACACCGGCTTGGATCGCTGCGCCGACGGCGACGACCTCGTCCGGGTTGACGCTACGGTTTGGCTCCTTGCCGAAGAATTGCTTAACGGTCTCGATGACCTTGGGCATTCGGGTCATGCCGCCGACCAGGATGACCTCGTTGATCTCCGACGCCTTGAGCCCCGCATCCTTCAGGGCGCTACGGCAAGGCCCGATTGTCCGCTGGATCAGATCGTCGACCAACGCCTCCAGCTTCGCCCGGGTCAGCTTGATGTTGAGATGCTTCGGCCCGTGCTGATCCGCCGTAATGAACGGCAGATTGACGTCGGTCTGCATCGACGACGACAGTTCGATTTTGGCCTTCTCCGCCGCTTCCTTTAGTCGCTGAAGGGCGAGCCGATCATTGCGCAGGTCGATTCCCTGTTCCTTACGGAACTCATCGGCGAGATAGTCGATGATGTTCTTGTCGAAGTCTTCACCGCCGAGGAAGGTATCGCCGTTCGTCGACTTCACCTCGAACACGCCGTCGCCGATTTCGAGCACAGAGATGTCAAAGGTGCCGCCGCCGAGATCGTAAACCGCAATCGTGCCGGTGCCCTTCTTGTCCATGCCATAGGCGAGTGCTGCGGCGGTTGGCTCATTGATGATCCGCAACACCTCGAGCCCGGCAATTCTGCCGGCGTCTTTGGTCGCCTGGCGCTGGCTGTCGTTGAAATAGGCGGGAACCGTGATGACGGCTTCCGAGACCGTCTCGCCGAGATAGGCCTCGGCCGTTTCCTTCATCTTCTGCAGAATGAATGCGCTGATCTGAGAGGGCGCATATTTCTTGCCGCGGCTCTCGACCCAAGCGTCGCCATTGTCGCCGGGAATGATCTTGTACGGGACAAGATCCATGTCCTTCTTCACCATCGGGTCGGTAAAGCGGCGCCCGATCAGGCGTTTGATCGCGAAAAACGTGTTCTCGGGATTGGTCACCGCCTGGCGTTTCGCGGACTGGCCGACGAGGCGCTCGCCCGATTCGGTGAATGCAACCATCGAGGGCGTTGTGCGCATACCCTCGCTATTCTCGATCACCTTGGCATTCTTGCCTTCCATCACGGCAACGCAGGAGTTCGTCGTGCCGAGATCGATACCGATGACCTTGCTCATGTACACCTCGTTCTAAAGCAGGACCAGGGCGGCCCAGGGAAGCACCGTCCCGATCCCCCGGGAAGTGATCACAGCCATCCCCTCACTGTGGCTGGGGTCTATATATGTGTCGGGTCGTGCCGCTACAACCACGCTGGCAGTAGCCCTTCGAGGCCAAAATCCACCGGGTTCAAGCGGGTTCCGGCGGCTTCGGGCCGCCTTTGGCGACGCCGACCATCGCCGGCCGCAACAGGCGGTCATGAAGCACATAGCCGGGCTGCAATACCTCGACAACCGAGCCGCTCGGCTGGTCCGGCCGCTCGGTCTCAAAGATCGCCTGGTGGAAATTGTGGTCGAAAGCTTCGCCCTTCGGATCGATGCGCTTGATCCCGTGGCGTTCGAAGACGCCCAACAGCTCGCGCTCGGTCGCGGCGACCCCGGCAAGGAGACTGCGCGTACGTTCGTCCCTCGCCTCTGAATCCGGAAGGCTCTCTAACGCCCTGCGCAGGTTGTCAGCCGCCGAGAGCAAGTCCTTGGCAAAACCGGCGATCGCATATTTCGACGCATCCTCGCGCTCGCGCTGCGCGCGACGGCGCACATTCTCAGTCTCGGCGAGCGCGCGCAGCAACCGGTCCTTATATTCGGCCAGTTCAGCCTCGAGTTCGGTTGCTCGAGTCTCCTGCGAGGCTCCCTCTGCTTCCGACTCGATTGCCGCCCCGGCGGGGCCGTCGATGTTGTTATTGGCCGCCCCGTCCCCAGCGGGAAACTTCTCCTGTTCCTTGGTCGTCGTATCGTCCATGGTTTGTCCTATCCGATGAGTCGCCCGATCATCTTGGCGGTGTAGTCCACCATCGGGATGATGCGGGCATAGTTGATCCGAGTTGGGCCGATGACGCCGATCGCGCCGACGATCTGCTCGCGGCTGTTCTGGTAGGGGGCGATCACCATCGAGCAGCCGGCCACCCCGAAAAGGCGGTTTTCAGCGCCGATGAATATTTGGACGCCTTCGCCCTGTTTGCTGGCATCTAGCAAACGCAGCATAGTCTCTCTGGTTTCGAGCATTTCGAAGAGAGTGCGCAGCCTTTCGAGATCGGCGAGCGCGGTGACGTCTTCGAGCAGGTTGGCCTGACCTCGCACGATCAGCGCGCTGCCTTCGTCGCCGCCGGCCCAGTTGGCAAGGCCCGCCGCGACGAGCTTCGAGGTCAACTCGTCGAGCTGGACCTTATTGGACGCGATCTCCTGCTCGATTTCCGCCTTTGCCTCTTCGACCGTCCGGCCGATCAGCCTGGCGTTGAGATAGTTGCCGGCCGAGATCAGCGCGGCCGGAGGCAAGCCGGCCGGAACCTCGATAACCCGGTTTTCGACGAGCCCGTCCTCGGTTACGAGCACCACGAGGGCGCGCCCAGGACCGAGGCTGACGAATTCGATGTGTTTCAGGGGGCGGTCCTGGTTGGGCACCACGACGATGCCCGCGCAATGGGACAGGCCAGAGAGCGCGGTCGTTGCTTCCTCGAGCGCTTGCGGCAGGCTCTTCCCGCGGGCAACGCATAGGCTCTCGATGCTGCGGCGTTCATCTTCGGCCAGTCCCCCGATCTCGAGCAAACCGTGGACAAAGAGGCGCAGCCCGAGCTCGGTCGGCAGTCGCCCGGCCGAGGTGTGTGGCGCGTAGAGCAGCCCCGCTTCCTCCAGATCCGCCATGACGTTGCGGATCGTCGCTGGCGACAAATTCTGGCCCAGGCGTCGTGACAGGGTGCGCGAGCCGATCGGCTCGCCAGTTGCGACATAGCCGTCGACAATCAAGCGGAAGATCTCGCGGCTGCGTTCGTTGAGCTCGTTTATCGGCGAAGGAGCCAGAGGTCGGGGCATGCGGAACCACATGTGATGATCCGTCTCGCGGGCGGTCTCGCCCGCCGCTGCGGTCGATCCACGATTGATCGTCTGTGGATGTGGTCACCCGATGCTCGTCAGCCAAGCCGGGCCGACCGGAGTACCGGCAAGTCAACCACGCGGTGGTCGAACCCAGCGACCGCGAATTTAGGAATGGCTTTTGCGGGCGTCAACTCGCCGGGAAGTGAGTGGGCGTCAAAGTCACCGAATAGGGTCGGGATTCACAATGTCTTCTTGAAGGCGGCCTCGTACGATTGGCCACTCGGGGTCGTCATCCGTCCGATCAGATCGGCGATTCCGGGGTGGAAAGCGAACTGCGTGCCGTCGGAGTTCTGAAATCTGAGCTCGCCTTCGCGGATAATTCCGGTGCCGTGCAATGTTCCCCCGCTGACCCGTGCGTTCGATCCGAGCGGCCCGTAGGCGTAGATGATCGAAGCGGTGCCGTCCGGATCGATATTCTCGACGATCAGCGCCGCGCAGGTATTGGCGTCCCAGGCCGCATCGCTCCAGGCCCCGAGAAAGCCCCGGTATGCCCCTGGAACCGTCGCGGGCTCGGCAATTCGGTAGGTGACGCTCTGGTCACAAAAAACCCGGCCTGGTTGCGGCTCGGCGATGATCGGCGGCGCTTGAGCCCAGGCCGCGGCGGCCCAGAGCGTGAGGCTCACGAGCACGAGAGCAGGATGCATCATGGCGAGCTCGGACGGCCTGTGGTGCGGCTTAAAGATTAACGGCGAGCGGGCACCGTTCGGACCATCTAGCTGTACCGAAGAGGCGGCGCTATCCGGCCCTCGCTGGCCCCTGTTCTTACAGAGAAACAACAGGAGAGCCCGAGCTTCGCCGGCCGAATCGCTCATCTGATCCAAGACGCTTCATCTCCCTTAGACCGCTCATCTTCACTGCTAGTTACGGGTTTGATTTGGCGTAACCCAGAGCGGTATCCGGCTTGGCGAGCACCGCCGGAGTGACGGCTTGCCGAGGGACAGGCAGCCGCCGCGATCCCGGGCCCGCGAATGCGCCGGCCGGGGCGATTTCTCGGGCAAGCAGTCGCCGTGCAGCTTCGAAAATGAAGATGATGCACCAATACTCATCCAAATAAGCCTGCGACGCAAAAGCACCTGCAGTCGCATAACCCACGAGCACCGCTTGCCCCGTCCTTCCCAACAGATTTGCCCAGGCGAGATCAGGCCGGTTGCGCGAATGACGGGTCAACCACGCACAGTTTACCCACGAATAGCCAAAAATCATCAAGAACAAGAAAAGACCGACCCAGCCATGCTCAGATAATGCGTCGAAATAAATACTGTGCGCCGCGCGAGGTTTTGTGATCCTGGCCAAATCGGTGCCGCGCAGCATGTTGTTCGTAACATTCGGCGAGAAAGTCACCCTGAAGCCGCCCCCGTTGATCGGATGAAGCTCGGCAATCCGAAGTGAAACCTGCCAGAGCCAGAGCCGGCTCATCGCCGAGCCATCGTCCTGATAGGTTTCTATCGTCCCCATCCGCTTAAACCACTGTTCAGGTGCGGCATTATAAATGGAGAAGGCGAGCGCAGCAATCAGCAGCGCCGTTGTGAACTTTGCGCGCGATCTAAGCCAGAAAACTGCTCCCATCGCGCATACCCCGACCAATGCGCCTCGGGAATAGGTGAAGAACACCGCCAGAGTGACTAGAAATCCCATCAACAAAAGCCCTCGGCGCACATACCGATTTGTGGCGAGCTGCCGCTGGTAAAATATTAACGGTAACATTACGACGAGCCCGAGGCCGAAGTCGTTGTTGTCCGCGAGCATGCCGCCGTCCGGCCCGTGAATTTCGCCGCCGCCATGTAGGATGCTAAAGAGCGCGCCCTTTACTCCCCAAAGCCCGATGGTCAGTACGATAACCCAGATCAGCTGGTTTAGCCGTTCGCGCGTCGTCGTTAGAGCGTAGCCGACGAGGCACATGAACAGAATTTTCTGGACGATGATCCATTTGTTCCAGACATCATCAGCCGGTCCTAATGCGAAGAATGAGGTAAACGTAATCCATACGGAAAACATCAACGTCAAGATGGCGAGCGGGGTGAGGGGCAACCGTTTCGGTTCTGTTCGAGAAAACAACCAGGAAAGACAGGTAAGGATGGCGATGACGTAGGCATAATTGAGATCGGTAAAGGGCCCACCCCAGATCAGGGTATGGAAATTCCCGAGGGAAAATACATACCAAGCCAGCACGCCAATGAACGGCGACACAAAAATGAACGGCAGCGTTCCAACGAACGCTAGAAAAAATCCGATACCGCGCATCTACGACCGACTTTCGGTGCGGGTCGAGGGGGGCCGGCCCTCTTTGTTTCGGTAAACGCGCATCTGAGTTTTCATCACTCCCCCGTGCAACCGGCGCCGCAACCAACGCACGACTTCCATGAAGCCGGTCATCTCGGCGGCGAATTCGATATCCGACACGGTTCCGCCATCGACCAGGCGATGCAGCGCGAAGCGCGAGGTGTGGCCGTAGTTCAATCCGGGTTCGATAGTCGTGGCGCTCTTCACCCCCAATTCCGCTAGCCATTCTGCCTGATGAGGACCATGCACCCCGCTCGGATAGCAAAAATGCTCCAGCGGGTACGAGACGACACGTTGAAGAAATCGGCGGTTTTCGGCAATTTCGGATGCCACGATTTCCTTGTCGTAAAGCGGCCATTGATGCCGGTGCGAATGGAGCTGGATGTCGACGCCGGCAGCTGCGAGGCCGCGCAGCTGATGTTCATCCATGACCTCGAAAAGGTGCTGGCTTTCAATCTCATGAAAAGAGACGTCGAGGGCCGCCGCCAACTCCTTCAAGAACTCGAGACGCTCGGCCAGCGGTAGCGCTGCGCCGAAATTCTGCACTGCTTCTTCGGCCCTGGCCGCCTCGCACTCCAGATCGAAGGTTCCGATCCCACGCGGCAAATCGACCAGCCGCGGGCTGGCCCGCCAAAACAAGTAAGAAACTGTTACTGTATAGACCGGCATCCGGTTCTCGACATAATAAGTCGTTACATAGACAGTAACTGGGATTTCCAGTTCCCGAATGATCGGCAACCCGACCGTATAAACTCCGCGCCAGCCATCGTCCATGGTTATAACCGTGGAGCAAGGCGGAAGCCGACCGGCGTCCAGCGCATCCAGCGCATCTCGCAGAGGCAAAATTGGATAATGTTTCCGCCTCAAATATTCCATTCGGTTGCGGAAGAAATCGTCTCTGATAAAAAGGGTCCTTCTGTACTTGTATTCCTCGGCAACGGCAAAGCCGTGGTAGCATATGATACGCAATCCATGGCGGGTAACATAGCGTGCGAGCCGGAAAAGCCCTAAAAATTGCATCAAGTATAGCGCGAACCTGATGATCGAGCGCGAAACTGGAGCCCCGGTTGCGAAAAGTCCAATGCCTATTGCGAGCGGCAGCCCGCCAAGCGCGGCATCATGCTTCATGCGCGTCTCAGGTATTGCGTCACGATGCTACGGGCGCTGTTCGAAATACATACCGACGCACACCATTCGTATGTCGGAGGGTACGGATTGGTATACGATTCTGATCCGGTATCCAAGGTGAACCGAAGGGAATTAAGCATTGGTGTATTCCCAACGGGCAGAACATCGGTGCCCGCTTCGGAGCCCGGCCGGCCAAACGGGGCTAATCGGCTAATTGAGGGCCTTGGCCTCGCCGAGCGGTCAGCCGATGAGAGGTGCTGACCTGTCTTTCGACAATCTCCTCTAAAAGGCGTTCCAGCTTGGCGTATTGATCCTCGCGGCCAAGGCCAAGGCTGACCGATGGGTCGAGTCTATCGAGGCGGCCGGCGTGTTTGTCCTCGAACCATCTCTGTAGTTGATCGCGAATTTTGGCCGGGCTGTTGGAAACCAACCCGGCGCTCCGCTCGATCACGAGCCGCGCGGCGATACCGCGCTCGTAGCCGATGAACAGAATCGGCCTGCGCGCGTACAGATATTCGAATAGCTTGGCAGGCAAGTTGCCTTCGTCGCGCGGATCGCTCGATTGCAGCAACAGCAATACATCGGCCTCTATCTGCAGTGCGAGCGCGTCCCTGTAAGGAACCCGCGGCTTGACGGTAACCGCGCTCCCGACCCGATGTGCTGCTGCTGCGTCGAGGACAGCGTCGCCTTCGTCGCTGAAGAACTCGACGTTCATGCGAGCTCGGAGGTAATCGGGCAGCGATGCAATGGCGCAGAAAAGCGCAGAGGGGTCGCGAAAGCCGCGGTAGATCGAGCCCATATACCGGATGGTTAGACTTCCCTCGGGGTCGGTTCGTTGGACCCCGAGGGCGCTCTGTTGCGCAATGTGCGGGAAATCTTCTTCCGCGTACCCGTTATATACAACTGTGACATCTTTCCCGTGGCGCCGACTTAGTTGTTCCGCCCAAATCGGCGAAACGGTCACTAATCCCGCGGCGCGTCGTAAGATCCGCCGTTCCAGGATCGCATCGATCGGCTTGCGCCAACCGGGCTCGCTGTAATACGGGTTATCGACCCATAAATCGCGAAAATCGGCAACCCAGGGAATTTTGTGGGCGCGGGCGAGCCGGCTGGCGACGATCAGCCCGGTATTCGGTGGTGCGCTCGCGAAAATGATTCGGGCTTCCATTCTTTGATCAATTGCCGGCCTGCGGGAATGGCAGTCCTGACCCAATCGGCCCGCATGTCGGGAATATGGATCAGCCCCAAATAGTGACGGCGAAAGGTTTGCCGAAGCGACCTCGCTGGAGCGCCATCTTGCGCGGGCGCGTCCTCGTGGCGGACCTCCGGTGTGGAACCCTGTGTGGCCGCGCAGCAAACGTGCCGCCCGATCGCTCCAATGCTGGCGCAGACGATATTCGGTATAAATTACCCGTTCCTGCGAGATCTCGAGCGGCAGGCTCCGGTCTTCGACGAGGTCGGTCGCCAGCACACGTACGTCATGGCCTCGCTGATCGAGGTAGCGCGCGAGCTTGCCTACCCGTATCGCGCCGATGACATTCGAAGGCGGGAACGCAAAGCTGACGATCAAGACCCTCATTTGGGGCGGCAGCCCGGCCCGCGATCTCAATCTTGGGTCACCGAACGCGCTTGAACACCAGCTGATGGCAGCCGAATGAACTGTTCTCGCGGATCTTGACCGGCTCGAAACCGTCACGCCGGTAAAACTCAGCGATATCCCCGATGGATGCGTATTCGTAGGGGTAGCCGCCGACCCAATCGATGACATCATGTAGCCAGCTCATCCCGCGCCCGCTGCTCGCGCTGGTTAGCTCCCGAAAATATGTCCTCAACTCTCCCGAACGGATAGCGCCAGCGAGCGATCTCAGCTCCTGTGGCATCCAGACATAAATCGGCGTAAAATGGGCGAAGTACTTGCGGCAGCGCGTTGTACCGGCGTTTTCGCTCCAGCCACGACCGGCTGAGTTCGCCACAGTCGTTATAGATGGCGATGAACAACAACCCGCCCGGTCTTTACGATCGGTTTTAAATTGCCCATCGCCCGCCACATCGCACCCGTGTGGTGCAGGACACCCCAAGAGTAAACGACGTCGAATTGGCCGAGCCCCGCGAGATACTCCGAGTTCGAGCACCGAACCCTGCTCGATAGTCCAAAACGGGTCGTCCGGCAGATAGCGGCGGCGCAGCTCCTCGGTACAGGCGACGCTTTGACCGTCGTAATCGAATGAGGTAACGGTGGCCCCGAGGCGGCGGGCGGCGAGCGAGGATAGACCCGAGCCGCTCCCGACATCCAAAAAGGATCTGCCAGCGAGTGATTTTTCTCCGAGAAATTCGATCAAATTATTTTCTGCCTCGGCGATCCGGGCCTGGTTCAACCGTTTCAAAAAACTCGCCCAGTTCCGGCCAAAACTAAAGCGCCTGCCTGCGGTTACCTCGCGCTCATGCTGCGTAGCAATATGATTAATGGCCGACATGCCGGTCCACCCGTTCCTGCTCAAATTGACCCAACTTCAAGTTCGATTGATAGCTATCATCGCCCGTTTATATTCATCTTCGATTAATGAGCCCGCTGTTCCGTCGTCCAAAAAATCAACAAATTGACCTTCCACTGAAGCTACGGAGATGCACGAATGCTGGAATTTCGTGCCAGTTTCGTCCGCCGCAGATTGCCTTTAGGGGAGGCCCCGCCTTGAGAGCCAACGAAGCTCGCCGCCGCAGACCCTGGCAAAGCGCCGTGATCTGAATTGATCCTTTGCCCGGGCAAAGTTGGCGCGGACGGGGTCGAGGCGGCGCGAATCATCGGGCAGCAGCAGGCGTATCGCCCTCGGGCTGGGATCGTATAACAAGGAGTGTGCGATACATCGACGCCCTCTGCCGCCGAATATGGGCGAGAGTAACGCCCATCTATAGGATCACTATGGGTGGTGTGCGTCATCTGCCAGGAACGACATCAGGGTGTGCCAGCCCAGCTAGATCAAGAAGCCTGATAATTTACGTTAAAGGGAATTTGTTAAGGAATTTTAAACAATAGACGCGATCCGATTTGGCTGGTCACATGACGCTTTATTATTACCAATTTTGAAAGCCTGCCAGGGCTGGAACAATCCCTCCAAGGGAGCGCAGAAGTGTGTCGATGAAGCCATGAAACCGAACGGGAATTCACTGCGCGCACAATGCCTTTGTGGGGGTGGGATCCCGCGGGAGTGCGGTCAAGCTTTGGCAGTTACCGTGGGCTCATACGCCTCGCGCTGGCGTGGCTCGAAAACCTGACTGGGCGATATCGCCAATTTAAGCAAATCCGCTGGGAGAGGGTGGCTCGGCTCGTCTTCGTATGCCACGGCAACATCTGCCGCAGCCCCTATGCCGAAGGGCGTGCCGTGAGTTTCGGTCTGCCCGCTGCCTCTTTCGGGCTTTCAGCCGGTTCCGGCGCACCTGCCGACCCGAGCGCGTGCAGGATTGCCGCTCGCCGGGGGATCGAACTAGTTCGGCACTGCGCCTGCGATGCTGTGGATTTCGAACTGCGAGCCGGTGACTTGCTGGTCGTCATGGAACCGCGGCAAGCGCGAAGAATTTGGGGACGCTTGCCACCGGGAAGCTGCCAATTGACCTTGCTCGGCCTGTGGAGCCGGCCCCCCCGTCCGCATATTCACGACCCTCACAGACTGAGTGAAGCGTATTGGGAGCGATGCTTCGACGTCATCGATTTTGCCGTGCAGACAATCGCCGATCGGATGCGTGCGAGCCCGCCCGATGACGGATGAAGCAAAGTTGCCGCCTGCCATCTTGCTGGGCGCAGATACGCCTGTGGGTCTTACGATCATACGCGATCTCGGCGAGCATGGGGTCCCGGTCCATGCCGTCGCGCGATCGCGGGAGGGCATTGGCCTCTATTCGAAATGGGCCACACGAGGTTACCTCCGTCCTCCCGATGAGGGTTCGACGATTGAACTTCTGAACCGGATTGCTGCCGAGCATGGCGCGCAGTTTCTGCTCGCGATCGCCGAGCGAGATCTGCTGGTCATCCGCGCAGCCGCCGACGCGGGCCGTTTGGTGGGCCTGCGTGCCCTGGTGCCGGCGGCGGCCCAGCTCGGAATGGTGCTCGACAAGTCGGCTACCTACGCCGCTGCCAGAGAGGTCGGGGTTCCAGTCCCGGCGACATGGCAGCCCGGAGATGGTCCAACGATCGAGGCCCCTCCGCACGAGCTGACGTTTCCATGCGTCCTCAAATGGCGCGATCCGGAGAACCTCGGCCATGCGCTCGCCGAGCTCGGCATTCCCGTCCTGAAGGCGGAGTATTGTCACGATCGCACGGAACTCAAACGCGCGCTGGCGCGCTATGAGCCCTATGGGCGGTACCCGCTGGTCCAGGCATTCTGTCCGGGCGCCGGTCTCGGTCACATGATCTTCTTTCATCGCGGTGAAGCGCTGTTGCGGCTGCAGCATCGCCGTATCGCGGAGTGGCCGCCGGAAGGCGGAGTCTCGACCGTGTGCGAAAGCCTGCCGCTCTCGGTTAATGCGGAGCTGTTTGTCAAGTCCGAAGCCCTGCTGAAGCGGATCGGTTGGGAGGGGGCTGCCATGGTCGAATATCGGCTGGATGCGCGCACTGGAACGGTCGGCCTGATGGAGATCAACGGGCGATTCTGGGGAAGTTTGCCGCTGGCCTATCACGCGAGAGTGCCGTTTGCCTGGTATACTTACGCAGTTTTGGGTCTGGGGATACGCCCGCACCCGCCGCGCTATCGTGCTCGGATAAGGTGCCGTTATATGATGCCGGAAACGCGACGCATTCTGACCCTATTGCGATGCCGCGGCCGCTTGAAAAATCGCGAGGTGGCTTCCGTTCCCGGCGAGATCTGCGAATATTTCCGTCAGTTTTTTAGCCCGAGGAGCCGGTACTACGTACTCACCTTTCGCGACCCAGCTCCTTTTCTGGCAGATATGATGTTCGTTATCGGGCGGATATGGCGCCGCTATGTGCGATCGCGGGGTGGTTCGGTCGCGGCGCGGTCTTGAAAGGCTCGAGGGGCTCAGTACCTCAGTACCACCAGATCCGGTCGTTTATTCCATTCTCGAGCATCCGCGCCATCGCCCTTCCACGAGATACCGAGACCACCGGGCGCTCGGTCGCCCTGCTGTCTGCGCCATCGTCGCTTATCGCCGAAATCGGTGTGGTGATGAATTCATCCTCATGTTGTTTGAGGTATTTGAGCACCGCTCTGAGCCGGCCCTGGTTGGCCCGATTCCGCCGCAGGCTGGTATAGCGGAAATCCGTTTTCTTGATGTACTCCTGGGGGTGCGTCAGGATGAGTACGGGTGAGAGTTGATGTGCATGCGCCTGGTGCAAAACGGAGATAATCTCGGCGGCTGAACACGCCGTAATACACAGAGCGCGAAGCCGGTCCCTGCCGCCGCCGATCCGGTAACTGTAGCAAAACACCGGCAGCTCCAATATCCGCCCGACCCGATGCTTGCCGCCGAGGAGCACGAAGCTGTCACCCGGAGGGCAACAGATCGGCACCGCTACGCTTGAGCTCAGGCGCAGACCGGATTGAGCAGCCACTCGAAATACGCTTTCGTCGACCTGAAAATTGCCGGTCCGAACCGCGACCGGAGCCGGCACTCCCCAACGCGAAAACACCGACAGGCCGAATTCGAAGAAATGACAGAGTTCGGCGTCAGTTCGGCCGGCGCAAGAGTTGTTCGGCGCGGGCTTGGGCCCTTCGGTCTTTTCGTAATGCAGCCAGCATGGATGCAAATGGAGCTGCACATCGTGTCCCGCAGCCGCGATCCTGCGGGCGATCCCCCCCATCGGCTGGTCCCCGAAATAGGCGGTTTGCAGTGTCTCGACAAAGAAAGTCGCGCGCACCCCGAACTCTGCAAGGCTATCCAGAAGAAAACCCAGCCCCTGTTCCTTTCCGCCGACTGAGCCCAGAACAATGGGTTCGGCGACGGGGGTCAGTGCGGGATCTTCAAAATTGCCGCCGATGCTGAATTCGGTGTCGATCGTGATGCAGACTTCGATAGGTTTTCGGGTATTCATGTGCTTGGCCGGTATAGTTCGCGTGCGGTTCTGCCGAGGCAACCGGCTTTACAATTGCTGAGCTGAGCGCTGCGCAAGCCGAGGCTGTGACCGTAACGCAGATTTACCTTGGGCCTCGTGGGCACATTCGCGGGTAACAATATAGACCTGCGCCGGTGAGACCTGCCAGACCGAATCTGTGGCATTGAGGGTTGCAGCTGCATAGGGTGCCGGCAAGACGGAAAGGACGTCTCGTAGTCCGGCGACGACCGACCGACCGAGCCCAAGGTCGCCTCGCTCGAGCGGGCCTAACGGAATCAGGCATCGGCGCAATGTTTCCGAGAGAGGTGCCTCCTTTGTAGCGTCCGGCCAAATCCGCATTTGTGGATCGTCGATGAGATAGGCGACGACATCGCCGGCCGAGCCTTCTCCCGGAGTGACGCCGCTCAAATCCGCCCACGGCCGGATGTCGCCGCTGGCGTCGAGCGAGCCACGAAGCAGACGCTCCACGATGCTCTGCCGTTGCGCGGTGAGGGGCCCAAACGTCGGCGTGCCGGCGTGAGCCGCGGCGAATACTGCCGCCGCCCGGCCGTTGATCGTGACGAGGCTGACAACCTGCTGTTCGAGCGCTGAGAGCAGGATGCCAGACACAACCATAGCCCCGCCAAGCAAAACCGCGATGCCGCGGCGCTGCTGCGCCAGAAACCAACCGGCGAGCAGAGCCAGGGGGATCACGAAAATTTCCATATAGTTGGATTGCTTACGGATGAGCGTGAACGGCGCGAGAGAGGCTGGAACCAGCGAAAATATGATCAACAGCCCGACCGCCCAGCCCAACACAAACCGGCGTCCGGGTTCCGCGGACCGGCGCAGCATCAGTATGCCTCCCGCCAAGGCCAGCCATCCAAGCAGCCCGGTATGGTACACTTTGACAAAAAGATAGCTCAGATATGCCCATGGCGCAGTTTCGCCAAAACTGTGCTCCGCAATAAGGTCACCTATCGCCTCGTGCGCGACACGATAGTGATAAAGGGGATCGCCGAGGACGATCCAAAAGAAAACAAGGTCGGCGGCCGCGCACAACGCCCCCCCAAACAAGAACCAGAGCCAGCCGCGCCGCCAGCGTCTCTCGGAAAGTGCCAGAAACACGAAAAGCAATCCGAAGATGATCACCTCTTCTTTGATCCAAAATACCCATCCCGCCACCACTCCGGCTAAGAAATACAACTCGGACCTATCTTCCCTTTCGGCAAAATAGAATACGATCAGCGAAGCAGCGATGAATAAAGCGAGGTAAGGATCGGGATTGAGGCTGCCGGCGAGCGTGACATCGAGGGGCAGGACGGCCAAGGACAGTGCCGACCACATAGCGGCACGGCGTCCCCAAAGATGATAAGCAAAGCAATAGGCGAGGAGTATGATGCCGAGGGAGCAGATGAAAAAGAGTCCCGCGGCGCCGACCACGCCGTTTCCGAACAGCTCGATCGACAGCGCCTGAAAGCCGTTGATCCCATAACGCACCGCTCCGAGATAGGTCGAATGCGGAAACTGTCCCTCGAGCAGCCGGTAGGCCTGCGAGATGTATACGATTTCGTCGGTGCCCAGACCGCGTGAAAAGAACGCTATCCGCAGAGCGGCCGCGAAGATCAGAATGATAGCCGCACTGAGCCCATCGGCTCTCACCCCGGTTACAGTCGGTGACTTGGCGGCTTCGAACACTGCAACAGTCCCTTCCGCGCGTGGAATTTTTAACTGACCGGTCCGAGGATCGCTCGCCAAGCCCGGGTGAAGCTCGTTTCGGCTGACGGCTATCGCCCCTTGCGCGCCACCAGCAGGCAGCTACTGCCGAACGCCAGCCGCCCGCCTCTGGCAATCCGCCGTGCCTCCAAATCGAGAATTTGGTCGACTGCGCTGGCGGCAATGCCAGGGAGATTGTGAGCCGCCGCGACGCTCTCGACCGTCGCACTCTGCCGTCTCCCCAAGCGATATGGAATCGCCCGAAGCACGAGGATCGGAACGAGCAGAAACATAAATAAATAACTATGGTATTCGGTCACAAAACCGGCTCTCTCCAGCACACGAGAGCACGAACCCACTGTATAGCGCCGAAAGTGACTTACCGTCAAATCCTCACTTGAGAAAAGGAAGTTGTAGCTCGGTACTGTGATATAGAGGCGCCCATCGGGCTTCAGTACATCGCGAAAACGGGCAAGCGTTCCGATGTCGTCCTCGATGTGCTCGAGGACATCGAACAGGCCGAGTGCCGCTATGCTGGACGGTGCGAAGCCGATATCGTCGAAGCTACCGCAAAACACATTCTCCAGACCACGCCGATGCGCGATCAGCGCGCCGTCGATGTGCGGCTCGACGGCAATGACCTCGAAGCCTGCATCCCGCAGACCCGACGCAACATATCCGGTCCCGGCGCCGACGTCGACGATCGCCCCCTGTGGGGGGTAGTGCGATACTGCGGCCGTAATACAGCGGTTGCGGTGTCTGAACCAGAATGAACGTTGCTCGACATCGACGAAGCGAGACAGGCCGCCTTCCGGATAGGAGATCTTTGAATGGGTTTCGGGAATCCATAAGCCGTTCTCTTGCCTGCTCAACGAGGCGGGCAGCACGTCGGGTTGCCTCTGCGCCTTCCTCTCGTCTGGCCTCGGCGAAGCAATGACCCGCGAAATCGGGCCACCAGCTTGTGAGGGATCCGGCTCAGCCAAATTCATCGCCGCTTTCGAGGCGGGCGCCGGCGGCGACTGTCGCAAATCGGAAACCGGGCCGGGTCTCCGGGCCGGGCGTGGCGTCGCCCTGGTCTCGCCAGATGGCGGCGATCAAGAAGGGCGGCTGTCCCCGGGCATAGCGCTGCGTCTGCATCACCTCTCGCCAGATCACCGCCAACAGCATGACCAGAAAGGAGGTAAACGCGATCGTGATCGGCGCCGAGATCGCCCTAGCAGGCTCGGCGAACCCCAGCAGGCTCGATATATACAAAGCCACTCCGATGAACATCCCGAGCATGCCGATGGTGAGCAGCACTTGAGTGATCTTCTTGGAATGGATAAGAAAATCTAGGTTGTATTGAATTAATGAAATTAGGTTCCATTTGCTGGCGCCGTAGCGGCGGCGGAATTGGGTAATCGGCAGTTCGACGCAGGACCGCGCGTTGATGTAAAGCGCCGGTGTATTGTAATGCACATAGCCGAAGCCGTCGGTCATCATGTCGAGGAGACGGGCGTTGAATAAGCGGTAGGCGCTTCCGAAATCGCGGATACGCTCGCCGGTGAGATAGCGGTTCACACGATTGCCGACCCAAGTGACGGCAAGACGGAAATTAGTTTCCTCGCGGCGATCTCGATAGGTCGCTACGAGATCGTGACCATTGGCGATCTCTGCGACGAGCCGGCGGATGTCTTGCGGGTCGTGCTGGAGATCGCCGTCCAGCATGACGATCCAATCGCCGCGCGCGACACTCATGCCGGCGCCCAAAGCCGCGACTTGGCCGTAGTTTCGGTAGAGTTCGACAATGCGAAGGCCGGGCGCGTGGCCGATCGCACTCTTCAAGCGGGCGAGAGTGCGATCGGTCGATCCGTCGTCGACCATGACGATCTCAGAGCTGAACTCGAGAGAGGAAAGCACCAGGGCCAGTTTGTCCAGCAGCTCGGGAATGACCTCCTCTTCGTTATACACCGTACACACGACGCTCAGCGCGGGTCTCGCCGGCGGCGGCCGGGGTGAGGTTCGGAGGGCGACATTCGCCTCGACCGACATCTCTTGCGTCGCGCCGATCATCTCCTCCGCCTAGAGAATGCGGCCACGCAACGTGAGCTCGTTGATCCGTCGCTCCCATTCGAGGAGCGAACGATACCATTGGAGCGTGTAGCAAGTCGGATCCTCGCCGGCGATGTCGCCACGCTCCAGCGCCTGCTTGATCTCGACAATTCCCTCGTGAACACGGATCGACGGCTCGAAGCCGAGGCGCTGCCTTATCTTCGCGAAGGACAGATTGTAGGTGCGTTTGTCCGGATCGTCGGGGATCCGGTGCACCGTCACATGCGGGATCACATCGAGAACGAACTGGGCAAGGTGACGGATCTGATAATTCATCTCGTCGCTGCCGACGTTGAAAACCTCGCCGGCGACCCGCTCCGCTTCCTCTTCCGCGCCGAGAAGGAGAGCCTGCACGACATCGTTGATGTGGACAAACGGTCGCCACTGCTCGCCGGAGCCCATGACGTAAATCACCCGCTCCTTCCAGGCGCGCAGAGTCATGATGTTGACGGCCAGGTCGAAGCGCATGCGCGGCGCGAGGCCGAACACCGTGGAATTGCGAAAGATCACGGTTTCGAACTCGGGACCTGCGAGGTTTCCCAACGCCTCCTCTACGCGCAACTTGCTTTCGGCGTAAAGAGACTGCGGCCTGCACTCGTCGTTCTCGGTCAACCGTTCGCGAACGCCGTGGCCATAGACCGAAGCAGAGCTCGAGTAGACGTATCGCCTGACACCGGCCTCCTTTGCCAGCCGCGCCAAGCGGATGCCGCCGCCGCAGTTGATCGAGCGCGTCAGCTCTCGATCGATCTCCGCGGACGCGTCGTTGCTGAGCCCGGCGAGATCGACGACGATCTCGACACCGTTCAAAATCTGCGGATCGAAGTCCCGTATGTCCTCGGCGATAACCGCCGCTCTCTCACTGAGCGCGATCCTGTCGACTCGGTCCTTGCCAAAGAAAAACCGATCGAGGGCGATCAGAGAGTGGCCGCGCTCGAGCAGCTTCTTGCAGAGCGGGACGCCGATGTAGCCGCCGGCACCTGCCACCAACACCTTCGCCATTGACCGTGAACCTCCGTCGGCTCGTCGATGTCGACCGGCGGGACGGCCTACGCGAATGCTCGCTTTACTCGTGGTGCAGCGTGATACACCTCGAGGAAGGCTCGCACGATCCCGTCGCACTCGTCCTCGGTCATATCATTGTAGACCGGCAAGGCGAGCACACTGTCGGCACTTGCCTCGCTGCGCGGCAGCGACACGTCGTGGCTCGCGGCGTAGGCACGCATTTGGTGACATGGCGGGCTGTAATACTTTCGGACGAAAAGGTTTTCCTTGGCGAGCGCCGCCGCCACTTCATCTCGGTCGAGCCCGAACTCGCATTCGTCGATGAACACCGGGAGGTAGAGCCAGATCGGGTCCTGGTCGTGCGGCGCCGATGCAACCGCCAGACCCGGTAGTTTGGACAGGCCCTCACGCATCCGCGCGACTGCGAGCCGGCGCGTCGACGCTGCCTGCTCGAAGCTCTTCAATTGCTCGATGCCGATAAGCGCGCACACTTCGGTCAGTTTCGCATTTATCCCGGCCTCTTCGCAGTCGCCGTCGGGCAATTGGCCAAAATTGCGGATCGCCTTGGCCCGCGCGAATATTTCGGCGTCGTGCGTGCAGAGGCAGCCGCCTTCCATGGTCGTGAAGGCCTTGGTGGCGTGAAAGCTGAACATCTGCGCGTCGCCGAAGCCGCCGACCAGACTTCCTCCCACCCTGCTGCCGAATGACGGGGCGCTGTCGAATATCACCTTGAGCCCGTTGCGCCGCCCGATCTCGGTGAGCCTAGTGTAATCGCACGCGATCCCGTAGGCATCGACGCCGAGAATGGCCACGGTCTTTGGCGTAATCTTGCGCTCGACGTCGTCGGGGTCGAGGCACAAAGACCCATTCGCGGCGATATCCGCAAAGACCGGCTCCGCGCCACACCACCGCACGGCGTGGGGTGTTGCGGCAAACGTGAAGGAGGGTACGATGACCTCGCCGCGTTCGATGCCTGCTGCGCGCAGCATCGTCATCAGCGCCATCTGACCATTGCAGAAGACCAAGGTCGGCACATCGAGATACTCAGATAATTGTCTCTCGAACTCCAAAACCCAATGTCCGCCGTTGGTCACTTGCCCCGATGCCAATGCTGCCTGGAACGGCGCGAGAAATTTGTTAACATCCGGAAACACTGGCCGTACGATCTGCAACGGGCGCTCAAAAATCGGCGGCCCACCGACGGCGGCAATCGCATTGCGCATAATATTAATTCGAGATTGACTGGGTTTAGGGTACATTTCAGGGTATCACGTCAGTGTTGATGTGTCAACGCCGTGCCCACGGTTTTAAATCATGTCGTCTTTACGCCGACTACCGATAGTAATCTTTGGTTGCGGGGGCCACGGCCGCGTGGTCGCCGACACCCTCAAAGTCGCGGGCGCTCCCCTGGGGGGATTTCTGGACGACCGGCCGTCTGCTTCGTCTTATCAGCGAAATTCCGCTTCTAGGCGGCCGTGGCTGCCTCGAGGAGCCCGAATTTCTGAAGAACTATGAGATTCTGATTGCGATCGGCGAAGCGAGGCTGCGTCGGCAACTCGCTCTGCTGGTCCTCGACCGCGGCGGCCGACTCGCCCGGGCGATTCATCCGAGTGCAGTCGTCGCTTCGGACGTATTCATTGGAGAGGGCACTGTGATAATGGCCGGCGTCGTAATCAATACCGGCAGCCGGATTGGCCGTTTTGTTATTGTCAACACCGGCGCAACCGTCGACCACGACAACATGATCGAGGATGGCGTGCACATCTCTCCGGGTTGCCACCTGGCGGGCAATGTGATCTGCCGCGCAGACGCATTCATCGGCACGGGAGCGAGCATCATTCCACGCATCGAGATCGGCGCGCGCGCCGTAATCGGGGCCGGTGCAGCGGTAATTTCGGACGTACCCCCCGACGTGCTGGCGGCCGGGTGTCCGGCGGTCGTCAAGCGGCGTTTGGCGAGAGAATTGATTCAGTACGGGGCGCTGACAATCACTTCGGCGGTCCCGCAGTCTTTGATTCCAAGTGCTTCGGCTGCTTTGGCCGAGAGATCGATGATGCGTCCCGCGTGATAAGGACCGCGATCGTTCACGACGACATCAACCGAGCGGCCGTTTTGCACATTCGTCACCCGGGCCGTGGTCTCGAAGGGGAGCCACAAATGCGCCGCCGTCATTGCGCGGTCGTCAAATCGCGTTCCGCTGCTGGCGGTGCGGCGTCCGCGCCAGGCTCTGCCGTGCCAGGACGCGATACCACGCTGCTTGACAACGATATCGGCGGTCTCGGTTTCCCTTTTCGCGACGTCGCCCGCAGCCGTTTTGATTAGCACCGAGTTAGTGCCTTGCTCCACCGTGACTTGCGCCTTTGCGTGAGTCATCGCACCGCACAATATCAGCGCACCGGACGCGATATTCCTCGCACCGGACGCGATATTCCTCGCACCGGACGCGATATTCCTCGCCGGAAGCGATATTCCTCGCACCGGCCGTAATTCTCCGCAGGCTCATTGCTTGGCACAGCTCCCCCCAGATGTGTGTGTTACAGATCAGTTACAGAGAGAGTAACAGCCTGGCAACGGGAAAAGTTGTCGCAGCAGAGAGGTTGAGTATATCGCCTAGACAGGCTAACCAATCTTATTGGATTACCAAATATCCGATATTTGAACAGCGAGCATACTGTAAGCTACATTGAGGTTCTGGATGAAGGATCAGGGCGAGATGTAATCAACCGTGGCGCGCAGCGCCGCCATTGCTGCGATTGCAACGCTACGGTTCCTGGTCAGCCGGCCACGTAACGCCGCTCGCCGGTAGAGGGTTGATAAAATACGGTGACCGTTTCGCCGCTCTCCGGGTCGATAAAGCGCTCGTCGGTCGAGACCCAGTCTGATCCGGGGCGGCGGGTTGTCACCAGCTTATACCGCCAGCGCTCGACCACGAGCCCGAACAGCAGAACAAGGCCCGGTATAGCCATCCGCAGCACGACGCCGAGATTGCATCCGGCCATCGCCAAATACCCCGCTGCGGCCAACAGGATGCCGCATACGAGGAATAGAGCGCCGCGCAGCATCGACCGGCTCACGCAGCCTCGCGCTCGATCACGGCCGCCGTGCCGTAGGCGACGATTTCGCTCATCGTCTGACCAATTTCGGCGGAATCGAAGCGCATCATCAGCACCGCGTTGGCGCCCATCGCGGTGGCGTTTCGCACGAGCCGGTCGACCGCATGGCGACGCGCCTCTTCGAGCAGCTGTGTGTATTCGTCGATCTCGCCGCCGACGATCGAGCGCAGCCCGGCCATGATGTTGCCGCCGAGCCCGCGGCTGCGCACCACGACCCCAAAGCATTGACCCTTGATGTCGGTCACCCGGTGGCCGGCGACATTTTCCGTCGTCACTACGAGCATTATGCACTCTCCAAATCCGCCAATCCCGCGGAGCTTAGTCGAAATTCGCAGCCGCTCACCCGGATGCTGCAGCAATGCAACTGATAAGTATAACTTATAATCCTTACTGCTTACTAAATTGCAACCCTGCAATGAGCAAACGGTTGGTTGCGGCGGCCGGTAACGTGGCGCTAGGCTAGAGTTCGGCGAAAAGGGAGAGGGAAGGCGATGGCGGCGGGCAAGGATTGGAGCGAGTCGGTCGTCGAGGTAGCCGAGACAAAGCTGCATTTGGCCCGCGCCGGCAGCGGGCGCCCGGTCCTGGTGCTGCACCATGATATCGGCAGTCCCGACCGGCTCCCGTTTTACGACGAGCTGGCCAGCCATTTCGACGTGCTGGTCCCGCACCATCCGGGTTATGGCAAGTCCGAGCGGCCGCAATGGCTGCGCAACGTGCGCGACGTTGCGGTCATCTATCAGTGGCTGCTGTCCGATCTCGGCGTTGAGCGAGCCTCGCTAATCGGGCTTGGTTTCGGCGGGTGGATCGCAGCCGAGATGGCGACGATGGCGCCGCGCGAATTCCATCGGTTGGTCCTGGTCGGAGCGATGGGCCTGAAGCCGCCGGACGGCGACATCTTCGACCAGGCGATCGTCAGCTATCTCGACTACGCGCGCGCCGGGTTTCACGACCAGGAGGCCTTCGCGCGGGTTTACGGCGATGTGTCCACCGACCAGCTGGTCGAATGGGATTTGTGCCGCGAGATGAGCTTCCGCATCGCGTGGAAGCCGTACATGTACAATCAGAGCTTGCCTCATTTGCTCGCCGGTGTACGCGCTCCGGCGCTCGTCGTTTGGGGCGACGACGACAAGATCGTGCCGCGCAGCGCGGGCGAGCGTTACGCGGCCTTGCTCCCCAAGGCTCGGTTCGAGGTCATGCGCGCGTCCGGTCATTGCGTCGAGATGGAGCAGCCGGATCAGCTCGCGCGCCTTGTCCGGACATTCGTAGAGGAAAACTAAAGAAGCCGCCGGGGCGGCGCTCTCGGCCAAGGAGGAAGCTATGTTCGTCATGTACTTCACAGAGCAGCCGATGTCGACCTACCCGGCCGATATCGGACTTGAAGTCGGCCATACCGCGCTGATGTTCTCGAACAAGTATTTCGATCCGGTCGCCGGCAGCCGGCTCTATAACGAATATCTTGAGCATTACATCTATGCCGAGGAGCAGGGCGTCGAGGGCTTCATGCTCAACGAGCACCACAACGCACCGTTCTGCATGCAGGCGAAATGCAACATCTTTGCCTCGATCCTCGCAGCGGTGACCAAAAAGGCGAAGATCGTCTTGCTCGGCAATCCGCTGCCCTTGACCGAGAACCCGGTCAGGCTCGCCGAGGAATTGTCGATGATCGACATGATCTCGAAGGGCCGCCTGGTCCCCGGCATCGTGCGCGGCGGTGGCCAGGAGTCGCTCGCCGCCGGCGTCAACCCGGCCTACAACCGCGAACGCTTCCAGGAGGCGCATGATCTGATCGTCGCCGCGTGGACGCGCCAGGGGCCATTCCGCTGGGAGGGCACGCATTACCAGCACCGCGTCGTCAACCCGTGGGCGGTGCCGTTGCAGAAGCCCTATCCGCGCATTTGGGTCCCCGGTGTCCTGAGCCAGGAGACGATCATCTGGGCGGCGCAGCAGCGCTACCCCTACATCGCGCTCAACACCTCGATCGAGGCGACCAAGAAGATCTGGGAGCTGTACGACAAGGTCGCGCTCGAGACCGGCTACGAGGCGGGCCCGGAGAACCGCGGCTACCTGCAGCAGGTGCACGTCTCCGACAGCGAGGAAAAGGCCGAGAAGAACGCCCGCCAGTTCTTGTGGATGCAGGGCGAGTTTACTGGCCTAGCACACCCGGTATGGTCGAACCCGTCGGGCTATTTCTCGCCGGCGCTGCGCCGCAACTTCGTCGAGTTCGCGGTCGGGCGCGCCGAGAACCCGCGCGGGCGCCCGACTTTTGAGCAGCAGGTTGCCGACGGGCGCGTCTTCTTCGGCACGCCAAAGACGGTGATCCCCAAATTGCGTCGCGTGCTCGAAGAGACCCGGCCGAGCATCTACGGCATCTGGGGCAATGACGGCACGGTCAGCAACGAAGATGCGCGGACCTGCATCCGCCTCCTCGGCCAGGAGGTCATGCCGGCGATGCGCGAGATCGGCAAGGAGCTGGGCCTCAAAGACCCGTTCGAAACCAACGCCCCGGTGCATCTGCGCTACTCGACCGACCTCAAACAAATGCCGCAAGCCGCAGAGTAGGGCAGGGGGCTCGCGGTTGAGCACTCGCGAACCGTAAAAAAGGCTGGTCAGGGGGACTAATCGACGATGAGGAGAGCAGTCGAAGCCGCGATCGGCCCAATGCCCTGGTGGAAGGAGCCGACGAAAGACCAGTGGTACGCCTGGGTCGCCTCCTGGCTCGGCTGGACGCTCGATGCGTTCGACTTCACGATGTTCCTTTTGATCATGGTGCCGATCTCGCAGGAATTCGGCGTGCCCTTGACCGAAGTCGCGTTTTTGCTGAGCGTCACCTTGTGGCTGCGGCTGGTCGGCGCGGTCGGCTCGGGATGGCTCGCCGACCGGATCGGCCGCAAAACGCCGCTGATGATCTCGATCCTGTGGTATTCGATTTGCAACTTCATCGCCGGCTTCTCGCCGGCGTTTTGGTTTCTGTTTCTGTTCCGCGCGCTGTTGGGCATCGGCATGGGCGCCGAGTGGCCGGCCGGCGCGGCTCTCGCGATGGAGTCCTGGCCCGCGCGGTCGCGGGGGTTCATGAGCGGGATGCTGCAGGGTTCGTGGAGCCTCGGGTTCCTTCTGGCCAGCCTGATCTACGGGCTGGCTTACAACGCGATCGGCTGGCGCGGCTTGCTGATGATCGGCGTCCTTCCTGCTCTCTCTGTCGTCTACGTCCGGTTCTTCGTCAAAGAACCGCCGGTCTGGGAGGAGAACCGGCGGCGCCAGCGCGCCGAAAAGCGCGAGGTGCACGTGCCGTTGTTCAACATCTTCAAGCCGGGCCTGCTCGGGAACACCTTGACCGCCTGCTGGTGGATGGCGAGCAGTTTCCTCGTCTACTACTCGATCAATGCTTTGTTCGCGACTCACCTGCAGAAGGATCTGAACCTCAGCCCGGCTCTCGTCGCGACACCGATCTTGTTTGCGAACCTCGCGGCGTTTCTCGCGCAAGGCTTCTGGGGCTGGTTCGCCGACCGCTTCGGCCGCCGCTGGTCGATGATCATCCCCGCCGCAATCGCGATCCTGGTCGCGCCCCTCTACCTGCTGACCACAGATTTCACCTGGATCGCCGCCGGCTTCGTCTTGCAAGGCTTGTTCGGCCAGGCGATCTATGGCCAGAACCCCGCCTATCTGGCGGAGCGCTTCCCGACCGAGGTGCGCGCGACGGCGAGCGCCTTCTGCTATCACCAAGGCGCGATCTTCGGCGGTTTTGTGCCGCTCGTTCTGACCTGGTTCGCCAGCCATTACGGTCTCGGCTTTGCGATCCCGATGCTGGTCGGCACCTGCGTCGGGGCGGCGAGTTTTGTGATTGCGCTGCTGCTCGGACCGGAGACGAGAGGGAAGATCCTCGTCCCGGATCTCGTGGTGGCCTGAGACGACGAACATGCGCCGCGCGGGCAGTCTGCTGTGCGCCCTCCTCTCACTCGAGGTGGGCATGCCGGTCAATGCGCAGTCGCCACCACCGCCTGCGAATTCGACGGCGCCTTCGACGGGACATACGTTGGTGTTTCCGCGGAGAACAACAGTAGCGGCAACACCCTCGCCGGTGGACGTGCCCGCACTCAGGGTTATGCCGGAGCAAGAGCATGCACAACCTTTCGCGCTCCGGCGAAACTGACAATTACCGATGGGCACGCCAAGGTCAGGTGGGGCGATCGAATACTAGAGGGAAATGCGACACCTGACGGATCCCTGACCATGATCACCGGGTATGGCCAAAGATTCGATGGCCGGATCGAGGGCCAACAGATCCAGGGTCAGCTGGTAGGCTATTGCGCCTACAGCCTGACCTGGCGAAAGCAGGGCTGATTACGACTACAGCGTAGCTTGCCAATAGCCGGTCGCAAGCGCCGGCGGGGCACCTGCGATCCCCTTCGAGCCGGCTTCATCCCCTACGCCGGCTGTGCCGCGGAGCTGTTGCAATTCGATAGCGGGTGATATTGATGTAGCGTTCGATAAGCAGTCACAGCGGGTCTGATGACCCTGTGAGGGGAGGATCGTCATGAAATCGGTTTTGTCGCGCTCGCGCACACTTGTAGTCACCGCGATTATGGCAGGCGTCTTCGCTGCCCCGTGGCCGCTTGCGGCGCAACAGGCGCCGGCGGGCCAGGCACCCGCCGCCGCTCCGGCATCGCCTGCGGCGGCGCAAACCTCGCCGCCGCCGTCATGGATGCAGGGCGCGCCCGGCTCTGCCGAGGAGTCTCACCTCGCACCGCAAGTGCCGCCGCCGATTCCGACCGCGGCCGACAAGCTGCCGGTAGCGGAGCTGAAACTCCCGAAAAACTTCCACCTCGAAGTCTATGCCAGCGGTGTGCCGAACGCGCGCTCGCTGCGGGTCGGTGACAAGGGGACGGTCTTTGTCAGCACCCGCACCCTCGACCGGATTTATGCGATCGTCGACAACAACGGCAAGCGCGAGGTCAAGGTTCTGGCAACCGGGCTGAACTCACCCGAACGGCATCGCCCTGCACAACGGCACGCTCTATATCGCCGAGATCAACAAGATCTCGAAGATCGACAATGTCGAGACCCAGCTCGACAACCCGCCGAAGCCGACGGTCATCTACAGCGATCTGCCGAACGACGCGCCGCACGGCTGGAAGTTCCTGACCGTCGGGCCCGACAATAAGCTCTATTTCAACATCGGCGCGCCGTGCAACATCTGCATGCCGCCGCCGACGCACGCCCAGATCCGCCGCATCAACCTCGACGGCAGCGGGATGGAGGTCGTCGCCCGCGGTATCCGCCAGGTCGTCGGCATGGATTGGCACCCAGTGCTGAAGCAAATGTATTTCACCGAAAACCAGCGCGACTGGCTGTCGGAGGACGAGCCGAACGATAAGCTCAACCGGCTGGCTCACCCCGGCCAGGACAATTTCGGCTATCCATACTGCGACGGCGGCGATATCCCCGACCCGATATTCGGCTGGGGCCACAGCTGCAATGAGTTCACCAAGCCGGTGGCGCAGCTGGGGCCGCATTCGGCGCCGCTCGGCCTGCGCTTCTATACCGGGCACATGTTCCCGCGCGAATACGACAACGCCCTCTTCATCGTCCGCCACGGCTCGTGGAACAAGACGAAGAAGATCGGCGGCGACATTGTCGTGGCGAAGCTCAATGCCGACGGATCGGTCAAGTCGATCCAGCCGTTCATCACCGGCTTTCTGCAAGACAACAAATATGTCGGCAGGCCGGTCGATGTGGAGCTTATGAAAGACGGCTCGATGCTGATCTCGGATGACTGGAACGGCGCGGTCTATCGCTTGACCTATGGCTTGCAGCGCGTCAGCGCGCGCCATTAGGCGGGGTCTCGATGAAGCGTGCCGGAGGCGCCTGCGCCGTTGCCGCAGCGCTCTTGACCGGCACGCTCTCCGCCTTTGCCGCAGCGCCGCCGGAGAAGCTCGAGCCCTGCCTTGCCTGCCATGGGGCAGCGGGCCAATCGGAAACCGAGGATGTCCCGTCGCTCGGTGCGCAGCCCGCGAAATACGTGCTGATCCAGCTCTTCATGTTCCGTGAAAAGCTGCGCCCGGTCGAGCCGATGACCGAGCTGACGAAAAGCTGGAGCGACGCGGATCTGCAACAAGCGGCGGATTTTATCGCCGCACTGCCGCCGCCGAAGCCGCCGGCCGATCCCGCCGACCCGGCGCGCCTCGAGCGGGCCCGTACCCTGGTCGAGCTGAACCATTGCAATATCTGCCATCGCGCGGATTTTTCCGGGCAGGAAAATGTTCCGCGCCTCGCCGACCAGCGCGAGGATTATCTGCTGAAGGCGCTGCGCGAATACAAGAGCGGCGCCCGACACGGCTACGAGCCGACGATGGCCGAGGTGCTCCAGCCGATCGGCGACTCACAGCTGGCCGAGTTCGCATACTATTTGGCGCGCCTGCCCTGACAAGTAATGGTCGTCGCTCCTGAGCACACTTGCTAACTACGGCCGAGACTTCGGTCCCTCACCTCACGGATCGCGTGCCACAGGCGCTCGGGGGTGGCGGGCATTTCGATGTGGCGGATGCCGAGGGGGGAGAGCGCGTCGACGAGGGCGTTGGCGACGGCGGGGAGGGCGCCGACATTGCCGGCTTCGCCGGCGCCCTTAACGCCAAGCGGGTTGGTTTTGGTCGGCACCGGGTTGCTGTCGCAATGGATCGCCGAGAGGTCGCCGGCGCGTGGCATTGCGTAATCCATGAACGATCCGGTCAGGAGCTGGCCCGAGGCCGGGTCGAAACGGATGTCCTCCATCAGCACCTGACCCACGCCTTGCGCGATGCCGCCGCAGATCTGACCTTCGAGCAATAACGGGTTCATGACGGTGCCGACGTCGTCGACGACGCTGTAGCGCAGGATCTCGACCTCGCCGGTCTCCTCGTCAATTTCAAGCTCGCAGATATGGCAGCCGTTGGGAAAATTCTGTTCCTTGCAGCTGAAGGTGGCGCCCGCGATCAGGCCGAGGTCCATTCCCTCCGGCAGGTTTTCCGGGTTCAACGACTCCCTCGCGACTTCGCCGATGGTCAACCTGCGGTTCGAGCGGGGCGCGGAGAAGAGGCCATCTTCGAACTCGATCTCGTCGCCGTCGGCGCCGAGGATGGAAGCGGCGATGGTCTTTGCTTTGGTGACGACTTTTTCGGTCGCGAGATGAACCGCCGACCCGCCGAGCGCCGCCGAACGCGAGCCGCCGGTGCCTTCGCCGATCGCCACCTTGTCGGTGTCGCCCTGAACGTAGTGCACCTGACTGGGATCGATGCCGAGCCGGTCACAGAGAAGCTGCTTGTAAACCGTTTCGTGCCCTTGGCCCTGCGTGATCGAACCCGACAGCAGGGTAACGGTGCCGGTGCGATCGAAGCGGATTTCCGCGGCTTCGAACCCGCCCGCCGCGGCGCGCTCGATCGTGTTCGAGATGCCGAAGCCGCGCAGTTTGCCGCGCCGCCGCGACTGCGTGCGGCGCTCTTCGAAGCCCCGCGAAATCGGCGAGATCGAGCGCCATGTCGAGGCTCTTCTCGAACTCGCCGCAGTCGTAAGTGAAGGTGAGGCCCGATTTGAACGGCATCGCCTCAGGCGGGATCATGTTGCGGCGGCGCAATTCGATCGGATCGATGCCGAGCTCGTCGGCGGCGAGGTCGACCATCCGCTCGATGACGTAAGCCGCCTCCGGGCGGCCATTGCCGCGATACGCGCGCATCGGGTTCGTGTTCGCGTAGACGGCGGTCACATCGGCATGGACCGTCGGCGTACGATAGACGCCGGCCAAAGTCCCGAGGTTGGCGACGAACGCGTTGGAGCCGGCCTGCGGATAAGCGCCGACCGCCGCGATCGTGCGCACGCGCAGACCGAGAAAATGGCCGTCGGCGTCAAGCGCCAGCTCGGCCTCGGTGACGTTGTCGCGGGCCTGGGCATCGCCGAGAAAGGCCTCCGTGCGCGTGCTCGTCCATTTGACCGGCCGCCTAGTCAGCTTCGAGGCGAGCAACACCAGCGCGACCTCGTTATAGATCGCCGATTTCATGCCGAAGCTGCCGCCGATGTCGCCGGCGACGACGCGGACCTTGCTTTCCGGGACTTTGATGATCTGCCGCGCCAATTCGGAGCGATAGGCGTGGGTGCGCTGCAACGTCGTGTAGATCGTGTAATGGTCGGCCGCGGCATTGTAGTCGCCGATGCAGCCGCGCGGCTCCATCGTCGCGGCGGTCACGCGGTTGATGACGAATTTGTGCCGGACGACATGCGCGGCGCGCTCGAAGGCGGCGTCGGCCGCCGCCTTGTCACCTTCGAGATAGACAAAGGAGATGTTGTCGGGGCAGCCGTCCCAGACGCGCGGCGCGCCGGGATCGAGCGCTCCCGCGGTCGAGACGACCGCCGGCAGCGGCTCGTAGTCGACCGCAATCAATTCCGCCGCGTCCGCGGCCTGATGCGCGCTCTCGGCAACGACAAAGGCGACATAATCTCCGACCCAGCGCACCCGATCCTTGACCAATGCCGGATAGCGCGGCCGATAAGCCGGCGAGCCGTCGCGCCGCTTATTACCGGAAGCTGAAGGTAGGTCGCCCCAACCCGAGGCCTCCCAATCCGCTCCGGTCAATACCGTCAGCACGCCGGGCGCGGTTTTGGCAGAGGCGGTGTCGATCGAGCGGATCCGGGCATGCGCATGCGGCGAGCGCAGCACATGGCCGAACGCCATGCGCGGTAATACCATGTCGTCGACATAGCGGCCGCCGCCGCGCAACAGCCGCGGATCCTCGAACCGCGGCACCGCCTGCCCCAACGCAAATTCCCCCATTGCCAATCCTCCCGATGCCAGTCCTCATCGAAACGGGTTCAGGATCACAACCCCCTCGACCTCCTGGCCGTGGCTCATGTCTTCCGAATAGAGTTCGCGGCATCCAAGGGCGCGAGCCGCTGCGATGATGCCGCTGTCCCAGTAGGAAAACCCGTGCGCCGCTTTGATTTCCAGTGCGCTGGTGAGTATAGAGACAGTGATCTCCTGGACCTTAAACCGGGTCCATGCGGTAAGAAGGCCCACGGCGGTCTCGTGAGGCAACGGGCGGGGCCGCGTGGCCCGCGTCGCCTGGACATAGAATTCCTGGAGAACCTGTACCGATAAGGCGCCATCATCCCGACCCAGCAGAGCGATGGCTCGCTCCCGCTTGAGAGCGTCAGCGGGGTTTCGGCTAATCGAGTAGAGCAGGATGTTCGTGTCGAGGAAATGCGGCATTACTCAGGCATCGCGGTGATGAACATCGTCGCGGGAAAGCCGGTCGGACGCGTCGAAGTCGGTGATGCGCTCGCGCAATTCTCGCTCCTGGCGCTTTAGCCGCTCGGTTTCACTTTCGCCTGAGGCGAGATCGAGAAGGAAGCGCTTCACCAGCGCCGAGACCGACGTGTCCCGTTGGGCTGCTATCATGCGAGCCCGCCGATAGGTTTCGTCATCGAGTGAAACTGTGAGATTTTTCATAGTTTCACAGTAGCTATCCCAGATCAGCGATGTCAAGCGAGGGTTCCATAGGCGAGCGTCTCGCCGCGTACCGGCCGAACCGGCTCGTCACAACGAGCCGTGCTCGCTGTTTTTGCTGTTATCTGCAGTGAAATATCAGCGAGCCTTCGTCTAACTGCCGCCGAAATCCTGCCAGTCTTGTAGCGCCGAGTGGGTGAGAACAGCGGTGATGCTGGCTGTTACCCGGCTGTTGTTCGCTGTTCTGCTGCCCATTCGATGCTCGTTCCCATCTGTCTTTGATGCATTCGTTACGGCCTTGAGTTACCACATTGATGCTGAAAGCGCAAGGCTGTTGAAAAACGGTCTGGGCAATTGACGGCTCAGCCACAATTTTATAACACTTGAAAAATTATTGACGGCCTGCAGTAAGTCCGCGACACCCAGAACTTCTGCAAGGGAGAGGGCAATGAAGTTGTCTCGAATCGCCGCCGCGATCCTTTTGGCGGGCCTCGTCGGCGTTGCTGCTATGGGAAGCGCCGTTGCGGAAACCGGGGACAAAGCGCCGGGCGCGGCGAAGAGCGGCGAGGTCGATTTTCCGATTTCCTGCAGCGCCCCGGCGCAGAAGAAATTCAACCAGGCCGTCTGGATTTTGCACTCGTTCTGGTATGAGGAGGCGGTCAAAGCCTTTACTGCCGTCACCGAGATCGAACCCGATTGCGCGATGGGATATTGGGGCATCGCGATGAGCCATTGGTACCCGCTGTGGTATCCGCCCAACGCGGCGTCGCTGAAGGCGGGATCGGAGGCGGTCGAGAAGGCGGGGGCCGCGAAGCAGAAAACCGATCGCGAAAACAATTACATCGCGGCGATCGCGGCGTTCTATCGGGACAACGATAAGATCGACCACCGCACGCGCGCCGTCGCTTACGAAAAGGCGATGGAGCAAGTGCATCTGCGCTATCCCGATGATCGGGAGGGCGGCGTGTTCTATTCCCTCGCGCTGATTGCGACTGCGCCACCGACCGACAAGACCTACGCCAACCAGAAAAAGGCGCGCGCGATCCTAGAGACAGTACGGGTGGAGCAACCCAACCACCCGGGGGTCGCGCATTACCTGATCCACGCCAACGACTCGGCGGAAATGGCCGAGGACGGGCTGACGGCGGCGCTGTGCTATGCCGACATCGCGCCGGCGGTGCCGCATGCGCTGCACATGCCGTCGCACATCTTCACGCGTCTGGGAATGTGGCGGCAATCGGTCGACGCCAACCGCGCGGCGACGGCTGCCGGGCTCGCCTATGTCAGGGAGGAGCTCGGCCCCGACGCCTTCAATGGCGAGGCCGTCCACTCGATGGACTACATGGAATACGCCTATTTGCAGATGGGTCAGGACCGCGACGCAAAACGGGTGGTCGACGAGCTGCTGACTTTCAGGCGAGCCAATGTGCCGAACCTGCCGATGGCCTATGCTATCGCGGCGATGCCGGCGCGTTATGCAGTCGAACGGCGCAACTGGCCGGAAGCTGCGGCGCTCACCGCGCCGTCGATGCCGTTTCCGCGGGAACGCTTCCCCTGGGCCGAGGCGATGATCTCGTTTACGCGGGCGCTCGGCGCGGCTCATACCGGCGACACAGCGGGCGCCGAGGCCGAAATCGCCAAGCTTCAGTCGTTGAAGCAGAAGCTCGACCAGGCCAAGGACGATTACTGGGCCAAACAGGTCGAGGTCCAGCGGCTGGCTGCCTCCGGGATCCTGGCGCAGGCCAAGGGCGATGAGAAAGAGGCGGTCGAGCTGGCGCGTGCAGCCGCCGACCTCGACGCCTCGATGGACAAGCACCCGGCAACTCCGGCCGAGGTTGTGCCCGCCCGTGAATTGCTCGCCGACCTGCTGCTCGAGGTCAACGAGCCGCCGCGGCGCTGAAGGAATACGAGCAGACCGCGCGCGCCGAGCGCAACCGTTTCCGCAGTATTCTCGGGATCGCGCGGGCGGCGAAAGGGACCGGCGACACGGCCAAGGCGCGCGAGGCCTATGGCAAGCTGGTCACTTTGGCGAGCGCCGACGCCGACCGCCCGGAATTGGCCGAGGCCAAGGCGTTCCTCGCGAACTGAACGATCACGGCCGAGAGACCCTCACCCGCCTCACTTCCCTCAGCCCCCACGGGCGCGAAGCGCGGCCCGAGGTCAGGCTCCGGGCTTAATGGGCGAGGGTCTCAGCCGCGCCTGATTTGCGAAGCGCGGCGAATCCCGGCGCGCGGTCTGCGCCGACGGGCGGCAAATTGGTTCAACGCCTCGACGCCGACCGAGAAGCCGATTGCGGCATAGATATACCCTTTGGGGACGTGGAGGCCGGCGCCGTCGGCGATCAAGGTCATGCCGATCAGCATCAGGAAGCTCAACGCCAGCATCTTTACGGTCGGATGACGCTGGACAAACTCGGCCAGCGGTCCAGACGCCGCGAGCATGATCGCAACTGCAATAATGATGGCGGTCGCCATCACCCACAATTTGTTCGCCATGCCAACTGCGGTGATCACGCTGTCCAGCGAAAAGACGATGTCGAGAAGCATAATTTGCGTGACCACGCCGGCGAAGCTCGCTTGGCTGTGCTCCGGCGCCGCACCGTCGGGCTCGTCGTTCTCCCGCAGGGCGGGAGGGGGACGCAGCCGCTAGGGCTGGTGGGTGAGGGGCTTCAGTTCCCGAGATTGAAGAACTCGACGGCGTTGCCGGCCCAGATCTTGCGCTTGTCGGATTCGGGATATCGGCGTAGATCTTGTCGATGATCGGCCGGGAATTGGGCCACTCGTTCTCGATATGCGGGAAGTCGGTCGCGAACATGATGCGATCGACGCCGACATGCTGGCGTTCCTCGATCGCGACCCGCTCGTACTGCACGCTGAAATAGACGTGCTCGCGCACATAGTGGCTCGGCAATTCCTTCAGCGGCTTGAAGCCGAGATATTCCTGCGCCCAGCCGAGATGGCGCTGGTACCACAGATCCATGTGCTCGAGCCAGAACGGGACCCAGCCGAGGCGGGTCTCGGCAAAAAAGATCTTCAGCTTCGGATGGCGCTCGAACACGCCCGCAAGCACCAGCTGCGCAATGCTGACCGATGGCGCCAATCCGAAATTGCACAGCCATTCGAGGAACGGCCGGCGCAGCCGCTGCATGATCACCGGGTCTTCCTTCGGGTATTTGAAGGTCGGCTGAGTCGCGCGCGCTCCGGTGCGGTAGAACTGCACATGCACGGTGACCGGCATCTCCATATCGACTGCGGCGGCCCAGAATTTGTCGTCCTCCGGCGTCGGGTAGCCTTTGGCGTTGGGCAGTGCGCCCAATAGACACACCTTTGAGGCCGAGCTTCTTGCAATGCTTCATCTCGGCGATCGCATCGTCGACATTGGTGATCGGGATGACACCCATGCCGATGAGACGGTCGGGCGCCACGGCGCAGTATTCCTCGGCGAGCCAGTCGTTGTAGCCGCGGATCACCGCCTTGTAGACCTCGTCATGCGCGATATTGCGCCAGAAGACGGGGCCGGCGACCATCGCCGCGAACAACACTTCAGCGTCCATGCCGTCCTGGTCTTGCTCCTGGACGCGCTGCTCGGGCGAGCCGGTGCCGGCGGCGTCGGCGACTTTGAGGCCAAACGGCTGCCAGGTTCCCTCGGCGCGGCCGGCGCGCAGATCGAGAAAATTGGCTTCCAGCAACGGCTGCCCTTCGATCATCAGCGCATCGCCGCCATCCGGCAGATGAACCGTGTGCGGCGCGCGGTCGCGGTATTTCTCCGGCACCCGATGCACCCACCGCTCCGGCGGCACTTCGAGATGCCCGTCCGCCGACATCAGATTGTATTGCCGCGCCATATCCGTCTCCTTCCGTTCCGGCCGCCCCCTCCCTAACCCTCCCCCGCAAGCGGGGGAGGGAAGGGTGGGGGCTGATATTGCACCAATGCGCCGGGAGCCGGGCAGTATTCGAGACAGTCGCCGCAGCCGGTGCATTTCATTTCCTGCACCTCGTAGAGGTGCCGCGGTTCCAATAGCATCGGGCGGATCGCCGAATTCCGGGCAGACCTCGCGGCAGAGGCCGCAGGAATTGCAGATCGCGTAGTCGATCCGCACCTTCATCTGATGCCGCCGACCTGATGCAACAGGTAATCGAGCGCGTCCTCGACCGGCTTTTGCGTCTCCGCCGTCGCGCACAGGAAATCGATCTGGAATTTGCCTTCCATGAAATGCATCAGCTCTTCGTCGCGCTGGCTCAGATGCTCGTGCCGGACGAGCGGATCGTCGACCCGGTCGAGATAGGCCATGATGCCGATGCAGGCATTGGCCTCCTGGTAGTAGTTCTGCGCGGCGCGGGCCAGCGGGTGGATGTGCGGGAACATCATCGACAGGCCGAAATAGGCGGGCAGTGGCTGGGTATTGGCCTGCGCGATGTCCATCAATTCGCGTTCGTCCTTGATCCAGCCTTTGCCGAGCAATACGTCGGCGTGCAATTTACTGTGCTTGCATTCGTCCCAGATCTGGCGGGCGCGCATGCGCTGCAAATCGATGTAGCGCTCCTGGTCGGCGATATCGACCGACAAGAGCTGCCCCGACATCTGCTTGATCGACATGTGCACGCCCTCGGCGGCATAGCCGCGCAACGCGCGCTCCTTTTTCCAAGCCTCGTCGTTGCGGCCCAGCTCCTCCTCGATCTCGCCGAGCGTACGCTGCAGTGAAATTTCCCAGCCCTTGAGGCATTTCTCCCGGGTGAGGCGCAGTCGAAACTCGGCCCCGGGCGCGCCCGGCATTGTCGGCCACACCCATCGGTCCAGAAACCGGTCGAGGATCGGATGCATGGCTCAGGCCTCCTGCCAGGCTTCGGGCGGCGGCGGCACCATCGAGCGGCCGCTCTCGACCTCGATGATCGAGCCTTCCGCCGGGCAATACATCAGGCACGCGGTGCAGCCGGGGTAGGTGCATTTCTGCAGATCGATTTCGATGCGGTGCAACGGCTCCAGTGCGACATAGACCGCGTTGATGTCGATCTCGCGGCAGACGATGTAGCACATGCGGCATTCGGTGCAGCGCTGGTGATCGATCTTGAGACTGGGCATGCCGGCCTCCGGTCAGTCGGTCACTTGCCGGCGCGGCGCCGGTGGCGCCGGCGCCTCACGCCCCAGCACAAACGCGCTGAGCTCGCCGAGAAATCGGCCGTAGTCGCGCTTGGCGACGGCGCAGGCCCAGCGGCACAGCTCGGCCTCGACGGGTTTGTCAACGAACTCTTCGACGATGCGCCGGCCCATATTGATGTGGCTGCGGTTTTCGACGAACTGGCTCTCGAAGACGCCTTTGAGGTCGGGGTCGGCGATCGCTTCCGTTAGCCCCTCCATCCAGCCGAGCTCGAGGATCTTGGGTCCCAAATTCAGCGCCGCAATCCGGATCGGATGCGGGTAGGTGGCCAGGTTGCGCAGCGAGAAAACATAATAGGCCAGCGCCGAATCCAGCACGAAACAGCCGGAGGGATGCCGAAAGGCGTCCTTCTGGGTGGCGACATACCCTTTGTGCAGCAACGCGTCGAGATAGAGCATCTCGTGCGTCGATTCATCGACGATCTGCTTCGAAAACAAGTATTTGATCGAGGGCGGGAAGTCATTGATTTCGAGGCCCTGACCCCACCCGCCATAGATGTAATAAAACATCCGCTCGAGCGTCCACAGCCGGCCGATCAGCCGGTGCGCCGCCTCGTCATCCAGGCCATCGCGGCGGATGGCCTGGATCACGTCCTCAACCGGTGTCGCGCGGCTCTCGCTTCGGCTTTTCTCGATCAGCTCCCGCGCCAGGTCTCTCCCCGGCAGCTCGGGCATGATCTTACGGCTCGAATACGGCGAAGCACTTGTTCGAGTTGAAGATGTAGCTCTGCACGTAGGAGGTTTCGGTCGGCCGCCGGCCGAGCTCGTTCATCGCGCCGACGAGGCACATCCAGTTCAGGACCTCCTGCTGGCCGCTGTCCTCGATCGCGCTCAACGGCCGCTGCCGCCAGGTCGCGTAGTCGGCCGCTTGCAACGCCTCATAGAGCGCGCGGTCGGCCTCGACGTCGGGGTAGAGCAGGTAATGCTTGGGCGTCAGGAACGCGTGCGACCAGCTGGAGGACGCAATCAGCGCGACCCGCCACGGGCTCTTCTCGACAACCCGGGCGCAAGCCGCGCCGAGATCGAAGCAGCGCCATGGGGCAGGGGAGGGGGGGTCGAGCTCGTCTTCCGACGGGAACTGGCTCAACCCGCGCGCGCCGGCCTGCTGCGCGACGACCCGGCTGCCGTAGCAATTCACCTGGAACGGCACGACCGGGTAGGGGAAACCCTTGCGGTCGTAGTCGAGGAACAGCAGCGTATTGAGAAAGGCGTGGCCGAGCTGGTGATGCAGCGGCTTGTAGGCATAGGAGACGTCGAACCCGGCCTCCAGCATGCCGCTGGCGATGAACTTCCCGGCATCGCGATGGCCCTTGTATTCGAATGTCTTCTCCGCCGGCTCGTTCCAGACATTCGGGCCGCGATAGTATTGCCACGGCTTTGTCGTCAGCGATTCATAGGCCAGCACGCAGAACGGCGGGATGATGTCTTCCTTGAAATTCTCATACTGGTCGTCGCCCCAGATCACGACAAAATCGGGGGCGAACTCGTCCAACACCCGCCGGGCGTTCCGAAAACCGGTGAGGAGCGCCTCGCGGTGGTGCCTGGCGGCGGTCAGCCCGGCGTCGGCGCCGTATTCCTCGCGCATTGCCGCGGGCCAACCCGACGGATCCCGCATCCGCTCCGGCACCGCCGGGTCGTCGAGCGCACGCTTCAGAATGCGGCCCAGATTCTCATCGGGTCCCGAGAGGGGCGGAAAGTGAGTGACGCCGAGGCCCAATATCTGTCCCATGCCATCCTCCCTTAAATAGGTAAAGCCAGGATAGGCTCTGACCGCGCTGGTAACAAGCATCGAAGACTGCCCCAAGAATGGCGATTCGGGGCGGACCGCGGTCCAAGCGGCATCTCGCGGGGGCGGGAGGGGCGGAATCCGCCGCGAGGGGCCGCGATCGTTGCGAGGTTCGGCTGGCTTGTGGCAAGAGACGAGAGGACGGTTGCAAGCAGCGGTGAGTTCTCTCGATGACGTCTCTACGTATGAGCCGTCGGCTGATTTTCGCGGCTCCGTTTATTGCCGCGTCGGGCGTTGCCATGCGGCGGGCGGGAGCGGGTGAGGGTGACTTCTACGCATTCCTGTCTGGGGTACGCCGCGACGCCGCCGCGCAGGGCATTCGGGCGGCTACGGTTGAGGTCGCGCTGCGCAACGCGCAATACCTGCCGCACGTCATCGAGCTCGACCGCAAGCAGCCCGAACGCACGATGACGTTCGGCGAGTATCTCGAAAAGGTCGTCACGTCCCAGCGCATGGATGGCGCCCGCACCCAGCTGGCTGAAAATCGAGTGCTGCTCGACGGGATCTGGCGGCGGTTCAATGTCGAGCCGCGCTTTGTCGTGGCCCTGTGGGGGATCGAGAGCGATTTCGGCAAGGTCATGGGCAATTACGCGGTGGTCTCGGCGCTCGCCACGCTCGCCTATGACGGACGCCGCAGCTCGTATTTCCGCGGCGAGCTGATCTCGGCGTTGCGCATCCTCGATCAGGGACACATCCGGGCGGACAATATGATGGGGTCCTGGGCGGGGGCGATGGGGCAATGCCAATTCATGCCCTCGACCTTTCTCGGATACGCGGTCGATTACGATGGTGACGGCCGGAAAGACATCTGGAACGACCGGGCCGACGCGCTGGCCTCGATCGCCAATTTCATCTCGCGCCTGGGTTGGCGCGGCGGCGAGGGCTGGGGGCGCGAGGTCATGCTGCCGGCCGGGTTCGATGCTCGCTACACCGGGCTCGAAGTCAAGCGGCCGACCGGCGAGTGGAGCCGGCTCGGGGTGCGCAGCATCGATGCCGGCCCGCTCGCGGGCCGCGAGGGCGAAGCCTCGCTGGTCATGCCGGATGGCGCCGGGGGGCCAGCTTTCCTCGTCTATGACAATTTCCGCACGATCATGAAGTGGAACAAATCCACTTATTTCGCGACCGCGGTCGGGTATCTGGCCGACAGCATGGCGCGGGGTTAATTGCCGCAAGTCCGCGCAATACCCTACGGGTCGTCATCAGGGCGGGTCTCCATCGGGCGGATCTTGATCCGGGCCGAGGCGTTCTCGGTCGGAAAGAGAGAGTGAGCGAAAATGGTGGATCGGAAAATCGGTAGAATTTTTACGGCGCGCTCGATCGCCGCCGTTATCGCGGCGGCCCTGCTCGTCGCCGGGCTCAACAGCCACCCGGCGGCAGGCGCGCGAGGCCATGCCAAACCCAAGGCCACCGCCGCCGCCCAAGTCCCGGCGAACCCGACCGCGGGCATGGAAACACAGGCGACGCATGCCTTTGTCATCGAGGCTGATACCGGGACGGTGCTGCTCGACAAGGCCGCCGACGAGCGCATGCCGCCGGCCTCGATGAGCAAGATCATGACCGCCTATGTCGTTTTCGACATGCTGAAGCAGGGGCGCGCTAAGCTCGACGATGAATTGCCGGTCAGCGAGCGCGCCTGGCGGCTGCAAGGCTCGAAGATGTTCGTGCCGATCGGCGGGCGCATCAAAATCGATGATCTCCTGAAGGGCGTGATCATCCAATCCGGCAACGATGCCTGCCTCGTCCTCGCCGAAGGCCTCGCCGGGAGCGAGGAAGCGTTTGTCGAGCTGATGAACCAGAAGGCAAAGGAAATCGGGCTCAAAGACAGCCATTTTGCCAATGTCGACGGTCTGCCCAGCCCCGACCACTGGATGACCGCGCGCGATTTGGCGACTTTGTCAATCCGGACAATCAAAGATTTTCCCGAGTACTATCACTACTATAGTGAAATGGGGTACGAATACAATAACATCAAACAAGGCAACCGCAACCCGCTGCTCTATAAAGGGGTCGGCGCCGACGGGTTGAAGACCGGCCATACCGAGGAGGCGGGCTACAGCCTGACCGCTTCGGTCAAGCGCGACGACCGCCGCATCATCCTCGTGCTCGGCGGCTTGCCGACGATGAAAGCCCGCGCCCAGGAAAGCGAGAGGCTGATCGAATGGGCCTTCCGGGAATTCAACGACTACAAGCTGTTCGCGGCCGGAGACAAGGTCGATGATGCCGAGGTGTGGCTGGGTTCCGACCCGAAGGTGCCGCTCACCGTCGCCAATGATCTGGTCGTGACCCTGCCGCGCAAGTCGCGCAAGGACATGAAGGTCACAGTCGACTACGACCGCCCCATTCCGGCGCCGGTCAAGAAAGGCCAGACAATCGGGAAGCTGGTGGTGACCGCTCCCGATGTGCCGCCGACCGAGGTGCAACTCGTTGCCGGTGCGGATGTCGACCGCATGGACGCCCTCGGCCGCGTCGCGACCCTCGCCGGCTATCTGGTGTGGGGCGGCCGGCATTGACGTGACGGATCCGCGCGGCCGGTTCATCTCGATCGAGGGCGGCGAAGGCGCCGGCAAGTCGACGCAGGTGGGATTGCTGGTGGCGGCGCTGGATCGGGCGGGGATTCCGGCACGAGCGACCCGCGAACCGGGCGGCTCACCCGGCGCCGAGGCGATCCGGCGGCTCTTGCTCGAGGGCGAGGGCGAGCGCTGGGATGCGATCGGCGAAGCCTTGTTGCTCGTGGCCGCGCGGCGTGACCACGTGACCCGCGTCATTGCCCCTGCTCTCGCGCAAGGGATCTGGGTGGTGTCCGACCGGTTCGCCGATTCCACCACGGCCTATCAGGGCTACGGCAGAGGAGTGGCGCTTGAGGATCTCGCCGCATTGCACCGCTTCGCCCTCGGCGATTTCGCGCCGGACCTGACCGTGATCCTCGATCTGCCGGTCGAAATCGGGCTCGCCCGCGCTGCCGCGCGCTCGGCCGCCGACCGGTTCGAACGCCTCGACCACAATTTCCACGAAAAGCTGCGCCAAGGGTTCCGCCAGATCGCCGCCGAGAACCCTACCCGCTGCGTCCTGGTCGACGCCTCGGCCGACCCGCAGACAGTGCACCGCGCGGTGCTGGCTGCGGTCGAGCAACGCCTCGGCCTATACCTTGGCTAGAGCAGATTTCGACCAAATTGGCGCTGTCATTGCGAGGCGCGCCCTGCGCGCCGAAGCAATCTCGACCGATCGAGCGCTCACCTGCCCGAGATTGCTTCGCTGCCGCTCGCAATGACGATGGACAGGGGTCGGCTGGCGCCGCCGCCGGCGTGCTCGCGCCGCGGGAAAATCCGCAGCTCGCTGGGCACGAGAATGCCGAGCGCGAGCTGCGCCGGCTTGCCGAAGCGGGGCGGCTGCCGCACGCGATCCTGCTGAGCGGGCCGCGCGGCATCGGCAAGGCGACGCTGGCCTTTCGGCTCGCCCGCTTCCTGCTCGCCGGGCCAAGCAGCGGGGAGGGGCTCGAGGTCGATCCCGGGAGCAGCCTGTTCCGCCGGGTCGCATCGGGCGGCCATGCCGATCTGCTCACCGTCGAGCGCGCCTATGATCCGCGGCGCCGCCGGCTGCGCAGCGACATCATCGTCGAGGATACGCGCGCGATCGCCGGTTTTTTCCGGCTGACCGCGGCCGAGGAGGGATGGCGGATCGTCATCGTCGACGGCGCCGAGGAGATGAACCGCAACGCCGCCAATGCATTGCTGAAGATACTCGAAGAGCCGCCGCGGCGGGGGCTGTTGCTGCTGGTCAGTCACAGCCCGGGGCAGCTGCTGCCGACTGTCCGCTCGCGTTGCCGGCACTTTCCACTGGCTGCGTTACCGCGGCCGCTGGTGTTGCAGCTGCTCGGGCAGCACCGGCCCGAGCTCGCTCGATCAGACGCCGAGGCGCTGGCGGGACTGGCCGAAGGCAGCATCGGCCGGGCGATCGAGCTCGCCGACGCCGGCGGGCTGGCGCTCTACCGGTCAATTCTCGGCATCCTCGCTAAGGTTCCGCACCTCGAGGTCGCGGAGCTCCATGCCTTTGCCGACAAGCTCGCCCGCCCCGACGCCGAAGAGGCCTATCGAGCCAGCGAGGAATTGCTGTCGCAGTTTCTTGGCAGGATGGTCGTTCTTGCCGCCGGTCGGCCGCTCGGACCCGAAGAGCTGGTCGCCGGGGAAGGGGAGGTGATGCGCCGTCTCGCCGCTTGCGCCGATCCGGCGCGCTGGGCGGATCTGCGGGACCGGATCGGCCGCGATTTCGCCAACACAGACCAGCTCAACCTCGACCGCAAGCAGGCCATCCTCGGCGCGTTCTTCGCCGTCGAGGAAATGGCGCGGTAGAGCGAGAGCGCGCCGGCGGCCCGGGTGGATCGTGATCGGAACGGGCCCATATCTGGGGTTTGGAGACAGTCATGACCGCCGACCGGCCCTTCTTCGTCACGACCCCGATCTACTACGTCAACGACACGCCGCATTTGGGCCACGCCTATACGACAGTGGCGTGCGACGCGCTGGCGCGCTTCATGCGGCTCGACGGGCGCCGGGTGAAGTTTTTGACGGGCACCGACGAGCACGGCCAAAAGGTCGAGCAATCGGCGCGCCTTGCCGGCGTCTCGCCGCAGGAATTCACCGACCGGATTTCCGGGGCGTTTCGCGATATGACGCGGCTCCTCGACATCAGCAACGACGATTTCATCCGCACCACCGAGCCGCGCCACGTTCGCGGCGTGCAGGCGCTGTGGCAGGAGCTGGAGCGGCGCGGCGAGATTTATCTGGGACGCTTTGCCGGGTGGTATTCGGTGCGCGACGAAGCCTTCTACGACGAAGGCGAGCTGATGTCGGTCGACTGGTCGAAGGCGCCGACCGGCGCCGAGGTCGAATGGCTGGAGGAGGAGAACTATTTCTTCCGGCTTTCCTCGTGGCAGGACCGGCTTTTGGCCTATTACGATGCAAATCCGGATGCGGTCGCGCCGCGCAGCCGGCGCAACGAGGTCGTCAGCTTTATCAAGTCGGGCTTGCGCGACCTGTCGATCTCGCGAACCAGCTTCAGCTGGGGAATTCCGGTTCCGGGTAACCCGGACCACGTGATTTATGTGTGGCTCGACGCGCTGGCCAACTACATCACCGCGATCGGCTATCCGGATACCGACAGTCCGGAGTTTTCGACTTTCTGGCCCGCCGATATTCACGTTGTCGGCAAGGACATCGTGCGGTTCCATGCGGTCTATTGGCCGGCCTTCCTGATGGCTGCCGGTCTCGAGCCGCCGCGCCGCGTCTTCGCCCATGGCTGGTGGACGGTCGAGGGGCAGAAGATGTCGAAATCGCTGAACAACTTCATCCCGCCAAAGCAGCTCGTCGACACGTACGGGCTCGATGCGGTGCGCTATTTTGTATTGCGCGAATTGCCGTTCGGCAGTGACGGCGATTTTTCACACCGCGCCGTGGTGGGCAGGCTCAACGGCGATCTCGCCAATGATTTCGGCAATCTGGCACAGCGCGTGCTGGTGATGATCAACCGCAATTGCGCTGGCTGGGTGCCCGATGACGGGGAATTGCGCGCCGGCGATACGGCGTTGCTCAACGCTGCGCAAAACCTCCTCGGGACAGTGCGTGGGCATATTGCGGAGCAGGCCTTTCACCTGGCCCTCGAGGCGATCTGGCGGGTTGTCGGCGAGGCCAACCGCTATGTCGACGAGCAAGCCCCCTGGGCGCTCAGCCGCAGTGACCCGGCGCGGATGCGCACGGTGCTCTATACGCTGGCCGAGACGCTGCGCCACCTGGGGATCCTCGTGCAGCCCTTCGTCCCCGGCGCAGCGCGAAAGCTCCTCGATCAGCTGGCAGTGCCGGAGGCGGCGCGCGATTTCATCGCCTTGGCCGAGGCGCCGCTCGCCCCGGGGACGCGCTTGCCGAAACCGGAAGCTATCTTTCCGCGCTTTGTCGAGGAGGCGGCCCCGTAATGGGCGAGGGCACGGGCCCCATGCTGGTCGACAGCCATTGCCATCTCGATTTCCCGGATTTTGCGGCAGAGCGGGATGCCCTGGTCGCCCGCGCCCGCGCGGCCGGGGTCGAAACGATGTTGACGATCTGCACGCGGCTCGACGAATTCGACGGGGTGCGCGCGATCGCCGAGGCCTATGACGGGATCTGGTGCTCGGTCGGGGCGCACCCGCACGAGGCTGCCGATCACGCCCCGTTGCTCACCGACCAGCTTCTCGCGCTGACCGAACACCCAAAAGTCGTTGGCATCGGCGAGACCGGCCTCGACTTTCATTACGATCTGAGCCCCCGCGACGTTCAGGAGCGCGTATTCCGCATTCACATCGCGGCGTCGCGAGCCAGCGGGCTGCCATTGATCATTCATGCCCGCGAGGCGGATCGCGAGATCGCGCGGATCCTCGAAGAAGAGCAGCCGCCACCGGGGGTCTTGCATTGCTTCAGCAGCGGCCGGGCGCTCGCCGAAACCGCGATCGCCCTCGGATTTTATGTTTCCATCTCCGGGATCGTGACATTCCGCAATGCCGAAGAGCTGCGCGCGATCGTGCGGGACCTGCCGGTCGACCGGCTGCTCGTCGAGACCGACGCGCCCTATCTCGCGCCGGTGCCCTATCGCGGCAAGCGCAACGAGCCGGCCTTCGTAGCGGCGACCGCGGCAGCCGTGGCGGCCCTCAAGGGCCTCGATCCGCAACGCCTTGCGGCGGTAACGCGCGACAATTTCTTCCGGCTCTTCACCAAAGCGATCCCATCCGCAGGATGAGGGTGACCGTCCTCGGCTGCGGCGCCTCGACCGGCGTGCCGGCGATCGGCCCGGACTGGGGACGCTGCGATCCGGCCGATCCGCGCAACCGCCGCCGGCGCGTGTCGGCACTGGTCGAGATCGGCGATGTAATCATCCTGATCGACACCTCGCCCGATCTGCGCGAGCAATTGATCGACGCCAGGGTCTCCCGGTTGGACGCCGTGATAGTGACCCATGCGCATGCCGACCACCTCCACGGGATCGACGACCTGCGCTCGATCAATAGGCTGATGCGGCGGGCGATCCCGCTCTTCGCCGACGCGAAGACGTTGGCGGAGATCGGCCGCCGCTTCGGCTATGTCCTCGAGCCGGTGCCCGAACCCGGCCGATACTACAAACCGACCCTGGAACCGCACGAGATCCGAGGCCCGTTCGAGATCGCCGGGATTCCGGTCATTCCGTTCGTGCAGGACCATGGCTTCAGCACGACGCTCGGTCTGCGGATCGGCGGTTTCGCTTACTCGACGGACGTCACCGAGCTCGACGATGCGGCCTTCGCCGAAGTTGCAGGGGTCGAACTGTGGATCGTCGACTGCCTCAGGCGCGAGCCGCATCCCACGCACTCTCATCTTGCAAAAACCTTGTCGTGGATCGCGCGCGTCCGTCCGCAGCGCGCCGTGCTGACCCATATGGATCAGAGCCTTGATTATCGTGAGCTCAGCGCCGAATTGCCGGGCGGCGTCGAACCCGGCAGGGACGGCCTTGTGATTGAGCTGAGCGATCTCTAGGCGTTCGAGAAAAGCAGTTTCGAGGAGAGCCTGTCGGAGTGCTTTACAGGTGCGACAGGATCCTCTGCTGGGAAGCGGGTCTACTTCCCGGGTATGCCGCAGGCGACGCCGGCTTTAACGAAATGGTTGTAAGAGAGTCCGACGAACCAGCTGACGGTAAATTAGCCCACCTGATTAATCGTTTGACGAACTTAGAGAAATTATATTGGCACGAGGATTGCTACTATAACTTTTGCGAAAAACAAATGATACAGTCAGGAGTTGTTAATGAATCTTAAGCACTATCTAATGGCCAGCGCGATCCTGAGCGCTGGCGCAGTTGCCGGTGGGTCGGTGAACGCCGCTCCTTGTCCCAATATAAACGGGGTTACGACGTGCAACGTCGTCATCACCGCCGGACCCGGGGGCTCGTTCAGCACCGCCGTTCCCAACCCGAATCCATATGACGGTTCCGATGACAACCTCGTCGGCATCATCAACAATTCCGGGAGCACGATAACCTCGCTCAGCTTCGTCGGCAGCGGCAATGGCGGCGGCTTGTTCGCTTTCGACGGCGACGGCCTGCAGTCTTACGTCTCAGCTGACGGGTCCGATCCGACCGGGTACGGCGGAAGGGTGTCAACCACCGCTAATTTTGACACGAGCGGCCCCGCCGACTCTTTCACCAACATTCACACGACCAGCGTCTTCGACGACAGCGGAACCGTCGTTTTCGGGGCAAACGGCATTCCCAACGGAGGCTCTGCCTACTTCTCCCTGGAATCCGCGCCGAGCATCAATATCACGCCGGTGACCCCAACCCCTGAGCCTGCCAGTCTCGCGCTCCTCGGCGCCGGATTAGCCGGTCTCGGTTTGGCGCGCCGCCGCCGGAAGACGGGCTAAGGCATCTCATAGCGCCGAGTAAATTGTGTTATGAGGGGCGAACGAGGCGCCGCCCCTCCCTCTCCTCGGCGTCCCTTCAGCCGCCCTTACAGGAGTGAACTGCTGTCAGTCGACAAGAATCGCCAGACGTCGTTTGCGACGGAGCTGTCGGCAGCACTTGAGCATCACCGTGCAGGGCGGCTCAAGCGCGCTTCTGCAATTTACCAAAAGATACTCACCAAAGCGCCTGATAATCCAGACGCGCTGCATCTGCTCGGGGTGGTAGCCTTGAGCGATCGGCGCCCGGAGCGAGCGATCCAGCTGATCGGCAAAGCGATCGCCGTGTCGCCCCGCTCGGCCGAGCGCTTACTCCAATCTCGGCAATGCACAGCACGCCGCCGGGCGTCCAGCTGAGGCCTGCGTCAGCTACCACCGCGCCATCGATCTGAACCCCAACTTCGCAGCGGCGCATAACAATCTCGGGCGTATGCTGTGTGAAGAAGGCGATTTTGCCGCCGCACTGGCAAGCTGCGAGCGCGCGGTAGAGATCGCGCCGAACCTTTCCGAAGCGCATAACAATCTCGGTAACGCACTGCGCGGCCTGGGTCGTTTGGAAGCCGCAGAGGTGGCGTTTCGGCGTGCATTGCAGCTCCAACCGGACAACGCGGCTCTGCACACGAACCTTGGCAACCTGCTCGGGGACCTCAAAAGGTTCGAGGAGGCCCAAGCCTGCTATCGCCGCGCGATCGAGATTGATGCCGGGCTCGCCGTTGCTCATTACGGGCTTGCTGCCTGCATGCGGTCTCTCGGCGATTTGGCCGCGGCGGCGGAAGGCTACCGAAAGGTACTTTCGTTGACCCCCAATCAGGCGTTTGTATGGAACGACCTCGGCCGCACACTTCGCTCCCTCGGCCGCTTTGAGGAGGCGGTGGCCGCGTTCCGTCAGTCGCTCGCAGTAAATCCGGAATTTGGTGAGGCTTATCGCAACCTCGCCAGTTGCCAGCAGCTCACGGCTGACGAGCAGAATCTGGCCCGGCTCTCGACCTTGGTGGAACAGCCGGACTTGCCTATCGAGGAGCGCGCAGCGGCGGGGTTTGCGATGGGCAAGGCGCTCGATGATGCGGATCGGTTCGAAGAGGCATTTCTCGCATACCAAAGGGCCAACTGCATGTACCGCGATTTCCGCGCCGCAGCGGGCGACCGGTTCGATGCTGCGGCGCTGCATCGTGAGATCGACGAGACAATCGCGACCTTCGACTCGCCCCTTTTTGCGTCGGTCCTCGACTGGGGCAACCCCTCGGAGCTGCCCGTATTCATCCTTGGGATGCCTCGCTCCGGGACCAGCCTCGTGGAGCAGATCGCGGCCAGCCATTCACGGGTATTCGGCGCGGGGGAACTCAGGGAAATCGGCAATCTTGCGCAACAGCTCGACCCCATAATCGCCGCGATCCGAAGCGGCTGCGACGAAGATGCGGCCGCGGCGGGCGCGGAACATCGAATTACCGTTCTACGCCTCAGTGATGCGCACCTCGAGCACCTAAAAGCCCTCAATGGCCGTGCCGAGCGTGTAATCGATAAAATGCCCGACAACATCTTCAAGCTCGGCGCCATCGCAACACTCTATCCGGGTGCCCGCGTGATCTTTTGTCGGCGCGATCCGCTCGACACTTGTTTATCCTGCTATTTTCAGAAATTTACGGCAGGACAACTCGGCTTTTCCTACGACTTGGCCGATTGCGCAAAACGATATCTGGAAACTGAGCGCCTGACGGCACATTGGCGCAAGGTGCTACCGCTGAAGTGGTTGGATGTCGAGTATGAGGCGCTGGTCGCTGATCTGGAACACCAGAGCCGGCGAATAATTACGTTTTTGGGGTTCGATTGGGAGCCGGCATGCCTCGACTTCCATCGCGCCGTGCGAACAGTGACGACAGCCAGTGCTTGGCAGGTGCGTCAACCGCTCTATGGTCGCGCAGTCGGCCGCTGGCGTAAATATCAAGCTCACCTAGCGCCCCTGTTCGATCTCCTCGCGCAAGAGCCAGACAGGAGCGGTTGAGCTCGGATACTGCGTTGCGTCAGCTGTTTACGGCGACCTGCTGGTTTATCCATTTTATTTGGCCGTGCAGGTCAAAATCGCGTTGGAAGATTTTCTGCGACAGGCCCCAGCTTCCAATCGGGTAGCCGAGAGACTGGCAGATCTGGTGCGCGCAATGGCCGGCCAGCGGCCGGTAGGCATCATCCCGAGAGAGCGCCCCAGCGCGTTCGAGCACCTCGACTGGGCCGAGCTCGTGCAGGGATTGATTGAGGCAACTCAGCAGCTCCCGGCACGCCCGCACGACGGGGCCGAGCGATGTGTCGATAAACCCTTGCAGTTCTGCGAACCCCCGCTCCTGCGCCGCGGCCGCCGCGATCCCCGCCTTTCGCGTCGCCCAAGCCAGCTCGTGCGCCGGGATCTCGCAGTAGGCCACCGACACGATCATCTCGCAAAGCTCTTGCAATGTCGCGGCGTGCTGCGTCGAGTGATAGGCTCGGAAGCCGTCGAAGGCATCGCGCGTCGCCAGCACCGGCACGTTGCGCGCCAAGGCCTCCGCCACCTTGATCTTTATGCCGGTCGAAAATTCGAGCGGGATCACCACCGCATCGACCATTCCGTAGAACTCGGCGCTATCGTCGAGATAGCCCAGTTTTCTAGCGAATGGATGATCTTCAGCGATTCCTTCGCACACGTTGCCGGCGATGATCACTTCGACCGGCGGGTTGTAGAGCGCGACATAGCGGGCAAAAATCGACAGAAAGAGTCGAAAGTTCACGATATTGACGGAGTTGTGCGCTCCTAAGAACCCCAGGCGAAATGGTCTGTCGTGATCATAAACCCTGAGCTTGCCCAGATCCGCGCGGCTTTCCGGAGAGCGGTCGTCCCAATATGGCAGTGAAAAGACGGTCCGCCGAGTGAGCGCCTCGATGGCGGCCGCCTCGGACTGCTTGATGGCGACCACCGCATCCGCGCGGTCGAGCGCCACCTTTTCCCGCTCCGGCGAGGTATAGAAGAATTCCGGCGCTACCCCGAATTTCTCGAACAGCTCTCGCCGCCCCGAAAAAAGGTCATGCGTGTCGAGGATCTTGATTACCCCTGGCGGCGTATACTCGAACGCCTTCGTCAGAAAGGTATAATTGACGAAAAGGACATCGAACTTTTTGCGCTGGAACAGCCAAATCAGCTGCTGTGCGATGGTGTCGTCCCACCACTCGTCGATGGCGTGGTGGTAGCCGCGGGCATTTTGGTGCAATTTACGGCTGTTCGGTACGATCGCGAAAAAGTCGAAGCTGTCGGCCAGTTGACGATAATAGCCGGGCACCTCTTCGGCCCAGTCGCGATCGATCGGGTAGAGCAGGAACGAAACCGAAAATCCCATCCGCCGCAACAGCGACACCGTCTGGTGCACCCGATTGCGGTTGCCGTAGTCGCGCGGCAGAGGCGGCGTCGTCGACAGGACGAGGGCGGAGCGGCGCGCCGCCGTCACTATTGCTGTCCTTCCGCGAGAAAGCTGCGCCAATCCCCGCAGTCGGTCGCCAGCAGCCTGGCCAGCGCACTGATCGCCTCGGTCTGCGCCTCGAACAGGTGCGCGTCGTCGGTGTCAAGAAACAGTCCCATGGCGCCGCGGTGGCGCGGCGCCAGTTTCATCAGAAGATCCAGAATCCGCCGGATATCGTCTTCGGCACGGCATGGCTGCAGCTGATCGTCTATGAAGAGATCCGACAGCACTTGCCAAAACACCCGCCGCCGCAACCAGGACTGGCTGACCCGATCGGGATGGACGCGATGATGCATTTCGATCTTCGGATCATAGAATACCGTGTAGCCGAGATCTCGTATTCGCTTGGTGACGAGCAGCTCCTCGTTCGACAATAGCAGGCCCCTGATGCGCCCGAGGTTTTCCGGGAACAAGCCGGCTTCGGTAACCGCACGGGTGCGGAAGGCGATATTGGTGCCGGATAGCCACTCCTCCGCAGCCAACAGGCGCGCCTCGTCGCCCCGATCGATTATCGTCAGGAAGCTGTGCAGCCGAGGCGTCAGCCAGGCTGGGCAGCGCGCCGCCCAGATCGGCCGCACCGGGCCGCCCACCACGCCCGCCGCCTCATGCGTCGAAAACCCCTCGATGATATGCCGCAGCCAACCGGCGGAAGCCTTGGCGTCGTCATCCAGGAACGCTACCAGTTCGGCGCGCGCGGCGTGGATACCGATATTGCGGGCGCGCGATAAACCTGGGCATGCTTCGTCGAGATAGCGATGAGCACAGGTGATCTGCAAACCGTCGCGAAACCGATCGCGGGCCTGAAGATCGTCCGAATTATCGACAATGATCAGCTCGTATTCCTGCCCGGGCAGGTCCTGCAGCTCGATCGACATGATCGCTTCGAGGAGCATATCGTGACGATTGAACGTGCAGATTATGACAGAGATTTTAGGCAGCACTTTCGGCTCCAGCGGGTCGCGCGGCATTGGCAAACCGCCTCTTCAGTGGGTGAATAGAAATCGATTGATTTCGGAGAATGCGTCGGGGTCGCTGCCAGCGATATCGCGCAGGCCGCCGAGCAGCATGCCATCCAACAAGTACCGGTAACGCGGGCTCTTTTTTAGCGCCGGGCCGGCGAGATGAAGCAGCAGAACGGGCAATCCGCCCACGCTGGCCGACCCGTCCGCCTGCAGGCTCAGGTCGCCCGTCACGCTCGTCACCCTTGACGCTCGCTTGTCGGCCAGCAGGTCGACGGCGGAGAAGAACCCGGTATCCACGAGCAAATTCCATAATGGCTGATCGACGTAGCCATCGCGCCTTCGCACCCTGTGGAACTGCTCGACCATGGGATCGTCAAAGAACCGCTCGAACTCAGCGATGTCGAGGGCAGCGAGCGATTTGGCGATCATTCCGGATGTCATGAAGGTCGAGCGATCGCGCAGCGCCGCCGCTACCGGTACGTCTTCATAGACCCCGTCCGGGCTGGTGTTGATATATCCAATGGCCGGTGCCGGCACGGCGAAGATCTGGTTGAAGAGCTCCGGCCCTGCGGTGAGGATGCAATCGGCATCGAGATAGACCGCCGGTCCCGGAAAAGTCAGAAAAGACAGCTTCCGCAGCTTGCCGAGACAGTACGGATAGGGATTGGCCGGCGGATCCCTGTCGTAAATCCGGCGACCGAGGAAATCGATACGCTCGAGGCCGACATCGTAGCTCTCTACTCCGAAAACCCGGCATACCTTTTTTAAGAAGTGGGTTTCTTCGTTAAATTCGATACAAAAGACCTTGTTTGTGAAGCCGTGCACTCGCAGGCTGTGCAGCAGCTGAACGATATTCGCCAGCACGCGATCGTTCGCCAGCAGGAAAATAGCGGGTGCCTCGGTCATCTCTCGTCGAAGAAATTGCTGTCATCGTTTCGGGTGGTTGCGCAAGGCGCCCGATACCGCCCCGCATAGGTAGAAGAAGGTGCTTAACAAGTAGTGTCCGAAACTTGACGCTCGGCCTCCGGAGGGGTGCCCGTTTGACGGAAGCCAAAGCGCCTCGCCTAGTTCGATCGCTTCTCCGGCTGATTGCCGGAGCCTTGGCGCTCGCCGCTGCAGCCGAAGCGCAGCAGACAGCCAGGCCTGTCGAGCACTTCAATTATGTTCTTGGCACGCAAACCTTTGGCCCTTCGTATCATTTCACCGCGGCGCCGCCGCTCGTCGAGACCGCCGAAGCGATCTCCGCGCTTGGCTCCAACACGGTAAAATTTCAACTCAAACCTACAGCCGGCGGCGAGCAGACACTGGCAGAGATCGCTCGCAGCGACCCGGCGCTCAAAACCGTAATCGACATGCCCTTCGCCAATCTGTTGATGTGGGTCTATCCACCGGCCACTCGAGCGCGGCTGTTCGACCCTGCGACACTCGGCACGGAGTACACTCAGCTTTACGATCTGACGCGCTACCTGCGGCAGACCTACGGTCGAACCGGCAAAGCTTTCTTTCTCGGCAATTGGGAGATGGACAATCACCTCACCGCCAGCCGCAAGAAAGAGCCGTCGCCCGGGCTGCTGGCGAATGTCGCAGCCTGGGTCGAGCGCAGGCAACAGGCCGTGGACGACGCCAAGCGCGATACCCCGAACTCCGACGTCGAGGTCTACTACTATCTCGAGGTCAATCTGGTTTGGGATGCGATCGCTGGTCGGCCACGCGCTGCCAATACCGTCCTTCCGACGACCCGGGTCGATTATGTTTCCTACTCGGCATATGATTCGCTGCTCCCCAACCCCGAGCAAAAGCTGCCGCAGGCCCTCGATTATTTGCAGTCGCAACTGCAGCCGAAAGACGGCATTTCCGGCAAGCGGGTGTTCATTGGCGAATACGGTTTTCCTGCCGACCGCTATTCGCCGCAGGAACAGGACACCCTGTCCCGCCGGGTGATGCGAATCGGGCTCGAATGGGGGTGCCCGTTCGTCCTTTATTGGGAAATGTACAACAATGAAGTCCGGGATGGCCGCCAGCGCGGGTTTTGGCTGATCGATAACGAGGGCCGCAAGCAGCCGGTCTATTTCACGCTGCAACAATATTATAGGAACGCCCGGGTGTGGGTGACCGATTTCCTTCGGCAACAGCAGCGGCTTCCGACCTCGATGGAATTCGACGGAACTGCCGTGCAGTGGCTGCAATAGTGACAGTGCCCGGCACGGGAGCAGTTTCGCCAATTCGCGACCATTGCCTCGAACCACCCGGCTGCAGCGTTTTCGGGCCCGGTCCTTTTTGTCAATTTCCGCGGCGGAAACAACCTGGGCTGCCTAGAAATTAATCAAAATCCGCGAATTTGCCGAGCGAACATTGACTGACGCGGTGATCCGGGGAAAAAGGGAATTGGTCAGCCGCTGCACAACCAACCGGTTTGCCAGCGCAGTCTGTCGCGTCGTCCGGGAGGTGGTATGGCGCTTGCTAGCGGGAAGAGCCGAATTCGAGAGGCTTTAATATGAAGCATATCAGCTACAGCTTTGCGATAAGTACCGCGTTGGTTTCGGTGTTGCTCGGCGGTATTGGTTCGGCCTGGGCCGAGGAGAACGCCGAGCAACCCGCCGCAGGCGAAAAACCGGCCGCACCGACGGCGCTGACGACACCGTCTCTGACCGGCCCCCTGGCGGGCAACTCGAATCCGATCAACTTCGACGCCGGCCCGCTCGGCCCGGTTTATCTGACCGGGATCGTCAGTGGTCTCGCACTCTGGCAGAACAATCCGTTTCCCGGAGACCAGCGCTCGCTCGGCAGTCTGACCAATGGTCAATTCATCTTTCAAAAAACCGACGGATTGTTCCAGTATTACGTGCAGGCTGGAGCCTACACGATACCGGCGCTCGGCACGCCCTACTTCAACACTCCGAAAGCCACCGGCGACTTCTTCTCTGCCTTGCCGGTCGCAAACGTGAAGCTCGCGCCGACAGACGCGATCTCGGTCCAGGGGGGCAAATTGCCGACCCTGATAGGCGCCGAATACACGTTCACATTTCAGAATATGAACATCGAGCGCGGCCTCTTGTGGAATCAAGAACCTGCCATCAGCCGCGGCGCCCAGTTGAACTATACCGCGGATCCCATCGCCTTCTCGTTCTCGTGGAATGACGGCTTTTACTCGAATCAGTTTACCTGGCTGACGGGATCGCTGGCCTATACCCTCGATAAACAGAACACCTTCACCATCGCTGCCGGCGGCAACTATGCGCACTCCACTAAGGTAACGACTACGACGCCGTTTAATTTAACGACAGCCACGCCTTTGTTTCAGAACAACGAGACGATTTTGAACGTTATCTATACCTACAATTCCGCACCGTGGACGATCACACCCTATTTCCAGTACACAAATGTGCCGGGGAATTCGTCGCCACCGTTCAACACTTTTTCCTCTGCATCGACCTATGGCGGGGCGATACTGGTGAATTATTCATTTCCCGACGATTCGTGGTTGCCGGGTTTCAGCCTGCCGGCTCGGTTCGAGTATATCTCAAGCACGGGCAGTGTCGCGAATGGCGCACCCAGCCTGATCTATGGTCCCGGCAGCAGTGCATGGTCGGTCACCGTGACCCCGACCTACCAGTACGGGATCTACTTCGCTCGTGCCGAGTTCTCCCATGTCGGAACGAGCAGCACGACGCCCGGCTTCGCGCTCGGCCCAACCTTCGGCAATACGACGCAGACGCGCTTCCTGTTCGAAACCGGCGTTCTGTTCTGAGCTGGCACGGGCGCGGTCACGCGCAATCGGACAGCGCGGCCATCGTGTCCTGCGGCGATGGGGCGCGCTCGATGTGGCGGCGATGCCAGAGGGCGTAGAAGAGCAGGTTCCACGCGGCGCGGGCGGTCCGCCTGCCGGCGGGGGCGGCGAACAAGCGTTCCACCGCATCGGGGCGGCAGATCTCGCGCACCGCGCTTGAGCGAGCGACAAGGGGCCCGAGGTCGGCGCCTCGACGCGCGATCCACTGCGCCACCGGAACCGTGAAGCCGCGCTTGCGGCTGAAGGGCTGCATGTCGGGCAGGCGATCGGCGAGCCAGCGGCGCAACAGCCATTTGCCGAACCCGCGCCTGAGCTTGAGCTCGTCCGGCAGGCGGAAGATGAGCGCCGCCAGCTCGGTATCGAGATAAGGCGTGCGGCCTTCGGTGCTGTGCGCCATCAGGCAGCGATCTAGTTTGATCAGCAGATCGTTCGGCAGCCAATCGGCGCAGTCGACCGCCTGCGCGACTTGCAACGGCGTTCGCCGGCGGTCGCTGTTGCGGATCTCAGCGGCGGCGATGCCGTCGCGCCAGCCGGCGATCTCGCTTCGCAATATCCCGAGCCCGTCGAGCACGCCGCGCGCCCGCGGCGCGCGCCCGCCTGCCCACCATGGGCGCATCGCGCTGCGATAGCGTCCATAGCCGGCGAAAAGCTCGTCACCGCCCTCGCCCGTGAGAATTACCTTGAGGCCGGCTTCATGCGCCGCGCGAGCAAGAGCCCAGGTCGGCAGGATTGCATAATCGGCAGTCGGGTCATCGACGGCAGAGACGACCTCGGGCAGCAGCTTCCAGAAATCTGCTTCCTCAAACACGAGTTCGACGTGCTCGGCCCCGACCGAGGCGGCGGCGGCGCGTGCGGCTGGGCGCTCGTCCGCGACCTCACTTCCGGCAAAGCCGATCGTGAATGCCTTGACGGGGCGCTCGGCGAGCCGCGCCATCATCATGAGCACCACCGTTGAATCGATGCCGCCCGAAAGAAATACGCCGAAGGGCACGTCCGAGCGCTGGTGTAGGCGTACGCTTTCCATGAGAGCGGCGTCCAACCGGGCAATCGCCTCTGCCTCGCCGAGCTGCAACGGCCCGCCCTCGGGCAGCGCTGCGCGGCGCCGGCGCTCGACGATCCGCCCCCGGCGCACCACCACCATCTCTCCCGGGAGCACTCGATTGATCCCGGCGAAGATCGTCTCACGGCCGGTGGTGAACTGCATCTGCACCAGCTCGTTGCGTGCCGACCGAACAAGCTGCGGGGCGACGATGCCGGCCTCGATCAGCGCGCCCGGCTCCGAGGCGAAGGCAAAGGCGCGCGGCGTCTCGGCGTAATAGAGCGGCTTGATGCCGAACGGATCGCGGGTCAGGATCAGATGGCCGGCTGACGGGTCGTGCAGCGCAATCGCGTACATGCCCCGCAGATGCACGGTAAAGTCGAGCCCGTATTGCCGGTAAAGATGCAGCGGCAGCTCGCAATCCGACTGCGTCGACAAAGCCGCCGAACGGGCGCTGCCGAGGTTGGAGCGCAGTTCGAGGTAGTTGTAGATCTCGCCATTGGCGATCAGCGCCGCGCCGCCCGGTTCGTAGAGAGGCTGGTCGCCGGTCGCAAGATCGATGATGGCGAGCCGGGTCTGGACCATCCCGACGTCCCCCGATCGGTATCGGCCATCCCCATCCGGACCCCGGTGGCGCAGCGCCGCCCCCATTGCGCGCAGCGGCGCCGGCGGCGGGGCCGCGCCGTCATATGTCATCAGCCCGGCGATCCCGCACATCAGCGCGTCACTTGATCGAAGAAATTGCGGTAACCGGCGACGACGATCGGCTCGGTGAACTCGGCTTCGTAGGCCCGGCGGCCCGCTTGCCGAGTCTCGCACGCAGCGCGGGATCCGCGCAAACGCGCTCGATCGCATCGGCGAGCGCTTGCGGGCCGCCGCCGCGACTTCCGGGGAGCGGCACCAGGATGCCGCTTTCGCCATCCTGGATCAGACCGGCCGGCCCGTCGCTTGCCGTGGCGACGACCGGCAATCCGGCGGACCAGGCCTCGATCACGACATTGCCGAGCGGTTCGTGCAGGGACGGGCAAACGAGAAGATCGGCGGCTGCCAGCAAGCGCGGCACGTCCTCGCGCCAGCCGAGGAAGCGGACCCGGCCGCTGATCCCCAGCCGATTGGCGACGCGCTCGAGGCGCGGCCGCAGCGGACCGTCGCCGGCGATCCACAAGGTGACCTCCCGGGTTGCGGCGAGAGCCTCGAGCAACAGGTCGAACCCCTTGTTTGGGTGAAGTCGGCCGAGGGCCAACGCCAGTGGCGCCCGCTCACCCCGCGCGATGCTGCCCGCCGCCGCCGCCGCATCGGGAACGAAGTTCGGGAGGTAGACGATCCGTTCGCGCGGCCAGCCTTTGGACGTCGCATAATCGACAATGGCGCGGGTGTTTCCGATCAGATGATCGCAGCGGCGATAATATTTCAGATCGTAATAACCGCCGAGGCGGGCGACATGCACAAAGTCGCCGCACGGACACAGCCGCGTGGCGCGGCTCATCCAGGTCAGAACGATATCGGGGCGCCAGGCGGCAATCTCGCGCCCGAAGGCAAAGCGGGTCGCCAGGTCGAAGATGCCGCCGAAGGCGAGTTCGCCGACCCCGACCCCGGCCGCGCGCAGGCATTGCGCCCGGGCTGGAATTGCGGCGGATCAGCACCCGTTGCGGCTCCCCGGCGCGCTGCAGCGCCTTGGCGAGCCGGGTGAAAAAGGTCTCCGCTCCGCCGTGCGCCGCACCGGCGATCGCCTGCAGCACCCGCCGGGTCATTTCATCAGCGCTTCGAACCTGCCCGCGACGGCGTCCCAGCTGGATCCGCCCTGGGTTGCGAGGGCGGCCAGATGCCATTGCCGCCACAAGGCGTCGTCGCGCAGCACCGCTATCGCCGCCGTCGCGAATGCGTCGTCATTCTCGGCAACACGACCCGTGATGCCGTCGATGATCCGTTCGGGCGCCGAGCCCAGGGGCTGCACGATCGCCGGCACCCCCATTGCCTGCGCCTCGGCGAGCGCAAGACAGAATGTCTCCCCGGGATCGCCGCGGTAGAGCATGACTCTGGCGCCGGACGAGCGCTGCCGCCAGCTCTGCGCGGCCGACCGGCGCGAACCGGCGAATCCGGTGAGCGGCGAGGCTGCCGGCCCGCGCCAGAACCTCATCCATCCGCGGCGCTCGGGTCGAGCCGTAGACCCGCTCTCCGGCATAAATGTGCAGTTCCGCCTCGCGGCACCGCCGGCGCGATGCGCGCAACCCAGAGATCGAGCAGCCAATCGAGCCCGCGCAGCGGGTTCGAAGTAAAAATTGCGCGCGGCGGCGGCGCCTCGCGCGGCTCTGCCGCGCGGAAGCGATCGAGCACGCCATAGGGTATGATCTCGCGCCCGCCGCAGGGCAGCCAGTCCGGCACCGTTGTTGCGTGGTATGCTCCCGTCGTAATCAGGATCGGGCGGTACCGGGCGAGCCGCCACAGATTGCGCGGCTTTTTCAGATAACCTGCAGGATTGTGCAGCCAAAACAGCCGGCGCCCGGCTTTTCGAACGAGGCCGATGACCCGGTGGCCGCGATTGCCGATGTAAAGATCGCAGGCCAGCGGAATTCCGTCCGTCAGCGGCGCCCAGTGCACACCGTTGTGGCAGAGTGCGGCGAGGCAGCGATTGCGCACCACAACCCGATGGCCGCGCCGCGCCAAGGCTTCGGCGAGGGCCGCGAACGCCGTCTCCGCCCCGCCCAGCGGCCCCCGCTCCGCCGTCGCCCCGTCAAAGGCGATCCCGTCATCGGCCATCACCACCTCAGCCATCATCCGCTCCGACCGGCTCCCTATCCCCGCACGCCCCCACCCTTCCCTCCCCCGCTAGCGGGGGAGGGTCGGAGAGGGTCGGGGTGAGGGGCGTCCGGTGGATCGAGCCGGGCCTTGAGATAGGAAAGGATCGGGTAGAGCGCGGCGCAGAGCGCGATGAGAAGACCGTACGGGCCTTCGCGGTATCCTTTCCGACCGACATAGCATTTCCAGAAGCGCGAGACGATGCGGCGCAAGTTTTGGCCGTAGCTGCCGATATCGCCGCTCTCCCGGAGGTCCTGCGCCCGCGCGGTGGTGTAGCGGTCGAGGCGCTGCAGCATGTCGGAGACGTCGCGGTCGACATAGTGGACGAGGCGCGATGCGAGCGTCTCACCCTGCTGTCCCGACAACGAAACCGTCGGGTGCACCCGCTGATCGCCCCACCCTTTGACGCCTTTACGATAGAGCGCGGCGTGAGCCGACCTGCCGAAGGAAGCGCCCCACCCCCAGCGTACGCGCCGCGCCCCGATATAATTGTCGACCGGGATGAGGTGCCAGGCGGCGGGCGAGTTTCGCACCACGCGCCGGATTTCGGCGGCGAGTTCTGGCGTCACCCTCTCGTCGGCGTCGATCTCGAGGATCCATTCACTGCGGCAGGCCTCGATCCCGGCGTGCCGCCGAGGCCCCTCGCGCTGCCACGCGCCTTCGACGAGGCGCTCGGTGAAGCGGAGCGCGATCTCCCGCGAGCGGTCACCGCAGCGGTCGAGCACGACGACGGTCTCGTCGGCAAAGCCGAGGCAGGCGAGACAATCGGCGAGCTGGCGCTCTTCGTTATGCGCGACGACCAAGGCGGAAAGCCGAGGCTCGCTCACGCGGCAGCGCTCTCGACCGAATGCCACAGCCGGCGGGCCGCGGCCTCGGCGGCATCGACGGACAGACCGTCCATCAAGGTGCCGGTGGTACGGTGGTCGAAGCCCGGTCCGAACATCGCCTCGGGCGGGTCTGCCGAGCGGACCCAGGCGGTGCGCCGGCCCCACGGCGCATACTGAGCGACGGGGCTGGGACCGAACAGCCCCAGGGTCGGCGTCCCGGAAGCCGCAGCGATGTGCATCAGCCCGGTATCGTTGCCGATGAACATGGCGCAGCGCCGCAGCACCGCGGCGGCCGTTAGCAGGTCGACACGGCCGACGAGGTCGATGCGCCGCCCCGGAGGGAGCGCTGTCAGAACCGGCTCAGCCAGCTCGCGTTCATGAGCTGCGGCCAGCACCGCAACGCGACTTCCGGGCAGCGGGCCACCCGCGGCAGTCAGGCGCAAGGCGAGCTCGGCAAAACGCTCTGCCCGCCATTGCTTGGCGGGCCAATTAGCGGCCGGGCCGATCGCCAATACCGGGAGCGCCCGGAGAGATCAAGCGCCCGCCGCCCGCTCGTGGTGCGACGCGGTCCAAAGGTGCGGGTTCGGCGGAGGATCGAGATCAAAGAGGCGCGCGAGCTGGCGAACGCGATGCTCGCGCGCATCGCCCTTCGCCATGACCTTGCGCTTCCCGGCCCGCAACATCCAGGCAAGCGCCGAGCCGCGCAAATCGACGACGAGATCCCAGCGCCGGGTCGCAACCGCGCTATAAAAGGGCAGCCAATGCAATGACCAGCGCCGCTTTTTGACGACGACGATTTGTTCGAGCCCGGGCACCGCCTCGAACAGCGGAGCCGCGACCGGTCCCGCAGCAATCGTCAGCCGCGCGTGCGGGTAGTGCTCGATCAGGTGGCTGAGCAGACCGGTCGACAGCACGGCATCGCCGATGCGCGTCGCGGTAACAAACAGGATATGCATTTCGCCCGGTCCGGCGGGCCTTATATCCCGACCTCCGCCGCTTGCCAAGCAGGCGGTCCCGGCCTAACTCTAGCCCGCCATGGCCGATGCCAGCTTCGTGTTACTTGATGATCGAGGCATTCTCGCCGTCTCGGGGCCCGATCGCCGCCCGTTTCTGCAGGGCCTCGTCTCGAACGACGTCGACAAGGTCTCTCCGACGGCGGCCCGCTATGCGGCGCTTCTCACCGCGCAGGGCAAATACCTGCACGATTTCATGATGGTCGAAGCGGACAAATCGATCTGGCTCGATACCGAAGCCGCCCGTCTCGGCGATCTGAAGCGGCGGCTGTCTCTGTATCGGCTGCGCGCGAAGGTGTCCCTCGATGAGCAATCCGGCCTTTGCGTGGCGGCAATATTCGGAGCGGACGCGCTGGCCGCCCTCGGACTGCCGAGCGAGCCGGGAGCTGCCCGGCCGTTCGGTTCGGGCATCGCCTTCGTCGATCCGCGGCTGGCCGCCCTCGGCGCCCGCGCCATTCTGCCACACGAGGAGGGGCACGGGCAATGCTCGGCGATGCCGGCATCGCCGAAGCCGGTTTCGACAGCTACGACCGGCTGCGCCTGTCGCTCGGCATCCCCGACGGCAGCCGCGATCTGGTGCTGGAGAAATCGATCCTGCTCGAATCGGGCTTCGACGAACTGAACGGCGTCGACTGGCAGAAGGGCTGTTATATCGGCCAGGAGTTGACGGCGCGGACGAAGTATCGCGGGCTGGTCAAGCGGCGGCTGATGCCCGTCGGCGATCGAAGGGCCGACACCGCCACCAGGAACGATCGTAACTAGTGGATGGTCGCGAGGTCGGCGAAATGCGGTCGAGCCGCGACGGGCTCGGCCTGGCGCTGTTGCGGATCGAACCGGTGCGCGAGGGCAAGAGGCTCGCGGCAGGTGAAGCCACTCTCGTCCCGCTCAGACCTGCCTGGATGCGCCTGGAAAACGACATCCCGTCTTAATCTCTAGCGCGAAGGGTTCAGGCAGCTTCGAGGCGCTCTATTTCCGTTTCGAACTCGAAGCGGAGTTGGGCGTCCTCATCCTCGGGCAGCCACAACGTCATCTGCGGAAAGATCGTGCGGTAAAGGGACATGCGCGTCGGCTCCCACGGCAGCTTCTGCGCCGCCCGCGCCTCGGCCAGAATCTTGTAGAGCCGCGCTCGCACCTTCTCTGGATCGGGGCGATAGGCCGGATGAGGCGAATCGCTGAACAGGTCGGGCTGCTCATCCGCCCGGAAAAGGTCGCCTTGCCCGCCGCGCGCCATGCTTTCCGCCAGCCCCTCATCAATCGCGCACAACATTATGCGCCGGCTCGCCGAAGCAAACCAGATCTTGTGTTCAGGTCTGCTCAGGGAATGCCAAGCGATAGGCTTCATCGATCCTCGCCATCTGATCGATCGTGAAGGCCAGGCTGTCGGCGACGGCCCCGACATGACCGATCTCATCGAGCGACAGCACGCGGCCCCGGCGCGATTTCAGGTATTTGTCGAGCACCTGATAGCCGCCAATGCGGAATTCCCACACGTCTTGCGGCACCGGCTTGAAGGATTGCGTCTTGTTGATGGCGATCGCCTGTTCGGCCGGCGCGTAGCGCACCACCTCGACGGTGTGGTCGCCACGACCGTGATACGCCGCTAAACCGCGCCGCGGCAGTTCGCACAGCAGGTGGGCTTGGATCAGGGTCCAGCCGTGGCCCGACAATGCCTCAAAATCGTCGGCCGACTCGGGGAATGGCACGCGCGGGAAGTCACCCCGCAGGAATTCGGTGTAGCGGGCGCGGTAGGTGGGCGCGTGCAGCACGGCGTAGATGTAACCGAGGATTTCCTCCGGCGTGTAATGGTGCTCGTAGCGGCTGTCGAGAAAGTCCCGGAAGTCTGAAGATAAGTTCTCTGAAGAGGTGCCATCATCTCGATATATACGGAGACACTGCTGTCCGGTTAAATCCGGGATTGCTGCCGCTAATAGCATGATTTTAAATGCCGTTTTGGCGATTTGGGGTGGTGTCGATTTGAACTCGATCTGGCACTTTTCGGAAGGTTTCCGAGGAGGCGCCGGTGAACAGTGGGAAGACGCTTTTCGCCCAACTGATGGATTTTCTGCCGTGGAGCACGTTTACCCGGATTGTCGCGCGGTACGGTGGCGATCAGCGGGTGCGGACGCTGTCGTGCGGCGAGCATTATCGGGCGATGGCGTTCGCCCAGCTGACTTACCGGGAGAGCCTGCGCGACATCGAAACTTGCTTGTCGGTACAGGTCTCGAAACTCTATTCCATGGGCTTCCGCGATCCGGTGCGGCGCTCGACGCTGGCCGATGCCAACGAGGCGCGCGACTGGCGCATCTACGCGGAATTGGCTCAGCGACTGATCGCCCAGGCGAGACGGCTGTACACCAACGAGGATCTGGGTTTCGATCTCGCCAATACGGTCTATGCGCTCGACTCGACGACCATCGATCTTTGTCTGGCGGTCTTTCCGTGGGCGCATTTCCGCACGACCAAGGCGGCGATCAAGATGCACACGCTGCTGGATTTACGCGGCAACATCCCGAGCTTCATCCACGTTTCTGACGGCAAGCTGCACGACGTCCACGCTCTCGACCTACGGCTCCCGGAAGCGGGCGCCATCTCCGTCATGGATCGCGGCTACGTCGATTTCGCCCGCCTCCATGGGCTACATCTCGCCGGCGCCTTCTTCGTCACCCGCGCCAAATCGAACATGAATGCCCATCGCGTCTATTCGGCCCCGACCGACCGGGCGGCCGGGATCATCTGCGATCAGACCATCGCGCTCAACGGTCACTACACCAGCCAGCATTACCCCGAACACCTGCGGCGCATCCGGTTGCGCGATGCCGAGTCGGGAAAAACCCTGGTGTTCCTCACCAATCAGTTCGGTTTGCCGGCCGCGACCGTCTGCGCCCTCTACAAGAGCCGATGGCAGGTCGAGCTGTTCTTCAAGTGGATCAAGCATCATCTGCGGATCAAGCAGTTCTTCGGGACATCCGAAAACGCGGTGAAAACCCAGATCTGGATCGCCGTCTCGGTCTACGTGCTCGTCGCTATCGTCAAGAAGCGGCTCGCCCTCGACGCCTCGCTCTACACATTGCTACAGATCCTCTCGGTCACCCTGTTCGAGAAACTGCCCATCCATCAAGCACTTACCCAAGACGATCCCAAATGCGATACTTCGCAAATAACTAACCAATTGAATCTATTCGCTTATTGACCGGACAGCAGTGATACGGAGAGGGAATGTAAACCCGTTATTCGACGTAACCGAAGACATGACGATCACTTCGTTCATCTTATCGGTTATCTGGACGTGTCTAAAGTCTTCGCCTTTGGTTAGGCGAGACGTGATCAAACCAATATTCTGTCGGTCGACGTATTTTCGTTTCTTGGGGAGGTACTCGGCAAAGTGTCGGGCGATGCGTTCAACGGGCCAACCCAAAAATCCCCTCGCTCTTCCGGTGTAGTAGGTGAAGCGCTCATCGAATGGACGATAGTAGAATGCGCCTGATACGCCCTCTATCCGGCCCGTCGAGCAATATGTCCGCCTGTGCATCCCCGACCTTCCAGTCGCGCACATCGCCGGGAAGCTTGAACCGCGCTCTAGCGTCCTCGGGAGTGATCGCGGCGAACTGTTGTACAACAGACCAAATTTCGTCTTCGGCGAATCGCAGAATCGGGCTGTCCCGCTTGGTGATAATCCCTGTACCGCCAAGGACGAAAATTTCCGTGATTGCTTTGCCACTCTCGTAAAGCTCGCGGTTGGTTTTATCTTGCGCAATAAACAGATACTGCGGGGCGGTCGGGTCAACTGCGGCGAAACCGGTATCGCGTAAGGTGCCGTTGGCAGTCGTTTGGTATTTTTGCAGACGTTTCCCCCACAGATCGCCATGCCAAACGCCGCGCTCCAAGCCGGGCTTTTTCACGAAAAGGCTGATCGCCACTCCCTGCTCGATGTCGAAGACGTTTTCGTCCTTTGAACCGTCGGGCGCCTTCTCCCTCTTAATTGTGCTCCCATGCTTAATTGTGCTCCCATGGAGGTCGAGTACGTAAATCTGCTCGAAGCTGCGCATCATGGCGCATGCCGCGAAACGTTGGGTTGTCGAGCCAGGAATGGTTGGTGATCACACCGACGACGCCATGCTCAACCCCGGGAACCGAATGGTCGATCGGTTTGCGGTCCGGGCCCACAGTCCTATACGAGAAGCCGTCCATCTTCATTTGCGCGAAACGGATGAACTTCACGTAGTCATCGCTCAGCCATTTCAGCACTCTCTCCCTGACCGGCTTTCTTTCATCCAATCCGTCGGCCGTTTTCTCCCAGGTGAATTTATATTCGTCGATTGCTGCGGTGATCCATTCGCCCTTGTTCTTCGATTTGCCGGAGTAGGGTGGATTGCCGGTAATGACGAAGATCGGCTTCTCTTTGACGCTCTGCGCCGCTTCGACCTCGGCGGTCACGGCGGGCACAAGAAGATTCCTTATCGGTTCGATCGGTTCCACGGTGTTGGTCAGAAAGACCTGCAGCCGTTCGTCGTTGTGCAACGGGTGCCCTTGATCGTGAACGTACTGCGACAGCTTCAGGTGGGCGATCGTGTACGGCGCGATCAGGTATTCGAAGCCGAACAGGTTTTTCAGGATGTGGTCGCGCACGATCAGGTCGGCGCGACCGGCGTCGGGGCCGCCAATGTTGTCAAATATTCGTTGGCACACCTCCAACAGGAACGTGCCGGTGCCGCAGGCGAAATCGAGCACGGTGACACGGCGGTGGTCGGCAAGGCCCTCGGGGATCCCGAAGCTGTCTTTGAGGATGTCGTCTATCGAGCGGACGATGAAATTCACGACCGGCGGCGGCGTATAATAAACGCCGCGGCCTTTGCGCATCGCCGGGTCGTAGGCCTTGAGGTAATCCTCGTAGAAATAGATGAAGGGATCGCGCTCGAACAGCCGGTGCTCGTCCTCGTCGGCGGCGCGTACCTTGCGGCTGATTGCGCGGCGCTGGCGGAACGACAGATCTTCGTGGATCGCCGGCAGGTTCAACCCGTTGACGATCGACAGTACCTCCTCGACGACCCAGCGCACGTCGCGATATTCGTCCTTGTCAAGCTCAGTGAGGAAGTCAATCAGTTCGCGAATCAGTCGAAACGATCCGGGCACGTATTGCCGGGCGTTATGCAATGTGACCGGCACAGAGTTGGAATTGAGCCGCGCCAGAAACAGGCCGTACGCCAGCATCTGGGCGAAGGCGTCAGCGAATTCCTTGAGCGTCAGCTCGTGGAACACTTGATCGCGGAAGATCTGGAACAGACCGTAGAGCCGCCCCTCCTTGTGTTGCCGCTCCTGCCGGACGAGTTCCTCGCCCAGATAGTCGCGCAGCAGCTTGCTTCTGGCCGCGAGCGCCAACGCGAGCTGTTGCGCCTGGCCGATCCCCTCGGGCGCGGTCGAAAAGAACGCTTGCAGCAGCTTCGAGACCGCGGCGACGCGGACTTCGCGCAACTGGAACCTCGGCGTTTCAAGGTCCGTCGCATGGCACAACGTCTCGCGCTGGATGCCATTTTTGCTGATCCAGATAAAATGTAGGTAGTCCGTGACGACGATGTTCTGCGACAGGCTCTTGTACCGGGCGATCTGAGCGGATTTCAGAACTCTGTCGAGATTTTCGCCGATGGGCTTGTTCTCGACGTAGCCGAGGATCAACCCGGCCTTGCTTATCTTGAAATCCGGCGCCCCCTTGTCGGCGACGCGCTTCGGTTCATGCTGGACCGCTGCGGCGCCGGCAAATGCCTGCAGCAAAGCTTGCAACGCCGCTCGGTCCGTATGCTCCGTTTTCGCGTCGATTGCCGTCTGGCGAAGAGCGACCAGATAGCGGTCAAATATATTTGTATTTGGCATTACTTCGGTTTTTTGGAATGGGTGTCCGATTCGTATTGTAGCACCAAGTCGAACTTCGTAAAAGGGAGCGACATCGACCGCGAAGGCTTGAAATAAGGCATCGAGGAGTTCCTCGAAGTCGAAGACCTCTGCATGGACGGCATCCAGCGCAGGGCTTGGCGGTGCGGGCCAGCTGCCCGCGTGCTGCGTGATTTGTCTTTGCCTCCCTCGAATGGGCCAAGCTGACCACAACACCCGGAAGCGGGGGGTCGGCTTCGAGACTTTGGGCAAATTTGTCGGAGGGACTGGCATCTGTTATCTTTGACGGCATTACATCATCTGCCATCTTGCCATCTGTCGCCGGCTTTCTAGCTAATGGGCCGGCAGTGAAGACAGGATCTCCAGCATGGCCGAACCCCAGCTCTCGGTGCGTAGCGCGAAGGCTCGCGACCTGGCACGTCGCCTGGCGCGCCGGGAACATCGGTCCATCGCCGATGTCGTGGAACGCGCGCTCGAGGCTTATGAAATTCGCGAGGCGGGGAGCGAGCCGGCATCCGTTTTCTACGCGCGCCTTGCGAACGACTATGGCGGCGATCTCGATCTGGAGGCCGTCATTCGCGAAAACCGGAGGATCAATCCAGGACCGGAGCTTTGGTCTTCCTCGACACTAACGTCATCTCGGAGACGCTGCGCAAGACGCCAAACCCCGCTGTGATCGCTTGGCTCGTGCGGAACGATGCAGAGCTGGCATTGCCGACGATGACGATTGCCGAGATTGCCTTCGGCATCGGGAAAATCGGCCCCGACAAAAGGGCCGCGCGTTTGGAGCAGGGCTTGGCCGCCTGGCGCCACCGTTTTGCCGACCGGATCTTCCCCTTCACGGAAGCCGCCGCGCTCGCCTACGGCGACATCATGAGCGCGACGCTCCGCCAGGGCCGCTCGATGACCGCGCCCGACGGAATGATCGCGGCCATTGCGCGCCTCAATGGCGGGCGCCTGGCGACCCGGAACTTGCCGGACTTCGAAACGACAGGCCTCGAACTCATCTCTCCGTGGGATTTCTGAGGCAGCAAGGCGTCAGGCGGAACAACGCGGCGCATTCCGCCGCTCGCCATGTACCCACATCCCGAAAATGGCCGCAATGGCAGGATATCGTGCGATCAAACTGCCGGAGGGGCTGGCGCCGACGCACGAATGGAGCGGTCGGTGACTACAACCTTGAGGGGAGATCTGGCTGTAGATTTGCTGCAGATAACAGCTATGAGCAATTTTCGACACAATCATTGATTGCAACGAGCAGCGATGAAGGCCGGAGCTTCTGTGGGACCCGGCTGGACAGCGAACGACCCCCGCTTTTACATTTGCCGATCGCTGCCCACATTGGCGTTAACCGCTTAGAGGAGATCCTTGATGACCGACATCGTGATTGCGAGCGCCGCGCGTACCCCGGTCGGGGCGTTCAACGGTGGGCTCGCCAGCCTGCCGGCCCATAAGCTCGGCGAGGTCGCGATTGCCGAGGCGCTGCGCCGCGCCCAGGTCGAGCCGAAGGATGTGTCCGAGGTCATCATGGGCCAGATCCTCGCCGCCGGTGAAGGCCAGAACCCGGCTCGGCAGGCCGCGATCGGCGCCGGGATGCCGTTCGAGGTGACCGCCTACGGCGTCAACCAGCTCTGCGGGTCGGGGCTGCGCACCGTCGCGCTAGGCTATCAGGCGATCCGCAACGGCAATTCCGAGATCGTCGTCGCCGGCGGGCAGGAGAGCATGAGCCAGGCGCCGCACTGCATCCATCTGCGCAACGGCGTCAAGATGGGCGACGCGGAGCTCGTCGACACGATGATCCGCGACGGGTTGTGGGATGCGTTCAACGGCTACCACATGGGCAACACCGCCGAGAATGTCGCGCAGCGCTGGCAGATCACCCGCGAGCAGCAGGACATCTTTGCCGCCGGGTCGCAGGCCAAGGCCGAAGCGGCGCAGAAAGCCGGCCGCTTCAAGGACGAGATCGTACCGGTCAAGATCGCGACCCGGCGCGGCGAGACGGTCGTCGACACCGACGAGCATCCCAAGCACGGCACGACCGTCGAGGTGTTGTCGAAGCTGCGTCCCGCCTTCGACAAGAACGGCACGGTTACCGCGGGCACGGCCTCCGGCATCAACGACGGGGCGGCTGCGGTCGTGCTGATGACCGCGGCCGAGGCTGAAAAACGCGGTTTGCGGCCGCTCGCGCGCATCGTCTCGTGGGCGACCGCCGGCGTCGACCCGGCGATCATGGGCACGGGTCCGATCCCGGCGAGCCGCATGGCGCTGAAGAAGGCGGGCTGGTCGCCCGACAATCTCGACCTGATCGAGGCCAACGAGGCGTTCGCCGCGCAGGCCTGCGCGGTCAACAAGGATCTCGGCTGGGATGTCCAGAAGGTCAACGTCAACGGGGGCGCCATTGCGCTCGGTCATCCGATCGGCGCGTCCGGGGGGCGGGTGCTGGTGACACTGCTGTACGAGATGCAGCGGCGCAACCTCAAGAAGGGTCTGGCGACCCTGTGCATCGGCGGCGGAATGGGGATCGCGATGTGCGTCGAGCGCGACTAGGCTGAGGTAAAATAAAGGGAGGAACGCATGGCTCGGGTAGCGGTGGTAACCGGCGGGACGCGCGGCATCGGCCGCGCCATCTCCGTCGCCCTGAAGAATGCCGGCTACAAGGTCGCGGCGAATTACGGCGGGAACGACAGCGCCGCGCAGCAATTCAACCGGGAGACCGGCATACCGGTCTTTAAATTCGATGTCGCCGATTTCAACGCCTGCGCCGAAGGCGTGAAGAAAATCGAGGCCGAACTGGGCCCGATCGAGGTGCTCGTCAACAATGCCGGGATCACCCGCGACTCGACGATGCACCGCATGAGCTACGAGAACTGGAATGCGGTGATCCAGACCAACCTCTCCTCGTGCTTCAACATGTCGAGGGCGGTGATCGACGGGATGCGGTCGCGAGGCTTCGGCCGCATCGTCAATATCGGTTCGATCAACGGGCAGGCCGGGCAATACGGGCAGGTCAACTACGCCGCCGCGAAATCCGGCATTCACGGCTTTACCAAGGCGTTGGCGCAAGAGGGCGCGGGGCGCGGCATCACCGTCAATGCCGTCGCTCCCGGCTATGTCGATACCGAGATGGTGCGCGCGGTGCCGGCCGAAGTACTCGAAAAGATCATCGCCCGCATCCCGGTCGGCCGGCTCGGCAAGGCCGAGGACATCGCGCGCACGGTCTTGTTCCTGGTCGCCGACGACGCCGACTTCATCACCGGCTCGACGCTCTCGGTGAACGGCGGCCAGCACATGTATTGATGTGCTTTGCGGGATCAGCCGCAGAGGATTGCTTTATCTTCCCGTACTTTTGACGGCAGCCCGCTTGTCCGCAGCAGCATCACTCGAAACAGAAAAGCTCGAATACCGCGACGGCCGTCTTTATTGGTCGCGAGGGAGTGCGACCGCGGCGGTCGGGCGCGCCGGCGTCAAAGCTCGACAAGCATGAGGGCGACGGCGCAACCCCGGCCGGGACCTACCCGCTCATGTCCATCCTCTACCGGCCGGACAGAAGTTGCGCCGCCTCTGTCGCGACTACCGGTGAAACCCTTGGCACCGACCGATGGCTGGGTCGACGACCCTCGCGACGCCAATTATAACCGACCCGTTTCCCTTCCCTATCCGGCCAGTGCCGAGCGGATGTGGCGGGAGGACGGCCTCTACGACGCGCTGGTCGTCATCGGCTACAACATGGAGCCGGTCGTTCCGGGGGCCGGGAGTGCGATTTTCCTCCATATAGCGACGCCGGATTTCGCTCCGACGGCGGGGTGTGTCGCCGTCAAGAGGGACGTCCTGCTCGGACTGCTGCCGCTGCTGAGTCCGGGCAGTCAGATCGCGATCACGGGCTGAGGCGAAGCCGGGCCGGCAAATGGCGGAAGCCGCGCCGGGTCGAAGGCCGAAAGGTCGACCGAGCGGGCAGCGCCGTCGATAATCAGCTCGGCCATCGCCTCGCCGGTCGCCGGCGCGTTGAGAATCCCCCAGACGCTGTGGCCAGTGGCGATATAGGCGCCTTCGACGCCGGGTACCTGGCCGATCAGCGGCAGTCCGTCACGGGTGATCGGACGATAGCAGGCCTGTCGCGCCACGATCTTTGCGGCGGCGAGCACAGGCGACAATACGCTGCACATCGCCTGCAGACGCTCGAGCGCACCCGGATCCGGGGTGACCCGGGCGGGGTCGATCGGCAGCGGGCTTTCGCTCGAGATTGCGCAAACATAGGTGGTGCCGTCGGCTCGCGGAAACAGCTCCGGGCTTTGCACGGCGCCATTCGCCTCGTGGCATTCGAGGAACAGGGCCTCGGCCGGCACTTTCGCACCGGTCTCGAAGACGAGGCTATGCCCCTTCAATCCGAACACGGCAGGCATGGGCAGCCACTCGGCGGCAAGAATCGACCAGGGGCCCAGCGCGATCACGACGGCATCGCCTTCGACGACTTTGCCGTCTATCTCGACGCCCGCCACTGCCGCGCCGCCCCCGCGGGGCGCGATGCCGGTGACTTGTCCGAAGCGCAGTTCGGCTCCCTGCGCCTCCGCCGCCCGCATCATCGCCGCGGTGAAGCTTTCGGGGTGAACCTGGGCCGTGGTTGCCGTCGAGCCCAGCTGTTGGTTCACGGCCACACCTGACGACAGCCAGTCGATCGGATGGATGTTGCTGCGCTGGCCCAGGCCGGCGGAGCCGCCATAGGTGGTGAGGCGGCGATAGCCCCAGTCGCCGCCGAACTCCGCCGCAAGCCGGGCGTGCAGTGCAAAGCTGCGGTGTGCCAGCGCTTCGAGCGGCGTGCCGTCGCACCAGTCCAGAGCGAGGAAGCCGCCCGCCTTGCCGGACGCGGCACAGGCGAGCCCGGTGCGTTCGATGACGGTCGCGGCGATCCCGCGGCGGCTGAGGAAATAAGCGATGGAGACGCCGATCACGCCGCCGCCGCAGATCAAAACGCGCATCGGCTCACCTTGCTCAGGCAGCAGAATTCTAGCACAAGAGGCGATCCCCTATTGGCAGGAGTCGAGCATGACACGACCGTTTGAGGGCATCCGCATCATCGATGTGACCCATGTTTTGGCCGGGCCTTTCGCGGCGTATCAACTTGCCGTGCTGGGCGCTGAAGTAATCAAGGTCGAGCATCCCGACGAGCCCGACCAGACCCGCGACAGCGGGACCGACCGCGAGCTCAACCGGCGCGGCATGGGCACGAGCTATCTGACCCAGGGCTCCAACAAGCGGTCGATCACCCTGGACGTGAAGACCGAGGCGGGCCGCGATGTCCTGAAGCGCCTCGTGCAGCGCGCCGACATCATGGTCGAGAACTACCGGCCCGGCGCTTTCGCCGCGCTCGGTCTCGGCTGGGAGGTGATGAGCGAGATCAATCCGCGGCTGATCTACTGCTCGATCTCCGCCTTCGGCCAGGATGGGCCGCGCGGCAACCAGACGGCCTACGACCATGTGATCCAGGCGACCTCGGGACTGATGGCGACGACCGGCACTGCAGACGTCAATCCGATCAAGTTCGGCTCGCCGGCGGTCGATTACGCGACCGGCACGATGGGCGCATTCGCGCTTGCCAGCGCCCTCTTCCAGCGCGAGCGCACCGGCCGCGGCCAGCGCATCGACCTGGCGATGCTCGATGTCGCGATGATTTTGATGAGCTCGCATCTGACGGGCTATTTGCGCAACGGCGCCGAACCCAAGCCGTCGGGCAACCGGCACCTCCATGCGACCAACAGCTGTTATGCCGCAAAGGACGGGCTGGTCATGCTCGGCGCCAGCAATCTGCGGCAGCAGCGCCGCCTGTGGCAGGCCCTCGAAAGACCCGAGATGGCCAAGCGCACCAACGAGGAGCGCGAGGACGACCGCAACCGCGAGGCGGCGGTTCTGACCGACATCTTGCAGACGCGTACTGCCGACGAATGGGAGAACTTTTTTCAGGCGCGCCATGTCCCGGCGGCGCGCGTGCGCACCCTCGCCGAGGCCGTCCGGGACCCGCAATTTGCCACCCGCGGTGTTACCCATCATCACCGGTCTGCCGCCGGGGTCGACGGGGCTTTCGACGTGCCGCTGGCTGCGTTCAAATTCGCCCATGGCGGCCCGAGCATCGAGACGCCGCCGCCCGAACTGGGCGCCGACACCGGCAGCGTGCTGGCCGAGCACGGCTACAACGCCGACCAGATCGCGGCATTTCGCCGAGCAAGGGTAATTTGAGGGCGATCCGGGGGCGCGCGCTACCGTTCGTGGAACCAGAACATGATTAACCGGTTTTACGTTTGAGGACCGCCGGTGCGGCGAACCGTCGGACAGGCGGGCTGGCTCGATCCTGACGGGAGGCACGATGATCAAGAACGGTCTCGTCGAGGGCGCCTAGCCCGCTCGAAAGCCCCGCGAATCTGCGCCCCGCACTGCCCCCCGACTGAGCCCGATATCGGCGTTCATCGTCATCCTGCTGCTGTCGCTCGGATCCTGGTGGGCCATCTGGGTCGCCGTCTCCTCGTTGGTTTCCGGCTGACCGAGACGCAACGTACCCCCGCTACTTGCGTACGCGATTCGAATACGGAAACGCGCTCAGGGGTTGACGGGCCGGGCACGATGCTGGTTGCGTTGCGCCCATGACAGGTGCGCTTCGCTACGCAGCGTTGGTTTCGATTGCGGCCGCCTTCCCGGCTTTGGCACAGACTGCCGCCACACCGGGAAGCATCACACGCAGCGGCATCGTCGCACTCGGCACCGGAACCTCCGCGTCGGCGGTGTCTCCGACGGCCAATGTCAACCCGACGGCGGCCACTCAAACAACTCCGAGCACGACGACGGGTGGCTCGGCAACCGGGTCCGCCGGGGGCGCCGGCTTCACCGGTGGGGCTGCGGGCAGCGGATCGGGTACGCCCGGCAACATTGGGACGACATCGTCCTTTCGCGGCGCTTCCGGCGGGTCTTCGGGGAGCGCAACTACAGCACCCTCGAGCAGCGTGCCGGCATGGGTGCTGTGCCTGCCATCCGGCGCTTCGGGGCTGCAGCCATTCCTAACCGGGACCGGTCTTTCCTGCGCGCCCTGATGGGGGCAGTTCGGGCCGGAGAAAGTCTACCCTATAGATCGGTTTCGAAGGTCTGGCCGGGAAACATCGTGGCCCGGCTCCACCCCGACCAGGCGCCGGCGACCGGGTTATTCGGGTTGCTGTCATGGCGCCAGCAGATGTTCTCGGCCTTTGGCGCCTCGATCCGTTGCGTGCGGTCCTTGGTCATCACGAATTCCTGGGTCGAGACATAGGCATCACGATTATCGCAATTGGGGCTCGTGGTGATCACTGCCTCGACATTGACGCGGTCCCATGTCGGATTATTCAAGACCAAGGTCGCCGATGGACCGGCGCCGACCGAGCCGCAAGCCGCCAGCGGCAGCAAGGCGGCAAACCCCGCCACATAGCGCATCATATTCTTCCCCGAACATCGGCACCGAAGCTTGTCCTTTAGAAAGCTTGATCGTGCCGTGCAAGGGGATTGCGTTCGAGGGCTTATGAGGATTACTTCAGACCACGGCGAAATCGAGCGCGATGGGCCGGCTGGGAAGCCGGCCGGCCCAGTGGCATCGTGCTTGGCTGATAAACTTCTAGCGGACGAGCACCCATTGCCCAACCCACCGGGGATGGTGGCCTGCGTAGTGGTACTGCAGCTCGTAATGCGGACTGGCCGCGACGCGATTTGTCCCGGCGGCCTGCGACATCCCGGGCCAAGTGTTCCCGCCCGAAGGTCTTGGTCCCTGCGCCATTGCCGCTGAAACGCTCGCAAAAGCCACCAGCGCCAGAGTCGCGGCGGCAAAAGCTAAGATTTTCATTTCAGCACCTCGGTTGATCAAGTTTCGTGCCGGCCGATCCGGCACCCACCGAGACCGGCAGCCCCTTGCTTTTATTCCGGCGGGCGTCTGGTGTTCGTGAGAATTGGGAAATGCCCCCTACTCCGGAGGCTGGTACCGAGGGTGCAGAAGCAGACGACCTGCATCGGGAATAAAGCCGGATGCAGAGCGGTCTGGATGAGCGCCACACACCATGCCATTCAGGAGAGAGAAGATGGCCGCTCGTGACGAAAACGAATCAAGGGGCGGGGCACACATCAACCGCCGCGGTCTGTTGAACTGCATGACCTGGGCGGGAACCGGGGTGCTCTGGACGGTGAGCGGCGGCGTGCCGCGCACGCTTGGCCTCCTCGGCGAAGCGGACGCCGCGGAACCGCAGGCCAGCGGCTTTACCTTTCTGCAGATCAGCGACAGCCATGTCGGCTTCGACAAGCCGGCCAACCCGAACGCGCTCGGCACGTTCCAGGAAGCGATCGCCAAGGTCAACGCGATGCCGACACAGCCGGCCTTCATCATTCATACCGGCGATATCACCCACCTTTCAAAAGACAAGGAGTTCGACGACGCCGATCAGGCAATGAAAGCGCTGAAGCAGAAGGTCTATGCCATCCCTGGCGAGCACGATGTCGCCGACGCCGACAACGGCAAGGCCTATCTCGAGCGCTACGGCAAGGGCACCAAGGGCAAAGGCTGGTATAGCTTCGATCAGGGGGGCGTGCACTTCATCGCGCTGATCAACGTCTTCAATTTCGAGCCCGGCTTCAAATCCGCCGGCCTCGCCAAGCTCGGCGACGAACAGCTCGAATGGATGGAGAAGGACGTCAAAGGGCTGTCGGCGAGCACGCCGATCGTCGTCTTCGCCCATTTGCCGTTGTGGACGATTTACCAGGAGTGGGGCTGGGGCACCGAGGACGCCCCGCGCGCGCTCGGATATCTGAAGCGCTTCGGGTCGGTGACCGTGCTCAACGGCCACATCCACCAGATCCAGCAAAAGGTCGAGGGCAACGTCTCGTTCCATACTGCGCGGTCGACTGCGTTCCCGCAGCCGGCGCCGGGAAGTGCCCCCGCGCCCGGACCCATGAAGGTGCCGGCCGAGCAGTTGCACTCGGTGCTGGGCGTGCGGACCGTCAACTACGTTCGCGGCAAGAGCCCACTCGCGCTTGTCGAAACGCCGCTCGACGCGTGAGGGAGCCCAAGTGATGGTATCGAAAGCAGCGTTACTGTTTGGAGCTCTCGGGACGACAGCGGCGCTCATCACGATCACACCCCGAACACTCTCGGCCGACGCGACGAACCCCGCTGCTATCCAGATCGACAATTTCCATTACTCGCCGCCGATGCTGGTCGTGCCTTCCGGCACGACGGTAACCTGGACCAACAACGACGACAGTCCGCACTCAATACGCGAGAAGGACGGGAAGTTCAAATCAGCGGCGCTCGACACCGACGACAAGTTTTCGCAAACCTTCACCGCGCCGGGCGAGTACGAATATTTCTGTTCAATTCACCCATATATGACCGGGAAGATCGTCGTCAAATCCGCCGGCTCGTGATCTCTCCTTCGCCCCGCTTCCCCCCACCCTTCCCGCCCCCGCGGGCGACCGCGGGCGGGGGAGGGTCGGGGGGGAGAGGGTCGGGGTGAGGGGCCCACTCCGCCACTCCGAGCGCGCCATTGATCGAGCCTGATCGGATCGTTACCGTGGCGGCTTTCATGAGCCGCCCACGGGAGATCCGATTATGCCTGACGATATCTGCCGCCTCGCGATCGACAAGTCGCGCTTGCCGAGCCGGCACGTAACCATCGGGCCTGAGCGGGCGCCGCATCGCGCGTTCCTCTACTCGATGGGGCTGACGGACGAGCAGATCGCGCAGCCCTTGGTCGGGGTGGCGACCACCTGGAACGAGGCGGCGCCCTGCAACATCGCATTGTCGCGCCAGGCGCAGGCGGCAAAAAAAGGGGTGGCGGCGGCAGGCGGCACCCCGCGCGAGTTCACGACGATCACTGTGACCGACGGCATCGCGATGGGGCATGAAGGCATGAAATCCTCGCTGGTCAGCCGCGAGGTCATCGCCAACTCGGTCGAATTGACGATGCGCGGCCATTGCTACGATGCACTGGTCGGGCTCGCTGGGTGCGACAAATCTCTGCCCGGGCTCATGATGGCGATGCTGCGCCTCAACGTGCCGGCGGTTTTCATGTATGGCGGCTCGATCCTGCCCGGCCGGTTCAAGGGCCGGGACGTGACGATCGGCGATGTGTTCGAGGGGGTCGGCGCGCACAACGTAGGCAAGCTGTCTGACGAGGAATTGCACGAGCTGGAATGCGTCGCGTGCCCCTCCTCGGGTTCCTGCGGCGGCCTCTTTACCGCCAACACGATGGCCTGCGTCTCCGAGGCGATTGGGCTCGCGTTGCCGGGCTCGGCCGGCGCGCCGGCGCCCTATGATTCACGCGACGCTTATGCGCAGGCCTCGGGCGAGACCGTGATGGCGCTGTTGCGCAGCAATATCCGGCCGCGCGACATCGTGACCCGCAAGGCGATCGAAAACGCCGTGATGGTCATCGCCGCGGCCGGCGGCTCGACAAACGGCAGCCTACATATCCCGGCAATCGCCAACGAGGTCGGCATCGAGTTCACGCTGCATGATTTCGGTGAGATCGCCAAACGGACGCCCTATATCGGCGATCTGAAGCCCGGCGGCCGCTATGTAATGAAGGACCTACATGACATCGGCGGCGTGCCGGTGCTGATGAAGGCATTGCTCGAAGGCGGCTATCTGCACGGCGACTGCCTGACCGTGACAGGCAAGACCATCGCCGAGAACCTGCGGGATGAGAAATTCCCGACCGGGCAGGATGTCATTCGTCCCACCTCAAAGCCGATCGCCCCGACTGGCGGGCTTGTCGTGCTCACGGGCAACCTCGCCCCGCAGGGCGCGATCGTCAAGGTGGCTGGCATGCAAACCCTGCGTTTCACCGGGCCGGCGCTGTGCTTCGACCGCGAGGAGGACGCCTTCGAGGCGGTCGACAAGCGCCGCTACAAGGAGGGTGACGTGATCGTCATCCGCTACGAGGGGCCGCGCGGCGGGCCTGGCATGCGCGAAATGCTGTCCACTACGGCGGCGCTCTACGGCCAGGGCGTCGGCGAGAAAGTCGCGCTATTGACCGATGGCCGATTCTCGGGTGCGACGCACGGCTTCTGCATCGGCCATGTCGGGCCGGAAGCTGCGGCCGGCGGACCGATCGGCCTCATTCGCGACGGCGACGTGATCACGATTGACGCCGCGGCCGGCACCCTCGATGTCGCGCTCGGCGAGGCCGAACTCGCCGAACGGCGCCGCGCTTGGACGCCGCGCCGCAACGATTACCAGTCGGGCTGCCTGTGGCGCTATTCGCAAACTGTAGGCGACGCCGAGCACGGCGCCGTCACCCACCCCGGCGCCCGCTCCGAAATCCGCGCCTACGCCGACATCTGAAGATAGCCCCCTTCCGTATCGCGTCGCATCGCGGGAGCGGGGCACAAACGGTCTATCGCGTCTCGGTCCAGCTCTCGGAAAAGGCCAACGCGCAGGTGCTGAAGGGGCGCCCTTCGCGCTCCCTCGGCCACGGCCGGCCCGCCGCCTCGACGCCGTTTCGCGTCAGGCGCGCGCCGAGCGCCGGGATCAGCAAAGTGCACACTCCGTAGGGGCGTCCCGGTTCGGCGTTGGGCTGGGTGTGGATCAGCAGCGGCTCGCCGATCTGATACCAGGTGAGGCCGATCTCCTCGTCCCGTGATTTCACACCCTCGGTCCAGAAATACCGCGGGTCGCCCGATTTCGTGAATTGCGCCTCGGTCACCGGGATCGATGTGTCTGCCGTTTCGGGGTTGAGCATGCCCTGCACCGTCGACTGCAGCCAGCGCGCCATCGCAATGTTGTCGGCGTAGATCCGCCAGCGATTTCCGGTCAGCTCGCTGTTCAGATAGAGGACGTGCCCCGGCCCCGCGGGGCAAGTAATGATGCGCCAGAAGCTCGCATTGGTGGTAACGGGATCGCCGTCATTGCCGCTGAGGCGGATGAACGGGTTTTCGCCTGTGAGGATGACGCGATTCGGATCGGCAGGCATTGCGTCGGCTCCTTGCAAATTGACCGTGCCAGGGTAACCCTAACCTGCCGCTCTCGAAAGGACGACGGCATGACCAAAATCATCCTGGTTCGCCACGGCCACGTCGAAGGCATTTCGCCGGAACGGTTTCGCGGCCGCGCTGATCTGGCGTTGACCTCGCGAGGGCCGCCGGCAGGCGGAGGCGACGGCGCGCCGCGTCCAGGCGAGCTGGACCCCTGCTGCTCTCTATGCCAGCCCGCTGAGCCGGTGTCTGAAGACCGCGGAAGCGATCGGCAAGCCATTTGGCCTGACACCGACGCCGGTGCCGGGTCTGATGGATATCGACTACGGCGAGTGGCAAGGCCTGACCCCCGATGAGGTCGGAGCCAAATGGCCTGAGGCGCTCGACACCTGGTATCGAGCGCCGCATTGGACGGCGATTCCGGGTGGCGAGAGCCTGCAGGACGTGCTCGCTCGCGCAGTCGCAGCATTGCGCGAGGTGATCGGGCGGCATCCGAGGGAAACGGTCGTGCTGGTTGGGCACGACAGCGTCAACCGCGTCATCCTGTTGCACGCACTCGATCTTCCGCTGTCCCATTATCGGCGACTTGGCCAGGATCCCTGCGCGATCAACGAGATCGACTTCTCAGCGGGCGAGTTCACTGTTCGATCGGTCAACGGGACATGGCATCTGAACGAGCGGGGATGACAAAGTCTTTGGGCCGATCTCCGTCCCTGCCCCCTGCGACGGCGAGGCGAACGCAATTCCTCCACGGCTGCGTCCACGTCATCGACAGTCAGGCCGATATGCTCCAACCCGTAATGAGGGAAGGAGGGCGCCGTCGTGTTGGGCTCCTGCGGGGTGGGGGGCGCGATCAGTACGATCAATCAGATCGACTTTTCCGACGGCGAGTTAGGGTACGATCGATCAACGAGACCGATCACTTGAGCCAAGCCGGCTGACCCGAATGGCTTGCGTGTTTTGCACTGTGGCCAACGAGCAAATCGTCGTGAGCAACCGCCTCGCCTTCGCAATTCGCGACACTTCGCCGGTGACGCCGTTGCACACATTGGTCCTCCCCAGACGCCATGTTGCCGATTATTTCGAGCTCGAGCCAGCCGAGATAGGGGCACTCGACGATTTGCTCCGGGAGACGCGGCGCGATATCCGGGCGCGTGACCCTGCGGTCGCCGGGTTCAATATCGGTGTCAACATCGGCGCGGTTGCCGGCCAGACGGTCTTTCATTGCCACGTGCATCTGATCCCGCGCCGATCGGGCGACGTTGCCAATCCGCGAGGGGGCGTGCGAGCAGTGATCCCGGGAAGGGCCGATTACTGAGCGGGCCGGCGCCGCAACCAAAACAAGACCGGCAGCGCTGCCGCTTGCAACGCCCGTCGAGGCGACGACCGATCGGCGCGCCGGTCATGCGGCATCCAATTGCAAGACCATCACACGTATCACCGATTTCAACCCGGTCGCACAGCGATCCGAGCGCCCGTCCCGCCGCGCCATCCACGGCCATTGCGTAACGGCTACCTGGATGATTTTCGAAGCTGCTGTCACAATCGGATCTGGCTTTGCGGCTGGCTATCGAGAAGCTGGGTCGGCCTGACGCCGACGTGGTCAGCGGCCTTTCGACATCGAATGCGGAGATCCCGGAATGCAGGGGGGGATATGATGAGCGATATCGCTATCCGGTTCGCGGGGCCCGCAGACGCCGGCCTAGTGCTGCGGCTGATCGGCGAGCTCGCGGCGTATGAAAGGGCCCCCGTTGCGGTAGTGGCGACCGAAGACGACCTGCGCCGGCATGGGTTCGGACCGGACCGCCAGTTCGAGGCGATCCTCGCCTTCCTCGACGGCGAGCCGGCCGGCTTCGCGCTGTTTCATCCGCGATTTTCGACTTGGCTCGGCCGCCCGGGCATGTATCTCGAAGATCTTTATGTCACCGAAGCGGCGCGGGGGTATGGGGTCGGACGGCGTCTGATGACGCGGCTCGCAACAATCGCCATCGAGCGCGGTTGGGCCCGGATCGACTTCCAGGTGCTCGACTGGAACCCGGCGCGCAATTTCTATCGCCGCCTCGGCATGGCCCATCTCGGCGAATGGCTGCGCTACGGCGCCGACCTGGAGGTCTTGCGCCGGCTAGCCGCGGAAGACCCCGATTAAACGATCGCAATCGCTGCCGATGATGGTTGACCTGCGCTGAGGCTCGACTGCCCACGCCACCGCTATTGACAATCCGGGCAGGCGCAATCATCGTCGCGCCCCGGTGGTGATGGAGTTCACCCTTAACCGCCCTTAGGGCTGATGACTCCTCCGAGCGTCCGAAGGACGAAAGGAGGAGTTTGCGTGCTTACCCTTATCCGGTTTCAACAACCCAGAGGCTTTGCTGGCGCTGCGCAGCGTCAACTTTGGGTTATCCTGCGATGAGCACGCGGGACATCCTCCTGCAAATCGGGCAGGTCGCGACGGTCCTGCTCTTGGCGCCGCTGATCCAGGGGATCATCCTTCAGTTTGAGGAACGGGTGCAGCGCGGCCGCGGGCCCGGCGTCTTTCAACCGTACCGCGACCTCTGGAAACTGTTTCACAAGCAGATCGTCGTGCCAGAGACGGCGTCATGGCTGTTCTGGGTGACGCCCGTGGTTGCGTTCACCTGCATGACGACGGTGCCGATCCTGATACCGGTGCTGAAGAATTTCCCTCTGCCGTTGTCGGATATGGGGGACATTCTCGGCGGCGGCCTGATCCTGACCCTCGGCTCGTTCATGATCACGTTGGCCGGGCTCGACACTGGGAGTGCTTATGGCGGGATTGGATCGAGCCGGGCGGTGATGGTCTCGATCCTGGCCGAGCCGACACTGATCCTTGTGTTTGTCGGTATCACCTTGCTCGCGAAGGCGATGCTGCCGTTTGTCGTAAATCACCTCTTGGTCGCGAGCTGGGCGGCTTATTGGAGCCCGACGCATCTGTTCCTGGTGGCAGCCTTTTTCATCCTGCTGCTGGTCGAGACCGATCGAATGCCGATCCATTCCAGCACGCATATCGAAGTCTATATGATCGACGAGGCGCGTATCCTCGAATATTCCGGACCCTTGTTGGCCCTGCTCAAATGGGCATCAGCAATGAAACAGTTCATCTTATACACGATATTTTGCAACGTATTGGTCCTGCCCTGGGGGTTGTCAAGCGAAGGAACAGCGGCCGGCGCGATCGGTGCTGCGGCCGGTCTGGTTGTCAAGTTCACATTGGTCGCTTGCGTGGTGGTATTCGTCGAGACGGCACAGTCGCGGCTGCGCTTTTACCGCTACCAGGAGCCGCTCGCCGCCTCCTTTTTGCTCGCGGTTCTCGCGATCGTCGGCACGCAATTGAGCTGACGATCGTGTTCCTCGCCCGTATGCCGCCGGTGGCGGAGTCGCTGTTTAGCCTGTTGGTAATCACGAGCCTCTTGCTGGCGTTTGTGATGCTGGGCTCGCGCTGGCTCAAGAATTACCTCTATGCCTTTGCCGCCCAGTCCTGGAGCATCGCTTTTCTATCGGCGACGGTCGGCTATTTTGCCGGCTACCCGGAGCTTATTTGATCGCGGGGGTGACGGGATTGTTCCGCGGGCTGGTTCTGCCCTATCTGATCTGGCGTATCATTCGTCGGCTGGCGGTCAGTCGCGAGATCCACGAGATCCTCCAGCCGGCCAGCACTCTCGTCATCGGCGCCTTTTTTGTCGTCTTTGCGCTGTTCGTCTCGTATCAAGTGTCGGCGTTGTTTCAGCTGGGTACGACGATGGCGCCTCTGGCGCTGACAGTCATGCTGGCGATGATGCTGATCGGTTTCCTGACGCTCGCCAGCCGTCACGAGGCAGTCACGCAGATCCTCGGACTGCTGCTTCTCGAAAACGGTGTCTTTCTCGGATCGCAGGTACTGTTACCGGGTATGCCGCTGCTCATCGAGCTGGTGATCCTGTTCGACTTGCTGATCGTGGTCACGTGTTTTGGGTTGCTGGTCAGTTACCTCGTCACCCGTGCCGGAACGACCAGCGCGCTCAGCTTAAAAAGGCTCGTCGGCTGATGATCGGCGCGCTGTTCCTTACGCTCATGCTGGCGCCGATGGTAGCCGTCTTCGGCTGCCTCCTGGTGCGGCGCCCGCGCTTTTGCGAAGCGATCAACCTGGCTGCCGCAATTGTTTGCTTCGGATGTTCATTGCCGATCCCGTTTCTGATTGACGGAAACGCCCATTATGACGCTTACGACTATGTGATCCTCGACCGCGCCGCGGTCTGGGTGATCCTGTGCACAGCCATCGTCTACCTCCTCGCCTCGATCTATGCGATTGGCTATATGCGGCTGCTGGACGAGGATCGGCGACTCTACTGGTTTTACGCCCTGTTTGCCGGTTTCGGGTTCACCACGCTGGCCGCGCCGGCAATGAACAATGTCAGCATCTATTGGATCGCGATCGAGCTGACGACCCTGGTCAGCACGTTCCTGGTCGCGTTCGAGCGCGTCGCCGAGAGCATCGAGGCCGCATGGAAATATATCATCATCGTCTCCGCAGGTATCAGCCTCGCACTGCTCGGCACCGTGCTGTTCTATTGGGGCGGCAGCTTTGTGCTGGGACCGAGCTACAATATGACCTGGGCGGTTCTCGCCGATGCCGCCCCAAAGATAAACCCGGTGGTCACGGTTCTCGCCTTTCTGCTGGTGCTGCTAGGCTACGGAACCAAGGTCGGGTTGGCGCCGATGCACACTTGGCTGCCGGACGCCCATAGCGAAGGCCCCGCACCGGTCTCGGCAATGCTGTCCGGCGCGCTGTTGAACACGGCGATCATCGGCATCGCGCGGTTTCTTGGCATCGCCCGGGAAGCTGGAGTCGGACTGTTGCCGGAGCTCGCGCTGGTGGCGTTCGGCGCGTTTTCGTTGCTGGTCGGAGCGCTCTTCATCGTGCGCCAGCAGGGAATCAAGCGGCTGATGGCCTATTCCAGTGTCGAGCACATGGGAGTGATAGCACTCGGCTTCGGGTTTGGCGGGGCACTCGGGGTCGCTGGCGCGCTCTATCACATGCTCAACCATTCGCTGAACAAATCGCTGATGTTCTTCGGAGCGGGCAACATGGTGCGCGCCTACGGGACTAAGAGGCTGACCGAAAATGAATTGAGTGATTTCAGTCGGTTGTGGCATGATGGTTGTAGTGAAGCAATCATCGAGGCACAAGATGTGGACCGAAATCACTCGCCGGAAGTATGAGCGAGAGGGACAGCGCTACGCAAGCGATCTGACGGATGCCGAATGGGCGCTGATTGAGCGGCATATGCCGGCGGTCAAGCGCTTGGGCCGGCCACGCGAGACCGAGTTACGGTCGGTGCTCGATGCGATTTTGTACATCGCGCGGACCGGCTGTCAGTGGCGGATGCTGCCGAAGGACTTTCCTCCGTTTACCACCGTGCAAGGTTATTTCTACGATTGGCGAGACGGCGGCGTGTTCGAGAAGATCAATTTTGAGTTGCTGCTGCAAGCCCGCGAAGCGGCGGGCCGCGAAGCGAGCCCGTCGGCCGGGGTCATCGACACCCAGTCGGTCAAGACGACCGAGAGCGGTGGGCCGCGCGGGTACGACGCGGCCAAGAAGATCAAGGGCCGCAAGCGCCGTGTGTCACGAACACATCGCCAGGGTAAGGAGATGTGGTGCTATGCAAGAGATGAGGGTGGGCCCCTCGAGGCCGGCAGTCAGGTGCAGGCCTCAAACCGCTGCAAGCTGCGGCCGTCAAGAGCGGCTGTGGTGAGCGTTGCAGGAAAGCCGGAACGAGATTTCGGCAGGTATGATCCGGAGAGGCGAGCGCAAGCGAACCGTCGATGAAGTGTCGAAACGCCTTAACTGATGTCGAAACCGGGGGTGGACGCTTCTCCCGGGACAAGCACGGGAGCAGACCTGAAAGCTGCCCGGGCGGCATCCGGCATTTAGGCGGCGCGAAGTCGGATCAGGCTCTTGTATGGAACGTGAGAACCTGTCGTCACGATGCAAAGGGAGACGTCCAAGCGGCAAAATCCGTAAGGACCAGAGTACCGATGCGGGGCACAGGGGCGGAGCGGTCTGTAGTAGGGATGAAGGTTCTGTAATGGGACTGGACCGAAGGGACCGCGTTGTTCAGCCATGGCCCAGAGTCAACTGGTAACAGGAGGAGCTCTGTGGACAAGGCAAAGCCGTTCGATATTCCGAAGCAGGAAGTCTGGGAGGCCTTCAAGAAGGTGAAGGCTAACCAGGGGGCGGCTGGAGTAGATGGACAGTCGATTGCAGACTTCGAGGGAAACCTCTCGGATAACCTCTACAAGCTCTGGAACCGAATGTCCTCGGGGAGCTACTTGCCCCCACCGGTTCGGCGGGTCGACATCCCGAAGGGCGACGGCAAGACGGAAACCCGACCGTTGGGGATTCCGACGGTCGCGGATAGAATTGCCCAGGAAGTCGTCAAGCGCTACCTGGAGCCCATCCTGGAAGCGATCTTCCATGTGGACTCCTATGGCTACCGGCCGGGCCGGTCGGCGATTGATGCAGTCCGGGAGACCCGCCAGCGCTGCTGGCGGTACGACTGGGTGCTAGACGTCGACGTTCGGAGCTACTTCGACAGCATCGATTGGGAACTGCTCCTGAGAGCGGTCCGTAAACATACGGATTGCCCTTGGGCGCGCCTCTACATCGAGCGCTGGCTGAAGGCTCCGGTACAGATGGAGGATGGCGGCATCGTACCGCGTACGGCGGGAACTCCGCAGGGTGGGGTGGTAAGCCCTTGCCTCGCGAATCTGTTCCTGCACTACGCCTTCGACATGTGGATGGTGAGGAACTTTCCCGGCATCCCATTCGAACGATATGCGGACGACCTCATCTGCCATTGTCGAAGTGCCGAGCAAGCTCGGGCATTGTGGAGCGCCCTGGAGGGCCGTTTCGGGGCCTGCAGGCTGGTTCTGCATCCGCAAAAGACGAAGCTCGTCTACTGCAGGGATGCTAACCGTAAGGGAGATTATCCGGTCCAGACGTTCGACTTTCTCGGATACGAGTTTCGTCCGAGGACGGCTGTCTGGCGCGGGGGTAAGCTCGGTGTCTCTTTCCTGCCCGCGGCTAGTCCAAAGGCGCTGAAGGCAATACGGCAGACGGTTCGTCGGTGGGCACTCCACAGACGAAGCGACAAGGCCCTGGAGGATCTGGCAAGGATGTTCAATCCGCACATCCAAGGCTGGATCAACTACTACAGCCACTTCTATGGGTCGGCTCTCTGCCGCACCCTGCGGCGGATAGACGCCTACCTGGTCCGCTGGGGCCGCAACAAGTACAAGCGGCTCCGGTCCCGGACCGAGGGGGCAAGGGTGTGGTTCGCTCGGGTCGTCCGCGCCAACCCGGCCCTGTTTGCCCATTGGCGCCTACTGTATGTCGACGGACGAACATCGGGAGCCGTATGAGCCGAGAGGCTCACGTACGGATCTGGGAGCGCGTGGGGGTGAGATTCCCTTGCGCGACTCGACACATCGTTACCGATACTGGCGGTTTGCTGGTCGGTGCCGAGGTGCACCCCGCTGATGTCCAGGATCGTGATGGTGCCAAGCTTGTCATCGAGGCCGTGCACCAGTTGTTTCCCTGGCTGCGCCACCTGTTCGCCGACAGCGTCTACAACGGCGCCAATCTGCGTGACGCCCTCGCCAAATTCGGCAACTGGACCATCGAGATCGTCAAGCGCACCGCTGACGCTGCCGGCTTTCAACTGCTGCCACGCCGTTGGGTGGTCGAACGAACCCTCGCTTGGCTCAATCGAAACCGCCGCTTGGCAAAGGATTTCGAGGCTTCGATCGCGAGCGCCAAAGCCTGGGTTTACATCGCCTCCGTGCAACTCCTCATCAGGAGACTGGCTTGATCATAATGCAATCGAACAACGTAAATTACAACCTATGCGATTTAAGATTCAGACACTTAGGATATCTCCAGCATCGTCGCTGTCGCTCGCTATTTTCCGACCCCCGGGACGCTGTGGCTCGCCGGTGCCGTCGCAATCACCGGAGCCCCGCCCTTCGGGTTGTTCCTCAGTGAGTTCACGATCATGCGGGCCGGGTTGAAGCCGTCTTTCTCCTGGGCCGTCTATGTCATGGCGGTGCTGCTGATCGTGATCTTCATCGGTTTCCTGAACCATTTTCGACACATGTATTACGGCCCGACGCTGGCACAGGACGCGCGGCCAGCCGGGAAGATCAGCGGGTGGTGCAAAGCGCCCATGTGGCTGGCCCTCGCGCCGCTGCTCGTGCTCGGCTTGTGGTGGCCGGCCGGGATCTGGGGCTACCTAAGCGCGATCGCGCAAACCCTGTCGCCGGACCAGCAATGACCGGGATCCTCGCAGTGACAACCGTTTCCGGCATAGAGATCGTCTCGATCGAGCCGGAAGATCTGCCCAATACCGTAGCGCAACTAATCCGCGACGGCGGCCGGATGCAGATGGCCTATGCCCGGTACGTCGCGCCCGGCCGGCTGGAATTGCGGTATCTGGCCAGTCGCGGGCAGCGGGAAGATTTCTTTATGTGGCGCTGCGCGGTACGTGGCGCCGTCCCGAGCGTTGCGGCGGCGAGCCCGCTCATCGGCTGGTACGAACGCGAGATCACCGATCTCTTCGGGGTCGAGTTCGCCGGCCACCCCGAGCCTAACCGTCTTGTGCTGCATGCCGGTGTACACCCAGTCACCGCACCTCTCGATCCCGATTATCCCGCGGACACGATGCTACCCTTTGCCCCGGCCGGGGGTGGCCTGCCGGAGATCGCCGGAGTTGACGTCCAACATTTGCCGTTTGGTCCGATACGTGCCGATGTCGTCGAGTCGGCGGAGCTCCAGTTTTTCTACGTCGGCGAGCATATCCTGCATTTTCACCCGCAGCTGTTTTTCAAGCATCGCGGGATGGAAAAGCGCTTTGAGGGGCGACCGCTTCACTATGCGGGCGGTTCTGGCGGAGCGCGTTTCAGGGGTCGGCAGCTTTGCTCATGCCCTCGCTTTCTGCCAAGCGGTCGAGAGGGCGGCGTCTTGCGAGGTCCCGCGGCGCGCCCGACTCTTGCGGTCGGTCCTGGCCGAGCTCGAGCGGCTATACAACCACCTGCACTATCTCGGGCATCTTGCCGACACCACCACACTCAAGGTCGGCCAAGCTCAAGGAAAGCTGCTTGAGGAGCGGGCCAAGCAGATCAACGGCCGGCTGACTGGAAGCCGCTTTTTGCGCAGCCTTTTGATTCCGGGCGGCCTGCGGCGCGACCTCGATCCGAAACCCTGGCTCGCCGGAGAGCTCGAACGACTGCGCGACGAAATCGCGGTCTACACAGCGATGCTGGAGAACACGAACAGCCATCTCGACCGCCTGATCACCACCGGAATTCTGCCGCATGAAGTCGCCTTTGACCAGGGGGCGACCGGCCCCGTCCAGCGGGCCTCCGGTTTCGACCGTGATCTGCGGCGTGACCACCCCTATGCCGGTTATCCCGAACTGGCAATGGATGTGCCGGTCCGCACGAGCGGCGACGCGCATGCCCGGGCGCAAGTGCGAATGGGTGAGATCGATGCCAGTATCTCACTGATAAAGCAGGCGTTGACGTTGCTTCCCGATGGCCCGGTGCGAACCGATTGCGCGCCGCTGCCACATTCGGAGGGTCTCGGTTGGGCAGAATCGCCACGCGGCTCGCTGTTTTATGCGGTCCATTTCGACAGCTCGGGGCATCCGGCGCGCGTCAAGATCAAATCGCCCTCCTTCTCCAATTGGCGGGTGTTTCCGCTTACCGTGCACGAGACCAACATGATGGATTACGCGATCAACGAGGCGAGTTTCGGCCTGACAATCGCCGGCTGCGACCGCTAGCAGCGCGATGCCCTTCTGGACTTTTTTCGGGCTGCGTCAGGGCCAGGCCACAACCGGTTGGCCAAAGACCGATGCGAGCGGACAAGAGGGCGTTCTCGGCATGCCGCGCTTCGAACCGGAACGCTGCGCGCCGCAGTGCGAGGAATGCGCCAATGCCTGCCCTACGGCGGCAATAACGGTCGAACCCGGCCGCTCGGGCGAAGAGCGTCTCGCGGTCGACTACGGACGTTGCGTCGTGTGCCAGCTCTGTGTCGAAATCTGCCCGGCCGGGGCGGCCAAGAGCTCGTTCGACTGGGCGTTCGGAACGCGGCGGCGATCGGATCTGCTGCTCACGGCGCAAGCGGGTCCCGTATCCGCAGCCGAAATCCGACCGAGCGACTTCCCGCACCGGTTTCAGGCGCAGCCTGCACATCCGACATGTCGACGCTGGCTCGTGCAACGGCTGCGAATTCGGAGCTGCAGGCGCTGAACAATCCATTTTACAATCTGCACCGCCTGGGAATTTTTTTTACCGCATCACCGCGCTTCGCCGATCTTCTGCTGGTCACCGGTCCCGTGACCTACGCGATGCGCGAACCGCTGCGGCGCGCTCACGAGGCGATGCCCGAGCCGCGCTGGGTCATGGCGGTCGGAACCTGTGCCGTGTCGGGCGGGATTGCCGGCGGCGGGTATAGCTGCGGCAACGGGCTCGAAGGGGTGTTGCCGGTCGATCTTTATCTGCCCGGCTGTCCGCCCAATCCGGCAGCCATCATCGAGGCCCTATTGATGTTTCTCGAGCGCGCACCGCAACGGGTACAAGGCGGCCGCTTTGTCGGGTGAACTCCTCGCCATTGCTCTCGCCGCCTGGGTGATCGCTGCCTCCCTGGGTCTTTGCGGACAGGCCGTGGGACTTGCCCGCGTTCTGCTCGGATTGGGCGGCGCGGCGCTGTTGGTGCTGATCGCGACCACTCTGCCGGGCAGCACGCCACTCCTTCATACAGTGCTGGGGATCGGCCCCAGCGGCGCATTGTTTCAGCTGTCGCCCGAAGCTTTGTGGCTCCTCGGCTTTGGTTTGGCCGGCGCCATTCTCGCGTCCTGGCTCGGAACCCCGGCGCCGCGGCAAGGGAGCTGGATCTTCGGAGCTGGCGCAAGCCTGATCGGCGCGCTGGGCGTGTTCGGACTGCAGGACGCCGCCAGTTTTCTGGTCGCTTGGGAGATCATGAGCCTCGGCGGCGCGGTCATGATCCTCGCCGAAAATCTCGCCTCGGGAGCCGGACGGTCGGTACTGTTTATGCTGGCGCTGCTGGAGGCGGGTGCCGTTGCTTTGATCCTCGCCCTGATCCTGCTGGCCCAGTATTCGGGCAGCCTTTCCTTTGCCGATTTTGCCAAGGGCGCGGCGGCGATGCCGCGCGCCGACCAGCTTTTTGTGGCCTTGCTGCTGTTGATCGGGTTCGGCGCCAAGCTCGGCCTTCTTCCGTTCTACGAATGGTTTCCGGCAGGTTATGGGGCGGGCAGCGGGGCGACCGGTGCTTTTTTATCGGGGGTGGCACTCAACGCTGCATACTTCGGGCTGAGCCGCGGCCTCGTGAACTGGTTGCCTGTGGATTTTGGTCTCCCGGTTTCGATCGCCGGTATCTTCATCGTCGCCGTGGCGGTTGTCAGCGCTATCCTGACCGCACTCTACGCCTTCCAGCAACACGACTGGCGCGAGCTGTTGAGCCTGTCCTCGGCAGAGAACGGTTCGGTTGCCGTCTGCCTTTTGGGTGCGGCACTGATGTTCCGGCACGACCGGCTGTTGGATCTGGCAGGCCTCGCCTGGACCGTAGCGCTGCTTCACCTTGCGGCGCATGCGCTGGCGAAGGGAGCGATGTTTCTGTCGGCCGACGGGGTCTTCCGCGTAGCGGGTGACTACCGAGTGGAACAGCGCGGGATTGTGGCGCGCAGCCCTTGGCTCTTCGGAATGGGGGCGCTGTTCGCTGCGATGAGCCTGGCCTCGATGCCGCCGCTAGGCGGCTTTGTTAGCGAATGGTACGTTTTTCAAACTTTTTTCCAGGGTTTTCACCTTGCAAGCCTCGGCAGCCGGTTGACCGCCGCGCTGGGCGGCGCCGGGCTGGCGCTGACCGCTGCCGTCGCCTTTGCGACATATCTCAAGGTGTTCGGGATCGGGCTACTCGGACGCAGCAACCGGACGGGTAAGGGGGTACCTTGGGCGAACTCCCTCGCCGTTGGCATGCTCGGTTTACTGGTCCTAGCCTTGGCGGTCGGAATGCCGTTCTGGCTCGAGGCGCTGTCGACAGCTGTGTTGCAGGAATTGGCGAGTTCCAGCCGTCGCGAAGATGCATGTCGGGCCGTTGCTGGTGCCGGCAACGGGAGCGCCGATCCGGGTCCCCGAGACATTCGCGTTTATTTCTCCGACCTTGTTGGTCGTCGTGATGCCTCTCCTGGCACTGCTGCCGTTGAGTTTGCTGGCGATGAGTTCGGCATTTGCCGGTGCGTCGGACAGCGGTCTGGTACGGCGGCGGGCACGAAAAGGCGCCGCACGAGACGGCTACGACAGCGCTGACTTTCTCTAACGCCCTGCGGACGTTTTACAGCTTCATCTATCGCCCTACGCTCACGACCGAACGCGAGCTGGCGCACGGCTCTAACGGCCGGCCCTACTTTATCCGACGCCTGGTGTTCAATCATGACGTGGCGCCGATCTTTGGGCCCTACTTGTTCGCGCCACTAGAGAGGTTGGTGGTTGCGCTTGCGCGGGCATTACGTCTGATTCAGTCGGGACAGCTTAATTTCTACCTGTCGCTCATCGGTGCGCTTTTCGTCATCGTGCTGCTGATCGCCGTGGCCATGTGATTGCAGCTTGGGGCGCTGGCTCGCTACATTGTTGGGCAGGGCGTGAGCGCGCTCAGGTCTTTTCGACGTTCCACATCAGAGAATGCGGGCGCCTGGATGACCGCCTTTAGGTTCTTGCGATAGGCGGTCTTTGGTCCCATATCCCGGTCGGGATATAGGGCACCACTTCGAACGCGCGCTGCTTGGATCTTGGCGGCGAGCTTCTTGCGCTCCTCGAGAGTCGCTTCGCCTTGAGCCAATCGGTGCGCAAGCGCCTCGAGGCTGTCGTCGCTCGGCCAGCCGAACCAGGCATGTTCGCCATTGGTCTGCGCGGCAGACTTGGTTGCCGGGTCGAGCAGGTCGGCGCCGACCCAGCCGGTCGCGAAGATGTTCCAGCCGCCCTTGTCGGGCGGCTCTTTCGATGCGCGGCGGGTCACGAGCGTGCCCCAATCCACCGCCTGCAGATTCGACGTTGAGGCCGAGCTTTTTCAGCATATCGGCGACGACCAGCGCCTGCGCGTGCGCGATCAGCGGCTGATCGACGGCATCGAGCACGACGATCTTCTCGCCCTTGTAGCCGGCCTCGGTGATCAGCTGCTTGCGCCTTGTCGAAGTCGCGCTTGCCGGTCATGATCTGCGAACCGGCGTTGTTCGCCATCGGCGCCGCCGCAGGTGAAGAACGACGGGCAGAGGTGCCAGTACTTCTGGTCACCGGCAAGCGCAGTCAGATAGTCCGGCCTGGTCGGCCATGCCAAGACCGCCTGCCGCATCTTTACGTTGTCAAACGGCGGCAATAGAAGATTGAAGCGCAACATGATCGTATTGCCGATCGGGTCGGCCGGGGCGATCGTCGACGTCGGGGTTCGCGGTCGAGCACGGGGACGATATCGAGCAGGCGGGTTCTCCCACCAATCCGCCTCACCGCTATTGAGTGCGGCGGTCTTAGTCATCGCATCGGGGATGTAGAGCCATTCGACTCGATCGACCTTGACCACTTTGCCGCCCGAGGCCCAGCTCAGGCGGCTCCTGGCGCGGCACATAGTCGGTGTTCTTGACGTAAACGACCTGGTGGCCGGGCTGGAACTCGTCCTTGACGAATTTGAACGGGCCCGACCCGACCATCTCGGTGACCTGCTGGAACGGGTCGGTGTTGGCCAGCCGCTCGGGCATCACGAACAGCGCCAGGCTCGACACCTTGCCGATGCCGTCGAGCAGCAGCGGAAACGGCTCCTTGAGCTTGATCGTGAACCCTTTGTCGCCGTCCGGCTTGATCTCATCGAGCACGGCCGCGAGCGACTGCCCGTGCCCGTCGCGCGCCATCCAGCGCTTGATCGAGGCGACGCAGTCGGCTCCGCGCACCGGGCTGACCCGTCGTGGAAGCCGAGCCCGTCGCGCAGCATGAAATTGATAGGTGAGCTTGTCGGGCGACGATGCTCGTAATCCCCGACCATCTGCGGGTGCGGCGCGAACTCGGCGTCGATCGCGAACAGCGTATCGAACACCATGTAGCCGTGATTGCGCGTGATGTACGCGGTCGTCCAGATCGGGTCGAGCACGCGCAGATCCGACTGCGCGATGAAACGCAGGGTCTTTGTGTCGGCTGCACGGGCGTTTCCGGCCGAGGCCGTAGCCGGCCATTGTCGCCGCCCCGGCGGCGATCCCAAATTCACGACGTGTCAGCCGGTGAGCCATCCCTATCTCCGCCGTTCCGAGTTGACCACGAGTTATAGCAAAAACTGCGCCGCCGAGCCGCTTCCGATTGACCAAAGATGTGCTGCGACACCATCTCCCGCCGTGAGGCTATGCACATCGACGATTTCGATTTCGACCTGCCGCGCGAACTGATCGCGCTGCATCCGTGCGAGCCGCGCGATGCGGCGCGGCTGTTGGTGATCCCCGCATCTGGAGGCTTCAAAGACCGCCGAATTGCGGATCTGCCGGTTCTGCTCCATCCGGGCGATCTTCTCGTCTTCAACGACACCAAGGTGATCCCGGCACGGCTGACTGGCCGGCGCGGCGAGGCGGTGGTCGAGGTCACGCTCTATCGTGACCTCGGCGGCAGCTCGTGGCGCGCTTTTGCGAGGGGCGCGCGGCGCTTGCGGACGGGCGACCGCCTCGTCTTCGCCAAAGCCTTTTGCGCTGTGGTCGGCGAGAAGCACCCAGAGGGTGACGTGACCTTGCAGTTCGAGCTCGATGCCGCGGCTTTTCGGGAGGCGCTAGCCCGCCACGGCACGATGCCGTTGCCGCCCTACATCAAGCGGCCGCGCGGCGGTAACCCGCGAGACCGCCAGAATTATCAGACGATCTTCGCCCGCGCCGAGGGGGCCGTTGCGGCGCCAACCGCCGGGCTTCACTTCACCCCCTCCCTCCTCGAAGAGCTCGCTCGACGCGCGCATCAGCTGGACCACACTGACCTTGCATGTCGGGCCCGGCACCTTTCTGCCTGTCAAGGTCACCGATCCGCGCGATCACCAAATGCACGCTGAATGGGGGGTTATTTCCGCCGAGACCGCGGAACAGATCGGCGTGGCGCGACGCAAGGGCGGGCGCATCATCGCGGTCGGGACGACGAGCCTGCGCCTCCTCGAAACCGCCGCAGCCGAGAACGGCGATGTGCGGCCCTTTGCCCGCGACACCCGATTGTTCATCATGCCCGGCTACCGCTTCCGCGCGATCGACATGCTGTTGACCAATTTCCATCTGCCGCGCTCGACCCTGTTGATGCTGGTCGCCGCTCTCGTCGGGCTCGAACGCATCAAATCAGCCTACTCTCACGCCGTCGCCCGCGGCTATCGCTTCTTTTCCTATGGCGACGCCTGCCTGATCGAGCGCCCCCGATTTGGATGTGACAGAAATTGATCGCAACTTGCTGGAAGGCGGCGCTGCCCTCACCCACCAAGCGCTGCGCGCTTGTTCCCCCTCCCCCGCGGTGCGGGCGAGGAGCTTTAAGCTGAATGCGTCGCAGCCCCTCTCCCGGATCGCGGGAGAGGGTGGCGAGCGTGCGGGCGACCCAAATCTTCTCCTGGTGGTGCGCGCGGCGCTCCCGCACTTGGCGCTGAACCTCAGGCAGTGGCGAGTTTCGCGGCGTTGTCGCAGACCAGTTTCGCCGTAGCGATGTCTTCGATCGCGAGCCCGACCGACTTGAACACCGTCGTCTCGGACGACGGAGCTGCTTTCATTCCGGCGAAGATCTCACCGGCCTCGGCGTAGATCTCCGCCCCGGAAAGGATCACGTCGCCGGATTCCTTGAGCACGGCCTCGCGCGAATCCACGACGAGGGTGTTGGCCATCGCGCGGTCGTCGAGCTCCCGCCAAGTGGGCCGCGGCGAGCCGACGGCATTCACATGCGCTCCCGGCTCGAGCCAATCCCCTTGGACAATCGGCTGGAGCGCATTCGTCGCGGTGACGATCACATCTGCGCCGCGAACCGCGTCCGCGATAGGCATCGCCTTCGCGTTATATTGCTCGGCAAAGCACTTGGCATGAGCGGCAGTGCGGCTCCACACACGGATTTCATCGAATTGGCGCACCCGAGAAAGCGCCTCCAAATGGGCATGCGCCTGCACTCCGCTGCCGACCAGCGCAAGCACGTGAGCGTCGGGGGCCGCCAGATATTTCGTGACAGCCGCGGAGACTGCCGCCGTCCGCATCTCGGTAATCAGGCGGCCATTCATGACCGCCAGCGGTTCGCCCGTGTCGGGACGAAATAACATGATCATGGCGTGATGCGTCGCTGTGCCGGTGCCCTCATTGCCCGGGTAGAAGCTGACGAGCTTCGCCCCCATTGCCTCGTGCGCCACGGCCGGCATGATGCCGAGATACCGCTTTCCTTCTTCCACCGTCAGCATATTCCGCACGGGCTGGGTGACCAGTCCGAGCGAGAACTCGCCGAGGGCATTCTCCATTGCCGGGATCAGTTCATCCCACTGCAGCAGCGCCCGAACCTGCTCCTCGTCCAGGTAGAGCACTAGCGGTGCTGCTCTTTTGCGCGAGACGCGATTAACGCGCCGCGCTCGCTGTTCTCTCCCGCATCATCGCGATCAGGCCCTGCACTTGACCGCCGTTGCGCTGGACGACCGAGGCGAATTCGGAGCGCTGAGTGACCATCATGCTGACGCCTTCGACGATAATGTCACTGATCTTGTAGGTCCCGTTGTCGGTTACCAGTCGCCAATCGATCTTCATCGGTGGAGCACCACCTGGGTGGATCACGTCGGTCGATACGATGACCCCATCGCCGTCGCTTCGACTTCCACGGACTTTCAGAGTCTCGCCGCCAAAATTCGACAGCCGCGTCGCGTAGACGAAAACAACATAATCCTCGAACAGCTTCACGAACTCTTGCTGCTCCTGCGGGCTCGCGTTCCGCCAGTAACGGCCGAGTACGAAGCGGGCGATGCCGGGACAATCGAAATCGGTGTGGAACAGCTCGCGGAACCGCGCCTCCCTTATCGAGGGATCGGTCTTGTTGTTGAGCACCTCGACGGCGCGGTCCCAGAGCGTGTTCATGAAGGCGACGGCGTCGGCAGGATTGACCAGTGGCGGCGCTGCGATTGATACATTCGCGAACAGGACGAAAAGACCGGTCAGAAGGGAACGGCGCATCATGTCGGTTTGAACCCCCCAAGTGAGAGGATGATCTTAGCGCGAAAACCGAAGTTCGGGCACTCGGAATTAACGGGCCGTAAATCTATCGGCTTTGACCGTTTTTTGACGAGGCTGCGTGGTAACCATTGGCGGAAAGGGGTCAGTTCCCTACATTCTGAGCGAGTTTCGCAGAAAGGGCGAGCGATATGTGGCCGTTCATGCGTGATAAGCTGGCCGTCCCCCGGCCCGAGGACTGTCTACCTGGACGGAGCCAGCCGATGCCGCTACCCGAGCAGCATTTCGTCAACCGCCATCCGCTTGCCGGGCCTTATCCCGAAGGCATGAAGAAGGCTGTCTTTGGGCTCGGCTGTTTTTGGGGTGCGGAGCGGGTGTTCTGGCAGGCGCCGGGTGTGTGGGTCACCGCGGTCGGCTATGCCGGCGGATCGACCCCGAACCCGACCTACGAAGAGGTGTGCAGCGGCCGCACCGGCCACACCGAAGCCGTGCTCGTCGTCTATGATCCGAAACTCACGAGCTACGAAACATTGCTCAAGCTGTTCTGGGAGAGCCATGACCCGACCCAGGGCATGAGGCAGGGCAATGACGTCGGGACGCAATACCGATCGGCAATCTATACGTTTTCGCCGGAGCAGCAGACCGCCGCCGAGGCGTCACAGCGGGCCTATGAGGGTCAGCTCGCCGCCGCAGGCTTGGGCAAGATCACCACCGAGATCCTGGAGGCTCCGCCCTTCTACTTTGCCGAAGGCTATCATCAGCAGTACCTGGCGAAGAACCCCAATGGGTATTGCGGCCTCGGCGGCACCGGCGTCGCTTGCCCGACGCCCGCTACGGTCGCTGCCGCTTAGACTTACCTAGCCGCGAACGCGGAAAGGGAAAACCAGCCTAGTCGCGCCAGAACGGCGCCGCATCGTTCAGCCGTCGCCGATGCCGGCGAAGCTTTCGTTCCCTGCTGGCGAGCATTTGGTCGTGCGCTTCGAGCACCGCGACCCAAGCGTGAGCGACGGGGCTTCGCGGCTCGATCTGCGCAAAGAGCTCGGTGACAAACTCATGCGCGACCCGGACGTCATTCGCGTAGCCGAGGTCGCTCTGGAGGCGTTTCAGCCTCGTGACAAACCTGTCTAATCCGTCGTTATCGAAAAGGCTGCCGAAAAGCTCGACCGTGTAGCGAAGCTTCTTGACTGCAATTCTTAGCTTGTGACGCTCTCGGGGAGCCAGGCTGCCGAACTCCTTGCCGCGTTGCCTTACATTGCGCCGGCGCCGATCGAGCACATCGGGCGCTATTCCAGCAACAGGAGAGGCCATCGGATCCGGCTCATCCGATGCCGAATGCCGACGCCAGCCGGACCCCTCGAACCACCGTAGGAGGCGCAGCATGCTGGCGGTGTACCGCTGCGATAGGATGGCTTCCCTGATCTGGTCATAGCCAGCGTCCCGAAGCCGGTCGAGTGCGGCGCCAAGGTCGTCCCAACCGGGCTCCTCCGGAACTCCGGTGCGGGCAGCCGGCAGCAATTCGGCTGCGAATACATCCAGATTGCGGGCCGGCCCAAGCGTACCGCCGAGCCAACGAAGCTCCTCGGTGACCCACTGGACGTCCTCTGGCGGAAGGATTTTCTTCAGCGACGAAATCGCCGAGCGGAGGCGCCGAACGGCCACCCGCATCTGGTGAACGCCCTCCGGCTGGGCCGAGAGCACGGCGGGCTCGTTGCGTAACAGCTGCGCGAGGCAGCTGCGGCCGATCTTTTGCAGAGCGGCCTCGACCGTCATATCGGGATCGAGGATGACGGGCTCTGCGTGAACCGCGGGCGGAGCGACGATGCTGTGCTCCAGCAAGTGGTAACCCCGTTCCGATTTGCTGCGCGTCTCGATACGAAGCGGGGCCACTTCCAGCAGCTGCGCGGCTAGATCGTAGAGAGCGGCGGCGTCACCGTCCTTGAGTTCGAGCTCGACCTCGCTGATCGGTTCGGCCCTGTCTTTGTCGATCGGCCCGGATCTCACCTTCGTCGACCGCCGCCTCTATCGCCGTTCCCGGTACCGGCTCGATCGCGAAGATCGTGCGGGTGACTTCGGTCACGAAAAACGGCCGCAGGTCGGCGGCCGCACCCTCCGGCAAACGCGAGCCGCTCTGCGTCGCTTCGGGGTCGGGTCGACTTTCGGCGACCGCATCTTCCCACTCGCCGCGCGACAGGAGATCCCCCGAAGCAAGGTCTCCCTCCTTGACGGTCTGCACCAAATGCCCGCCTTGGTCGCGGACCCGCAGGGTGAGCCCTCGCTGCTTGAGCGCCAAATCCGGCGTGTCGTAATAGGTGCTGGTCAGCCTTTGTTGAGTGCTGACCCGCGCCATTGCCATAAGCGCCCGCTTCAGTTCGGCAAGATCGCCTGGCCGAGCAGCGAGCTTGAGTTCGACTTCCGTCGAAATGGCAGCCTCCCGTCTTGACCAACGATTAACCCTGCGAACGGTGGAATATAATCTGTAAATTCCCCCGATCTGGTGCGGCTCATCGCCACCCGAACACCGAGCCCCTACTCGGCCGCCGCTCGCGCCGGTTCCTTGAGCCCGTTCATGTAGTCGACGCTGACGGGCTGGTTCGTCTCGAACGGGCTCTTGAGGTCGAATTCCTCGGCCATCTCGCGCACCGCCGGGAACACCTCCTGCCCCAAGAGGCGGATGCAGGTCTTTGCGTCCTTGTGGGAAACATTCCCGTCGTTCCCCCAGACGCCGAGAATGCCGGGCCGCGTCTCTTCGAGGAGGATGCGCAATTTGGCGATCACCTGCTTTGGCGTGCCGGCGATGATCATCAAATCTTCGAGCTGTTTTTCCAGCTCAGGGCGATAGCGGGGGTTTTTCGACCGGCCGGAGGCAAACTCGACAAAGGCACGGCGGTTTTCCGGGCTGCCGTAACCCGAAGGCGTGCTCCACACGGGATGGGCGAGACCGGTGAATTCGCCCTGCATCCATCTGAATTGGGCGGCGTTCGCGAGCGCCTTCTCCTCGGTTTCGGCGACGTGGATCTGCTTCAACATCCCGTGATAGTCAGGCCCGCCGGTAAAGCCGGCCTCGGCTGCGACGTTGTCGTAGATCTCCCAAATCTGCTTCGTGCGATCGATCGGCGTGTTGAGCGCGATATAGGGATAGCCGCGCTGCGCCGCCCAGACGACCGTTTCGGGGCTGATGACGCCCGGAATCCACACCCGCGGATGCGGCTTCTGCAACGGCACGGCCCACGGGTTGACGACGCGGTGCTGGTAGTGGGTGCCTTCCCAGCGGAACGCCCCCTCGCGCGTCCACGCCGCGATGATCAAATCGTGCGCCTCCTGAAAGCGCTCGCGATTGAAGGCCGGGTTGACGCCGGCGGCCAGCTGCTCCTGGCCACCGCCCCGAACAAAGCCCGAAACCAGCCGGCCCTTGGAGATCATGTCGATCATCGACAATTCTTCGGCGAGCCGCACCGGATTGTCGGCTAGCGGCAGCGGGTTTCCGAGGAGGATGATCTTCGCCTCTTTCGTCACCGCGGCGAGGATCGCAGCAAAGATGTTGCACTTCGCCTGCATGCAGAACGGCGCGTTGTGGTGCTCGTTCAGCATGAAGCCTTCGATGCCCATCTCCTCGGCATAGATATAATGCTCAAGGTATTCGTTATAGAGGCGGCTCCCGGCCGCCGGGTCGAAGTATTTGTTGGAAAACATCAGCGCCGTGGCGCCGAACTTCAAACCCGCCTCGGCCGGATAGGCCGACATCGGCTGCTCGGTGAAGTACATCAGTTGCATCAGTTTCTCCGTCTCTGGCGTGGTTCGGCGCTGAGGTGCCATAAAGGGAGCGGGAATGATAAACGCTGCAGAGGAAGATCGCATCCGCGGAGAATCGACCGGAGCCACCGCTGCAGTCAGAGTCCGATGCCCAGCCCGCGTTCGCGCTTGGCAAGGGCCGGCTCTCAGGCAGACGACCTCTCCACCCAGTGTTCAAACCCGGAAAGCGAGTGGATATTATCCCGGAGTGGCGGGCGAAATCATCTCGGAACGCCGGGCGAGATCAAATCGGAACGGTGGACGACATCATCGCGGATTCGCGGACGACTTCCCCCGCAATCCGCAGATGGCGGGGCGTTCAGTGCCGGAACCAGAGGAAGGTGCCCCGGCTTACCACCCGGCTTACCAGGTGAGGATGAAGCCGATGTCGCCGGGCATTCCTCCCGGATAATCGAGCACCTGAGCCCTCAGTCCAAAGCCCAGCGGCCTCAGGTTATCGCGCCAGAATTCGTAGCCGAGCTTGGGCCGGCCCTCTAAGGTCTTCTCCCATTCGGGCAGTGAGTTGTTGATCCTTCGGCCACCATCGCTGCACATGGTATTCGGAAAGCGATAGATCTGGACCTCGCTCTGCCCGCGCTCGGCGGCCCGGTCCACCAGCTGCATTAACATCTGCATCAGCTGGTCGGGCGTCCTGTCCGGAGGCTTGCGAAACTCCTCCATTACCGCCTTCTGCTTTTCATCCTGCTCCTTCATGCGGCGCATTTCCTCGGCAGCCTTGGCCGCCTCGCGCTCGGCCATTCGGCGCCTTAGATCAGCAGCGGAAAATTTACCTGTCCCGGCTGGTGGAATCGGGTTGCGCGTTTCGGACATGATTTCCCTCCGTCCTGCCGTTGTCAGCTTCCTACCAGCATGCGGGCATGGCGGGCAATCATCAGATTCTCGTCGGTTTTGATCACGTAGGCGGCAACGCGGCTGTTCGGTGTACTGATCCGTTCCTTATTTTCGCGGTTTGCCGCCTCGTCCAGCTCCACCCCCAGCCATTCACAAGCCCGACAAATCGCGCTTCGCACCGGTGCTGCATTCTCGCCGACACCGGCGGTGAACACGATGCCATCGAGGCCGCCGAGCGCCGCTGCGAGCGAGGCGATGTGGCGGGCAACGCGATCGCAAAACACCGCGAGCGCAAAGCGAGCACGCGGACTGTCGCTGGCCAAGAGTTCGCGGAAATCCGACGAAATACCTGAAAGCCCCAGCATGCCGGAGCGCCGATATAGGAGGTCCACCAGCTCGTCCGGCGACATCCCCTTCTGCTGAATGAGATAGAGCACCACGCCGGCATCGAGCTCGCCGCAACGGGTACCCATCGGCAACCCGTCGAGCGCGGTGAAGCCCATCGTCGTGGCAACCGAAACCCGGTCTCGCATTGCGCAAGCCGAGCAGCCATTGCCGAGATGCGCCACCACGACGCGGCCATCAGCGATTTCGGGCGCCCGCTCCGGCAACACCGACGCGATGTATTCGTAGGAAAGGCCGTGAAAGCCATAGCGCCGTATGCCCTGCTCAAAAAACGAATAGGGCAAGGCAAATGCTTGATCGACCTCCGGCGCGGTGCGATGAAAGGCGGTATCGAAGCACGCGACTTGCGGCAATTCGGGATTGAGGGTCATCGCCATCTTGATGGGCGCGAGATTGTAGGGCTCGTGCAAGGGTGCCAGCGGCACCAACGCCTCCAGCTCGGTCAGCACTTCCGGTGTGACCCGGGCGGGTCGGGAGTAGCGCAGGCCGCCGTGGACGACACGGTGGCCGAGCGCAGCTAGCTTTCGGTCACCGAGCCTCTCTCTGGCCCACGGCAATACCGCCGGGAGCACCTCGCTCGGAGTGGTCGGCGGCTTCGTGCCCAGATCCAGGGGTGCGACCTTCTCGTCGTTAGGCCCGGCGGCGCTAGCCGAAGGACTCGCGCCGATGCCATCGACTTGCCCGCTCAGAATTCTCCGTTCGCCCTCGTAAAAGCTGAATTTGAGCGAGGACGAACCGGCGTTGATCACGCCAATCAGAGGCTCTTTCGCCGTCTCATTCATCACGAAGAATACTCCTCAGCCGGGCCGGGGCTGATGCCATGCACGCGAATACCCTTGGGTCCGAGCTCGGCCGCCTCAAAACGCCATGACGTGACTACGAAGCAAGCGCAGATCATTCATCTGACCATTATCGGTTCCACCACGACAATCCCCATTTCGGGTATGTCGTCTGCGAGAAGGAGCGGCGCGGTCGTGGCGGCGATGATCTCCGCGACACTCACGCCCGGCGCGCGTTCCCGCAGCATCAGACCGTCCGGCGTCGGATGCAGCACGGCGAGATCGGTTGCCACGAGGCTAACCGGCCGCACCGATGTCGGCGGCAGCGTGAGTTTCGGCACGATCTTTGACCTTCCGCGGGCAGTGTGCTGCATGGCGACGATCACCCTGCGCGCGCCGGCGACCAAGTCCATCGCGCCCCCCATGCCGGGCACGAGCTTGCCCGGAACCATCCAGTTGGCGAGATGCCCGTTTGTATCCACCTCGAGGCCGCCCAACACGGTCATGTCGAGATGGCCGCCGCGGATCAACATGAACGAGAACGCGGAATCGAAGCTGACGGCGCCGGGCAGCGCGGAGATGAACCCGCCGCCCGCATCGGTGAGGTTCGGGTCTTCCATGCCGGTGGGGGGCGGGAGCCAAAGCCGATGATGCCGTTCTCGCTCTGGAACGCGACCTCCACGCCCGGCGGCACGTATTTCGCAACCAGCGTCGGCAGGCCGATGCCGAGATTGACCAGCGTGTGATCGCGCAGCTCCTGCGCCACGCGCCGCGCGATCAGTTCCTTCGCATCCATCAGCCTGGCCTCGCAACTAGATGATGCGCCAGGATGCCGGGCGTCCTCACCGCATCGGGCGGCAGCACGCCGACCGGCACGACATCGTCCGGCTCGGCGATTACGCAGTCGGCCGCCAGCGCCATGACCGGATTGAAGTTGGTCGCGGTGAGGCGATAGGTGAGGTTGAAATTGTAGTCCGCCTCGTGCGCGTGGATCAGCGCGAAATCGGCCCGGATCGGCAGTTCGAGCAGGAATTCGCGGCCCTGCACCGTAATGATCTGCTTGCCCTCGGCGACCGTCGTGCCGATACCTGTTGGCGTCAGCACGCCGCCGAGCCCGCCGCCGCCGGCGCGGATGCGCTCTGCCAGCGTGCTCTGCGGCACGAGCTCGACCTCGATCTCGCCCGCTATCATCTTCTGCTGCGTCATCGGGTTCGTGCCGATGTGAGAGACGATGGCGCGCGCGACGCATCCCGCCTCGATCAGCCGGCCGACCCCGGGCCGCGCCGTGTCGTTGCCGATGATCGTGAGCCCCCGCGCCCCGCGCTCGACCAAGGCCTGGACCACCCGCGTCGCTGTACCGACGCCCATAAAGCCGCCGAACATCACACTGGCCCCGTCCGGGATCAGGACGGCGGCCTCGGCGGCGGAAATTGCACGTCGCATCGCTGGGGCTCAGCCAAGGATGTGATAGCCGCCGTCGATGTAGATCGTGTCGCCTGTCATCGCTGCGGCATAATGGCTCGCCAGAAAGACGCACGCGGCGCCGACCTCCTCGATGGTCACCAGACGCCGGGCCGGCGCACGTTCCGCCACTCGCTCCATCAGCGCATCGAAGTCCGGAATTCCGGAAGCGGCGCGGGTCGCTAATGGGCCTGGGCTGATGGCATGCACGCGAACGCCCTTAGGCCCAAGCTCCGCCGCCAGGTAGCGCACGGCCGATTCGAGCGCCGCCTTGACGGGACCCATGATGCCGTAATTCTCGATGACCTCGTTGGCGCCGTGATAGGTCATGGCGAAAATCGTGCCGCCTTCGGTCATCAATGTCTCGGCGCGGCGCGCCAGGTCGAGCAATGACCAGCACGACACATCCATTGCAGTCAGAAAGCCGTCGCGCGGGCAATCGGTGACGCGCCCCTCCAGCGCCTGCCGCGGCGCAAAGGCGATCGAATGGACGAGAATGTCGAGCCGCCCCCACTTCGCCGCGATCGCCTCGAACAGCGCGTCGACCTGCGCCGCATCCCGGACCTCTAATGGCAGCAACAGAGAGGCCTCGACTGCCGATGCCAGCGGCGCGACATAGGGGCGGGCCTTCTCATTGAGATAGGTCATCGCGATCTCGGCGCCGGAGCGGTGCATCGCCTCGGCGCATCCCCAGGCGATTGATTTGTCATTGGCGACGCCGACGATCAGAGCCTTCTGCCCTTGCAGGATCGAAGAGCGAGCTGCCTCCGGTGGCACGATGTTCGTCCCCGTCATCGGATTGCCGCCGCTGCGCTGCGGCGTCGTGCGTCGGCAACAAGGCTCGCGACGGCACAGGAGGCAAGCCGGGTAATGACGCTGTCGGCGCGGCTGGTCAGGATGATCGGAACGCGAGCGCCGAGCACGATCCCGGCGGCGGCGGCCCCGGCGAGAAACGAGAGGCTCTTGGCCAGCATGTTACCGGCTTCGAGATCCGGCACGACCAGCACGTTGGCGCGCCCCGCCACCGGGGAGACGATGTGCTTGATCGCCGCCGCGTCCTCGTTGATCGCGTTGTCGAGCGCCAGCGGGCCGTCGAGGATCCCGCCGGTGATCTGTCCGCGCTCCGCCATCTTGCACAGCGCAGCGGCTTCGATCGTCGACGGGACCGCGGGATTAACCGTCTCCATCGCCGACATGATCGCGACCCGCACCTCCGGAAAACCCAGCGCATGTCCAAGATCGATTGCGTTCTGCACGATATCGACCTTGTCGGCGAGGCTCGGCGCGATGTTGACCGCGGCATCGGTGATGATCAGCGGGTCCTTGTGGCCGGGGACGTCCATTACGAAGCAATGGCTGATCCGCCGCGCCGTGCGAATGCCGGTCTCGCGCGCGACCACGGCGCCCATCAGCTCATCGGTATGCAGGCTGCCCTTCATCAGCGCTTGGGCTTTACCCTGCCGCACCAGCTCGACTGCTTTCGCAGCCGAATCATGGCTGTGCGCCGATTCCTCGATTGGGAAGCTCGATATATCGGCTTCCGCTTGATTGGCAGCCTCGCGAATACGGGCAGGCGGCCCGACCAGAATCGGAGCGATGAGCCCCAGTTTGACCGCCTCGACGACACCCTCGATCGAGATCGCATCACAAGGATGCGCAACTGCGGTCGTCACCGGCGGCAATTGCTTGGCCGCACGCAAGAGGCGGTCGTATCGCTCACGCGGTTCGGCGGGTTTTGTTCTCATGGGGTTCTCACACCTGACTGATTAGGCTGCCTTCTCGCGGCCCTTGGCTGGCGGCGGACCGGCGAAGATCGCCTCAATGCGTTCGAAGCGCCGCCGCCCCTCCTCGGGCAGAGGGCCGCGTGAGGCGAGAACCCGCCGCACTAACGCCAAAGCCTCCTGACATTGCTGTCGATCGTCGGGCAACAGCTTCGGAAGCGCGGCAATCGCTCGTTCTGGGTCCAATAGCAGGATCAAGTATTGCTCCTTCACGATCTCTTTGAACCGGACGAAGCCAACGCGTTTGGCAGCCGGAAGCTCGGAGCTGATCTGCTTCAGGGCGGCAAACCCACGCTCGTCGACCTTGCCTTCCGGCAGGCGCACATAGATCAACGCGCGCACTGCCGCCTCGATTAGGCCGCCCTGATCGATTTGCTGCTCGAGGTGTGCTGCTGCTTGTTGGGCGGCGGCCTCTCGCGCCACGTCGCGACCAATGCGGCGGGTCACCGAGGTATTGTCGGCGCGCAGGCCGAACATCGCCTGCACTATCGGAGAGCCGTAGGTGTTGAAGAAGAAGGCCTCCGTCGCCGCATCTCGCGCGTTGCCCCACATTTCGAGCCCGCTCGCGATCATGTCGGACATCATGTGCTCGAAGGCGAGGAACGGATTTTCCGGGCTTGCCGGGCGGCGATCTCGACGCACCGTCTCGGCCCAATCTGCAACTGGCCGCATTAACGGGTTCTCGTCGGCGAACATTTCGAACCGAAGGCGGTTGGGATGACTACGTCGGATCAGTTCGGCGCTCGTTTCGGTGACCATCGCGCGTACTGCCGGCCGCATTAGACTGCTGTACACGCCCTGGGTGACTTCCGAAACGCGGGCGGCCGTAGCAAAAGCGAGGTCGTCCTCGGGGCTATTGCCGCCGATCTTACGAATGTCATCTAGCTTGCGGGTCTCCAGACTGAACAGGTAGTTGCCCTGCACCATCTCGGGATTTTCGACCGTTTCGTCGACACCCGTGATCACCGCCTCGTAAAGCCCGGGCGGCATCAAATCGATCATGTCCATCGCATTGGCGAATTCCTCGTGCTCCTTCGTCGCCACCTTTCCGGAGACGAAGATGCCGAGATGCCCAATGCTCTGGTGCAGGCAATAGACGATCGTCTGGCCGGCTTTGACGATTTCGTCTTCGTGATCGTAGAGATCGACAATCCAGTCGAGTGCCTGCTGCGGTGGCGTGATGTCGTCGCCCCAGGAGCAGAACACGATGATCGGCGATTTGATGTTGCGCAGGTCGATGCGCGTACGGTTTGAGCTGTGCAGTTCGCCAGATACGAGCTTGTTGCCGACGAACAATTGGTCGGCGATCGCCTGCATTTCCCCAGCATTTAGCAATACCGGGCTGCCCCACCACTTCTCGAATTCGAGAAACCGCGGCGGCTCGGTGTCGACCTTCGAATAGACGTTGTAGATTTTCTTCCAATAGGTGTTGTCGGGGTGCAGTGACTCGAAATTCGCGACTAGATTGGCGCCGTCGAAAATACCGTTGCCGAGATCGCCCGCCAGCGAGGTCAGCCAGGTCCCGCCCAACAGCCCGCCGAGATAGCGCATCGGGTTCTTGCCGTGCACGCCGGCCCAGTAGGAGAGCGGCGATCCGGCGAGCATGAGCGGGCCGGCCTTTTCCGGGTGAATCGCGGCCATCATCATGACCTGCCAGCCGGCCTGGCAGTTGCCGATCAGACAAGGCTTGCCCTCGGCGTTCGGGTGGCGTTTGACGACCTCCTCGACAAACCGGGCCTCCGCCTCGCACACGTCCCCGATCGTCTGACCGGGCACCGGGTCAGGCAGAAAGCCGACGAAATAGCAAGGATGACCTGCAGCCAGAGCGACCCCGATCTCGCTGTCGTGCTTCATGCCGCCGATGCCGGGGCCGTGTCCGGCGCGCGGGTCGAACACGATAAACGGCCGCTTGTTCTGGTCGATAGCGGTGCCTTTGGGCGGAACGATCCGCACTAACCCGTAATTCACCGGCCGCGGCAGCGAGCGGCCATCGAGCACCAGCTCGGCTTCAAAGCTCAGCACGTTCGGCGCCGTGCGGGCATTGTGCTCGCGACTGTTGTTGCCGCGCTGCCGGAGCACGTCGAGCAACAGAATGGAGCGCTGCCAAGCGTCGACCCAGTAGTCGAGCAGGTCGTTAGCGCCGGGCATTGGCCAATGCGACGGCGGGTTTGCGGCCTTCTCCACCACTCGAGATCCAGCATTACCTTTCATGTCAGCCTCTCAGCTCATGAGCCGTTGTTGATAGAATTTCCCTTTTATTTTACAGTTTTGTGAACTCGCCGCCCGTACAACGGGGAATAACGGGCTTGGTGCGTTAGGTCCTTGATCTAGATCAAAGGACGGACGACTGCCGAGCGAGCTTGTTGCGACGCACAAAAAACGCCCGCTGTTGCCGAGTCAACCGGAATCCGCAACGCCTTCCGGCCCATACCAAATTTCTTGGTACTCCGCCGCGCGGCTGTAAATAGCCAATGGTCGATCAGGCGGCCGACGGCGCGGCCTGGGATGACTTACCCGCTTCCAGGGCTCGGACGAACTCACCGGACCCGGCACCCCATTTCGTAAAAACCCGGAGTGCTGCGGTAAATGGCACATCCACTGGATGCACTCGCTCTGGCGGCAGGATGTATACCGCTCCAGCCATCGGCGTCGGCACCGAAGGCACCAGCACCGTAAAGGAACCGTTTTTCAATTCCTCGACAATCAGCGCCGGAACCAGCGCCTCTTCGATCTCGACGAGCGCGGGCGCGAATGCCGGGTCGTCCGCCTCACCCATGACGCGCCCGGTGAGGCCGCGCAGCAGCGTGTAGCCGGGAAGCCTTTGTAGTACCCTCCGTTCAATGACATTCTTCGCTCGTAAACCCAGCCCTGGTGCGGACGATCAAACCGGCAATAAAACAAATCACGGCAAGCACCAGGATCGCCAGGATCTCCTCAAACTTCACGGAACCGGGGATGGCAGCCGTGATCGGCTTCACCGCGGCCACAAGACCTTGTAGCGCCTTCAAGATCAAAAGCACCGCGATATAGACCGGCAGAACAATGAGCAATCCGCCGATCAGCGTGGTTTTGATGAATTCAGCAATCGTTCTCATCTGGGTCTTGCTCCGAACAGGCTATTGGCGACGGCCCTTCTTCCACCATTCATGGTGTAGCCTCACTATGGTCGCACGAACCCCTTGGCGATTACCTGATTAAACGGCCGACAGCAAAAAACGTTGTATCATTTTGAACCTCCAAAGGCGGTCGTAACGCCTCGGCGTTCCGGCGCCTGGGGCTATCCTGCGCGCCTGAACAGGGGCTCCGGAAGAATTGTCGCGCCCGAGAATTCGTATCAGGCCGTGCGACGGTGAGAGCGCAAGACGCAGCGGGCCAAGGCGGGCCAATCGCCAAAGCTTGCCCATAACACAAAGCTAAACCGCCAATTGTGGGCGCCGGCTATGCAGAAATAACGAATTTTACGGAGGAGCTGATCGCCAACCCGATATATGCTGTAGCGTGCGTTGCGCCAAATACGGGTTTGCGCTGCGTGACGCTGATCCCGGGGCATCAATATGTAATGCATAGCCAGTGCTTCCGCCTCCGGGAGAGGCCACTTCGAGGCGGATACGGTTTCCGACGCCGCTATTTGTGGAAAATGCATAGGCGGCGGGATCAGCCGATGGTCTTCTCCGGCGGCTCGGATTGGGTGATCCACGGTTACGGGTCTCACCGTGACGGCGAACCGGCAGTGTCAATAAAGGTCACGCCCTGTCGACTACGCGCCGAAGCAGAGCAATCGCTTCGCTCTCATCGGGCGGAGGTCCCCAGACACCGCGCCCGGTAATGCGCATTGCGCCAAGACCGAAACGGCCGACCCTTAGCCGCCCCTGAGCGTCAGCCACATCGGCAACTCGGCGGGCCGAGTGGAACCGGCAGCAAGCTGCCCCGAACGCCGAGGGGGGTGGCAAAGCGCCACACCCTGATGACGTTGATACGCCGCGCGCGGCAGTGCCGCGACTAATTCTGGCGTCCTTGCTGTTTGCAGTTGCGCTTGTCCGCGCCGACAGCCCCATTCTCCCCACGGCAGTTCTGCCGGGTGTCCCGGCGCTCCTGGCCGTTGGTTTGGGCAATGGTGAACGAGCCGTCAGTTGATGCCTCATCGATCACCTTGACAGTTTCTGCGTTCGTCGAGATGGACATGCCGACGACCATGCCGAAAATAATCACGCATGATCTAACGATCATGATCGATCTAGAGACGAATTCAGGTGTCACGTCTTGGTCCTCCTTTGGGGACGGTTCTGGCGACCTTCAGCCAGAACCGATGAGGTGTCGAAGGAGCCAGGCTGGCCTAGCACTTAAAGCCTAGACAGCGGGTTCCCCGCTGGCTATGCAGAAATAACGGATTTTACGAAGTAGCTAATCGCCTCTAAGCTGGGCTCAGCCCTTTATGAGCCGTTGCGTGGGTTGCGGCAAACACGCAGTTGCGCTGCGTGAACGGCTCCGCAAGCGTAAACAAGGGGTCAACAGTGCATCGCCAGTGCTCCCGCGTTCCGGGGAGGCCATTTCGAGGCGAATACGCGTTCTGAGCCGCAAATTTGTGGAAAATGCATAGACGGCGCAATCAGCCGATGGTCTCCTCCGGCGGCTCGGGATTGTTTGGACAGCGGAAGAGAGCTGGAGGCTCGGCTGCGGGTCGGAAACTAATGCGACCACGGCAAATCAGGCGCATCTTCTTCGCAGAGGTCTTTCGGCTTATTCGCGCGCTCTGGCCGATCCTCTCCGGGGTTCTTTCTGCAATGGTCGGACCTGGACTTCTGATCGGGTACATAGAGGGGTGGCGTATCGTTGACGCTCTTTATTTCACCTTTGTGACCGGTCTCACCATCGGTTACGGTGATCTGACGCCCCGACATGTCGTGTCGCGATTGCTCGCGGTAGTGATTGGTCTTGCCGGTATCATGCTGACCGGCCTCGTCGCGGCGGTTAGCGTGCAGGCCCTCCAGGTGACGGCCCGCGAGTTCTACAGACTGAAACAGGCCGCTCGCTGAGCTGACGGAGCTGCCTTCATCCCGGCATCCGTCCTTTCAGGAGGGAAAAGGGGGTAAGAAATGATGGACCCGAATGTGCTGAAGTCTGATCACGCGCCTTGGCGCTCGACCATCCTGGATGTCGCGCTTCAAATTGGACTGGTCGGCTTTTTGATCTACGCCTGCGGCCGGTACATATCGCCTTTTAGCGACCTCCTGCTCTGGTCTGCAATTCTAGCGGTGATGCTGTATCCGCTGCATCTCCGGCTGGCCGCCCGGCTCGGCAATCGCTGGTCGGCGCTGCTGATCGGGCTGGTCGGCGTCACGGTGATGTTGGTGGCGATGGTCACCGTGGTGACGTCGATTGCGTCTTCTCTGTATTCGCTAGTCACGGGCTTGCATAATCAAAGCCTCACCGTCCCACCGCCGCCGCCATGGGTTCCCGGGCTCCCGCTGGTGGGTCGGAAACTCGCGGAGGCCTGGGTGCTCGCCGCCACCAACATGCCGGCGGCGTTTGCCAAATACGGAGGGGCATTGAGCGAACCAGCGACACGGCTCGTGTCGTCCGCCGGTGGTCTGGTCGCCGGCCAACTTTCGTTCGTTCTTTCTTTCGGGATAGCCGCCGTCATCGTCGCCTACGGCAGGGGCGCCGCCGATTTCGCTCGGCGCCTGCTCGGACGTTTTACCGGCAGCGAGGAGCGGGGGGACCATCTGGTTACGCTGACGGCCGCTACGATCCGCGGCGTGGCGGTAGGCGTTGTCGGCGTAGCGGTGATCCAATCGCTTCTGCTCGCAATCGGCTTCTTCGCCATTGGTCTTCCGGCAGCTGGCCTGTGGACGGTCGTGTTGCTTTTGCTATGTATCGTACAGGTACCGGCGGTACTCGTGACACTGCCGATCATAGTCTATGTTTTCGCGACGGAAGCAACGCAGCCGGCTATCATCTTCGTGGTCTGGACCCTCATCGCCGGGCTCAGCGACAATGTCCTAAAGCCATTGCTGCTCGGCCGCGGACTGGAAGTGCCGATGCCGGTAATTCTGATCGGGGTCATCGGCGGCATGATTGCCGACGGCCTTCTCGGCCTGTTTGTGGGGCCTGTGGTCCTGGCCGTCGGCTATGTGCTGCTCATTGAATGGATGCGACAGCGACGCGCCCAGAGGGAGCTGCCGATCGCCGATCGGACGCCGTAAAATGCGACTTTTGCCGTCGGCACGCCTCGGGGTCCAGGAAGCTGGCATCGGTGCTCGGGCTGCCAAACGCGTGTTGCCTCGATGAGCACCGAGTTCTGAAACCACCAACAAAATTGCGGTGGAGGAACGCACTCCTGCGAAGCCCGCTCCCGCGGGCACCGACTCTGCGAACCCGCTGCGCAGGGCGGCGCTCATTGTCGTCGCCGTGACCATCCTGCTGTTTGCCTTGTCGATCGTCATGGAGCGGTTCACGCCTTCGTCATCGCAAGCGGTGGTACAAGCGTATGTTATCCGCATGGCTCCCGAAGTCGCGGGCCGTGTTATAGACGTCGACGTCGCCGACAATACTCGCGTCGACGCAGGGCAGGTACTGTTCCGCATTGATCCGCGCCCCTTCGAACTTGCCGTGGCTGAGGCGCAGGCCCAGGTCGAGCAGATCGGTCAGACGCTGGGAGCCTCTACGGCCGCCGTGGACTCGGCACAGGCGAAGGTCGTGAAGGAGACAGCCGAACTCGAGAACGTTCAAGCCCAGACGGAGCGGGTTTTCGAACTTGTCAAACGGGGCGTCTACCCCACTGCCAAGGCCGATACGGCCCGCGCCGCACAGGACGCCGCACGGGCGGTGCTGACCGCCAGCCAGGCCGACCTCGCCAAGGCGCGGGAAGAGCTTGGCCCTAAGGGTGCCGACAATCCCCAGCTCAAGGCGGCGCTTGCGACGTTGGAGCGGGCGCGGCTCAATCTTCTTTATACGACGGTCAAGGCCCCTGCCGACGGCTTGGTCTCCAATCTCCAACTGGCGACCGGCCAGTTCATCGGGGCGGGGCAGGCGGCCCTTACCTTCATCGACTTGACCACGGTCTGGGTTTCGGCCGACTTCAAGGAGAATAGCCTCGAATACATGTCTACCTCCGATCGGGCCGAATTGGTATTCGACTCGTTGCCAGGCGCAATCTTCAAAGCCCACGTCGAGAGCATAGGCTGGGGCGTCTCTCAGAATAGCGTCGATCCGAATACCGGCCTGCCAACGATCAAAAACGCGACGGGCTGGGTGCGCGACCCGCAGCGTTTCCCGGTGCGTTTGATCGTCGACGAGACGCCGCCGCGGGGAAGCGTGCGGTTCGGTTCGCAGGTGAATGTCGTCGTCTACGCCGGCAACAATCCAGTCACGGACGCTCTGGGCGCGGTATTTATTCGCCTCATCTCCATCCTGACTTATGCCAGCTGAGGTTTCCGCCGCCGCGGTGGCGCTGTCACGCCAGCGCCGCATCGGGCTGCGGGTCGCGCTCGCGGTCGCTGCCGGATTCACGTTGAACCTCGCCACGGGCGAGGTCATACCCTTCTTTGGGCCGGTCCTCGCGGTGCAATTCCTGATTCTCGGCGCCGGGCCCTTGCCGCTGTCGAAGGCAGTCGCGTTCGTCGGGCTCGTGCTGGTCGTCGGACAGGCCTTCATTGTTCTCAACGGCATCTTTGGCAACCAGCCGATCCAGCTGCTGGTATTGCTCGGGCTATTCTTTTTCGTATGCTTCTTCGTACAGGCGCGGGGACAAGGTGGCCCTGTAATCTTCCTCTGCTTGGTGATCGCGATCACGGTTACCCTGCTCGATCGCGTGCACGACACGCTCGACTCCAGCATAATTGCAATATTGCTTCAAGCTTACCTGAGCGCGGTGGTCTTGTCCTGGCTCGCCCATGCGATCCTGCCAGGACACGATGCGACCGAGGACGCGCCGGAGGCGGCCCCGGCTACCGACAGGCCTGCCCTGCGGGCTCTCGCCAATGCGGCTATCCTGCTCGGCGCCATGGCGCTCTGCCTGACCAACGACGCGCTCTCCTTGGCGCTCGTCCTTCCGATCACCGTCGCTTCCGTGCTGCTTCAGTTTGACTTCGCAACCAGCGTCCGTTCCGCCTTTAGCCTTGTCGCCGTCAATCTGCTGAGCGGTGTGCTTGCCTCCCTGGCCTTTGCGTTCGTCGAGCTGCGCCCGTCGCTGCCCTTTCTGTTCCTGACCGTCTTTCTCGTCGGGCTGATCCTGGGCGGGCGGGCCGCGGCCGGCCTTACCAAGATGTATGCCGGAGCGCTCACGACATTCCTCATTCTGTTAGGATCGGGAATATCGCCGTTGCCGACGACGACCCCAGAGTTGTTCTCGACCCGGATCGGCTACGTCCTGTTGGCGGTCGGGTACACTCTGTGCATGATGGCGCTACTCTGGCCGCGCGAACGATCCGTGTTGACACAACTCTCGCTCATTCGGCGATAACCGCGTTCCTGGTGACCAGCAGCGGGGCGCTCGGCGCGGTTTGTCGGGGTGCTTGTACCGATGGTGTATCTGATTTTTGCCATAACGGTTTCCCTCTTACCGCGCCAAATTCGGTGAACGGTACGTTGACCGCCAAGACAACTTCATCGCGCCACCTGTTCCGCGGGCGGACGCTGGCGGAGGTGTCCGGAAATGTGACCCAATGCGATTCCGGCGTGGATCGTCAGCGCCGCATGCGTCTCGCCCGACGTGGATATAAAAATGGAATATGTGGACTACAGCGCCGTTAGCGGCCAGTGCCGAACTCTAATCTAAAAAAGGAGTTCACTGTGAGTCCGAACCGGCAGCGGTCTTACTCCTGGCGCAATCGGGCTCGAGACCCGGCACTGACCACAATGCTGGCGGTCCAATGTATCATAATATTTGTTTCACCTTTCGCTGCTATGGGCTAGGAAGGGGTACGCGAAGCGCTGCAGCTGCTGTTTTTCGCCTTTACCTTGCTAGTATGTCTACTCTCACGGCCTGATTGTCGAGACCCTCGCCATATTGGCGCTGATTTGCGCCTTGACCGGCTTCGTGCTCAGATGGTGGCACCATCAAATGCCTCTCTGATCCTTGCTTATGCAGGAAGCATCAGCGCCTTCATTGTGGCGAGCTATACACTTGGGTACGCGACGCTTGCCCCGGGAGTAGTGACCGTACATCGGGTGCTGGGGGCGATCGCGCTTTATTTGAACCTTGGGCTGATGTTTGCCGCGGTATACCGCTTGATCTGGTATTTCATTCCGAATTCTCTGACAAATATCCCGGGCGGTGCAGGGTGGCAGGCCTATGGAACAATACTCTATTTCAGCTTTGTAACGCTAACATCCACCGGCTTCGGCGATGTCGCGCCGGTCCATCCCCTCGTCCGCATGCTGACCAATGTGGAGGCTATCATCGGCCAATTGTATCCGGCGACCCTGCTCGCCCGCCTAATCACCCTGGAACTTCGAAGGCCTCGGCGGCAACCTGCCCGGTCAAAACGAAGGAGTGGCGGCGCTATAGCGGACGAGGGGCATGATTCAGATCAAGCCCATCACCCGGTCACGCCGCCTTCTTAGAGCGCCCGCAATATTGACTGCTGCCAACGGCTCCTGGCAATGGTACGAATCTCAACGTGGCTGTGGCGCGTACTGGGGCGCTGAGGCGTGGCGGTCGCTCAGCTCACGGCCGCGAGAGGGGGCAAGCCGACCGTTAGCCGAGTAAACGCCATAACCCTACTGACAGCGCGACGGATCATTGCTTACGATGATCGCAACCATCCTGTTCTGTGCCGCGGCCTGTTCATCGGCAGCGGATATGTACGGTAGGCGCTCGCCGGTCCAATGCAAACGAACCCGGTTCTCCGGTACCTTGTGGGTGTAAACGAGAGCGTCGAATACCGCTTCAGCGCGTCGTTGGGATAGGTGCTCATTAAACTCTGCAGAGCCAACCGAATCTGCCTTGCCAATGATCGTGGCGACAAAGGCTGGGGTGCTTTGCATCATCCCGGCCACGTCGCGTACATGGTCTTGGTCTTCAGGCGTTAACGCGTAGGCGCCAGTGTCAAAGTAAACGAAATGCGCCGTTGACCCCACGGGCACCGGCAAGCTCGGCGTCTGCTGTTGTTGTGCTGTCGCAGCGTGAACTGCAAAAAACCCCATAATCGCTGCCGCTGCCAGGGTCTTCGTTACTCTCTGCTTCGCCATTGACGTTCCCCTTTCTATAGTGCTGTCCCCCACACGAGAGGGTTGAGCTTAGCCGCATTCGCCAGATTTCCCGTCGGCTTTTGTGGCCAGGATCGCGCTTTTGAGTAGGTTGGGCAAGCGTAAATCGCCTTCACCGCGGGCAGATGGTAATCAAAGCCGGCGGTTCACGGCGCCGAGCGCCCAAACGGGGCCGGCTGGCCTGCATCGAGATGCACCTTTCTTTTCATCGCTGGCCGCTTTTGGTTTCTCGGGCCACTCATGTCGGTGCGGCGTGCTCGCAGTCGGGCGATCAGCGACAGGATGTCAGTGAACATCTGTCGCGAGACCGCGACCTCGGGCAGCTGGAACCTGACGTAGCGCCCGTGGCTGACAACCTTAGCGCCGATCTTGATCAGCTTGTCGCGCAGGCTGGTCGGCGACCACGGCTCCCTCGTCCTCGGCATCGCCAGCGTGCGCATGAAGTTGCCGAGGTTATAAGCCAGGGCATGGAGCTGAAGACGCACAGCATTGGCGGCGAAGGCTCGCGCCCTTCGGGGCTCGCCAGCAGCTCCGCCTCCCCAGCGTCGGCCGCGCGCTGCGGTTGACCGACAAGTTTGTCGGCGACACCGCGGTGCCTCGCTTGCCACCGACCCTGCGGTTGCTCCGCCTCGACGGCAATGCCTCAAAAGGGGCAGCTGCCGCACAGCGGGCGTTGGGCGCATCGGCTGCTCGAGGGAGCGCTCTATCGTCTGAGGGTTTGTTGATAAGCCTGCCTAAACGCCTCGACGGCCGGTCGGCCAGGATGCTCTGCGCAGTAGCTCTCCGCCCGCTCCTCGGCGTCGGGGATCGCGGCCACATTGATGGTTTTGCTACCGAAGCGCGCGGCCTGATAGCCGGTATAGAACAGCGATGCCGCGGCCCGATCGTCTGGTGATAACTCCAGCAGCCTTTCGCACGTCGCCCCCCGGATGCTGACCCAACGGTCGCCGGGCGTCGGCTCGGCTACCGGGGCAGGTGCCGGTGCCGGTGCCGCTGCCGCTACCGGGGGCGGCGGCGGTGCGAGCGGGGGCGGCGGCCTCCGGGGGCTGCACGCAGGCGCACAGCGAGCCCGACAACACACCCGATAACAGCACAAAGGCGGTCTTCCCATTCATCGCGTTGCTCCGGCGGCAAGGAAAATCTGTCTCCGCAGGCATTACCGTGGCTGCGGCATCGGGGGCCGTTTCAACATATTAGATGTAGAAATACCATAATCAGCCGATTTAATTGACATAGATGCGTCGGCGGGTCACGCTCGATAATGTCCCGCCGTACCGGTGTGCGGGTATATTCTCGGTAAGGCTCCGGCCAGGTGTCGACGAAGCCCGACGCCCGCCTCACCCAGCCGCGAGCTGGACAGCAATTCGGAGCCAACACAGCGAGTGAGGCCACAGCGATGACGAAGTGTCTGCTTTACATGGCGCCGATCGCCTTGATCGGATTGGTAGCTACCGAGGCGCCCGCCGCTACGGCTGCCTGGAGCGGCAGCATAGGTCGCAATGTCACCGCCACCGCGCCGGAGGGGGGAGGTGTGCCGCTGGTCCTCGAGTGCCAGAGGGGGGGCCGAGGCGGTGGCGGTGCTCGCGCCGGTGGCGGCGGCGGTGCTCGCGCCGGCGGCGGTGCCCGCGCTGGTGGCGGCTCCTGGGCCGGTGCCGGCCGAGGCAACTTCAGTGGCGCCAGTGCGAACCGCGGCAATTTTAGTGGCGCCAGCGCGAACCGCGGCAACTTCAACAGCGCCAACGTGAACCGCGGCAATTTCAACAGCGCCAACGTGAACCGCGGTAACTTCAACAGTGCCAACGTGAACCGCGGCAGCTACGGCAACGTCAACGTCAACCGCAACGTCAACGTCAGCGGAGGTGGCTACGGAGGCGCTTATTACGGGGGAGGTTGGGGCGGCGTCGCCGCCGGCGTCGCGGCGGGTGCCATCGTCGGCGGTGCCGTTGCCAGTACGGCCTATCCGGCCCCGGCATACCCGTATCCGTACCCGTACCCGTCTTGTCCATACCCAAATTACCCGAATTGCGGACTTTGAGCGGCTCCGGCACGGCGGCACGTCGAGCCGTCGCGACTCGTTAAGCGCGCGGTAAAAAGGGGATGGCGGGTTTTGGCTGGTTCGCGGCCTGGCAAGGATCGCCTTTGGTGAGCCTGTAATTCGACGGTGATCGGGTAGGTCGGTTCGGGGGGCAAATTTTGTCGCCCCTTCTCGGGCGGGCGAATGGCGGCTTCTGAAGTGATTACACACGAACGGCCGAGATCCCGGATTTTGGACGGTCGGATAACGGATACTGGACGCCGGACGCAAGAGTCCGTCGGGATCGGCTACCGCCTCTCGCGTTTTTTCCGGCACCATTCGATATGACAGAGACGAGGCACCCAGGTGGTTCGGATTTGGATAATCGGCATCGCTGCGGCGCTCGCGCTCGCCATGCCGGCGACAGCCCAACAGCGGTCTGTACCGCAGATATTAGAGCGCTTGCACGCTCTTTGCGAGCAGGACTACAAGCCCGCGTGTATCAAGCTTGGATTTGTTATCGGAAGGCTTCGGCCAGGGGTAGCTCGGAAATTACGGCGCGATCACCCGGAATGGTGGTGGTGGGAGCGGTGGTAGCGCCTGCGAGAGCGAGAGCTTTTCGGGTTATCTGCGCGCACCAACCCGGCTCCGAATTGATGATCGAGGGTTTGCGGGACCAAGTGTGATCCTGCTCCTCGAACTGGTGATGTTCGCCCGCCAACTGGACGATGCGCGACGAAGCGTGGGTCTGTCGGGGTCGCTCATTGCCGCCTACGGTATGGGCCTTGTTATTCTCACTCAGAATGCGGCCCTCCCCCCGGTCAAAACGACACTGACGGCGCGGAAACTGTTGCGGTCCGTATGGTCGTTAAGGTAGATTAACAGCCGCAACGATCGCCCGCATGGCAAATCGGCTCGGCAGGCAACGGGAGGAATTAATGAACCGGTTATCCTTGTTGGGGATTTCACTTCTCGCGATCGCGGCTTGCGCCCCTCAACCATCGCCGCCGCCGGCCGTGACGGCGGCCCCCGCGCCGGGATCGCCTCCGAACACGACGACTTTCTTCGATGGGACGTACGCCGGCAGTTTCGTGCAGAGCATCACCCCCGGGAGCCCCACTACGCAATGCCCAAATATCAGGGTCGCGCCGGCTTTGACCATCCGCAATGGTGTCGCGCGGTTCGACGCGCTCAATCTGACGTTTCAGGGGTACGTAACTCCGCAGGGCGAGTTGGTGATGCAGAGCGGGGGCGGCGAAACGTTTGAGGGGCATATCGACCCCTTTTATGTGCTCAGAGGTAGAGTGACCGGGAATTGCATATACGACGCAACTTGGACAAGGAACACAAGCCCGCGGGTATAATGCGCGGGATAAAATCCTGCTCCTGATAGGTTTGGCCGAGGCTGCAACCTCATAGTTCTGATTCGATGATTGTGGCTTTGGTCGGGGCGTGCTTCTCATCCGCCTTCATAAGGTCATCGACCAATGTGCCGCGGCGCCGGTGGAGCGGCTCGTCGCGCGGCCAGATTTTGTAGCTTCGGGCTACCAGTCCCACGGCGGCAGTTCGCCGAGCCGGTTGATTGGGCCAGGCGGGCTCGATTTAGGGCGAGGCGGCGGTAACGATGCGCGGAAAACCGCGTCCCAAGTAACGCTGTTGCCAACGTGAGTTTTGGTCCAGATCAAAATTCACGGACCGCTATGCCGCTGGCTCCATGAACTCTGCGGTGGGAAGATCCGAGACCGCGGCTCGCCACGCCTGAAAAAGGGTGAACACGATGGCGATCAGCGTCGGCCCGATGAACAGGCCCAAGAAGCCAAAAGCGACGAACCCTCCAAAGACACCCAGGATGGTCAGCGACAACGGCATCTCGCCGCCAAAGTCGATGAGCCAGGGTTTGATGAAATTGTCGACCGCGTTGACGAACACGCCCAGACGACGGAAGGTACGTGAGGGTTGGCTCTATAAAATGCCATGGACTGTCGGGCTACGGGATGCAATGATAATAATATAGATCAAGCTATCATCTCTCACGGATAACTGCAGCGGACGAATTTCGGTCCCGGCAGACTAGATACGAGGCAAGAGATTTGAAAAGGAGTGCACCGTGAGTCCGACCCGGCATCGGTCTTACTCATGGCGAGATCGTGTGCGCGATCCGGCTCTCACCGCCATGCTGGCCGTCCAATGCGTCATAATATTTTGTGCACCTTTTGCCGCGATGGGCTATGAAGGCGTACGCGAGGTGCTGCAGCTGCTGTTTTTTATTTTTACCTTCCTCGTCTGTCTGCTGTCCCGTGGCCTGTTTGCCGAGATCCTCGCAATATTGGCGTTGATTTGCGCCTTGACAGGCTTTGTGCTCCAGCTGGTGGCACCATCAAACGCCTCCCTAATCCTTACTTATGGGGGAAGCATCAGCGCCTTCATTGTGGCGAGCTATACACTTGGGTACGCGACGCTTGCGCCGGGAGTAGTGACCGTACATCGGGTGCTGGGGGCGATCGCGCTTTATTTGAACCTTGGGCTGATGTTTGCCGCGGTATACCGCTTGATCTGGTATTTCATTCCGAATGCTCTGACAAATATCCCGGGCGAAGCAGGGTGGCAGGCCTATGGCACGATACTCTATTTCAGCTTTGTAACGCTGACATCCACCGGCTTCGGCGATGTCGCGCCGGTTCATCCCCTCGTCCGCACGCTGACCAATGTGGAGGCGATCATCGGCCAATTGTATCCGGCGACCCTGCTCGCCCGCCTAATCACCCTGGAACTTCGAAGGCCTCGGCGGCAGCCTGCCCGGTCGAAACGAAGGGGTGGCGGCACCTCAGCGAACGAGGGGCATGACCCAGATCAAGGCCATCACCCGGTCGTGCCGCCGTTTTAGAGCGCGCGTTAGCTGATTTGGGGGGATTAAATGTACCAGAATGCCGCGATGCTGGCCGCGTTTCTACTCAGCTACAGCGCGGTCGCTGGCCGGGTGGAACGGTCCTGGATCAGTGGCCCGATCGTGTTTACAGCGGTTGGCTTTATCCTCGGCCCGGACGGGTTGAGCGTCCTGCATATTAAGATAAGTGGCGAGGGGTTGCGCCTTCTGGCGGAACTGACGCTCGCCATGGTGCTGCTCACCGACGCCGCCAACGCGGATTTCGGCGTTGTCAGGCGCAACCTTGGGCTCCCGGAGCGGTTGCTGCTGATTGGCCTGCCTTTGACGATCGTGCTCGGCTTCCTGTTCGCCGCGATTGTGTTCCCCTCACTCGCGACGCTAGAGTTGGCATTGCTGGCGGCGATGCTGGCACCGACGGACGCCGCGCTCGAGCACCTCGGCCCTGAGGTAGAAGCCAAGCGGCCAGACGTGCTCGTGTCAGAATTCGTAAGCGGCCTTGGGTCTGACCGCGCTCGGGGTAGCCCGGTTGACGAGCTGCATGACCAGTTGCATCAACTGCTCGGCCGTTCTTTCCCGCGGCTTTTGGAATTCCGCCATCACTGCCTTCTGCTTTTCCTCCCGCTCCTGCGGATCGCTGGCGTGAAGGGCTTCACGACTGTGATCACGCAGATCAGAAGGCAAACGACGAGCAGCGCGAGAATGCTGCGCTCGATCATTGCCACCCTCGCAGGATCTAAGTCACTCGTTCGTTCGTCGCTCGGTTGTCAGAGCTCAGCTGACATGGTCACCGGAGGCCGAAGTTCAGCATTTTTCACGAAAATGCATCAGCACGGGTCAGACGAATAGGCGACTTGAGATCACGCCTCCCGCGGGGCGAAGCCCCGGCGAGGTATTTTTGGTTTGCTGCGCTGCGTTCCGCGCGCGTATAGTAAATGAGTTGTAGTGACGATTGATCCAGATCAACCGTCCGCCTAGGCCGCGCGGTATTCTGCGCCTCTGGACCCCGATCACCCAAGGGGGTGGGGATGCCTGCCAGCGCTACTCGCACATTTACCGACCCCGATAGCTATTTTGCAGGGATCCGAAACCTGCAGATCGATGGGGTGATTACGAAACGCGGCGAGTTCCGCGCCGAGTCGACGCGCATCGACCTGCATCGCTTGTGGATGCATCGCATAGACGAGAGCCTGCCTCGGATCATGAGAATAACGCCGAGCGGCAAGCGGTCGCTGATCCTCTTCGCAACCAATCTCTATCAGCCAGCGATGCAGGTCAGCGGGATCGAAGCATCGCAATCTCAAATCGCAATGTTCGGGCTGGATTGGCCATATTACCTTCGATCCTCCGCGGCCTGCGGATGGGGTACCATGTCGCTGACGCCCGAGGACCTCGCCGCCGCCAGCGCGGCCATCATTGGTCGCCCACTGACGCCACCCTCGTTCCCGCGATGGACCAGCCCCCCTGCACCGGCTGCATCCCGGCTGTTGCGGTTGCACGAAGCGGCGGGCCATCTTGCGAAGACCGCTCCCGACATTCTCGCGAAGGCAGAAGTAGCGCGAGCGATGGAGGAGGCTTTGCTCGAAGCAATGATCTTGTGCCTGACCGAGGGCCATTCAGACGATGTGCGCAATGTCCATCGCCATCGCGCGAGGGTCATGCGGCGTCTAGAGGAGGTCCTGACGTCCACCCCCGATAGGCCTCTCTATATGCCCCAGCTCTGCACGACAGTTGGCGCTTCCTATACAATGCTGCGTGACTGTTGCCAGGATTATCTCGGCATGAGCCCGAAGCGCTATTTGTGGCTGCGACGCATGCAGCTGGTGCGCCGGGCTTTGCGGATCGCGGATGCGGAGAAGACTACCGTGACCGAGATCGCCACCGATTATGGCTTTTGGGAATTGGGCCGCTTTGCGGTCGCCTACCGGTCAGTATTCGGGGAAGCGCCCTCGGCGGCACTGCGTCGACCCCCCGAAGACTCAAAACTGGCCGAAATCGTCGAGCCGGCATGGAAATTTGTTAAATCTGCATAGGCACCAGGATCGGTCGATTTATCATTATTTTTTTGCCAAAATGCGCCGCCTGCATTGTGGCTCTTCGGTTTCACAGAGAGATGAATGCCGGGTAGCGGCACACGCACGTTCCTCGAACCCGATCACTACGAGGCGAGCCTTCGTCAGGCACAAATCGAAATCCTTATTGCGCTAACCCCCCAGTTCAAGGCCCGCCTGACTTGGGCGGAGCTGCACGATTTGGAAGTGTTGCGGTGTGAGGAAGACTTTCCGCGGGTCGCCTATGTTCGCCTGAGCCCGCAGCTCTCTTTCGTGACGTTTCCGGCACATTCCGGGCCCGTACCGATATGGGGCGGGACGGAATTGCGCCCGGGCGAGATCGTGTTCTACGGCCGCGGTGAGCGGCTGCACCAGTCAACGCCTGGCTCCTTCATTTGGAACGTGATAGCACTGAACCCGGTGCAGCTCGAACAATATGGTCGAGCTCTTTCCGGAAAGCCTTTCAGTTTGCCATCGGAGGGAAAAATCCTGCGTCCCTCCCCGCGCGATGTGGCGCGCCTGCGGCGCCTGCACGCGCAAGTCTGCCGTCTTGCCGAGACGAAACCCAAATTATTGGCGCATACGGAGGTCGCGCGCGCGATCGAGCAAGGTTTGATCCAGACGCTGGTCGCCTGTCTTACCGCCCCCAACATACGAGCTGACGACCCGATTAAACGTCGTCACGCCAGGATCATGATTAGGTTCGAGGAGGTGTTGGCGGAGCATCTCGGCAAGCCGCTGCACACGACCGAGTTGCGCGAGCTGATTGGGGTGACGGAACGGACCTTGCGCTCTTGTTGCGCAGAATTCCTTGGCATGAGCCCCGTCCGGTATGTGCTGTTGCGCCGGTTGAGCCGAGCCCGCGTGGCGTTGCGTGATGCCGCTCCCGACGGGGCAAACCTCTCAGAGCTTGTCCGCGGTTTAGGTTTCGCGGAACTCGGGCGTTTCGAAGCAGCCTATGGGGCGGCCTTTGGCGAGACCCCGCTGACCACCCTTCAACGTGCTCCAGGAGCGCGGTTCATCAACCCGTAAAATCCGTTATTTCTGCATAGCCGCCGGCGAACCCCGCCGTTTAGGCTTTAAGTGCGAGCGAGCTTTGCCCCTTAAGCACCCCAGATTATGAACCCAAAAGGAGGGAGATACATGAAGCCACTAAACGCAATCCTGAGCGCGACCGGCTTGGTCTTAGCTCTTTCCCTGCCCGGCTGGGCGCAGGAGGTCAAACAGCTCCCGACACAGACCGTCACCCTTTCGGGCACCGTGGCGACCATCGATCATGAGAAGCGCACCGTGAACATCAAGAAAGCCGATGGCAGTTTCGAGACGGTCGACGTGCCCCCGAGCGCGAAGCGGTTCGATGAGCTCAAGGTCGGGGACAAGGTGTCGGTCACGTATAACAACAACGTCTCGGCGAGACTGAAGCCGCCGGGCGAGGCACCTGTCAATACGCAGACCGGGACCTCCACTATGGGGCAGGGGGAACGACCTGGGGGCACGACATCCGTGCAGAGAACGATGACCGCGACCGTCGACGCTATCGACAAGAACGCATCGTCGATCACCTTCACTGGTCCGAACGGATGGAAATACAGCCGACATATCGTCGATCCGGCGGTGCTCGATAAGCTCAAGGTTGGCGACAAGGTCGACATCACCTGGAACACAGCCGTCACCGTTGCGGTGCAGTAGCAGCTCAAGGGTCAAGGCAGTGCTGGAGCGGATAATGGTGGCAATTCCGGTGGATTCTGAGGAACCCGCTCCCATTTTGCGTCGGTCTGGCTCGGATCAGCTTCGTAAGCAACTGCCAAACAAGATTACCACGTCGTCGAAATCTAGGAGGTTGAACAACAGCCGGCACAAGGCCAGCCTGCGCAGGGCCAGCCTGCGCAGGCAGCCTGCAGGGCCAGGCACCAGCAGCACAAACACAGTAGTTAACCTGGAAGGGAGGGAGCGATGAAAATCCCATTTCTATTATGCATGCCGTTGCTCACCATGGCAGCGTGCACGACGCAACAGTCGACGTGGACAGGAGCAGGACAGAACGCTGGCCCAACTCACGTGGGTGGCTCAGCCGCTAATACGACTACCGCGTTCGACGGAACGTATCGGGGCATATCCAACAGTAGTGCCAGTGCCGCTTCCCACCTCACTGCCACTGGTACAGGAGCGAAGACCGTCGACATAACAACTACGCCTTGCCATCAGTTTGACGAGCTACCGATACTTACGGTCAAGGATGGCCTCGCGCAGTTCCAGGCGCTCGGGGCCACCTTTGGAGGATACGTAACGCCGCAAGGTCAGTTGACGATGCACAGCGGCTACGGTGTAACCCTAACCGGACAGGCGCAACCCGTGGATGTCGACGAAAATTTCGACGGCATCATCGATTCTCAGACTCATGTGCTGCGCGCAAAGGTATCGAGTGTCAATTGCACCTATAACGTCGCCTGGCAAAGGGTCACATAGGGACGGTTTGAGCCGACATTCCCCACGTTCTAGGTGCTTGCGAGCCCATGGTCGCTCTTTTGGGCGACTTGGCAAACGCTAATCGAATAACGGGCTGTTGCGTATGCACTCTCCGCCCTCGAAGGCGGAGAGTGCTGATTGGTATAATTCGATGAGCCAGATCAATGTGGCTGCGGGCTCCGCGCTAAACTTTAACGAGTTTAGAGAAGGAAAGGAAAGGCGAACAGATGCGATCGTATCAACTTCGGGCCGCTATATTGGCGCTGGCTTGCCTGACATCGGCGGGCCCAGCGCTGGCCCAGACCCCTTCGACCACCCCTACCGCCCCTGCCCAGGAAGTGCCGACGCCGCCCGCTGATAACCCAACCTTCCTGGATGGGTTGCGCAGGGTCGGCGTAATGGCGGGCCAAGTGGTCGAATGCTCGGCCGACGCGGATAAGCAGGATCAGATCTCGCGAGCAATGGAATTGGCCAATTTGATCGCGATCCATTTTGAACTCAAAGCCGCCTTCACCTTTACGGGTGCCCTCGGCTACGGCTCCGGGCGTCCGTTCGACAAGGCCGGCTGCAGCCAAGCGATCGACGGCTGGAAACAGATCCAAGCCAAGTACCTCAACAAGTGAGGTCTCTGGTCATGAAGAAGCTATTGATCTACGCCGTGCCCTTCGCGTTGGTCGCCGCGCACGTATCGGCTGCCCCGTCACCCGGATGGGGTGGGATTGGGGCTCTGGATCATGCTGCGGGGATCGGCGCCGGAAAGAGCGCCCCTTTCGTGCTGGTGCAGCGTCGTGGCGGTGGCGGCGGCGGCGGCAACCGGGGCAATGTGAACCGGGGCAATGTCAACAGCGCCAACGTCAACCGGGGCAATTTCAACAGCGCGAATTTTCAGCGCGACGTATCGGCCAACCGTAACGTCTCGGCGAACCGCAACGTAAGCGGTAACGTCAATGTGAACCGCAACGTCTCGGTCAGCGGCAGTAGCTATAACGGCCCCAACTGGGGCGGTGTCGCCGCCGGCGTCGCGGTCGGCGCCGGTGTGGCCGCGATGGCGAGCAGTGCCGCCGCCGCGCCCCCTGCCACTTACGCGCCGCCGCCCTATCAGTATTACCCATCCGGCTACTGATTGTCGGCACCCCGCCTTAGGCGTCTGGCGGTCAAGCCTTCCGTGGGGGAGGTCGCGAGCGCGACATTGCGCATGTTGCCCCGGGACGTACCGGCTGCGAGCGCTGAGCGAGTTTGTCGCGCAGCACAAAAACCACTTGCCCTCGCAGGGGTCAAATGGAACCAATGGTCAGGCACGGTGCTCGGATAGTGACATAGGTCAATGTCGAGATGTTCGCGCGGCATCTCCCATGCTACACCCCTCCGTGAGCCAACCCAGATCGAGTGGTTTGCCTATGGTGTGTGAAACAAGTCTCGCCGGGGAGCGGTCTCGCTTACTGGCCCTTGCGCGGGGAGCGGCTGGTGCTCTCATTTTGCTGTCGGCTTTGACGGCCTGCCAGAAAGAGGAGAAGGCTGCGTCGCAGGCCGTTCGGCCCGTGCGCACCGTGACCGTCGAGTTGCAGGAAGGTGGGGAGAAGGTGTCGCTGACCGGCGAGATCCAGCCTCGCTACCAGGCCGATCTCGGCTTTCGGGTCAACGGCAAGATCCTCGAACGGCCCGTCGATGTCGGGACACAGGTCAAAAAGGACGAGCTCCTCGCCCGGCTCGACCCGCAGCAATACAAGCAGGACCTCGAGGTCGCGAAATCCGAGGTCACCGCCGCCGAGGCCGAAGTCAAGAGGAGCCAGGCTCAAGAATACCGCCAGCGCGAGCTTCTGAAGAACGGCCACACGACCCAGGTGGCATATGACCAAGCGCTCAAGACATTCAAGACAGCGCAAGCCCAGCTCGACGCGGCGCGGGCCAAGCAAATCCAGGCCAGCGATAATCTCGGCTATACCAATCTGCAGGCGGATAATGACGGGGTTATCACCGCGATCGGGGCGGATCCGGGACAGGTGGTCAGCTCCGGACAGATGATCGTTCGCCTGGCGCAGCCAGGGGAGCGCGAGGCGGTCTTTAACATCGCCGAGGGCGCCTTCAAAAAACGGCCGACGGACCCGACCGTAACGGTCCACCTTGTCAGCAATCCCGAAGTAGAAACCGCGGGCAAAGTCCGCTACATCTCGCCGCAGGCCGACCCAGCCACCCGCACTTACACGGTGCGCGTCTCGCTGCCCGATGCGCCGCCGCAAATGCGGCTCGGCGCCAACGTCGTCGGCACCGTGACCTTGGATCAAGGACAGAGCGTCACGATCCCGGGAAGCGCACTCTTCCAGAAAGACGGAAAGCCGGCCGTCTGGCTCGTCGAAAAAGACAGCACGGTGCAGCTGAAGCCGATCACCGTGCAGCGCTACCAGGGCGACTCGGTCATCGTCGGCGACGGGCTGACCCAAGGAGACGTCGTGGTGACCGCGGGAGTTCAGAAGTTGCTGCCCGGTCAGAAGGTCGCGCTCATGGACGCGAGCACCGTGCAATGAAGGGCTTCAATCTCTCCGAATGGGCGATCAACCATCGCCCTTTCGTGTGGTTTCTGATGATCCTCTTTGTCGCCGCCGGCGTCCTCTCCTACAAGCAGCTGGGCCGCGAGGAGGACCCGTCCTTTTCGATCAAGACAATGATCGTGCGGACCTTTTGGCCGGGCGCCACGATCGACGATACGATGCTGCAGGTCACCGATCGGATCGAGAAGAAACTGCAGGAAACGCCGTCGCTCTACTACCTGAAGAGCGAAACCAAGCCCGGCGTCTCGACGATCTATGTCAACGTTCTCGACAGTACGCCGAAGGAGGCGATCCCGGACATCTGGTATCAGGTCCGCAAGAAGGTCGCCGACATAAAATCGACGTTACCGCAAGGGGTCCTTGGGCCGAGCTTCAATGACGAGTTCGGCGACGTCTTTGGCATTATCTACGCCTTCACTGCCGACGGGTTTACGCCCCGCGAGCTGCGTGACTATGTCGAACGCATTCGCACACAGGTATTGACGATCAAGAATGCCGCAAAGGCGCAGCTGATCGGAGCCCAGGACCAGAAATTCTATCTCGAATTCGACACTCACCAGCTCGCCGGGCTCGGCGTCAGCCGCGATGAGGTCATCTCGAGTTTGCAGGAGCAAAACGCGGTGACGCCGTCCGGGGTCATTCAGACCGGCCTCCAGAAATACGCGATCCGCGTCTCCGGCGCATTTAATTCGGTCGACGATCTGAAGCGCATCAATCTCTATGCGAACGGCAAATTCTTCCGTCTCGCCGATGTCGCCTCGATCAGCAAAGGCTATTCGGATCCCCCGCAGCCGATGTTTCGATTCAATGGCGAACCGGCGATCGGGCTGGCCATCTCGATGGCGCAAGGCGGCAACAATCTCGTCTTCGGCGAGGCCGTGGCGCACAAGATGGACCAGATCATCGGCAAGTTGCCGATCGGCATCGAGGCGCATCTCGTCGCCGACCAGCCGGTGGTCGTCGAGGAAGCCGTCGGCGGGTTTACCAAGGCGCTGTGGGAAGCGATCGCAATCGTTCTCGGCGTGAGTTTCCTGAGCCTCGGTATGCGCGCCGGAGTGGTCGTCGCGTGCTCGATCCCGCTCGTGCTCGGAATGGTCTTTGCGTACATGCAATATTCCGGCATCAGCTTGCAGCGCATCTCGCTCGGAGCGCTGATCATTTCGCTCGGCCTCCTCGTCGACGACGCGATGATCACGATCGAAATGATGGTCAGCCAACTCGAGGCGGGGGTGGACCGCGAGCATTCGGCCACGCATGCCTGGGTCACGACGGCGTTTCCGATGCTGACCGGAACGCTCGTTACAGTCGCCGGATTCGTGCCGATCGGATTCGCGAAGAGCGGCGCCGGAGAGTACTGCTATTCGCTGTTCGCGGTCATTGCCGTCGCGCTATTAGCTTCATGGATCGTCGCGGTAATGTTTGCACCGGTAATCGGCGTTACGATCCTGCCAAAGACGATGAAGGCGCATGGCGGCGGGCATGGGGAACCTGGCCGTTTGATGCGGCTGTTCCGCGCTGCTCTTGTATTCTGCATGCGTGCCCGCTGGCTCGTCATCGCCGTGACCGTCGGACTGTTTGCCGCCTCGTTGTACGGCTACGGGTTCATCCAGCAGCAATTCTTCCCGGCCTCGGACCGGCCGGAGCTGGTTGTGGATCTGAGCCTGCCTCAGGATTCGTCGATTTATGCGACCGAGCACGAGGTCGAGCGGTTCGAGGCGCTGCTGAAGGACGATCCGAACATCGAGCACTACAGTCTCTATGTCGGGCAAGGGGCAGTCCGTTTCTATCTGCCTTTGAACGTGCAGCTGTCCAACGATTACTTCGCGCAAGCGGTCATCGTGACCAAGGGCATCAAGGAGCGCGAGGTCGTCCGGGCGCGTCTGCAAAAGGCGGTTGACACGGAATTCGCCAGTCTCAATACGAGGATTTACCCGCTGGAATTGGGACCGCCCGTCGGCTGGCCGTTGCAGTACCGCGTCAGCGGCCAGACCCCGGATGGCACCCGCGACGCGGCGTTCCTGGTGGCCCAAACCATCGGGCAGAACCCGAATACGCGGCTCATCAATTTCGACTGGAACGAGCCGATGAAGAGCCTGCGGGTGCAGGTCGATCAGGACCGCGTCCGCCAGCTCGGCGTCAGTTCCAAATCGCTCGCCGAGGCTCTCAACGCCGTCACCAGCGGAATGGTCGTCACCCAGGTCCGCGACTCGATCTATCTGACCGACCTTACGGCTCGGGCCACCGAGCAGCAACGCGCCTCGGTGCAGACCCTGAAAAATCTGCAAGTCGCGCTGGACAACGGACAGACGATCCCGCTGAGCCAGGTCGCAAGCGTCCAATATGAACTGGAACCGCCCGTGATCTGGCGGCGCAACCTGCTGCCGACGATCACCGTTCAAGCGGATGTCGTGCCCGGCATCGAGGCGAATACCGTCAACACGCAGCTGGCCCCGGCGATCGCCCAACTGGCTGAGAAACTGCCGGCGGGTTACACGATCGAAGCCGGCGGCACGATCGAGGAGAGCGCCAAGGGGCTCAACTCGATTGTCGCGGTCTTTCCGCTGATGATCATGCTGATGCTGATCATCCTGATGGTACAGCTGCAGAGCTTCCAAAAGATGTTCCTGGTGATCAGCGTCGCGCCTCTCGGTTTGATTGGTGTTGTCGCGGCCCTGTTACCGACCGGCACGCCGATGGGATTTGTCGCGATCCTCGGAATCATCGCCCTGAGCGGGATGATCATTCGCAATTCGGTAATCCTGATCGACCAGATCGACATGGACATGGCCAAAGGCTTGCACCCTTGGGACGCGGTGATCGACGCGACGACGAACCGCTTTCGGCCGATCGTGCTGACCGCAGCGGCAGCCTCGCTCGGCATGATACCGATCGCCTCGGAAGTCTTCTGGGGACCGATGGCGTACGCGATCATCGGCGGCCTTTTCGTCGCGACCTTGCTGACCCTGCTGTTCTTGCCTGCACTCTATGTCGCCTGGTTCCGCATCAGGGAGCCGGCAAAAGAGCACCAGGTGGGGGCTAAGGAGCCCGCCCCTGCTGTCGCCCTCTGACGGGGGAAAAATGCTCCACACGAGATCAGATCTGGCGCAACACTTGGGAGCCGTTACGGCAAGACTTGATAGAAAAGAGGAGTTGTAGAGTCATGAAGAGCCACGTTGGACTACTATCGATCGTCGCATTCTTCGGTTTGGTTGCTGTCGCGGATGCACAGGCGCCACCGGCTTCGACTGCCGGAACGAGATATGACGGTACATATCGGGTGGTCTCTTCGACGAAAGTCAATCCGATGTATACGTCGAGCAAAGGGGATATGGCCCCTTGTCCGGACCGGACACCGGGTCCGATCACCATCGCGCAAGGTCAAGCGCGGTACACCACCCAGACAGGCCATGAGCTTCGAGGACCGGTCGGCCCGAACGGCGAGCTGGACATGCGCCTGATGACGTCGACCGGCGGCTCCCGCCCAATGGAGCTGCGCACGGCAGCGGCACAAATCGACAACACCGGCAAGGTATACGCCCGCCAGATCGGTGCTGGTTGTAGTTATGATTATGTTTGGCAAAAACAACCCTAGTAGCAACTCCAGGTGCCTGATGCGGCGCCCGTAATGAGATCAAAATCCTGTCAGACAACGGATCGCTAGGTCGTAGACGACCAGCCACCAGGCCAGCGGAGAGGCGAATTCGGTCTGCCGGCCGTTGGCATACGGACTGCTGTAGTGCCGGGTCGGCGCATGCGGAACTCGATGATTAGGGATCAGAGGAGGCAATGATGGCAAACGTGCTGTCTGACAAAGAGCGGGGATTGATGGATGCGTATTGGCGGGCAGCCAACTACCTGTCGGTCGGCCAGATCTATCTCTACGACAACCCGCTGCTCAAGCAGACCCTCACGAAGGAACACATCAAGCCGCGGCTGCTCGGCCACTGGGGGACGACCCCGGGCTTGAATTTCATCTACGTACACCTGAACCGGCTGATCAAGAAGCACGACCTCGACATGATCTACATCACCGGCCCCGGGCATGGCGGGCCCGGGCTTGGTCGCGAATGCCTACCTCGAGGGGACCTATAGCGAGGTTTATCCGAACATCTCTCCCGACGAAGAGGGCATGAAGCGCCTCTTTACGCAGTTCTCGTTCCCCGGCGGCATTCCGAGCCACGTCGCGCCGGAGACGCCCGGCTCGATTCACGAAGGTGGCGAACTCGGCTATGCCGTCTCGCACGCCTACGGAGCAGCCTTCGACAACCCCGATCTGATCGTCGCCTGTGTCGTCGGCGACGGCGAGGCGGAGACCGGGGCGCTGGCGACGAGCTGGCACTCCAACAAATTCCTGAACCCGGCGACCGACGGGGTGGTTCTGCCGATCCTTCACCTCAACGGCTACAAGATCGCCAATCCCTGCATCCTGGCTCGGATCAGCCACGAGGAATTGGACCATCTGTTCCGCGGCTATGGCTACACCCCGCACTTCGTCGAGGGGGATGAGCCGCAAGCCATGCACGAGCTGATGGCGGCCACACTCGACACTGTCATCGGCGAGATCCGGCGCATCAAGGCCAATGCGCGCGAGAATGGTTTCACCGAACGCCCGCTCTGGCCGATGATCGTGCTTCGCACACCAAAGGGCTGGACCTGCCCGAAAGAGATCGACGGCAGGCGCACCGAGGGCTACTGGCGCGCGCATCAGGTGCCGATGGGAGAGATGCACGAGAACCCCGCTCATGTGCGTATCCTCGAAGATTGGATGAAGAGCTACCAGCCCACGGAACTGTTCGACGGCAATGGCCGCCTCCGATCCGAATTGGCCGAGCTCGCCCCGCAAGGCGCCCGCCGCATGAGCGCCAATCCGCACACCAATGGCGGCTTGCTGCTGCGCGAACTGCGGCTCCCGAATTTCCGTGATTACGCTGTCGAGGTGACCGCACCCGGCGCCGTCACGGCCGAAGCCACTCGCGTGATGGGCAGGTTCCTGCGCGATGTCATGAAGCTGAACATGGAGTCGCGGAATTTCCGGCTGTTCAGTCCCGACGAGAGCAATTCGAACCGCTGGCAGGATGTGCTCGAGGTCACCAACCGTGCCTGGGTCGCGGAGACCGAGCCATGGGACGACCATTTGGCGCCCGACGGGCGGGTCATGGAGATGCTGAGCGAGCACCAGTGCCAGGGTTGGCTGGAAGGGTATCTCCTGACCGGCCGGCACGGCTTTTTTTCCTGCTACGAGGCCTTCATTCACATCATCAATTCGATGTTCAACCAGCACGCCAAATGGCTGAAGGTGTGCAATCACATTCCGTGGCGGCGGCCCATCGGCTCACTGAATTACCTGTTATCGAGCCATGTATGGCGGCAGGACCATAACGGCTTCAGCCATCAGGACCCCGGTTTCATCGACCACGTCATAAACAAGAAGGCGGAGGTGGTCCGCATCTATCTGCCGCCCGACGCCAACTGCCTGTTGTCGGTCACCGACCACTGCCTGCGCAGCCGGAACTACGTCAACGTCGTCGTCGCCGGCAAGCAGCCCGCGCCACAGTGGCTGACCATGGACGAGGCGGTCAAGCACTGCACCAGCGGGCTGGGGATCTGGGAGTGGGCGAGCAACGATCATGGAGCGGAGCCCGATGTCGTGATGGCGTGCTGCGGTGACGTCCCGACATTGGAGACACTGGCCGCCGTCGACCTTCTGCGCAAACACGCGCCCGAGCTAAAGGTGCGAGTCATCAATGTCGTCGACCTGATGAAATTGCAGCCTGCGAGCGAGCACCCGCACGGCCTGTCGGATCCTGAATTCGATGCCCTGTTCACTGTCGACAAGCCGATCATTTTCGCCTTCCACGGTTACCCCTACCTCATTCACCGGATGACCTACCGGCGGAACGGCCACCACAACATCCATGTCCGCGGCTACAAGGAGGAGGGCACCACGACGACGCCGTTCGATATGTGCGTGCTGAACGACCTCGATCGCTTCCATTTGGTCAGTGACGTGATCGACCGCGTGCCGAAGCTGGGCGCGCGGGCGGCTTATGCAAAGCAGGCGATCCGCGACCGGCTGATCGAGCACAAGCAGTACATCTCCCGCTACGGCGATGATATGCCCGAGATCACCGGCTGGAGATGGGGACAGGAGGCTGCGTCCGCGGGGGTGCGTTCGACTGAGGCGGACAACGTCTGACCGTCAGGAGACGAGGGTGAACGTCTTTGCGATCAGGCATGGGGAAACCGAGTGGAGCCTCAGCGGGCAGCACACCGGCACGACAGACATCCCCTTGACCGACAACGGGCGGCGGCTCGCCGGACAAATCCGGCCGGTGCTCGCCAAGGAGGCTTTCACGCTCGTGCTCGTCAGCCCGATGCAGAGGGCGCGCGAGACGTGCGCATTGGCGGGGCTCGGCGATGTGGCCGTCATCGATTCCGACCTCGCCGAGTGGAATTACGGCGAGTATGAGGGACTGACGACGAAGCAAATCCATGAGATGGCGCCCGGCTGGCTGATCTTCCGAGATGGATGCCCGGGCGGTGAGGTGCCAGAGCAAGTCGGTGCGCGGGTGGATCGGGTGATTGCGCGGGCGCGCGTTGCCGATGGTGACGTTGCGCTATTTGCCCATGGACACGTGTTGCGCGCGCTGGTGGCGCGGTGGATCGGACTGCCCGCCGGCGCTGGCCAACATTTCTTGCTCAATACCGGAACCCTGTGCGTTCTTGGCTCTTACCGCAATATACCAGCTGTGAAGATCTGGAACGGGCCCCTCACTGATTAGCGGGCATCGATCGACAATAAATAGGACATGGGAGGACGATACTGTGACCGAAGCAAATGGAGAACGATCGACGCGGCAGTCTGAGAACGAGCGCGCCCTCAGCAGGGATCGGTACGACGCCGTCCTGCTCGACCTCGACGGTGTGATCACCGACACCGCCAGCGTGCACGCGGCGTGTTGGAAACAGATGTTTGACGAGTACCTTCAAAAGCGCGCGACGCAGAGAAGCGAAGTATTTCACCCTTTCGATTCGGCCGCAGATTACCGGCTATATGTCGATGGGAAGCCTCGCTTCGACGGCGTTCGCGACTTTCTCACATCTCGCGGCATTCAGCTCCCCGAGGGAAGCCCCGGACGATCCGCCAAACGCTGAAACCGTGGGCGGGCTCGGGAACCGCAAGAATGAGCTGGTCAACAGGATCATCGAAGAAAAAGGAGTCGAGCCTTACGAGGGAAGCGTCAAACTCATCCATCAGCTCCGCGGTCAAGGCTTCAAAATCGCCGTCGTCACCTCGAGCCAGAACTGCACGGCTGTTTTAAAGGCCGTCAAATTGGATGACTTCTTCGATGTACAAGTCGACGGCAACGTAATCCATGCCCGGCAGTTGCGCGGAAAACCTGCCCCGGATACGTTTTTGATGGCGGCCAAGCTACTCGGGGTTGAACCGACGCGCGCGGTCGTCATCGAGGATGCTCTCTCGGGAGTGGAGGCCGGGGCGGCCGGAGGCTTTGGCCTTGTGATTGGCGTCGCACGCAAGGGGAATGCCGAGGAGCTTGGGCGCCATGGCGCGCATCTGGTGGTGAACGATCTGGGCGAACTGGTTAGCTGACCATCGCTCGAAAGTAGCTTGCGAGGAAAGCCCATGATGCACGCGCTGGAGCCGACGCGAGATCCTGGCTGGGTTCTGACACACGAAGGCTACGACGTGCTGACTGAGAATGCGGTGGAATCCCGCTTTGCACTCGGCAACGGGTTCCTGGGGATGCGGGCCTCGCGCCCGGTCAGCCGTGGCCCGACGTGGGTCAGCTGGCTGGGCTATATCAGGTGGGCGTCGTGGCCGCGCTGTTACGTCGCGGGCTTGTTCGACAGACCTAATACCGTACCGCCGGTGCCCGCGCTGGTACCCGTCGCGGACTGGTCGCGCGTGAAGCTTGTGCTGGACGACAACCCGCAACTGCTGCTAGACGGGGAGTTCCTCGCCAGCGTGCGCCGGCTCGATATGCGCCGCGGCATCCTCCTGTCGGACCTGAGCTATAGGGCGCACGCTGGCATCACCATAAGCAGCGGCGAACTGCGCCTCGTGTCACTGGCGGATCGCGCGGTGGCATTGCAGCTCCTAGGTTTTCGCTCGACCGCGACGGAATCGACGTGACACTGGAGGCCAACTTCGCGATGGCCGGTATGGGCATGGAGCCGATACAGCTGGATCGCGATGTCAGTGCCTGGCGCACGGAGGGCTCCCATAAAGCTGTCGCGATGGCGGGCAGCGTCACATTGCGAGCCGATGGCCGTCCGCTCGTCCCGGAGCGGTCGTTCTCGCTGCGCTGGATCTGGCGCTGGCGTTCGGTTGCCGGACAGGTGCTTGAACTCGACCGTCTCGTCACGGTGGCGCGTTCCGACAGATTGGTGGACGATCCGGCCCCGGTTGCCGCCGATGCGCTGGCGCGCAGCCGCGCGCTTGGCTGGCGCGGGGTTCTGGCAGCCCACGAGACCGCGTGGCAGCAGCATTGGGACGCGAGCGATGTCATCATCGAGGGTGACGACGAGGTGCAGGAGGCGGTGCGCTTCGCCGTCTACCATCTCACGAGCGCCGCTAACCCGGAGGACGAACGTGTCTCGGTCGGCGCGCGCGGCCTGACCGGGGACGCGTATTTCGGCCATGTGTTCTGGGATACGGAGATCTATCTGCTGCCCTTCTACGTCACGGTCTGGCCGGAGGCGGCGCGCGCGCTGCTGATGTATCGTTATCACACTCTGCCCGGCGCGCGCGCCAAGGCAGACGCAATGGGCTACAAGGGCGCGCTCTACGCCTGGGAATCGGCCGACACCGGCGAGGAGACCACGCCCGATCGAGTGGTGGGTCCCGGCGGAGAGACAATCGACATCCTGACCGGCAGGATGGAGCAACACATCAGCGCCGACGTGGCCTATGCGGTCTGGCAGTACTGGCGTGCAACGGGCGACGACGGGTTCTTCATCGATGCCGGCGCGGAGATTCTGCTGGAGACCGCTCGTTTCTGGGCGTCGCGCGCCGTGCCGGAGGTGGACGGCAAGCGGCATATCCGCCACGTGATCGGGCCTGACGAGTACCACGAAGACGTAGACGACAACGCATTTACTAACGTGATGGCGCGCTGGAACATTGCGCGAGGACTCGAGGCGATCGAAGTGATGCGCACCCGCTGGCCCGACCGCGGCGCAGCGCTGCGAGAACGGCTCGCACTGGGTGAGCCCGAAATTGCCGACTGGCGCGACGCGGTTGGGCGGATCGTTACCGGTCTCGATCCGGCCACCGGGCTCTACGAGCAATTTGCCGGCTATCACAAGCTGGAGCCGCTCGATCTGTCGCTATACGCCGACCGCAAGGTGCCGATCGACGTGGTGATCGGCCGCGAGCGAACGCAGCGGTCGCAGGTGGTCAAACAGGCCGATGTGGTGGCGCTGCTCGCCCTCCTGCCGGACGAGTTCCCGAGCGCGGCGGCGAAAGCCAATTTCCGCTACTACGAGCCGCGGTGTGCCCATGGCAGTTCGCTGAGCGCGGGTATCCACGCGCTGGTCGCGGCACGGCTCGGCGAAACCGAAATCGCGCTTCGTTTTCTACGCCAAGCCGCGGCCGCGGACCTTGAACTGGACCCGAACAGCGCCGGCGGCATACGGATCGCCGGACTGGGGGGTCTGTGGCAGGCGATAGTACTCGGCTTCGCCGGCCTTGGCCGAAAGGGCGATATGCTTGGGATCGACCCGAGGCTCCCGCCCCAGTGGCGCAGCCTATCATTCCGCGTGTGCTGGAGGGGCCGGTCGGTGGCGATCCGCATAACTGGACGAACGGCGCAAGCGACGTTGGTGGAAGGTGAGGGGATGGAGATGCGGATCGCGGCTACCACTGGCAGCCTGGCTGTGGGCGCGACACTGGAGGTGTCGATATAGGCTGTTAACCCAATTCCCCACCCTGTCGTGCGAGGAGCAGCCCGATGATCCATCATGAACGCCTCAGGCCGCCATCCCATGATTACCCGGCCGACGAGTGGAACGTCGTCGAAAAGAGGTTTCACCCCGAATTCCTGGCCCAGCTGGAAACAATGCTGGCGCTCGGCAATGGATACCTCGGTATGCGCGGATGCCCGGAGGAAAGCGGCCCCAACGCCGAAAACATCACCCTCATCAACGGCTTCTATGAAACCAGCCCGATCGTGTACCCGGAAGAGGCTTATGGCTTCGCGAAAGTCGGCCAGACCATCATAGGCGTGACCGATAGTAAGATCATCAAGCTCTTCGTCGATGACGAGCCCTTCTGGCTGCCCAATGCGAACCTCTTGAGCTACGACCGGCGGCTCAACATGAAGTCCGGGACGCTCGATCGGGAGATCCTCTGGGAGACGCCGTCCGGCAAACAGGTGTTGATCACATCCCGGCGTTTGGTCTCTTTCGCCAATAGGCACGTGGCCGCCATCTCCTACCAAGTGAGGCTTCTTAACGCGGCGGCATCCCTCGTGATCTCTTCGGAGATGGCGGTAAATGAACCGAGCATCGTCACTGCCGCTGACGATCCGCGACAGACGCGGTTCATTGCAGGGCGGGTGCTTCATCCCCGCGCCAGCTATGCCAAAGACCAACGGATCGTGCTGTGCCACGCGACCGAAAAGAGCCGTTTGACCCTGGCGTGTGCCACTGACCATTCATTACAGACTGCCAACCCGCATGCCCACAAAGTTGCTCACACCGAGGATTTCGGCCAAGTCGCCTTCACAATTGAAGCTCTGCCCGACAGTCCGATCCGCCTCACCAAATACATGGTCTATCACACATCGCAGACGGCTTCGGTTGAAGAACTTTGCGGCCGTGCCGAGTGGACCCTGGACCGTATGATGACCCAGGGGTTCCAGGAACTGCTTGCCTCCCAAGAGCAGTTCATGGACGATTTCTGGCGCCGTAGCGATGTTCGGGTAAGGGATATCAGGGAGGACCGCACGAAGCGCAGCACCGTAGAGATCCAGCAAGCGGTCCGCTTCAACCTTTTTCACATCCTGCAGGCCTCGGCGCGCGCGGAAGACGCGGGCGTGCCGGCGAAGGGCCTCACCGGACAAGCGTATGAGGGGCATTACTTTTGGGACAGCGAAATCTATCTGCTGCCGTTCCTGATCTATACGTCCCCCCGGATCGCCAAGAATTTCTGACTTTCCGCTACAAGATGCTGCCGCAGGCAAGAGCACGCGCTAGGCAATTGGGCCATCGAGGCGCCATGTTCCCGTGGCGCACCATCAGCGGGGAAGAAGCATCGGCATACTACGCAGCCGGAACCGCGCAATACCACATTAACGCGGACATAATGTACGCGCTGCGCAAGTACGTGCAGGCGACGGGCGACGAGCCGTTCCTGCGGGAGTGCGGCGCCGAGATGCTCGTGGAGACGGCACGCCTATGGCTGAGCCTAGGCTTCTACTCCGAGGCAAAAGAAGGGAAATTCTGCATCAACTCCGTCACCGGGCCGGACGAATACAACACGGTCGTGAACAACAACGCATACACCAACTTGATGGCCCGCGAAAACCTGCGCTACGCTGCCGAGACCGTCCAGTGCCTGCAGACGACATACCCAGATTCATATAATGCGCTGGTGCAAAAAACGGCGCTCGAACCCTCTGAGCTGGAGGCGTGGGTACAGGCGGTGGAGAGCATGTATGTGCCCTATGATGAGAAGCTTCAGATAATTCCACAAGACGACAGTTTTCTGGATCGAGAGCCCTGGGATTTCCAGAACACGCCGAGCGACCGCTATCCGCTGCTACTATTTTACCATCCGCTCAATATTTATCGTAAGCAGGTGATCAAACAGGCAGATGTGGTACTGGCCATGTTCCTGCTGGGGAATGCGTTCTCCACCGAAGCAAAGAAACGTAACTTTGAGTTTTACGATCCTTTGACCACCGGCGATTCGTCGCTGTCGTCTTGCGTTGAGGCAATCATTGCGGCGGAGGCCGGCGATGTAGACAAATCAATTCGCTACGGGATGGCGGCACTACTGATGGACCTGGCCGACGTGGGCGGTAACGTGAAGGATGGCTGCCATATCGCTTCAATGGGCGGTACTTGGATGATGCTCACTTACGGACTCGGCGGCATGCGGGACGATGACGGGACATTGTCCTTCTGGCCACGCCGCGCGCCAGAGGACAACGCCATACTTCGGTTTCCCGTCACCTACCGCGGCCAGATGCTGGAGGTCGAAATCGGTCTGGAGAAGGTGCAATACGCGCTGCGTGAAGGCGAATGCCTTGTGATCCGCCATGAAACGGAAGAAATTCAGCTGACGCGAGAACAGCCGATTGCCGTTCGGCCGGTCAGCAGGTGGTAAAAGGAAGTAATTGTGGTTTGAGCTGAACCATAACCACCGGGCTGGCGCTTGAGGCGGGCGCGTGGCGCATAGCCCCGTATTGGCCGGGCGCAGTGGCGCCGAGGATGTGAAGGAGAGACGCATGCGACCCTGGTCACTACACTGCTTGTCGGCGGCGCTCGCGGTATTCGTTCTTCTGCCCGCGGCGGCGCAGGCCCAAGTCATCCCATTCGCCGGAAACTTTGGCCAGGGTCTCGCGCCTTCTGATAACCAAATGATATTCGAGAGCGTGGCGCGGCTGAATGGAGTCGAGCCGAGCAAGGTCGGCCAGTCCAACTCGTGGAGTAATCCGGAGACGAAAAGCTCGGGCACCTCAACGATACTTCGGGTGTTCCACTCGGGTGGCATGGCTTGCCACTTGGTGCGCCACCAGATTGTCGCCGGAAGGCCACCGCCTCGCGACTACCGCCTCACTTGGTGCCGCACGTCGACCGGAGAATGGAAGATCAAAGGCTAAGTCGGGGCGCTTGGCGCCGGCCCGGGCTGGTGCACGCCGCGACCACGCCTTCAGGACAGCGCGGCAGTCTTCTGGACATGATTTTTCTTAGTTCGTCCGCAACTCGAACACGTTGAAATGCCAGTGTGCGTGATAGATGAAGAAACCCTTATCACCCGGTTTCTGGTGTCGATGGCCTCTTGCTCGAGCGTCGATATCACGTTGAATGAATCAAAGTGGGGGTTATTGGTTCCTGCAGAAAAGTAATAACGGTAACCTGCATGAGACAGATCATGATGAAAAACCTACTCGTGCTGACCGGCGGCGGAGACAGCGACGAAGCCGTTTTCGCAACCTAACCTTAGGTTTCGGCATCACCTTGATGCGCACCGCGGTCGCCGACACCTCGGCCGGCGCGCTGTTCTGGTCGTCGCCAGGCCATGCGCCATACACAACCGCCAACGAAAATCGCGAGCACAAGAGCAAACAGAATAAAAGAGAGGTTACCCATTTTCACCGTCCTCCATACCCCCCTTCGACAACTTTTTAAATGCCAGAAGCCGCTGCTTCACTGAATGGAGTCCAACGAGGCTGCGCCCAAGTGGGGATATGTCTGCGAGGCAAGTGTTGCCCGCCTTCGCAGACGTTTCGCGTCTGATATCTACGTTTTATTGTTTTTCCAAACATTATCATAGCTACAACCACCGCCCATCTGGCGGGCGTATACCCTGCCGGTACTGTCGATTTCTGCCGCTGTCGTGCGCATTTCCAGCGGGCGGGAGCCGCCACCGCCGACCGCCATTATTCGCATCTCCAGCTCCCCGTTCGGCCCGACCGGTCCTTGAAGCCCATAGCCTGTTGGGTGGTGTACCGCACTTGACCTTGCACGATCGTGAGGGGACCCGGTGTCCGATCCGGACAAGGGGCCATATCCCCTTTGCTCGACGTATACATCGGATTGACTTTCGCCGAAGAGGCCCACCGATATGTACCATCAAACTTTCGTTCCGGCGGTGGAAGCCGAAGGCGTTTGCGCATCAGCGGTAGCAAGCAGACCGAAAAATCCGATGATCGATAGTAGTCCAATCTGCCTTTGCATGGCTCTCCCTGCTCACTGTATCGGTTAGCTACTGTTGTTGCGCAGGCGTGCTTTGTGCAGCCGGGGTTTGTGCAGGCTGTTTTGATGCGGGCGTGCCTCCGCGCCGCTCGTAACGCCGCTCGACGCGCCCTGCGCGCCGCTCGTGACGCCGCTGCATCCCGGGAGTGCCGGTAGTGCTGGTGGTGCCGGTAGTGCCGGTGGTGCTGGTGGTCTGGGCCTCAGCGTCTGTGGATGGAACAGCGAAGCCCAATGCGGCTGCCAATCCGAGGAGGGAAACCATCTTTCGACGCGAGATCATTTCCCATTCTTTTTCAATCATATTCAACCTCCTAAAATTCGACCCGACCTCGCGGTTACCGACGACATCGGATCAACATGAAAAAATTTAGCTCAGTATTTGCCGGCGACATTGATCTGAATCAAAAAAGCGGACGAAGGGACGCCAACGGATACAGTCGTGTGTGCGAAATCGCTTTCGGCGGCCTTTACGCGATCCCCTCGGATCCGCTGAAATCGCGATTTTGCTGAGGCACTGATTGGGCCGGCGTCGAGCTGATGTCTTCAGCCCCCGCGCCGTCGTATTCGATTGGTATCTCGCCGCGAACGACGACGCCAAAATCGCCGCAATGGCATCGTATGAGCACTCCAGTCGGTATCCGACGATCGCGACACGGACGAGAACGGCGCTGCGACTGTCGACTATTGCTGCCACAACCGTTGTAGATTTTTGCTGCTGATTCGCTGCAGAGGCAACAAAGGGCGGGTGCTTCGTGCAATTCCAGGTTGTAAATCGCCATCATGGTGCGGGGTTGATTTCTACTTGCCAATCTCCGAGCCTGGGTAGAACTTAGCGCACCGCGCGAGGCGAACCCGGCAGAACGCCTGAAAAAATATCCAGCATCGACCGATGATCGCAGGTAGGAGGAGACTGTGGCCAAGCGGACCAGCCCCGAACCGGCCAAGACAGCGGAACAAATGCGTCTCGACGAGGCGCGCGAGAAAGGGGTGCCGTGGAAGCAATGGGGGCCCTATCTCAGCGAACGCCAATGGGGCACGGTCCGCGAGGACTACAGCGAGAACGGCGATGCGTGGAACTATTTCACGCACGATCAGGCCCGCTCGCGCGCCTATCACTGGGGCGAGGATGGCCTCGCGGGTTTCAGCGACGACCATCAGCGGCTGTGTTTTGCTCTTGCCCTGTGGAACGGCAAGGACCCGATCCTCAAGGAGCGGCTGTTCGGCCTGACCAACAGCGAGGGCAATCACGGCGAGGACGTCAAGGAATACTACTTTTACCTCGACAGCACGCCGACCCACTCATATATGAAGTATCTCTATAAATATCCGCAGAACTCATACCCCTACGGCGATCTCGTCGAAACAAACCGGCGGCGCGGCCGCAACGATCCGGAATACGAATTACTCGATACCGGCATCTTCAACGATGACCGTTATTTCGATATGTTTGTCGAATATGCGAAGGCCTCGCCGACCGATATCCTGATCCAGATCAGCGTCGCCAATCGCGGGACGCGAGGCGGCTCGGCTGCACGTGCTGCCGACGCTGTGGTTTCGCAATACTTGGACATGGTGGCCGGACCAGCCGAAACCCTCCTTGCGGCAGAAGCCGGGAGAAAACACCGTCACGATCGAAACGTCGCATGCCGAGCTCGGTGACTTCCTGCTGCATTGCGACGGAAATCCGCAGCTGTTGTTCACCGAAAACGACACGAACAACGAGCGGATCTTCGGCACGCCCAACGCCGACGCCCTACGTCAAGGACGGGATCAACAACTATGTCGTGTCGGGCAAAGAGGACGCCGTCAACCCGAACCAGACAGGGACCAAGGCCGCCGCGCACTATCAGCTCAATGTCGGCGCCGGGGAAACCGCCGTCATCCGGCTAAGGCTGAGCAACGCTGCCTCCCGCGACCCCTTCGGCAGGCAATTCGATCAAATCATCGAAGCAGCGCCGACGCGAGGCCGACGCGTTCTATCAGGCGATAACGCCCTGCCAGCATCGGCGAAGATGAGGCGCGTGTGATGCGGCAGGCATTGGCCGGGATGCTGTGGAGCAAGCAGTACTTCTTTTACGACACCGACAAATGGCTCGAGGAACACGGCTACGACGCGATGCGGCCGACGACCGCGTCAGGTGCGCAACCGCGAGTGGTTCCACATGATCGGCGACAATGTCATCTCGATGCCGGACAAGTGGGAATATCCCTGGTTTGCGGCCTGGGACCTGGCGTTCCATACGCTTGCCCTGGCGACCGTCGACATCGATTTCGCCAAGCAGCAGCTCGACCTGCTGCTCCGCCAGATGTACCTGCATCCGACCGGACAGATCCCCGCCTATGAGTGGAACTTCAGCGATGTCAATCCGCCGGTACAGGCCTGGGCGACGATCTTTATCTACCGCATGGAGCAGGCGGTGCGCGGGCAAACCGATCTCGATTTTCTGAAGCGGATGTTCGGCAGGCTGACGTCGAATTTCGGCTGGTGGGTGAACCGCAAGGACCGCTTCGGCCGAAGCCTCTTCGAGGGCGGGTTTCTCGGCCTCGACAATATCGGCGTTTTTGACCGCAGTGCGCCGCTGCCCACCGGAGGCTATCTGGAACAGGCCGACGGCACCGCCTGGGTCGCCTTGTTCTGCCAGAACATGCTCGAGATCGCTTTCGAGCTCGCCGCGCACGACCCGACCTACGAGGAGCTGGCGGCGAACTACGCGATGGAGTTCGTGCTGATCGCCCGCGCGATGAACGGGATCGGTCCGGGCGGCATGTGGGACGAGGAGGACGGCTTCTACTACGACGTCCTTCGTTTGCCCGATGGCACCGCGACCCGGCTCAAGGTCCGCTCGATGGTGGGTCTCTTGCCGCTCTGTGCCACGACGGCCGTAGACAAATGGCAGCGCGAGCGGGTTCCCAGACTGACGGCGGCAGTTCAGGAGCGGCTGCGGCGCATGCCGGAGCTTCGCGAATTCGATCCATGAAACCGGGCCGGGCCATTTGGGAGTCGCCGAGCGGGGCATCATGGGACTGGTAAATCAGAACAGGCTGCGCCGGATTCTGACCCGGATGCTCGACGAGAACGAGTTCCTGAGCCCCTACGGGATCCGCTCGTTGTCCCGCTATCACGCCGAGCATCCTTATGTCTTTTCGGCGGGCGGTCAGGAATATCGGGTGAGCTATCTGCCGGCGGAGTCGGACAGCGGCATGTTTGGCGGCAACTCCAATTGGCGGGGGCCGATCTGGATGCCGGTCAACGCGCTGATCATCCGCGCCCTGATGCACTATTTTGCGTATTACGGCGACAACTTCAAGATCGAGTGCCCCACCGGCTCCGGCAATTTGATGAACCTGTTCGAGGTCGCCCGATGAAATCGTCAATCGCCTGACCCGGATCTTTCTGCGCGACGAGAGCGGCCGGCGGCCGGTGTTCGGCGGCGCCGAAAAATTTCAGCGCGATCCTTATTGGCGGGACAATTTGCTGTTCTACGAATACTTCCACGGCGACAACGGCGCCGGCATCGGCGCCAGCCATCAGACGGGATGGACCGGGGTCATCGCCGGCCTGATCGACATTTTTGGCAAGCTCGACGCCGAGACCTTTCTGCAAGGCGGCCGGGAAGCGGCCTTTGGCCGAGAGAAAGAGACGGCGTAGGCGGAGTTGGCCATGGCGACCATCACCCCGCTATCCGTCGCTTGTTTCAGATCAACACCCGTGTTTGGCTTCAGTCGTCTGTCGCGCGAAGCTGGCAAGCCGATTACCCTGGCGGACATCGACGACGCGACGCTCGATGGCTTTGCGGAACAGGGCTTCGACTGGATCTGGCTGTTGAGCGTCTGGCAGATCGGCGCGGCCGGGCGGGCCGTCTCGCGCGGCAACTCTCAATGGCGCGCCGAGTTCGAGGCCATTCTGCCCGACCTGACCGAGGACGACATTTGCGGCTCCGGCTTTGCGATCACCGCTTACACCGTCAGTGACACGCTGGGCGGTGAGACTGCGTTGGCGCGATTCCGCGAAAAGCTGGCGCGGCGCGGCATAAAGCTGATGCTCGACTTCGTACCTAACCACACCGCCCCTGACCACCCGTGGGTGAGGTCCCACCCCGACTATTACGTGGAAGGCAGTGCGGTGGCACTGGCTCACACGCCGTACAATTACCTACGGGTCGAGACCGATCGAGGACCGAAAATGCTGGCCTATGGCCGCGATCCCAATTTTCCGGGCTGGCCCGACACCTTGCAGCTCAACTACGCCAATCCCGAATTGCAGCGGGCGCGCATCGACGAGCTGATCGCGATCGCCGGCAAGTGCGACGGCGTACGCTGCGACATGGCGATGCTGCTGCTGCCCGAGATTTTCGAGCGGACCTGGGGGATCACGCCAGAGCCGTTCTGGCCAAAGGCGACGGCAGCGGTGCACGCTCGGTATCCCGCTTTCACCTTTATGGCCGAGGTCTATTGGGACCTCGAATGGACCTTGCAGCAGCAGGGCTTCGCCTATTGCTACGACAAGCGGCTCTACGACCGCTTAAGAGAGGGCCATGTCGGGCCGATCCGCGATCACCTGCTCGCCGGCCTCGACTACCAGGACAAGCTCACCCGCTTTCTCGAAAATCATGACGAGCCGCGGGCAGCGTCCGAATTCTCTTGGCCGCAGCACCAGGCGGCGGCGGTCATCACCTACTTCGCTCCAGGCCTGCGCTTCTTCCATCAGGGACAGTTCGACGGCGCGCGCATGCGGGTGCCGACCCATCTCTGCCGCGGCCCGATCGAGCCGATCAACCAAGAGGTCGCCGTCTTCTATGCCAGGCTGTTGCAGGTCCTGAAGAGACCGGCGCGTTTCGCGACGGCGCCTGGTCGCAGATCCAGCCGCAGCCGGCCTGGGTCGGAAACTCGACCTCGGACGGTTTCATCGCCTACGCCTGGGTCGGCGAAGACGGCAGCCGCTATGTCGTTGTCGTCAATTACGCCGGCAACCAGGGGCAATGCCGCCTGCCGCTGCCATTCCCGGAATTCCGCGGCAAACAAGTCCGCCTCACCGATCTGATGGGGACGGAGGTTTACGAACGCGACGGCAGCGACCTTGTCGACAATGGTCTCTACGTCGATCACGCTCCGTGGCATTTCAACGTCTTCGAGCTGCAAGTTGCTTAGGCACTATGCCCCGAAGATCTCGCCGCCGCTCCCCTGGGTCTATTCCTTGCCGCGTGTGCCAGCATCGGGCCGGGAACAGTGCCGCACGACAGGATCGACTACGCGAGCGCGATCGGTAATTCCTGGAAGGAGCAAACCCTCCTCAACATCGTCAAGCTGCGTTACGCGGATATGCCGATCTTTCTCGAGGTGGCTCAGGTCATTGCCGGCTATCAGCTCCAGAGCGCGTTTGGCGGCAGCTTTACCGCAGGGAATTTCAATGCCAGCCTGATCGGACCGTTTACCGCGACCGGCAGCGCGAATGCAGCAGGCACCTACACCGATCGGCCGACGGTGGTCTATCAGCCGCTCACCGGGGTGGATTTCCTGAAACGGCTGATGACGCCGATCCCCCCGAGTTCCGTACTGTTTATGCTGCAGTCGGGCTATTCTGCAGACCGGATCATGCCGATCATTCTGGATTCCGTTAACGGCCTCGTCAGCGGATCGAGCCGGCTCAGGCGACCAGCCGACCCAAAATTTGCTCGTCTCGTTAGGCTGGTCAGCGAGGGTCAACTTGCCGGCACCATCGAGGCCCGAATCGAGCGTCCAAAGGAAGGTCTCGAAAGCTCAGTGATCGTGTTCCCGCCGCGCAATGATCCCTCGGCTATCGCCAGACGTCAGGAGATAACCAGCCTTCTTGGCCTAAAGCCGGATTTGACCCAATTCAAAGTGTACTACGGTGCGCATTCCGGGAAAGCCGATGAAATCGATATGAAGACGCGTTCGATGCTGGAGATCATGCTCGAATTTGCGGCAACAGTGCAGGTCCCCGAGGCGGATGTGGCCGAGGGGAAGGCGGGACCCGGGGCGGTCAGCTCCCGCCCAGCGGAAGCCCTGGGCGGCCCACCGATGAGGATCCTCGTAGGAGATCTCGCGCCGAAGGACGCATCCGTCGCCGTGCAGTACAACAACCGATGGTTCTGGATCGCCGATACGGACATCCAATCAAAGACGACGTTCGGGATCGTGATGCTGCTGTTCTCGATCTCCGAAACAGGCATCAAGGGGGGTGCGCCCGTCGTCACCATTCCCGCCAACCAGTGAGTCTTGGCCATCAACTCGGTGTCGCGCCCAAGCCGCGCTGATCCAGATCAAGGTGTATGACGATGGGCATCAGTTAAGTTCTTGCAACGCGTTTAGGGGCGACAGAGGTCCGATGTACGAGAACGGCGCGATGCTGGCGGTCTTCCTGCTGATCTATAGCGCCGTCGCCGGCCGCATCGAGCGCTCGCTGATCAGCGGCCCGATCGTATTCACCGCAGCCGGGTTCATACTGGGCGCGGATGGGCTGGGGATTCTGCGCATCCATATCGATGGCGAGGGATTGCGGCTCCTGGCGGAGCTGACGCTCGCGATGGTTTTGTTCACCGACGCCGCCAATGCGGATTTCAGCATCGTCAAGCGGAACCTCGACCTCCCTAAGCGGCTGCTGTTGATCGGTCTGCCCCTGACGATTGTGCTCGGCTTTGTCGTCGCCGCCGTCATCTTCCCCCAGCTCGAGATTTTGGAAATGGCCCTGTTGGCGGTGATGTTGGCGCCGACCGACGCGGCGCTGGGCAAACCGGTCGTGACCAATCCGGCGGTGCCGCCGGCGATGCGCGAGGCGCTCAATCTGGAAAGCGGTCTCAACGACGGCATCTGCGTGCCGATCGTCGTCTTGTTGCTCGGACTAGCGGTCGGCACGCAGATCGAGGGCGGGACTGTGGCGCATGTCGCTCGGGTGGTCGTCGAGGCAATCGGTATCGGGCTGATCGTCGGGCTTGCGTTGACTTGGCTGACCACGTTGATGCTGCGATTTGCCGAAAGCCGAGGCTGGATCAGCGAGCATTGGGTGGAGATTCCGATTGTCGCCTTGGCGGCAGCCTGCTTTGCGGCAGCCCAGGCGGCGGGCGGCAGCGGGTTTATCGCGTGCTTTGTCGGCGGCCTTTTGCTGAGCGGACTACGCGCGCGCCACAAGGAAGAGCTGCTTCGCGGCGCCGCGCATATGGGCGAAGCGCTGGCGCTGCTGACTTGGGTCGTGTTCGGCGGCATCGTCGTCGCCCGCATGATCGACCGCATCACCTGGCCAGCTCTGCTCTACGCGATGCTGAGCCTGACCGTAGTCCGAATGCTGCCGGTGTTTCTGTGTCTGATCGGCACGCGAACGAGCGCTGCCGACAAGCTGTTCATTGGCTGGTTTGGCCCGCGTGGACTCGCAACGATCGTTTTTGCGGTCCTCGTCCTCGACGAGAAGCTGCCCGGGAACGATACGATAATGCTGGCGGCCGGCTGGACGGTACTACTGAGTGTCATAGCCCACGGCGTGACGGCGAACCCCTTGGTCCGGAGAATAGCGACACGCGCGTCGACGCAGGCGGAGGATGACCTTCGTGCCGCCGGCTGACACGAACATGGGTCTCCGCCGCGCATGAGGACCGAACCTCCTTCATACGACGGCCGTAGACCGGCCACCGAGCCGATCCGAAAAGCCAGCTCCATCGCCAGTAGGATCGGCGCTCGCCTTTTACACGAGGCGTGGGAGGCGGTGCCACCAACGGTCTTCTTCTTTCTGGGCTTCAACTTCATCGTACTGACAAGCAATCTTCTCGTGGCCAGATATGTGGTCGGATTCAGCAATTTTATGCTTGCGACGTTGGGCGCCCTGGTTGTCGGCAAGGCAGTCCTGGTCGCCAACAAGGCGTCGCTGCTGAGACGCTATGATCGGGCGCCGCTGATCCAACCGATCCTGTTCAAGACGGCTTTTTATTGGATTGTCGTCTTCTTCGCGCGCTTGCTCGAGCGTTTCGTGCATTTCCTGTTGGAGGGCAATTCGCTGGGCGATTTCGGTTCGTACCTGATCACGACCTTCTCGTGGCACCGCTTTCTTGCCATCTCCCTATGGCTGTTCGTCCTGTTCCTGATCTACGTAACGGTGTCGGAATTCAGCCGCATCTTTGGCCCCGGCGAATTGCGACGGCTGTTTTTCACCTCCCGTCCGTCCGAGCTGCAGCTCAATCGAAGACAGCGCATGCAAGAGTTCCTGCGGCTCAGCCGACTGATGGATGCGTATTCGATCGACGCGTTCCGCGATCCGACCAGCCTCGCGCACGGACAGATGGTTGATATTCTCGAGCGGCTCGCGCGGCAGTCGCCCATTCGTTGACGGGCGATGCCCAACTCTTATTCAAAAAGAACAGGGCTTTCGGCGTGTTAGTGTAGATCGAACGGGGCGGCCAGGGGGGCCGGCAAGACGCGGGGATTTCGCGCGACATCCGACCGTTTTGATTGCCATATGGTTGCCATCCTTGAACCTGCTCGATGTGAACACGAAGCATAATGTCGTGAGCCTATGATTTATTGGTGCGGACGGCGGGACTCGAACTGCCGTTCATTAAATCATTGATAAATAACCAATTCTTACTACCGCTCTCGACCTCTTTTGTAGCAGGGTTTGTAGCAAGGATCGCGGATGGTGACCCGCGTTGGGATGTTGGCATCACGAGCCGATTCGAACATCTGTGCGAAAAAAACTCCAACTGGGAACCCGCATAAGATTCCTTGGATGGGTACCCTATCAGGGATTGGGCACCCCCCTCTTTTCCCGCCCGGTACTTCCATGAGGGCAACGTCGTCGGCCACACTCGGGGACCGGGACCGGCGAGTCTCGTGAGGCGCTACGGGCAGAGGAAACGATCCATCTATTCCGGAGTCCCTTTGTGGAAGGGCACGGGGGTGTTTTAGCGGAGCAGTCAGCGTCCGGGATGGAGGAGGGAACCCACGGCTTGCGGCAGTCAGCAGTCTTGCCACAGGGTCGCGAGAACCGGAAACCGCCGACTTGAATTCAGCCCTGGTGGCGAAATCACTCGTCACGGCGATTATGCAGGACGGGGTTCGCGGCACGTCGAGCCGTTGCGGCGGTGGCTTCGCTGAACAGGTGGCGAGGAATGTTGAGAAGTGCGAAGCGCTGACGCTTCTTTGGGAGGATGTCGAAATCTGCCTCGATGAAAATCTCGACGGTCTCTTCGCTGGCATAAATCTCGACACGAACCGGCGCGTCGCCGAAATCGACCTCGTGGCGTCGTCCGTTTGCTCCGCGAATGATGGCGTGGGGCATTATTGTCTCGCTTTAAGGGATCGGCGGCGACCTCAGGAACGATCAGGTAGCGCATCAATTTTGAATTTAGCTGCGTCTAGGATGACGGGTGCCCGCGTGGGCTTATCTAAAAAAGCCGCCGATGATCGAGGCTAAGAAGATCACCACGCCCACCAAGAGCAACCCGGTAACTATCTTTTTGTTCAGAGTGACGCCGCGAGGTCGGCGGCGCTGATCGAATTTGGAGGTCCGCATTCATCCGACCCTGAATGTCCCGGCGCGCAACGCATCGCGCTGATCAATCGACCAATCGACGCAACACGTCTTCCATGACCATAGCCGATCGGACCCGTCGTCCGAAGGGTCCGATGAATACGAACGAAGTTGTAGAACACGAAACAGAGCGCTAGCGCGTGGGCATCAGCCAAGATCCCCTTGGCTCGCCTCATAGGCGATTAGGCCATTCTCGATTATTCGGAAACTAACCAACGAGGGCTTGCCTGGAGAGATGGCTCGAAAGAGAGCCCTGGCCTGGACCACGGCAGCGGCGATATCAGGAGCATATAGGTCGTGCCGCTGTTCGCGGTGCTCGTCCGAGCGATGAAGAAACTCGATTCGAAATGCGGCCATGTTCGTTTCTCGTGGTGCTTTCCGGTAAGCATATGGGAACGGTGCGAGTGGGCAATAACCGTGTGCAGCATCAATCCGCTGAGCCGGGCCACGCTGACCTCATCAATCCGCGTGGTGAGTTGCGTCAACCTCGATGCACGTAGGGACGAACGGCATTGATCAGCAGTTCGGACGAGGCGAGGCGCGGTCCCTCACCCTCGTCGACAGGCGGCACAATTATCACGCCCCAGGTGGGCAGTTTCCTGAGCGACGCCTGCGCCTCGGGATGGTTCAGGAGTGGTGCATTCAGCGACGGGCCTACAATAACCGGCGTGCCCCGCCCGATCGCCTCGGCGACCACGGATAACGCAAGGTTGTCGGCGATGCCATGTGCGAGCTTGTTAAGCGAGTTGAAGCTGCATGGCGCGAACAGTACGACCCCCCGCGGCGGTCGCGGGCGGATGGCCAAATCGAAGTAGGATTCGACTACCTGCACCCCCTCGACATCTGCGAGATCTCGCGGTGCGATGAAGCGCGAAGCGTTCGGTGTCGGAATCGCGATGACAGTTGAAAAGCCGAGCCCGACGAGCCCACGCAGAAGCTCGGGACAGCGTGCCGCCGTCGTCGTGCCGCTGAGCACCAAGTAGGCCACATCAAAAACTTCGCTACCCATCCGCGTCACCAGGGTTCATCGCGTTAAATCCCGTGCCTCAGATTATCGTGGCGGCGGCATTCAACTTGGCTATCTCCCGTCGCGCTTCAGAGGGATCGACACTTCCAGCTTGCCGTGTTCGTGCTGGATGGAAGCAGCCGGGAAATTGACACACTTGGCGCTTTACGTGCTCCTTGCCGCAACACCGATCATTGGTATCGTCCTGCAATTCGCACGTGGAGATGCGTTGCCCATCTTCGGGTTCACCGAGATCGCCTCCCCTTGGATTAAGGACCGAGAGTTCGCCCGATCGATCAAAGGAATCCACGAGACGCTTGCTAACGCGTTGGTCATCCTTGCTGTGCTGCACGCTTCCGCCGCGCTCATTCACCATTGGGTATGGCGCGACCGGACCTTGAAACGGATGCTCCCCGGTGTCGCACGCTGACCTCAGCGGAAAACGGCCTCCTTCCTTTGTCAGATCGGCACCATACGCCTCAGCGTCGTCACCGCTGGGTTTGAGAGGCCGTCATCCCGAACGGGTTGAAGATCTGTTTTGCGAACTCGAAAAAAAGCAGAATTGCGAGGCCACTCCCGAGTGCCAGCGCGAGGTCATCCAGATGAAGCGGGCCAAAACGGAATAGGTCGCGGGCTGGCTCGAACGAGACGATGCCCAGAAGGATGGCCGCGGTCGCGCCAGACACCCACCACAATGCCCCATTCCTGCGCCTGAATGCCGTCAAAAGCGAAGAACCCTGTGAGCGGTTGACCAGCACCAAGCCAAAATTGGTCGCGACAAGCGAGGCGAACGCCAGTGCACGGGCATCTTCCTCGGGTAACCCTTGATGCAACACGACGACAAATAGAGTGGCGACCAGGGCGAGGACGATCGCGCCTTGCAATAAGCTCCACACGACGTATCCGAGGGTAAAAAGGGGCTGCTCCGGATCTCGCGGCGGATGCAGCATGATGTCGTCTTCCTCCCGTTCAGCCTCGAAGACGATCGAGCACATCGGGTCGATCACCATTTCCAGGAAGGCGATGTGCAGCGGCCAGAACACCAGCGGGAGACCGAACAACAGCGGGAACAGCGCGAGGCCAGCAATCGGCACGTGTATGGCGAGAATGTAAGCCATCGCCTTGCGCAGATTGTCGTAGATCCTTCGTCCAAGCCGCACCGCACTGACGATCGAGGCGAAATCGTCGTCGAGGAGGACCAGCGACGCCGCCTCCCGTGCGACATCGGTGCCACGCCTGCCCATAGCGATGCCGATATGCGCGGCTTTCAGCGAGGGGGCGTCGTTTACCCCGTCGCCGGTCATCGCGACGATTTCGCCACTGGCCTTCAAAGCCTGAACAATCCGCAACTTATGTTCTGGCATGGTGCGAGCAAAAATGGTCGTCGTTCTGACGCACCTCGCGAGATCCACGTCGGTCATTTTCTCGACTTCACTGCCGGTGAGGACCGCGGAGGCGTCCAAACCCACTTGCACCGCAATGGCGCAGGCGGTCTGAGGATAATCGCCGGTTATCACGATCACCCTGATTCCAGCCGAGCGGCATTCCTGGACCGCTGCTGGAACGCTTGGACGGAGCGGATCGGCAAGCCCGACCAGCCCGAGGAACTCGAAAGGGAGGCCGCGCGGCGTGTCTGGACGAGCATAATTGGCCGGGAGTCGTGCCTTGGCGACGGCGAGAACCCGGATACCTCCGCGGCTCATTTCATCGACCGCTCTGACTAGCTGGTCGCGCCCCTTCCATCTGCACGACAAAGTTGGCGCTGGCGACCGCTCTTCGGTCGTATCGGTCGGCAATATATCCGGTGGCTATGCGCCCGAGCACGGCGGCGAACGTCGTCAGACTGACCACCCAACCCGCAGCGACAGTTCCGATCGTCGGCGATAGGAACCCGACCTGATGGATCAGGAAGCCCACCTGTGCCGTCAATCCGAGGGCAAATGGAACCGAGATCGATATGAACACACCACTGCGCAGCAGCGCGGTGAGGCGTAAGCTCGATGCCTCGGCAGCCGATGCTGGGCTGCACTGCGGTGCCGTGTCGGGGTGAGCACCGCCGTCCGCTGGATCATATTCATCGGCCCGCCTCGGGCGGAGCACCACGATAGCTACCGGAATTAGGGTGGCGAGCATGGATGCGGATACCGATGCAATCGCAAAGGCAAAGCCGAACCGGGCGATGAGGAAGGTCAGCAACGGTGCGATAATGATGCCGCCAGCACTTGCTCCGTTTATCGCCCAACTGAGGGCCGCTCCGCGGCGACTGTCGAACCAAGGTGCGACAATGATGTTGATCGCTGCGCCGCTCATTGTGGCCCACCCAACGGACATCACGGCGAACGCCGCATAAATCTGCCAGGGCCGACTGATAAGGGCGAGCAGCATCACACCGCTTGTCATCGCGATGGTGCCCACCACGACAACTTTTCGTGGGCCGTACCGCTCAAAAAAGGGACCAACCCAGAAGAACAGTAAGGTGGCCCCGAGAACGTAGTACGTGGTGATTGCCGAGGACAATTCGTCGATAGGCCAGCCGTGAAGCGCGTTGAGCGCCACGAGGTAGATACCCGGCCCGTAGAAGCCAAGACCAAACCCGTATAGGGCGACCAGGAAAGCAGCCCCGACGACGAGCCAGCCGTGATAGAGCACAAGCGTGGGCTTCTTACCGATAATCGAGCGACCATGCATGGGCGGATACTTGATCGGCCACCCGGTCCAACGCTGGCCGTTTTCGGACCCGATCCGCCGACCAAGTCCAATTCCAGCTAGGTCAACCGTGCCTGGGAGGCTAAATTGACCTTGGATGATGACGGGATTGCCGCCTGGGCTCAATTGGGACATATGCGACCGCGCTCGCTTAGCGCGAGACCGGGCATTCGATGGCGTATTCTTCACGGGTGTTCGAACCACCCGGATCTACTGTCGTCCGGTCTGTCCGGTGCGACCCGCCCGTTCGGCGAATGTCGTGTTCTTTGGTTCGGCAGCCGCAGCGGAGCGAGCAGGTTTTCGACCATGCCTCCGCTGCCGCCCCGAGACGGCACCGGGAAGCCCGGCGTGGAGCGGAACTGCAACGACGGTGGCACGCGGTATGCGTCTTATCGAGGAGGGATTCCTGGATGAAGCCTCGGTCACCGAACTTGCCGATCGCCTCGGTGTTGGGGCACGACACTTGTTACGGCTGTTTCTCCGCCCATAGAGGCGCGCCTCCGAGCGAAATCGCCGCGACCCGGCGCGTGCAGGCTGCGAAACGATTGATTGACCAAACCACGATGGGGCTGTCCGACATAGCCTTCGCCGCGGGGTTTCGCAGCGTGCGGCGGTTCAACGACGCATTCCGAGCGACATATGGCCGTCCGCCATCGTCGTTTTCGCGGGGCGGAGCAGTGGCGGTGCCGGTCCCCAGGTCGAACTCAGGTCGATCACCGCTGAAAACCACCTCGCGGGTGGTCGGATGAGGACGGAACCCGACTCCACTGAGCCATCGTCACGGACGAGCGCCCAGCCAATTTCGGTGGGAAAACTGGCGCTGCCCAGACCGGACGCCTCCATGTCGACACCATTCTCTCGGCTCGCTGAGAACGCCTCGCGCTCCGAGCGGGTCGTCCTGCATCGGTTTAATCTCGGCCAGGATTCCGATTTGACGCCCACTGGCTCCCGGCTGCGGCACCAATCTTCTCGCTGGGATAGGGCAACAACAACGCAAGGCGCTGATGCCAAAGCCCGGCGTAGGCGGCTGCACAATGTGTTAGCGCATTATAATTACTTCCACGATAGCATCCACTGGTTTAGTAATTTCAATTGTATCGTAAACGATGCCTATCATAACCGATACGGTGCGGATTCCGGCGATGTCGCCCGGTCATCCCGATCGAAGTCGGCTAAAGCAAATCGGTTGCGCCGCCCTCGTGCTGATCGGTTTGGCCGTTTTTGTTCCGCGCAGTGTGGCGTCAGCGGGCATCCCGGAAGGCGTATGGCTCATTCCCTTACCTGACGCGGACAAGGTAGCCAGTTATCCCTAGTACCAGCGGAATTCCGTGACGGGTCCAGCACGCCCGATAATCAAGAGGCCATGGAAACGCCTTCTGATCGTGTCATCCCGCAGACTCGGATCAGCGGTCAACCCGCCCCGATGCGGACGGAAATTTCGTCGCCGTAGATCTTCCTTTTTACCTCCCAGGTCAATTCAACAGAACTCAGCCGGGGGCTGCTTAGACAGGAGGAACCCGAAAGGAGGTGGGCAGAGCGGCGCAATACCTAATGGAGATCCCAAGATCCACGTCGCTCGGAATCGCCCCTACCACTTGCAAAAAACGGAAATTGGGGCGGCGCTGAAACTGGCGTACGTCACCTCAAGAGTTATGGGACCGCTTGGGGCGGCTATGTACTCATCGAGGTCGACGACGCGGACAGCTTCGCACGTTATCAGCTACATCACAGTATGAATTACGGTCACATGGTTCAAATTACCTTCGAGCCGATATTCGATCTCGATGCCGCGCTCGAACAGCGCGTCCGCCAAATGAGGACGTAAGAGATTCCGTCGCCCGCGACCAACTCGCGACACTGATTTCGACATTCGTTGGGGCGCTCTCAAGCCTCCGTAAAGGGTGGCCGAACTCGACGAAAAGGGATGCCGCGAGGTGTCCGAATCAGGCGACCTGTCACGGCGATTATCTCGTCTGCTTCAATGCGGCTGACGGCCAGTAAGCTTTACGCGCCGATGGATCGCGTCTTGTATCTCAAAAACGTTCCTATTTAAGCATCAATTCAGAAGAGCGGGTTGACTGCTCAAAATCTTGCAGCGCTCTTCTAGAAATGGTTTTCAAAATTTATAGTGAATTTCTCTTATACTTCTACGGTTTGATAACAACGAAAAAGTAATGCTTATCGGCTACGTCTGCGTCTCGACTTTCATTCCCGCCAGCCGATGCCGACTTTCTCATGTCTTACCAATCCGAATTCTTCCAGGCCATGCAGCCGATTTTCAGGCAGGAGATTGTCCCAAAGGCGATTCCCAGACCTTTAACCGGTTTCATTTCGGACCTACATGGTCGTTAACCATGATTAACCGTGACAGAGCAAAGGAGTGATCATGAATACCGAAGAGACCAACCCACATTCGACGGCTATGATCGTCAGCAGCTACGTTCGGCACCACACCCTGAGACCAGAGCAGCTTTCTGACCTGATCACCGCAGTTCATCACGCGCTGAGTCACCTCGGACAGCCCATTCAAACAGAGGAAGTTCTCACACCTGCTGTATCGGTGCGACGATCCGTGCACCACGATTATGTCGTTTGCTTGGATTGTGGCTATAGAGGAAAAATGCTGCAACGGCATATCAGCACGCGACACGCACTCCATAGGGACGAATACCTGAAGCGATGGGGATTGCGGAGCGATCATCCCCTCACCGCCCCGGCTTATTCCGAGCGCCGTTCGACGTTAGCAAAGGCTCTCGGACTCGGTCGTAAGCCAAAGGCAGTGGTGCTCTCGGCAGTGACGCCAACGGCGGCACCGACACCGGTAGATGTCGTTAAGGACTCCCAGGCAACACCCGCACGGGGACGGAGGTCGCGTTCCGCGGCGAAGTCTGTTGATGGCGGAAATGAAGTAGTGGCAGAGCCGAAACCCGCCAGGAAGCGGCGGTCGCGTTCACGGGTTGCTTCGCCCAAGCTGGAACAAGTCTAATCGCCGACCGCAGAGAGGCAACCGCGAGCCGTTATTCGAGTTCGGGGGCGAGCAGGGCCTAGTCCGATCAAAGTAGTCCCAACGCTGTCTTCCAACCGTAAAATAACGGTGGATGGGTGACACAATTAGCCCCCTACGGTGTTAAAGCATAGGGAGGGTTTAAAAATGCCGTTCGAACCAGAAGGATGGTATATGGACGCTGGCCCGCCGTCATGGGATGCAGACGCTAGGACGTTTTCGTTTTTCTTATGTAAGTCGGGTTGTGACCGAGTGTTGTGCGTTCTTACCATTGATGCATTGGAGAACGCTGCTCAGTCGAGCGACCTTTCTGAGCCAGCAATGAATCGAATATTTGATGCACACCGGCTGTTGATAGAACTGCGAGCGGCCCAAAAGGTGAATGCTGGACTGCTCGATTCGAATGGCTCTGTGTTGCTCGGCGCTGACGATATCTGATTGTGAGGCTGCCTAACGGTGGGGTTACTATGCGCCTTCGGCTGGTGGAGCCTCGGGCTCAATATTGGCACTCCGCTGTCGCTCTCGGATTGGCTTAGTTCTGGGAAGCGCACTGAAAAATTGAATTGATGGGAACCCGAAGAACATCCATAGACGATTTAATAGCGAAAGCCACCCCCCCCTGTAGAGAGACACGGGCTCCCAAAAGGAGGTAAGGTTACGCATCGACTGGATCGTTCCATCAAAAAGAATGCTTTGATTATTTCTGCGATTTCGACGCCTCAGTCAACTTAAATAGGTCTGTGCAGCTGGTTCGAAAGGACCGGCGACCTCACTCAACCAGACCTCGACCGAGAGCGCCTAACACTGCCTTAGGACGGCTGTCGCAATCTCCGGTCCAGGTTGATACCCCGTTGGATAGAGCCGCTCGGCTTTGTGGAAAGCGGCGCATAGACTTAATCTCCACTTCCTCGGAACCCCAGATGGATGGGCGAGGCCATGTCGTTCCGCTGCGAAAGTTACCGCGTGTTGATTGCGTCACCATCAGACATGCCTGAAGAACGGCAGGCTGCTACCGACGCCATCAACGAATGGAACGCCCTGCACGCTGCGGCGGAGAGCACCGTTCTCCTCCCGGTCAGATGGGAAACCCATGCCATGCCCGAGACCGGTGTTCGCCCGCAAGATGCGATCAACCGGCAGCTTGTTTCCGAGTGCGACATACTGTTGGGCCTATTCTGGACCAAGCTCGGAACAGTGACCGGCGTCGCAGAATCTGGGACAGTTGAGGAAATTGACGAATTCGTCGGATCGAACAAACCGGCAATGCTCTACTTTTCGAGCCGCCCAATCGATCCGACCAAAATCGATCGTGTACAGCATGACCGGCTTCACCAGTTCCAGGACGCCACCTACGCGAAAGCGCTCTTTGGTACCTTTAACTCGCTCGACCATCTCCGTCACGTCCTGCTCCGCGATCTCACTCGACAGGTCCGCGTGTTGGTCGCCAAACGACCGAAGCCGCATCGCAACAAGCTCGACGATGCGTTCAAGCTGACCGAACTGATCCGCATGCACCGAGATCATCGGATCAGCCCGGAACAGTTCCAGCAGTATCAACAGCAATTATTGGGGCCGCCGAGGCGATCGAAGGCGAGCACCATCGATCCGGTGCAGCCCGGCGAGGTAGGGCCGAATGGGTATCGGATCGGTTACACCCAACAGGGAGACAAAGTTGAGTGGATACCGGATGAGGAGAGTCCGGGGCAGGAATGGCCAATGCTTCTGCGGCGAAGCGACAAGGCAATTCTTGCCGCCTATAACGAATTTTGGGATAAGGTGTGGTGGAATCGGCACCAAAATTGGCTCTATAGGATTGAGACAGGGGAAGAACCCCTTACCGACGCTCAAAAACCGCTGCTGGATCAGGCCAAGAAGGCCGCTCGCCGTATCGAACGGAAACATGGGAAGACGAATCTCGGCTGGGACGATTTCGAGTGGGGTCTGCTAAGCGGAAGATTATCCGCGTTGTCATGGGTTATGGGCTCCGAATGGGAGGAGTCCCTCGATACGTAATGTAGCAGTGAAGTATGGGATAATCGGCCTCGCCAGTAATGCTCGCCGCGTCCAGAATTAGCGCTCAACCGAAGCTATGGTGCCCAACTTACCGAAGCCCAAGCCCAATGAGGACCGAGCCTCACCAAGAACTCGCGCACATGAGACATCTAATCAACTCCGATGATCGTCGAGAATACGGTAGACCGAAGCCCGCCCTATACCGAGCCTACGGGCGATGTCAGTCGGGCGGACCCCCTCGGATTTCAACGCGGATACCTCGGCGAATTGGGCACGCGCCGTGGGCTTTCGGCCCTTGTATTTCCCCTCTGCCTTTGCCCTGGCGATGCCCTCGCGCTGCCGTTCGAGCATCATCTCACGTTCGAAGGTCGCTATCGCCCCGATCACAGTGAACATCAGCTTGCCGGTCGCGGTCCCGGTATCGGCTCCAAGGTTGAGGATATGCAGTACAGCCCTTTTTGCCCTCGCGCGATCGGCGATTTCCAAAAGGTGCTGGGTCGAGCGGGCGAGTCGGTCGAGCTTGGTCACGACGAGGGAGTCGCCCTCGCGGATGAAATCGAGGCAGGCTTCCAGTTGTGGCCTTTTTTCGATGGATGAAACTTGTTCGTGAAAAATCTTCTCACATCCGGTAGCGCGGAGGTCGCGAAGCTGGGCCTCCATCCCGGCCCGTTGATCCAAAGTGCTGGTCCGCGCGTATCCGACCCGCAAAGTCCTCTCTCCCATCTCATTGACGACTAGAACATCGTGACACAACTGTCTCAGAATGTCAACTATTACGTGTATGAGACAGAGCTACAGTTCGGGAAAAGTGCCCCGCTGGAGCAAGCCCTTGTGAGACTGCTCCGGATCGAGTGGGCCGGACTGCGTTTTGTATCCGTATTCATATCGAAATCGAAGAATCAGCCTCGGCTTCGCTGGCAATAGGCCCCGGCGCATGGCCGTGAATTACCTCGAACTGTTGGTACGGCTGCAAGCGGTTGGCGCGAGCAGTGAACCAAAACCCGTTTTCGGTGCGTCGGGATAACGTCACGAACGATGGTAAAAGCGCTCGGCTGTTGATCTCCGCTGCCCTTATAGCCTAGCTGTATTCGAGGCACTGCTCGATAGCGCGGGCCACCCCGGATTGCCATGGGGCAGTCCACGTCGGGAGCAACCGCCGAGAAAGCGTTCCCATTGCTCGACTGAAAACGGCAGTCTACTCGGGTTATCGAGTTTTCCTTTTCACTCTAGCCAGCGGTCGCAGGCGCGCCGATCGGAACGGTTCTGTTATTCATTTTGAATAGGCTTTTTCGTCGTGGATATGAAGGACTCCTCTCAGGTCGCGGAAATCGGCGAACGGTTCTTTTTCGGTCTTAATGCCAAGGTCGAGATGGTCCCGGTGATGGCCATGGAAGACCTCCAGAAAGGCTAATCAGGAGTGCAGGGCATCATCCAACGCTATGGCTGATTTCGCCACATACCCCAAAGCGCGCTCGATTTGCGGAGGTTAGGCTATGACCGTCGTGGGAAAAGTCGAAAGTCTCTGGCGGTATCCCGTCGAGAGCATGCGAGGAGAAGAAATCTCCCAATCGTATTTGGGGTTCTCTGGCGTGTATGGGGATCGGCTGTACGCCTTTCATGACAAATCCGCTCCAGAGGGATTTCCCTTCCTAACCGGACGGGAGCAGGAGCAAACGCTCCGCTATCAGCCGAAATTTCGGCATCCGGACCATGCGGCGAGCCCGCCAAATCTGGCTGAAGCTGAAGCCAGCGAGCCGGGTCTCACGCCGGTCTATGCCGACACCGCCGATTTGGCCGTGGACATTCAGACGCCCTCGGGCGAAATGCTCGCGATTGATGACCCGGCCTTGATCGCGCGGCTTTCTGAAGGGCTCGAAAGTACGCACGCTCTGTCGCTGTTGCGGTCCCATCGTTCTTTCACGGACTGCCGTCCCGTCTCGATGTTCTCGATCCAGACCGTGCAGCGGATTGGCGAGGAAGTTGGCTTCGCTTTGGACAAACGACGTTTTCGAGCGAACATCTATGCGGATCTGACCCCGATGGAGGGGTTCGCCGAGAACGCCTTTGTTGGTCGCAACCTCCAGATCGGCACCAAGGCTGTAATCACCGTCACTGACCGTGACCCTCGATGCAAGATGATCACCCTCGATCCGAATACGGCAGAGGCGAAACCGGATATCTTGAGAACGGTGAGGGACAGGCACGAAGGTAAGGCCGGTCTCTACGGTGCTGTGCTCGTTGAGGGGACTGTCCGGCCAGGAGACGAGATCAGACTTCTCGACCAGTATCAGACTGCCGAAGATACGAGATAGGGAGAACTAACAATGCAAGGTAATCCAGCTTCTCTATACACCCGTTTGGGCGGCTACGACGCAATCGCTGCAATGGTTGACGACCTGCTTCCAAGGTTGCGTTCGGACGAACTGCCCAGTCGATTTTGGGTTAGTCCCCGCAGCGTCGATACGCATAACCGCGAGCGCCAATTGGCTGTTGATTTTATCGCCGCAGCCGCGGGAGGGCCGACGTTTTACCTGGGCAGGGACATGAAGGCGTCACACAAAGGGATGGGCATTACGAAGCCCGACTACGCGGCTTTCATGCGGTGTCTGGCTGTGAGCCTTGACACGTTTGAAGTGTCCGAGCCAGAGCGCAGTGAGGTCGTAGCCTTCGTGACCAGCTTGGAACCCGAAATCGTGGAGGCATAGTTGATCGTTCACAGAGCCTAAAGGGAGGTTGCAAATGCCGATCTTCGTGACACAAGGGCGGTTTACTCGGGAATATATAAGAGGTGGTCTAGCAAAACCTGAGGACAGGCAAGCCGCGATTTCAAGGCTGTGCGAGCAGGCGGGCGGCAAGTTGCTCAACTTGTATTTCACCCTCGGTCAGTACGACTTTATCGTAATCGCGGACATGCCTGATGCACAGAGTGCCTCGGTAATTTCCCTGGTTGCAGCAGGCGGTGGTGGCATCCAGGACATGGTGACAACGCAAGCGTACACGACCGCCGAGGCGCGAGACCTCTTTGAACGGGCAGGTAAGATCGCAGGGTCTTACAGACCGATGGGAGCCTCCTGAAGAAACCGTCGCTCACCGATCATTGAACGGTGTGGAGCCCAAAGGCGGGCTCCCGAGGAGGCGTTCCGAGCCGCCGAGAGCTACAATGTCTTTGCGTCGCCAACATTCGCGGTCGGCGTGCGACTCGAATCCGACGACCGGCTACACATCGAGGCTCCCTTCGGTCTCGCCGACCTGTTCGCGTTGCGCCTGCGTCCCAATCCTCGCCGAAAGACGGTCGGTTTCGCTCGGGCCTCTGCGGATGTGCGACGCCGCTGGCCCGAAGTCGTCGTTGAGGACCAGCCATAAATCGGGGACTCGGGATGGCGCTCGAAATCGCTCCCAGCGGCGCTCTAGTGGCTGCTGGGGCGACATATCAACTCGGGACGGGGTTAGGGCAGGGCCAAACCGTGGCGCTCGTATGGCGGCTCCGCAGCGAGTGACAAAGGAAAGGAAAGCTGGCTCAGCACCGCACATATTTTCCTGCTATCCTACCCGCTTGGACAACTCGGAACAGGAGGGGCGGGCAGTGACCAAGATCCTGGATGAAGTGCTGGCTGCGAACGCGAAATACGCGGACGAATTTCGGGGACAAAGGCAACCTGCCGCTGCCTCGACGAGCCGCCATTTCGCGATCCTGACCTGTATGGATGCCCGCCTCGATCCGGCAAAATACGCCGGTCTGGCCGAAGGTGACGCCCATGTGATCCGAAATGCTGGCGGTCGAGCGAGCGATGACGCCATCCGGTCACTGGTGATCTCGTACAAGCTCCTCGGCACCCGCGAATGGTTTGTCGTCCACCACACGGATTGCGGAATGCTGCTGTTCACAAACGACGACATGCGCAATCTATTGGCGAGCAGCTTGAAGACCGCGACGTTGGACCAAGGTGGATGGCGTGACTCGGGCCAGGGGCCTGGGTCTACCGAAGGCAGCTATATCAACTGGCTCACATTCTCTGACAATGCCAAAAGCGTCGTTGAGGATGTCCTGCGTATCCGACACCATCCGCTGGTTCCCAATGACATTCCGATTTACGGCTACATCTACGACGTGAAATCCGGAAAACTCGTGGAGGTTCCGGAAGCCACGACGGCTGGTAAGGCGGGGTAGGGGAATCACGGCGACCGTTGATATGCTGGTGCTACCGAACAACAATGTCGCTCAAGTAAGCTCACGCCGTCGCTCCGGGCCATGCTTGAACGGATTGACCAATAAGGGCTAAGACCCTTAAACGTCAGCGTCGGGACGGTCGTATTGGATTGAATTTTGACCATTTCAGTGAAATCAATTATAAACGACTCATAATAATGGAGGCATAGATTATGCGGCACCATCCATTGTCATCAAAGCAAGGCACCCAGCCATCGGATAAATCGCGAAAGTCGCTACCACAGTGGCCCTGCCTGCTACCGAGCATTGCCGTGGCCCTCGCACCGTTGCGCAATCTGACCGGCAACCCCGAACAGCAATGTCTGGTCGAAGGCTTCACTGACCGCCTTCTCACCGACCTGTTTCGCCATTGTCGCGGTTTCTCATTCTCTTGGCTACCCGTTGAACGGCGTTGGAGGCCGAACCTTTCACCGCCAAACCCCTCCGAACTCAAGTACGTGATGTCGGGCAGTATCCAGCAGCGCAGTTCCCGAGGGACGCTGCGGGCCAACATTCGGATCTCGGACGCAGGGTCGGCTGATTACCTGTGGGCGTGCCGCCAAGAATTCCCGCCTGAAGACCTCCTATCAATCCAGACCGAGGTAACGGCGCAAATCTCCCGAGTGCTTCATATGCTGGTTCTGCATGAGGCGAGCCGCCGCGCCTCCGTGACCTCGGATGCAGAGCTTGGGGTCACCGAATGTCTCGCCCGCGCCAACGCAGCACTCAAAGGAGAATTTCGCGCCGACCTCAGCGCCGAAGCCCAGAAATGGTTCCTTGCCGCGCTCGCTCGCGACCCGCGCAATGTCGAGGCACTCGTCGGTCTGACGCTTACGTTCCAGCATTTCGCCAGCAGCCCTTGGTGGGGTGATGTACGCGCCGCCGCGGCGGCATCCGACTTTGGCCGCGAGACGGTTACGATCGCCCTCGAATTCGAACCGGGGAATGCCTCGGCGAAATGTATCCAGGGAATGCTGTACTCTGCGGCAGGGCGGCTAGAAGAGGCGGCTTTGGCCTTCCGTGAGGCATTGGCGATGGATCAAGGGCTCGCCAGTGCCCACGCGTTTGGAGGCTACAACGCCGCCCTGCTTGGCGAAGCCTGGGACACAGCGCAGGCGATCGAGCGCGCCATGCGCCTAGATCGGACAGATCGGGGGCACAGCATCTTCTTCTTTTTCGGCGGATTTGCCGAACTTCTGCTTGGCCGCGCGCATGAAGCCATCTTACTCCTTCAGAAATCGCTGGAACGCAATCCCACCCATGGGAGCGCGCAGCTTTTCTTAGTGGCCGCGCTGTCCCTGACTGGACAGCACTGTGAAGCGGCATCAATGGCAGACTCATTCCGCCAGCAATATCTCGAATCCCCTGCCAACGCCTTCGAGGAGTTCTGGTTATCGCGCTCGGCTTCCCCCGTTTATCGCGCCCAGGTGTACCCGTTGTTCGACAGCATCCTGAGGGTCGCCGCTGTATGATCCACTACTATGCCGGGCTGGATTCGGCGATTTCGAACATTCCGATATACGGCTATATCTACGACGTGAAATCGGAAAAATTCATGGAAGTTCCAGAGCCACGACGGCAGGTAAGTTGAATTAGGCGGAACCGATATTGGAGCCGTCCCGGCTTACGAACCGTTCCACAGGTTATTTCGGGTCAAGGATGCTGGATCCGGGGATAGGTCAGGCTCCCAGGCGCAGACGAGCCGACCATCGGCATTACGATGCCAATGACAGACAAGCCGGTGCGTCGAGATCGGTATCCGGTCAAGGGCGAACAGAAGAATGAGGTTGGTCGCGTTCGGCGCGACAACACGCGACGCGTTGGCCGGGCGGACATTTAGGTTTGCGGCAGCCATTCTCTCCGCCTCCTTCTACTCAAGATCGGTAGTACCGATCCAGGAGGCACGAGAGCAGGAGGGCGCTTGAATCAAGCCCGTCTCCCGAACTCAGCGGATCTCCTGCGCGCCATTGCGATACTCTAGCCAGTCCCCCGTCAGAGGGCCGTCACGTGATCCCGCTGCCGCGTCGAGCAGCCGCAAAAATCGCTCGCGGCTCATGCCAGGGAGCGGTTCTCCAGACCGATACCGTGGGCCGACCTGTTCATCCCTCCCCCTCGTCGGGTGTGATGGGGCAGCCGATCCTTTAGAATCCGATCACCTTTGTTAGGGCGGCTAGGCCGATCCTGCGACCGCCCACTTCTCGATCTCTTTCTTTTCACGCAGAAGACGGTCAATTTCGGCCTCCAGTGTTTTAACACGCTCCTCTAGCCCATCTGTCGTCGCCTCTCTGTGTTCGACAAAGCGGTCGATCAGCAGATCTTGAAGCTGCATGATCCTGGCTCGCTCCTCTGGGGTTAGGAGCCCTCTGTGTTGGTTCATTCTTATCGACCTCCCGAGACGCGGCTGCTGTTTGGCTGAGAAACGTGCGGGAGGAATCATCAGCTTCTTGCCTGGTCTTGCGTGGCCAACTCTCTTCTCCGGGCCGCAGTTGGGGCAGCGGCGGCGCGGGCGAGCCGTTCGAAGCTTTCGGCAAGCTCCAAGACCGCTCTTCCTCGCGCCAGGATCGTTCAATTGCCCAGCTACCTCCCGCGCTTGCTCGGCGCGGTCGAGCCACTCCAAGGCTTCGTTCAATATCGACGGCATCTGGTCCTCCCTCAATAGTTTCCGGTCACTGCTCCTCTCGCTTTCAAAGTTGCGTCTGCGCTACCAAGGCCATACTGAGCCCAATGCGGAGACCACCAGCCACACCGCGCCCCAAAGCCCGACCGACAGAAGCAACACCACGATAAGCCCTACTGCTGGGGCGAACCTTGGGATCGTATCAGCGTGCCGCTGCATCTGGCTGAAATCGCCCAGGATGACCGCGCCGGGAAACAGCGCAGTGGCACGATGGTGGCACTACATCGTCGCTCACGGGTCGGTCCTGTCCGCTCTCCTCTCGGCATTCGAGGTGCCGCAGACCCTTGATGCCCAAACGTATCGTTAACCATAATATCCGAGAAGCCGAGCGGGATGAAGCGCCAAAAAAGCTGTCCTTACCCCGCGTAGGACGAACTCGCGGGGACGAGCGGAGGAAAATACCGATCGCGTGCGGCTGAACACCTTTTCAGGGATCACGAATACTGTAGCTTCGGAATCCGTCAGAATGTCGTCACGTATTCCGTCAAAAATTCGTCATCTTGTGCAAAAACATCGCCAAATAAACAGTTTTTGCTTGCGCCCGAATATATCCACCAAAACGGTGGATAACCTTGTGGACAACATCCGCCCAGCGTATGCTTGACAAAGCGATTTTGACAATTCGTAGACGTTTGCATAAAATTTAAGCAAATTCTCTAGACGGTTGAGATAAAGCGCTTTTTTTGTTATGGCGGCTCATATTCCCTGTGGCGACGCAAAACTCAGACTTATTTGACCACTGTCGCATTAAGGTCACACTTCCTGTGAGCAAGTGCCTGCCCGGGTGGCATTTGCTTCAAAATGGCGTCGTGTACGACGGTGGTGACCAAAGCGCCTTCCGGATCAACGAACGACGCGGCTGACAAATTGCGCCGCCAGTCGTTTCGCCAATAACGCAAGGTGCTCCGGGTCGCTACAGATCTTGGTAAGGCTGGCCCCACCGATCTTCGTAGACGACATCGGTGAGAGCAATACGGCGGACTGGCCCAAACCGCCCCATTGGATAGCCGATCGGCAGCAAGGCATAGGAGTGGACGTTGGGCGGTAAACCGAGAGCGGCCTCTGCTTCCTTCTCGAACTGCAAATACAGCGTCGTCAGAGTCGTACCCAGGCCGAGCGCTCTCGCCGCGAGGAGCATGTTCTGAACCGCGGGATAGATCGACGATCCGGATGTGCGGGTCGGGGTGCCGCCTTCGAGGCAAGGGACGATCCAAACGGGAGCCTCATGGATATGCGCGGCCAGATATTCTGCCGCATCGAGCAGCCGCAGAAATCGCTCCCGGCTCATACCAGGGGCCGGTTCACCAGATCGATACCGAGGGGCGACCTGTTCATCCCACGCACGCTTGTACAAGGCCCCAACGGTTTCCTTGACCTTCGGATCGCGAATTACCAGGAACCGCCAGCGCTGCATGTTTCCGCCGCTCGGCGCACAAACGCTTGCCTCCAGGATCTTTCGGATCAATTCATTCGGCACCGGGTCCGGTTTCAGTCGCCGCATCGACCGGGTGGTCCGGATGATCTCGAAAAGATCAGTCGTGCCTGGGATTTTCGCTGCCATAGTGTGCTCGCTCAACTGCCATCAAATCGGGCGGAAGCCTTCACGGAGGTTTAATAATCGAGCTTCCCGTATAACTCGCCGAATGGGACCATGATGTATTCCCGATAGGCGGGGCGCTCCTGGAGCCGCCGATACCACGCTTCGACATTCGGGACCGAAGGCCGCTCGATCTCGATCCCGAAATACCGATAGAGCGAGGTTCCTGCCGGGATGTCGGCAAGGGTTAACGTATCGCCGGACAAAAACGAGCGATCGGCGAGAATTCGGTCGAGCAATTGGAAATGCCTCGCGCAAGCCCTGACCTTGGCGGCAATCGCAGGCAGGTTCCGTTGCGCCTCGGGGGTGCGATAGAAGCCCCAGAAGACTCCCATCAGAAAATCCGCCTGCAAGGTCGCCTGCGACCAGTCCATCCAGCGCTCGGCCTGGGAGCGTTCGCCCGGATCGTCCGACCAGAACCGGCCACGCCCGTATTTCGCTGCCAGATAACGCAGGATCGTCTGCAACTCCCAGACAACAATGCCGTCGTCGTCGATCACCGGCACCCGTCCGTGTGGGTTCATGGCCAGAAATTCGGGTGTATCGTTGAGGCCGAAATCGCCGCCAGCGGGAATATGCTCGTGCGGCAGCCCCAACTCCCCGACCAGCCACATGACTTTCTGGAGGTTGAATGAGCTACGGCGTCCCCAGACCTTGAGCATGACGAAGCCCTCCTTTTGTCGTCACGTTGCCGCCATCATAGGGCGGCTCGCCCCGAGCGGTCCGGCAAGTCATCGAGGCCGGGGGATGGCCAGTCGTCGTGCGGATCAGTTCGTTCGGCACCGGGTCCGGTTCTAACCTCCGCATCCACCGGGTGGTCCGGATAATCTCGAACAGATCAGTGCCGTGGATTTCGTCGGGCATAGCATCCTTGCTGGCGCGCGAATGGCTCAGCCGAGGTTGTCCGATAGGGTAGCTTAGTGCAAGGATCGCTTGCGGTGCACGATCCGCGGATTTGCCGTTGCCGAAGACACCCACCGAAGGGAAGTTGACCCCACGACCATCCGGAAGACGGCGGAATGTCGGGCACGACGGCGGAGCGTGGCAGGTGATCGCGGCTTCAAGTGATTGACACACAAAATGAAAGGGGAACCTCCTATGGCGCTCTACGAACTGAGAACCTATACGCTGCATGTCGGCAAGATGGCAGAGGCGGTGAAGCTCTACCAAGAGATCGGCTTCCCGGCTCTCCAGAAGGGCGGGCAGGATAAGAAGCTCGTCGGGTATTTCCAGAGCGATACCGGTACGATCAATCAACTTCTACATCTTTGGAAATTCGATGATGACGCCGACCGTCGCGCGCATTGGGCCGCTGTGTTCGCGAACAAGGATTTCGTCGAGGACTTCGCCTCAAAGTTCCGCCCGTTGCTGATGACCCAGGAGGTAAAGCTCCTGCACCCAGCGCCGTGGGGACCGCATCCATAAGAGTCGGGAGCCACGAACGGAGCGGTCTCGAACTCTTTGACGATCTGGTAACCGGTTCCGGCGCATCCTCAAGAGGTCGCTCGAACTGTCGGAAGATTTGTCGGGATATTCAGCGGAGGAGGCGGCAACCATCAGGATCGTTCTCGACATCACCCGGCTGGTAGAGGAGGGCAAGCTTACCGCGCAGGAGGCAGAGCGGCTCCAGGCGCTCGCTAGACGTGACACCGGATCGCTGGCGATCAACGTGCTGATGTCGTTTGGCGCGGTCGCGGTCGCAGCCGGGATCATCGCCCTCGAACCCGCCTTTATTACCGGTGCGGCATTAGGTGTCGCCCTGGTGGCGATTGGCCTTGCAATCTCGTTTTTCGCCGCCGAGCAATGGGGCCTTCTCGGTACAGCCACTACCATCATCGGCGCATTGCTGCTGGCAGGCGGGATCATCGGGTTTCTTGAGGCCGATTTCGCCGGGCTTGCATTCTCGGCTCTCCTTTTCTTGGTGCTCGCCGTCGCGATCCGTAGTGGTTTCTTGATGGCGCTGGTGCCGTTGGCGCTCGCTGGCGCGCTCGGCAGCAGTACCGGCTACGAGCACGCCGTCTACATGCTGACTGTCACCGAGCCCTCGATCACGATCGCGTTCTTTGCGCTCCTCGCCGGGGCTGCCTACCTAGTCTCGCAGCACGTCGGGCAAGCCTATCAGCAGTTGGCGATCATTTTCGCCCGAGTGTCGCTGATTCTCGTCAATTTCGGCTTCTGGATCGGCTCGCTGTGGGGCGATTATCCCGGCGAGACTTGGGCGCAGGGCGAAAGATTACCGGTTATGGTCTAACCGGGAGGTTTGGCGCGTCGCGCACCTACATGTACCGGAGATCGCGTTCATCGTCGGTTGGGCGATCGTCATCATCGCCGTTGGGGCTTGGGCGGCGCACACCAACCGCCGTTGGGTCGTCACCACCGCGGCAGTCTTCGGCGCGATCGAGTTCTACACACAGTGGTTCGAGCGGCTTGGTGCCGAGCCTTGGGCAATCATTGTAGCCGGGCTCACCATCGTCGCCTTTGCCATCGCGTTGTGGCGCTACAACCTCACAGCCGATCGCCCTGTTACGGTCATCGCCTGAGCCAAACAGCCACACTCAGCAGGTTGCGGGCGGCACGCCGAAAGAGCGAACTCCTGGTATATGGCAGCGATGATGAAATCCGCTCGCACGAACTCTACGGACACACTCTCTACCCGCCGAAGGGTTAAACCGGCTCCTCCACCGGCCTGGATCAAACCGCAACTCGCCGCGCTCGCTGAGAAGGCACCTGACGGCTCCGACTGGCTGCACGAAATCAAGCTCGACGGATATCGGATGCATGCCCGGCTCGACGCCGGGAGAACGCAAATCCTGACGCGCCGGGGCAACGACTGGACAGAGAAATACCCGGCCATTGCCAAGTCCATTGCCGGGCTGCCAGCCCGGAATGCTTACCTCGACGGCGAGCTTTGCGGGTTGCTGCCCGATGGTCGGACGGCCTTCAACCTCATCCAGAACGCGACCGATACCGGTGAGGGATCGCTGGTCTTCTTCCTCTTCGACCTGCTGCACTTAGACGGCGAGAATATGACTGCTTTGCCGCTAGTAGACCGCAAGACCCGGTTGGCATCTCTGCTGCACGGTGCGCCAAACCCGCTGCGATACAATGATCACCACATCGGGCGTGGCCCAGCCTTCCATCGGTTAGCCTGCGAACGCGGTCTTGAGGGCATCGTGTCGAAGCGCACCAATGGCCGGTATGAGCCCGACCGGCGTACATGGCTCAAGACCAAGTGCCTCAACCGGGAGGAATTTGTCGTGGTCGGATGGAGTGACCCCGAGGGCAGCCGACATCGCATCGGTTCGCTGCTCCTGGGCTACTACACACCAGACGACAAGCTCATCTATGCAGGCCGAGCCGGGACCGGCATGCCCGTCGCCGAGTTGGAGCGCCTGTGGCAGCGTCTTCAGCCCTTAGCGGTAGAGAAGATGCCGATCGCGATACCGCCCCCACGCAGTACCCGTTTCGGATCACCGCTGGTGCTTAGCCGGGTCCATTGGGTGCGCCCGGAGATGGTCGTAGAGGTTAGCTACGTCGAGTGGACGCCTGACGGTCTGCTAAGGCACGTAGTGTACTTGGGCGAGCGCGAAGATAAGTTGGCCACCGAGGTGCGCCGCAGCCCACCTCATGGCGGCGAGACATGATCCCGGTAAACACGAGCAGGGATGCAAGGGTCGCTCCCCTATTGCGCGTTCGCCGGGCCGGTTCTTCCTTGGGGGAGATAAGGGGGATGTTGGACCGTGCCCTACCTACCCGGCGCGGCACCAGATATGATCGCGACTATGGCGCGGTGGGTCGGAAGCATTTCCATTCGCGCTAAGCGCGGTGAGGATTGTTCTCGTGTTGAAAGCATACCTTGATGCGAGCGGGACCACTGATTCCGAAAGTATTGTTGCGGTGGCTGGCTGGGCTGCTACAGAAGCAGAATGGGACAAATGGGAACAACAATGGGTCTCCATGCTAAATCGACTAAACTTGCGTCGATGGCATCATACTTATTACAACGCAAAACGCAAAGAGTATGAGCGCTGGAATGACGCCGAATTCGATTTAGCGCATCGCATGCTTCGCGACATATTTGAGAGCGTAAAGTTGTTTGGCATCGGGGTTGCGTTCAGGCGATCTGACTATAATAACCTATGGAAGACGGGGAGATGGAATATCCCTAATGATCCATATTTAATATGTGTCGATCATTGCCTTGAGGCATTAATACATAGATTCCACGAATATCATAACGATGAAGGCATAGAAGTGTATGTCGATAAAGATAAAAAAGCGTACGAAAAACTTGGAACCCGCATAGTGGGTTGGCACAGGTCTTATCTTCGTCACAATGATAAAGCTAGAAACCCAAACAGGAGAGTAAGCGTCACTTATGGATACAACAGTGATTACCGCCCGTTGGAAGCTGCTGACGTTTTAGTGAATGAGGCGGCTCGATATATGAGAAGAGGGATTGCTCCTTTTGTTGGCGCACGACAGCCAAACACTGCTCCTGATTACCCGCCAATTATAGAATCAATGAAAAAGAGGAGTATTTTGGTCGTAGAGTGTTGGTCGAAACAAAATATTGAGTTTCAGTTAGAGCTTGCGGCAAACAATCAGGTGCGGATTGATGGACTTGCTCCTGATGGCTCGGTTCCCAGATCACCTAGTATTATTGGATAATCGGGTAACTTTCCGAAACGCCCGGCTCGGTGGTGGCACGCAGAGAATACAAAGGGTTCAAGTCGCCCTGTTTCACCCCGTCAAATCGTCGAGGAATTCGGAAGCCGGGTTGACGCCGGTCACCAACAGATGATCGCGGGCGCGGGTGCACGCGACATAGAGCAGGTGCCGCTCGGTGTCGTAGACCACTTCGAGATCCGCATCGTCGGCGACATTCTCGATGCGCTCTTGGGAGGGGATGATCTCATCGTCGCAGGCCATGACGGCGAACGGAACGGAATTCCAGCCCTTTTGCCAGATGCATCGTTCCAATCGAGACCCTGCCGGGCGTGATCTCGATCTTGTCGCTGAGTTCGACCGCCTGAACAGCGGCTTGCCTGATGGCATTCCGCGCCCGGCGAAGCTCACGGGGTGATCGGACAAAGACCCCGATCTCTTGGGGCTGAACTCCCTGTTCGATCTGACGGTTCACCCAGGCAGCACTCATCGCCCGAAAAAGTGGAAAGGTCGATATCGGCCACTGTCGGCACTGCCGCTATTGCGCACCATCTCCCTTACCCGGATCGGCCCTCAAATCCCAGATCGTTCTTAGTCTGAGCCCCGCCGTCCCATGCCGGATTTCTTTTAGGGGGTATCTGTCCGATGCTCGCTAACCTCCGACCGCGGTCGTCGAATCGAAGGCGCTGAGAAGTGCCCCCAATGCCGCTCCGGTGGCCGCTGATGCAGCTTCTCGACTTTGAAGGGATTTGGGGCGGTCGGGCGTATCGAGATGCTCGTGAGGAGGCTCCAAAATCGATTTCGTGCACGGTATGCGGGAACTCCGTTCTGGGGCTAGCCCGCCCAAGGCACGTTCTTAGGTCTTGTTCTTAGAGGCCGGTCGGCAGCGCTTACCGGTCGGAACGCCCGGCTGACCTCGCGATCTCCGCAAAGAGTTCGAGAGGATCGACGCCGAGCGTCCGTGATATGACAAGCAACTCGACCACATCGACCCGGCGCTGGCCACGCTCATACTCCGACACAAAGCTCTGAGGCTTCCCGAGCCTTGCAGCCAGTTCTTGCTGCGTGACATTCGCCCGTCGCCGGGCAGCGGCCAAACACGCGCCGACGATCTTGTACTGCTCGGCTTCAACCCACAACGCCGCTGCCCTGGTGATGCTGTCATGCAAAAATGGTTAAATCGGAAAATCCGATATTGGGAATTCCGATAACATCGTATAGGGTGCACGGATGCTCATGTCAAACAAGCTGAGGTGCACCCGCTCGACCTCATGCGGGCGATCTGACCGGTGTCCGTGCGACTGATCTCCCCCGACATCGAGCGGGTGTCGCGATGATCTCGGGCATCATCCTGATTTTCGCTGTTCCGATGGTCATCGCTGCCCTGCTGATCTCGCCGACCGCGTTTCACAACCTAGTCCACGGCGTCCCGTTCTATGCAGTCCTCGGTCTCATCGTTCCGATCGTGGGATGGCGGACTTTCCTGATCGAGTTCGCTTTCCCGAGAGCGGCGGATACCCGGTTAGCGGCAGTGATCAGCGTGTGGGTGGTCGGAACTGTGATGGTTGCCGCCGTCTTCAACCTCCTAATGGCCGTGCTCGACTATTCTCCGATGAGACCAGGACCGAATCCTACGGCGGGCTTCTTGTTGGCTGGATTCGTCCTCTGCATGTTCGTGTCCTGTGGGGTGTGGGGCGCGCTCGCACCGATCTTGCCGCCGAAGGTTGCGGTTGGCGGAGCGCTGGTGACGGGTTCTTTGCTATTCGTTGCCGTCGCGATGCTCGGGTTTATGGTTTCTCAGTAGGGGGCAAATCTCGGGCCGTGACTGCTTGCGAGCCCTGGAAGCCCAACCCTTGCCGATTGCAAACGCCTCCCAAGTTCGCGATATCGGCGGAATGGAACCCACACTCGAACAGATGGCCCGGTCGCTCGTCGAGAGCGGTGATTATCGTGTCTCCAGTCGGCTGGGATCAGTGGCTGAATACCACGCACCCGATACCAACCCAAAGCTCGTCGCCGCAGTGGTGGATGTCGAAACGACCGGCACGAATCCAGATCGCGACAAAATCATCGAACTCGGCATCTCACTATTCGAGTATGAACGGCAAAGCGGGCGGATCTACAAAGTCCTCGGCTCCTGGGAGTGGTTCGAAGATCCCGCCGTTTCGATCCCATCTGAGATCACGAAGATTACCGGCATTACCGATGCAATGGTCGCCGGTCACCGCATTGACGACCGCGCCGTCAACGATCTGCTAGGCCGGGCTGTCCTCGTCATCGCCCACCACGCGGATTTCGACCGCCGCTTCCTGGAGAAACGGCTTCCGGCGTTCGCCGCGAAACATTGGGCTTGCAGCCGTTTCGATATCGATTGGAAGGCCGAGGGTATCCGCTCATCTGCGCTCGAATTCGTCGCCTATTCCCTCGGGTTCTTTCACGACGGACACCGGGCTGCTAGCGATTGCCGAGCCACCGTCCATGCATTGGCGCAACCGCTCCCCGGCACGGGGCGGCTTGCCTTACAAGCACTCTTGGAACAGGCCAGATTGCCGACATGGCGGTTATGGGCGAGGGACGCCGCCATCGAGAAGAAGGATGTTCTCAAGGCCCGCGGTTACACCTGGAGCCCCGGAGAGTTCGGGCGACCGAAATGCTGGTATCGCGACGTGTCGGATGCCGATAGGGCGGCAGAGATGGCTTGGCTCCGAGCAAACGTGATGGGGCCGGATCAATCCGTGTGGGCGTTGCGGATAACAGCGAGAGATCGGTACTCGGATCGATGCTGGGGTTGGGGCGAACCGCTGGCCGAACCGGCAATCCAGAATTTGGATGGCGACCTTCCCTGGCAGGCCGCGTGCATCGCCACCGGAAGACCTTGATCCCACCCGAAGATGCTATCGGCAGATTTCGCGTGGTCGTTGATGTTCGAAATGATCTCCCGGCTCCCCCGGAGCCCGCTGGGACGGCATCTTGCATTTAGACAGGGATCGTCAGAAGGCTATACCGAATGCTCGCCATCTGGGCTCCGTGACGGGCTTCCGACGAAGACAGCCTGTCGAAACCAACGGAAGTGTAAAAACTGATGGGTGGTTGACCTGGATCAATGTGTCGGATGATTCGGGATGTCACGTTTCCGGGGCGAGGCTGGCGACTTTCTCCCCCCAAACATAAGTCGCCACCCGAAGGAACCCCGGCACTCCCCCTGCCGGGGTTTCGTTTTTGCCCAGTCGACACAGTTTATGCTGCTGACTGAACGACGAACGCCCCCAGCGTTATCTCGCTGCTCATGTTCTTGCTGTTTGCAGCGATGCCGACGCTCATCACGCGAGTAGGACCGGGCAGTCGCAGGGTGATCTCCTGAGGGGTAGTCGGTCTCGATATCGGTTCGATACCCGCCCGTGCTCACCCCCGCTTTAGTACAGCGTAGAAGGCGCTACTGCGATCGATCAGATGAAGGGTGTCGGGATTAACCTCGGTGTCGACGCCGTTGGCGTTGGGCATTTCGGAGAAGACTGCTTGGGGATCGCTTCCAGAGGGCGCTCCGGTGGCTGCTGGTGCGGCTTTTCAGCTTTGGACGGAGGGTTGCCGAAGGCGGGACCGAGATGCTGGTGCAGCAGCCCCGCAGCGGTTCTCGACGAAGATAGGAAAGTGGCTCGACATCGCGCTTAGTGTCCTGACAGCCGTGGCTAGTGTGTTATGTGAGCCTCGATGGCAAAGGTGTCGATTTGGGTGGCTGCTGGTCTCCTGGATCATCGCCGGGGATGATCGCACGCGCAGGCTGACCGACATCCTCACTAGCTGGTCGCGCGGGAACGGCAGAAGGAGCGGTCGGGAGTTCACTGCCACGCGGTAGCGCAGAATTAATTAAGCCCATGGGATGATTTGCTCCGTAGTTTTTGATATTGAAGGATGAACCCGCTTGGCGGCGCTCATCATGGCGAAAGCGGCACACCATGGATGGTTAGCTTCAACCTCAGTCAAAGTCATTTTACAATAATTACGTCAAGGGCGCGTCCAGCAGCCCCCATTGCGCGCAAGGTTTGCGGATTTTCGCCACCAACGGAACCCGAACCGTTGACAAATCGGCTCGCTTGGGGGAGTACCAGCGTGATGGCTTTTGCGAGTTCCTAGCAATCACGGTCACGGCGCTCGCGCTCGTGCCTACGAGGCGAATCTCGCGCCACTGCCGAATCCAGATGGGAATGGCACAGGCAGCCTACTTCATCGCGCAGCAGATCTACGCTGGATGGGCTCTCTTTGGGATGAAATCTTCGAGGGCCTGCTGGATTAGGGGCGGGATCGTTCTCGACCACTCTCGTCCAGGAGTTCCGTGCGACAAAGGCGGGCGCGCTGTACGCGATCATCGTCTTCCTCATTGGCTTCGTCCTCGGCACCATTCGCGTCCTGCTGCTCGTCCCACGTCTGGGTGAGATGCTTGCCGTCATCGTCGAAGCATCGATCATCCTTGCGGCGAGTTGGTTTGTCTGCCGCTGGTGCGTGGATCGGCTCAGTGTGCGGCGAACGGTTACGACACAATCAATAATGGGCTTGGTTGCGTTCATGGCGCTAATGTCGGCTGAGGTTGGGTTAGGTGCCGTCCTTGGTCGGTCACTTGTGGATCAGTTTGCTGCGTACAGATCGGCGGCTGGAGCGATTGGTCTCGCCGCTCAGGTTATATTTGCGATGTTCCCGGTAATCCAGGTCCGGTGGTCGTAAGCCTTTTAGACCGGCAAAATACTGCCACTCTCTAGACCGGCAATTTTTGGTAAGTCAGACCGGCAACAAATTGCAGGGAAATAAAGAGAAGGGAAGAAAGAGAAGTTAAGATTAAGAAAGAGAAAGTCTGTTTAGATTCCCGCTTCGCTTAAGACCTTCGGTCTTGGAATCTAAACAGACTCCCGATCAACGGCCTCAGGTTGTCGGACCAACCTTCGCCGCATCGTCTTGATTCTCTGAATCTAACGATATATATGGAGTCGAGAGAGGCAATATCGGTTCAGTCGTCACATATTTTTGAGGATAATACAATGGAAACCTTAGATCTAGAGTTAGAGCTTAACGCTCTACATTATAATTCTCACTTTGACTCTGACTTCAATTCAACGAAAGGGATAGACGAGTTCAGCGAACGAATTATCGAGCGATCAAAGCCGAAGCCTGCAAAAATCAAGCGAGAAATCAGCCGACTGGCTGAGCCGTACCAGACCGCAAACAATTCAGCGGCAGGCAGCAAGGCGTCACCGACAGACTGGATTCGATCGTTGCTGGCTCGTTTTACGAAATGCCCAAACGAAGTGATATTCGATACGGGCTTGAACGATGGCGAAGTGCGGGTCTTGCTTGCACTCAACGCGTTGGACTGGAATGAGAAAGGATGGAGCGAACACAGCGAAGAAACGATGGCAAGCCTGATCGGTCAGAAGGTCCGCCAGTTTCGCAATATCCTAACCTCGCTCAGAAGGAAGGATAAGGTCTTTCAGCAAAGGCGGGGCGATCACAAGACCGCCAAGCTTTACCTCAAGATCAGAGTCGAGGGTAACGCTGTTGTCAAAGGCTATAAACATGATTGAGAGAGTGAAAGAACCGGGCAGTCTGCCCGGTTCGCGATTTGTCTTTCAACGGTGTCGCTCATCCAAGTCCGTCATGCATTTGTCGAGCCCACCACGTTCGGAAAGGACGCGATTTTCCTAATGGCGAGTGTCTGAGCCCTCGACCTGGACGTTGAATTTCACAAAACAATCAAACAGCGGTGCCTTCCGGTAGAGACGGCGATCGACCACCTCGGTCGGTGACCTCGGTTCGGTTCGCAATTCCAATAACCCGAACCAGACCAAGGGCCTGAGAATGCGAGCTTCCATGGCGCTGGAACCGAGATCCCATTCCCACTCCAGAACGTCGATGACGGGAGAAGCGCAAAGCCGGGTGAGCGTTTCCCTCGGCAGCCAATCGTGTGCCGATGCCGAAAGCGACCAAAGAATGACCCCCACCTGTGTCAGAGGCCAAGAATCGAGCGCGTATCGGTCGAAATAGGCAAGGTTCAAGCGCCAGAAGGCGACATGGAAAAGGAGGGCCTGCAAGGGTCCGTGCTGCTCGGCTGCGAGCAGCCTCCTACCCAACGGTGTCGGTACCAGCTTTCCGCGATACGTTCGGAGGAGCTTCGCCCCCTGCGCCAAAATGCGAACGAAATGCAGGGGCAAGAAGTCGGGTTCGTTTATAACCTTCTGGTACCGCAGCAACTCATCCTTGTCGTAATCAGGCGCTTTGATGATCCCGAACATCTCCTCGACTACGGCGCGGGACAGGTTGCCGGTAGCAGTCAGCTTC
>CAWBFS010000073.1:0-207878 GCA_963788085.1 uncultured Alphaproteobacteria bacterium
GGCGACGACCCGCTCGGCGTCCGCCAGCCGTCCGTGCCGGGCCAGCCAGCGCGGCGATTCCGGCAACGACAGGCGAATGAACCAGATGAAGATCGCGCCGGCCGAGCCGATCAGCACGACCCAGCGCCAGCCGTCCAGCCCGAAGGGCGTGTTGGGCACAAGCAGCCAGGCGAGGAAGGCGACCAGCGGCACCGCCAAGAACTGGAAAAACTGGTTATAGGCGTAAGCGCGGCCGCGATGGCTGCGCGGCACCAGCTCCGACACATAGGTGTCGATCGTCACCAGCTCGATGCCGATGCCGATGCCGGCAATGAAGCGCCACAGATCGACCCCAAAGCCCGAGGTCTGGAACGCCATGATCGCGGTCGTGATCGAATACCAGATCAAGGAAAAGGTGAAGACCGTGCGCCTGCCGTAACTGTCCGCGAAATGGCCGAGAAAGATCGCCCCGACAAACAATCCGGCGAACAAAGCGAAGACGAACGTCCCTATTCCGGCCACGCCATAGGGGGCGAGCACGCTGAACGGGCCGAGTGATTCCGGCGTGAAATAGCCCGCCTTGAGCAGCCCCGGCGCGATATAGGCAGTCAGGAACAGATCGTAGAGCTCAAAGCAGCCGCCGAGCGAGATCAACGTCACCAGCACCCAGATATGCCGCGTCATCGGCAGCCGGTCGAGCCGGGCGGCGAGCTCCGCCGCGCTTGCAGTGGCCATTTGCATTTCCTCCCATCACCGATGAATTCTTAAGTCGGCCCGCCGGATCCAACTTAAGCTTTAACGCCCCTGTGTGGCACCGGATCTCAAACCTCGATCGCCCACGGGGATGCACCGAGACGGTCGGCGGCGATCCGGCTAAGCCGTGAAGGTGAAGCGGCTCCCGGTCGTGCAGAGGACCAGCTTCTCCGGCATATCCTGCTTGGCGAGATCGATGAAGTTTTGGCCGCTGCAATGCATCGGCAGGACGTGCTCCGGGTCGAGCTTCTTCAGTTCGGCCATTACCTGGCGCAGATAATCTTCGGGCGCCGGTGCCAGGTGGAAACCGCCTACGAGCGCGTAGATTTTATCGACGCCGGTGACCTCTTGCGCTCGTCGCAGCGTGTTGATGATGCCGGCATGGCCGCAGGAGCTGATCACAACCAGCCCGCGGTCGCCCAGGCGGAAGCAGGTGGCGTGCTCGTGCCAGTGCTGGTCGGGCTGCGGCTTGCCGGCCAGCTCGTCCGCGGTGAAATGGTGGTTCATGTAGGCGTTTGCGTCGCAGCCCAGGCCGTCCTTGATGCCGACTTCCACCCAGGTGTTAGGCAGCACGTGCTCGATGCTGATGCGCGGCACCGCGCCGGTCGTGAAAGCGTGGCCCTCGATCACGATGGGACCTCGGATAGTACCGGCTCGACATCCAATGCCTTCAGCCGGTGGCGATCCAACATGCCGAAGTCGCTAAAGCTGCCGTCGGGGTCGCGGTTGAGCCGGTGGCAGAAATTGTCCTCGCCGCCGGTGTAGAGGCGCAGATCCTTGCGCATTCGCGGGCGCTGCGCCTCCAGAAAGCCGATCAAGCCGCCGAGATGGTCAAAATGGCCGTGGCTGAGGATCAGCGCATCGACGGCGGCGGCGTCGATCTTCAGCAGGTCCAGGTTGTTGAGGTACACGGTGGGAGTGAAGCCGAAATCCAGCAGATAATTTCGGGTCTCGCCGCCCTTTTGCGATTCGATGTGCAAGGCGAGCCCCCATTCGCTGCTCAAAGTGCGGCCCTGCGGCGCGAATGCCGCCGGTCCGACGCGCTGCACGGAGAGGCCGGGCAGGTCTGCGCCGCGAAGAAAGATGTCGTGCGAGCCGTCGGTAACCTCTTGCACGACCACTCGGTCGACGACCGGCGCGTCGATCCGCACGGGCGCCGCTTCGGCGGAGCGGTTCAGCGCCGCCCCGCCCACCATTAGCGTGCCGCCGAGCGCGACAGATCCCTGCAAGAAATGACGGCGATCGAATGAGGACATGCATCCCTCCCGGTTGCTCAGCAGGGGATTACTTGCACATGACCGTCGCGTCCATAGGCAATGATTCTGCTGTCTCGGGTCACGATTGGAACACCGAGGTGGCGCGCGCTCGTCACGATCACCCGGTCTGCGGCGTCCCCGTGCAGCTCGCCGGGCAATAGAGACGCGTCGATCGCGATCTCGGGAGTGAACGAAGCCTCTCTGATGCCAGGGCCGGCCATCACGCGAGCGAACCAGGTCTTCGGGTCGGGCATGAACTGGACTGCAAGGCGGCGCCCCGCCTGAGGCCTGCTCATCAGACCGACTTCCCACGCAGAAATCGGAGAGACGAATACCCCGTCCGCTGCACCGGCGCGCACAATCGCTGCGGTCGCCAAGCTCGCCATGGGGTCACCATTGGCAAGCCAAATCACTGCGCAGGTGTCGAGCAACATCGCAGCCGGCAGAGCGCTGCGACTCACCGGTGGATCACGTCCTCATCAGCAGCAAAGCATTCATCCGCAATCGGCGCAGTCAGGTCGGTTTCCGGTGGGACAACCACAGACCCCCGCAAAAACCCGTGCAATCGCTCTACCTCTGCCTCAACAGGGGTCGGCACGATAACGGCCACGGGGACCCCGCTTCGTGACAATGACCCGATCCAATTCTCTGCTGTGAACCCGGTCGAGAATGTCCAGGCACTTAGCCTTGAACTCGCTGGCACTGACGATCCGAGTGGCGGCCAAAATCCCCTCTAACTGGTCGTTTCAGATGACCATAATGAGAGCGACATGCCGATATCTCAAGCTCCAAAGGGTTGGTGCCGAGGGGTCGGACGGTTTTGAACGAGGCTGTGCGTCTATGGGCGCTGCTCGGCTCCGTGGCGGACGAGCTCGATGTAACCGAAGGCGTTGAGGCGGGCGTTGAACGAGCGGCTAACGACGGTCGAGGTCTCGTCTTCGGTGATAACCGCCGGACCGGGGATAACGGCGCCGGGCTTGAGGTCGCGGCGGTCGTGGATTGCGACCTCGATGAATTCGCCGGCCTCGGGATCGAAGATGGAGCGGACGCGGGCGGGCTCGGGTGAATAGCGCGACGATGCCGGCATAGCAGTCTCGGGCTCGGTCGGGACCGGGGCGGAGAGCAGCATTACCCAGCTGAGAATTTCGACCTCGACCCCCGGGATGACCCGGCTGTAGAGCCGGCGATATTCGGTCTCGAATGCCTCGCGCAGCGGGACGGCGTCGTCGTCGCGGTAACTCCGGGTCGCCAACGGCACGGCGATCTCGTGGCCCTGGCCGCGGTAGCGCATGAAGGCGGAGCGGGTTTCGGTGAGGGGCGCCTCGCCGGCGCCGCGGCGGACGATGGGTTCGGCTTCGGCGCGCATTGCGGTGAAGAGCGCATTGGCGGCGGTTGCATCGAATTCATCGAGGCGCTGCAGTGAGGATCGCACGATCTCGTAGGCAATCGGGGCGCGCAGAAAGCCGACCGCGGAACCGACACCGGCATAGGACGGCACCAGCACGCGGTCGAGCCCCAATTTCTCGGCCATGCGTGCGGCATGCAACGGCGCGGCGCCGCCGAACGCGACCAGAGTGCGGCCGCGCGCGTCCTTGCCGCTTTCAATCGCGTGGACGCGCGCGGCGTTCGCCATGTTCTCGTCAACGATCTCGCTGACCCCGAGCGAGGCGAGGTCGATCGCCAGCGCCAAGGGTTCGGCCACCTCCTGTCGTATCGCCGTCTCGGCTGCGCCGCGGTCGAGCGGCATGCGCCCGCCGGAGAAGCCTGTCGGATCGATGCGGCCGAGCAGCAGATCCGCATCGGTCACGGTCGGTGCGGCGCCGCCGCGCCCGTAGCAGGCGGGGCCCGGATCGGCCCCGGCGCTGTCGGGTCCGACGGTGATCCGTTTCAGCCGGTCGACCCGCGCGATCGAGCCGCCGCCGGCGCCGATCTCGACCATCTCGATGACCGGGATGCGCAACGGCAGCCCGCTGCCCTTCTTGAAGCGGTAGATGCGCGCGACCTCGAACGCCCGGTTGGTCTGCGGCTTCAAATCGTCGATCAGGCAGATCTTTGCGGTGGTCCCGCCCATGTCGTAGGACAGCACCTTGTCGAGGCGGCATTGCCGCGCGATCTCGGCGGCGAAGATCGCGCCGCCCGCCGGACCCGATTCGACGAGCCGCACTGGGAAGCGGATCGCGGTTTCGACCGAGGTCAGCCCGCCGCCGGACAGCATGAGAAACAGCGGGCAGACAAAACCTTCGCGCCGCAGCATTGCCTCGAGATCGGCGAGATAACGGCCGATCAATGGCTGGACATAAGCGTTGGCGCAGGCGGTCGAGAAGCGCTCGTATTCGCGCATCTCGGGCGACACGTCGCTCGATAAGGTGACCGGGACCCCGGGCAGCCGGTCGGCGAGGATCTCGCCGGCGCGGCGCTCATGCGCCGGGTTCGTAAAGCTGTGCAGAAAACCGATCGCGACCGACTGAATGCCGGCAGCGGCGAGCCGGTCGGCCAAGCGAGGACACACCCGCCTCGTCGAGCGGCACGAGCACTCGGCCGCGCGCGTCGATCCGCTCGCGCACCGGAAAGCGCAGCCGGCGCGGCACCAGCGGCGGCGGCAGGTCGATGTTGACGTCGTATTGCTCGAACCGGTTCTCGTGCCGGATCTCGATCGTGTCGCGGAAGCCCTCGGTGGTTAAGAGGGCGGTCTTGGCGCCCTTGCGCTCGATGATCGCGTTCGTCGCCAAGGTCGTGCCATGAATGATGATCGACAAATCCGCCGGCGCGAGCGCCGCTTCGCGCAGCACCGTGCCGATCGCTTCGAGGACGGCGCGTTCCGGCGCGTCCGGGGTGGTCAGGATCTTGGCGCTGTAGCGACGCCCGGCAGCTTCGAGCGCCACATCCGTGAAAGTGCCGCCGATATCGACGCCCAGTCTTCCGCCCTCTTCCACCACGTCCCCTCGCGCAGTTCTTACGGTGATCGCCGTCAGATTTCGCGGCCGAGGCGGCTGTCGAGCGACAGCGGGCCGCCGCCGCGGATCAATATCGCAAGGCAGATCAGCAGCAGATAGAAAGGCACTTCCATGCCGCGGTTTGTCCAGAACCACCCGATCTGCATGTGAACGTGGAACGCCGCCACGAACATGAAGCCGGCGAACAGTGCCGCGACCGGCCGCGTCAACAGACCAAGGATCAGGCAAATCCCGCCGAAGCAACTCGAGGCAGCCGATGTAGTGGGCCCAGAACCACGCCGGGTGCAGCCCTTGCTTGGCAAAGCCTTCGGCGGTCTTGGCAATATCGCCGCCCCAGAACCCGAAGAGCTTCTGCATGCCGTGCGGCAGAAAAAAGAACCCAGTCGCGGCCCGCACCAGTGGCCAGCTGTAGACCTCGATTGCACTGTACACGGTTCCCAGGGCAGGAACCACGTAACGCGGCCGGTCCATGCTCTGATAAGCCATTTCTTCTCCTTTCGCGCCGTTAACCCAATTCTACCGCATCCGCGCGATTTGCGAATCAAAATGGCTTGAGCGGGCTCAGCGGGCACTCACCTCGGGTATCGGTGGCGGCAGCGGGCTGAAATTGAGCGGAGCATCCTCTTCGATGCGCTCACGGCTCGGCAGCTGGCCGGCATCCCAGCCGCCGCCCAGCGCCTGCACTAGCGCGGCGCTGGCGACGAGCCGGCTCTGCCGGATATTGACGGCCGTCTCGGCGTTGGCCAGCGCGGTCTGATCGGCGACGATAACACTGGTAAACGCGACGGTGCCGGCCAGATACTGGTTGTTGAGGATCCGCGCGGCCTCGAATGCCGCCGCCACGGCCTTGTCCTGAACCTCGGCCTCCTGCGCGAGGATGCGCAGAGCGGCGAGCTGGTCCTCGACCTGCTGGAACGCGGTCAGAACGGTCTGCCGGTAATTCGCGACGTCCTGGTCAAAGACGGCGCGGGCCTCCTCGACTTGGGCGCTGCGCGCGCCGGCGTCGAATATGGTCTGCACGAGGTTCGAGCCGAACGCCCAGAAGCGGCTGTAAGTGGCCAACAGACGGTTCAAGGTCAACGCCGAAGTCCCGTAATCGCCCGTAAGAGTAATGTTGGGATAAAATGCCGCCACGGCGACACCGATCTGCGCATTGGCCGCCGCCATCAGCCGCTCTGAGGCGGCGATGTCCGGGCGACGCTCCAAAAGGGCAGACGGCATTTCTGGTGGTATCACCGGCACCGCGATCCTCGCTTCCGTTGCCGGTATCGAAAATTCGGCGGGCGGCCTGCCGATCAGAACCGCGATCGCGTGCTCGAGCTGGGCGCGGGTCACGCCGACTGCGATCGCCTGAGCTTGGGTGCTTTCGAGCTGCGCCTCGGCCTGCGCGACGGCGGACTGGTCCGTGGTACCGCTCTGATACTGATTGCGGGTGATGCGCAGCAATTCGGCATAGTACCCGGCCGCGGCATCGAACAGGCGCTTCAGCTCGTCCGACATCCTCAGCTGCAGATAATCGCTGGCCAACGTGCCCTGAGCCGACAGGCGCGCACTGGCGAGATCCCCGGCGCTCGCCTGGGCGCTCGCCACATTGCTTTCGACGGTGCGACGGATCCGCCCCCACAGATCTGGCGCCCAGCTCGCCGATGCGGAGGTGCTGAACGAGCTGCTGGTGAACCCGGATCGGCCGGCCCCCGTGCTGCTACTGGAGCCACCGCCGGTCCGCGAACGCTGCGCGCTCGCATTCAGATCAACCGTCGGAAAGAAGGCGGCCCGTGCTTGAGCGACAATCCATTCTGCCTGCTCGAAAGCCGCCGCGGCGGCTTTCAGGTTCTGATTGGAGATGTCGATTTGTTTTTCGAGATCGTCGAGCAGCGGATCCTGGTAGACCGACCACCAGGCGCCGCGGTCGATCGCGTCGAGCGGCTCACCGGCCTTCCAGCCCGCCTCCTTGTACTGCGCCGGCACCGGGGCGCTCGGCCGGCTATAATCCGGTCCGACCGTGCATGCAGAGAGCAGCACTAGCGCGGTTAGAACGCCCATGGGGCGCGCCCGTTTCATCCCCCCTCGCGACTATGGTGGCTAGCGGCTCATTCCCCCGGTTCGGGAACGTGGCCTGAAGAGAAGCGCGGATGGCGGATCCGCCAGCGGCGCACGCCCCACAGGCGGAAGCGGTCGAGATAGAGGTAGATGACCGGCGTTGTGTAAAGGGTGAGCAGCTGGCTGACGATCAGCCCGCCGACGATCGTAATACCGAGCGGGCGGCGTAGTTCGGAGCCTTCGCCGAAGCCGATCGCCAGCGGCAACGCGCCGAGCATCGCGGCCATCGTCGTCATCATGATCGGCCGGAAGCGCTTGAGACAGGCTTCGTAGATCGCCTGGCGCGAGCTCAAGCCCAAGCGGCGCTCGGCATCGAGCGCAAAATCGATCATCATGATCGCGTTCTTCTTGACGATCCCGATCAGCAATATGACGCCGATCAGCGCCACGATGCTGAACTCGGTATCGGTGACGATCAACGCGAGTACCGCGCCGACCCCCGCCGAGGGCAAGGTGGAAAGGATCGTGATCGGGTGAACATAGCTCTCGTAGAGAACGCCCAGCACGATATAGACCGCAAGTAGCGCAGCGCCGATCAGAACCGGCTCATCGGCAAGCGATTTCTCAAAGGCTCTGGCGCTGCCCTGGAAGCCGCCGCGGATCGACGCCGGTAAGTGAAGCTGCCGGATCTGATCTTCGATCGCCGTCGTCGCCTGGCTGAGCGAGACGCCCGGCATGAGGTTGAACGAGATGTTCGCGGCGACAGACAGGTTTTCGTGCTTGACCGAGAGCGGAGTATTGCCGAGCTGAAAATGAGCGATCGCGGAGAGCGGCACCATGGTTTCTTGAGACGTGCTGACCGCGGCGCCCGTCGAGGTGGCGCCGTGCCCGTTATTGGCCAGGGCGTTGTTGGCCAGGTTGCGCGCAGGATCGCCAGCCGCGCTGGGCGCTCCTGCTCTTCTGAGCCGGCGCCTTGGAGAACACTGTACCGGTCAGCGGCTCGGTCGACTGTGTGCCGCTGACCGAGCCTCCGCTGGTGCTGATATAGACCTGGTTCAAGGCTTCCGGGTTCTGCCGGAACTCGGGCGCCACCTCCATGACGACGTGGTACTGGTTCTGCGCCGCATAGATAGTCGATACCTGGCGTTGGCCGAATGCATCGTAGAGGGTGTTATCGATCTGACCAACCGTGAGCCCGAGCCGCGCCGCGCTGCTGCGGTCGATGATCAGATCCGTCTCGAGCCCGTGCAGCCGCTGGTCGAGAGTGACCCATTTCAAAAGCGGCACGTTTTTCAGAGCGGCCTCGACTTTGGGCCCCCACTCGGAGATGTCTTCGGTGTTGTCGGCCAATAAGGTGTACTGGTATTGGCTCCAATGCTCGCCGAGCCAGATGTCTTGGATCCCGGCAAACCAGGAATCGGCGCCCATCTCGTCGATCTTCCGATGCAAACGGTCCATCACCTGCTGGACCGACACATCGCGCTCGGACAGCGGCTTCAGGACTGCGAACACTGAGCTGTCAATCGTCCACCCTATCGAGCCGCCGACGGTCTGGACCGCCGGGTCCTGATGGATAATTTCGAGAAACTGGCTCAGCTTATGCTGCATCAGCTGAAACGAGCTGCTTTGATCGCCCAAGACGCCACCCCTAATCAACCCGTTGTCCTGCAGGGGAACAAATCCCTTGGGAACAATTACAAAAAGCCAAATGGCGGAACCTAGCGTCATGCACAGGCTCAACATGACGACAGCCGGCCATCGCAGTACTCGGCGCAGAATGCAGCCGTGCACGCTCAGCAACGCCTCGAAAATACGCTCGCCCGCTCGGTTCAGTCGTCCAGAGGCCCGTTCACATCGGGCGGCCAGCAGATAGGCGCACATCATCGGGGTCGTCGTCAGCGAGATTATCAGCGAGATCACGATCGCCACCGAAAGGGTTACCGCGAACTCGCGAAACATCCGCCCGATAACGCCTCCCATCAGCAAAATCGGCACAAAAACCGCGATCAGCGAAAAACTCATAGCCAAGACGGTAAAGGCAACCTCGCGGGCGCCTTGCAGAGCGGCTTCCATCCGCGTCATTCCGGCCTCGATGTGCCGCGTTACGTTCTCGAGCACGACGATCGTATCGTCGACTACTAATCCGGCCGAAATCGTCAGCGCCATCAGCGACAGGTTGTTGAGACTATAGCCCAACAGGTACATCACCCCGAAGGTGCCGATCAGTGATACCGGTAACGCCACGCTCGGGATCAGGATCGCACGCAAATTGCGCAAGAACACGAAGACAACGAGGACGACGAGAAAGATGGCGATGACGAGCGCGCGCTCTACGTCATGCAGCGAGGCCTTAATCGTCACGGTCCGGTCCATTGTCAGCTCGAGCCGGATGGCCGTAGGGATCGAGGCCGCAATCTGCGGCAGCGTTGACTTGACGCGATCGACGGTGTCGATGATGTTGGCAGCCGGCTGCCGGTAGAGCGTTACCAAAACTGCTGGTTTACCGTTCAACAGCCCAAGGTTGCGCAAATTTTCGACCGAGTCGCGGACTTCGCCGATATCGGTGAGTTGCACCGGCGCGCCGTTGCGATAGGCGATCACCAACGGGCGGTAATCGTCGGCACGGTTCGCCTGGTCATTGGTATAGATCTGAAAGCGGCGGTCACCTTCTTCGATGACGCCCTTGGGGGTGCGGCCATTGGTGGAGGCGAGCGCAGCGCGGACGTCTTCGAGCCCAATCCCATACTTGAACAGCGCGAACGGATTGAGCTCGACCCGCACCGCCGGCAGAGAGCTGCCGCTGATCGTCACCTGGCCGATCCCGGCGATTTGTGAGAGCGCCTGCTGCACCACGGTCGATGCGGCATCGTAGATCTGCCCCCGCGTCAGCGTGTCCGACGTCATCGCAAGGATCGCGATCGGCGGGCCGGCGGGATTGGATTTGTGGTAAGTCGGGTTCCGGCGCAGACTGGTCGGCAGGTCGGCACGCGCCGCATTGATTGCAGCCTGAACATCGCGGGCCGCGCCGTCAATGTTCCGGTTGAGGCCGAATTGCAGCGTAATATAACTCTGACCGACTGAACTCACCGAGGTCATCTCGGTGACATCGGCAATCACTCCGAGATGGCGTTCGAGCGGTGTCGCTACGGTCGACGCCATCGTTTCGGGGTTCGCCCCCGGCATTGTCGCAACCACCGAAATTGCGGGGAAATCGATCTGCGGCAGTGGCGCTACGGGAAGCTTCAGGTAAGCGAATAACCCGGCGAGGGCTATGCCAAGGGTGAGCAGCGTGGTTGCGACCGGCCGCTCGACAAACGGCGCCGAAAGACTTACCGCCTAACGCCCGCTGCGCTACCAATGTCGCCGCGGCAAATGTTCATTCGCCGGGTTCGGGGATGCGGCCCGAGTAGAAGCGCGGATGGCGGATCCGCCAGCGGCGCCCGCCCCACAGACGCAAGCGGTCGAGATAGAGATAGATCACCGGGGTGGTGTAAAGTGTCAGCAGCTGACTGACGATCAGCCCGCCGACAATCGAAATACCGAGCGGGCGGCGCAATTCGGAACCCTCGCCGAAGCCGATCGCCAGCGGCAAGGCCCCGAGCATCGCGGCCATCGTCGTCATCATGATCGGCCGGAAGCGCTTGAGGCAGGCCTGATAGATCGCCTCGCGCGAGGTCAAGCCGAGTGTGCGCTCGGCATCGAGCGCGAAATCGATCATCATGATCGCGTTCTTTTTGACGATCCCGATCAGCAGGATGACGCCGATCAGCGCCATGATGCTGAACTCGGTATTGGTCGCTATCAGGGCCAGCACCGCCCCGACGCCGGCGGAAGGCAAGGTCGACAGGATCGTGATCGGGTGGATATAGCTTTCGTAGAGAACGCCCAGCACGATATAGACCGCGAGCAGCGCGGCGGCGACGAGCAGCGGCTCGTTGTCGAGCGACTTCTGAAAGACTGCGGCGGTGCCCTGAAAGCTGCCATGGATCGATGCCGGCACGCCGAGTTGGCGCATCTGATCATCGATCGCCGCCGTCGCTTGACTGAGCGAGACGTTCGGCGCGAGATTGAACGAAATCGTCGACGCGACGAATAGATTTTGGTGATTGACCGCAAGCGGCGTGTTGCCCGTGCCGAAATGGGCAAAGGCCGAAAGCGGCACCATCGTCTCATGAGAAGTGCTGACCGGAGCACCCGTCGAGGTGGCGGCATGGCCGGTGTTGGCGAGCGCGTTGTTCGCCAGATTGCGCGCCGTGTCGCTGGCGATCTGTGCGGTGGTGGTCTGTGCACTGGCGCTATTCGCCGGCGGCACTTTTGCCAGCACCGTTCCGGCAAGGGCGTTGGTTGCTTTCGTGCCGCCAACCGAGCCGCCGCTGGTGCTGACATAAATCTGGTTCAAGGTGTCGGGGTTCTGCCAGAACTCGGGCGCTACCTCCATGATGACATGGTATTGGTTCCGCGCCGCGTAGATCGTCGATACTTGGCGCTGGCCGAAGGCATCGTAGAGGGTATTGTCGATTTGGCTCACCGTCAGCCCGAACCGCGCGGCGGTCGCCCGGTCGATGACCAGATCGGTTTCGAGCCCCTTTTGCTGTTGGTCGAGATTGACGTCGGTCAGCAGCGGCACCTTTTGCAACGCGGCTTCGAGCTTCGGCGCCCATTCATAGATGTCGTTGGCGTCGTCACCTTGCAGTGTGTACTGGTACTGCGCGTTGTTGGCGCGCCCGCCGGCGCGGATGTCCTGCGCTCCCTGCAAGAAGAGCCGGGCGCCGGAAACCTCGTTGAACTTTGGGCGCAACCGGGCCATGACCTGCTGCATCGAGACATGGCGCTCGGACAACGGTTTCAATACGACGAACACGAAACCCGAATTGGTCTGGCCGCCGCCGGTGAAGGCGCTGACGCTCTGGACGGCCGGATCGTGCCCGATGATGTCGACGAACCGGGTGAGCTTTTGTTCCATCAGCTGGAACGAGATGCTCTGGTCGGCCTGAATACCGCCGAACATCAGTCCGATGTCCTGAGTGGGGAAAAAGCCTTTCGGAATAATCTTGACGAGGTAGAAACCCAGGCACAGCGTCGCCAACAGACTCAGCATCACGAGGGACGGCCATTGCAATGCGCGGCGCAAGCTGCGGTCGTACAGGTTGAGCATCCCGGCGAACGCTCGTTCGCTGGCCCAGTAGAGCCGCCCATGCGCCTGTTCGCGCCGATCGGCGAGCAGGTAAGCGCACATCATGGGGGTCGTCGTCAGTGAGACGGCCAGTGAGATCATGATCGCGACCGACAAGGTCATCGCGAACTCGCGGAACAGCCGTCCGACGATGCCGCCCATCAGCAGGATCGGCACAAAGACGGCGATCAGCGAGAGGCTCATCGACAGCACCGTAAAGCCGACTTCGCCGGCCCCCTGCAGCGCTGCCTGCATACGCGTCTTGCCGGCTTCGATGTGCCGCGTCACGTTTTCGAGCACGACGATCGCATCATCGACGACAAAACCGGTCGAGATCGTCAACGCCATCAGCGACAAATTGTCGAGGCTGTAGCCCAGCAGATACATCACCCCGAACGTGCCGATCAGCGATACCGGCACTGCGACGCTCGGGATCAAGGTGGCGCGCAGATTGCGCAGGAACGCAAACACGACGAGGACGACGAGAATGATCGCGATGATCAGGGTTCGCTCGACATCGTGGAGCGATGTCCGGATCGTGATCGTCCGGTCCAGGGTCAATGCGACGTTGATGGCGCTCGGGATCGAGGCCTCGAGCTGCGGCAAGATGGCTTTGATGCGATCGACCGTGTCGATGATGTTGGCGCCCGGTTGCTTGTAAAGAAAGACCAGGACCGCCGGTTTGCCGTTCGAGAGCCCCTGATTGCGCAGATTTTCGACCGAATCGCGCACTTCCCCGACATCGGTCAGCCGCACCGGCGAGCCGTCGCGATAGGCCACTATCAGCGGGCGGTAATCGGCAGCATGGTTCGCCTGATCGTTGGTGTAGATCTGGAACCGGCGGTCGTCCTCTTCGATGGCGCCCTTGGGACTGTGGGCATTGGCCGAGGCGAGCGCGGCGCGCACGTCTTCGAGCCCGATCCCGTATTTGAACATCGCAAGAGGATTGAGCTCGACGCGCACCGCCGGTAATGAAGCGCCGCTGATCACCACCTGACCGATGCCGTCGATCTGGGATAATGCCTGCTGGACGACCGTCGAGGCCGAATCGTAAATCTGCCCCCGCGTAAGCGTCGCCGAGGTCATCGCCAGGATCGCGATCGGCGCATCGGCCGGGTTGACCTTGCGATAGGTGGGGTTGGTGCGCAGGCTGGTGGGCAGGTCCGCACGCGCTGCATTGATCGCTGCCTGAACGTCGCGCGCGGCACCATCGATGTTCCGGTTGAGACTGAATTGCAGCGTGATCCGGGTCGTGCCCACCGTGCTCTGCGAGGTCATTTCGGTGACATCGGCAATGATGCCGAGGTGACGTTCAAGCGGTGTCGCCACGGTCATCGCCATCGTGTCCGGGCTCGCCCCCGGCATCGTCGCAAACACCGAGATCGTCGGAAAATCAACTTGGGGCAGCGGGGCGACGGGCAGCTTCAGATAAGCAAAAAAGCCGGCGAGCGCGATGCCGATGGTCAGCAGCGTCGTGGCGACCGGCCGCCTGATGAACGGCGTCGACGGATTCACCGCCTGGTGCCCTCAGCGACCGCCCCGCCGCCGTTGAACCGGCGGCGCAACGCCCCGCCCAGCCGGTCGAAGCCGAGATAAATGACCGGCGTCGTAAACAAGGTCAGCAACTGGCTGAAGATCAGGCCGCCGACGATTGTCAGCCCCAACGGGTGGCGCAGTTCCGAGCCGGTTCCGCTGCCGAGCATCAGCGGCAGTGCGGCGAATAGGGCCGCCATCGTCGTCATCAGGATCGGCCGGAAGCGAAGCAGACAGGCCTGATAGATCGCCTCGCGCGGCAATTTTCCCTCGTTCCGCTCGGCGTCGAGCGCGAAGTCGACCATCATGATCGCATTCTTTTTGACGATGCCGATCAGCAGGATGATCCCGATGATCGCAATGACGCTGAGATCGCTGCCGTCGATCATCAGCGCCAAGAGCGCTCCGACCCCGGCCGAGGGCAAGGTCGAGAGGATCGTGATCGGGTGGATGAAGCTCTCATAGAGTACACCCAGCACGATGTACATCGTGATGATGGCCGCGATGATCAGCACGAGCTCGTTGCCGAGCGCGGCCTGAAACGCCAACGCTGCACCCTGGAAGACGGTTATCATGCTGGCCGGCATGCCGATTTCCTGCTCGGCTTGCTTGATCGCATCGACCGCCTCGCCGAGCGAGGCGCCTTGCGCCAGGTTGAACGACACGGTGGTCGACGGAAATTGGCCGAGATGGTTGATCTCCAGGGGCGCCGTCTGCTCCTCGACCTGAGCGATCGCCGACAACGGGACTTGGCCATTCGTCGCGGTCGAGGACGGCAGATAAATCTGCCCCAGCGAGCTCAAGGATTTCTGCAGTTCGGGATCGGCTTCCAGAATCACCCGGTACTGGTTCGATTGAGTAAAAATGGTGGAGACGATGCGCTGGCCGAACGAATCATAAAGCGCGTTGTCGACGGTGGCCGGGGTGATGCCGAAGCGCGCCGCGGTAGGGCGGTCGATCAGAATATAGGCCGAAAGGCCGTTCTCGGCGTAGTTGCTAGAGACATCCTCGAGCTGCGGCAATTGCTGCAGACGCTCGAGCAGTTTCGGAACCCAGGCCGAAAACTCATTTGGATTGGCGTCTTCCAGGACAAACTGATACTGCGAGCGGCTGACAGTCGCGTCGATCGTCAGATCCTGGACCGGCTGCATATAAAGCGAGATGCCGGAGACGTCTTGCGTTTCCCGCTCCAGCCGCCGGATCACGTCGCTGGCCGAAATACTGCGCTGCTCGCGCGGCTTCAGATTGATCAGAAACCGGCCCGTGTTGAGGGTCGAATTGGTGCCGTCGACCCCGATAAAGGAGGATAGGCTCACGACGTCGGGGTCCTTGAGGATGGCCGCGGCCAGCGCCTGCTGGCGTTGCGCCATGGCCTCGAAAGAGACCGAAGGCTCGGCCTCGGAGATCCCCTGGATAAGCCCGGTATCCTGGACGGGGAAAAAGCCCTTCGGGATCACGATGTAGAGAAACACCGTAAGGCCGAGGGTGCCGACCGCCACCAGCAAGGTCAGCGGCTGGTGGTCGAGCACCCAGGTCAGGAGCCTGCCATATTGGGCGATCAGCGCGTCGAACCATTCCTGGCTCTTGCGCGCCACCGCCGAAATTTCCGATGGGCGCCGGTGGCGCAGGATCTTGGCGCACATCATCGGAACGAGCGTCAATGCGACGACGGCGGAGATGACGATCGTCACCGCAAGCGTAATCGCGAACTCGCGGAACAGGCGGCCGACCACGTCGGGCATGAAGAGGAGCGGGATCAATACCGCGATCAGCGATACGGTCAGCGAGATGATCGTAAAACCGATCTGCTCGGAGCCCTTCAATGCCGCCTGCAGGGGCGGATCGCCCGCCTCGATATAGCGCGAGATGTTCTCGATCATGACGATCGCGTCGTCGACGACAAACCCCGTGGCGATCGTCAATGCCATCAGCGACAAGTTGTTGAGGCTGAACCCGGCGAGATACATCACCGCCAGGGTACCGACGAGCGAGAGCGGCACCGACAGGCTCGGGATCAGGGTCGCCGAAGGGCTGCGCAGAAATACAAAGATCACGATCACGACCAGGACCACGGCAAGGCCGAGCTCGAACTCGACATCGGCTACCGAGGCGCGGATCGTGGTGGTGCGGTCGGTCAGCACTGCGACATCGACCGCCGAGGGAAGCGCCGCCCTCAGCTGCGGCAACAGCGCCTGGATACGGTCGACGACCTCGATGACATTGGCGCCGGGCTGCCGCTGAATATTGACGATAACCGCCTCGTCCGTGTTCATCCAAGCGGCGAGCTTGGTATTCTCGGCGCCTTCGGTGGCGCGCGCGACATCCGACAGCTTTACCGGCGCGCCGTTCCGGTAAGCAACGACCAGATCGTTGTAGTCGGACGGCTTTCTGATCTGATCGTTGGCGTTGATCGTGTAGGCCCGGCTCGGCCCGTCGAAATTGCCCTTGGGCGTGTTGACATTGGCGTTGGCGAGCGTCGTGCGCAGATCGTCGATGTTGAGGCCGTAGGCGGCGAGCTGGCGGTAATTCGCTTGGATGCGCACTGCCGGTCGATGGCCGCCGCTGATGCTGACCAAGCCGACCCCCGGCAACTGCGAGATTTTCTGCGCGAGACGGGTATCGGCGAGGTCCTCGACCTGGGTCAAGCGGCATGGTCTTGGAGGTCAATGCCAAGGTCAGGATCGGTGCGTCTGCGGGGTTGACTTTGGCATAGATCGGCGGGGCCGGCAGATCCGACGGCAACAGGTTGCCGGCCGCGTTGATCGCCGCCTGCACTTCCTGCTCCGCCACATCGAGACTGAGGTCGAGGCTGAACTGCAGGGTGATGACCGAGGCCCCGGCAGAACTCGTCGAGGACATCTGGTTGAGCCCCGGCATCTGGCCGAACTGCACCTCGAGCGGCGCGGTGACCGAGGAGGTCATCACATCGGGACTGGCGCCGGGGTAGAAGGTCTGCACCTGGATCGTCGGATAATCGACCTCGGGCAGCGCCGACAGCGGCAGGAAGCGATAGGCGAAGATGCCGACCAGCATGATCGCCGCCATCAGCAAGCGTCGTCGCCACCGGGCGCAGGATGAAGATGCGCGAAGGGCTCATCTCAAAAGCCGAGCACCCTCACCCACCAAGCCCTCCGGGCTTGGTCTCCCTCTCCCGCGGTGCGTGCGAGGGGCTTTGATTTCGACGCATTGTAGCCCCTCTCCCGCACCGCGGCAGAGGGTGTCGAGCGCAGTGAGGCGGGTGAGGGTAACTGCCAGGTAGCTCACGGGGTGCTCCGCCGCCGCCCTGAACCTTGTCTCTGCTGCTGGCCTTGCGGCTGGGGTGAGCCCTCGGCGGCGGACGCGGCAGGTTGCGGCGAAGCAATCGTCACCTTGGCGCCGTCGCGCAGCCGGTCGGCGCCGTCGGTGACAACACTTTCACCCGGTTCCAGCCCCGACAGGATCGCGCTTCGTTGACCGTCGCTCGGCCCGAGCTTGACCTTGTGCACCGCGACCGTGTTTTCCGGCTTGACGACATAGACAAAGGTGCCGGGCGCGCCGCGCTGGATCGCCGAGTTGGGTACGATCTCGGCGTCATGCAGCGTATTGACCAATAGCTTGACGTTGACGAACTGGTTGGGAAACAGAACCAGCTCATCGTTGTCGAATATTGCCCGCAATTTGACCGTGCCGGTCGTCGTGTCGATTTGATTGTCGACCGTGTCGAGCTTGCCGCTGGCGAGCTCGGTCGCGCCGGTGCGGTCGTAGGCGGTCACCGGCAAGCTTGCCCCGGCCCGCACCCGTTTCATCACTTCGGGCAAATTGTCCTCGGACAGTGTGAAGATGACCGAGATCGGCTGCAGCTGGGTGACCACGACGATGCCGTTGGGATCGCTGGTCTGAACATAATTGCCCGCGTCGACCTGGCGCAGCCCGACGCGGCCCGTGACCGGCGAGACGATGCGGCAATAGGTAAGGTTGAGCTTTTGGGCGTCGATCTGCGCCTGATCGGCCTTGACCGTCGCCTCGTCCTGCGCGACCAGCGACACCTGCGTGTCACGGGTTTGCTTCGCGATCGAGTTTTCCGCAACCAGGGTGTTGTAGCGCTGCATATCCAATTGCGCGTTCTTCAGCAGCGCCTGGTCTTTGGCCAACTGGGCCTGGGCCTGTTCGAGAGCCACCTGGTAGGGGCGCGGGTCGATCTGGGCGAGAAAATCGCCCTTGTTGACCATCTGGCCTTCCTTGAAGGCCACTTGCACCAGATAACCGCTGATCTGGGTCTTTACCGTGACCGTCGCGAGCGGGGTGACAGTGCCGAGCTGGCTCAAGGTCACCGGCATGTCGCCCTTCTCCACCGGGGACACCCCGACGGGGACCGGAGCGCCGGCTTGGCCGCGGCCGCCCGCCTTCGGCTGGATCTGCGGCCGCGGAAAGTACCAGATCGCGGCGGCAACAATCGCGGCGACCAAGAGCAACCAGACAAGCCGCCGCCCCCACGAGCGCCGCGGCCCGTGCGACACGACGCCGCCCGGCTGAGCCGGACGAACCAACGGCTCGTCTACCCTCACTCTTCCGGGTGGCGCAAGAATTTCGCTTCGCTGATCGTCCATGTCATCCGAGACCTGATTTGCTCCTTCGGACCGGCAATTCGGCGGCGAGAGCCTAGCAATTTTCCGCTTGCGCGTCGCCCGCGACCTGCTTGATCACAATTCCACGATGCCGATAGGGGCAGTCGATTATATGGCGTCCGGCCGCGAAGCATCCCGGTAGAGCAAACCCCTTCCGTCCGGGCATCGCATCGTCTCAAATGGCCGTGTGGACACCAGGCTCGAGGTAGGCCGATGACGACCAATCTTCTCAGCGGCGGCCAACTCGTCGTCGCGGCGCTGCGCGCCCATCGTGTCGACATGGCCTTCAGCGTCGCCGGCGAGAGCTACCTCGAAGTCCTCGACGCGCTGTTCGACGCCCCGGAGATCCGTCTCGTGACCTGCCGCCAGGAAGGCGGCGCCGCGTTCATGGCCGAGGCCTACGCCAAGCTCACGGGCACGCCGGGAGTGCTGCTGGTGACCCGCGGGCCCGGCGCTTGCAATGCCTCGATCGGCATCCATACCGCCTTTCAGGATTCGACGCCGATGGTCGTGCTGGTCGGCCAGGTCGCGCGCCATCAGATCGACCGCGAAGCCTTCCAGGAGGTCGATTTCCGCAAGATGTTCGCGCCGTTAGCCAAATGGGTGGCGCAGATCGACATGGCCGAGCGTGTCCCCGAGCTGATCAATCAGGCCTTCCAGGTCGCGACCTCCGGACGACCGGGCCCCGTCGTGCTGGCATTACCCGAGGATATGCTGCGCGACCATAGCGCGGCGGCGGTGGTCGGCCCCTACCGGCCCGTGCGCGCCCATCCCGGGGCTGCCGATCTCGCAGAGTTGCGCCGGCTCCTCGTCGCTGCGGAGCGGCCGATCATGCTGGTCGGCGGCGGTGGCTGGGACGACCGAGCCTGCCGGGACATCACAAATTTTGCCGAGGCCAACCAGCTGCCGGTCTGTTGTTCGTTCCGGCGGCAGGACATCGTCGACAACCGATCGCCCTGCTTCGCCGGCGATCTCGGCACCGGGGCGAGCGCCGCCCTCGTCGCGCGGATCAAGGGGGCGGACCTCTTGCTGGCGGTCGGCGCGCAAATCGGCGAAATCACCTCGCAATCTTATTCGCTGATGGGCATACCCGACCCGGGCAAGGTGCTGATCCATATCCATGCCGGCGCCGAGGAACTCGGCCGGGTTTTTCGCCCGAGCCTCCCAATTCAATCCGGCATGTCCGAATTCGCCGCCGCCGCCGCGGCTCTGCCCCCGGTGGCGGCGCCGCGCTGGTCGGATTGGCGCGCGGCGGTTCGTTCGGAATACGAGGCCGGGCTCTTACCCGCCACAGTGGGCGCAACGCTTGATCTCGGCAAGGTGATGAGTTGGTTGCGCGACCGCCTGCCCGACGACGCGATCGTCACCAGCGACGCCGGAAACTTCAGCGGCTGGCCGAATCGCTTCCTGCAGTACCGCCGGCCGGGACGCCAGCTCGGCCCGACCAGCGGCGCGATGGGCTACGGCGTGCCCGCCGCGGTCGCGGCCAAGCTGGTCCATCCCGAGCGGCTCGTCGTCGGCTTTTGCGGCGATGGCGGCTTCATGATGACCGGGCAGGAGATCGCGACTTCGATTCTCGAAGGGGTCGGCCCGATCATCCTGGTCTTCAACAACGCGATGTACGGGACGATCCGCATGCATCAGGAGCGCCGCTTCCCGGGCCGGGTCGTCGGGACGGCGCTGAAGAACCCGGATTTTCTCGGCCTCGCGCGGGCCTACGGCGTATTTGGCGCCTCAGTCGCAAGGACGGAGGAGTTCGCGCCGGCCTTTGAGGAGGCGGCCGCCCGCAAAGAGGCGGCGATCATCGAGCTCAAGATGGATCCGGAGGTTATCACGACCCGCACGACGCTCTCGGAGATCCGCCGTGAAGCGGAGGCGCGCCAGGTGCAAGGGATGGAGGTCTGATGGTGGCGGAAATCGCGCGGCAGCGCTGGTCGGCCGAGCGCTACGCCGAGACCGCGCATTTCGTCCCGGCCCTCGGCGCCCCCGTCCTCGAGCTCCTCGCGCCATCCCCAGGTGAGCACATTCTCGATCTGGGCTGCGGCGACGGCGTATTGACCCAAAAGATCGTCGCGGCCGGCGCCACGGTGATCGCAATCGATGCCGGGCCGGACATGGTCGCTGCGGCACGGGCGCGCGGGATCGATGCCAGGGTCATGGACGGCCAGAAGCTGACCTTCACCGGCGAATTCGATGCGGTATTCTCGAATGCCGCGCTCCATTGGATGCGGGATCAGCGGGCGGCGCTCGCCGGCGTACGCCGGGCGCTGAAGCCCGGCGGCCGCTTTGTCGCCGAGATGGGCGGCCACAACAACACCGCGGCGATCATCGTCGCCCTGAGCGCGGTTCTTGCGCGCCGCGGACTCGACGCCCACCGCCTCAATCCATGGTACTTCGCGTCCGCCGAGGCCTACCGCAAAAAGCTCGAACAAGCGCAGTTCACGGTCGAGGAAATCGCGATCGTCCCACGGCCGACGACCCTGCCGACCGGCATCGAAGCGTGGCTCGACACTTTCGCCGAAGATTTCTTCCTTCCGCTGCCCGAGGCCGACCGCTCGCAGGCGCGTGCCGAAGTCGCCGACCTGCTGCGCCCCGTGCTGATGGACGAGACCGGGACCTGGATCGCCGATTACGTGCGGCTGCGCTTTCGCGCGATCCGCGCCGAATAACGCCACGAACCTGATTTCAGTGGCAGTGTGAGGTCGATCACACGCTCCGAAACGCGCAACGAGATATTTTGCGCGTGTTCCGGAGCAGAGGTCGCGTCTCGCCAATCCTCACAGGCACTGGCACGTCTTTTGCCCGGACATCTGAACCGCTGAGGGACAGATCCAATGCATCAGATTCGTGCATCGGCCCGTTTGGCCTGCCTGACGCTAGTCGTCACCGCGCTCGGCATCCTGCCGGCAGCGGCTGAGCCCCCTGCGCCGCCGTTGGGCGCTTACAATGCAGACATAAAGGAAAGCTCGATCTCGGGCATCTCGTCCGGCGCCTTCATGGCTGTGCAGTTCGGGGTCTCCTGGTCGTCCATTGTCAAAGGCGTCGGCGTCATTGCCGGCGGGCCTTATTATTGTGCACAAGGGACGGCCATAGATGGTCTCTTGGGCAATCTCGGCCCCGGCCTCACGGCGACCGGTCCCTGCATGAAAGGACCTCCCCCCGACCTTGAGCCGCTCTTCGAGAAAACCGACGAATGGGCCCGCAGCGGGGACATCGACGACCCGCACAACATCGCGAACCAGCACATATACATCTTTTCCGGTTACAACAACTCGATCGTCAACCCAAAAGTCGGGGACGCTGCTTACCGCTTCTATTTGCATTACCTAGGCGGCCGCAGCAACGGCAATGTGTTCCATCAGAACGCCATTGGAGCGGGCCATTCCCAGGTGACGGTCGATTACGGTCTGCCATGCAACAAAAATGAAGGCGACTACATCGACCACTGCAACTACGATCAGGCCGGCATAATTCTCCAGCACATCTATGGCGCCCTCAACCCCAAGAACCGCGGCGCGCTTTCCGGGAAGCTCATCCCGTTCGATCAGCGGGAGCCGACCTCTCCCAAATCCCCGGCCTCTTACAGCATGGCCGAGACCGGGTATGTTTACGTCCCGGCGTCTTGTGCCGCCCAGAAGCCGTGCCGGGTGCATATCGCGCTCCATGGCTGCAAGCAAAATTTCGAAACCATCCAGAACCATTACATCCAGCATGCCGGCTATAACGAGTGGGCCGACACCAACCGCCTGATCATCCTTTACCCGCAGACAATCGTTGGCGATCCCACCAGCGATGCCTTTACGCCCCTCAACCCGTTTGGATGCTGGGATTGGTGGGGTTACACGAACTTCAATTATGCCGTTAAGGCCGGACGGCAAGTCACAACGATCAAAGCCATGCTCGACCGGCTTACGAGCGGACATGCCTCGACCTCGGCGGCAGCAGTGGATGCCACTACCCCGTCTGGGATCGTGGTCAACGATGTTTCGGATACTGGCGCGGCGATTGCTTGGAATTCGGTAGACGGCGCACAAAGCTACAAGATCAATCGCTCGAGCGGCGATGACAACAGCTTTACGCCCGTCGGCTCGGTCTCCGGGCAGAGCTTTGGCGATTTAAGCTTACGTCCCGCCACACCTTATCGCTACAAAGTGACCGCCACCCTCAACGGCGGTACCGAGGGGCCGAGTTCTCCGGTCGTGACGGCAACGACGCTGCCGGTGCCGCACCGGTGCGGCACACCCGGGAGCTGCCCTGTCCCTTGAATGGGACGAATGAAATGGGACAACACCTGCTGGCCTTTCAGCCTGGCGAAAAATGAAGTCGGTCTTCACAGCGGGTTATTTGTCGCCCCGGCGAAAGAGGCTGTCAGGAAAATCGACGATGGCCGGATCAGCTTTGTGCGTCCTTCGAGACGGCCGCTTCGCGGCCTCCTCAGGATGAGGGTTTTCTTAATGCCATCAAAGGATTACCTCATGCTGAGGAGCGCCCGGCGGGCGCGTCTCGAAGCACGCACCACCTCGCTGCAGCTCTGCTTTCGCTGCATTAAATCGATTTCCTGACAGCCTCGAAAGCGGGGGTCCAGGGGCTACAGTTGCGGCCTTGCCGCCCCCTGGATTCCCGCTTTCGCGGGAACGACGACGAGCCTACGCCTCGGCCGCCAGGCGTTCGAGCAGCAGCTCAGCAGCTTTTGCCTCGGCGATGCGCTTTGACGAGGCGGTCGCCGTGGCACTATCGCGGCCAGCGACTCTTGCCGCGACGGTGAAGCGCAAGGCGTGGTCGGGGCCGGTGGTGCCGACGAGTTCGTAGGTCGGGAGAGCCAACGCGCGCGCCTGCGCCCATTCCTGCAGCGCGGTTTTCGGGTCGCGCGGCGGCCCCTCCATTTCGTCGATCAACGGCTGCCAGAACCGGCGCACGAAGCCGGAGGCGGCCTCGAAACCGCCGTCGAGGTAGATCGCCGCGATCAGAGCCTCACAGACATCGGCGAGAATTCCGGGATTGGCGGCGGCTCCCGCCACCTGTTCGGCGCGCGACAGGAGCAGATGGTCTCCGAGCCCGATCGTGGCGGCGACGCGCGCGAGTGCTTCGCGACGAACGAGATGCGTCAGACGGCGCGTCAAGTGTCCCTCGGCCTCGCTCTCGAAGCGCCGCCACAAGAGATCGGCTATGATGAGGCCCAGAACGCGATCGCCGAGAAATTCCAGGCGCTCATAGCCGCGGTGAATGGGCTTGCCGCCCCGGCGGCCGCGGCCATGCTCGGGCGCGAGCGCGCTCGGATGGGTCAGGGCTTCTTCAACGAGTTCCGGCCGAGCGAAGAGATACCCGATTTTTGGCGCGAGGTCGGCGGTCAATCGACGCCCTGGACGCCGTGGAACAGCCGGCCATACCGTATCGCGAACGGCCACTTCCAGATTTCCCAGAGCCGGGCCGACCCGTCTGTCGAGAAAAAGATGAACTGTGCCTTCCCGATCAGGTTCTCGGCCGGTACGTAGCCGACAGCGGATAATACCCGACTGTCCTGCGAGTTGTCGCGATTGTCGCCCATCATGAAATAATCGCCCGGTGGAACCACATACTCTTGCGTGTTGTCGAGCGGCCCATTGTCGCTCATCTCGATGATGCGATGTTGCACGCCGTTCGGCAGGGTTTCTATGTATTGTGCAAGCGGAATAATGGCGCCGGTCCCCTCTTGATAGAGGTAATCGCCGATGCGTTTACGCGGCACCGGCTGACCGTTGATATTGAGGATGCCGTTCTTCATCTGAATGTGATCGCCGGGCAGCCCGATGACCCGCTTGATGTAGTCGGTCGAATTGTCGGTCGGCAATTTGAAGACCACGACGTCGCCGCGCTCCGGAGAATGAAAGAAAATCCGTCCGGGAAACAGCGGCAATCCCAAAGGCAGCGAATAACGGCTGTATCCGTAAGAAAATTTTGAAACGAACAGATAATCGCCTACCAGCAAAGTCGGGACCATCGATCCCGATGGAATATTGAACGGTTCATAGGCGACTGTCCGCACGACGAGTGCGATCAGCACGGCATAGACGATCGTCTTTATCGTGTCGAGGATGCCGCCGGCAGCTTTCTTCCGGGTGAGGACCGTAGGGCCGGATTTGGATTTCATGGAATTCCTTGGGGGCCTGGAGGGCGAGATGACCCAAGCCCGTGTCACGAGTTGAGTTAAGGATATGCCCGCACGAAAACCCTGCGTTCTTGCGCCGGCACGGCGGTGATGATCACGACAGCCTGGGCGAGCGGCGGCTCATCGGTCAATGTGACATCGAGCCGGGCCGTCATACCTTCCGGCGTGATCTCTTCGAGCCGCCGCAAGGCGCCGCCGGTCAGCCGCATCGAGGGCTGCCCCGATGTCAAATTTACAACCCCGAGGTCGCGCCAGAATACGCCGTGGCGAAACCCGGTGCCGAGCGCTTTCGAGCAGGCTTCCTTGGCGGCAAACCGCCGCGCATAGCTAGCCGAGCGGTTGGCCCGCCGATCGCATTTGCGGCGTTCGGCATCGGTGAAGATGCGGTCGAGAAAGCGATCGCCAAAACGCTCCATCGCCTGCTCGATGCGCCGGATATCGATCATGTCGCTGCCGATGCCGAGGATCATCGAAGGTGCCTGCGGCGGCGCTCAGCCGCGCGCCCGCTCGACCGAGTTGATGACCGGGGTCGCGCGCAATGCGGCGATGATCGTCGTCAGATGCTTAACATCGGCGACTTCGATGTCGATCATGATCTCGAAGAAATCCGTCGAGCGGTTGGTGATCTTCAGGTTGCTGATATTACCGCCCTGCTTGCCAATTACCGTCGTCAGGCTGCCGAGATTTCCGGGCTCATTGGCGATCGTCACATTGAGGCGGCCGACATGGTTGGCATCCTCGTCGTTGCTCCAGGCGACATCGAGCCAGCGCTCCGGCGTCTCGGCGAAGCTCTCCAGGGTCTCGCAGTCGATCGTGTGGATCGTCACCCCCTTGCCGGTCGTGACGATTCCGACGATGCGGTCACCGGGCAGCGGGTGGCAGCAGCCGGCGAAGTGCAGCGCCATCCCCGGAATGAGACCGCGGATCGGCACCGCAACGTCGTTGCGTTTCGCCCGACGCCGCGCTCGATCCAGCGAGATGACCTTAGCCTTGGGCTCGTGCTGCTGCGGGAATGCCGCGTGGACGACGGTGCGCCCCGTCGCGAGCCCCTGCCCGACCGCGACATAAAGGTCCTCGACGGTCGAGCAGTTGAAGGTCTTCAGCACCGCCTCGAGCGGCCGTTCCGAAAATTCCTGACCTTCCTGGCGGAACGCCTTTTGCACGATGGCGCGCCCGAGATCCAGGTATTGCGTGCGCTGCTGGGTGCGGATAAAGCGGCGGATGCGGGCGCGCGCCTTGCCGGTGACGACAAACCGCTCCCAGGTCGGCGACGGCGTCTGCGCCTTCGAGGTTATGATTTCGACTTGGTCGCCATTTTGCAGCTGGGTGCGCAGCGGGACCAGCCGGCTGTTGATCTTGACGCCGACGCAGGTGTCGCCGATCTCGGAATGCACCGCATAGGCAAAGTCGACCGCGGTGGCGCCGCGAGGCAGGGCAATCAGATCGCCTTTGGGGGTAAAGGCGAACACCTGGTCCTGAAACATCTCGAGCTTGGTGTGCTCGAGGAATTCTTCCGGCCCCGCCGCATGGTCGAGGATGTCCAAGAGTTCGCGCAGCCAGCGATATTGCGGTCCTTCGGTCTTTGGAGCGCCGTGCTTGTAGGTCCAATGCGCGGCGACACCGAGTTCGGCGACATCGTGCATCTCGCGGGTGCGGATCTGCACTTCGATGCGCTGCTGCTCGGGGCCGATGACCCCGGTGTGCAGCGAGCGGTAATTGTTGGGCTTGGGGGTCGAGATGAAATCCTTGAAGCGGCCAGGAACCACGTGATAGGCGGAATGGATGATGCCGAGCGCGTGATAGCAGTCGCCGACATCGTCGACGAGCACACGGAAGGCCATCAAATCAGCGAGCTGTTCGAAGGCGACGTTCTTGCGCTGCATCTTGCGCCAGATCGAGTACGCCGATTTCTCGCGGCCGGAGACGACTGACGTTCGGCAGCCCGCCCTCTTCCAGCTTGCGGTGCAGCTCGGCGAGGATGCGCGGCACGACGCCGGCCCCCTTGTCGCGCAAGAAATCGCGCCGGGCCAGAATGCTGGCGCGCGCATCGGGATACAGCTCGGCAAAAGCCAAATCTTCGAGCTGATCCTTCATGCGCTGCATGCCGAGCCGCTCGGCCAGCGGGGCGTAGATGTCCATCGTTTCGCGGGCGATCCGCCGGCGTTTCTCGCCGTCTCCGATAAACCGCAAGGTCTGCATGTTGTGCAGGCGGTCAGCCAGCTTGACGAGCAGCACCCGGATGTCCTCGGACATCGCGAGCACGAGCTTGCGGAAATTCTCGGCCTGCTTGGTCTGATCGGACTGCAGCTCGATCCGCGACAGCTTGGTCACGCCATCGACCAGCCGGGTGATCTCGGGCCCAAACACGCGGTCAATGTCGTCGAGGGTGGCGACGGTATCCTCGACCGTGTCGTGCAAGAGACCGGTCACGATAGAGGCGGCGTCGAGCTTCATTTGCGCCAGAATGCCGGCCACCTCGACCGGATGGGAGAAGTATGGGTCGCCTGAGGCCCGCAGCTGCGCGCCATGGGCTTTCATCGAATAGACATAGGCACGGTTGAGCGCGTCTTCGTCGGCGTTCGGGTCGTAGGATTTTACGAGCTCGACGAGCTCGAACTGCCGCATCATGACGAGGTCTTCCCCGTCTTGTTCCGACCGTAGCCGCTGTCGCGGCGATCCCGATGGAGCGGCGCGAGTTTCACGCTGAGCGCCGTTCGGCCGGCTCGACGCACGGTCCGCCGCTAGAGTTCCTCGTCGAAATCGCCCTGCGTGTCGGGCTCGGGGGAGTCGGCAAGATCGACCTCTTCCTCGACTTCCAACATGTCTTCGGCCAGTTCATCGGCCTCGTCGATCCGTGCAAGGTCGACGGCAGTTTCTGCCGGGAGAGCCGCCTCGTCCTCGTTCCCCTCCTCCGCATCCTCGGTGTCCTCGGTGTCCTCGGCATCATGGGCGTCCTCGGCATCGGCCTCGGTGTCGAGTTCCTCGTCCATCAGGGCGGCGGGCGGCGCGCCGATGCCGAACAAAGCGGTATCGAGCTCGAGTTCGTGAGCTTCCTCCGGTTCGTCGATCTCGACATGCTTCTGCATGCCGCGCACTACAGAGGATTTCAGATGATCGAGGGCGACCGTCTCGTCGGCAATCTCACGCAGCGCAACGACCGGGTTCTTGTCGTCGTCGCGGTCGATCGACAGCGGGGCGCCGGAGCTGATTTCACGCGCACGCTGGGCGGCGAGCAGCACGAGCTCAAATCGGTTCGGGACTTTGACAACACAATCTTCAACGGTGACGCGCGCCATTTCTCTCAACTCTTTAGGAAAACCTTGGACTAACCAATATATGGAGCGTAGCGGCACCCGGCAACCGGCGCGTACGCCCCGCGATGCTTGACCGTCTGCGCGGTACGCGCCTATATGCCGGGAATGCGAGCCGGCCGGATGGCAGAGTGGCTATGCAGAGGACTGCAAATCCTCGTACAGCGGTTCGATTCCGCTTCCGGCCTCCAGGGGTAGCGCCCGCCTCGACGGACGCTCTGATCCCCGGTAGCTCAGTTGGTAGAGCGAGCGGCTGTTAACCGCTTGGTCGCTGGTTCGAGTCCGGCCCGGGGAGCCAACAAGATGAAGGGGTTAGGGTGAAGCTGCCCGACCCCTTCATCGTGTTAGGAACCATAAAGGTACCACGCTTACATGAATTCAGAGAGCGAGCGGCCTTCATTCATCGCGCCGCTGATCGTCCGGGCTGCTGTAGTTCGTCACACACACTGTGAGAGGTTCGCTGGCGTCGCCGACCAGGGTCAGCGGCAGCACCCTTGCGAGCAACGTCAAGAAATCCGCCGGGTTTTTGGTCGCTTGCTCGGCGAGACATTGCTGCCCGCCCGCATCATCATCGAGCGCCTGCAGGGCTGAGTGCTACCGTACACTGCGGTGGCGAGCCGCGGAATGACAATCGGTTCCGGATGCCGGATCGTAGGGCGGGTGGAGCGTGTAGCGCAACCCGCCATCCTTTCGTGGCCGGCCGTACGCCACCTTGAATTCCAACCACACCCTGGACGGCACCGGCCGACGCCGCACCGCTGTGGGCGGCTGCTGGATTAGACGCCAGGTTCAGTTATACTCAGGGTCGCCTCCAGACCGGGTATCTGAAGGGAAATTCCCGCGCCGGCTTAACAACCGCTTTAGGAGAGCGGCGGTAGGTTCGTTGAGTTTTGATAGGGGATCGTCGTGAGGCTAGGGCATCTCTCCCGCATCGCGAGCGCCGCCCTCCTGCTCACCGGAGTGGGATTATCGCCACACTCCTATGGCCGGTTCATGTCGAGCCACAGCAGCGGCGCCGAATGGGGAAGGGTCACGTTCCCCTCTAACCCGAGCTCCCCGTCGAGTGAAGGTTTCAGCAAGCCCGGCTCCGCATCGCCGCCCCCCATGGCGGCACCACACGAGACGAGCGGCGGTTTCGCAAAGCCATCATCCCAGACGGGCTCCGCGTCTTCGGCATCGGCTGCGAGCGGGGGTTTCGCGAAACCAGGCGCCGGCAGCGCTGCCTCCGCTTCGGCACCGAGGGGGCCGACGGCGACGACCGGTTTCGACCGCCCCATCACCGGTCGGCAGGCGGCCGCCTCCCTGACCAAGGTGCACGAACAGCAGGCCGCGTTCAAAGCGCCGCCGCCAAAATTGGAGACGCCCGCCGCAACCGCCGCCTAGGCAAGGCAAAGCGTCGAGGGCGCGGGCCCGCGGCCGACGCCGAACGTCTATTACGTCGAGCGCGACCATTACTACGGCTCGGTCGGATGGCAGCCGCCGGTTTACGTGCATTATGGCGCGCCCTCCTACGGGATCTGGGATGCGCTGTTCCTGTGGTCGATCCTCGATCTGCATCACGACTGGGCCTATCATCACCAGGACGACCCGGCCTACGAGGCTTGGCGCCATGACGCCGATCGCCTCGCCCAGGACAACGCCGACCTGCGGGCGAAGCTCGCCGCGATGGACCGCGATGTCGCGGCGATGAAGGAAAAGCAGGAGCCCCGCGATCCGAACTACCTGCCGCCGGGCGTCAAGCCCGACGTGGCTCTCGCGGCCGAAGTCGTGACCGGCGTCACGGCGCCGAAGCTGGCCTTCGCCACCGGCACTCCGGGCAGCACCTATATGAGCCTGTGCGACAAGCTCAAAGAGAACGCTGCGGCAACTCTGGAGATCGATTGCCGCGGCACCGCGGGGAGCCGGGAGAACGTCATGGACTACCTCGCCAGAAAGGACCAGGCGATCTTCGCCACCGCCGACGTCATCGATTGGGCGATGCGCGCCCGCTCGGCCGGCGGCAACGGGCCGAAAACGTTCGGCCGCTATCAGCTGACTGCGTACAGTGAGGCGATGTTCCTCTTGGTCAACAAAGAGTCCGCGATCCGTCGGAGCCGGAGTTGGAGGCGCGTTTGATGGCGCCGGCCGCTTCCAGGTTCGCGGCCGACTGCGAAAAACTTCATTCCGCAACCCCGCTGGCACGAGCCCACCGGCTAGGGACCGAAAGAATCATGCTCAGTCGAGCAATCGAGTGAATTGAATTTGGCGAAGATCGAAGCCCCGACCCAAACGAACATTCAATTCCTGGTTTCCCCGACGACCCCAACGGGCTGGGTTTCCACCCTCAGGCCGTTATCAGTAACCGCATATCGGAAATGGACGACAGCGATCAACCCGATCCCGCTCTCCCGGTTGTGCAACCGCACATCGGCTCCAAGACGGTCGGCCAATGCTCGGACGATGGCGAGCCCGAGACCACTGCCCTCCGGTCCGCCCTTGTGCGGAATTCGGTAAAACCGTTCGAACACGCGCGACCGGTCGGCGCTTGGAATGCCGGGACCTTCGTCCTCGACTTCAAGGCATCCGCTCGTCCCCGTGGCCGCGACCCGTACTACAACCAAGCCGCTAGCTCGATTGTATCGGATCGCGTTATCGAGAAGATTGGCAATGATTTCCCCCGCTAGAAGCTCGTTTGACGCAATCAGAACCGGTTCATCCGGCCGCTCGAATTGGATTTCGACCCCGGCGGCAAGCGCCTGCGGCACCCTCTCGGCGATAATCGCCGTGGCAATGCGTGACAAATCGACATTCTCGACCAGGTCTTCGGCCGAGCTGCCCTCATCGGCCCGGGCCAAGGCGATCAGCTGGGCCAATAGCCGTTCCAGGCGCCTTGTCGCGCCTTCGATGTCGTCAAGTGCGGCTCGCCCTTCCGGTGTATCCGTTCCAGATCGCTGGAGAAGGCCGAGATGGGTGCGCAGAACGGTGAGTGGCGTGCGCATCTGGTGGGAGGCATCAGCAGTGAACCGGCGGACGGTGCCGATCGACTGCTCCAGCCGTTCGAGCAATGCGTTGAGCGCGGCCGCGGGGGCCAACGCCTCGCGCGGTACCGCCGAGAGATCGAGCGGTTTCAGATTTATTGCGCCGGGCACGCTGCGGGCGTCGATCTCGCGGCCCAGTGCACTCAGCGGCTGCAGCCCATGGCCGATGCCGCGCCAGGTCAACCATCCTACCAGCCCGAGGAGCCCGAGCTCGAGCACACCAAGCCCGGCCAGCATGCGATACTCGATCACGCGGCGGGCGTTCGTGGTTTCGCCGACCTCGACCAGTACCGGATCGGGTTTGCCGAAGACGCGCCGGAGCTGTGCCGCAATACGGATCGGGTTGCCGTGGTAGACGGCGTCCCAATGCGTCGTCTCTCCTGCCGCAAGTCGCGTCAAATCCGGCCGCGGCAGATCCTGGTAGCCGGTCACCAGGGTGCCGTCATACGTCACATTGTAATAGATGCTGTCATGCGCCTGGCTCTCGAGCATACCGAGGGCGACCGGTGGGAGATCGACGGTGACCTCGTTGTCCTCGTCCACGGTCAGGCGTTCGGCAATGGCGAGCACGGAGCCGTCGAGCAGCCGGTCATGTGCCGCTCTCGACGACATTACGGATCATCAGCCAGCCGCCGACCCCGAGCGCCGCCGCCAGCGCCGCGGCGGGCAAGAGCATGTTCAGCATGAGCCGCCGCCGCAGCGAGGGCTGCGACGGTTTGATCGGGATCACCCCGTCTCCAAAAGATAGCCGATGCCACGGATCGTGCGGATCTGCGGCCCCTCCGGCTCCAGTTTCTTGCGCAGCCGCGCCACATAGAGCTCGAGCGCATTGGGCGCGACCGGCTCGTCGAAGGCGAATACTTCGCTGATCAGCCGCTCCTTCGGGACGACTTTGCCTGCCCGCGTCATCAATCCCGTCAGTACGGCCAGTTCACGCCGCCTGAGAAGCAAGGGCTGGCCGTTCAGGCTTGCAGTGCCGGCGGCTTGGTTCAGAGAAAGCGGGCCGCAGGTCAGTACCGGGTCGGGAAGACCTTGGCCACGCCGCACGAGCGCGCGCACGCGGGCCGCGAATTCAGCCACATCGAACGGCTTCAGCAGGTAGTCGTCGGCGCCCAAGTCGAGCCCCTTCACCCGCTCGCTGATCGCGTCGCGCGCGGTCAGGATCATCACCGGCACCTTTGAGCCGGACCGGCGAATTTGTCGCAGCACCTCGAAACCCGACAGGTTCGGGAGGCCAAGATCGAGGATGACAAGGCTGTAGGGCTCGGAGACGGCGATCGCCGCCGCCTCCGCGCCGTCCGCCTCGTGATCCACCGCGAAGCCCGCGAGCTTCAACGTCCCGGCAAGACCGCGGGCCAAGGCCGCATCGTCTTCGACGATGAGAATTCGCATCTCGCGCACCTCCCGGCCGGGGCCCCAAATCTTCCTTTCTTTTCGTGATCCGCGACAGCTTCGCGACGGGCCCGACCCGTATCCGCCCCAGCATACAAGAGCAGCCGGGATAGGCGAAGCGCAGGATTCCCAGCGGGAACATTGCTGGCTGTCTCTGCTGTCGCCGTTCTGGTCGGGGATATCGCGTCCGGCCTGGCGTGCGCGGAGTCAGAGGGCGCCCAATCGGCCACGCACCCGCCTTGCGATGCGAGCGGCCTCGGCAGGCGCGATCTCGCCGCGCGCAACGGCAGCCAGGACAGTCGCCAGCACCTCCCGGCAATCGTCGACCGTCCGCAACGACGACAGGTCGAGCCCAAGATGCTCCGCCGGCTCGATGGCACCACGCGGCGGCAACAGTTGCGCCGCGAGCGGCCGCAACAGATGCGGCTTCCGGTCGAGCAGATCCGACAGCGCTTGCGCGCTCAGCGGCCGGGCGGCCAGATCGGGCACGCGGCGCCTGGGATTGGGAATGCCGCGCGGCCGGCCGCGTGGGTTGCCCGAGTTGCCCTTCGCGAAGCGCCCGCTCGCATCGCGCCCGGCAAGCCCAAAGGGATCAGGACCAAGTCCTTGAACTTCCTGGATTCGAGCCCCAGGAAACAGGTGAGAACAGGTAATAGAAGGCGGATCGGCAACGATTTTTGGCATCTGTCGGGCTCCGGTGCGGACAGGCCCAACATATAGGTTCATGATGTGTTCTCATCAACCAAGCGCATCTCGGACCCCGCGCTTGACCAATCGGAAAGGAATATCGGGACAAGCAGTCCCCTCATGGCTTTAGCGCCAAGAACGCCAGGCACACTCACCGCGAGCGAGTGGCTGGTGTGGTGGTGAGCTGACTTTGTGCGCTGTTTCGGGTCGCGTGAAGCCTCAGCGCCAATTCCGGACCTTCGCGAGACGGTGGCGGGCCTCGCGTGTGAGGTCTTTAGCGGCCATTCGGCATGCGGGACCGACAATCCGAGCGGGGAGCACGTGGTCACTCGTGCCGATCGGGGTATGATGCACCACGGAGGACGGTCCCCGACGAGGTGCGCAAATGTGCCCTACGCCTGACAGCACGTTAGCCGATCCGCAGCAGATCATTGCCGATCTACAACGTCAGCTTGCCGAGAGCAACGCCGAGCGTGACGAGGCGCTCGAACAGCAGACGGCGAGCGCCGAGGTGCTCCAGGTCATCAACTCGTCGCCCGGTGATCTCGCGCCGGTGTTCGATGCAATGCTCGAAAAGGCGACACGCCTTTGCGAGGCCACATACGGGGATCTCTATACTTACGACGGCAGCCGCTACCATCCTGTCGCGGTGCACGGTGAAGCGGAATTTGTCGAATGGAGGCGCCAGCGCGGCGCTTTTGCAGCTAGCTCGGCGGGTGCGCCGCTCGACCGGCTTATAGCGGGCGAGCAGGTCGTTGCGATTGACGATGCGCCGAGCACCGAAGCCTATCGGGCCTCCCCCGGCTTTAGAGGGCTAGTGGACGCTAGTGGCATCCGGAGCGGTATTACTGTCGGACTTCGCAAAGAGGGTACGCTACTTGGCGCCATCACCGTGTACCGCCAGGAAGTCCGGCCATTCACCGACAAGCAGATCGCGCTATTGCAGAACTTCGCGGCGCAGGCGGTCATCGCAATGGAGAATGCGCGCCTGTTGACCGAGACGCGCGAGGCCTTAGAGCAGCAGACCGCGACCGCCGAGGTATTGCAGGTCATCAATTCCTCGCCCGGCGACCTCGCGCCGGTGTTCGACGCGATGCTCGACAATGCGATGCAGTTGTGTACCGCCTCTTTCGGCATCCTTTGGACGTACGACGGCGAACATCTGCATGCTGCGGCCCAACGCGGCGTCCCGAAAGCTTACGCTGAGTTTATCGCCAAAGGACCGCATCGGGCTGATCTGGACCCGCTCACCAGACGCTTTCTTGAAGGCGAGCACTTTCGCCATGGCATCGATGTTGCCGCAAGTGAGCCGTATCACTCTGGGAACCCGTTCGCGCGCGCGCTCGTCGATCTCGGTGGCGGGCGCAGCTTACTTTCGGTACCGTTGCGCAAAGACAATGCCCTGCTCGGTCTGTTCATTATCTACCGTCAGGAGGTGAGGCCCTTCACCGATAAACAGATCGCGCTGTTGCAGAATTTCGCCGCGCAGGCGGTCATCGCAATTGAGAACGCGCGGCTGTTGACCGAGACGCGCGAGGCGCTGGAGCAGCAGACCGCGACCGCCGAGGTGTTGCAGGTCATCAACAGCTCGCCCGGCGACCTCCCGCCGGTGTTCGACGCAATGCTCGAAAAGACGATACGGCTATGCGATGCGAAGTTCGGCCAGCTCGTAACTAGCGCGGACGGAGAAGTCTTCACCGTTGCTGCCGCCCACGGCCCCCGGCGATTGTCGAGTTCCTGCGAAACCGCCCGCCGACCCGGCCCGGTCCCGGCACCTCGATCGAACGACTGGTGCGCGGAGAACGATGCGTTCACATCCACGACGCCATGGCCGAAGAAGCCTATCGGCGGGGCGATCCGACACGGCGCGCCCTGGTCGATCTCGGCGGGTGCCGTACGGCTGTCAGCGTCGGACTGCGCAAGGACGATACGCTGCTCGGCATGATTTCCGCTTACCGCCAGGAGGTGCGGCCGTTCACCGACAAGCAGATCGCGCTGTTGCAGAACTTCGCGGCGCAGGCGGTTATCGCGATGGAGAACGCGAGGCTGTTGACAGAGACGCGCGAGGCGTTGGAGCAGCAGACCGCGACCGCCGAGGTTCTGCAGGTCATCAATTCCTCACCCGGCGACCTCGCCCCGGTCTTCGATGCAATCTTGGAAAAGGCGATGCGGCTCTGCGAGGCCGACTTCGGTCTTATGCTCACGGTCGACGGCGCTGCGTCTCACATAGTCGCCGAGCGGGACGTGCCGGAGCCGCTAACCGCCTTCCTGGCGCAGCATCCTCCCGACATTGGACCTGATACCTTTTTTGGCCGCGCAGTGCTCAGAGGCTCGATCGTTCATACGGCCGATATGAGAGAAGAAGCGGCATACCGCAGCGGCCAGCCTTTGACCCTGACGGCCGTCGATCTCGTCGGTGTGCGTGCGCTATTGATGGCGCCGCTGGTTAATGACGACCGCGTTTCGGGCGTCTTCGCGATTTTTCGCCGCGAGGTTCGCCCGTTCGCCGACAAGCAGATCGCGCTGTTGCAGAATTTCGCGGCGCAGGCGGTGATCGCAATGGAGAACGCGCGGCTCCTGACCGAGACGCGCGAGGCCCTAGAGCAACAGACCGCGACCGCGGAGGTCTTGCAGGTTATCAACTCCTCGCCCGGCGACCTCGCGCCGGTGTTCGACGCGATTTTGGAGAAGGCGCTGCGTCTGTGCGGCGCAGCTCATGGACACGTTTTCAGGGTCGAGGGCGATCTCGGCCGCGCGGTCGCAGCCTGTGGCGAGCCGGAATTCGTCGAGTGGTTGCTCCAGCAGGGGCCTGTCCGACCTACGCCGGGCGGCATCCTTTACCGGATGATGGAAGGAGAGCGCGTCGTCCAAATCCCTGATTCGACTGATACCGAGGGCTACCGAGCTGGTACAGCAATCCGCGAGCTGATCGACAGAAGCGGGGTGCGCACGACACTGGGAGTGGCGCTCCGCAACGACAGCGCCCTGCTCGGGGCAATTTTTGTCAACCGCCGTGAAGTCCGCCCGTTTTCCGAAAAAGAAATCGCTCTCTTGGAGAATTTCGCGGCGCAAGCGGTGATCGCGATCGAGAATGCGCGGCTATTGACTGAGACGCGCGAGGCATTGGAGCAGCAGACCGCGACCGCCGAGGTCTTGCAGGTCATCAACTTCTCGCCCGGCGACCTCGCGCCGGTGTTCGACGCAATGCTCGAGAAGGCGCTGCGCTTGTGCGAGGCAGCCTGCGGCAATCTGTTGGTCTTCGATGGTCGTTCGTTCAGTTTTGCATCAGTACAAGGGGATCCCGATCTTGTCGAACACATGCGTCGGCGAGGACCTTTCGAGCCGATGCCGGGTACGGCGCTCAGTCGCATCGTCGAGGGCGAGGATGTCGCCGAAATCGCCGATCTTTTGAAATCCCACGAGTATCATTCAGTTCCGCAGTTTCGCGAGCTGGTCGACATCGGCGGCTATCGCAGTATGCTCGAGTTTGCACTGCGCAACGACAAGGCTCTCCTCGGCGTGATTGCCATTTTCCGTCGGGAGCCCAGGCCCTTCACCGACAAACAGACCGCGCTGCTGCAGAATTTCGCGGCGCAGGCGGTCATCGCAATGGAGAACGCGCGGCTCATCACCGAAACGCGCGAGGCATTGGAGCAGCAGACCGCAACCGCCGAGGTGCTTCAGGTCATCAATACGTCGCCCGGCGACCTCGCCCCGGTATTCGACGCGATCTTGGAAAAAGCGCACAGCCTGTGCGGAGTAGAGTACGGAACTTTGCAACTCTACGACGGCGAGGAGTTCCGCATCCTCGCGAGGCGCGGATTTCCGGAGAAAGTCGGTCAATCATGGCGGGATCCGTATCCGGTAGCACCGAACAGCCCGCTGCGGGCGCTCTTAGAGGGGGAGCCTCTAGCCGAAATCCCCGACGTGATCGCATACCAGGCGGAGACGCCAAACCCGAGGGCAGAGGCTGCCATTGCGGTTGGGATCCGCAGCGTGCTGTTCCTGCCGTTACGTCGCGACAATCTGCTGCTGGGCGTGATCAGCGCCGGTCGAAAAAAGGCAAAGCCCTTCCGGGCGAAAGAGATCGCGCTGTTGCAGAACTTCGCAGCCCAGGCAGTGATTGCGATGGAGAATGCGCGCCTCCTGACCGAGACGCGCGAAGCCCTGGAACAGCAGACCGCGACCGCCGAGGTATTGCAGGTGATCAATTCGTCGCCCGGCGACCTTGCGCCAGTCTTCGATGCGATCCTGGAGAAGGCACATGCGCTGTGTGGGGCAGCGAACGGAGGATTGTTGATCCGCGACGGCGAAGCATTCCGCATCGCGGCGTTCCACGGCGAGCCGAGCTTCCTCGAAATTTGGCGGCAGACGTATCCCGGGCGTCCACCTGAGGGCGCCCCAGTAGTCGGATTATCGGCGGCGAGCGGATTGTCCACCTTACCGACGCCCTTGCCGATGAGAGCTATCGCACAGCGCCGGTGCCAATTCAGCGCCTCCTCGAGACCGGCGCGATCCGTACGTTGCTAATGGTGCCGCTTCGGAAAGACGGCACGTTGCTCGGCGTCATCACCGCGTTCCGCCAGGAGGTGCGGCCGTTTACCGACAAGCAGATCGCATTGCTCGAAAACTTCGCGGCGCAAGCGGTCATCGCGATGGAGAATGCGCGGCTGCTGGACGAATTACATCAACGCACCGATCAGGTAGCGGAGCTGAACCGCGGTCTCGAAGCACGGGTCGCCGAACAGGTCGAGGAGTTAGGGCGGGTCGGGCGACTGAAGCGGTTTCTCGCGCCACAGCTTGCCGAACTGATTGTCTCGCAGGGTGACGAGAAGATCCTTGAAAGCCATCGCCGCGAGATCGTCGTCGTCTTCTGCGACCTGCGGGGCTACACGGGCTTTACGGAGACCGCCGAGCCCGAGGAGGTCCTTGACTTCTTGCGGGAATACCATGGCGCCCTGGGGCCACTCGTCAGCCAGTTCGAGGGGACGCTCGACCAGTTCTCGGGTGATGGGATCATGGTGTTCTTCAACGACCCGGTGCCGATCCCGGACCCGGCCAGGCGCGCGGTCAACATGGCGGTGGCGATGCGCGAGGCGGCCGGCACGCTAATCGCCGACTGGCGCGAGCGTGGTCGGGATTTGGGCTTTGGCGCTGGTATCGCGCAGGGATATGCGACGCTGGGCCAGATCGGGTTCTCCGAGCGCTCCGGCTATACCGCGATCGGTACAGTGTGCAATGTCGCCGCCCGTCTGTGTGCCGAGGCCAAGGATGGCCAAATTCTACTCAGTCAACGCGTCAATGTCGCGCTAAAGGGAAGCCTCGCAACCGAGCAGGTTGGCCCGCTCGCCCTCAAGGGCCTCGCCCAGCCGGTAGTGGCCTACAACGTGCCGCTCGCGGGTAGTCAAGCGGCTTTGCGCGTTATCAAAGGGGGGACGTCGAGTGCTTGACCAAATGACCGCTATGCGGTCCCGTCGGGTGCTCGCTCAATGACACCTATGGTGAAGGGTTTCGGATGCCGGCCCGTGGTGACCTATCTGCGCGCGCTGAGGGCCGGCGTCCGAAAGCCTCCCAGGAAGGAACCCGCGGGGGCCGGGCGACAGCTTGCCGTCTATGGGGATTTGACGATGCGGCGGTTTGCGTTGTGGATGCGCTGGCCGGCGTAATCGGCGGCGGATCGACGATTGCGGTGGCGAGTTTGGCGCCACCGCGGCCGTCGACAGGGCAGTTTTAGCCTGATCGACGGTATAGGGCGTGCGGTTGGAGGCGGCGGGGCGACAGCGATGCGACGCCGGAAGCGGGGTTTCCCGGCAGGCGGAAGGTGCAATAAGGCGGTGATGGACGTCATGGCATCGTGGCTCTGACCGCGGCTTCGGGCGATGGCGGGCCGCGGGGTGCGCCCCCGCGCTGGAAGGTCTCGACGATGACCATGCGGCCGCCGCAACAAGGGCATGACGGGCGATGGTCTGCTGCGGCGCTGGCGGCTAGATCTGCGTCGTCGTGCTCTGCCGGCGGATCAGTGACTGCCACTGGCGCGCCGATCAGTTCTCTGGCGCGAGCGATATTGGCTTTGCAGGTGGCACTGGCGAGCAGTCCGTAGTGGCGGATGCGATGGAACCCCTTGGGCAGGAGGTGGAGCAGGAAGCGCCTGATGAATTCGTCTGGCGCCAGCGTCATCGTGCCGTACCGTGCCCGTCCGTTGCGGCGGTAGTCCTTGAAGCGGAAGGTGACGCCACGGTGATCGAGGCCGATCAGTCGGCTGTTCGAGATGGCGACGCGGTGGGTATAGCGAGCGAGATAGGCGAGCACCGCCTCGGGCCCCGCAAAAGGGGCCTTGCCATAGACAAACCACTTCTTCTTCCTCAGCGGCGCGAGATAGGTGGCAAAGGCCGTCCGGTTGCGCAGACCGTCGAGCTCGCCGAAGAACACCAGCCGGCCCGCCGCGTGCGCGTCGGCGAGCCGCGTCAGGAAGAGCCGCCGGAACAGGCGGGACAATACGCGCACCGGTAAGAGGAAGCCGGGTCTGCAGTGCACCCAGTGCGTACCATCGAGCGATATCCCGCCGCCCGGCACGATCATGTGGAGATGCGGATGATGGGTCATCGCCGAGCCCCAAGTGTGGAGCACAGCGGTGATGCCGATGCGGGCGCCGAGATGTTTTGGATCGGCGGCGATGGTGAGCAATGTCTCAGACGCCGTGCGGAACAACAGATCGTAGACCACCGACTTGTTCTGGTAGGCAATCGGGGCGATCTCGGCCGGCAGGGTGAAGACCAAATGGAAATAGCCGACCGGGAGCAGGTCGGCCTCGCGGGCGGCGAGCCAGTCCCGCGCCGCCGCGCCCTGGCACTTGGGGCAATGCCGGTTGCGGCAGGAGTTGTAGGCGATCCGGCTGTGGCCGCAATCCTCGCAGCGCTCGACATGACCACCGAGCGCGGCCGAGCGGCACTGCTCGATGGCTGACATCACCTTGAGCTGGCCGAGGCTCACATGCCCGGCGTTGGCCTTGCGCCAGGCGGCCCCATGGCGGTGAAAGACGTCTGCGACCTCCAGCCTCGGGCGGCGCACCGGCGCCCGGCTACACTCCGGGTCTCGGCCTTCCCACAGGCAGCGGTGCGAGCCGGTCGAGCGGGCTGGTCACGTTGCGGATCGTGGTGTTGGCGACGCGCGTGTAAAGGGCCGTGGTGTCGAGTTTGGCATGGCCGAGCAGCACCTGGATGACACGGATATCGGTGTCCTGTTCCAGCAGGTGGGTGGCAAAGCTGTGCCGCAACGTGTGCGGCGACACTCGCTTTTTGATCCCGGCGGCCTCGGCAGCAGCATGGACGGCGCGGTTGAGCTGGCGGGTCGAGAGCGGTTCGACGGGATTGCGGCCCGGAAACAGCCAGCCTCGCGGCAGCAGAACGCCCAGGCGCCGGCCCTCCGACCACCAGACGCGCAGCACTTGGAGCAGCTGCGGCGACAACATAGCATTGCGATCCTTGCGGCCTTTGCCTTGCTCGACCCGCAGCAGCATGCGATCGGAATCGATGTCGCCGACCTTCAGCGCGACCACTTCGGAGACGCGCAGTCCGGCGCCGTAGGCGGTGGCGAGCGCGGCCTTGTACTTCGGGCCCGGCGCCGCCTGGAGCAGCAGCGTGACCTCCTCGACGCTCAGCACGGCCGGCAGCCGGCGCGGTTCGCGCACGATCGTGAGCCGTCGGGCAAGGTCAGGCCGGTCGAGCGTCACGGTGAAGAAGAAACGCAGGGCCGCAACCGCACTGTTGATGCTCGGCGGCTGCATGCCGGTCTGCGTCTGGTGCAGCTGGAAGCGGCGCAGATCTTCCGCCGTCGCCGTATTGGGAGACCGCCCGATGAAAGCCGCGAACGCCCGCACGTTGCGAATGTAGTCATTGCGCGTCTTCTCGGTGAAGCCGCGTACCCTCATGTCCTCGATCATGCGCGCCCGCAGCGCGCTGACGGGCCGGGGGGAAGGATGGGAGGTCATCGGGGGCTCCTCTCTCAAGCCGAAGGTTGCTGGACCCTCGATGCTCGGGATCGGATGCCCCGATCGTCACGCTTTACTGCTGGCTACTCCGTCGAAACGCACGGACCATGACGCGCGCTCCCTCCCGCGAGAGCGGGTTCGTTCTCGGGGCATGACCCGCCGTTGCCGTCAATCGAAGCAAGCGGCCCCTCAGGGTCGAAGCTGCCCATTCGGCCGCGGATAAGCCGATGAGCGTTTATGCAGGTCGCCGCCATTGCGCGGCCGCGATCATCTGGCCACTTGCGATCTGTGGCGGGCAGCGTAGTCGCGCAACCTCGCATTTAGCGCGGATCGAGGCCGTCGGCCTCGTGATCCACGGCGAAGCACGAGAGCTTCAAGGTTCCGGCAAGACCGCGGGCCAAGGCTGCATCGTCTTCGACGATGAGAATTCGGGCCTTGCGCACCCTCCCGGCCGGGGCCCGCTAAAATTTTTCTTTTTTTTGATCCGCGACAGGTTCGCGACAGGCCCGACCCGTATTCTCACAGCATACAAGAGCAGCCGCCGTCGACGAAGCGGAGGAATGCGCCAATGAGAACATTGCTGGCCGTATCTGCTGTCGCTGCTGTGGTCGGGATGTGGGACCCGGCCCTGGGACAGGTCCCGGACGGCTACGCCTCCTCCGATGCGCAGACCGTCGATGCCGCCGCGCTCGAAGGGGTTGTAACGATCTACACGACGACCGATGAAACCGAAGCCGCCGTTCTGTTGGCCGGCTTTCATGCCCTGCGGCCGAACATACGGGTCGAGTACGATGAGCTGAACTCGACCGAACTCTACGATCGTTTCCTGACCGAAGCTGCCGCCGGCGAGGTCGCCGGCGACCTGGTGTGGAGCTCGGCGATGGACCAGCAGATAAAGCTGGTCAATGACGGTTACGCTGCGACCTACGCCTCGCCCGAGGCGGCGCGTTTACCCCAATGGGCCGTCTGGAATTACGAGGCTTATGGCGTTACCGCCGAACCCGTCGCCATCGTGTACAACAAGAGACTGCTGCCCGCCGCCGAAATCCCGAAAATGCATACCGATCTCACCCGGTTGCTGGCGGACAAGGCCGAGGCGCTCAAAGGAAAGATCGCGACTTACGATCCGGAGCGCAGCGCTGTCGGATTGCTCTTCATCAGCCAAGACGTGCTGATCACGAAGAGCACCTGGGATCTGGTCCGCGCAATGGGCGAGGCCGGCGCCAAGCTCTACAGCACAACGGGCACGATGCTCGACCGTATTGCGGCCGGCGACCAGCTGATCGCCTACAATACCATCGGCTCTTATGCATTCGAACGCGCCAAAGCAGAGCCCTCGCTCGGGGTCGTACTGCCAACGGATTACACGATCGTCATGTCGCGGATCGCCTTCATCCCGAAAGGGGCCCCGCACCCAAACGCCGCGAAACTGTTCCTCGATTATCTGCTCTCGAAGGACGGTCAGACGCGGCTCGCGGCGCGGTCACTCGGCTCCGTGCGCGAGGATGTTCCGGCCAACCCCATCGAACAAGAGAGCTTCTTCCGGCCGATCCGCGTCGGGCCGGAGCTCTTGACCTATCTCGATCAAGCCAAACGCAACCAGTTCCTGAAGGAATGGCGCCGCGCCCTGCAGACCCGCTGAACCGAAAACGCCGCGAGAGGAGAAGGACCCATGGAAGTCACTGGCATGCTGTACGGCGCGAAGCTGCTGCAATTCGCAGGATTTCCGACGGCCGAGGTACTCGGCCCCGACGCCAGCGAGGAAGAGATCAAGCGTCTCATCGAGAAGCACGGCTCGGTATTCGTAAAACCCGTCTTCAAGGGCGGTGTCGGCAAGAAGGGAAAATCCGGGCTCATTGGCCGCGCCTCGGATCTGAAGACCGCGCTCAAAGAAAAGGAGCGGCTCTATTTCGTCGAGCACCGTGTCGGCAACACTGTCGCCAAAGCCAATGGCGTCACGTTTGAAGGCGCTGTGCCGGCCGAGCACGAGGTCTATTTTTCGATCGCCGATTCGACGCGCTTTCGGGCGCCGACGATGACCCTGACGCATCAGGGCGGGGTCGATATCGAGGAGCTCGATCCGAGCGCCGTCGCCCGGATCCCGTTCGATCCGCTGACTGGCCTCAAGGCGTTCGTTGTCGCCAATGCGCTGTCGGACCTCAACGCGCCGAGACCGCTCATCTCACCGCTGGTGCAGCAGCTGCCCAAGCTTTGGGAGCTCTACCACAATTTCGGCGTCACGACCCTCGAGCTGAACCCGATCCGCATGCGCCCCGAGCGCGGGCGCCTCGTCCCGGTCGCCTGCGACTTCAAATGCGGCTTTGACCGGGACGATCCGCGTTGGCAGCGCCTCGATCTGCCGCCGCACCTCTTCGCGGTCGACTATTCCGACTTCGAGCAGGAGATCAACCAGCTCCGCACCTATCAGGGCCAGAGCGACGTCTATGTGATCAATGCGGCCGGAACGATCCTCGCGCCGACCTTTGGCGGCGGAGCGAACTCGTTGGTCACGCAAATGCTCGGCGACGACGCGATCATCTCCTCGGATTTTGGCGGCAACCCGCCCTACGAGAAGATGAAGGAGGTCGCGCGCATCTGCTTCAAGCACTGGCTGAAGCAGAGCAATGTCCTGTTCCTGATCGGCGGCAAGTCGAACAACACCGACATCTTCGTGACCTTTAGAGCGATCGCCGACGCATTGCGTGAGCATGTGAGCCGGAACGGTCCGACGCCGCTCTACGTGGTCGTTGGACGCGGCGGACCAAATCTCGTCCGCGGCATGGCGGCGCTGCGCGACACCTGCGAAGCGCTGGGGTTGCCGTACCGGTTCTTCGGCTTCGACTCGGATATGAGCGAAGTCATCGCCTATGCCCGCGCGGCGGACGCATGGATGAAATCGGGCGGGCGCGAAGCAGGTCGCCGCGCATCTCGGCCTCGCCGCCGCACCGCTCGCGGCCTGACCCTCCCTCCCATTCCAATCGCAAAGGATCCCGACCATGGCTCGCAACGGTGTCGGAAATTTCAAATACTACGTCGGCATCAGCTCCCTCGCGCAGATCGCGACGCGCGAGGATCGCGTCTGCGTTCTCAATATCCTCGGCGGCGAGTCGAGCGAGGTCACCCCGGTGGGGCACGCCTATTCGGGCGGCAACGTCGTCTTCGGCACGTCGCCGGGGCGGCGTGGGCAAGCATTGGAGACGCCGATCGGCGATATCCCCGTCTACAACAATGTGCGCGAGGGTCTCGATGCCGGCCATCGCTTCAATTGCGGCGTCGTCTACCTGCCGCCTTCGGCGCGCGCGCGACGGTGTCGCCGAGCTGATCCGCGTCAATCCGGATCTCGAAAAGATCTTCATCGTCACCGAGAAGATGTCGGTACACGACGCGCGCGAGATCCGAGCGCATGGGCCAGCACAACGGCATCGACATTTTCGGCGGCAACAGCCTCGGCGTCGCCGATGCGTGGAACCAGGTGCGCATCGGCGGCGCGCTCGGCGGGGACGCCCCGGCGGAGGCGCTGAAGAAGGGCTCGATTGCGATCTTCTCGAATTCGGGCAACTTCACCAGCACGATTGCGACCTATCTGCGCCTCGCCGGCTGGGGCACGACGACGGCGATCTCCAGCGGCAAGGACGTCTATATCCAATACGGCGCTCCCGAATTCGCCTTCGCTCTCGCCAACGACGCGCGCAGCAAGGCGGCAGTGCTTTATGCCGAGCCAGGCGGCTATTACGAGCTCGACGCCGAATTCACCAAACCCGTCGTCGCTTGCGTCGTCGGCCGCTGGAAAGCAAAGCTGACGCGCGCTGTCGGGCATGCCGGCGCATTGGCCGGCGGCGACGACGATGCCGCCGCCAAAGAACGCTGGTTCATGGAAAAATTCAGCGTCGACGGCGTCTTTACCCCGGAAAACCCGGTCTTCTCGGCGTCCGGCGCGGTCGTCACCAATATTGCCCACATCCCGGCGGCGCTGACCGCAGTCATGCGCGAGAACGGGGCGCGGCCGGATTTCGCTCCGGAGGGCAGTCTCGCGCTGAAGCCCTGGTTTGGTTCGAGCGGAGGATTGGCGTTGCCGCCCGAGCTCGATCTTCCCGTCGTCGAGGCGACGCCGCCCTACAACGAGCAGATCGCACAGCTCGCAAAGCAGCTTGGCGCCGTCTTCCCGCGGCAGGTGATGAAGGACGCCTCCGGCGCGTCGCAAATGGACCCGAAGACGCAGGTGACCAGCCTGCACGGAGTCTCGATGCTCGATGCCGCCCGCAACACCCTCGAGGCCAATTTGTGCCTCGCTTTGCTGCGCGAGGCCGGCGGCGAGAACGACCGCGCCCTGGTCAACACCATCGTCGGCGCCGAGGTCAACCTTTACGGCACGCCGGCTTTGGCTGCCGCGGAGGCGGCGCGCGAGGCGGGCAGCTCGCCGAGCGGCGTTCTCGCAGCAGCAGCCGCGGTGGTCGGCCCGCGCCGGGTCGAAGGCGCGCGCCTGGCGGTGCGGGCATTGCTGGAGCGCTTCGCGCAAGCCGGGCTGAAGAACGCACTCGACGAGTCGTTCGATTTGAGCCGGGTTACCGATGACACGACGGCCCGGGCTTTGCTGACCTCGACCGAGCCTGATCCGAAAGCCGAACGGATGCTCGCGGCGCTGCACGCTCGTGGCACCCGGTCGGTTTTCCTGCGCTACCTCGAGAGCCTCGGCGGGTATCCGACCGCGGATGCGGTGCTCGCTGCCGCAACCACGACTCTCGGTTGGGGACCGCTGATGCGCAAGCGCGTATCTCGGCTGACAGTCGAGAACCTCCCGTGGTGGGTAAAGCTGTTCGGCACGTTGATCGGCGCCTCGGTCCCCGCCGAGCATCACGAGCCCGACGGGTTTTGCGGTTTGCCGAGCGCCGAGATCCTCGGTACGCATTCGCTGAGCGAGGTCGCTTGCGCCGCGCTAATCGGCGAGGCCGCTCCCGACCCCGCCCACCTCTTTGTCTTTCAAACCCTCGTCGGGCTTCTGCTGTCGAACGGACCGGGGACGATTTCGTCGCAGGGTGCCAAGGGGGCGGTCGCCGCAGACGGCCCGGAGTCGCCGGAACGGGTGCAGCTGAACAAAGCGATCGTCGGTTTCTTGAGCCACTCGGGCTTTGCTCACGGCGGCAATGGCTATGAGGGGATCGCCTTTCTCGCCGAGCAATTCCGCGACAGTGGTCTCGCCGACCCCGGCGACCCGGGCCATGGCATCGATCTCAAGGCATTGGCCGCCCGCTATGTCGCCGACTACGCCAATTACAAATCCGCCAAAAGGTCAGCCGGCAGCCTCGATCTCCAGAAGATCCCGGGTGTCAACCATCCCGTATTCAAGGACAAACCCGTCAACTACGACCCCCGCGAGGTTTGGATACACGATCTCTTTACCCAGCGGGGCGAGTACAACGTCTTTCACGAATACTATCACGAACTCGTCGAAGCATTGTTCAAGGGCGGGGTGTCGCGCAACCTCTATTGCGTCAACATCGATGCGGTGATCTCGGCATTGCTTCTCAAGGTCCTGTGGCGGCCCTATCGCAGCGGCGCATTGACCGACGAGGCGCTCGAGACGGCGGCGTTCACGATCTTCCTCTATGCCCGCATGCTGGGCTGCGCCGCCGAGATCGAGGACCACCTCAACCGCGGCCGGAACATGGACACGCGCACCCCGGCCTCGCAGTGCCGCTACGTCGCCTGACGGTCATTGCACCACGCATGCACAGGGGACACGGAGACGACAAAAGCCGCGCCTGTCGTCATTCCCGCGAAAGCGGGAATCCAGGGCTGGTAGGGCTCAGGCGGTTGCCCCCTGTTCAAGCCAGGGGCAGGTCTGGACCCCCGCTTTCGCGGGGGCGACGATAAGAAATCCCCGTGCCCCGTTTGTGAACCGTTTTGTTCTATCCGCGAAAGGAAACCAAAGTGACAGACACGACCGTATTTGAACGCGCCCCCACCCGGTTTTGGCCGCAAGGTTGGTGGAAGCTCGTCGACTTCCGCATCGGCGTGGTGCCGCTAGCGATCTATATTTTGCTTGCCGCCCTCGTCACGTTCTTTATTGCGAGGGACGGAAAGCTCGCGAGCGATCTGCCGACGATGATCGCGGTACTCGCTCTCGGCGGGTTCGGTTGCGCCGAGATCGGCAAGCGCCTGCCGGTGATCCGCAATCTCGGCGCGGCGGCGATCTTCGCCACCTTTGTGCCCTCATACATGGCCTTCGCGCACCTGCTTCCGGACGGCATCTTGAAGCCGGTTGCCGAGTTCACGAAAGCCTCGAACTTTCTCTATCTGTTCATCGCCGCGGTTATTGTCGGCAGTATTTTCGGCATGGACCGGCAGGTGCTGATCAAGGGCTTCATCAAGATCTTTGTTCCGCTCGCAGTCGGTTCGGTCGTCGCCGGGACGGTCGGCACATTGGTGGGTGTTGCGCTCGGGCTCGGCGCCTATCACACCTTCTTTTTCATAGTGGTCCCGATCATGGGGGGCGGTGTTGGCGAGGGAGCGATCCCGCTGTCGATCGGCTATTCCGAGATCCTGCATCAGGAGCAGGGGTTGCTGTTTGCGCAGGTATTGCCGCCGATCATGCTCGGCAGCCTCACCGCGATCCTGCTGGCCGGGGCGTTGAACTGGGTCGGCAAGAAGCAGCCTCATCTGACCGGAGAAGGGCGTCTGCAGCCCGGCGTCGGCGAAGAGTTGATACCCGGTGAGGAGAAAGCCGCAGCCGCCGCCGTGGACCCCGCTGCCATTGCAGCCGCCGGCCTTACCGCCATCGCGCTCTACCTTCTCGGCATTGCTTGCTTCAAGCTCTTCGGGCTGCCCGGCCCGGTGGCGATGCTGTTCATTGCCGTCGTCGTCAAGCTGACCCGCGCCGTCCCGCCGACCCTGCAGCTCGCAGGCCAGACCGTGTACAAGTTCTTTTCCACGGCAGTCACCTACCCGCTGCTGTTCGCTATCGGCGTGTCGATGACGCCGTGGGACAAGCTGGTTGCCGCGATCACCCCGGCAAACATCACGGTCATCGTCTCGACCGTCGCAACCTTGATGGCGACCGGGTTCTTTGTCGGACGCCGGCTCGGCATGTATCCGATCGAGGCTGCGATCGTGAATGCCACACACAGCGGCCAAGGCGGCACCGGAGACATTGCAATCCTGACCGCCGCCAACCGCATGCAACTGATGCCGTTCGCGCAGATCGCCACCCGCATTGGCGGCGCGATCACTGTCACACTGACGCTGATCCTTCTCTCTCGATTGGTGTAGGCATTATCCGACGCCGAGCCCCTTGCCGCCAAATCATCTCGGGCTAAATGAGCATGTTTGGCGGCAGCGCTCGGCGTCCACCACGGAGAGGGTTCATTATGAAAGCTCGCAGGCGGCGAAAAACATCTCTTCCGACAATGATGACCGATCTGATGTTGGCATCATGGGAAACAGTTACGCGTCGCGCGCTGCTGATCGCAGAGAACAAATGCTCGCCGGCCGAGTACAGCCGGATGTTCAAGGAAAAGGCCGACGCGGCCGCCGCAACCGGGTTGGCACTCATCTCCAGCGGCGGCAGGGCCACACCGGCTTCGATGTTGGCGCCATGGCATCGCCGCGCCGTCGCCAATGCGAGGCGCCTGCGGAAGAAGTAGACGCACTGGTGAGCGCTGCGTTAGCGCTTGCGACGGGTTGCTTTTCGACGCGCCTTCCGTCGTGATCATGTCATAGGCCGGCAGCGTCAGCCCGTGCCGCGCAGCCAGGCTTCGGTGTAGCCGATCCCGACATTGAGGTTCTGCCGCAGACCGGCCTCGGCGATCGCTCTCTGGGGGACCGGGAGAAGATCGGATGCGGTGACGTGCACGTCCCGGCGCTTGCGCGCGATCTGGTTGGGCTGCGGCATGTGGCGGAAGATTTCCTTGGCGATCGCAACCCACACGCTTCGTGGAAGATAGCGTCGCGCCTATCGCGAGCCGTCGCTAAAGATCTTGCGACCTCTTCCCAACTGCGTGATGTGGCCCGAGCGTCGAACGGATGCACGCGAGCAAGTCGTCCTCGCTGAACGGCTTGGCGAGATAGCACATCGCGCCGGCTTGCAGAGCGCGCTCCCGCGCCCTTTCGTCGGGAAAGGCAGTGATTAGAATAGTGGGAATGGGCTCACCGGAACTGACCAGTCGGTTATGGAGCTCAGGACCGGTCATTCCCGGCATTTGCACATCTGCAATCAAGCAAGACACACGCCGACGCCGCTTGGACTTCAGAAGATCCTCGGCGCATTCGAAAGCGATTACACCGTAGCCCAGCGACCTGACGAGGCTCGTCAGAGCCTCTCGCACCGAGCGATCGTCGTCGACGATCGCTATGACGGCTGTCCTCGGCAATTTCGGTTCCTTAGCTCAAACAGAAATAATGCCTCGCGGGCTAGCGCGATCGCTATCGCATCGGCTCTGGGCGTTCAAAAGAAAGATCGGCCGGTGCAGCGGCTCATAGCGATTATACTTACGTATAACCTTTGTACACTTTCGGAAGGTCTTCCTGATTCGCTATGTCCGCGCCGTGCCGGTGCCGGCCGGCCGGACCATCGTTCCGGGCGCCCCAAGAGCTTCTTCGAGCGGCAGCGTCAAGCGAAAGACGGCGCCGCGGGGTTTGTTCGGCGCTGCCGATAGTCGCCCGCCATGAGCCTCGGCGATCGAACGGCTGATCGCCAGTCCCATGCCCATGCCATCGGGCTTGGTGGTGTAGAAAGAGCGGAACAGGAGGTCGAGACTGGCCGGATCGAGGCCCGGGCCGGTATCTCGGACTTCGACAAGCACCTCGTTTGCATCGCCTTCTGAGGAGACCGTTAACTCTCGAGATCCTTCACCCGCCTCGCTCATCGCCTCGATAGCATTGACGATCAGATTTAGGATCACTTGCTGCAGTTGGACTCGATTTCCCCGAACAAAGGGTAGGCCGCTCGAGAGACGGGTCTGTAGCTTGACGCTCTTTCTCTGCAATTCGCTCTGCGTCATAGCAATGACTTCGAGAACCGCTTCCTTGATGTCCAGGGGGTCTCGGCGCGGCGGCGCTTTCCTGACGAGCGCGCGAATGCGGCTGATCACTTCGCCTGCTCGGTCGCCGTCTCTGACGATACGTTTGAGAGCCTGGCGGGCCTCCTCCATGTCTGGCGGCTGCGCGGCGAGCCAACGCATAGCGGCACCGGCATTGGCGACTATCGCCGCGATCGGCTGGTTGACCTCATGGGCGATCGAGGCCGTCATCTCGCCCAGCAGCATCACGCGATTGGTGAGTGCAAGCTCCGCCTGTAATGCCTCAAGCCGCCTGCGGTCCTCGATATCAGTGGCCGTTCCATACCATTTCACGATGTTACCCGCTGCATCGTACAACGGCGTGAGGCGGGTCAAAAATCGACGATATTCTCCGTCTGCCCGCCGGAAGCGGGTTTCATCCTCGAACGCCACGCCGGCTGAGACTCGCGCCGGTCGCTGCGCGAGCCAGCGCTCAATGTCCTGGGGATGAATTGCTGCCGTGTAGCCCCACCCCAGTCCGCAGAGAAACCAGTGAATTCCAGCCAACGCCGGCTGACGAAATCAACCGAACCGTCGGGCAGCGCACTCCAAACCAGTGCGGGGATCGTATCGATAACCAGTCGGATCGCCTCCATCTGCTGCGACTGCGCTATGGCAATCCGTGCCTCCTCCCGCGCGCGCTCTGCCTCGATGCGCTCGGTGATGTCGCGCGTGATCTTGGCGAAGCCGATCAGTCGGCCGGCGTCGTCCCTGATCGCGTCGATCACCACGTTGGCCCAGTACCGGCTGCCGTCCTTGCGCACGCGCAAGCTCACGATCTCGTGCCGGCCGTCGCGGGCCGCGATCTCGAGCGCGTGCTGCGGCGCGTCCGCGTCGCGATCCTCCTCGCTATAAAAGCAAGAAAAGTGCTGGCCAACGATTTCGTCGGCGCGATAGCCCTTGATGCGCTCCGCGCCTCTGTTCCAGTTGGTCACGATACCGTTCGGATCGAGCATGAAGATTGCGTAATCGGTAACGCCGTCAACCAGCACGCCGTAGCGTCGTTCGGCTTCGCGCAGCGCGAGCTCCCCTGCTTTGCGCTCCGTGATATCGACGATAGCCGACAGCACCACTGTTCCCTCGTCGGTCTCGATCGGGTTCAAGCCGATCTCGACCGGGAACTCGCTGCCATCCTTCTTGAGGCCATAGAGATCGCGCCCGCTCCCCATCGGCCGCGGCCGGGGATCGACAAAAAATGTCGTCCCGCAACCCTGGGTGTTGACCACGAAAGCGCTCGGGCACGAGCATTTCCACCGGCTGGCCCACAAGCTCGGCCCGCGAGTAGCCGAAGACCCGCTCAGCCTGAGCATTGACCATGACGATCTCGCCGGCCCGGTTGACCATCACCATTGCGTTTGGCGCAGCCTCGACGACCAGGCGCAATCGCCGCTCACTTTCGCGCAGTGCCAGCTCCGCTGCTTTGCGCTCCGTGATATCGACAAGTATAGCCGAGAGCACCATTGTTCCCTCGTCGGTCTCGATCGGGTTCAGGCCGATTTCGACCGGGAACTCGTTGCCATCCTTCTTGAGGCCGTAGAGATCGCGCCCGGCCCCCATCGGCCGCGGCTGGGGATCGACAAAATATGCCGCTCGCAACCCTGGGTGATGACCACGAAAGCGCTCGGGCACGAGCATTTCCACCGGCTGGCCCACAAGCTCGGCCCGCGAGTAACCGAAGACCCGCTCAGCCCGAGCATTGACCATGACGATCTGGCCGGCCCGGTCGATCATCACCATGGCGTTTGGCGCCGCCTCGACCACCAGGCGGAAGCGCCGCTCGCTCTCGCGCGGCGAGTCGGTGGCCTGCGCCATCTTGCCCAGCGAGATCGGTTCGGCCTCACGCGGCTCTGCAAACAGCACTTCGCGATAGCGGAGCGGTATGGGCTCCCCCGCATCGATCATGGCTTTGAGCTGTTCTTTTTCACGATCAGTAAGCGACATAAGCGGTCCGATAGCTTCGATAGTTCGAGTTGAGGGACCCCACGTAGAGCAGCAATATATTGCACAAGCCGCGGTTTGGCAGGAATTTTAGGGGATCAATATTTGCGCGCCCCAGGCCGGAAGCCGACGCCGCGACTGTGGCCCGCATCGCGCTCAACCCTTTTCAAAAGGCTCTCAGCGCCGGGCTAGGTAGGCGAGGAGAGCAAGGCCGGCGACGCCGCGTCCTCGACCGGCAGCGTCAATCGAAAGACGGCGCCATGGGGCTTATTTGGCGCTGCCGACAGCCGCCCGCCATGAGCCTCGGCGATCGAGCGGCTGATCGCCAGTCCCATGCCGATCCCGTCGGGCTTGGTCGTGTAAAAGGACTGGAAAAGCCGGTCGAGCTGGTCCGGATCGAGCCCCGGGCCGGTGTCATGCACTTCGACGAACAGCTCGTTCGCATCGTCCATTCCAGACACGATCGTGAGTTCGCGCGGTCGCCCGTTGGCGCTGCTCATCGCTTCGATGGCATTGATGATCAAATTCATGATCACCTGCTGCAGTTGGACCCGATCTGCCGACACAAGGGGCAATTCGTTCACAAATCGGCTCTGCAACGTGACACCATTGCGTTGCATCTCGGTCTGGGTCAGAGCGACGACTTCACGGATCGTCTGATTGATGTCCAAGCCGCTCTCGGCGGGGCGGCGTTTTCTTCACGAGCGCACGGATGCGGCCGATGACCTCGCCAGCGCGAGTGCCGTCGCGGACGATACGACCGAGCGCCTGTCGGACCTCGTCCAGATCCGGCTGTCGCGCGCCGAGCCAACGCAAACCCGCATTGGCGTTCGTGATCACCGCGGCGATCGGCTGATTGACTTCGTGAGCGATCGAGGCCGCCATCTCTTCCAGCATCATTACCCGATTGAGACGCGCGAGATCGGCCTCGGCTTGCTGCAACGCCTCCTCCGCGCGTTTGCGATCGGTAATGTCGACGATGACTGTGCCACGGAACGCTGGCGTGCTGTCTGTCGCGGGGATGACAAATGCAGTGACGTCGGCCCATAGGACCTCGCCGTCCTTACGTCGGTAACGCTTTCGTTGCAGAACCCCGATGGTGCCGTCATCGATACGCTTCTGCATCGCTGACCGATCGTCCTCGTGAGTAATATCCAGCGTCGTCAGATGCCGCAGCTCGTCCTCGGTATAGCCGGTCATCCGCTGGAAACTCTCGTTCGCCGTCAGATAGCTTCTGTGCTCAAAATCGAGCATCGCGATGCCGACAGGAGCCGTCTCGAACATGGCTCGCCAACGCTCCTCGCTCGCGCGCAAAGCCGCCTCGGCCCGCTTGCGATCAGTGATGTGCCGGCCGACGCCGCGGTAGCCGATGAAGCGCCCCGTCTCGTCAAATACCGGCAGCCCCGACACGGAGACGTAGCGCTTTCCGCCGTCGGGCGTAGGCCGCGCGTGCTCGAAATCACGGAACGGCAGGTGGGCATCGAGCGTCTCCCGGTGCTTGCGCCAAGCCCCTTCGTCAGGTTCCAGGTAGGGCACTTCCCAGCGCGTCTTGCCGATCTCGGAGCCCGGCGCCGGCGCGTCGGTAACGCCTTCGGCGAACTCCTGGCGGATGAAACGATGCTGCGCGTCGCTCTCCCAGTACACGTCGAACGAGAATTGCACCAGGGTGCGAAAACGCTCCTCGGCTTCCCGCAGCGCCCCTTCCGCCCGTTTGCGATCGGTGATGTCCACCGCCATCACGGCAAGGAATGCCGGCGCGTTTTCCGTTGCGGGTACGCTCGACGCGCTGACGTCCGCCCATACGATCGCACCGTCCTTGCGTCGATAGCGCTTTTCGAGGCGATAGCTGGGTTGCTGACCCGTAACGACGCGGGTGAAGAGCCGCAGCGTCTCTGCCCGATCGTCCTCGTGCGTAAATTCGAATGAGCGAAGGTTTCGGAGCTCTTCTTCGGTGTACCCGAGCATTCTTTGGAATGTCGGATTAACGTTGAAGAGGCCCCCACGCAGATCCCCCGCGGCGATACCGACGGCCGCAGAGTTCAAAGATGGCTCGCCACCGCTCTTCGCTCGCGCGCAACGCCTGTTCGGCCTGCACCCGCTCGGTGATGTCCACATAAACCGACTGCAAAAACGGAGCGGCGGTCTCGGTTGCCGGCACCAGTGTATTCGTGATGTCCAGCCAAATCGGGCTGCCGTCCTTTTTCAAATACTTTTTTTCGGCGCGACGCTCGGTCAAGGAGCCGCTCCGGTACTGCGCGAGAGCATCCGCGGTCGCCGCGCGTTCATCCTCATGGTTCAGTTCGAGGACATTGTGGCCGACGATCTCTTCCTCGGCGCGGCCGAGCATCCGCTGCAACGCCGAGTTGGCTGCGGTACAGAGACCATCGAGCCTAAACAAGCCCATGCCGACCGACGAGGTCTCGAACAGCATACGCCAGCGTTCTTCGCTCGTCCGCAAGGCCGCTTCGGCGCGCCGGCGCTTTATGAACTGGCCGATCTGGCTGCCGATTGCCGAGAGCGTGGCGAGCTGTTCCTCGTCGCGTTCCTCGGGCGTGCGGCTAAAAAACTCCGCGACACCAAGGGCGTCCGCGTCGAGGAGGATCGGGAAAATCACCCCTCCATGCAGCCCCGCTCTCGCCGCCTCCGACGCTCGCAAGAAGCCGGGTTCCGTGGTCGCATCCACCATCCAGGCCGGAAGTCCGCTGCGCCAAACCTGCCCCAGTCGACCCTCGCCGGCCGCGAAAACCCGTTCTTGGCGGATCATATCGAATTCCGCGAATTCCGCGGCCTCGATGTGAGGCGGATGCCACACGCGATTGCAACGGAAAGTGCCACCCTCCCGATCGCCCGCCCAATCGAAACTCCAGAGAGCGCCCCAATCCCATTCCAGGCTCTCTCCGATGGCCTGAAGCAGATGCGGAGCGGCGGCGGCAACGCTGTCGGATTCGGCCAGGACGCGGGTTACGGCGTACAGCGCGTCTCGCCGCTGCTCGGCTCGCCTGCGCTCGGTAATGTCTTCGCAGGCGATCAAGACGATCGCATCATTGCCGGCCCGCCGCACGGCCTTGGCATTTTCGCGAACCCAGATCACGCCGCCATCCTTGCGGATTTTGCGGATCTCCCAGCTATGCGAATGGCCGAGCTCCTCGAGGCAGGTTGCCACGTGCCCTTTGACGACCTCGCGATCTTCTTCGAAAAAAACGTTCAGCACGGATTGCCCGATCAGCTCGTCGGCCGTGTAACCGAGCTGAGTGGCGCCAGCGGAGTTCACCGACATGACTGTCCCGGTTGGACTGACCATGAAGTACATGACCGGGTTGTGTTCGAATACCTCCCGCCACTGCTCCTCGCTCTCTCGCAGCGCCTGCTCGGCACGCTTGCGCTCGCTGATGTCGTTGCTGGTCACAACAATTGTTGCCGGCCGCCCATGCCGGTCCCGTTGCAGGGACCAGCGGCTGGTCACGAGGATCGGTGTGCCATCCTTTCTGTTGTTGACAAGCTCGCCTTCCCATCGGCCGACACGCAGCAGCTCGTCCTTGATCTGGTCGAGCGGCAGAGGAGAAACGTTCTTCCTGAGTTCGGTACCGACCCTACCCACCGCTTCGGCGCGCTGCCAGCCGTACAACTCCTCGGCGCCGCGACTCCAAAAGGTGATCACATCATCGTCGAAGCGGCGGGCGACGATGGAATCATGTGTCAGATCGAGGAGGCTGGCTCGCTCGCGCAGCCTCGCTTCCGCCGATTGGCTTCGCAGCGCGAGAAAGGTCGCTAGCCCGATGACCGCAGCACCAATTGTCGTTTTGATGACGCTGGCCTCCGCCCCGCCCAACGTCGGCAAAAAGTTGGCCAACACGGTGAGACCTACGCATCCGGCGCCAACCAATACGAGGCCTCGCGCGTTGCGGAAACGTGTCGCCAACAGCACCACGACGACGTAAAACAATGCGGCCGTGAGCTTCTCCGACGTCCTCACTTCGGCTACGAAGATCGCGGCTGCGAGTGCGGCGGTCGCGACCGGGAGGAGCGCGGAGGTGGCACTCCGCCATGAGCGCTGCTGGATCATCTTGGCTCCGGCTCGACCTTCACAATCTCTTTGGCGTAGTATAGCAGCTTGGAAGATCTAGGCTGGGATACCGCGTATCGCTGGCCTTGGGGTAAAACGGGGCAGCGGCGAAGGCGGATTGCTCCGGCGGGAGCTGACAATGGCCGAGGCGATACCGACCGTGATCGTCATCGACGACGACCCGGCGATCCGGGAGTCGATAGGCAGCCTTCTCCGATCCGTCGGGCTGCAAGCGAAGCTGCACGCTTCGGTCGACGAATTCCTCAAGGCCGGGCGCCCGGCCGGACCCGCCTGTCTGGTGCTTGATATCCGACTGCCGGGGCGGAGCGGCCTTGACTTTCAACGCGAACTAGCGGCCGCGAACATCCAGCTTCCGATCATCTTCATCACCGGATATGGCGACATCCCGATGTCCGTCAGGGCGATGAAGGGCGGAGCGATCGAGTTCCTCACCAAGCCTTTCCGCGACCAGGATTTGCTGGACGCGATCCAACTCGGTCTTGCGCGCGACCGCGCCTGGCTGGAGAACGAGAAAGGAACGGCCGCGCTGCGGGCGCGCTTCGAAACTCTCACCCCCCGCGAGCGTGAGGTGATGGCCTTGGTGGCGGCAGGCCGTCTCAACAAGCAAATCGCCTACGACATCGGCATCAGTGAGATCACGGTAAAAGTCCATCGCGGCCAGGTGATGCGAAAGATGAAGGCTGCTTCTTTGCCAGATTTGGCCCGGATGGCCGACCGGTTGAACCTCACCGGGGAAACGCCCTAGAATTGTTAGGCAGCGTGTAGACCGCTGCCGACCACGGCCGGCCCGTCTCCGCCGATCGCGGCCGAGCCGCGCGTTTCGAGCACGATCCTAAACCAAAGTTTAATTCGGATGATCCCGAGGGGGCATCCACTCATCCGCACATGCAATAGCAGGGCCTGAGCAGCCCGTTTAGCTTTGATGCGGATAGTCTACACCCTTCGTGGGAGACCCTCATGCAGCGACGCGACCGGCGCACGAAGCGGCGCCAAATTGCAAGCCGCCACAATTTAAGTGGATGGATTCCAATGGAGGCGAATGCTTATCCGTTGCGGCACGACGCAACCCGGTCGAGCTCGGCAGCAGCCGGCTCGACTGTCGAATTCGGCCGCTTCCGCGTGCTGTTGCGCCAGCGGCAGCTGCTCGCCGATGGTGTTCCGGTCGAGATCGGCACGCGCGCTTTCGATCTGCTTGTGGCCCTGCTGGAAGCCGACGGTCTGCTCGTCACAAAGGAGGAGCTCATCAGCCGGGTGTGGCGGGGCATCGTGGTATCGCAAGAGAACCTGAAGACCCAGATCAACGCGTTGCGCCGAGCCCTCGGGGCGGACCGCGATGTCATCCGCACGGAATTCGGTCGGGGGTATCGGTTCACAGCGGTGCTGCGTTCGAATCTCACGGCAGAGGCCGGTCAGCCTTCCAGGCGATCAGAGTTCAGGTGTGGCCTGATTTCTTTTCCACTCAACTGTCGGCAATCGCACGGCGTAGTCTCGATTCGAGCCAGCGACCAAGCGCGCTAACCGAAACGGGCAGCAATGGCGACGTCGTCAGGGCCAAACCAGCTCGAATCCGCGGGAAAGCTGCCCGATGGGGCCGCGATCAGATTACGCTCGGTGCGTCCCGAGGACGAACCGGTGCTTCAGGATTTCGCCGCGCATATGAGCCCAGAGGATATGCGGCTTCGCTTCCTCGCCCCGATGCGCGGATTGAGCCATGAGCTCGCCGCGCGGCTGTCGCACATCGACAATGATCGCGAAGCGGCATTGCTGGCTTTCGCTGAGGGTTCCGAGGAGCTGATTGGGGTCGCGCGGTTTTCCGCCGAGCCTGATCACCCTATTGCCGAATTCGCGATCGCGGTGCGCAGCGACCGAAAAAGGCACGGGCTCGGCCACCTGTTGATGAGACGGCTGATCCGGCTGGCACGGCAACGAGGCGTCAACGCACTGGTCGGCGAGGTGCTGCCGGAGAACGCGGTGATGTTGCAACTGTGCCGTGAATTCGGATTTACGATCGCCACGGATCCCGGTGATCCGAAACTGCGGCGCGTCAGCAAGTTGCTCCAAAGCCCGGGGGCACTCATTTCCGCCGACGAGATGACCTGAATTCGGTAATGCCAACGCTCGGTTTCGGCTCCGCAGCATGACCATAATTTACTGCGATTTACCACAGCTAACCATGTTTGGGAGGTGTCCTGCATTAAATTAGCTCAGGCGCTCAGCGCCATGCATTTCGACTAGCTGTAACTGTAACGGGGAGTATAAAGCGTGGCGCAGATCATTAATTCGACCGCTTTGGCGGTAACCGCAAAGCAAGGGAACCGGGGTCATCCCGCAGGGATGTGGGCCGGTTTGCCGAAACCGGCTGATAGCGATCAACATCTGCGGGAAAAAATCTTGGCGTTGATCCCGCGACTTGATCGTTACGCTCGCGTGCTGACACGCGATAACACCGCCGCCGAGGATCTGGTGCAGGAATGTATCGCGCGCGCACTCGAGAAACTCCACCTATGGCAGCCAGGAACCGATCTTCGGGCCTGGCTATTCACAATTTTATACCGCCAACACATCACCAACCTGCGCCGGGATGCGCGGCAGCACGATTATCTCAGGTCGCAGGAACCCGATCTGAAACTGGCGCTATCGCCTAATCAAACCGCGCACCTCGAGCTACGCGAGTTGGAACGCGCGCTCGCCGCACTGCCTGCCGAGCAACGGACTGTGCTTCTGCTCGTCGGGCTGGACGGGATGGAGTACGCCGAAGCCGCAGCGGTCGTGAATACGCCGCTCGGGACGGTACGTTCTCGAGTTGCCCGTGGCCGCGAAAGCTTGCGCCAGGCGACCGGATTGTTCCCGGGCCGTCATTCCCGATCTGCGGGAGTGACGCCAAATCGGATTTCCCTAAACCGCGCAAGGTCGCATCGGAATGATTTCACGGCGGCCTGTACGGACTGCCCGTCGGCGCCCAAACAACCGGAGATCGTGCAATGAAATTCTTATCCTTGACCATTGTGGCATGTCTCGCGGCAACCCCGGTCTCAGCCCAGCAAAACGCCGCCGGTCCGCATCTGGAGCTGCATGCCGTCAACCCCAGTATGTCCCTATCGGCGCCGCCGACCAATCCGCTTCAAGAGCAGATGCGGCAGGACTATGCCACTGACCTGATGGGGTCTCAGCGCGAGCTCCTGCAGCAGAACCCCTCAGGCCTCGGCCGCCAGGAGCAGGCGATCGGCCGAGAGCTCAACGACTACACGCCGCGTTAGTCTCACCCGGCTGCTCGAAAAAAGGCAGCCGGAGAGATCACCCGACGTTTTACCTGAATTCACCACACTTAACGTGAGGATGGCTGAAATTCGGTCCATTTTGATCCGGGTGTTGAGAGAGAAACTGAGAGAGGGACCGATGGACCGGCTCAAATTTGGACTGGAGGTCGTCTGTTTTGCGATGCTGCTTTGTCTGGGGGTGCTGCTCGCCGGATGCGCATCGGCGGTCGGCAATGCCGATGCCGGACCGAACCCCGGCGGCGGCTTCTATACCGGCCCAAACATTAATGTGGGACAGATCAACCCGCCATCATTCCACGAAGGCCACGTGCTCGCAGAGCGGCCTTGACGGTCCAAAAAGGCCCATGTCAACTTTTGTACAACTTCCAACCGTTACCGCGAGTTACCAAGCCTGGCTTGCAATCAGTCTTCACCTTCATCCTGTTAAGGAGGGTACATGGCAAAAACTGTGGCCGACCAGTTTGCGGAAACCCTCGCTGCAGCAGGTGTCAAGCGGATCTACGGTATTGTCGGCGACAGTCTGAACGGGCTGACCAACTCGATCCGGCGCCAGGGCCAAATCGAATGGGTGCATGTCCGACACGAGGAAGTTGCCGCTTTCGCGGCCGGTGCCGAGGCGCACCTGACCAGTGAACTCGCCGTCTGCGCCGGGAGCTGCGGGCCAGGCAATCTGCACCTGATCAACGGTCTCTTCGATTGTCACCGCTCGCGCGTTCCCGTGCTCGGCATTGCCGCGCAGATCCCATCGGCCGAGATCGGCGGCGGCTACTTTCAGGAAACCCATCCGCAGGACCTGTTCCGCGAGTGCAGCCATTACTGCGAGCTGATCTCTGGCGCCAACCAGATGCCGCGTGCGTTGGAGATCGCGATACGCGAGGCCGTCGGCAGGCGCGGCGTATCGGTGTTGGTGCTGCCCGGCGACGTTGCGCTGCAGCCCGCGTCCGACGCGCCGCCGATCAAGGCTGCCGGTTTGCTGCCGGCGGCACCGGTGGTGACGCCGAGCAAGCAGGATCTCGAGCGGCTGGCCGCGCTGCTGAACGGCGAGAGTCGCGTTACGATACTGTGCGGCTCCGGCTGTCAAGGCGCGCACAATGAACTCTTGGCATTGGGCGAGCTCCTCAAAGCGCCGATGGTGCACGCGCTGCGCGGCAAGGAACATGTCGAATGGGATAATCCCTACGACGTCGGCATGACCGGGCTGATCGGGTTCTCGTCGGGCTACTATGCGATGCTCGACTGTGATGTCCTGCTGATGCTCGGGACCGATTTCCCCTATCGGCAATTCTATCCTCAGGGGTCGGGCGTCCGCATCGCGCAAGTCGATATCAGAGCTGAGCAAATTGGACGGCGGACGGCGGTCGATCTCGCCGTCGTTGGCGGCGTCAGGGCAACGATCGAGGCGCTGCTGCCGCTGCTGCAGCAGAAACGGGATGGGGGCCATCTCGCGCAAGCGCAGCAGCACTATGCCAGAGCACGCAAAGCCCTCGACGATCTGGCCGTCGGCTCACCGGGCAAGGGGCTGATCCACCCGCAGCAGATCGCCAAGGCGATCAGCGACCACGCCGCCAAGGACGCCGTCTTCACCTGCGATGTTGGGTTGCCGACCGTGTGGGCCGCCCGCTATCTGGCGATGAACGGCAGCCGGCGCCTGATCGGGTCGTTTTGGCACGGCTCAATGGCCAATGCCATGGCCCAGGCCATCGGCGCCCAGGCGGCGTTCCCCGGCCGACAGGTGATCTCACTGTCGGGCGACGGCGGGTTCCAAATGCTGATGGGCGACTTCCTCAGCCTCGTGCAGCTCGGATTGCCGGTGAAGGTGGTCGTGTTCAACAACGGCGCACTCGGCTTCATCGAGCTCGAGCAGAAATCCACCGGTTTTCTGCCATTTGGCACCGAGTTCAACAACCCGAACTTCGCCGCGATGGCCGAAGCCGTCGGCGTGCGCGGGATCAGGCTCGAGGACCCAGGCGAGGTCGAGAGCGGTATTGCGGCGGCACTGACCCATAACGGGCCGGTGCTGGTCGATGCGGTGGTCAACCGCACAGAACTCGCCATGCCTCCGGCGGTCACGATGGAGATGGCGAAGGGGTTCACGCTCTACATGGTGAAGGCGGTGATGAGCGGCCGCGGCGACGAACTGATCGACCTCGCCCGCACGAACCTGTGGCGCTAGCTCCCACCAAACCGTCTCGAAGGTCCCGATCATGAGCGATCAGCGTCCTCCTTATTCCGTTCCGACCCAACCTCAGCAGGAGCCTGCCGGTAAGCCCTCGTTCGCGCCCTATAACGCACCAGCTGGCGGCTGGGGGGCGCTGCACGCCACCGCAAAAGCGCTGCGCGAGCAGAGCGTCGAGCTCAAAGGCTCCAGGGCGCTGCTGTCGATGAACCAGCCGGAGGGCTTTGACTGCCCCGGTTGCGCCTGGCCCGATCCGCGGCACACGAGCTCCTTCGAGTTCTGCGAAAATGGCGCCAAGGCCGTCACCTGGGAGCTGACTAAGCGCCGCGTGACGCGCGAGTTCTTCGCAACCCACACCGTCCGTCAGCTGGAACAGGAAAGCGATTATTGGCTGGAAGAGCAGGGGCGCCTGACCGAGCCGATGCGTTACGATCCTGCGACTGACCATTATGTGCCGGTCGATTGGGATGAGGCGTTCGCACTGATCGGCCGCGAACTTAACAGTCTCGACGATCCGAACAAGGCAGAGTTCTACACCTCGGGACGCACCTCGAACGAGGCGGCGTTCATGTATCAGCTGTTCGCGCGCCGCTTCGGCACGAACAACTTTCCCGATTGCTCGAACATGTGTCACGAGCCGACCAGCGTCGGCCTTCCCGAAAGCATTGGGATCGGCAAAGGGACCGTGTTGCTCGACGATTTCGCCTATGCCGACGCGATCTTCATCATCGGCCAGAACCCGGGCACCAACAGCCCGAGAATGCTGACGGAGCTGCACCGGGCGTCGCGCCGCAATGTGCCGATCGTCGTGTTCAACCCGCTGCGCGAGCGTGCTCTCGAGCGGTTTGCGGCACCCCAGGACCCGATCGAGATGGCGACGTTCGGCGAGACGAGGATCGCCAGCGAATTTTGTCAGGTCCGCATCGCCGGAGATGTTGCGGCCCTGAAGGGGGTGATGAAGCTGGTGCTGGAGGCGCATGACGAGGCGCTTCGCAACGGCAGGGAGCCAGTGCTCGATCTCGATTTTATCGCGAACCATACACACGGCTTCGAGGCGTTCGCCGACGATCTGCGCCAGACAAAATGGGAAGACATATTGCACGCCTGTGGACTGCCGCGTGAACAGCTGGAGCGCGTGGCGGCCGTCTACATGCAGGCGCGTGCCGTCATCATCGTCTACGGCATGGGGATCACCCAACACCGGCTCGGCACTGCAAACGTGCAGCAGATTGTGAATTTGTTGCTGCTGCGCGGCAATTTCGGCAAACCCGGAGCGGGGATCTGCCCGGTGCGGGGCCATTCGAATGTGCAAGGCGATCGCACGATGGGCGTGGACGAGAAGCCCAAGCCGGAATTACTCGACCAGCTCAAGAAAGTGTTCGGCTTCGAGCCGCCGCGGGCTCGCGGGCACAATGTCGTCAACGCCGTACAGGCGATGGTGGACGGGCGCGCCAAAGTATTTATCGGGCTCGGCGGCAATTTCGTCAGAGCCGTGCCTGACTGGACGGAGGCCGAGGCCGCGATGCGCCGCTTGCGGCTGACCGTCGCCGTCAGCACCAAGCTCAACCGCGGCCATCTGGTCCATGGCGAAGAGGCGCTGATCCTCCCCGCTCTGGCGCGCAGCGATATCGACATGCAGGCCGGCGGCCGGCAATCGGTCACCGTCGAAGACAGCATGTCGATGGTTCATGCCTCATCCGGTCTCGTTACACCGCCGAGCGAGCATCTGAAGTCGGAGGTCGCCATCGTCTGCGGCATGGCGAAAGCCACCTTGCCCGATTGCGGCATCGACTGGGACTCCTATGTCGCAGACTACAACCGGATCCGCGACAAGATCGAAGAGGTCTTCCCGGACCTGTTTGCCGATTTCAACAAACGGATCCGCCAGCCGGGCGGCTTTCACCTGACCACTCCGCCGCGCCAGCGGGTTTGGAACACCGCCACGGGCCGCGCCAATTTTCTGGTTTTTCCCGGGGTCGACGAAGATCCTCCGGTCTCCGACCCGGCAATGCTTCGGCTTGCGACGCTTAGAAGCCACGATCAGTACAATACGACGATCTACAGTCTCGACGACCGCTATCGCGGCGTGTTCGGGGGCCGCATGGTGGTGTTCATGAATGAAGCCGACATGCAGGCAAGGGGCATCGCGGAGGGCGACGAGGTCGAGATCGAATCGCTTGCCGAGGACGGAAAGCGGCGGGTCGTGGGCGGCTTCTGGGCGAAACCCTACAGCATCCCAGTGGGCTCGATCGGCGCCTATTATCCGGAGACCAATCCGCTGCTGCCGCTCGCCTATCATGATCTGAAGAGTGGGACACCGGCGGCAAAATCGATCCCGGTCTTGGTTCGCCCGCAGCCGCCGCAGCTCAATCCAGGATGAGGAGTCTAGCATGGGCGATGCGCCAGACGCGGACCGCGGGTTAACCGGCAGGGTTCTAAGGTCATATTCCAGCATCGAAGAACCGCGACTGCGATCACTGGTTCTCGCGCTGATCAGGCATCTGCACGCCTATGTCAAGGAGACGGAGCTGACGGATCAAGAATGGGAGTTCGCCTGGAACTTCATGGGCAGGATGGCCGCGGTTTCGGACAGAAACGAGTTCCTGTTGGCGGGTGATGTGCTCGGCGTCAGTCAACTGATCGAAACCCTCAATCACGATCGGCCGGGACAATCGGTCGGCTTCGCGCTGGTCGGGCCGTTTTTGCGCGCCGATGCTCCATTCCGCAAAAGAGGCGACCCGATTGCCAGCGATGATACGCCCGGCGCCCGCGTCCGGGTTTCCGGAAAAGTATTCGATGTCGAGAATGGCGAACCCCTGGCCGGCGCCATTCTGGACGTGTGGCAGGCGGCAACCAACGGGCTCTACGAAAACCAGGACCCTAACCAGCCCGACTACAACTTGCGGGGCCGGTTCAAGACGGATCAAGACGGAAGCTACGAGTTTGTTGCGCTAATGCCGACTGCCTATCCCGTTCCCACCGATGGCCCGATGGGAGAGCTATTGCGTGTGGCCAAGAGATGGTCATACCGGCCAGCGCATATCCACGTCATCGCGTCGTTCCCTGATCATGAGACGCTGGTAACACAGATTTTCAAGAAAGGGGACGATCAGCTCGCGGAAGACGCGGTCTTCACTGCGAGCGAAAACATGCTGGGTGACTTCACCCCTGACGGAGACCACTTCCGGCTTCAATACGACTTTCCTCTGAGGCGCGGTATCTCGCTGCTGCCAAAAGCTCCCATTCCGGCTTAGGCGGTATGAAGTCGTTACCAGAGGAGGCTTAAATTGAAAGCCATACAGTTCACGCGGTTTGGGACGCCTGACGTGCTCGATCTCATCGATGTCCCGACCCCAAAAGCGACAGACGGCAACGCCGTCGTTCGGATATCAGCCGCCGCCATCAACCCGTCGGACGTCAAGAACGTCGCCGGCCAAATGGAGGGAACGGTGCTGCCGCGAATCCCCGGGCGGGACTTCGCGGGTATTGTCGTAGACGGCCCCGATGGCTGGGTCGGCGCCGAGGTCTTCGGCACCGGGGGCGATATCGGCTTCACGCGCGATGGCAGCCACGCCGAAGCAATTCTCTTGCCCGCTGAAGCTCTCGTGCGCAAGCCCGCAAACCTCTCCTTCGAGCAGGCAGCATCTATCGGCGTGAACTTCGTCATCGCGTGGCTCGGTGCTATCGAATACGGCGGCTTGCAATCTGGCGAAACGGTCGCGATCATTGGAGCTGGCGGCGGAGTCGGCGGTGCGGTCGCAGAGATCGCGGCTGCACAAGGCGCTATTGTCCTTGGCGTCGACCGCAGGGAACCGCCGCAGGCCGCACCCGCAGCCAGAGTACTGAGCGCCTACATCCCCAGCAACGATGGAGCCCCTGATGAGGTCCGTCGTTTGACTGCGGGCAAAGGCGCCGACCTCGTCTTCGATACCGTCGGAGGCATAACATTCGAAGCCGCGCTGGGCATGGCCGCGCCTCGCGGCCGGGTCGTCGAAATCGCCTCTACCGGGAAACGGCGCGTAGAGTTCGATTTGACGGACTTCTACCATAACGAAACTCGCCTCATTGGCGCCGACAGTCGCAAGCGCGACGCCATAGGCTGTGCGCGCCTGCTCGCGAACCTCACAGACGGCTTCGAGCGGGGCCGCTACACGGCACCGATCGTCAACGCTCGTTATCCACTTGCCCGCGCCAAGGAGGCATATGCCGCAGTGGAGCGTGGAAGCCATGGCCGCATTGTGCTGACGCCTTGAAGCAGGGCTCCGCCGGAGGAGCAATGACAATGTTTGCGTTGGAGGCCTCACAAGTCGTGCCACTGCCGGCACGGCGCGTCTTACGGCAAGCGTGGCGCAATGGCTCGACGCTGATCGGAGAACGCGCCTTGGCCGAAGAGGTGCCGGTCGCTTTCAGCTATGACGGTGCGACACATGCAGTCTTGATGGCGACACCCGACGATCTCGAGGATTTTGCGCTCGGTTTCACTTACACCGAGGGAATTATCACTGCGGCGGCCGAAATAGCGGAATTGACCGTCGTCAGTGTTGCTGAAGGGATCATGCTGCGGATGTGGCTGACCGGCGACCGGTCCGATGCGTTCGCGGCAAGGCGCCGCCGGTTTGTTGGACCGGCCGGATGCGGCATGTGCGGATTGGAGAGTTTGGCCGAAGCCAATCGTACAATACCGCTGGTGAGCGATGACTTGCAGGTGAGCCGGCGGGACATCGCAGAGGCCGTGGCCGCGCTGCCGGCAAGGCAGCAGTTGAACATGCAGACGCGAGCGGTCCACGCCGCGGCGTTTTGGCGGCCGGATCAGGACCTGGTTCTTCGTGAAGACGTCGGACGGCACAATGCGCTCGACAAATTGGCGGGCGCATTGCTGCACACCGGCTGGTCCGCTGCCGAGGGCGTCATTGTATTGTCGAGCCGGATTTCGATCGAGCTCGTGCAAAAAGCAGCCATGATGGGGGCGGTCATCATAGTCGGGGTGTCTGCGCCGACGGCTTTGGCCGTCCGCACTGCAGAGACGGCGGGCCTCACCCTCGTGGGCATCGCACGCGACGACGGGTTCGAGGTGTTCACCCATCCCGAGCGGATCACACAATACTGGTGAGGAAATGCCAATGGACCTCACGGCGCTTCTGCTGTCCCGGATCCAGTTCGGATCGACCATCGCCTTCCACATCATCTTCCCGTCCTTCACGATCGGGCTGGCGGCGTGGCTCACTGTGCTCGAGGCCTGCATCTGTGGACCGGGCGTCCGGTCTACCGTCTGGTGTTCGAGTTCTGGCTCAAGATCTTCGGCGTCGCATTCGGGCTTGGCGTCGTCTCCGGGATCGTCATGGCGTTCCAGTTCGGCACGAATTGGAGCGTGCATGCGCGCATGACCGGGCCGATCCAGGGGGTGCTGCTCTCCTACGAGACCTTCACGGCCTTTTTCCTCGAAGCCAGCTTTTTCGGGATCCTGCTGTTTGGCCGCTCTCGCGTCCCGCCGTGGTTTTACCTGTTTTCGACAGGGATGGTGGCACTGGGAACCAGTCTATCGGCCTTCTGGATCCTGGCCAACAACAGCTGGATGCAGGTGCCGACCGGGTATGTGATGGAGAACGGACGTGTTCGTCCCGAACGACTGGTTCAAAATCACATTCAGCCCGGTGCTGTGGGTGCGCTTCCCCCACATGCTCTTTGCTTCGTATCTCGTCGGCGCTTTTTGCGTCGCCGCGACCGGGGCTTGGTATCTGCTACGCGGGATCTTTGCCGCGGAGGCGCGCGTCATGCTCCGGATGGGCCTCTATCTCGCCGCTGTGCTGGTTCCGGTCCAGCTGATCTTCGGGCACCTCAACGGTGAATACGTCGTTCACCACCAGCCGTCGAAAATGGCGGCGATCGAGGCTCGATGGCACGACGAGAAGCCGGCTTCCGAGGTGCTGCTGGCTTGGCCGGATGTCGAGAACCGGCGGAACCTGTTCGCGATCACCTTGCCGCCGCCCTTCGGCAGCCTGATCGACTCGGACAGCCTCTCGGCGGGCGAGGTCGGGCTCGACAGCATCCCGCCGCAGAATTGGCCACCGGTGGCGATCCCGTTCTTCAGCTTCCGCATCATGGTCGGCTGCGGGATCATCATGCTGCTGATCGCCTGGGTCGGCTCGTATTTGATCCACAAGGGGCGCATCGAGCAGAACCGATTGCTGCTATGGGCGACGTTTCTCAGCTTTCCTCTGCCTCATATTGCGATATTGAGCGGCTGGGTCACCGCCGAGGTCGGGCGCCAGCCTTGGGTGGTCTACGGCGTTTTGCGGACCGCCGACGCGATGACGCCGTTCCTGACCGCCCGTACGGCAGCAGTCTCGCTGGCTGTTTATTGCGTCGTCTACAGCTTCATCTTCGCATTCGGTATCTACTACATCTATCGGCTACTGCGCGCCGGACCGGAAGGACGCCTGGTTCTGCCCCCCGCTGCCGCAGTTCCCAACCGCCCGATGTCGGTTGTCCACGAGCACCACCTCGCACCAGGAGAATAGCCGTGGTCATGTTCTGGGTGGCCATACTGGCCGTCAGCATCCTCCTCTATGTGCTGCTCGACGGGTTCGATCTCGGGGTCGGCATGCTCTTCGGTTTGACGCACGACGAGACGAGGCGGCGCGAGATGATGAGCGCGATTGCGCCGATGTGGGATGGCAACGAGACGTGGCTTGTCGTGGCCGGAGTGGTTCTCTGGGGGGCCTTTCCGGTCGTCTACGCGACGTTGCTGTCGGCGTTTTATCTGCCGGTGCTGCTGGCGCTGGCGGGCCTGATCCTGCGCGGCGTCGCGTTCGAATACCGTAACAAGACGGAGCGGCTGCGCTGGATCTGGGACGCCGGCTTTGCCGGAGGTTCCCTTGTCGCTGCTTTCATCCAAGGCATGATCGTAGGCGCCCTGGTGGAGCAGCTTCCGATCACCAACGGTCAATACACCGGCGGCGATTTCGGCTGGTTCAGTCCCTTTGCGATGCTGTGCGGCATCGGCCTGTGCCTCGGCTATTCCCTGCTCGGCGCTTGCTGGCTGGTCAGGAAATGCGAAGGCGATGTCCGGGAGGCCGCCTATCGATTGATCCCGTATCTCGCGATTTCACTGCTCGCCTTTCTGGTCGTCGTCTTCGGTTACGCCCTGGCCGAAAATCTTCGGGTCATCCACCGATGGGTCGAGCGGCCGTATCTATTTCTCTTCCCGGCGATCGGTGTCATCGCCGCGCTCGTGGCAGCCGCCAGCGTTCGGCGTCGCCGGGACGGAGTGCCATTCTACATGGTCGCGCTCATTTTCGCGGCGGCGTTCGGCACATTGGCGATCTCGTTCTGGCCCTACATGATCCCGTTCTCGATCACGATCGAGGAAGCCGCGGCACCGCATTCCAGTCTCGCCTTCATGTTCTGGGGCGAAGGTCTCTTCGTCTTCCCGCTGATGCTGCTCTATACCGTGATCAGCTACACCGTCTTCAGGGGCAAGGTCAAACCAACAGCCGGGCACTATTAAAACAGAGGAGGTCGCATAGCCATGGAGCGCCCACTGTCGCCATTCATGTTTCCGACGTGGTACCGCTTTCAGATCACGTCGGCCTTGTCGATCCTGCACCGGCTTACCGGCATTGCGCTGGCGGTGGGCTCGATCCTGCTCACTTGGTGGCTCGTCGCCGTGGCGGCGGGCGGCCAAGTGTTCGCGGCGACGCACGCCTTTCTCGCCTCGCCGATCGGGATATTGCTGCTGTTCCTCTGGTCGGTCGCATTCTTCTACCATCTGTGCAATGGCATCCGGCACCTCGTTTGGGACGCCGGCTACGGATTCGAAATCCGCACGGCTCATCTCAGCGGCTATGCCGTGCTCGCTGCGACGGTCGTGCTGACTGTCGTCGCCTGGCTCTCAGTATGGCTGATCTAACGGAGGCTGCGATGGCAAACACGCGCTCTTTGTCAAATGCGACCGCGCTGCGCGACGAAAACGTGCTGCGCCGCGTACGCCAGCCTCGGCAGTGCCCGCGACGGCCTGCAGGAGTGGCGGCTGCAGCGCAGGACCGCGCTCGCGCTCATTCCTTTGGGGCTCTATTTCGTCGCCTCGATGCTGCGGCTCGCCGTATCGGACCAATTGACCGCTGCGCAATGGCTGAGCTCGCCGGTGCCGGCCCTCTTAACCATCCTCTTCGTAACGGCGTTGTTCGCGCATGCGGTCGTCGGGTTGCGCTCGGTCCTCGTCGATTACGTGCACACGCGCGCCCGGCTGGTCGCTGCCGAGCTGCTGGTGCGCGGCGCCGCAATACTGCTGGCCGGCGCGAGCGTGCTCGCCGTCCTCAAGCTGTTCCTCGGCCGATAGGGAGGGAAAACAATGCCCAACAGCTACGACATCATCGACCATTCCTTCGACGTCGTCGTGCTCGGCGCGGGAGGCGCCGGGTTGCGCGCGACCCTCGGCATGGTCGCGGCGGGGCTCAATACGGCCTGCGTCACCAAGGTGTTCCCGACCCGCAGCCACACCGTCGCCGCGCAAGGCGGCATCAGCGCGGCGCTCGGCAACATGGAAAAGGACGACTGGCGCTGGCACATGTACGACACGGTCCGGGGCTCCGACTGGCTCGGCGACCAGGACGCGATCGAATACATGTGCCGCGAGGCGATCCCTGCGGTCATCGAGCTCGAGCATCTCGGCGTGCCGTTCAGCCGCACCGAGGCCGGGACGATCTATCAGCGCCGCTTTGGCGGGCACACGACCGACTACGCCAAGGGCGATATGGCCTATCGGGCCTGCGCCGCCGCCGACCGCACCGGTCACGCGATCCTGCACACGCTGTACCAGCAGTGCCTGAAGCACCAGGCGCGCTTCTTCGTCGAGTATTTCGCCATCGACCTGTTGATGGACGAGAACGGGGCCTGCCACGGCCTGCTGGCCTGGTGTCTGGAGGACGGGTCGATCCACCGCCTCCGCGCCAATATGACCGTCATTGCGACCGGCGGATGCGGCCGGGTCTACCAATCCTGCACCTCGGCGCACACCTGCACTGGTGACGGCAATGCGATGGTACTGCGGGCCGGACTCCCATTGCAGGACATGGAGTTCATCCAGTTCCATCCGACCGGCATCTACGGCGCCGGGTGTCTGATAACCGAAGGTGCCCGCGGCGAGGGCGGCTATCTGACCAACAGCGAGGGCGAGCGCTTCATGCCCAAATATGCGCCGCACGAGAAGGACCTGTCCTCGCGCGACGTCGTCAGCCGGGCCGAGGCGATCGAGATCCGCGAGGGCCGCGGTGTCGGCGAGAAGAAGGACCACATCTACCTGCATCTCGAACAGCTGCCGGCGGATGTCCTCGATCAGCGGCTGCCCGGCATTGTCGAGACGGCGCGCATTTTCGCCGGCGTCGATGCGCATAAGGAGCCGATCCCGGTGATCCCGACCGTCCATTACGTGATGGGCGGGATCCCGACCACGATCAAGGCGGAGGTCGTCTCCCCGACCAAGGACGATCCGGACGCGGTCGTGCCGGGGCTGATGGCGATCGGCGAGGCCGCGTGCGTCTCGGTGCATGGCGCCAATCGGCTCGGCACCAACAGCCTGCTCGATCTGATCGTCTTCGGGCGCGCCGCGGCATTGCGCGCCGCGGAGATCGTCAAGCCGGGATCACGCGTGCCAGAGGCGAACGGCCACTGCGAGGAGCGCGCGATGCAGCGCTTCGACCGGATCCGCAACAGCAAAGGCGGCAACAAGCCGGGCGAGGTCCGTCCGCAGATGCAGGAGACGATGCAAGCGGGCTTCGCCGTGTTCCGCCGCGGCGACACGTTGCAGGAGGGATTGAAAAAGCTCGAAGCGCTGCGCGACCCACTGGAGCGCGTCACGGTCGACGATGATTCACTGCTGTGGAACGTCGCGCTCGTCTCGGCTCTGGAGCTCGCCAATCTCGCCGATCAGGCGGTGGTCATTGCGCACTCTGCTTGCGAGCGCACCGAATCGCGCGGCGCGCATGCGCGCGAGGATTACCAGAAGCGCGACGACGAGAACTGGCTGAAGCACACCTGCGCGTGGAAGGACGAGGACTGGAACGTCCGCTTCGCCTACCGCCCGGTCCATCTCCACGCGCTCTCCAACGAGGCGCCGAGCTTCCCGCCCGCCGAGCGCACCCACTGAGCAGGCCGTTGCGGTTTTACAATGTCTTGCCGTCATTGCGAGGAGCGCAGCGACGAAGCAATCTCGACCCGGCTCGCGCTGCCCGTCGAGATTGCTTCGCTTCGCTCGCAATGACTGCGTTGTGTAGGAGGATACTCTATGTCCGAATTTACTCTTCCCGCCAACTCGAAGGTCGGCGAAGGCAAGCATTGGGCGCTTTCGCAACCGGCCGCGCATGTCAAAAGTTTCCGGATCTATCGCTGGGACCCGGCGAAGAACGCCAATCCGCAGATGGATATGTTCGACATCGATCGGGATCACTGCGGGCCGATGGTCCTCGACGCCTTGGTCAAGATCAATGACCAGATCGACCCGACATTGTCGTTCCGGCGCTCTTGCCGGGAGGGCGTGTGCGGCTCCTGTGCGATGAACATCGACGGCAAGAACAGGCTCGCCTGTCTGACCCCGATGGACGAGCTGAAGAAAGGAACGAGCCGGATCACGCCGCTGCCGCATATGACGGTGCTGAAAGACCTCGTCCCCGATCTCACCGGATTGTACGCGCAGTACGAATTGATCGAGCCATGGCTGCAAAGCGACCAGCCGCCGCCTGACCGCGAGCGGCGTCAGTCGCAGAAGGAGCGCGCCCAGCTCGACGGGTTGTGGGAGTGCATCCTGTGCTTCTGCTGCTCGACCTCGTGCCCGAGCTATTGGTGGAACCAGGACAAGTATCTCGGCCCGTCGATCCTGCTGCAATCCTACCGCTGGCTCGCCGACAGCCGCGATCAGCGCACCGGCGAGCGCCTCGATCGGCTCGAGGACCCGTTCCGCCTCTATCGCTGCCATACGATCATGAACTGCACCAGCGCCTGCCCGAAGGGGCTCAACCCGGCGCGCGCGATCGCCGATACCAAGCGAATGATGGCCGAGCGCGGGTGAGCGCCCTCCGGCCTAATCTGAGGAGCGTGTCTAATGAACGGCGCCGATCTGCTCGTCGCGGCACTGGAGAACGAAGGTCTAAAGCACATCTTCGGGGTCCCCGGCGAAGAAAATCTCGACGTCGTCGAAGCGGTGCGCCGCTCGACGATCAAGCTGGTGGTGACCCGCCATGAACAGGCGGCGGCGTTCATGGCAGCGACGCATGGACGGTTGACCGGCGAGCCCGGAGTTTGCCTTTCGACGCTGGGGCCGGGCGCGCTCAATCTGACGACCGGCGCCGCCTACGCTCTCCTCGGCGCGATGCCGATGGTCATGATCACGGGCCAGAAAGGCGTCCTCAGCCGGAAGCAGGCACGCTTTCAAGTCGTCGACATCGTCGCGACGATGACGCCGCTGACCAAGATGGCGCATCAGATCGTCAGCCCGGCGACGATCCCCTCGATGGTGCGCGAGGCATTCCGCGTCGCGCAGCAGGAGAGGCCAGGCCCGGTCCATCTCGAACTGCCCGAGGACATCGCGGCAGAGCAAGCGCCCGAGATCTCGCCGGTGCCGCCGCACCCGATCACGCAACCGGTCGCCCCTGCTGCGGCATTGGATCGAGCAGCGGCATTGATCCTCGAGGCCGAGCGCCCCCTCATAATGCTGGGCGCGGCCGCAAGCCGCCCGCACCTGGCGGACGCCTTATCGGATTTCGTCAAGCGCCTGCAAATCCCGTTCTTCAACACGCAGATGGGCAAGGGGTCCGTGTCCGGCGGATCCGGGCTCTACATGGGCACCGCCGCCCTCTCCGAGCGCGACTATGTCCATGACGCGATCGAGCGCGCCGATCTGATCGTCTCGATCGGCCACGATACGGTGGAAAAGCCGCCCTTCTTGATGGGTCCGCGGGGACCCAAGGTCCTGCATGTCGGTTATCTTCCTGCAACGGTCGAGGAGGTCTACTTCCCGCATGCGGAGCTCATCGGCGACGTCGGTCCAACTCTGGCGCTGCTGGCCGACCGCCTCGAAGGCAAATTGCCGAGGGCAGGTGCGCTGTTGCCGCTGCGCGAGCACGTACTCGCGCGAATAAGCGAACGGGCAGAGGAAAGCCGCTATCCATTGACCCCGCAGCGCATCGTGCACGACGTGCGTCAGGTGATGCCGGAGGACGGCATCGTGTGCCTCGACAACGGCATGTACAAGATCTGGTTCGCCCGCAACTACCGCACGCGCGTCGCGAACACGCTGCTGCTAGACAATGCGCTCGCGACGATGGGGGCCGGGCTGCCTTCGGCGATGATGGCCGCGATGCTCTATCCGACACGCCGTGTGCTGGCGGTGTGCGGCGACGGCGGGTTTATGATGAACTCACAGGAGCTGGAGACGGCGAAGCGTCTTGGGCTCAACCTCGTCGTCCTGATCGTGCGGGACGATGCCTACGGGATGATCCGCTGGAAGCAGGCGGCGGACGGCTTTCCCGATTTCGGCCTGACCTTTGGCAACCCCGATTTCGTTGCCTACGCCAAGGCCTTCGGCCTCGAGGGCAGCCGGGTGGAGAGCGCCGATGGTCTGGCGCCGACGCTCGAGGCCGCCTTTGCCGGCGGCGGGGTCCATCTCGTCACCGTGCCGGTCGATTATTCGGAGAACATGCGGGTCCTGGTCGACGAGTTGCGCGCCCACGCGTCAAGCAACAGTAAGCAATCATGATCGAGATCGACGAGGAGCGACAGATGTCCCAACCGGAACACTACGAAATGCTCATCCTCGGCAGCGGAGAGGGCGGCAAATTTCTGGGCTGGCACATGGCCCAATCGGGCCATCGCACCGCCGTCGTCGAGCGTAAACTGATCGGCGGCTCCTGCCCGAACACCAACTGTCTGCCCAGCAAGAACGAGATTTGGAGCGCGAAAGTCGCCGATCTGGTCCACCACTCCGATCGCTTCGGGATGGTGACGGGTCCTGCCGCCACCGACATGAAGAAAGTGCTGGCGCGCAAACGCGACATGGTCGATGGCCTGATTGCCATGCACCTCGATCGCTACAAAGCCAGCGGCGCCGAACTGATCATGGGTACCGGTCGGTTCATTGCGCCGAAGACCATAGAGGTGAATTTGAACGACGGCGGTACGCGCTTGCTGACCAGCGATCGCGTGGCTCTCAATCTCGGGACGCACGCCACAATCTCGGATATTCCGGGTTTAGCCGCAGCGGGACCGCTCACCAATGTCGAGGCGCTCGAGCTGGATCGCCTCCCCGACCACCTGGTCGTCATCGGCGGCGGCTATGTCGGATTGGAACTGGCCCAAGCCTATCGCCGCTTCGGCAGCCGGGTCAGCATTATCGAGGCCGGACCTCAACTCGCCGGCAGGGAAGATTCCGACGTCGCGGCGGCGATCCTGGAAATGCTGCGTGACGAAGGCATTGTCGCGCATCTCGGGGCCAAGGTTCTGCGTGTCCAAGGCCGATCCGGAGAAACCGTCAGCGTCCAGATGCAGACGCCCTCAGGCGATCAAACGATCGAAGGCAGTGACATCCTCGTCGCGGTCGGGCGCACCCCCAATACGCACGGGATCGGGCTCGACCTGGCCGGTGTCGCAGTCGATCCGCACGGGTATGTTGCGGTCAACGACCGGCTCGAGACGAGTGCGCCCGATGTCTGGGCGATCGGCGAGTGCGCGGGCAGCCCGCAATTCACGCACGTGTCGTTCGATGATTTCCGCATAATCCGGGACAATCTGGCTGGCGGCGACCGCACCAGGCGAAACCGTCTGGTGCCCTACTGCATGTTCACCGACCCCCCGCTCGCGCGGGTCGGCTTGAGCGAAGGAGACGCCCGGCGCCAAGGGATTGCCGTTCGCGTCGCAACGCTGCCGATCGTCGCCGTGTTGCGGTCGCGGACAATCTCGGAGACGCGCGGCTTCATGAAGGCGCTGGTCGAGGCCGACGGCGACCGAATTCTCGGTTTCACGATGCTCGGTGCCGAGGCCGGTGAAGTCATGGCCGTGGTGCAGACCGCCATGTTGGCGGGCATGCCTTACACAGCTTTGCGTGACGCGATTATCGCGCATCCGACAATGGCCGAGGGTCTTGGCGACCTCTTCTCGAACGTGCCGCCTACGTCCAAGCAACGAAGCGCGCGGGCGGGAAGTAGGTGAGATTACTAGGCCAGTGGAACCGGGAGGTGGTGAATGCGTATCGGGCTCTTCATTCCCTGTTATATCGATGCGTTCTTCCCGGAGGTCGGCATTGCGACCTTGGAACTGCTGGAGCGCCTCGGTCACCAAGTCATTTACCCCCGGGACCAGACCTGCTGCGGACAGCCGATGGCCAATAGCGGGTTCAACGCCGAGGCCGCCGATACCGAGGCGCTGTTCGTGCGCAATTTCTCCGGCTTCGATTATGTCGTCGCGCCTTCCGGCAGCTGCGTGCACCATGTGCGGGATAATTTCGACGCAATCGAGCAGACCGCCGAAGTAAAGGAAGTACGCGCGCGCACCTTCGAGATCGTCGAATTCCTGCACGACATCCTGAAGGTCGATGCGTTTCCGTGGGCCCGGTTCCCGCACAAGGTGGGGCTGCATAACAGCTGCGGCACCTTGCGGCAACTGAAGCACGCGGCGCCCTCCGAGCTGCACGAGCCGTTCTTTTCGAAACCGATGGACCTTCTCACGAAGGTCGAGGGGATCGAGTTCGTCACGCCGGCGCGGCCGGACGAATGCTGCGGCTTCGGCGGCACCTTCTCGGTCTTCGAGGAAGTCGTCTCGACCAAGATGGGCTACGACAAGGTCAGCGATCACGCCCGCGCCGGCGCCGAGTACATCGTCTCGGCCGATACGTCGTGCCTGATGCATCAGCAGGGCTGCGCCGAGCGCATCGGCGTGCCGATCAAGTTCATCCATATCGCGCAGATTCTGAATGGAGCCAGCGCATGAGTACCGCTCCTGCGATGCTGCATCCCGAGCTGCTGGCTTCCGAGGAAGGCAATCCGATGTACCGTGACGGACGCAGGCTCGATCACGCCGAGGCGGCCTCGAAGCCGCTGCGCTCGCGGCCCGAGCCGCAGCCGCGCGGCGCCAAAATCCACGGCAATCGACCGGTCGACCAGGCGGAAGCGGCCGCCCGCTTTATTGCCGCGCCCGAGCACGAGAAGATGCATGACGAGCGGTTGTGGGACCTGCGGCAGAAACGCGACCGCGAGATGCACGGCATCGCCGAATGGGAGGAATTGCGCTCGCTGGCCTCGGCGATCAAGGAGCACACCCTCACCCATCTCGACCAGTATCTGGAACAGTTCGAGGATAATGCGCGCTCGCACGGCGTTCATGTGCATTGGGCGCGCGACGCTGCCGAGCACAACCGGATCGTCCACGGCATCCTCAAAGACCACGGCGCGAAGTCGCTGATCAAGAGCAAGTCGATGCTGACCGAGGAGTGCGGCTTCCGGCATTACATGGCTTCGGTCGGGATCGAGGTCATCGAAACCGATCTCGGCGAGCGCATCCAGCAGCTCGACAATGAGGACCCGAGCCATGTTGTCGTGCCGGCCGTGCACAAGCTGCGCACCGACGTGGCCGAGGTGTTCTCCCGGACGATCGGCACAGACCCTGACAACGCCGACGTCCACTACCTCGCGGAGGCGCAGCGCGAGGCGACGCGCCCGTTGATCCTCAAGGCCGACGCCGGCATGACCGGGTGCAATTTCGCGGTCGCCGAGACCGGCACCTTTGTCGTCTGCACCAATGAGGGCAATGCCGATCTGTCGGCCAATGTCCCGAAATTGCATATTGCCTCGATCGGCATCGAGAAGATCATCCCGCGCCTCGAGCACTTGGCGGTATTTATCCGCCTGCTGTCCCGTAGCGCGCTTGGCTCACCGGTCACGCAGTACACCTCGCATTTCCGCGGGCCCCGGGAGGGCGGCGAGATGCACATCGTGCTGGTGGACAATGGCCGCTCCGAGCGCCTCGGCATGGCGGAGTTCTGGACCTCGCTCAAATGCATCCGCTGCGGCGCCTGCATGAACACTTGCCCGGTCTATCGCCGCAGCGGCGGCCTCAGCTATGGCGCCACCTATTCCGGCCCCATCGGCCTCATCATCGACCCGACCTTCAACCAGCGCAAATACAGCAACCTGCCGTTCGCATCGACATTGAACGGCAGCTGCAGCAATGTCTGCCCGGTCAAGATCAATATCCACGAACAGATCTATGCCTGGCGCCGCGTGCTCGTGGAGCGGCACGAGACCCCGCTGGCCAAGCGAGCCGCAATGAAGGCCGCCGGCGAGCTGCTGTCGCGTCCCGCCGCCTATCGCGCCGCAATCGCCGCCGCCAATGTGGCGCTCGCCCATCTGCCTCGGTTCGTGATTTACAACGGCCTCAATGCCTGGGGCCGGCACCGCGAAGTGCCGCACCCGCCCAAAGAGACGTTTCACAACTGGTATCAGGCCAATCGCGGAGAAAAGCCATGAGCGGTCGCGACGATATCCTGGCCTCGATCCGCAAAAACCTGCCGCGAGTGGACCGGCCGCTGCCCATTGTCCCGCTGTTTGACGACAACCCGCCGGCATCGCTGCTGGACGCTTTCAAGAAGAGCCTGCATCAGATGGGAGGGCTGTTTCTCGATCCGCCTTCCTCTGGCGACACGCTTGCCCCAGTCCGGGAGAAACTCGCCGGCGCCAAAATCGTGTGCTCGACAGTCCCCGAGATCGCCGGCAACCGGGACATCGCCAGTGTTACCAGGCCGCAGGATTTGGCGGACGTCGATTTCTCCATAGTCCGCGCCTCATTTGGCGTCGCCGAGACCGGCTCTGTGCTGCTGAGCGACGCTGATCTGCGCGTCAATGCCGTCGCCTATCTCGCACAGCACCTGATCGTATTGCTCGATCCAGCCGACATCGTCGTCAATCTGCACCACGCCTATCGCCGGCCCGAGTTCCGCGACCGGCACTACGCCTCCTTCCACACCGGGCCGTCCGCCACTGCGGATATCGAAGGCGTTCTGATCCACGGCGCGCAAGGCGTGCGCTCGCTCTCGGTGATGCCGATAGCGCGGCTGCCGGTACCTGCTGACGCCAATGGAAATTTTGGGAGAGCGGCTCCATGACCGAAGTTCGCAGAGAAACCGACAGCCTGGGCGTGGTGGAGGTGCCCGCCGACAAGCTGTGGGGGGCGCAGACGCAGCGCTCGCTGGAGCATTTCAGCATCGGCCAGGACCTGATCCCGCGGGAGATGATCACCGCCTACGCGACGCTGAAAAAGGCGGCGGCCAACGCCAACCACGCGGGGGGGCGGCTGGACGATTCGATCCACCGGCTGATCGTGCAGGTCTGCGACGAGATCCTGGCCGGGCAGCACCACGACATGTTTCCGCTGCATGTGTGGATGACCGGCAGCGGCACGCAGTTCAATATGAATGTCAACGAGGTCATATCGAACCGCTGCTGCCAGTTGGCGGGCACGCCGCTCGGCAGCAAGCAACCGGTGCACCCCAATGACCACGTGAACATGTCGCAATCGTCGAACGACACCTTCCCGTCGGCGATGTACATCGCCGCCGCGGTGAATGTGAAGGAGCGGCTATTGCCGGCCATCACCGCGCTGCGCGATGCCATCGCGGCGAAGGCCGAGGAATGGAAAGACATCGTGAAGATCGGCCGCACCCACATGCAGGACGCGACGCCGATTACGCTGGGTCAGGAATGGTCCGGTTACGCCGGAATGCTCGATGACGACGTCGAGCGGATCGAGGATGCATTGAAGGGCGTTTATCGCTTGGCGCTCGGTGGCACTGCAGTGGGCACCGGCATCAATGCAGCCCCCGGCTTTGCGGTGGCCGCGGCGGCGGAAATCGCGAAGCTCACCGGATTGCCGTTCGTCAGCGCACCAAACAAATTCACCGTGCAAGGTGCGCATGATGCGCTGGTGCAGCTATCTGGCACATTCCGCACATTGGCGGTATCGCTCTACAAGATCGCCAATGACATCCGCCTGATGTCCTGCGGCCCGCGCGCCGGCTTTGCGGAGTTGGAGATCCCCGAGAACGAGCCCGGCTCCTCGATCATGCCGGGCAAGGTGAATCCCACCCAGGCCGAGGCGCTGACCATGATCGCCGTGCAGGTGATGGCCAACGACGTTGCGGTCGGCTTTGGCGGCGCCGGCGGTTATCTGGAGATGAACGTCTATAAGCCGCTAATGATTTTCAACATTACGCACTCGATCACGCTTCTGAGCGACGGATGCACAAACTTCCGCAAGTTCCTGATCGAGGGAACCAAGCCTAATCTGAAAAAAATCAAGGAATATGTGGACCGTTCCCTGATGCTGGTGACGGCGCTCTCGCCGGTCATCGGCTACGACAAGGCGTCAAAAATTGCGCACTACGCGATGGACAACGACCTGACCTTGAAGGAGGCCGCACTGAAGCTCGGCTTCGTGACCGAGGAGGTGTTCGACCGAGTCGTCGATCCAGCGAAAATGGTCAAACCCTACCTAGCCGGGGAACGTTAGCTGAAAACTGGATGCATCGACCTTCTGCACGATCCCAGGATGATGGGTTTCGCTGCGCTCCACCCATTCCTACGACGGCGAGATCCCGTAGGGTGGGTTGAGCAACGCGAAACCCGCCAATACACCGATTAGAGGAGAAATCCACATGTCCGACACACAAGCCCAGGAACTGCTGGACGATCCCGTTCGCAATAAAGGCACGGCGTTCGCTCTGGAAGAGCGCCGCAAATACGGGCTGGAAGGGCTATTGCCGCATGCGGTGGAAAGCCTCGACCGGCAGCTCGAGCGGGTGATGCAGCACCTCGATGCGAAGCCCAACGATCTCGAACGGTACGTCTATCTGATCGGCCTGGCGGACCGCAACGAGACGCTGTTCTACCGCACTCTGATGTCCGATCCGGCGCGGTTCGTGCCGATCGTCTATGATCCAACGGTCGCCGATGCCTGCCTCGCCTTCGGTCACATCTACCGGCGGGCGCGCGGCATGTACATCACCCGCGAGATGAAGGGCCGCATCGCCGAAGTATTGCGCAACTGGCCGACGCGGGACGTTCGTTTCATCTGCGTCTCGACCGGCGGGCGCATCCTCGGCCTCGGCGACATCGGCGCCAATGGGATGGGCATCCCGATCGGGAAATTACAGCTCTATACCGCATGCGCCGCAGTACCGCCCAATGTCATGCTGCCGATCCTGCTCGACATCGGCACGACCAACGCTCAGCTACGCGCCGATCCGCTCTATCTCGGGCTGCGTGAGCCGCCGCCCTCAGAACAAGAGCTCGACGCGCTGACCGAGGAATTCGTTGAGGCTGTGCAGCAGGTGTTTCCGGAAAGTTGCATCCATTTCGAGGATTGGAAGGGCACCGATGCGATCCGCATGCTCGACCGCTACAAGGACAAGGTGCTGTGCTACAATGACGACATCCAGGGTACGGCCAGCGTCGCACTCGCGGGGCTGACGACGGCGCTGCAGATCGTCGATGCGCCATTGACCGAGCAGCGCATCCTGTTCTTCGGCGCCGGCTCGGCCGGGATCGGCATCGCCAATATGACCGTCTCGGCGATGCAGATGAGGGGGCTGCCGCAGGACGCGGCGCGCAACCGCATCTCGATGTTCGACATCGACGGGCTGTTGGAGCCGTCTCGCACCGGTTTGTCGGAAGCGCAGAAGGTCTATGCGCACAAGGCAGCGCCGTCGAAGGATCTCCTGCACACCATCGAGGCTCTGAAGTCGACGATCCTGATCGGGGTCAGCACCAAAGGCGGCGCCTTCAACCGACAAATCGTCGAGGCGATGAGCCGGTTCAACGAGCGGCCGATCATCTTCGCGCTGTCCAACCCGACCGACAAGGCGGAGTGCTCCGCGGAGCAGGCCTACGCCTGGTCGAAGGGCAAAGCGCTCTACGCGGCCGGCGTCCAGTTCCCGCAGGTGACGGTGAACGGCAAGACCTTCCATCCCGGGCAGGCCAACAACTTCTACATCTTCCCGGCGATCGGTTTGGCGACCTACGTAGCGCGGCCGCGGCGCCTCACCGACGCGTGCTTTATTGCCGCTGCCGAGGCTAGTGCCGACCAAGTGGGGCCGGATCTCCGCGCGAGAGGCATGCTGTTCCCGAGCCAAGCCGACATCCTGGAGACGGAAGTGACGACGGCCACCCGCGTCGCCGAGTTCATGTTCGACCAGGGCCTGGCGCAAGTCGAGCGTCCGCGCGACATCCGCGCGTGGATCGAGGGCCAACTTTACAAACCGCAATATTAGCCAGCGAGGACAACTCATGACCGCCGAATTCGTCATCAGAAGTGTCGGAGTGGTCGGTCTCGGTCACATGGGACACGCTTTTGCCGTCAATCTCGTTGAAGACGGTCATCAGGTGTTCGTCTATGACCGAGACCCGAAGCAAGCAGCGGCGGTGACGGGCGCTCGCGCTGCCGCGCAACTCGCCGATCTTGCTGCGTGCGAAGTGGTGGTGACTTCCCTTCCCGACGACGAAGCGCTTGCGGAGGTCGCGCTTGGGCCCAAGGGCTTGGCGGCCATTCTCTCGCCAAATGCCGTTCACATTTCCACGAGCACGGTCAGCCCTGCGATATCCCGCCGCGTCGCCGAGGAGCATGAGCGCCATCGCCAGGATTATGTCGCCGCGCCGGTGCTCGGTAACCCGGACTTCGCGCGGGCCCGAAAGCTGTTCGTGCTCGCCGGGGGCTCGCATTCTGCGCTGGAGAAGGTCCGCCCGCTGCTCGAACGCCTCGGCCAGCGGCTGTTCGTGGTCGGCGAAGACGCCGGACTGGCAAACCTCGTGAAGCTCGCTGCAAACGTGCTGACCGCGACGACGCTCGAATGCATGGGCGAGGTGTTGGCCCTCATGCGAAAAGGCGGGGTCGACGCCCACCTCGCGTTCGATGTACTGACGAATTCCCTGTTCGATTCCCGGGTGCACAAGACTTACGGCGGCAAGATCGTTGATGAGCGCTACAGCCCGCCGGGAATGGCTGCGCAGCTCGCGATCAAGGACCTCCAACTCACGCTGGCCGAAGCCGAGCATAAAGCCGTGCCCATGCCGGCTGCGGCCCTCGTCCACGATCGCCTCGTCGCGATGGTGGCCCGCGGGTGGGCCGACCTCGACTGGTCGGCGCTCGGTCTGCTCGCAGCCGTCGATGCGGGCTTAAACGACGGTCGCTGAAGAGGCACGAAGGACGGAGGTCCCGCGACCAGGCCTTATGTGGCCGGGAGCACAGATCGATCACCGCTGCCATGCAGATTTTGGACTGGACAGTTCCGACAGAGCAGAACCCAACGTCCGCTTCCAATACTGACACTAAGAAACGCGGCATTGACGTTCTGCACGACCCCAGGCTCAACAAATCGACTGGCTTTACCCGAGGCCGAGCGGCAGGCTTTGGGGCTGGTCGGGCTGGTTCCCGCTGTGACCCAGTCGATCGAGACCCAGCTCGATCGTGTCTTGCTGCAGCCGGCATGGGCATTCCGATCGGCAAGCTGAAGCTTTACACCGCGGCGGCGGGCGTGCCGCGCGAAGGCCTCTTACCGATGTACCTCGATTTCCGGCACCAACAACGAGCCCTATCTGCGCGACCCGCTCGAACTGCTAGAGAAGGGATAGGCTGCTGAGGCCAACCCCTTCCTAATTCCCGCGGTCGCGGCAACGGCCGGACCCATTGCGCCATTGGCGAAGGCTCCGCCGCAGCAGATCGACCCGACGGCCGTTACTTTGTGATATTCTGCTCCGTCACTCACGGCGGAACCAGCCCTTGCCACTCGACATCGTCCCCAGCGTCTGCCCGCATGATTGCCCGAGCGCCTGCGCGCTCGAGGTCGAGCGGCTCGACGGCCGATGGATCGGTAGGGTGCGTGGAGCCGCGGGACAGAGCTACACCCGCGGTGTGGTCTGCGCCAAAGTCGCTCGCTATGCCGAGCGCCAGCACCACCCCGCGCGGCTGTCCCAGCCGCTGCGGCGGGTCGGGGAGAAGGGCATCGGAGAGGCGGCGTTCATACCGATCTCCTGGGACGATGCTCTCGACGATGTCGCCGAAAGACTGACGAGGGCGGCCCAGCGCCACGGCTCCGAAACGGTATGGCCCTATTACTACGCCGGCACCATGGGCTTGGTGCAGCGCGACGGTATCAACCGGTTACGCCACGCAATGCGCTATTCGCGCGAGCATTTGTCGATCTGCAGCATGTTGTCGGACGCCGGTTGGCTCGCCGGTGTCGGAGCCAAGCGTGGGGTCGATGGGCGCGAGATCGCCAAATCCGATCTGATCGTCGTCTGGGGCGGCAACCCGGTCTCGACCCAGGTCAATTTGATGACCCATGTCACGGCGGCGCGTAAGGAACGCGGGGCCAAGCTCGTCGTCGTCGATCCCTACCGCACCGCGACCGCCGAGCAGGCCGACCTCCATCTGGCGCCGCTCCCCGGGACCGACGGCGCACTCGCCTGCGCGGTCATGCACGTCCTGTTCAAGGAAGGCTATGCCGACCGCGGCTACATGGCGCGGTACACCGACGACCCCGAGGGTCTCGAGGCGCATCTCACCACACGCGACCCGGCCTGGGCGGCGCGGATCACCGGGCTCTGTGAAGACGAGATCCTCGCCTTTGCACGCCTCTACGGACGCACCAAGCGCAGCTATATCCGCGTCGGCTACGGTTTTTCTCGGTCACGCAACGGCGCCGCACAACTGTTCGCCGTCACCTGCCTGCCGGCGGTGACCGGCGCATGGGCTTATGAAGGCGGCGGCGCGCTCTATTCGAACCTTGGTCTCGTGCCGCTCGACCTCACCCTGATCGAGGGGCTGGACCGGCTCGACCCGGCGACCCGCATCCTCGACCAGTCGCGGATCGGCCCGGTGCTGACCGGCGACCGGCGCGACCTCGGGGACGGGCCGCCAGTCAGCGCATTATTCATCCAGAACACCAACCCGATGGTGGTGGCCCCTGAATCGGCCCTGGTGCGCCGCGGTTTCGCGCGCTCCGATCTGTTTGTCTGCGTTCACGAACAATTCATGACTGAGACCGCGGCAATGGCCGATATCGTGTTGCCGGCAACGACCTTCCTCGAGCATGACGACATCTATCCGGCGGGTGCGCATACCTATTTGCAGATCGGCCGCGCGGTATTGGATCCCCATGCCGAGTGCCGCTCCAACCACGACGTCATCTGCGGGCTCGCCGAGCGGCTCGGGGCGCGCCACCCGGGCTTCGCAATGAGCGCCATCGAGCTGATCGACCGGACCTTGCGGATGAGTGGGCTTCCCAATGTCGAGAGCTTCTCTCACGGCGGCTGGCTCGATTGCTGCCCGCCTTTCGAGACCAGCCATTTTCTCGACGGTTTTGCGCATGCCGACGGAAAATTTCATTTCCGTGCGGATTGGGCGGCGATCGGGCCCGAGCACGCGCAACTGCCGGTATATCCCGATCATGTCGCCGTCATTGACGACGGCGATGCCGAACAGCCGTTCCGGCTCATTGCCGCGCCGTCGCGCTCGTTTCTCAATACGAGCTTCAACAACACGCCGTCGAGCATCGCCCGCGAGGGCCGACCCACTGCACTCGTTCATCCCGAGGTGCTGGCGGGGCTAGGGCTCGGCGATGGCGACCGGATACGCATCGGGAATCGGCGCGGCAGTGTCGTCGTTCACGCGCGCGGCTTTGACGGGTTGCAAAGGCGGGTTGTCATAACCGAGGGGCTGTGGCCCAACCATGCTTTCGAGGAGGGTATCGGGATCAATCTGTTGACGAGCGCCGATCCCGGTTTGCCCCGCGGCGGCGCCGTGTTCCATGATACTTCGGTGTGGCTCAGCCCGGCGTGAGGGGCGAGATGGGCGATAGTAAGAATCGGCTTCCGACCGAAGCGCGCTCCGCGGAGGTCGAGCAATTTCTGGAAAAACTCAAGAAGGCGCCGCCGGCGCACCCGGGTGGCGGACGCGGGCGGCTGATCTTTGCACTCGATGCCACCGCGAGCCGCGAGCCGACCTGGGACCGCGCCTGCCGCATCCAGGGCGAGATGTTCGAAGCCACCGCCGCGCTCGGCGGGCTCGAGATCCAGCTGGTCTTTTATCGCGGCTTTTCGGAGTGCAAGTCGAGCAAATGGATGACGACCGCCGCCGATCTGCATCGGGTCATGCGCTCGGTGTTTTGCGTTGGCGGCGAGACGCAGATCGAGCGCGTATTGACCCATGCCATCCGCGAGACCCGCGCGCGTAAGGTCAATGCGCTGGTCTTTGTCGGCGATGCGATGGAGGAAAAGGTCGATCGGCTGTGCCGCCTTGCCGGTGAGCTCGGCCTGTTGGGTGTGCCGATCTTCCTGTTCCAGGAAGGCCGCGACCGCTCCGCTGCCGCGGCCTTCAAACAGATCGCGAACCTGTCACACGGCGCCTATCTCAGCTTCGATCTGTCGAGCGCCGATCGCCTCAAGGAGCTGCTCGCGGCCGTCGCGGTGTACGCCGCGGGCGGCTACCGCGCGCTTACCGCCTATGGCGAAAAGAAGGGCGGCGAAATCCTGCGTCTGACCGCGCAACTGCGCGAGTGAGCGGCGCCGATGCTCTACCTTCTCGGCGGGTTCGCGGTCCTCAGCGGCTTCCTGCTGTTGGTTTACCTGTTCGTCAACGCCGACCCGGCGCGGCTCGCCCGCGGCCTCAAGGTGACCGGCATCGTCATCGCCGTGGCCGCCGTCGCTACCTTGGCGATCTCCGGACGGCTCGCCGCGCTCTTGATGCCGCTGGCCATGCTGATGCCGCTGCTGATCCGAGTGCGCAGCTTGCTCGACCGCTACCGCCCGCCCGCCGGCGGGCAGACCTCGACGGTGGCGACGGCTTTTCTGCGGATGACCCTCGACCATGATACCGGGAGCATGGAAGGGACGATCCTGCGCGGCCGCTTCGCCGGAATGCGCCTCGACGAGCTGGGCGCGGCCGATCTGCTCGCATTGTTGCGCGAGTGCCGGGCGGAAGACGAGGAAGGGGCGCGGCTGCTCGAAGCCTATCTCGACCGCGTGCGTCCGGATTGGCGCGAAGAGCTCGCCGGCGAACGCGGCAGCGGTGGAAGCGGTGCCGGCGCGCGCTCGCCGAGCGGCGACATGAGTGTCGAGGAGGCTTACGCGATCCTCGGTCTCTCCGCCGGCGCCGACGCCGAGGCAATCAAGGAGGCGCACCGCCGGCTGATGGTCAAATTGCACCCCGATCACGGCGGCTCCGGCTATCTCGCCACCAAGATCAACCGTGCCCGCGACGTGCTGCTGCATAAGTAATCGGAAAGGGGTCTCACCCTCACCCACCCAGCCCTGCCGGGCTGGGTCCCCCCTCTCCCGCAGTGCGGGAGAGGAGTTTAGGATTGGACACGATAAGCCCCTCTCCCGCACGGCGGGAGAGGGTGCCGAGCGCGGCGAGGCGGGTGAGGGTCTGGCTCTCCCAGCAATCCGGTCAGATGCAATCGAAATGACCGTAGCGTTCGGTAAGGCCGAAATTGGCGGTGTTGCGAAGGCGCGCGGTCTTATGATGGGCGGCGCAGGCCTTTTGCGCGACCTGCGTTGCCTCGTCGATCCCATCCAGGCTGCTGTAGCGCACGGTTACCGCCCTCGCCGAGCTTTCGACGACGGCGAGTCCTGAACATGCAGCGAGCGCCGGAAGCAGGGCAGCGACGACGGAAAGGCGAAACGGGGTCGTGCGGATCATCGCCCGGTTGCCATCGATGTGGAGCGGCGACTATATCAACCGATGCCCGCAAGCGGTTCCTGCCCGATCCTGGTGCCGCTGATCGTCGCCTGCGCGATGTTCATGCAGAACCTCGATTCGACAGTGATCGCCACAGCATTGCCGACGATCGCGCAATCGCTCGGCGAGAGCCCGCTGCGGCTCAACGTGGCGATCACCTGTTATCTGCTGAGCCTTGCCGTGTTCATCCCGATCAGTGGCTGGACCGCCGACCGGTTTGGCGCGCGCCGGGTCTTCAGCATGGCGATTGTCGTGTTCACATTGGGGTCGGTCGGCTGCGGGTTTGCCAATTCACTCCCCACCCTCGTGGCCGCCCGCATCGTCCAGGGCATGGGTGGCGCGCTGATGGTTCCGGTCGGGCGGCTCGTCCTGCTGCGAACCGTGCCGAAATCCGATTTGGTGCGGGCGATGTCGTTCGTCAGCGTTCCGGCGTTGATCGGCCCGGTCATGGGGCCTCCCGTCGGCGGGTTCATCGTCACTTATGCCTCGTGGCGCTGGATATTTTTCATCAACATCCCCATTGGCGTCTTGGGCATCGTGCTCGTCAACATGTTGGTCTCCGATTTGAAGGAGACCGGGCGCCGGCCGCTGGACCGCAGCGGCTTTGTGCTGACCGGTATCGGGCTCGCAAGTCTCGCCTTTGGTTTCGAGAATGTAGGCCGCGGCACCTTGCCGGGCGCCGGCGTCGTCGGCCTCCTGGCGGTCGGCGTGATCTGCCTCATGGCTTATCTCCGCCATGCCCGGCGTGTGTCGCATCCGATCATCGACCTGGCGCTGTTCAGCATCCCGACCTACGCGTCGGCGTCGGTCGGCGGTTTTTTGTTTCGGATGGGGCTCGGCGCGCTGCCGTTTCTGTTGCCGTTGATGCTGCAGGTCGGGTTCGGCCTCAGCGCATTGAATTCGGGCCTCTTGACCTTCGCGAGCGCGGCCGGAGCGATGCTGATGAAGACTTCGGCGGTGCGCATCCTGCGCGCGCTGGGCTTCCGCATCGTGCTGGTCGGTGACGCCGTGATCAGCGCCGCATTCTTGTTTGGCTATAGCCTCTTCCGGCCGGATACGCCGCATCTCGTGATTTTTCTGGCATTGCTCATCGGCGGGTTTTTCCGCTCGTTGCAGATGACCAGCATCAACACCTTGAGCTATGCCGACGTGCCCGCCTCGATGTTGAGCCGAGCCACCAGCCTGTCGAGCATGGCCCAGCAATTGTCGCAAACCGCCGGCGTCGCCACCGCCGCGTTGATGCTGCACACGGTGCTGACATTGCGCGGCGGCACAACCCTTGTGGCGGCGGATTTCTACCCGGTCTTTGTCGGCGTCGCGTTGATCTCGCTGCTTTCGGTGCCGTTCTTCCTGCGGATGTCCCCAGATGCCGGCGCCGAGGTCAGTGGCCGACCGGTCGCGCGATAATGGCGACCGGACTGGCCGCACCCCGCTAATCGTGGCAATGTTGAACCGAGGATAGAGCGGCGGGGGGTCCTCTGATGCACATCGAACGGCTCGATCACCTGGTTTTCACGGTCGCGGACATCGAACGCACCTGCGAATTTTACACCCGGGTGCTGGGCATGGAGGTCGTTCGCTTTGGCGAAGGCCGCACCGCGCTGCGCTTTGGTCAGCAAAAGATCAACCTGCATCCCGCCGACAACATCCCAGGCCTGGTAGCCGATAGGCCGACCCCGGGCTCGGCCGATTTGTGCTTCATCACCCCCGTGCCGCTCGCCGAAGTGACGGCGCATCTCGAAGCCTGCGGCGTCCCGGTCGTGGCGGGACCGGGGCCGCGCGCCGGCGCCATCGGCACGATTCAGTCGGTCTATATTCGCGACCCGGACCTGAATCTCGTCGAGATCTCGAATTATCGAGCCTGACGATGCCGTGGCTCCATCGGGCTTCCTCCCGGCTTCTTCCTCTGTTGGCGGTCCTCACCGTCATTGGCGCCGCGCAAGTCGCATCGGCGGACGGCGTTCTCGACCGCATCGCCTATGGGGTGGACGGCGCAGAGTCGAGCCATGGCGTCGATCCGGGAATGTGGCGCCCCGAACCGAACGGCCCACAGGGGCCGATGCAGGTCTCCGCCGCCGCGGCGGCCGATGTCGGGGGTGGCGATCGGTTCGACGAGACGGAAAACCGCGCGCTCGGCCGCGCCTATCTCGCTCACATGTTCCGGCGCTACGGCAGCTGGCCCGATGCCATCGCCGCTTACAATTGGGGGCCCGGACATTTGGACGAATGGATCGGCGGCGGGCGGCCGGCGGACAGATTTCCAGCCGCGGTCGAGCGATATCGGGCCCGCGTACTGGGTAGTTCGGGACTGGCCGCCTGGGCCAATCTCCGGCTGGCAAGGCTCGAAAAGCTTCGTATTGAAGCCAAACGGCAGTTGGCCGAGCGGCGGCGCGGCGGCCGACGGCCGGACGCAGTCGAGCTGCTGTATGCCGAAATCATGCGATCCACCACCCCGGGGGCACCCTGACACGAAATCTTTTCGCGCAGCACGTGTTACCGCATAGGGCGGCGTCCCGGACCCCGCCGGTCTCGCCGCATACGTCCTCGCGAGGTCATAATGGAAAATGGACACCTGACGCGGCGCTCGCTGCTCAAGACGGCGGCGCTCGCAACAACCGCGCTCACCCTACCCTTTGTGCATGGCGCGTTCGCCGCCGGCAAACTCGCCTGCGGCTTCTGGGATCACTGGGTCCCCGGCGCCAACGACACCTTGACCAGGCTCTGCAAGGAGTGGGGCGACAAGGAAAAGGTCGATGTCGCGATCGACTACATCACCTCACAAGGCGACAAAAACCTGCTGACGATCGCTGCCGAAGCGCAGTCGCACAGCGGGCACGACCTCCTCGCCTTCCCGACCTGGTATGCGGCCGGCAATGCCGAAAATCTCGAGCCGGTCGACGACATCGTCAGCGATCTGATCCAGAAATACGGGAAGGTCACTGCAGCCGTCGAGTATCTCGGCAAGCAAAAGGGCCATTGGGTCGCGGTTCCGGCGACCGTCGGCAGCCAGTCGAAACCGCCATGTGCGCGGATCGACCTGTTCAAGCAGCATGTCGGGCTCGATCTGACCCAGATGTACCCGGCCGGCGCGCCGCCCAACAAGGAATTGGCCGACAAGTGGACGTGGGACCTCTTCCTGCAGGCGGCCGAGAAATGCTCGAAGGCCGGGTTTCCGTTTGGCATGCCGCTCGGGCAGACGACCGATGCGGTCGACTGGGTAGGCGCCGTATTCGCCTCGCATGGCTCGGTGCTCGTCGACCAGGAGGGCAACGTCACGGTCAAATCCGACGCGACGAAGCAGGTCCTCGAATGGTTCAAGAAGATCGTGCCGTTTCTGCCGCCCGATGTCTTTGCCTGGGACGATGCCAGCAACAACAAGTGGCTGATCTCTGGCAAGGGCGCGCTGATCATGAACCCGCCTTCGGCCTGGGCCGTCGCAAAGCGCGATGCGCCGCAAGTCGCCGAGCAGCTGTGGACCTTCGATCCTCCAGCCGGTCCCAAGGGGCGGTACGACCCGTTCCTGCCCTATTTCTGGGGTATCTGGAACTTCTCGGCCAACAAGCCCGCCGCCAAGAGCCTGCTCACGTTTCTGTCGCAGCGCCCGCAGGTCGAGCAGCTGGTCGCCGCCGGTCAGGGCTATGACCTGCCGGCCTTTGCCAAATTGCACGACTTCAAGACCTGGGCCGATGAGGGGCCGCCCAAGGGCACCCTCTACAATTATCCGCCGCGCGAGGAGCTCGTTGCCTCGATCGCCTGCGCGCCGGCCCCGACCAATATCGCGACGCAAATGTATTCGCAGGCGACGATGACAAAAATGATCGCCCGCTGCACGCAACAAGGAGAAAGCATCGACCGGGCGATCGCCTGGGGATCAGACGAACTCGAAGGGTTCATGCGCGGATAGCGCTCGACCCTCAATGGGCATCCGCCGATGATCCCTTCGGCGGTTTGCCGCTCCATCTTGCGGCACAGCCGACGCGGCGCGTACCCTGATGGGGCCTACCCACTGCATCGCCGGATAGAGGCTCATCATGGCCGCACCTCCGCCTGTCCTCGATCACGTCGTCGTCGACGTGCGCGACCGGATCGAGGAGGCGGCGGAATGCTTTCGATCGATCGGCTTCCAGCTGACGCCGCGGGGGCGCCACACGTTGGGCTCGGTCAACCACCTGGCGATGTTCGCGACCGATTATCTCGAACTGCTCGGCTTTCCTGGCGACGGGGCTATCCGCCCCGAGATCATGCGCTTTCCTGTCGGCCTCAACGGTCTCGTCTTCAAGACCGCGGATGCCGATATGGTTTATGCACACGCAGCGGCGGCCGGTCTCCCGGTCCTGCCGGTGCAGTCCTTCTCCCGCCCGGTCGAGCTCGACGGCGCTATGCGCGATGCGCGGTTTCGCACCGCCCGCCTCGACCCGGCCAAGGTGGCGATGGGCCAGGTCTATTTTTGCGAGCATCAGACGCCAGACCTCGTATGGCGGCCGGAGTGGCTGAGCCATCCGAACGGCGCCTGCGCGATTTCTCGCGTGGTGGTCGCGACCGATGATCCTCGGCGCACGGCGATGCTGTTCCGCGGTCTCTTCGGCGACCACGCAGTAACCGAGCGCGATGGGAAGCAAATGATGAGCGCCGGGGCCGCGCAGGTTGAGCTCGCCACGCCGGATGCGGTCACCGCCGAATTCGGGGAAGCGGCGGCACTGCCGGCCGGCCGCACCGAATACATGGCGGCCCTGGGTATCAGGGTCCGGTCGCTTTCTGAGACGGGAAACTGCCTGCGTTCCGTTGCCGGGATGCTTGTCGAGCCACATCGGCTGGTGGTGCCGGCCAGACTCGCTTTCAATACGGCTGTCGTGTTCACCGAGTGAGTGATGGCCGACGGGGCGCAAAATCTCGGTGACGCGATCGACCGGAACGGCGATCCCGACGCGCCGGCGGTGATCGATCTCGGCGCGGGGCCGGCGCCGCGTCTCTACAGCTACCGCGAAATCGATGCGCTCGCCGACGCGACGGCGCGCGGCCTTCTCGCGCAAGGCCTGAGCCGAGGCGAGCGCGTCGCCATTCTCTCGGCCAATCGCGGCGAGTTTCTCGCTTCCTTTCTCGGCATCATGCGCGCCGGTCTGGTCGCGGTGCCGGTGAATTGGAAGCTGCCGGCTGCGACGGTCGAGTTCATTCTGCGAGACTGCGGCGCCAAACTCTTGCTGTGCGACCGGATGCGGGCTGCCGCTGGCGCCGGCCGACCTACCGCGGTACGTATTTGGCGAAAACTTCGGAGCGTTGCTGGATCCTGGCCCTTTCGCAGCGGTGACTGCCGGATTCGGCGGACCCGGCCATGTTCCTTTACACCTCGGGCTCTAGCGGCCGGCCCAAGGGGGTCGTGCTGTCCCACAGCAGTCATCTCTGGGTCATCGCCATGCGCAACCCGAGGGGACTCGAGGCACAGCGGGTGCTCGTGGCGGCGCCGCTCTACCATATGAATGCGCTCGCCGTCTCACAGGCGGCGCTGGCGCGGCATGACACCGTCATTCTGCTGCCCGGGTTTGCTGTGGAAAGCTATATCGAGGCGGCCACCGCATACCGCGCCACGACCTTGACCTCGGTACCCACAATGATCGGGATGATATTACGCGAGGAGGGGCTGCTGGCGCGGGCCGACCTGACCACGGTCACTGCGGTGCGGATGGGCTCGGCGCCGGTGTCGCAAGGTCTTATGGAGGCGGCGCGGCGCGCCTTCCCGAACGCCGTCGTCACGAACAGCTACGGCACGACCGAGGCGGGCCCGATCGTGTTCGCCGCGCATCCCGACGGCCGGCCGACCCCCGACCTGTCGGTCGGCGTCGCGCATCCGCAAGTCAGCCTGCGGCTGGTGGACGGGGCCAATCGCGACGCCGTCGAGGGCGTTTTGCAGATGCGCTGCCCGGCATTGATGAACGGCTACCACAACCTGCCCGAGGCAACGGCGAAAGCATGACCGCAGACGGCTTCTACGTCACTGGCGACGTGTTCCGTCGCGATGCCGACGGATTTTATTATTTCGTCGGCCGCGCCGACGACATGTTCGTCAGCGGCGGCGAAAACATCTACCCCGGCGAGATCGAGGCGATGCTCGAGCGCCATCCGGACGTTCACCAGGCGATCGTCGTGCCGATCGACGACGAGCTGAAATTCAAGAAACCGGTAGCGTTTGTCGTGGCGCGGCCCGGCGCCGCGCCGAGCGAAGGGGCGATCAAGCAATTCGCGCTTGCCAATGCGGCGCCCTACCTGCATCCGCGGCGGGTGTGGTTTCTGCCGGAGATGCCGCTCGCCGGCACCAACAAGATCGATCGGCGCGCGCTGGCGGAGCGCGCCGCAGCGCTGCTGTCAACATCGTGAACGCGCTGCCCACGACTTCGCGGAGCGCAGGCATGAATGCCCCCTCGCCCCGCTTGCGGGGGAGAGGGTTGGGGTGCAGGAGACCCCAGAGGACGCGCTGTCTCGCTCCAGAGAACGACGGGAGTGACCCAATGAAGGCAATGGTACTGCGCGAGCACGGCGCCGGCGGGTTGCGCTATGAGACCGACTTTCCCGACCCGGCGCCCGGCCCGGGCGATGTGGTGCTTCGCGTCCGCGCCGCTGCGCTCAACTACCACGATGTTTTCACCCGCCGCGGCATGCCGGGGATCAGGATCGCGATGCCGGCTATCCTGGGTCTCGACGTGGCTGGCGAGATCGCAGCGGTCGGCCCCGGCGTCACGAGTTGGAAGGTGGGCGACCGCGTGCTCGGCGACCCGATCAACCGGGTCGAGGGCGGGCTGACCGGCGAGACCGTGCATGGCGGACTCGCCGAATATTGCCGGCTGCGCGCCCATCAGCTGGTCGCGATCCCCGACGGCATCGGCTTTGAAGCCGCCGCGGCGCTACCCTGCGCCTATGGCACGGCGCGCCGCATGATGTTCACTAACGGGCGGGTTACGGCGGGCGAGAAAGTATTGATCCTCGGCGCCTCGGGCGGCGTCGGGGTTTGCTGCGTGCAGCTTGCCAAGCTCGCCGGAGCAACAGTGATCGCCGCTACCGGCTCGGAGGAGAAGGCGGCGAGGCTGCGCGCGCTCGGCGCCGACCACGTCATCAACTATGCTGAAGAGGACTTCGTGCAGGCGGTTTACGGGCTGTACGGCAAGCCGACCCGGCGCGGCGCCGGCAGCGACCGTGGCGTCGACGTGGTCGTCAATTACACGGGCGGCGACACTTGGACCCGAAGCCTGCGGGTATTGCGCGTCGGTGGCCGGCTCTTGACCTGCGGTGCGACGGCCGGGTACGACCCGCCGGAAGATATCCGCTTCGTCTGGACCTTTGAGCTGCAAATTCTGGGCTCCAATGGTTGGGCGCGTGAGGACATCACGGCATTGCTCGACATGGTGCAAACGGGGCGGCTCGAAGCTGTCGTGGACACGACCTATCCACTCGAACGCGCGCCGGAAGCGCTGGCGCGGCTCGAAAACCGCGATGTGTTCGGCAAGCTGGTGATCGTGCCATGAGCGACGAACCGCTCGGCAAAGAGATGCTGCAGGAGCGCCTCGGCCAGTCGCCATTCATCAGCCTGTTGAACCTGACGGTGCTGAGCGCCGATCCGGCGAAGCAGCAGCTGGTCGTGCGCGCTGCGATGCGACCGGAATTCGAGCGCCAGCGCGGCAGCGGCCAATGGCATGGCGGGCCGATCGCGGCGATCATCGACACGGTCGGCGATTACGCGCTGGTAATGCTGTTGGGCCGGCCATTGCCGACGGTCAATTTCCGCGTCGATTATCTGCGCCCGGCAATCGATACCGCGCTCGTCGTCACCGCTAGGGTGCGGCGCGGCGGCCGACTGGTCGGGGTCGTCGACATCGATGTCGCGAACGAAGCGGGCCAGCTGCTGGCGATCGGCCGCGCTACTTACGCCACCGCAGGCTGATCCGCTTTTATCGGGCCGTCGCGCATGCTTCTGAATGTCACGGAGTACCGCAAGAGCTCGGCGGTAGGAATGCTGTGCTGCCATTCCGTCCGAGCCGGGCCTCGCAGCAGGTAGACCGAACGCGGCTCCACGATCAGGGAAGCGCGCTCCCAGCTGCTGCCCCGCTTGCGCCTTAAGCGAAACCGGCACGATGAGCTGAAGGAGACACCGATGACGTCGCGGTACGCGGGTCGATCCCTATGCCAGCCGATCCCGGCTCCGGGAGTGTATTCCGTGACGAGAGCCTGCTGGAGTGCAGAGGGCGCGAGCCTCGCGAAATCGGCAGCCTTCTGACGCAGCGGCAGAAGAAAACCGGGAATGTCTTCGGTATTGCGAACCGTACTCTCATTGGTGTCGTAGTGCAGTCCGAACGAGACAACGCGCCGCTTGCCGAGATACCCATGGAATTCGTATTCCCGGAAATTCAGCTCGCGAAAATGTTCGAGAAGTTCGGTCTCCTCGTCCGTCGACACGAGCTCCGCTCGATATTCAAGCCCTTCCGGAAGCAAGGGCAGCGGCGCGAGAAAACTGAGTTGATCACTACACATGCAAGTCTAGATATAGGCGGATGTCGAGTTTGTGAACGGATGTCGGATATAGCCCGGCAAGAACTTGCTGGCGCGATCGTGCGCGACGCCGTGCAACGCTACATCGACACCCGGCGCGGGCGGATCGATGCGTTTGTCGATCGCCACTTCACTTTGGCCGGCTCCGTTGTGCTGCATCGGCGGGCGCTGGGCTGGGATCTGCTGCGGGCCCCGGCCAATCTGTTTCTTGCGGGGCCGGCGCTCGCGGTCAAGCTCATGGCCTGGGCGGCGCGGCGTGGCGGCATGGAGCGGCTGGCGAGATGGCTTGCCGGCCGCCGGCTCCTCTTGGAGACCGAGGTCGCCCGGGAAATCGAGTGGCTGGTGGCAACGGAGCTGCTCGAACTCCCGTGCCGACGGCGAGATCGGGTCTCGTATCGCGATGCTCTCGCCGAAACAATACTCGCCGACGAGAGAGCAGCCGCGCTCCTGGTCGCCCCGGCCGGTGCCGAGCCAGATTTCCGCCGCCGGCTCGCCGCCGCAATCGAGAGCTATCTCGGGTCGCGCATCGCGACGGCCGAAATCGCAACCGGCTTTGTCGCCGCCGGTCTCGGTGCTCTGGTCGTCAAGCAGGCGACCCCTGGTCTGGTGACCTTGAGCTCCGCTCTGGCGGGGATGATCGCGCAACAGATGGCGATCGCGGCATTTCCGCTCGGCGCCGGTCTCGGCGGGTTGTGGTACAGCCTCTTTCCGGCGACCGCTGGTCCCGGACTGCTCGCCGCCGCGACCGCCGGCGTATTCCTCGGCGGCGCGATGCTGGCCGCCTTTTCCGGGGTAGTCACCGATCCCTTGCAGCGCCGGATGGGCCTGCATCGGGGCAGGCTCGAGCGGCTTCTGCAGATCTTGGAGGCCGATTTGTGCGGCGAGCGCGCTCAAAATCCGATCATGCGGGACCACTATGTCGCCCGTCTCGTCGATATTTTCGATCTGATTACCCTCGCAATGCGGGTCTCCCACGCCTAGGGCGGAGCAGCGGGAGGAGGAAACCGCGGCAGGATCGTGGACCCCGGCGGTGATTTTCACTGATATTATCAGCGGCAGCTGGAGATAGAACGCGATGCGCAAGTTCTTTGGGCCGACGGGTTCCGTCAGCCGAGCTCACTGTCGAGAGCCGAAGCCCTCAAGAGCAATATGCTGGGTGATCCGTCGGCGCGGTCGTCGATGTGTACGTCCCGGCTGGGCATGACGGACAGGGATTGCCCCTGCTGGTGGATCTTGTCGGCTTCACCGGCAGCGGCCTGTCGCATACGAATTGGGTCGGCTTCCGCGAAAACCTGCCGGAACGGCTCGACCGGCTGATCGGGGAACAGCGCATGCCGCCCGTCGTCGTCGCCTTTCCCGATTGCTTCACTCGGCTCGGCGGCAACCAATACATCAACTCGGCTTCCATGGGTGCTTGGGAGGATTTCCTGCTGCATGAAATGCTGCCGGCTGATCGAGCAGCGCTTCGGATGTGGCGGCCTCGGGCGCCGCGGCGTCTTCGGCAAGAGCTCCGGCGGGTATGGCGCGATCACGCACGCGCTGCGCCACGCCGACATCTGGTCGGCCGCGGCCTGTCATTCCGGCGATATGGGCTTCGAGCTGTGCTATCTGCCCGATATGCCGGCGGTCCTGCGCGCACTGGCCGGCGCCGAGTAACTCGATCGAGCGCTGGTGGCAGCAGCTCGAAGCAGCCCAAAAGCATCCGGAGGGTTCCGGCAAGGTGATCAACGCGCTGGCGATGGCGGCCAGCTACGATCCCGATCCCGACGCAGTTCCTTGGCATCCGGCTGCCGGTCACGTTCGACACCTGCGAGGTTATCGAGGAACGCTGGGCGAATTGGTTGCGGCAAGATCCTGTCGTTGCGATCGAAACCCAGGCGAACAATCTCCGCAGGCTGAAGGCGCTCTACATCGACTGCGGCGAGAAGGATCAGTTCAATCTGCTCTACGGTGCCCGCCGGTTCGTGCGGCGGCTGAACGAGCTTGGCATTGCGCATCGCTACGAGGAATTCCCCGACAACCACAGCGGTGTCGATTACCGGATGGACGAGAGCTTGCCTTTCCTCGCCGAGGCGCTGTCCGGCTGATGTTGCCGAGCGTCGCCGCGCAGGTCGGCTTCTGGGGCATTGCGCCAAAAACCTGTTGGAAATAGCGAGCAGCCCATCTAACGTGCCGGCGCGAGAGAGTTGGCGCTTTACAGAAAAACGGCGCGACGCGTCCGACCAGTGATCGTGTCCCGATACGCTCTCTTTGGATAACGACCCAACTTCACCATTAAAGCAAAAGGTAGCATGAGAACAGGACAAACCGGCCGACCATATGGTCGCAATTACGGCAACAACGCTAACCGCAATCGGCAGCAGCTACCGCCGCGAGGTCAGAATCTCGATAGTAACGGTCCGAACGTCAGGATCCGTGGCACCCCTCATCAAATCTTCGAACGTTACATTGCCCTCGCGCGGGAGGCGTCTACGAGCGGCGATCGGGTCGCGGCAGAGAACCTTTACCAGCATGCCGAGCATTATTTTCGGGTTATGAACGCTGCCAACGAAGGTCAGCAGCACCGTGCCACGCGCCCCGCCGAGCCGGCCGATTTCTCAACAGAAGTGTCGGCGGAGGAAAGATCCGAAACGGTCAGTTCGACACCCGCATCACCGAGCGACCGGCAGCCTTATCCCTCCTGACTTATCCCGCGGCGCCGATTATTTCCTGAAACCTGTTTCCGCCCCGCGTTATTCGATCATGCAAAGCGTCACTCGCGTTCTCGGCCGTTGCGATCCGCCGGCCGGCTGAGACCATTTGCGATCACCCTTCCCAGGAACTAGGGTACTCTCAATGCGTGCCGTCCCGCGTCTATTAGCCGTCGCGAGCGCGGTTCCTCCATACCCGCTCGACCAGAACGACGTGAGCGAACGCGTCAAACTGTTGTTCGGACGCTCGCCGGACCTCGATCGCCTGCTCCCGGTGTTCCTGAACACGGGAATACAAAAGCGTTACTCCTGCGTGCCGCTCGAATGGTACGACCGAGCGCATGGCTGGCCCGAGCGCAATCGCATTTATCTCGGCTCCGCGCTCGATCTGCTCGAGGCGGCAACCGAGCAGGTGCTCGCTGTGACCGGCCGGCATAAGGACGATATCGACAGCATTGTCGTCGTTTCTACCACCGGCATCGCCACTCCAAGCCTCGATGCGCTATTGATCGAACGGATGGGGTTGCGCAGGACGGTGCAGCGTTTGCCGATCTTTGGGCTCGGTTGCGCCGGCGGCGTCCTCGGGCTTGCCCGCTCCGCCACTCAGGCCGCCGTCGCCCCCGGCGAGACGGTGCTCTTCCTGGTCGTCGAATTGTGCGCCTTGTCGTTCCGGCGCGACGATTGGTCGAAGAGCAATATCGTCGCGACGGCTCTGTTCGGCGATGGCGCCGCGGCCGCGCTGCTGTCGACCGACGGAGAGGGCCCGGCCCTGGTCGCCGCGGGCGAGCACACCTGGCCCGGCAGCCTAGACGTGATGGGCTGGGAGGTCGCCGATGATGGCCTCAGAGCGATATTTTCACGCGACATTCCGAATCTCGTTACCACGCAGCTTAGAGATGCCGCATCGGAGTTCCTCGCCCGTTATGGACTTGGGATCGAAGAGATCGACTGTTTCGTCTGTCATCCGGGAGGCGCCAAGGTGATCGCGGCGCTCGAGCACGCCTTTGGCCTCGGACAAGGCGCTCTGGTCGAAGCGCGGGCGGTGTTGCGCGACTACGGCAACATGTCGGCCGCGACCGTGATGTTTGTGCTCGAACGGATGCTCGCCAAGGCGCGCGCTACTGGGGCGCGGTGGGAACGCGCGCTGATGAATGCTCTCGGGCCCGGGTTCACGGCAGGCTTTCTCGTTATCGACAACCGGTGACTGCGCTCTACTGGATACTCGGTCTGGTCGCCGTGCAGCGGCTCATCGAGCTTGCCCATGCACGCAGCAATACCGCTCGGCTGCGCCGGCTGGGCGCTGTGGAGGCCGATGCCGGCGCCTACCCGCTCTTCGTCCTGTTGCATGCCGGCTGGCTCATCAGTCTGGCAGTATTCGTGCCGGCTGAGACTTCGCCCGATTGGCTGCTGATCGGGCTATTTGCCCTACTCCAGCTGGGCCGGATCTGGGTGATCGTGAGCCTGGGCGATTACTGGACGACGCGCATCATCACCTTGCCCGAAGCACCCCTAGTGCAAACCGGGCCATTCCGGTATTTACGGCACCCGAATTATCTGCTGGTCGTCGTCGAGATCGCCATCCTGCCCCTCGCTTTTGGCGCCGTCGCGGTTGCGGCGACGTTCTCCGCGCTCAATCTGATGCTGCTCGCTCGACGCATTCGCATCGAGGAGCGCGTTCTGGCGCCGCGCCGCGCTGTGTAACCCGCGACGCGAAGATCCCGCTAGGAGCAGATTTCAACCAATTGGGATACTGTCATTGCGAGGAGCGCCTTGCGCGACGAAGCAATCTCGACCGATCGAGCGCTCAGCGACCCGAGATTGCTTCGCGGAGCCTGTCCTCGGGCCGCGCGCAGCGCGGACCCGTGGGCTCGCAATGACGATTGGAGTAAATGGTTTAACCTGATCGGAATCTGCTCCAATGACTTTGCTCCTGACACGCGAGGGTTCCGCCGGGGCCAAGAGGTGGGTCGGGTTTACCGCTATGAGCATCGGCATGTTCATGGCGATCCTCGACATCCAGATCGTCGCGAGCTCGCTGCCCGATATTCAAGCCGGGCTCGGCATTGCACTCAATCAATTGAGCTGGGTGCAGACCGCGTATCTGATCGCAGAGGTCGTCGCGATCCCACTGACCGGCTGGCTGACCCGCGTCATGTCGACCCGCGGCGCCTTTCTCGCCTGCATCTGCGGCTTCACCGCTGCCAGCCTGGCCTGCGCCGGCTCCCATAGTTTCTGGTCGCTGGTCGCGGCGCGGGTGCTGCAGGGCTTCTGCGGCGGCGCTCTGATCCCGCTGGTTTTCTCGGCGATTTTTCTGATGTTCGAGGGGCTGGGGCGGAGCCGGGCGACCCTCGTCGCCGGCTTGTTGGCAATGCTGGCGCCGACCCTCGGGCCAGCCGTCGGCGGCTTCATCACGGACCGCTATTCGTGGCATTGGCTGTTTCTGATCAATGTGCCGCCGGGGATTGTCCTCGCGCTGCTGGTAGCCTGGGCCATCGATATCGACCGTGCCGACTGGCGCCGTTTCGGCTCTGTCGATCTCCTCGCCCTTCCGCTGCTTGCGGTTTTTCTCGGCAGTTTGCAAGTGGTTCTCAAGGAAGCCCCGCACCGCGGCTGGGTCAGCACTGAAATACTGCTGCTGGCGGGTGTTTGTGTCGTCTGCGGCAGCGCCGTAATCCGGCGCTCTTTGCGGCATCGGGCGCCGCTGATCGAGTTATCCGCATTCGGTGACCGCAATTTCGTGGTCGGATGCTGCTTCAGCTTTGTTCTCGGCATCGGCCTCTATGGGGCAACCTTTCTGTTGCCGGTGTACCTTGGCTTGATCCGAAATTACGATGCGCTGGCGATCGGCGAGATCATGATGGTGACGGGCGCCGCCCAGCTGGTAATGGCGCCGGTCGCCACGTACCTCGAACGGCGCGTCGAGCCCCGGCTGCTGATCGCCGCGGGTTACGCCTTGCTGGCGTTCGGCATGCTCGGCAACGGCTTCATGACCTTCGAGACCGATTTCTGGGGATTGTTCTGGCAGCAGCTCGCCCGCGGTGGCGCCATCATGCTGTGTCTGCTGCCGTCCACCGCGCTGGCATTGAGCGGCTTCGACCCCGCTGATGTCCCGAATGCGAGCGGCTTGTTCAACCTGATGCGCAATCTCGGCGGGGCGATCGGCTTGGCGCTGATCGACACCGTGCTCGAACAGCGCACCCCCGCGCCATATCGCGTCGATCGTCGCGCGTCTGCAGGCGGGCGATGCGTCGGCGGCCCGTCTGGTCGGCCTGCCGACCGAGCATTTCACCGGCGTGCCGATCGGCGAGGTCGACGAAGCGACGCGCGCCCTGGTGGCGCCATTGGTCGAGCGCGCCGGGCTCGTCGCCGCCTTCAACGACGCCTGGCTGCTGATCGGCGGATTGGTGATCCTTTCGATGCTGGTATTGCTGGTACGAGCGCCGGCGCTATCGAGAAATTCACCGGACCGCCTGATCACCAGGCGGTCCAGCCGCCGTCGAGGCGAAATGGTTCATTCGGAGCCATAGAGCATCAGGCTATCGACAAGAAAGCAAAGGTGTCATTGCAGCCCACGGGTCCGTGCTGCGCGCGGCCCGAGGCTGCCCCCCACACTATGCGCTACGGCGCACAGGCAAAATTGCTCCGTGCGCTGCGCGCGCCGCGCAATGACAGTACGATCGGCCGGAAGCCCACCCGCATAAGTTTCGAGCAATTGCCACGCCGCGGGGCCCGCTTTTTCGCGCCAGCGGGCGTAAAACTCTCCGAGCGGCGCGGAAGCTGTCGGTATCGGCGGTATTGACCTTCATCCCCCTGCGCGCCAATTCTTCGGCCCCGGCCGCATTGACCTGCTCGACGTCGTCGCGCTGCAGCAGCGCGTATTTCTCGGTATTGCGCTCGATGACGTCTTGCATGGCGCGCGGCAGGGCACGCCAGGCAGTGTCATTGGCCAGCAGCGTAAAGCCCGACCACCAATGCGCGGTCAGGCCCAGATACGTCTGCACCTCGTAGAGCCGCAGCGACAGTACGACGCCGAGCGGGTCGCTTTGCCCGTCGAAATTGCCTGCCTTCAGCGCGTCGTACATTTGGCTGAACGGCACATAACCCGGCTCCGCGCCGAACGCCTCGAAGAAGTCGCGCGCGATCGCCCCGCCGGGGGTGCGGATCTTTACCCCGGCGAGATCGGCGGCGGTGTGGATCGGCCGCGCGCTGGTCGTCAGATGATGAAATCCGTTCTGCAGGCAATGGCGGAAGGCATGGATGCCGTGTTGCGCCAGCTCGCCACGGATCTGGTCGCCGAGCGCCCCATCGAGCGCCGCGAACACCGCCTTCGAGTTCGCGAAACGCAAAAGGCAGCAACGGCAAAGCGCTGGTCGGCGCCACCTCGCCGAGGGTCGCCCCCGCCATAAAGAATTCCAAAGCGCCGCTACGCAAATCGGCGAACATCTTAGGGTCTGGGCCGAGCCGGCTCTCCGGAAATACTTCGACGAGAAATTCCCCGTCGGTTTCCTCGCCTATGGCCTCCGCCATTTCGGTGAGCCGTTTGACGGTGGGACTGGCGGCCGGCTGGTTGAGGCCCAGGCGGTAGCGAAATCGTGGCATCCGATCAATCGACATTCGTCGATCATACCCGACACCGGCGATTGCCGACCAGTCTCTCGGCAAGACCCGAAAATCGCCACAAAGGTGTGGCAGGGTCCTTCGTCGAGGCGAGGCGGGCGGGACCGGACGCTTTGGGATGGGATTGTCAGAAGAAACAGCGAAGAACAGCGTTTTTGCTGGCTGTTCCTGGCTGTTATCTAACCACCGCCTTGTCGCCAAAGCCGAGGTTTTCCGCGGGAAATGCCGCGGGCTTGGCTGTTCTTGGTCGGGATTATCAGCGAAAACAGCCAGCGTCGTTACCGCGTCGAGGCCGATCTCACATCGCAAACTCCGAGGGCGGCAACTTGACAGGCCGCGGCTATCGCAGGCTAAACGCACCATCGTGGTGGATTTGAGCCGACCGGCTTGCGGCCACGTTAAAGAAGCGCTAAAAGGTCGGGAGTTCTGAAAGGAGCCCTGGCCCGCGCGGGACCGGGGCTTTTTGTTGCCCGGATCGGCGCGGCCGCACATTGGAGAGACCCGCCGATGACCAAGCCCGTCCTACGCCCCGACCTCGCCGACACTCTGGATCCCGCGACGATCCTGGTGCGCGGCGGCGCCACCCGCAGCCCCTACGACGAGACCTGCGAGGCATTATTCATGACCTCTGGTTTTGTCTACGAAACGGCCGCGGCGGCGGAGCAGGCTTTCGCTCGAGGAGGGGTCGCGCTTTGTCTATTCGCGCTATCGCAACCCGACGGTCGCAATGTTCGAGGAGCGGCTGCGGCTGCTCGAAGGCGCCGAGGCCTGCCGCGCCACGGCGAGCGGGATGGCGGCCGTGTTCGCGGCATTGTTGTGCCGGCTGCGCGCCGGCCAGCGCGTCGTGTCGAGCCGAGCGTTGTTCGGTTCCTGTCATTACATTGTCGCCGATCTGCTGCCGCGCTGGGGCATCGAGACAGTCCTGGTGGACGGGCGTGACCTCGGCGCCTGGGAAGCGGCGCTCGCCGGCGGCGCGGCGCTGGCGTTTTGCGAGAGCCCGTCGAACCCGGCGATGGAGATCATCGATCTCGCCGAGGTGGCGCGCCTGACCCACCGCGCCGGAGGTATTCTCGTCGTCGACAATGTGTTCGCGACGCCGCTCCTGCAGAAGCCATTGGCATTGGGCGCGGATGTCGTCGTCTATTCGGCGACCAAGCACATCGATGGTCAGGGGCGCTGTCTCGGCGGCGCGATCCTCGCCTCGGAGAAATTCATCAAGGACGATCTCGGCCCGTTTTATCGCCACACCGGGCCGTCCTTGAGCCCGTTCAACGCCTGGCTGTTGCTGAAGGGCCTCGAAACGCTGGACCTGCGGGTCGAGAGGCAGTGCCGCACCGCCGCCGCGGTCGCCCACTATCTCGAAAGCCATCCAAAGATAACGCGCGTCCTCTACCCCGGCCTGCCAAGTCATCCGCAATTCGAGCTTGCGCGTCGGCAGATGAAGGGTGGCGGGAGCGTCGTTTGCTTTGACGTGGCCGGCGACAAGGAGGCCTGCTTCCGTTTTCTGGACGCGCTGCGGCTCGTCGACATCTCCAACAATCTCGGGGATTCGAAGAGTCTCGTTACTCACCCGGCGACGACGACCCATTCACGCCTGAAGCCCGAACAGCGGGGCGAACTCGGGATCGGCGACGCTCTGGTGCGCTTTTCCGCCGGGCTGGAAGCCGAGGCCGACCTGCTCGGCGACATAGACCGCGCGTTGCGCGAGGTTTAGCGTGGCAGCCGACATGAAGATCGTCGATCATCACTCCTTGGCAATTCCGACTCCGCCTCGATAAGACATGGACGAGATCGACCGCCAGCTGCTCGAACTGCTCCAGCAGGACGCAACCCTGTCGATTGCCCAGATGGCGGAGCGCGTCGGCCTCTCCGCGACCCCGTGCTGGAAGCGCATCCAGAAACTGGAAGCAAGGGGCGTCATCACCCGACGCGTTGCGGTGGTCGACCCGGAAAGCGTCGGTGTCGGCCTCTCAGTGCTCGTTTGCGTCGAAGCCGGCGGGCACACGCCGGAGTGGCTGGGGCGCTTCAGCGCCGGCGTCGCAGCAATGCCGGAGGTGATGGAAGTCTATCGCGTCGCCGGCGATGTCGATTACATGCTGCGTGTCGCGGTCGCTGACATGGCGGAATACGACGCTTTCTACAAGCGCTTGATCGCGATCGCGCCGATGAAGAACGTCACCTCGCGCTTCGCAATGGAGCGGATCAAGCACACGACAGCCTACCCGCTGCATCCGAGCGCCTTCCGCGACCGCCGGGCCGCCGACAACGGCGAGGAAGAATAGCTTTCTCCTTCGCCGCCTGCCTGGAGCAGGTCCGCCTCTGTATGTCATAAATAAAGTAATAACATACTATTTGACACTGGGGCGCCACCCCCTCATCTTTAGGTCTAAATATTCTCTCCGACAGTTCTCGACGAAGCAAATACAATCATTTGTATTCTCCTAGCTGCGTAGGCCGGAGGAGCTGGAGCGATGCGCGATTATCGGTCAGTACGACCCTCGCCGACCGTAGATCCCGGCCAGATCTGGGTGGTCGAGCATAATCCGGCATGGCTGCTTTCCGCCATCGACCGCGATGCGCTGACCAGCGTCAATGTCGTGATTTACGACCGTGCGCTGGCGCCGCTCGTGGCGCAGGTTTTACCGATTGGGAGCTATGCGGAGCCGCTACCGGCTGCGGAACATGTGACCGGCCCAGCGATCTCGCGGCGCGCGCTCGTGCTGGCCGGCGAGGGCTGGAGCGTCGCGCAACTGGTCGAGGCGAGCCCGAGCCGACGCTCGCGCATGCACATTCTGCCGCCGGTGCTGGTCCGGGCCGACGGCGCCAGCGATTTCCTCGTTCGGGTGATTGCAAAGGCGGCTGCCGGTCGGTGTCGGGTGTTGGATTTGGGATTGCGTGAGCTCCCCGAATTCTTCGGCGAATTCGGCAATGACGAGCTGCTGACCCTGGTTATCGGGCCGGTCGTTGCGCGCAATACAGCGCAAGCCCACGCCTTCGCCGCGCACGCGGTCGCCGGCTGAGCGCCCGCCGAGGAGCGGTGATGGCCCAGATCGACACACTCTCGAAGCCTGAAGCGGTCAAGCAGCAGAGCCGGCAATTGCGTGGGCATATCGCCCGCGACCTCGCCGACACCGCGACGCCGTTCGACAAAGAGGGGTATTCGCTCCTCAAATTCCACGGGATCTACCAGGGTTACGATCGGGACAGCGCGACCGAGCGCAAGCAGCGCGGCTACGACAAGCTGTGGCAATTCATGGTCCGCGTCCGCATTCCCGGCGGGCGCCTCACGGCCGAGCAGTATCTCGCCCTCGACAGCCTTGCCGACCGCTACGCCGACGGTTCTTTGCGGATCACGACGCGGCAGAGCATCCAGTTTCACGGCGTCGTCAAGCCCGGGCTCAAATCGGCGATCGCCGAGATCAATGCCGCGCTACTGACGACATTGGCGGCCTGCGGCGATGTCGTGCGCACCGTGACGACGACGCCGGCGCCGATCCGCGACCCGGTGCACGACCGGCTGGAAGCCGAGACGCGCCGACTGTCCACCCACCTGTTGCCGCGGACCCGCGCCTATCACGAAATCTGGGTCGACGGCGCGCCCTGGGAGGCGAACGAGGGGCAGGAGAACGCGGGCGCCGCCGAAGACCCGGACCCGCTCTACGGCGAGCGCTATCTGCCGCGCAAATTCAAGATCGGCCTCGCGATCCCCGAGGACAACACGATCGACGTGCTGACCAACGATTTGGCGATCGTCGCGCTGTTCGAGGGCGACCGGCTGACCGGCTACAATTTCCTGCTCGGCGGCGGGCACGGGATGACCCACAACAACCCGAAGACCTACCCGCGGCTCGCGACCCCGGTCGCCTTTATCGAGCCCGAGGATCTGCTCGACGCGGCGGCGGCCGTGGTGCGCCTCCACCGCGACCATGGCGACCGCGGCAACCGGCGCCACGCCCGCCTCAAATACGTCATCGCCGAGAACGGCGAAGACTGGGCCCGCGAGCGGCTCTCGGAATATCTCGGCAAAGCGCTCGAGCCGTGCCGCGAGATGCCGGCGTTTGTCGTCCCCGATCATCTCGGCTGGCACGAGCAGGGCGACGGAAAACTCTATCTCGGCATCCCGGTGTCGAGCGGCCGCATCGTCGCCGAAATTCGGATCGCATTGCGGGAGATCGTCAGCCGCTTCCGCTGCGACCCGATCTTGACGCCGAGCCAGGACATCATCCTAAGCGAGATCCGCCCGCAGGATCGGGACGTGATCGACGCCGTGTTGCGCGAGCACGGCGTCCGCCTTGCGGGCGACATGCTGCCGGCCGAGCGCTGGGCCCTCGCCTGCCCCGCATTGCCGAGCTGTGGGCTGGCGCTAACCGAAGCCGAACGGGTGCGTGACGGCATCGTGGCCGCGATCGAGGCGAAGCTGCGGCTATACGGGCTCGAGCGCGAACGGCTCAGCATCCGCATCACCGGCTGCCCGAACGGCTGCGCCCGGCCCTACACCGGCGACATCGGCATCGTCGGCCGTATGCCCGGCTACTATGCCCTGTTCGTCGGCGGCGATTTCGAGGGCACCCGGCTCAACTTGCCGCTTGCGGACAAGGTACCGCTGCACGGCATCGCCGACGTGCTGGACCCGCTCTTCGCGCTCTACGCCGCCGCCCGTGCCGAAGGCGAAGGCTTTGGCGATTTCTGTCACCGGATCGGCATGCCCGCACTGCAGCAGGCCCTCGCCGCACCGCAAAAGGGCGCGGCCTGAGGGGGCCTTTTCACAGCCTCGATCGCCCAGTAGGTTGAGCGCCAACCGTTTCTCCTTGGAGGTAGATCATGGCCGTGATCGGGGTAATCGCGCAGGGGATGATGGGTGCCGGAGTCGGGCGTCGATTGCATGAGAGCGGCGCGACGGTCCGCACTTTGTTGACGGGTCGCAGCACGGCGAGCGGCGAGCGCGCCAAAAAGGCCGGCATGGCTCCCGCTGCGAACGAGCGCGAGCTGCTGTCCGGCGCCGATTTCTTTCTTTCGATCCTGCCGCCCGGCGAGGCCGAGGCGCTGGCGCAACGTCTGGCGCCGGCGTTGAAGTCGCTCGACCGCAAGCCGGTTTATGTCGACTGCAACGCGGTCAGCCCGCAGACCGCGATCCGCATCGGCGAGATCATCGCCCCGACCGGCGCCCACTTTGTCGATGGCGGGATCATCGGCGGCCCGCCCCGGCCGGGCTACAGCCCGACGATTTACGCCTCAGGTCCGACTGCCGGGCAGACGGCGGTGCTGCGCGATTGGGGGATCGACTGGCGCGTCATCGACGGGCCGATCGGCGCGGCGTCGGCGTTGAAGATGTCCTATGCCGGGATCACCAAGGGCACGACCGCGATCGCCTCGGCGATGCTGCTGGGCGCCGCGCGCTTCGGCTGCGCCGAGGCGCTGATCGCCGAGCTGACCGAAAGCCAGCCCGAGATGCTCGCGCGCTTTCGCGAAGGCATCCCGCGGATGTACGACAAGGCCTATCGCTGGGTCGCCGAGATGGAGGAGATCTCCGATTTCCTCGAAGGGAACCCGCCGTCGCGCGACATCTACGCCGCCATCGCCCGCCTCTACACCTACCTCGCCGAAGCGGAAGCCGAAAAAGAGCCGGGCTCCGACAATGCCGTTCGCACCCTCGACCGCGTGCTCGGCAAAAAATAACAACCGATCGCCTCCCTAGCCCCGCTTGCCCCCACCCTTCCCTCCCCCGCGAGCGGGGGAGGGTTAGGGAGGGGGGTGGGGCGAGGGAGTGTTCTATCCCTGCGCCACCTCGTGCTGCGCGAGGTGCTCGAGGACGCGCACCAGGCCGGAATGGTCCCAGCCCTTGCCGCCGAGCGCGGCGGCGGCGTTGAAGAGTTCCTGCGTCGTCGCGGTGTTGGGTAAGGACAGGCTGAGCGCGCGCGCGCCTTGTAGGGCGAGGTTCAGGTCCTTCTGGTGCAATTCGATGCGGAATCCCGGATCGAAGGTGCGCTTGATCATCCGCTCGCCGTGCACTTCGAGGATCCGCGACGAGGCGAACCCGCCCATCAGCGCCTGCCGCACCTTCGCCGGGTCGGCGCCGGCGCGGGACGCGAAGAGGAGGGCCTCGCCGACGGCCTCGATCGTCAAGGCGACGATGATCTGATTGGCGACCTTGGTGGTCTGGCCGTCGCCATTGCCGCCGACCAGTGTAATGTTCTTGCCCATCAAGTCGAAGAGCGGTTTGACCTTGGCGAAGGCCTGCTCGGGTCCGCCGACCATGATCGTCAGGGATGCCGCCCTGGCGCCGACCTCCCCGCCGGAGACCGGCGCGTCGAGATAGTCGCAGCCCTTCTTGTTGATCTCGGCGGCAAAGAGCTTGGTCTCGATCGGCGAGATCGAGCTCATGTCTACGACGATTTTGCCGGGAGACAACCCCTCGGCGATGCCGCCTGGATCGAACAGCACGCTCTTCACGTCCGGGCGTGTCCGGCACCATCAGGATCACGACCTCGGAGCTCTCGGCAATCGCCTTCAAGGTGTCGCAGACCGTAGCGCCGGCCTCGCGGACATCGGCCGGCAAGCGGCGCTTGCCGTAGACGAACAGCTGGTGCCCGCCCTTTATCAGGTTGAGGGCCATCGGGTGTCCCATGATCCCGAGCCCGACAAAACCGATCTTCATGATTCCTCCTTCTGCGCTGGCTCATCGCACACTGCTACAGTTTCGCCCCAAGCCTCAAGCCGGGGCAACTCGCTGACGGCGAGGTGTAGCCTGGAAGGGGCGTCTCCGGGGGTGATCCATGCTGCGTGCGTTGTTGGTGTTTTGCCTGGTGTCCGTCGCCTCGCCGGCGCTGGCGCCAGGAATACCAGTCGAAGGAGCTTGCCGATGCGGCGCGACGATTGGCGCCGGGAGCTGATCGAGCAGGATCCCGGCGAACAAGCGGCAGCCGGCACTGATCGCCGGCTGGCGGCGCATGGCCGAGAGCCGATTACCAGGAAAAACGCTATGCCGCGGCGATCGAGGAATTGACCCGCGCGATCGCCAACGGCGCCGATGACGGTCTCGTCTGGCTGCGCCTCGCGCAAGCCGAATTGGCCGCCGAGGACGACCATGCGATGGCGAGCGCTTACAACGCATACCTGAAATCGACTGACCCGGTCGAGCGCGGCGTCGCCCTCTTCGTGATCGGTCACGACTACGACCGCCACGACAAGCAAAAGGAAGCGCTCGCGGCGTTCGAGGCCGGCCTTGCGTTCACGCAGTCGCCTTCGGTTGCCGAGCGCGCCGAGCAGCTGCGCCGGCTAGTCGCGTTTCGCGTCACGAAAGTCGATGTCGAGGCCGAGGCGGAATGGGGCCGCGCCTGCCTTAAATTCAACGAGGACATCGCTCGCAGGAGCGATCTCTCCTATGGCTCCTTTGTTCGCAGCCAGCCGCCGCTCGACGGGATCGTGACCGCCCGCGGCGACAATTTGTGCCTCGACGGCATGAAGCATGGCGGAAATTACAATATAGAGGTCCTCGCCGGCCTGCCGGCTGCCACCGGCGAGCGCCTGCGCGAGACGTTCACGACGCAGGTTGTCGTTCCGGATCGCAAGCCGCAGCTGCGCTTTTCCGGCACCGGCTACGTATTGCCCAAGCAGGGCACCTCCGGTCTGCCGCTGACCACCGTCAATCTCGACAAAGTCAAGTTGCGATTGTTGCGGGTCAACGAGCGCAACCTCGTCCCGAGCATCGACGCCGAGCGGCTGACGATGAGTTTTTCGTCCTACGAGGTCGACGAGATCATCAACCGCACCGGCAGCCTCGTCTGGCAAGGCGAGATGGCGATCGCCGGCGAGCGCAACCGCCCGGTCACGACGGCTATCCCGCTGAAAGACATGCTCCACGAAAAGGGGCCGGGCATCTACCTCGCGGTCGCCGAACGCACCGACCTGATGCAGGACCAGTACGCCGAGCCGGCGACAAATTGGGTGCTCGTCTCCGATCTCGGCCTGGCGGCCTACAAGGGAACCGACGGGCTCGCGGTCAATGTCCGCTCGCTGGCCGACGGCAAGCCGATCTCCGGCGTCGCGATTCGACTCTACGCCCGCAATAATGGTGAACTCGCCACGCTGACCAGCGATGCCGGCGGCATCGCCCGTATTGCGGGGGGTCTGCTGCGCGGCAGCGGCGGCGATGAGCCGTTCGTGTTGACGGCGCACGGTCCCGAAGGCGACTTCAACTTTCTCGAAATCGGCCGCCCCGCCTTCGATCTGAGCGACCGCGGCGTCACCGGCCGGCCTCAACCGGGGCCGGTCGATGCCTTTCTCTACACCGATCGCGGCATTTATCGGCCCGGCGAGACAGTGGAACTCGTCTCGCTCGTGCGGGACGACAAGGCCAATGCGATGTCGGGCCTGCCCGTCTCATTGCGGCTGCTGCGGCCGGATGGCGTCGAGGTCGAGAAGCGTCAGCCGACGACGGATCGGCTGGGAGGCTATCGAGAGAGCTTCGCACTGCCGCGCGACGCGCGTTTCGGTGCGTGGCGGGTCGAGTTGCGGCTCGATCCGAAAGCGCCGCCGATCGGCGCCGCCGAATTTCGCGTCGAGGATTTCGTCCCGCCGCAGCTTAAGGTTGCGCTCGCCGCCGCCGATGGGCCGATCCGCCCTGGCGAGGCGTTCCCGGTCGATGTCGACGCCCGCTATTATTATGGCGCCCCAGGGGCCGGATTGCCGATCGAGGCCGAGGCGGTCATCTCGCTCGACGAGAACCCGTTCCCGACGCAACCGGGCTTCCGCTTTGGCCTGGTCGGAGAGGAATTTACCGGCGACCGGCGCGACATCGAAGCGCCTTCGACCGACGAAAACGGCAAGGCGCGACTCTCTGTCGCGCTGAACGACCTGCCGGACCTGACCCAGCCGCTCGCGGCGACGATCAGGGTCGGCGTGTTCGAGCCGAGCGGGCGTGCGGTCTATGAGACCGTGAACCGGCCGATCCGGCAACGCCCGGTGGCGATCGGGCTGCGCTCGCCTGCCGGCGACGATGCAGTGCCCGAAGGCGCCGAGGCCAAGCTCGAGGTGATCGCGGTCGATCCGCAAGGCTCGCCGATAACCGTCAATGGTCTGCGCTTCGAGCTGCTGCGAGAGAGCTGGGAATACCGCTGGTATTCGGTCAACGGCGTGTGGCGCCACAAATCGCATATCCGCAGTCAGCCGATAGACGCCGGCACGATCGATGTCCCGGCCGATGCTCCGGCGAGCCTGGCGCGCCAATTGCCCGCGGGGCGCTATCGCTGGGAAGTGACCGACCCTTCCAGCGGCGCACAGTCGAGCCTGAGGTTTCACGTCGGCTGGTGGGTCGAGGCCGAGCAGCCTGATGTGCCGGACAAGCTCGAAGCGGCGCTCGACAAGCCGAGCTATCAGCCGGGCGACACCGCCAAGCTGTTCATCAAGGCGCCGTTCGCCGGCCAGGCCGAGCTCGCGATCGCCTCCGACCGGGTCCTCTCGCTGCGCGCGGTGAGCCTGCCGGCCGACGGCGCTACCCTCGACATCCCGGTCGACGCGTCATGGGGCATCGGCGTGTACGCGCTGGTCAGCGCCTATCGGTCGTCGGATGCGCCCGGGCCGCAACAGCGCGGGCCCGGGCGGGCCGTCGGGGTCGCCTGGCTCGGGATCGATATGAGCGCCCGCATCCTCGCCCCGGCGCTCGCCGCCCCCGATGTCGTGCGGCCGCGCAGCCCGGTCGAGGTTCCGGTCAAAGTGGCCGGCCTCGCCGCCGGCGAGGAGGCCTACGTCACGCTCGCCGCGGTCGACGAGGCGGTGCTCAAGCTGACCGAATTCGACAGCCCGGCGCCCGAGAAATATTACTACGGCAAGCGCCAGCTCGGCGTCGAATTGCGCGACCTTTACGGCCGGCTGATCGATGCTCGGGCAAATGCCGTCGGCGTCTTGCGCAGCGGCGGCGACAGCTTTGCAAAGCGCTCGGTCGCCGGGCTCCCGGACAAGAGCAGCAGGGTCGTCGCGCTATTCTCCGGCATCGTTCGTCTGGATGGCGACGGAGCGGCCCGCATCCCGTTCGACATTCCCGATTTTCAGGGCCAGCTGCGGTTGATGGCGGTCGCATTCTCGGCGCACAAGGTCGGCTCTGCGACAGCCTCGATGACGGTCCGCGATCCGGTCGTGACGGCGGTGTCGTTGCCGCGCTTTCTCGCCCCCGGCGATGCCGCGCGCATCGGGGTCACGATCAACAACCTCGAAGGCGCCGCCGGAGACTATCACCTGACCTTGTCGGCGAACGGCGCCGCTCAGTTCACCACGCCCGCGAGCCGCACCGTGAAGCTCGCCCCCGGCGGGAACTTCAACGACGGCTTCATTCTGTCGGCGACGACGCCCGGCAATGCGGCGCTGAAGCTCGAGCTTTCCGGGCCCGGCGATCTCGAGATCGCACGCGACTTCACGATCGGCATCCGGCCGGCCCAGTCTTATCAGCTGCGCCGCTTTGTCGGGCGCCTGCAGCCCGGGGAGAGCGTCACCCTCGACGACGGCGCGGCCGACGAGTTCCTGCCGGGCACCGCGGAGGCTTTGCTCAGCGTCAGTCCACGCCCCGATTGGGACGTCCCGGGCCTGTTGCGAACGCTCGAACGCTACGCCTATGGCTGCATCGAGCAGACGACGAGCCGGGCCTTGCCCTTGCTCTACGTCGAGGACGTCGCGCGGTTGTGGCGCACCGATCCGGGTCCGGCGACAACGGAGACGCTCGATCGCGCGATCGGGCACATCGTCGAGTTGCAGCGCTCCGACGGCAGCTTCGGCGTGTGGAGCGACAGCGGCGACACGGTGCCGTGGCTCGACGCCTATGCCACCGATTTTCTGATCCGCGCCAAGGAGCACGGCAAGAACGTGCCGGATTTCGCGATCAAGGCCGCAGTCTCCTGGCTGCACGATTATGTCCGCCAGGAGCACACCGAGATCGGGGACTTGCCGGCAATGGCCTATGCCCATTACGTGCTGGCGGCGGCGAAGTCCGACGATCTCGACGGGCTGCGGTATTTCTACGAGACGCAAATGGCGCGGTTGCCGACCCAGCTGGCCAAGGCGCAGACCGCCGCGGCGCTGGCGCAATACGGCGATATGGCGCGTGCCGCTGCCGCCTATGACGCCGCCCTCGTTCCGGGGCTGCCGCGGCCGGCTGCGATCCGCTATGTCGATTACGGCAGCGAATTGCGCGACAGCGCCGCGGTGCTGTCGTTCGCCGCGGCCAATCCCGGCAACCAGGCGCGGCTCACCGCCGTCATCGACCGCATCGCCGAGCGCTTCAGCCGGGCAGCGCGCAACCAGCACGCAGGAGCAGGCTTGGCTGCTTGATGGCGGCCGAAGCGGCGGCAAAGGCCGGCGGCGGCGCGATGACGGTCGCGACCGGCGACGGCGCGCCGCAGTCGCGCACCGAGCCCCTCTATCTGCGCCGCCTTCTCGGCTCGGGCGCCCCGCCCATGGCGATCACCAATCGCGGCGATACGCCGGCCTGGCGCGCCGTGTCGATCACCGGCGTGCCGGCCGCCGATTTGCCGGCCGAGAGCCGCGGCTATACGGTGAGCCGCAGCGTGTTTCGTCCGGACGGCACGGCGGCGGATCTGAGCAAGGTGCGGCAGACGGATTTGTTCGTCGTCGTCCTCAAGGGCACTCGTAACGATGCGACGCAATCGGCGCAAACGCTCCTCGTCGACCTTTTGCCGGCCGGCTTCGAGATCGAGACTGCGACCGTCTCGAAGGGCCGCTCGACGACCGATTACTCCTGGCTGCCGGAACTGACCGACGCGACCTACACCGAGCAACGCGACGATCGCTTCATCGCCGCCCTCGATCTGAAAAACGGCACCAGGGATTTCACCCTCGCCTATGTCGTCCGCGCCGTCACACCCGGTGAGTTCAAGTATCCGGCGCTCGTCGCCGAGGACATGTACGAGCCTGAGACCACCGGGCGAACCGCGATCGGCAAGCTGACCGTCGGTGCGCGGTAGGCCCCTCACCCCGACCCTCTCCCCGCTAGCGGGGGGAGGGGAGGGGCCCGCGCAGCGGGAGGGTGAGGGGCTGCGCGCTCCGGCTATGCGCGATCATTGCCGCCGGATCGACAGCCGTCTACTTCACCTTATCGCCGCCACCGCTCCATCGGGCTCGGGACGTCTCGGCCCTTGTCCTCGCCGCAGACGGGTCGATCTTGCGCGGGTTTCTCAGCGGCGACGGCAAATGGCGCCTGCCGATCGAGCCCGATAAGGTCGACCCGCTCTATCGCCGTATGCTGGTCGCCGCCGAAGACGCGCGTTTCGAATGGCATCCCGGCGTCGACCCGCTCGCCGTGCTGCGCGCCGCTGCGCAACTGGCAGCGAGCGGACATGTCGTGTCCGGGGCGTCGACCTTGACGATGCAGGTAGCCCGGCTGCTCGAACGCCACCCGCGCTCGCTCTCCGCCAAGCTCGGCGAGGCGGCAAAAGCGCTGGCGCTCGAACAACGCGCTGTCGAAAAACGAGGTGCTGGCGGTGTATCTGACCCTCGCCCCGTTCGGCGGCAATCTCGAAGGAGTGCGGGCCGCGAGCCTCTCTTATTTCGGCAAGGAGCCGGCCCGCCTCTCGCCGGCCGAGTGTGCGCTCCTCGTCGCAATCCCACGCTCGCCGGAGCGCCTGCGCCCGGACCGGCATCCGGAGGCGGCGCGCGCCGGGCGCGACCGGGTCCTCCTGCGCATGGCCGCAGCGGGTGTGATCTCGCCCGCCGCCCTCGCCGAGGCGCGTGCGGAGGATGTGCCGCGGGTTCGGCTCGCGATGCCGTTCCGCGCGCCGCACCTGGCGCGCGCCTTGCGCAACGAGGACCCGGCGGCGCCGGTCCATCGCACGACGATCGACCCGTTGCTGCAGCGGCGGGTCGAGGGAGTGCTGAAACGCGAAGCCATGGCGCTCGACGCCGAGGCGTCGGTCGCCGCGATGATTGTCGACAACCGGGACCGGCGGGTGCTGGCCTATGCCGGCAGCGCGGATTTCGGCGCCGTGGCGCGCCGCGGGACGATCGACATGGCGCGCGCGGTGCGATCGCCAGGGTCGGCGCTGAAGCCGTTCATCTATGCGATGGCGTTCGACCGGCTGATCATCCACCCGGAGACATTGCTCGAAGACCGCCCGCGCCAGTTCGGCGATTACGCGCCCTCCGATTTCGACGGGCATTTCCAGGGCGATGTGACCGCGCGCCAGGCCTTGCAATATTCGCTGAACGTACCGGCCGTCGCGGTGCTCGACCGGCTTGGGCCGGCGCGCTTCACGGCGGCGCTCGCCGCGGCGGGCGTCCCGCTGCGGCTGCCGCAGCCGACCGCCGATCCGGGTTTGGCAGTGGCGCTGGGCGGCGCCGGCATTACCCTCGTCGATCTGGTGCGCCTCTATGCGGCGCTCCCCAACGCCGGAGGGGTGGCGCCGCTGCGCTATCGCCGCGACGATCCGCCCGCCGAGGCAAGCCCGATCTTTGGGCCGCTGGGGGCATGGTATGTCAACGACATCCTGGCAGAGGCGCCCCCGCCGCCCGGCGTATTGCCGGCCGAACTCCGGCACGGGCGCCAACTCGCGTTCAAGACCGGGACATCCTATGGCTACCGTGATTTCTGGGCGGTCGGCTATGATGCGGAAGTCACGATCGGCGTGTGGGCGGGGCGGCCGGACGGCACCCCGATGCCGGGGCACAGCGGCCGGCTGACCGCGGCGCCGATCCTCTTCAAGCTCGCCGACCTTCTGGGTCCAGCGCTGCCCCGCAGCGGGGTGCCACCGCCCCCGGGAGCGCTTCTGAGTGCCCGCAACAACCTCCCGGCGCGCTTGCAAAGGCTCGATTCCGCGCCGCCCCGGGCGTCTGCGCCCGAGGGCGGGCCAAAGATAGTGTATCCTCCGGATGGGGCGCTGATCGAATGGCATGGCGAGGAATTACCGCTGGAAGCGGCGGGCGGAAGGCGGCCGCTGCGATGGTTGGCCGATGGCAAACCGCTCCCTCTGGCAGCGCCGCGCCGACCGGTCCATTGGCAGCCCGAAGGCGCCGGGTTTGTTCGCCTGACTGTCATTGACGGCGACGGCCGCAGCGCACATAGCACGGTGCGGCTCTCTCGATGACCAGACGCTTCGGTTTCTTAGAGGACGACATGCCAACATTCCAGCCCAGCCCAGACCTGACGATGCATTACGAAATCGACGACTTCACCGACCCCTGGCGCGAGCCGGAAACCGTGCTGCTATTGCACGGCAATGCCGAAAGCGGCGCCGCCTGGTACGGATGGGTCCCGCGTCTTGCGCGCCGTTACCGCGTCGTGCGGCCCGACATGCGCGGCTTTGGCGCGTCGACGGCGATGCCGCGAGATTTCCCGTGGACACTCGACCGGCTGATCGAGGATTTCGTCGCGCTGATGGACCTGCTTGGCAGCCGCCAATTCCACCTTGTCGGCGCCAAGATAGGCGGGACGATCGCCCGCGCATTTGCGGCGCGCCGGCCCGAGCGGGTGACGAGTCTGACCGTGGTCGGCACGCCGCCGCCGATGCGCGAAGGCGCCGCCGAGCGCGCTCCCGAGCTGGCCGACGAATTCGAAACCAAGGGGGTGGAGCACTGGGCGCGCCGCACGATGGCGGGCCGCCTCGGCAGCGATTTCCCACCCGAAGGGGTCGAATGGTGGATCAAGTTCATGGGCCGCACCGCAGTGTCGACCCAGATCGGCTTCATGAAGACGATCGCCTGCGCCGACATCCGGGCGGACGTGCCGCAGATCCGCTGCCCGACGCTGGTCATCACGACTGATGGCAGCGGGCTCGCGTCGGTCGATCAGACCCGGGCCTGGCAGCAGCAGATTCCGGGTTCGAGTCTGCTCGTGCTGCCGGGCAACTCCTACCATGTCGCGGCGAGCCATGCCGCGCGCTGCAGCGAGGCGGCGCTCGACTTCATCGAACACCACCCGGGCGCCGCGTGAAGGTGGCAACGGGGCTTTGGCGTTTGTAACCTGCAAGCGAACATGATCGGGAAGGACGGAATGCTGAGATGCCTGGGAGTGGGCCTCCTGCTCGGCATGGGACTTGGGAGCGTGGCGCGGGCGCAGGACTTGGCCAAGTTCGACGGCCAGTACATGGGAGAACTTACCCTTACGAAAGAAATCAGTGGTGATTGCACCACGCCTCCTCTGGGAGCGCTTTACCCTCTAACAATATCCAGGGGCGAAGTTCGGTTTGCATATCGCCCGCAATTCAACACAACATTAAGAGGACGTGTTGGTGAAAATGGGATTTTTAAAGCTTCCGCCCCCTTACGAAGGGGATTTGTGCAGATGACCGGGCGCATCGAAGGAAATAACCTTATCGCTTCTATCGTATCTCCGAGTTGCAATTACACGTTCAAGACAAAAAACTAGGCTGCGGGTAAGCTCTGGCGAACGGTCCCGATACGTCGCCGCTCGGGCGCTTCAGATGACGCCCTCCTCGGCAAGCCGCTGGACTTCGCTCGGGGTGCGGCCGAGCAATTCGGTGAGCACCCGCATATTGTCCTCGCCATAGCAGGGCGCGCCGCGATTGGTCGGGCCGCCGATATAGGCCGGGGTCCGGCTCAACTTCATCGGCACCTCATAGCTTGGTGCCTGTGACTTCGGTCAGCCATTCGGAACAGCTCTTCCTAACCCCATAGCTGCTTATACAGAGGCAGAGCCTGCGCTCAGCTTTGTGACGGTTTATTGCGAGGAGTCAAGGATCTGCACGAAGAGTGGATGAAGCATGCCGATCAGGTGCTGGGCGACAAGGAGATCGTGGCGGCGATCTACGAGGCCTGGCCAAGCGGCATCCGCAGAGCCGTACCCGCGGCCGGCCGGGCACCCCGGCCGAGGTGGTGCTGCGTTTGCTGGTGCTCAAGCACATGCGCAACTGGAGTTACGGCGTGCTGGAACGGGAAGTGAGAGCAATCTGGTGTATCGCGACTTCACCCGGGTGGGCGGCACCAAGATGCCCGACGCCAAGACCATGGGTCGTTGGGGCGTCGCAGGGGCGGTGGTGGTCAAACAGATCCATGAACGGATCGTGCAGATCGCGCGCGACCATCGGGTGGCGCAAGGCGGCGGATGCGCGTCGACACCACGGTGGTCGAGACCAACATTCACTACCACCGACAGCAGCTGTTGGGCGACGGGGTACGGGTGCTGACCCGCACGATGAAGAAGATCACCGGGATCGCTGGGGCGGCCGGCACCAACTGCGCGATCGCAGCCGCAGCGTCAAATGGCGGGTGTTGGAGATCGCGCGGGCGGCCGCGCCAAAGGTCGACAAAGCGGCGAGAAGCTGGCGCAGGCTTACCGCAGATTACTGGAGGCAACCGGCCGGGTGGTGGGACAGGCAAAACGCTTCGCCACGGAGATCGGCGACGGCGTCAAGCGGGCGGTGACACTCGGCGGCAGGTCATGCTGGAGGGGCTGCGTCGGGAGCTGGAAAGCATGGTGCCGCGCGTGCGGCAGGTGATGCGCCAGACCAATGCGCGTGTCTTCGCCGGCGAACCATGCCGAGAACAAGATTGTCAGCTGTTCGAGCCGTCCACTGAAGTTATTCGAAAAGGCAAGGCCGGCAAGCCACCGAATTCGGCAAAATGGTCAAATTGCAGGAGGCGGAGAACAGATCGTATCGCTACGAAGTCTACGATCGACGGCCCTAGTAGCTAGCCACCCGTAAGATCCCGTGAGAGTCCGAGAGATCCCGCCGCGAATGTGATCGCGCTCAGATTCTGGGTCTCGCTGCCGCCCGGCTTGAATTCGCCCCTTATCGCGCGTCCATCCAAGTGTTTGACCCCACCAGCTTGACGGCTACATTCGAGAAGAAAAGGTGCAGCGGATCGCCGTTGCGCTTTCCGCGGTGATCCAGTGAGAAGAGCAGCGGTCCGGCCTTCTTGTAGTCGGCCCAGGTGGCAAAGACCTCGAGCTTGGGGGGGCCGCCCCGGTGATAGGCCATTTCTTCGATTCGGCCGTTGCTGCCGACGTATAGCTCCCAGGTGTCGCCCGGCGAGTAGCCGCCGTCGGAAGGATACTTCGCGACAATCTTCTCAGCAGCACCACTCCCCAGCGGCAGTTTCTGCACCCCGGCATCTTCGACCGCAGCGTTGGTGTCCCAGGAAATATGAAATGGGAGGAGCAGCCAATAATTGTCGTTTAAAAAGCCCGGGTCGATGTCGTCCCTCACGTTGGCCGGCTGGCTGCCAAGTTGAGAGCGCAGGTAGGTAACCTTCACCGGATTGCCCGACTTCTCCTTCCCCTCATAGGTGACCTGGCCGGTCTTGGGTTCCCAAGTCCATGATCTGGAGAAATTAAGTCCCGGGGCCTCTACGTTGAAGGTGTAGCGGATCGCTTCGATCTGCCCAAACAATTCGAGACCATAGGTCTTGGTGAGCTTTTCAAAAATCGGCGGACGCTGCTGCGCGCCTGAGGTCGCAGGGAGGATCAAACAGGATGCCGACGGCCAAAAGGCGGATCAAGGCTCAAAGTTGTCATGAACGTCCCTCCTCGGGTGAATGGGAGGCGCGCTGTTGCGCCCGGGAATGACAAGGATCTGGCACGACCTGTTCTTCTTCCCGTTATCCCGCGCAGCGCAGCTGGTTGCGACACCAGCATATCATCGCGCGGCACTTGACCCAATCGGCGTCATCGAGGACCCGCGATTTGGCTGAAATCCAAAGCGCTGGTGCGTGCTGAGCCGGGACTTCATGTGGCCGCGACCGGATCGAATACCACGTTCCACCGCGGCCCCAAACTTAGGGTTGCCGCAGTCGCGCCACAACTGACCTGACGCGAACGGCGATCACCGCCGATGCCTCGATGATCCCCATTCCCGACATGCGGCCGTGACCGGGCAGGGTCATCGTCCAGCGCGGGTTGAGCCCAAGGATTTCATCCACCCACGCGCAATACGGGATGCGGCAGACGACAAGCCCCGTCGATCTTATTCTTCTCGATGCCGCAATCGGCGACGGCGTTGATGCTGGACGCCTGCGCCGCGAGCCCGTAGTCGTGAAAGAAGTTGTTGTCCATCGCCGATGACGGCGATCTTGTTCCTCAATCCCTTGGTTTCGAACGTCAGATGACGCCCTCTTCGGCAAGCCGCTCGACTTCGCTTGGGGTGCGGCCGAGCAATTCGGTCAGCACCCACATATTGTCCTCGCCATAGCAGGGCGCGCCGCGATTGGTCGGGCCGCCGATATAGGCAGGGGTGGCGCTGAACTTCATCGGCAATTCATAGATCGGCCAAGTGCCGATCTTGGTGCCGGTGACTTCGGTCAGCCATTTGAGGTGCGCAGCTGCGGGTCGGTGTCGACGCGGTCCTCGGCGTTCTGGCACACCCCGGCCGGCACTCCGGCGCGCTGCAATTTCATCATGCAGTCCCAGCGATCCTGCGTCCGCGGTCCACGCCTCGACCGCAAGGTCGAGCGCATCCTGATGCGGCCAGCCGGTGCTCCAGCGTGTCGAAGCGGCGGTCGTCGAGCCATTCGCCGTGCCCGGCGACCTGCGCCAATGCGCGCCATTCGTCATCGGTGAAGCAGGCGATCGCGATCCAGCGGTCCTTGCCCTGACAGCGATAAGCGCCGTGCGGCGCGGCCGGCTTGTAGGGCGAGCGGTTGCCGTAGCGGCGCCATTCGCGCTCATTGGCCGACCAGTCGAGGATCGTGGCGCCGGTCAGGAAGATGCCGGACTCGCATTGCGAGGCGTCGATCCACTGGCCTTCGCCGGTGCGCTCGCGGTGATAAATCGCGCCGAGCAGTGCCAGCGCATAGCCGTAGGCGCCCATCCAGTCGAGATAGGAATAGCCCCAGCCGACCGGCATCGCCGGCTCCGGCAGGCCCGACATCTCGCCCTGCCCGCCAAACGCGGCGGCGACCGGGCCGACCGTGCGCATCCGGCCATAGGTGCCGTGCGCGCCCATGCCCGATTGCTGGATGTAGATGATGTCGGGCCGGATCGACTTCATCACGTCGTAGCCGAGCCCCAGGCGCTGCAATACGCCGGGCGAGAACCCTTCGGCGACGACATCGCAGATGCGCACCAGATCCTTGGCGATCTGCAATCCCTTGGGATGGCGGATGTTCAGCGAGATGCCGCGCTTGCCGGCATTCTTGTTGTTGAACTGGCCGCCCATGTCGGGGTCGCTGCACACCGGGCAGCGGGCCGGTCGCCGCGTCGCGCGCGGCGCGGCCGCCGACCGGCGCCATCGCCGCCAGCCGCGTGTCGGGATTGTCCTTCCACTCGACCTTGAAGCTCTCCGCGCCCATCGCCGCGAGAAACCGGGTGCCGCCGGCCGAGGCGAGAAACCACGCGAAGTCGAGGATTTTGATGCCCTGCAGCGGGAACGGCTTGTTGTGCAAGGCCGAGACGCCGCGGGTTCGCGACCCGGCGCGGCTCGCGCCGGCACGCTCGGGCCGCCGCGTCGCTTCGCCGAGCACCGCCGCGGTGTCCTCGCCGAGCAGCGGCGCGCGCCGGCCGACCTGCCAGCTGGTCTTGTTGCTGAGCCATTTGCTGGTCGGATAGCGGAAGCTGCGGCCGAGTTCGGGATGCTGCGACATCGGCGAAGGTCTTGCGCGTCAGCCAATGCTCGTCGAGCGCATTCTCGTGCGGCTTGCGCAGCGGCGCCCAGAGCAGCCCCGCATCCTGCGCCTCGCGCCACGGCATGTCCTTATAGGTCCAGGCGCGGACGAAGCGCTGCACGACGTCGAGCATATGCGCCCGTCTTTCGTCACTGCCGGCCGTGCCGGGCACCTGCCGCGCCGCGCAGATCGGCATCCGGCGGCGGCGGCTCCAGATCGGCCTGCAGCGCCGTATTTCGACAGCAGCGGCACCAGGTTCTTCAGGTCGCGCGCGCCCATGCCGTGGGTGATGAACCAGCGCCCGTCCTTGGTGTGACAAATGCCCGGCGAGTGGTTGGGAAATTCGGCGGCATGCCGGTTGGTCAGCCGCCACAGCGGCACCCGCCGCATGACCCAATACATGATGTCCTGCTCGGGGTTCTTCGACACCGCCTCGTGGATCGCCACCGAGACATCCTGGCCCTCGCCGCTGCGTCTCGCGGTGGATCAGCGCGGCGATGATGCCGGTCGCCAATTGCTCGCCGGCGATGTGATAGGCGTGCCAGATTTGCGGCGCGATCGGCGGCGTGTCGTATTCGAGGTTGGGGTCGGGGTCGTAGCCGCAATTCATCATCACGCCGCCGAGCGCGAGATGGATGAGGTCGGAGCTCTTGAAATCCGCCCACGGTCCGTCATCGCCAAACGGCGTCATCCGCGCGGTCACCAGCGCGGGAAATCGCGCGTTGATCGCGGCACGATCGAGGCCGAGCGCCTCGTTCAACGCGCCGCAGCTCGCATCGAGCAGGACATCGGCGCCGCCGAGCAGGCGCAGCAGATCCTCGCGCGCCACGGCGCCCGGCAGATCGAGAACAACCGATTTTTTGTTGCGGTTGTAGTTCCAGAAGAACAGCGAGCGCTCGAGACCCGGCTGGTCCTCGAGAAACGGGCCGATCCGCCGCGTCGCATTGCCTTCGGGCGGCTCGATCTTGACCACCTCGGCGCCGAGCCCGGCGAGCAGCAGCCCGGCATATTCGGCGCGTTCGTCGGCGATCTCGATCACCCTGAGGCCCGCCAGCATGCCCGGACCGGCATTGCCCATCATTTCGCCCGGCCCGGCTGCGATCCCTGCTTGCTTCGCCAAGACGTTCTCCCTTCAAATGACCTCAGTGGCTCCCCCACGCGTGAGAGAGGATAATCCCGCCAATGAGCGACTGGAGCAAGGTGACCCGGCCGATCCCGGTGCCGAACGAGTGGACGAAGCCGTTCTGGGATGCGGCCAAGCGCGGGGTTCTCGAATTGCAGCGCTGCCAGAGCTGCGGGCATTTCCAGCACCCGCCCTATGCGACCTGCACCCAATGCATCTCGACGGATTTGAAATTCGAACCCGTGCGTGGGATCGGTGCGATCTACGCCTACACGATCATGTATCATACCGGCGACAAGCGCTTCGCGTCCGCCGTGCCCTACGCCAGCATCATCGTCGAGCTCGACGATGCGCCCGGCGCATTGATGGCCGGCAATCTCTTGGATGCGGAATACACCGAGGCGAAGGTCGGGCGGCGCGTCGAGGTCGTCTTCGAGAAATTGAACGACGAAATCACCTTGCCGCAGTTCCGCCTCGCCCCCTAGGCCCCTCTCCGCCCTTGGGGGAGAGGGAGGGGCTCGTCGCGGAGCGACGGGAGGGTGAGGTGGACGCCCGCTGGGAACCCCACCTCACCCCGACCCTCTCCGCCCCCAGGGCAGATAGGGAGGTTTAATGGATGGAGGTGCCCAATGTGGGAGAACCGGTGCAAGGTGGCGGTCAGCGGCGTGGGCTTCTCGAAAGTCACGCGCTCGGCCGAGGTTCCGCTGGCGGCCCACGCGCTGACGGCCGTGAAGGAGGCGGTCGCCGACTCGGGGCTGCGGCTGTCTGACATCGACAGTCTGGCGACCTATCCGGAACTGCCGGCGACGGGGCATGCAGAGGTCGACGGCATCTCGATCGTATCCGTCAATTGCATGATGGCGATGCTGAAATTGCCCAATCTCAGCTGGCACATCCAGGTCGGTACCACCAACATCGGCGGCGCCGTGCAGCAGACGGTCAACGCCCTGCTGGCAGGCGTGTGCAAATACGCCGTCGTGTGGCGGGCGATGCACAACCCGCGCGGCACCTACCAGAATCTGCCCGGGGCTTATGCGCAGGGTGCCGCACAGTTCACCGCACCTTATGGCTTCGGCGGCCCCGGCCAGGGGATGGCGGTAGCCTATACCCGCTGGCTCGAGCGGCACAACCAGAACCGCGAGAAGATGGCGACATTGGCGGTGACGCAGCGCCGCCAGACGCAGCACAATCCCCACGCCTATTTCTACGGCACCCCTCTCTCGCGCGAGGACTACCTAGCTTCGCGCATGGTGGCGTATCCCTTTTGCCTGTTCGATTGCGACATCCCAGTGCAGGGCGCGGTTGCGATCGTATTGACGACGGCCGACCGAGCACGCGACCTGAGGCCGACCCCGGCCTACCTCGCCGGCTATGGACAGCGGCTGCATTTCGAGGTCGCCGGCCGCATCGGCAGCCTCGCCGATTATATAGAAGGCGGCCGCAGCTCGGCGAAATTGACCTGGGAGCGCTCCGGTTTCGGCCCGCAGGACGTCGACGTGGCGCAGATCTACGACGGCTTCTCGGCCTCGGTGATCTACGGCCTCGAATCCTACGGGTTCTGCGGGGAAGGCGAGGCGCTCGATTTCATCCAGGACGGCCGCATCGAACTCGACGGCGAGTTGCCGCTCAATACCTTTGGCGGCAGCCTCGGCACCGGACGCATCCACGGCCTCTGGCACATCATCGAAGGCGCGCTGCAGGCATCGGGCCGCGCCGGGTCACGCCAGGTCAAGGACGCGAACGTATCGTTCGTCGGTGCCAGCGCCCCGATCGTGACCGGCACGACCTTTATCTTCGTCGGCGACGCGTATTGATGAAGCTAGCGGGCTGGGACGCAGGCCCCGTTGTAATAGGTGTACCCGTAGTTGCACCTTACCGCCGGCGGCGTAATCATATTGGCGGTGCCCTGAAGCGCGCCGGCAGCGGTGCCGAGCGCGCCGCCCACGACCGCGCCAACCGGTCCGCCGCTGCCATAGCCCTGCGCGGCGCCGGACGCCTCCCCGGACACTGCGCCGGAGACAGGGTTCCCATACCCCGGGTTCCCCGCCGGCTGGCAGACGCCGTTGTAATAGGTATAGCCCGGCGCGCAGGCATATTGCGCCATCGCCGCGCTCGACGTGCCCGCCGCCAGGGCGACGGCGATCGCAAGTACTTTGAACCTTGTTGGCATCGCTACCTCCGCGAAGTATGCACAAATAGCGGCACAGCACCGCCACCGGAGTGCTAACGGTGTAGAATGGAATCGCGTTCCGCGCGGGGCGGAGCCCCGTTTCTTACGTCCTCGTTTTCGGGAGGAAAAGCATGGCGCAGACTGCTGCAGGCGAATACCGTTACGAACTGATCCGCGATTTCTGCAAACTGCCGACAGGGCAAACCTTCGGGCTGGTCAGCCGAGTGGCGGCCGATGCGCAGGACCGGATCTACGTCTTCCAGCGTAAGGACCCGCCGGTCGTTGTGTTCGACCGGGAGGGCAAATATGTGGGCGCGTGGGGCAGCGGCGAGGTGACCGACCCGCACGGTCTGAAGATCGTCGGCGACACCGTCTACACGACCGATCGCTCCGACTCGGTTGCGAAGTCGTTCACATTGGAGGGCAAGCCGCTGTTGGAGCTCGGTCAGCGCGGCCAGCATTCGGATACCGGCAACGTTACGAACTGGCTGGCGGAGCGGGCGGCGGGCCCGTTCAACCACCCGACCGAGATGATCGCCCACCCCAACGGCGACATCTATGTGACTGACGGCTACCGCAACGCGCGCGTGCACCGCTTCACGCGCGACGGCCGCCTCGTCAAATCGTGGGGCACGCCGGGCCATCGCGAGGGCCAGTTCCACCTGCCGCACAGCATCGCCTATGACGATGACGGTAAGCTCTACGTCGCCGACAGGTCGAACAAGCGCATCCAGATATTGTCACCCGACGGCGAGTTCCTCGGCCAGTGGACCGGCATGGGTGGCCCCAACGACATCACCCGCGGCATGGACGGCAATTTCTACATCGCCGAGCAGGAAGATGGCGGCAACCCCGCCTATGTCTGCGTCCGCGATGGACAAGGAAATGTGCTCGCCCGGATGGAGAGCCGCCACGTTCACGGCGTCGGCGTCGACTCGAAGGGCGACATCTACGCCGGCCTCACGCAGGACCGCAGCGTCGATAAATACGTGAGGGCCGGCTGAGCCGCGGCGGCCTTCGCTCACCAGCGGCGGATGATCTCGGCTTTCACCGGGGTCATCCGCCCCCAGAGCCTCGGACGTCAGGCGCCTAGTGCCCCAAAAGCATGTTGGAGGTGCCGGTGGCGGCACCGCTCGCGGTGCCGAGCGCTCCGCCGACGACCGCACCTACGGGACCGGCGCTAGCGGCCCCTCTCGCGCCTCCGCTCTCCATCCCGGAAACCGCGCCGGAGACCGGGTTTCCATACCCCGGTGACCGCGCCGGTGCGGATGCCGAGTTTCCATGCCCCGACGAGTGCACCGGATGGCAGGCGTGGTTATAATACTTGTAGCCCGCCGCACAGTGATACGTCGCCATTGCCGGACTTGACGCGCCCGCCGCCAGGACGGCCGAGGTGACCGCCAGAACCTTTAAGGTTGTTCGCATCGCTCCCTCCGCCAAAGATGCAAAAGCGCGCTGAAGCGCTCTTGCGGGTAAACGCTCCGCAACCAAATCGCGTTCCGCGCGTGGCCAGAGGCCCCCGGAGACAAGCCTGGAGACGAGCCCGGGGACCATGGCAAGGCAGTTACTGCGCGGCGGCGGCCAGCGGTCGCTCCGCCGCACTCGCCGGCCTATTTGCCTTGAGGAACGCGCGCACGTGGCGCAGCGCCAGCTGGATCTGCTCCGGGTTCGCCTTCCACGGATAGATGCTGACCTGCGCGTTGGGCGCGAGGTGCGCGCTCTCCAACGCCACCGCGTAAGGGTGGGCCGGGACGTCGTCGGGCAGTATGAGCACCGGCGTCTGGCAGCTCTTCACGAAATCGCGACTCACGGTGAACACGAAGTCGGCGTTGGCGCGGTACATCTTATTGAGGAACGCGTCGATTTGGGCCATCGTGACGTCGGGGCGGCGCTCGCACAGCGGCGGCCCCCAGCCCTTGATGTTGTTCTGGTAGAAGAGGTCGGGCATCGTCGGGCGGAAGCCGCTCGGCTGTGCCAATACCGCAGCGATGACGCGCCCGGGCGCCCGCTTCAGCATGTTCCAGATGAACGGGCCGCCGATGCAGAAGCCCAGCACCATGAACTCGCGGATCCCGAGGTGGTCCATCAGGCCGATATGGTCGTCGGTATAGGCGTCCCACGGCCGGTCGATCTCGAGCGGCCCCGAGGACTGGCCGGGGTTGGCGGGCAAGCCGCCAGCCGTCAGGCTCGCTGCGACGGCGTTGCGCAGATCCGCGGCGATGACGCGGTACTCGCTCTTGAACTCCTCCATCGGGTTGAACGGGTGGTTCGCGAGTCCAGCGATCGTCGAGTTGAGCCCGCCGCCCGGGATGACCATCAGCGGGAAGCCGGAGCCGACCTCTTCGTAATGGATGCGGACATTCGCCTTTTTCGTAGAACGGCATCAGGGGGTTCTCCTTCGCGGGGCGGATATTGGCGGAATGCGCTTCGCTCTTCCGCCCTACAGTACTGCATCCCTTGGGTAATGCATCACCAAATCCCCATCTAGATACCGGGGGACCGCCCGCGAGCAGTGGCCGTCCGAGACAGAGTCCGAGGCCGCGCTCCAGATTGCAGGAGGCAGCCATGTTTATTTCCGAAGTCTTACGGACCAAGGGCCATCACGTTGAGAGGATACACCCCGCGGATAGCGTGGAAATCGCGGTCCGCAAGCTGGCTGAGCACCGCATCGGCGCCCTCGTGGTGGAGGATCGGTGGATGAAACCGGTCGGCATCTTCTCGGAGCGGGACTTCATCAAGGCGATAGCCCGTGACGGTGCCGCCGTGCTCGGTGTTGAGGTCCAACAACTGATGTCGACGCCTGTCCTCACCTGCCGCCCCGCCGATCGCATCGATGCCGTGCTTGCGACGATGACGACAGCGCGCATCCGTCACTTCCCGGTGATCGAGGGCAACGAGCTGAAGGGCATCGTCAGTATCGGCGATCTGGTGAAGCACCGCCTCGACGAAAAGGAACTCGAAGCGAGCGTTCTTCGCGATATCTCGCGCATGCGCGCCTGAGCAACGCCGTTGCTCCGCTGGCATTCTCGTAACTAGACTGTACGCGAATAAGCAGCCGGAGGGAGCGCGGAAGATGCAGGCGGATTACATCATCATCGGTGCCGGCTCGGCCGGCTGCGTGCTGGCCAACCGGCTGACCGACGATTCCCAGACGAAGGTATTGCTGATCGAGGCGGGCGGGCGCGACTGGAACCCGCTGATCCATATCCCGGCCGGCTTCTTCAAGATGCTCGACCACGACACCCTGACGTGGAAGTTTCGCGCCGAGCCGGACCCCGGCACCGGCGGCCGCGCGATCGTCTACACGCGCGGCCGGGTGCTCGGCGGCTCGTCCTCGATCAACGGCCTCATCTACATCCGCGGCCAACCCGAGGATTACGACCACTGGGCGCAGCTCGGCAACCGCGGCTGGTCGTGGGACGATTGCCTGCCCTATTTCCGCCAGGCCGAACGCTGGGAGGGCGCCGGCAGCGAGGCGCGCGGCAAGGAGGGGCCGCTCTTCACGTCAAAAACCGACCGGCCGGCGATCTGCGCGACCGTGCTCGAAGCCGGCAAAGAGATCGGGCTCGAATACCGCGACGACGTCAACGACCTGCCGCCCGGCCATAAGGACTGCATCGGCTGGTGCCAACAGACCCGCGGCGGCCGCCGCCGCGCCTCGACCGCGCGCACCTATCTGCGCCCGGCATTGAAGCGCCCGAACCTGCAGCTCGTCACGGGCGCACTGGTGCACCGCATCCTGTTCGACGGCAAGCGCGCGACCGGCATCGAATTCTCGCGGGGCGGGCCGCAGTCGAGCGGGCCGATGCGGCGCGCGAGGTGATCCTGTCGGCGGGCGCGATCGGCTCGCCGCACATCCTGCAATTGTCGGGGGTCGGCGATCCCGAGCATCTCGGCCGAAGATCGGCGTGCCGGTCGTGCATGAATTGCGCGGCGTCGGCAAGAACATGCAGGACCACTATGTCGCACGCGTCTCCTATCCGGTCGTCGGCGCCCAGACCGCCAACGAGCGCTCGCGCGGTCTGCCATTGGCCGGCGAGGTCATGCGCTGGCTCTTCACCGGCAAAGGCATGCTGACCTACAGTCCCTCGATCGTCGCCGCCTCGGTGAAGGTATTGGAGGAGTCGGCGACCCCCGATGTGCAATGCACCTTCGCGCCGGGCAGCTTCAAGAACGGCCAGATCGGCGAGCTCGAGGAAACGCCGGGCCTCAGCGCCGGCGCCTGGCAGATGCGGCCCCTGTCGCGCGGCTATGTCGAGGCCAAGTCGAACCGCCCCGGCGACGCGCCAGCGATCAACCCGCGCTATCTGTCGGAAGAAAGCGACCGCCGCGCCATCATCGGCGGCTTGCGCCTGGCGCGGCGCCTCTTCGCCGCCCCCGCTTTGCAGCGCTTCGTCCGCGAAGAAACCCTGCCCGGCCCCCAAATCCAGACCGACGACGAACTCCTCGACTACGCGCGCCGCTACGGCGGCACCTGCTATCACGCCAGCTGCACCTGCCTGATGGGCTCGCACCCGATGAGCGTCGTCGACAGCGAATTGCGCGTGCACGGCCTCGAAGGGCTGCGCGTCATCGACGCCTCGGTAATGCCGGCCGTCACCTCGACCAACACCAACGCGCCGACAATCATGATCGCCGAGAAGGGCGCGGCGATGATCAAAGGCGCCGCTCGGCAAAGAATGGCGGCGTAGCGGAGGCAAGGGACCAAGCCTTACGCTTGCCGGCACGTCTAAAGGCAGTGGCCATTAAGAAGAACTCGCGGATGGTCCATTCGTCCCAGATCGGAGGGGGCCCACGGGCCGTCGACGGGCTCGCTGAAAACGCCTATCAAACACGACGCTGAGGGCAGAGCTGGGATCGTGGTCGAAAACCCACTTGTTACCGATGCAGGTAGAGGCGCTGAGATACGCTGCCGTTGCGACCGTAGCCGCAGCCCTACTTCTTGCACCCATAACGACGTACGCTGGGGGGAATTTTACGGGAGAACGGCTGATACAGCCTCGATCCGTTCCTGTGAGGGTACACTGGTTGAGCAGCTTTACGAGGGCGGAAATATTCACGGTTTTGACAGCATCTTGCTTTTGGCCTGCATGCAGTCAACAACGAACGCATCGTGGGTATTGCTTTCTGGAACATCCTGCAATGATGAGTTTGACAAGCCGACTCGATGCGATGGCGTATTATACGAGCTGTTCCTCGATTTATTGTTGACGAGAATTTTTGGCATATCCCTCTCCAGGCAAGACAGGTTCATGAAATGTTCTGGACCTGCGGCTCGCCTCAGGGTAGCATAGCCCAGTTCGATCAGAGGGGGATCAATGGCTGGGCTGCGAGAGTTTGTTGTCGAGTTTGGGACGGAGGAGCGGTGCATCGAGCACTTGGCGGGGCTTCGCTGGCCTGCCGGCTTTGCCTGTGCCGGGTGCGGCGGACGTCGGGCGTGGCGGCTGAAGGCGCGCCCGCGGGTGTATGAATGTGCGGCCTGCCACCGGCAGGAGTCGGCGACCGCTGGAACGGTGTTTCACCGGACGCGAACCGATCTGACCAAGTGGTTTCTCGTCGCCTATCTGATGGGCCGCGACAAGCGCGGCGTCTCGGCCAAGTTTCTGCAGCGCGAACTAGGCGTGGCGTATCAGACGGCCTGGACCATGGCGCACAAGCTGCGCCACGGCCTGAGCGAGGACCCGTCGCGTCCGCTGCACGGCTTCCTGGAGGCGGACGAGACCTTCATTGGTGGCCGCGGCGACCCGACAAGTCCCGGTCGCAGCACCGCCAACCCGGACAAGAGCCTAGTCGTCGCCGCCGTCGAAAAGGTGCCGGCGCCGAAGAACCGAAGCGGAAGGCATGGACACGCCGTCAAGCGCCAGCACGGGTTCTTCGCCGGAAATGCCCGTATCGCCGTGCTGCCGGCGGCGACCGGGGCCGAACTGGGAGCCTTCCTCAAAGCCAATAGCCTGCCCCTGCGAAAGCAGGGGTCGCCGCCAATTCGCATCTGCTGACCGACGGGTTTGCCGGCTATCGCGGCCGCGAGGCTGATCTCGGTGACTATTTGAAGCACACCTCAGTGATCCAGGACGACAGCGCCAATGCCGGCCAATTCTTCCCGATCATCCACACCCTGTTCAGCAACATCAAAGCCTGGCTGGTCGGCACCCATCATGGGGTCAGCGCCAAGCACCTCCCGCGCTACCTGCGGGAGTGGTCCTACCGGTTCAATCGCCGCAACCTGCCCGACGGTCTGGATCGCTATTTGATCCGGCGGGCTGTCGAGTGCGCCACCATCACCTACGACCAGCTCAAAGCCGGCGCCATACCGACCGGCGCTTCGCGCGTTCGCCGCCTTCCCGTTATGGTTAGGCAACCTGCTTTAGCTTGATAGGAAGATTTTGGCAAGCGAAAGATACGCCCAGTGCGTCATATCCTATGCTTTACAACTTGATGAAGTTTGGGGTTGGTGAAAATTGTCGCGTTAATCAACAACGATAAGAGGTTCACGGCATCTACAATCATTCTGACATCGATAAATATTGGCAGTGCGACAGGCTATCGGTTCAGGATGGGGTTGGCGGCTTATGCACGAGCGTCCGGTGCGTCTAAATGTTGTGTACAAAACGGGAACACGGATTTAAGGTTCTCCCCCGTCGCGGATGAGCAGGGTGAGGCCATGTCTGGGTCCGAGGGCCGGTTTCCGAAGTCGTTGATCGAATTCCAGGAGCGTTTTGCGAGCGAGGGCGTGTGCGCGGAATACCTTTTTGCGCGGCGCTGGCCGGAAGGGTTCGTATGCCCCGGCTGCGGTGACGGCCGAGCCTGGCTTTTGAAGACAAAGGCCTTCACCTATCAGTGTGCCGCCTGCGGGCGGCAGACCTCCGTGACGGCCGGGACGATCATACATGCCAGCAAGCTGCCGCTGACGACGTGGTTCTGGGCGGCATATCTGATGGCGACACACTCCAACGGCATCTCGGCCGTCCAGCTGCAGAGCCAGCTCGGCCTCGGCTCGTACCGAACCGCCTGGATGTTGTGCGCCAAGCTGCGTCGGGCCATGGTCAACCCGGAGCGCGAGCCGCTGTGCGGCGTCGTCGAGGCCGATGAGACGATCATTCCGTTCCGCACCAAGGATGACCCGGTCGTCTTGCCGGCCGGTCGCAGTGGGGTCGGCAAGATGCTGGTCGCCGGCGCGGTCGAAGTCGACGGCGGGACGCCGCGGCGCGCCCGGCTGAAGGTGATCGAGGGCTTCGGCAAGCAGGAGATCCACGCCTTCGTGCTTGGCGCGGTCGCCCCTCAGACCAAGCTGGTGACCGACGACTGGCCCTCCTACAACGACATTCCCGAGATCAAGCACAAGGCGATCACCGTCGGCCCGATGGCGGCGCACATTGTCCTGCCCTGGACCCATCGGCTGTTCTCAAACCTCAAACGCTGGGGCCTCGGCGTCTACCATGGACTGCGCAGGACGAACCTCCAGCACTACCTGGACGAGTTCGTGTTCCGCTTCAATCGACGCCGCACCCGGCATGCGGCATTCCATACGCTGCTCGGCATCGGTGCCCGTACGGCCCCAGCGCCCTACCACGTACTGATCCGCAAGACCGCCTAGCCAAGCTCGCATCAAACTAGCCCACAGCATGTAGAGCTACCGGATTTTCGTGCATAAGCCGCTGGGGTTGATGATTTTACCCGAGGAAAATGAAAACCGTTCAGACTTACAACAAATTCTCGCAGGCCGATCGACGTCATAAAGGTGGATGATCCATCTACTATTCTGGGGACTTATTTCGTACTGCCTGAATCTGCATACACTTTACATATCGAGGAATATCGATGATTGCAGATCTGAACACCGCATGACCGAATGCGAAGCACCTGAACGGAAGCGTAGCGCGGGTGCAGCGCAGCGAAACCCGCTGAATATGGGGCCAGGCCGGTTATTCCCGCCTACTCTTGTCGCGCTCGCAGATGGCGGGGGCGCTTCACGGTTAGTTTCGGTGAAGAAGAAGGTTCCGCCCGGAACCCGAGTGCGACGGTGTTCTGGCATGGCAGGAGTATGCTCGGCCTAAGTGTCTAAATCTTAATCGCATGGGTTGTAATTTACGTTGCCAGATTGCATTATGATCAAGCCAGTCTCCTGATGAGGAGTTGCACGGAGGCGATGTAAACCCAGGCTTTGGCGCTCGCGATCGAAGCCTCGAAATCCTTTGCCAAGCGGCGGTTTCGATTGAGCCAAGCGAGGGTTCGTTCGACCACCCAACGGCGTGGCAGCAGTTGAAAGCCGGCAGCGTCAGCGGTGCGCTTGACGATCTCGATGGTCCAGTTGCCGAATTTGGCGAGGGCGTCACGCAGATTGGCGCCGTTGTAGACGCTGTCGGCGAACAGGTGGCGCAGCCAGGGAAACAACTGGTGCACGGCCTCGATGACAAGCTTGGCACCATCACGATCCTGGACATCAGCGGGGTGCACCTCGGCACCGACCAGCAAACCGCCAGTATCGGTAACGATGTGGCGAGTCGCGCAAGGGAATCTCACCCCCACGCGCTCCCAGGTAGGGTCGAGGACTGGCGCGCCGGTTTAGGCCGAAGAGTTTCGACCGCGCCACGTTTCCAGCCCCCTCCACGTCGAACGCAGCGTGCGGATTTCCCGCACTGCGCTCCCCCATTTGCTTCACGTCGAGGCTTATTGGACCTATCCTGCCGGGGCGACTTTCGGCCTGTCGCGTCGCACTCGATAGCCGTTGAACAGCCCTAGAGTGTCGTACAGCCACGGCCTACTCCATCGTTCCCAGCCGAAGCCCTTTCGCTTCTGAGCATGCGCCAGCTGGCGCCTGACCTTCTTCTCCACCCAATCCTTGATGAAGCTGAAGCACTCACTGGAGTGCCCAACCGCGAAATAGTTCACCCATCCCCGTAGCACCGGATTGATCAGGTTTATCACCCGTTCGATCGGTTGCGACCGGTATCGGCGGAACACCGCTTTGAGCTCCCGCACCAATGCCGTCCGCTTTTTGAGCTTGGGCGTGTAATGCGGCCGCCACGCTCCGCTTCGACTGCGGAGGTAGCGGAAGTCGAAGCCCAGAAATCCGAAGCTTTCACCTCGCTCAAGGTCGACCATGCGGCTCTTTTCATCATTGATTTCAACCTGCAGCTTGCCGAACTCCTCCCGAAGCCGTTTGTCCACTGCCCCTACGAGCCAGTCATGTCGCTTATAGGCGTCGATCAAGATCACCAGATCGTCTGCGAATCTCGCATATTCGATATAGGTGTACTTGCCATTGCGGGTGACCTCCCGCGCTCGCTCCAGCATTCGATCCACCTCATTGAGGTAGAGGTTACTGAGCAAGGGCGAGATTACTCCGCCTTGTGGAACGCCCTTCTTGCCAGAAGCTTTCAGCATGATCTTCAGAAGGTGCATGATGTCCGCGTCATCAACCCGCTGTGCCACTTTTTCCAACAACCGGTCGTGCCGGACATTGTCAAAGTAGGCTCGCAGGTCAAAGTCGAGGACGCGCGTCTTCCGCTGGACAATTGCCTCGGCTACTCGCTTGATCGCGTCATGGGCTGTCCGCTTGGGCCGATATCCAAACGATCCCGGTTGGAAGTCCGCCTCGAAGACAGGTTCGAGTATGAGCTTGAGCGCGCCTTGCACCACCCGGTCCCGGATCGCCGGAATCGAAAGGACGCGGACTTTGCCCCCATCCTTCGGTATCTCCTGCCTCCGGGCTGGGAGTGGCTTGTAGGCGCGCCCGGTCAGTTCGTCCCGCAGCTGCTCGAGCAGAGCCTCCGCGCCTTGCGCCTCAATGGCCTCGAAGGTCACCCCGTCTACTCCCGGAGCCCCATCGTTCTGTTTGGCCATCTCATACGCTGCGCGCAGGGTCTCTACCTTGCAGACGTGGACGTATAGACCCCAGAAACGCCAGGACGGTTCAGCCTTCGCCTTGACGTATATCCTCCGCCTCAGGTCCTGCAAACCAATGGACGCCTTTGTCATCTCGTCCTTGCCTTCCCCTATGTCGGAGGCGTTGCAAATGGCAGGGCCCCTTCGCTCCACGGACATTACTCCGCTTCATCGCTAGTACGGACCCATCCGCCGCCCTCTCGTCTTCGGCCGACTTCCCGGGGTTGCCGGTTATACGGCCTACCTTGCTCCGGCGATTTCTCGCCGGGACGAGGAGGGTTTCTCCAGTTGCTCAGCATGTCCTTGTCACCGTGCTGTCGCTTCCACCCCGCCGAGGTGACCAGCCGTATCGGTCAGTTTTCGGCTGGTCATTCTGCCTTCGCCCTTCGGATGCAGGCTCAGCCCTCGGGGATATTCACTTTCGAGGCCACAACGCGTTCACTTTTGTTACGGCCCGGTGACTCGTAACCTCCCCTGGGGAGGTCTTGTCGATAGGCTTCGAAGGTTCAGTTTCCATCTCCTCCGCTATCCAAACTACGGGGCTCTGACTTCTACCCCGGCAGGCTTTGTTCCCTGCTGAACATGCCAGCATTCACTGGACACACATCCGTACGTGAGCCTCTCGGCTCATACGGCTCCCGATGTTCGTCCGTCGACATACAGTAGGCGCCAATGGGCAAACAGGGCCGGGTTGGCGCGGACGACCCGAGCGAACCACACCCTTGCCCCCTCGGTCCGGGACCGGAGCCGCTTGTACTTGTTGCGGCCCCAGCGGACCAGGTAGGCGTCTATCCGCCGCAGGGTGCGGCAGAGAGCCGACCCATAGAAGTGGCTGTAGTAGTTGATCCAGCCCTGGATGTGCGGATTGAACATCCTTGCCAGATCCTCCAGGGCCTTGTCGCTTCGTCTGTGGAGTGCCCACCGACGAACCGTCTGCCGTATTGCCTTCAGCGCCTTTGGACTAGCCGCGGGCAGGAAAGAGACACCGAGCTTACCCCCGCGCCAGACAGCCGTCCTCGGACGAAACTCGTATCCGAGAAAGTCGAACGTCTGGACCGGATAATCTCCCTTACGGTTAGCATCCCTGCAGTAGACGAGCTTCGTCTTTTGCGGATGCAGAACCAGCCTGCAGGCCCCGAAACGGCCCTCCAGGGCGCTCCACAATGCCCGAGCTTGCTCGGCACTTCGACAATGGCAGATGAGGTCGTCCGCATATCGTTCGAATGGGATGCCGGGAAAGTTCCTCACCATCCACATGTCGAAGGCGTAGTGCAGGAACAGATTCGCGAGGCAAGGGCTTACCACCCCACCCTGCGGAGTTCCCGCCGTACGCGGTACGATGCCGCCATCCTCCATCTGTACCGGAGCCTTCAGCCAGCGCTCGATGTAGAGGCGCACCCAAGGGCAATCCGTATGTTTACGGACCGCTCTCAGGAGCAGTTCCCAATCGATGCTGTCGAAGTAGCTCCGCACGTCGACGTCTAGCACCCAGTCGTACCGCCAGCAGCGCTGGCGGGTCTCCCGGACTGCATCAATCGCCGACCGGCCCGGCCGGTAGCCATAGGAGTCCACATGGAAGATCGCTTCCAGGATGGGCTCCAGGTAGCGCTTGACGACTTCCTGGGCGATTCTATCCGCGACCGTCGGAATCCCCAACGGTCGGGTTTCCGTCTTGCCGTCGCCCTTCGGGATGTCGACCCGTCGAACCGGTGGGGGCAAGTAGCTCCCCGAGGACATTCGGTTCCAGAGCTTGTAGAGGTTATCCGAGAGGTTTCCCTCGAAGTCTGCAATCGACTGTCCGTCTACTCCAGCCGCCCCCTGGTTAGCCTTCACCTTCTTGAAGGCCTCCCAGACTTCCTGCTTCGGAATATCGAACGGCTTTGCCTTGTCCACAGAGCTCCTCCTGTTACCAGTTGACTCTGGGCCATGGCTGAACAACGCGGTCCCTTCGGTCCAGTCCCATTACAGAACCTTCATCCCTACTACAGACCGCTCCGCCCCTGTGCCCCGCATCGGTACTCTGGTCCTTACGGATTTTGCCGCTTGGACGTCTCCCTTTGCATCGTGACGACAGGTTCTCACGTTCCATACAAGAGCCTGATCCGACTTCGCGCCGCCTAAATGCCGGATGCCGCCCGGGCAGCTTTCAGGTCTGCTCCCGTGCTTGTCCCGGGAGAAGCGTCCACCCCCGGTTTCGACATCAGTTAAGGCGTTTCGACACTTCATCGACGGTTCGCTTGCGCTCGCCTCTCCGGATCATACCTGCCGAAATCTCGTTCCGGCTTTTCTGCAACGCTCACCACGGTCGCTCTTGACGGCCGCAGCTTGCAGCGGCTTGAGGCCTGCACCTGACTGCCGACCTCGAGGGGCCCACCCTCATCTCTTGCATAGCACCACATCTCCTTACCCTGGCGATGTGTTCGTGACACACGGCGCTTGCGGCCCTTGATCTTCTTGGCCGCGTCGTACCCGCGCGGCCCACCGCTCTCGGTCGACTTGACCGACTGGGTGTCGATGACCCCGGCCGACGGGCTCGCTTCGCGGCCCGCCGCTTCGCGGGCTTGCAGCAGCAACTCAAAATTGATCTTCTCGAACACGCCGCCGTCTCGCCAATCGTAGAAATAACCTTGCACGGTGGTAAACGGAGGAAAGTCCTTCGGCAGCATCCGCCACTGACAGCCGGTCGGCGCGATGTACAAAATCGCATCGAGCACCGACCGTAACTCGGTCTCGCGGGGCCGGCCCAAGCGCTTGACCGCCGGCATACGCCGCTCAATCAGCGCCCATTCGGCATCCGTCAGATCGCTTGCGTAGCACCGTCCCTCTCGCTCATACTTCCGGCGAGTGATTTCGGTCCACATCTTGTGCCTCGATGATTGCTTCACTACAACCATCATGCCACAACCGACTGAAATCACTCAATTCATCTTCGGTCAGCCTCTAAGGCGCTGCGCTCTTCCCTACGCTTTGTGAGGAAGGATGACTACAAATAAGGAGGATACACTATTCATAATTAACGAGGTAAAACGCTTTGCAATCTTAAATATTCATGACATACAGGGTCTTTCCAGAGAGGATTTGATTCCATCTCTCCCGCATCCAAGCGGCAATGGTGTTCTTCTGTGCGGCCGCGAAGGCTTATCCCGTTGTCCCAGGTCCTTCCACATTTAGCGTTTGACGAGAGGCGCCCCCGAAGCGGTGCTGGCGCGGGAGTTTTGAGGGAGGCTTGAACGGTCCTGCTGCATTCCGGTCGCTGTCCTTCGGCGGCGCGGCTGGCGTCGGACTGTCGGCACGCCTTTGCGAGGATTGTCGCGGCCGACGATATCCCAGTAGCTCGCCGGGTGATGGTGCGAGGCGAGCCCGAGCATGGTCTCGAACGAGACGTGCCGGTAGAAGCGTCGATTGTATCGGAAGACAAACTCGTTGAGGTAGGTGTCGACGTGCTTGCGGCGCAGCCCGTGATAGGTGCCGAGCCCCCAGCGCTTCATCAGCGAGAAGACCCGGTGAATCCATGGCAGGACCACATGACCCGCCATCTTGCCGACCGTCCGCGGGTCGTGTCGGTAATCGGTGAGCCCGGGATAGGATCTGTGCCCGTCGGTGAGCAGCGTGGTTCCGGGCTTCACGTTGGCCCGCACAAACGCCTCGAGCGAAGCCGCGGAGTTGTCCGGGATGGCGGCGAGACGGATGCGACCAGACCGAGTGTCCAGGTATTTCGCCCGTCTCCGCCTTGGCTTGGCCTGGTTGGTGCCGCGGTCGATCACCTCGACGGCGCCGGCGATGAGGATCTTCCCGGATTTGGCGGGATCGAAAAAGCTGTTGTCGGTTCGGAAGGGAATTTCGGCTTGGTCGACCTCGACCACGCCCTCCAGCGGCTCGCGCTGGGGATCGATCATCGATCGTCGCAGCTTCTGCGCCAGCAACCAGGCGGTCTTGTATGTGATGCCGAGCTGGGCCTCGAACTGGAGTGCCGACATGCCGTTCGAGTGGGTTGCCATGAGATGCGCGGCCCAGAACCACACTGTCAGCGGCAATTTGGACCGGTGCATCACCGTGCCGGCCGTGATCGACGTCTGACGACCGCAGCCGAGGCATTCGTAGGTGTGCGCCCGGCTCTTCAGCGATGCCGCACGTCCGTTGCCACAGGCGGGGCAAACAAAACCCTCCGGCCAGCGTCGCTCAAACAGAAATGCCGCGCAGCTCGTCTCGTCTGGAAAACTCGCCTGGAATTCGCTCAGAGATCGTGCCCTTGCCACCGCGCGCCCCCTTGCGCCCGCCGCGTGTGGCTGGCCGCGAGGCCACTATACATCATATCGGGCTCCCTGGGACAACGGGATAAGCCTTCGGCCGCGCTGCGGCTGAAAGGATCGAACTATTGGCGAAAGGGTATCTGGCAAGACATTCATTGAGCAGTCGTATCTCTCCAAACGAGGTTGTAGAACGATTTGGCGACGAGTTCAGCCGCCGCTTCATCGGCGAATGCAGAGAGGTTAAGAATGCGGAGGTCGAGGCCGCTTTGTCAGCAGCGGTGACTTCCGCAGCGACGAAGATTGCGGACGTCACCCACTTCCTCCCTTGCCATTTAACAGAGGACCCCTACCCTGATTCGTTCTCAATAGGGCCAGTACGTTTCCATACGCGCGAAGCGTTCTTTGAGCTTATTAAAGGCGAACTCGACAGATATGTCGAGCCGCGTGATGACGGTTCGTCTGCAGAACATGTCGCGCCAAAGAAGATTGGCGATGATCTTACGCGCTCGCTGAGGGACCAGGCGGTCAACTACTATCAAGGTTTTAAATGGGTAGCCGAAGTTCGGATTCTGGGATGCGATCAAGAAGTTTCGCTCGAGCGCGCCCAACTCGCCGTGTCTAGCGCAGTCAACGTCCTTCATCTGCTCTTAGGAACGTTCTACTCTGATTCTATGCGCGTAAGTAGACCGCGCCTTGGAGCGGACCTGCGTGGGAGGATCAGCCGCGCAGGCGATAGCACTGTAGACATCATCATATCAAGGGCTCCCGTCGGTCAGCTGCTGGGCCGCCGTTGGTGGGAATTCATATCCGCCGGGGACGGGAGGCATTACCTCGGATGTGCCGGGATAACGCTCGAAGTTACGACAGATCCCGATCTAATGAGACCTCTCTGCTATCGTTTCCTCGATGCCCTCTCTTGGTTCGGGCAGGCGGTCCGAGAGACATCGAACGCAGCGCGGTTTGTCAAATTTATTACCGCAATAGAGCGGATAGTCGTTACAAACGAAGATGACCGGACCGAGACAGTCAAGAAACGAAGTGCTGCGCTATGTTGGGAGCCGTCCGGAGTGTGGTTGGAATTGAAGGTGGCGTAGTCTCCGGGTGCTGAAACCCAAACGATCCCGGCGTTGTGCGCCGGTGGAGACCACGCCATGACCAGTAATAGCACGAAGTTGCCGGTTCTGGGTTCGGACGTCGAGATTGCGGTCGGTCTTCTCGATGAGTGGTTTGATCCGATCGAGGCCGGTTTGCGCGACCGGGTGCGCGAGTTGATCCAGACAATGATCGAGAGTGAGCTCGAGGCGGTGCTGTCACGGCCGCGTTATGCTCGCCGGCCCAAGGCGGATCCCGAGAATGATGGTGCGGGCGGCGTCGCCGGCCACCGCCACGGTCACCGATCGCGCTCGCTGCTGGGGACCTTTGGCCGGGTGGAGATCGCAGTGCCGCGGGCAAGGCTCGACACGGCGGAGGGCAAGACCACGGAATGGAAGAGCACGGCGCTGCGGGCTTACCAGCGGCGCACCAAGCAGGCCGATTCGCTGATTGCCGGCGCCTATCTTGCCGGCACCAACACCCGTCGGGTGCGCCGAGCGCTTGCCGCGGTGTTTGGCGGTGCGGTCAGCAAAGATACGGTGAGCCGGGTGTGGCGAAAGGTGAAGGCCGATTGGGATGCCTGGAATGCCCGCTCGCTCGCCGAGGAACCGATCGTCCGCTTGATCCTCGACGGCACGGTGGTGCGGGTCAGGCTCGACCGCAAGGCCACCTCGATCGTGCTGCTGGTCGTGCTCGGCGTGCGCGAGGACGGCCAGAAGGTGCTGCTGGCGGTCAAGAATATGGGTGGCGAGACCAGCCAGGCTTGGCGCGCCGTCCTCGACGACCTCGTCAAGCGCGAGCTGCGCCAGCCGGAGTTCCTGATTGTCGATGGCGGGACTGGGCTAGAGCAGGCGCTGGCCGCTCTGTGGGGCGATGTGCCGACCCAACGCTGCACCGTCCACAAGCATCGCAACCTGCTGGCCCACGCGCCCCCGCGGCTGCACGACGAGGTCTCGGTCGACTACAACGACATGATCTACGCCGCCTCGCCTGGCGAGATCGAACAGCGCCGCCGAGCCTTCCTTCGCAAATGGCGGCTCAAATGCAAGGCGGTAGCCGACAGCCTCGAAGAGGCCGGTGATCGGCTCTTTACCTTCACCCGGCTGCCGCCCAGCCAATGGAAGAGCGCTCGCACCACCAACGCGATCGAACGGCTCCACGAGGAATTCAAGCGCCGGATCAAAACCGAGACGGTGCTGCCATCGGCCGAGACTGCAGCGATGTTGTTCTGGGCACTGCTCGCCTCGGGTCAGATCACCATGCGCAAAGTCGATGGATGGCAGAGCCTGACCGAGAAACTCGCCGATAAGCCGATTGACCTTGCCGCCTGACCACCTATCCTCATCCAACTGGAGACCGCGCCAAATTCCAACACACATCGCGACGGATGTGCCTATGTTGGGAGCCTAATAGTGAGCGCAAAATGTATCAATTGAGCGAACGTATCGGCGAGCTATATGCTCTGCGTTCCAATTTGGTGCACGGTGATATCTCCCCTTTTGACGAAAGAATCGCCGTCGAATTATACGAATGCGAAACGGTGGCGCGACGCGTGCTTCTGCGTGGGCTGAGTTTTTTCCAGACTATCGGACTTACCATAGACAACATTTCTCAGAAAAGGCTCCGACGGCTTTACAAGGACTATTTGTAGCACATTCACAGGCTTGAAAAATCATGACTTTAAGAACCTGCGCGTGATGAAGTGCAGCAAGCACTGGTGGATCAGCACCACGCATCCGAATACTGAGGCATCGCCGTCGCGGCCTCGGTCAAGGTATTGGAGGAGTCGGGACACCTGGATATGCAAGTGCACCCCCGCGCCGGGCAGCTTCAAGGGCGGCCAGCTCAGCGAGCTCGAGGAAACGCCGGGCCTCAGCGCCGGCGCTTGGCAGATGCCGCCATTGTCGCGCGGCTGTGTCGAGGCCGAGTCGAACCAGCCGGGCGATGCTCCGGCGATCAACCCGCGTTAACTGTCGGAAGAGAGCGACCGGCGCGCTATCGTCGGCGGGCTGCGCTCGGCGGATGTTTGCCGCACCGGCGCTGAAGCGGTTCGTCCGCGCAGAAATCCTGCCCGGAACCCAAATCCAGACCGATGACGAGCTGCTCGAGTATGCCTGGCGCAACGGCGGCACCTGCTACCACGCCAGCTGCACCTGCCTATGGGCTCGCATCCGATGAGCGTCGTCGACAGCGAGCTGTGGGTGCACGGCCTCGACGGACTGCGCGTCATCGACGCCTCGGTGATGCCGGCGGTCACCTTGACCAACACCAACGCGCCAACAATCATGATCGCCGAAAAAGGGCGCGGCGGTGATCAAGGGCGCAGCGGCGTAGGGCGGAAAAGCGGAGGCGCATTCCGCCGACATCGCACTGCCCGATGGCGGATTACGCTGCGCTCATCCGCCATACGCTTGCTGTATCATCGAGCGTGAGGCGAGGCTTGACCGGCCGCAGGATCCCGACCGCTGTCGGGGGATCGCTTGGGGTTGCACACGATGACCTGATCAATCGGCCCAGTTGTGAATTTCCAGGCCATCAATGCGTCGAAACTCGCGTTCGTTGTTGGTGACCAGAATGAGACCCGCCGCTTTGGCATGCGCCGCAATCCACAGGTCGTTGTTGCCGATCATGTCTCCCCGGGCTGCCAACGCGGCGCGGATCGAGCCATAGAATTCGCCGGCGCGAGACGGGAGCTCCAGCACCGGAAGCAAGCCCGCCAGCTCGGCCAGCTGCCTGCGGGCCTGTTCCCGGAATTGGCTTTTTTCCGCGCCGTGAGCAAGCTCGCCATAGGTAATGACGGAAAGGACCGCCTCCCCCGGCTTTAACTGTCGAAACCGCGACAGAACCGTCGGCGGCCGGCGCCGCCGGATATAGATACATATGTTTGTGTCCAGCAGGAACCGCGCGACATTCAAAGACCTTCACGCTCCTGCGGTAGAGTATCGCCGCGGTCTTCTGGCAGAACATCAGCCGGCAGGTCGGCCAGAATTTCGAAGGCTCGCACCAGTCCCTCCGCCTTTTCACGCAACACGATCTCGTCGCCTCGGCGAAAAATCTCTACTTCCGGGCCCTTCAGCCGATATTCTTTAGGCAACCGCACGGCTTGACTGTTACCGGAACGAAAGACACGGGCTGTAGCCATGTCGGTCTCTCTCGCGGAGATATACATCGGCGTATATACTAGCGTGAGAAGTCAAATGCAAGTTCACGCCGGCGGCGCATTTCTGGATGGGCGGGTCGCGGCAACCGCGCGGCAAGATTGGCGGCTTAGCCGACGCGGATGGGCCGCCAACGGCAATTTCTCGGAAGGTCGCGATGGCACATTCCCCCTACAGCCCGAAATCGGCGCTGTTCAAGGCTTACCCGGAAATGCAGGCGCTTTCGAAAGAGGCGAACGAAGTGATGGAGGGCGCCGAGGAAACGCTCTCCGAGCGCGAATTTGCGGGCAGCGACACGAGTTGGGCGAGGGCGCACCTATTCGAGGCGGAATGGCGCATCAACTGCACCAGCAACTACAAGGCTGCCTGCGATGCCGTCAAGCGGCTGAAGAAGGCGCTTGTTTGCGCCGACCCGCCGGATGGGTTGACGCAGGATTGCGGCGGCAGTTTCGCCCCCGGGACTGACGTCTTCTTTTTGAAACTCGACCGCTCAACGGACCAGCTCCTGGCCAGGCAATGGCCGTGGCGCTTGCAGCCGACGTTTCTCGATCCGATCGATGATCCCGGGCGCATGGTTACTTATCTGCAGGATTTATGCTGGTCAGATGTAGTGCGCTGCGGGCGGGACAATCGCAAAGAGCTCAATCTCGCGGTATCGGTCATCGCGCGCCTCGTGCTGCAGGGCGGACAAGCCGGTTATTTGAGCGGGCCGGGCTTTGTACCTGTGTTCGAACGCTTCGTCCGAGATTGGCAGGATCCGGAGACCGGGTTTTTCGGCGTTACTTACATCATCGACAACCAGGGCAATGAAATCAGAACGACGGATCTCAGCCTGACGTTTCACATGGTGCGCTATGCGCCTCATCTGGTGCGCTGGTGGCCGCGCCTCATCGACACCCTGCTCGCCATCAAGGACCGGCAATACCCGGAAGGCTGGCTTGAAAATTCAAAGATGTCGGATCACAACAATTATGATGTGGTCGAGCTCTTCTTCCGCGGCTGGCCCCACATGCGCGCTGATCAGCGACGACAGGCAAGTCAGGTGGTCGGAAAGATGCTTAAATGGTGCCTTGAATATTCGGTGAGAGACACGGGAGAAATCATAAATCCCGACAAAGGCGACATGGTGATGGACTCCTACTATTTCGCTGCCGCGTTCCTCGACACGATCGGCTACTTTGATGCAAGCAAGCGATTTTGGGCCGATAAGGGGCAGGTACCGGCAGACACGGAACCGTTGCGGAAAGCGATGATCGCCCAGCTCAACCGCTTCAATCCCGATTTGACCGTCGTCGACGACACGCTCGAGCGTCTCGGTGCAGGCCCGCGGGCGTGGTCCAACGCTATCCTATAGCGCCTGTTTATCGCGCCCGCAGCCTGCAGTCGTAAGACAACAGCCCGGAAATGCCACCGCTCAAATTGCCACAATCGGATGGTATTGCAGCGAAACCGGGCGCGTGGAGTGAAACGGAACGTGACGACAAATCCCGCAATTTTGGGAGAGACCCACTTCGGCCTGACCGCGCCGACAACCATTTCGGGAATTTCGACCTGTTCTCGTCCTGAAGAAACAGGTCGATCAGGGGAAGCGTGTTCAACGTGAGGTTGTCGCGGCTCGGCCTTCGGGCTGCGCAGGACAGATGCGGCCCCGCCGGAACGACGAAGGATTGGGCAGCTCTCAGTAGCCGATTTGAGAGCTGCGGCGATTTTGTCGAAACTCGAGGTGGATTTGAGCAGATCGCATATCACATGAGTAAGGTAACCACCCTACCATCTCCCTCAGAGGTTTCCCATGCCAGCATCTCGCAGGTCGGGCTCTGCCGCTTTGGGCACGCCGACCGATCTTTCTCCCGCCAATGTCAGCGCGGTCACCGCCGCCCTCAATCCGATCGTCGCGGACGCGTTTGCGCTCTATCTGAAGACGAAGAATTTTCATTGGCATGTCAGCGGCCCGCATTTCCGCGACTACCATCTGCTGCTGGACGACCAAGGCGATCAGATCTTTGCGATGACCGACGAGCTCGCCGAGAGGGTGCGGAAGATCGGCGGAACCACGCTCCGGTCGATCGGCCATGTCGCCAAACTCCAGCGGATAACCGACAACGACGCCGAGTTTGTCGCACCGGCCGACATGCTGCGCGAATTGATGGAGGACAACAAGGCGTTCACTGCGAGTATGCGCGAAGCTCACGAGATCGCGGCGAATAATAATGACGTTGCAACAACCAGCCTGCTCGAGAATTTTATCGACGAGACCGAAAAGCGAACCTGGTTTTTGTTTGAGGCAACGCGGATGACGAACCAGCCGAACCAGTAGCTCCAAGCACTCGTGGTGGGGGCAAGAACGTGCGCCGAGGCGCACCGATTGCCTCTGCCGCGGCACCAGGCGGCGCCGGCTTGCGCTCGGGCGCGGCCCCAGGCAAAACTCGTCCGCAGCGGCATTGTAATCGGCGGAGGCGAAGATGCGCGTCGGATTTATCGGGCTCGGCATGATGGGCAAAGGCATGGCGGCCAATCTGCAGAAGGCCGGGCACGAGCTTGTCGTGCACGATCTGAGCCGCGCCGCTGCCGAGCCGTTCCTCGCGAAAGGCGCGGTCTGGGCCAATTCGCCGAAGCAGGTCGGCGAGCAGAGCGAAGTCGTCTTCACCTCGCTGCCGGTGCCGGCCGATGTCGAGTCCGTGGCGCTAGGGCCGAACGGGCTGATCGAGGGCATGCGGCCCGACACGGCTTTTTTCGACATGTCGACCAATTCGGTGGCGACGGTGCGCAAGATCCACGCCGCCTTCGCCGAGAAGAACCTCTATATGCTCAACTCCCCGGTCAGCGGAGGGCCCTCCGGCGCCGCCAGTGGCAAGATGGCGATCTGGGTCGGCGGCGACGAGCAGATCTTCAATCGCCACAAAAGCGTGCTCGACGCGATGGGCGACCAGGCGGCCTATATCGGCCCGATCGGCGCCGGCTCGATCGCCAAGCTCGTGCACAACTGCACCAGCGCGGTGCTGGGCGCGGCGCTCGCCGAAGTCTTCACGATGGGCGTCAAGGCCGGCGTCGACCCGGTCGATTTGTGGGCGGCGGTGCGCCAGGGCGCGACCGGCCGGGTGCGCACCTTCGACCGGCTCGGCGACAAGTTCCTGCCCGGGAAGCACGACCCCGCCGATTTCGCATTGCGCCTGTTGCACAAGGATGTCGGGCTCGCGGTCGGTCTCGGGCGCGAGGTCGGGGTGCCGATGCGCCTCGCCAACCTGGTCTATGAGGAATTGACCGAAGCGATGAACCGCGGCTGGGGCACCCGCAACAGCAGCGTCAGCCAGCTGTTGCAGGTCGAGCGCGCCGGCATTCCTCCCCTTGCCGCCGACCCCCAGCGCATCGCCGCAGTCCTCGAGGCCGACAAGCAGAAGTAATCGTATCCCGCTGATAAGAGAACATCGTCCAATAAGTCCGTCGTTCCTGCGATAGCGGAACCCAGCGCCACCTACATACCGCTCGCCCCTGGGCCCCCGCTTCCGCGGGGGCGACGAGGGGTAGTTGCCGTTTTACTGCGCCGCCGCCGCCATCGGCACGTGCGCCTTCAGGAAACTGCGCACGCGGCTGATCGTGCGCTCCTTCAGATCCGGCGGCTCGCGCCACGGAAAGACCGTGATCTCGGCGTTGGGCGCCAGCGAGGCGACATCGATCGAGGTCTGGAGCGGGTGCGACGGCGTGTCGTCGGGCAGCACGAGGATCGGCGTGCGGCAGTTGCGGATGAAATCGCGCGACACGCTGTAGAGGAAATCGGGCCGCACGCGGTAGAGATTGTGAAAATACTGCTCGATCGTTTCCATCGTCACCTCGGGTCGGCGGGCGCGGAAATCGGGGACCCAATTATCGTGCCCGTGCCTGTACATGACATCCGGATCCTCGGGCCGGTGCCCGACGCTCTGGCAGAACACGGCGGCGACGACACGTGCTGGCGCGCGTTCGAGGAGCTTCCCGGCAAAACAGCCGCCGATGCAGTAGCCCATATAGAAGAATTCGCGAATCCCGAGATGGTCCATTAGCCCGAGCTGATCGTCGGCGAAGGCGTTCCACGGGTCGTCAACCGGCACCGGGCCGGTCGATTCGCCGCCATTGGCGTTGCGCTGGTCCATCGTGATGCAGTGGAAGTCGTTCTTGAAGGCCTCCATTGCGTTGAACACCGCCGTCGGCCAGTTGCTCACTTTGGAGTTCAGGCCGCCGCCGGGAGTGACCAACAGCGGGAAGCCGGAGCCTGTCTCCTCGTAGCGGATGCGGACGTCGCCTTTTTCGTAGAACGGCATGGCAGTTCCTCCTTTGCACTGAGTTAAGTCAGTGGATGGGTTTGAGCACGACTACCGGGATCTCGCGCTCGGTCTTCTTCTGGTAATCGGCGTAGGGCGGCCAGAATTCGAGCGCCTTTTGCCATAGCCGCGCGCGCTCCTTGCCCGTGGCCGTCCTCGCCCGGGCCTTCATCTTCGCGGTCCCGACTTGTACGTCGACCTCCGGGTTGGCGAGGATGTTGCGGTACCAGCCCGGATGCTGCGGCGCACCGCCTTTCGAGGCGACCACGATATAGCTGTCACCGGTCTTGCCGTAGAACAGCGGGAAGATGAACTTTTCTCCCGATTTACGGCCGGCCGTCGTCAGCAGCAGCGACGGTACTGTTATCTCTGGCCGGCCCGGCTGGGTCATCTTGTACATGTGTCCCTCGGTGCCGCCACTGGACAGGTATTGGTTCGCATGCTCCGCCATCCAATCGGGAAGGTTTGGAGCGAGCCTGGCTTCGGTCATCGTTTGCACTCCTTTTCAGTAGTGGGTGACCCACGGGCTGTTCAGGGCCTCCTCGATGCGGCGGTGCCGGGCCTTGATAACATCGGCCGGAACGGCGCTGACGAAGGCATAAAACGTCTTGGTTCGGATCGCGTCTACCACCCGCTCGCCCACCCTCCTCGGATCGAGACCAGTGGCAGCGAGGCGTTCGGCCAATACCGCTTCGTCGGTGGGGCGGGTCTGCGGCCCGCCCATGTGGTCGGGGCGGTTGCGAGCGCCACGAGGAATATTCGTGTTGACCGGGCCCGGGCACAGCACCGACACCCCGACATTGGTGCCTTCCAGCTCGTGCTCCAAAGCTTCGGACAGTGAAAGGACGGCGTATTTGCTCATCGAATACGGCCCCTGATTGGTGCCGCGGCGGTTCTGGAAGCCGGCGACCGAGGCTGTGTTGACGACATGCCCTTCTTCTCCATGCTTGAGGATTGCGGGGACGAAGTGGCGGATGCCGTGGATGACGCCCCAGACGTTGACGCCGATCACAAATTCCCAATCGTCGCGCGGCACATCAATCAATCTCGTGCCGTGCATCGGCACGCCGGCGTTGTTGCAGGCGATGTGGAGCTTGCCGAAATTGCGTTCGGCTTCCGAGAGAGCATCGAGCACGGATTGCTCCTGCGTCACATCGATCCGCACCGGCATGACCCGCTTGTTGGTGCCGGAGAGGCCGTGAGCCGCCTGCTCGACGGCATCTTTTTGGATATCGGCCATGACCACATTCGCGCCCGCCTCGGCGAGCGCGGTCGCAATGCCGAGGCCGATGCCGGAGGCAGCGCCGGTGACGATGGCGGTCTTGCCGGAGATGTCCATTCGCGAGGGCCCTTCAGATCGTCAATGAAAGTAGCGGCCGGAGTTGATGACGACGGTCTGGCCGGTCATCGTCTCGGTGCGGCACATCGTGACCACCATGTCGGCGCAGTCGTCCTTGTCGGCGGGCCTTTTTCAGCAGCGAGGTGTTCGCGGAGCGCTCGATGAATTCGGGGCGGAGATTGGCTGTCGCGCGGGTGCCCTCCAAAAGGCCCGGCGCCACGCAGTTGACGAGTGTCTCGGGCGCCAATGCCACCGCCATGCAGCGCGTCAGGTGGATGAGCCCCGCCTTCGACACCGCATACGCGATCGACGAGCCGGTCGGCCCAATCCCCGACACGGAGGAGATATTGACGATACGGCCCCGGCCCTGCGCCTTCATGACCGGCGCCACCGCCTTCATAAGGCGCATTGGCCCGGTCAGGTTGATTGCGATGATCTTGTCCCAGACCTCCATCGTCATACTGTCCAGGTCGGGGAATGGGATCGCGATGTTGTAGGCGGCGTCGTTGACGAGGATGTCGAGGCGGCCTAGATGCCCGGTCACGTTTTCGACTACCCGCTCCACGGCCGCAGGGTTGGTGATGTCGCAAGCGAACGCCGCAGCGTTGATCTGATGTCGCGATGTCAGTTCGCGTGCGACCCCCTCCGCCTGCTCACGGCTCTGAGCATACATGACGGCGATATGGACGCCCTCCTCCGCGAGCGCGTGGCAGATACGCTGCCCAAGCCCGCCATTGCCACCCGTCACCAGTGCGACCGCGCCCCTGATGTCCATCAGTTTTCTCCCGCATGCGAGTGACGGCGACAAATACCACGTTCCGAAACTCTGGACGCATCCGTGGCGCGTAAACCCGAAGTACCCCTTGCCCGGGCTTGTCCCGGGCATCCACGTCTTCCCGCACCTGCGCTGGGCGGCAAGCCGTGGGTGGCCGGGACGCACCCGGCCACGGGGAAGCTTTCGGTATCTCGGAAACGCCGCACTAGGCGAACGACTCGGTCATCGCCGAATAGACCAGGGTGCGCAAGTCGCGACGCAAGGTCAGTCGAGCCTCGCTGCCGATTACCTGCGTCATGAACACGACAGTCAGCTCTTCCTTGGGGTCGATCCAGAACGCGGTCGCGGCGGCGCCGCCCCAGAAATATTCTCCGAGCGAGCCCGGCAGGCGTGTTTTGGCCACGTTTACATTGACGCCGCAGCCGAGCGAAAAACCAACCCCGGCATAGCCGGATTCGCTGAACATACCAGGCAATGCCATGTCCGCGATCTCCCGGCCGTCAGGCAGATAGTTGAGGCCGAACAATGCGACCGTCTTGGGGCTGAGAATCTGCACTCCGTCCAAGGTGCCGCCATTCAGCATCATGCGGCAGAAGCGCAAATAATCTTGCGCCGTCGACACCAGGCCGCCGCCGCCCGATTCAAGCTTGGGCGGCTTGCCGTAGGTGCTTTCCCGCGCGTCGTCCTGGAGTTTCAGCCCGGCACCCTTGCCCTCGGGCTGATAGCAGGAGGTGAACCGTTCGGTCTTGTCCGACGGCACCCAGAAAGCGGTATCGTTCATGCCGAGCGGCTCGAACAACCGCGTGCGCAGGAACTCGCCGAAGCTGACGCCGGACAATTTCTCGACGAGATAACCCAGGACGTCGATCGAGACCGAATAGTTCCAGGCCGTTCCCGGGGAAAAATCCAACGGGATTTTTGCCAGCTGATCGACCATCTCCGGCAGTCCGCCGGCGGTCTGACGGTCGGTCACTTTGGCCTTGCGATAGGCCGCGTCCACGGCGCTGCGCATCATGAAGCCGTAAGTGAGACCGGAGGTGTGGGTCGCGAGGTCGACGACCTTCATCGGCCGCAGCGTGGGTGTCGTGATAAAGCTGGGCGGCGCGTCGGTCAGCAGCGATGGCATGCCGCTGGCGTAAACGCCGAGGTCCTTCCAGGCGGGAATGTGGCTGTGGACCGTGTCGTCGAGTCCGATCAGCCCCTCTTCGACCAGCATCATCAAGGCGACCGCGGTGATCGGCTTGCTCATCGAGTAGATGCGGAAGATCGCATCCTCGCGCATCGGCTTGCCGCGCTCGATATCCATGTGGCCGCACATGCCGGTATGAGCGAGCTGTCCCTTGCGCCAGACGTAGGTCAGCATGCCGGGCAGATAGCCGCCATCGACATAGCGGCGCTTCATCACTTCGTCGAGCCGCGCCAGCCGCGCCGACGACATGCCTACCGTTTCGGGCTTCATCAGGTTCCTCCTTCAACGAACTGCTTGCCCCAGGGACCGCTTAGGGCGACCAGTTGTAGACCCGCTGGAGCGTCCCACCCATGAGCACGGCTCGGTCGCTGTCGGACAGGCGGTCGGTGACCCGAAACGCCTCGACGCCCTGCTCGTAGGTCAACAATCCGACCGCGCGGGTCCAGTCGGTGCCCCACATGCAGCGATCGAAGCCGAAGGCGTCGAATATGCGGCCGAGCGGATCCCAGATGTCTCTGTAAGGGAACGGTTCGTGCGACAATGTGCAGGCACCGCTGATCTTGATCGCGATGTTGTCATGGGCGGCCAGCGCCAAAACCTTCGGCAGGTCGGCGAAAGGCTCCGGCGGCGGCGGTGGCTCGAACGGCTGTTGCAGCCCGAGGTGGTCTATCACCAGACGCGTGTCGGGGTTTCTCGCTGCCAGCTGTGCGGCCTGCTCCAGGCGCCCCCAACACAACAGATTGACGGGCAGGGAATGTCGCGCCGCGGCGGCCAGAACCCTGTTGAGGCCCGGGTCGGCGGGGTCGGTCGAAACCTCGTCTCGCAGCATGATCCGGACGCCGACCGTGCCCTCGGTAGCCGCCCAGTTGGAGATCGTGTCGGCCACCGCGGGATCGGTCGGATCGACCGGCTTGACCAACCTGAACCGGCTGGGATGTGCCGCATAAACTTGAAGGGCATAGCTGGCGTCGTAGCGATACATGGAAAACGGTGACACCAGCACGGCACCGCCGACACCGACGGCGTCCATGGCGGCCACCATCTGGTCGCCGGTAACCTCCGCCGGGCCGTGCAGAACGCCAGCCCAAGGGCGTCCCGGGTGGTTGCGCTCGTAGGCGTGAACCTGGGAATCCAATGTCGGCATGACCTAATTTCCTGTGCGGCAGGGAAAACGTGCTAACCGAAACGCCCGGCGATGTGGGCGTAGAGCGCGCGCAGCGCGGTTGCTTCGGCGCCTTCGGGGCGGCCGGGGCGGCTCTGCGGGTTCCACGCCATGACGTCGAGATGCGCCCAGGGGATGCCGGGCTCGACAAATTCCTGCAGGTAGAGCGCAGCGGTGATGGCGCCGGCATGCGGCGATTCCGAGACATTGTTGATATCGGCGATCTTGCTGTCGATCATCTTGCGATAGGGCCGCCACAATGGCATCCGCCACATCGGGTCTTCCTCGGCCGCGGCGGCGTTGAGCAGACCGCGGGCGAGCCCTTCGTCGTTGCAGAACAATGCCGCCAATTCGGGGCCGAGCGCGACCCGCGCCGCCCCGGTCAGGGTCGCCATGTCGATCAGCAATTCCGGCTTCTCGGTCGAGGCTTCGGCCAGCGCGTCGCACAGGATCAGCCGGCCTTCGGCGTCGGTGTTGCCGATCTCGACGGTCAGCCCCTTCCGGGTGCGCACGATGTCGAGCGGGCGCATCGCGTTGCCCGACACCGCGTTCTCGACGCAAGGCAATAGCACCCGCAGGCGAACCGGCAGCCCGGCGTCCATGATCGCCTGGGCGAGCCCCAGCACGATCGCCGCGCCGGCCATGTCCTTCTTCATCAGCCGCATGCCGGAGGCGGTCTTCAGGTCGAGCCCGCCGCTGTCGAAGCACACTCCCTTGCCGACCAGGGTCACCTTCGGCGCCGCCGGATCGCCCCAGACGATGTCGACAAGCCGCGGGGCGCGCGCGCTGGCGCGGCCGACGGCGTGGATGGTCGGGTAATTCTCGGCGAGCAGGTCGTCGCCGACGATGACGCTGGTGACGGGCGCCGACGGCCTTGGCGACGCGGACCGCTTCGCCGGCGAGCTCCTCGGGGCCCAGGTCCCCGGCCGGCGTGTTGGCGAGATCGCGGGCGAGGAACACCGCTGCGGCGAGCCGCTCGACGCGGCCGCGATCGGCTTTCTCGGGCCACACCAATGTCGCGGCAGATCGGGGCTTTGCGCTATAGCGCGTAAAGGCGTAAGTCGCGAGCGCCCAACCGAGCGCGAGGTGTGTCGGGTCCGCGCCGTCGGGAACCGCATCGAGCCGATAGCTCGCTTCCGGCAGCGCCGTCGGCAGCCCGGCGAGCGCCCACATCCGTCCCTCGGCATCGGCTCCGTCGCCGAGCCCGACGAGCACCCGGGCGAGCTTGCCGCTCTCGCCGGGAACCAGGGCATGCTTTCCCGCTTCGGCGGAAAAACCGATCGACGCCAGCCAGTTGCGCTCGCGCTCCGGCGCCTTTTCGAGCCAGGCCGGGAATTCGCCCTTGGTCAGAGCGGCGATCGGAACCGCGCCTTCGGTTTCGTCGATCAGTGAAAAGGCCATCTCGGTGCTCTCGTGGACGTCGTCGATAACCCGCAGAATGGCGGGCGATGCTATTTCGAGCAAGACCGAGCGGTTGGACAGAGTTCCTCGAAGCGGATCACCAGCGGCATGAAGAAGACCGGTACCGTGATCGACAGAGGCAGCAGTCTCGCGTCGTCGGTCACGGTCAGCTCGATCTTGCGCGGCGCGTCGTCGGGGTCGCCGTCCTCGCTGGTTTCGCCTCGGAAGCCGGCGATCGGACGCAACGTCAGTTCGGCCCGCAGCGTGCCGTCGGCCGGGCCGTTCCTCGGAAGGATCTCCCCGACGATGTCGAAGCGCCGCGCACCGTCATAGACCGGGATCGTAAACCTGCGGCCGGGCCCGGCCGTGCGCAGCGCCTCGCGAATGCGTTCGAGCGCCGACAGCGGATCGACCGAGTTCTTGCGGAATTTCTCGGCGAGCGGCGGCTTTCGGCTGGTGTCGTCGGGACCTCGCTCGGCGACTGTCGCGCCGGAACGGCGGACGAAGAGCATGCTGACCCGGCTGTCGTGCCTCTTGCGCAGATCATAGGCCGCCAGATAACGCGACGGCTCCGCCGTCCGGTCGGCGGCAACGCGTCCGTCGGCGGACGCGGTGGCGCGAAACCGGGATAGCAGGTGGGGCAAGCCCTGAGTCGCGATTTCGATCTCGTCGTGATATCCGGCGCCGTTATCGCGCCCGACACTGGCATCGCGCAACGTCAGGCGGATATTGGCTGCAGGAAGGCCGGCCCAGAAAGCGCTGTAGTTTGCGACGATGTCTTCGGCGGCTGCGGGGCCAGCTAATCACCGCCGCGAGCAGGACGCCGACGGCAGAGCCGCGCCGTGCCCAGGCGTTGCCGCCAACAGCGCCGCACGGTCTCAGACCGGGACGTAATTCCAGCTTGCTCCGTTCCACACGATCTTCTCACCGCCTGGGAACAGCAGCTCGATCGCGCCCGACGGCGAGCGGGTCCGCTTGACCTTCCCCGCGGCGCCCAACTCCTCCGCCTCCCAGCGGTCGGTAAGCGCGAGCCCGATCCGGCTCGGGCTCAGCCCGTCTTTTTGCAGCGCAATCGCGTCATCGAGAAGCTCGCGCACAATGCTCATGTCGTGACCCCCGTCGTTGACACTAAGGCACGAGCTCGGCCACCGTGTCGTCGGGCAGCCGCCCTTGCGCCCGATATTGGCCGATCTTTTCGAGCAAGGGCGCATCGGAAACCGTGTAAAGGATCGCATCAGCTTTGCCGCCATTAACATGGCGGCGCCACGCAAAACCGGGCACGACGAAGATGTCGTTGGTTCGCCACTCGAAGCGCTGTCCGGCTATTTCCGTGATCCCCTCGCCTTCCATCGCGACATAGAGCGTGCTCGCCGTCTCTCGTTTGAACCGGGTCGTCTCGCCTGGGCGGAGCAGCAGTGCTCCATAATCCAATGTAGGAAACAGCGACGCTCCGGTCGCCGGGTTGACGAACCTTACACTGAGGGCATCGTAAGGATCTCCCTCTTCCCGGACGCAGCCCGTCGAGTGCTTCGCGGATGTCGGCGCCGCGGTAGTGGAACATCGGCGTCGTGTCCCGTCCGAAACCGCGTCGGTGCGGCGCAAAGCGTGGCACCAAGCCGCCTCGGCCGTACAGCGTCTGCGAATACGAAGGCGGTCGGACCACCTGTTGCGCGCGGGTGTTGCCGTCGGTTTTCCCAGGATATGCCTCGTCGAGCCAGACGCAATCGAGGAACTCCATCAGCGGGAAGTCCAGCACGTCAATCCACACGACCGGCTCGTCGCCGTCATTGCCGTGATCGTGCCAGGTGCCGTTCGGGGTCAGGATCAGGTCACCGCGCGCGGCCTCGCAGCGCTCCCCGTCGATCGTCGTATAGCCGCCTTTGTCCGACAGAATGGTGCGGCTGGCGTTCGGGGTGTGGATGTGGACGGGCGCGACATCGCCCGGATTGTAGATCGATACCGCGCAACGCATCGTGCTGGTGACCTGCAGTCGCCCGCCGAGCCCGGGGTTGGTCAGCAGAAACTGCTGGCGTTCGGCGAATTCGATCGGCGAGATTTCGGCGGCGCGCGCGATCTCGGCGATGCGATCGAGATAAGGCGCGATCTCGCGCCACCGCCAGTGATGGGCAACGGGCTTGAGCTGGGCTGCACCGACCCGGCCGGCGGCAATCTGCCCGCTCGCGTCGAGCCCGGTTTCGCGAAACCACGGACGCTGCGCCGGGGCGTTCGCCTGGGTTCTCAGCCAGATGTGAAGCCTTCGCTGCCTCGGAATTGAGCCGCTCCATCGCCTCTCTCGGCCCGATGGATGGCGCCAGGTCGGTCATTTCAGCTCCTTCGCTCGGGCGAACAATTGCAGATCGGCAACGAGGCCTTCATCGCGCTCGATGCCGTACTCGCTGCGTTCGCTCTCCGCCTTTTCGAGCACCATCAGAACCACCGGATCCGCGGTTTCGAAGACGCGGAGATTTCGGCCATCGAACTCCAACTCCGCCAGCTTCGCCTTGATCGGCGCTGCAGGCAGCCGTTCGGCGATATCGATCAGCTCGATCAAGCCCTCGACCGTTATCCCGGCGGCCTCGATCTCGCGTTGCAGCGCCTCGGCCGCAGCGCCTTTAGCCTGCTTTTCCGCCGCCGTCGCCCGGGCCCGTTCGTCGGCTTGTCGGCGGTATTCGGCGTAATGCGGCTGGATCCTTTGCAGGAAGGTCGGCGTCGGCAATTCGCGGGTATCGATCCAGCTCTTCGCCTTGGTCCAGGTCGTGGCAAGCCAGTGGCGGATCCCCGGGTCCTTGATGTCGCGTATGCGGTCGGCGCGCAGCGCGGCCGCCCAGCGGATCTGGGTCTGCGCGCCGGTCAATTCCGCCCACCCATCCTCCTCCGGCGGCGCACTGACGGCCGGGCCGGGCTTGACCTCGACGGCTTGCCCCGTCTCATGGCGCCTTTTCACCCGCTCGAATTGCCGGCGATACTCCGCTTCCCATTCGTCGCTGTCCTCGTCGGGGACAAAGCCGTTCTTATCCCAGAACGCGCGTGTGGTTGCCTCGATCGCTTCTTCTCGCACTGCCTGAAGGTTCATGCTCCTGGCCTCCGCTGGTCGACCCGGTCCCGGACCCTAGCATGATCCGACGCCGAGAGGAGAGGCATTAGCCTTGCGGATCATTGAACTCGGTCGCCGCGATGGCGGTAGCGGGAGGGGATTTGAACCCCGGACCCGAGGCTTGGTCGGCGAGGTCGAGCGTTACGGCAGCCGCTGTAGGCGCCGCAGCAGTTCGTCAGTGTAGATCCGCTCTTCCCAATAGTCGATCAGAACGGCTTCGTTGAGCCGGATCCAGTTACTGACCGCCCGCAGATCGGCTGGCGACAGATGCCCAGCAACGAGCCGCGGCGTCGGGCGCACGCCAACGACGGCGAGATCGCCGGGATCCATGCGCGAACCGTGCGTCTGCATCACCTTGATCCGGATATCGTGGGGCAGCCCCATGCGCTGCGAGGCCCACACCACCATCGGCAAGCCGGTAAGATGCAGCGGCAGATTGGCCATAGCGAACGGATCGTCTTCGTTAATTTCGCTCATACTCGTCCAACGCTGTCCACACCGGTTCAACTTTTGTCGCAAGTAATTGAGTTTGTGGTAGCGGGAGAGGGATTTACCCGATATCGCGCGACGGTCGCGGTCGCGTGCTAAGCCGGTGAGAACGCTACACGAACCCCCCGTGTTTGGCAACTCGCCCTCGCGCGTTCACGCCGGTCCACGCGTTGCCCGCAAGCCGGCGACGGTCCCCGAGCGCACGACCATTTCCAAGACCCCACGGCTCGCCGAGCCCGCGGAATGACGCTGTTCGACATGCCGCGCACGGCGCCGCCCACCTATGATGAGATCAAGGCTGCGTCTAAAGCTCTCGGCATCAACGTGGCCGAAATCCTGGCGTTGCACCGGAAAAATGATCCGTATGCTGCAGGCATGCCCTACCGGGCGCGCAAGGCGGAATGGTTCGCCGCCGTCGTCGAGAAATTGGACATACCGCATGGGTGGCACCTGCGGCGCATCCATTATCTGCTGGTGAGCCGCCCCGATGTCGTACCGTGGCCAGACGGTCGGAAGTACGAGAACACATCGGGGAGATTGGGAAGCCCTCTGCTACGCTAGCCGCGATGCCATCGCGCTTGGGCTGGCACCGTCCGATTGCCTGATCGACCAACGCAATGACCAGCCGTTCCTCGGCGCCTTTTGGGAGGAGTACATCCCAGAGGTCGAAGTGCATGAAGGCACCATCCTCTATGAACCGTGGCACAAGATGCCGCAGCTACAGGTGCGCGAGCTCGCCGGCGTAAGAGTAGGACCAAGGGTCGCGCGCCCGTATGTCGTGGAAATCTGGGCGGAAAAGACGACGGTCAACGACGTCTTGATGCCGCTCGCGCGTCAGTACGGTTTAAACGTCGTCACTGCCAGCGGCGAAATTTCAGCCATTGCCTGCCGGCGCGCCCTCGACCGAGCGATCGATGCCGCGCGGCCCATACGGATCCTCTATGTCTCGGATTTTGATCCGGCGGGAATGGGCATGCCCGTCTCGATGGCACGAAAGGTGGAATACGAAATCGACCGCCGCCTGGCCGATGTCGATATCCAAGTTCGGCCGATCGTGCTGACGCACGATCAATGCATCGACAATCGCCTGCCGCGCACCCCCATCAAGGAGACCGAAAAGCGCGGAGCGCATTTCGAGAAACGCTTCGGTGAAGGCGCCACCGAACTCGATGCCCTCGAAGCGCTGCACCCGGGCGAGCTCCGCCGAATATTGGAGCGCGAAATTCGGCGTTACTGGAACCCGAACCACGATGACATAGTCGACGATGCCTGGAGCGATTTTCGAGCCTTGCTGCGCGAGATCAACGAGACGGTGAGAGCCCAATTTGCCGACGAGCTCAACGCCCTCGATAAGGAATTGCAGCGCTTCAACAAGCGGCTGACCAAGACGCGGCAGAAGGCGCGCGAGCTCTTTGGCCGGATGCAACAGCAGCTCGAGGAAGAGCAACCAAATTTGGAGCCGCCGGTAATCGAGTTCGAAGCCGATGAGGATCCTGATCCGCTGTACGACAGCCGCCGCGGCTATCTCGATCAGCTTCAAGCCTACAAGCGGTTTCAGGGTAAGAGCCCGCTGCCCAATGGCGAGGACGAAGACTCGCCTCATTCTTGATTACAAACCACCGCCGATTCCGACCTAAAACTGCGCGGTCCGCGCTTCCATTTCCCAAGCAACCGTTGGGTTTCTGCCAGATCACGACGGCTTTGACCCCCGGTCCGAATTTCCGGCAAAAATTTTCTGCGCATGAGCCCTGGCGCGGTAGCGGCGCCCCGCGGCGGTAGAGATTTGACCGGCCTACCCCCCTCAATGCCCGGCGGCCAGCCCGGCGCCCATGGCGGCGACGCCGAGGCCCATCAGGCTAGGCCCTGCCGTCCAAGAGCCGGCTCAACTGCTCATCGAGCGCATCGCGCGGACGAGGGGCGGGAGGAGGCCGGCGACGGAAGCTCAGCGCAGGCGCGTCAGCGACGGACTCGTGAGTTAAGATCGCGTCATATTCGGGCGGCTGCTCGCCCAGCTCGAGCGCGTCGAATTCCGGCGCATAGCCGACGAGCCAGACGCACCCCGTCAGGTAATCGGCGACCTCACCGCACACCGCCATGCGGGAGCGCAGCAGCGCGACCCCAGGGGTCTCGTCGCGCAGCAGCTCGAGCGCGATGCAGATCTTGCCCTGTCGGTTATCCCGGACGGCTTGCTTCAATGCCCGACGGCCAGGCCGGCGCCCATGGCGGCGACGCCGAGGCCCATCAGGGTCTGCGCCACACCCGAGACCTTCGGCGTGCCGGCGACGACCGCCGTCCCGGGCGGCTGCGCGACTTGGCAGAACGCCTGCAGCGCGCCCTCGTAGCAGGTCGCGAGCCGCGCGCCGTCAGGGGCCGCGACCTCGTAGCTTTCGGCGCAGCCGGCGAGCGCCAGCGCGGCCGCCGCAGCGATCAGCATTTGAGGCAGTTTAGCAATGATGTTCACAGCAATGATATTCACAGCAATGAGGAGGATCACGGCTGGCCCAGCCGGTCGCTGGTGCGGCCGCTGCGCTGCGCCCGGCGGCTCATCGTGCCGTCTTGGCGCCGCTTGACGATTTGCGTCCATTGGCCGTTGGGCAGTTCGATCCCGAGATAGCCGCCATGCAGCAGGGCCGGTGCCGGCTTGGTCAGATGCCGCATCGCATCAAACGGCCCGTGGCCGCCGGTGAAATAGGCCGGGCAGCAGAAATCGCTCAGGAGGACCTCTGGCCATTGCGGCTTGGTGTAGCCGTACTGGTCGGCCTCGACCGCGTCGCAGACTTCCTGATAGCAATGCAGGCTGGTGTGCGGGATCGGCAGGATCGTGTTGGCGGCGGGGTCGCCGAGCATCTCCAGCAGCTCGTGCGAGGTGTCCACCGTCCATGCGTCGCCATATTGCATCGCGTCGCCGGCGAACACCTTGCCCTGCGGCAGGCCGCTGTCGTCATCGTGATAGCCGCCGGCGCCCGGGACGTCGGTGGTGTCGAGGATGTAAAGCGGCCACATACCGGCCGGAATGGCGTCGCCGCTCGCCGTGAAATGTAACATCGCGCCGCGGCCCGGCCAATGCGGCAGCCAATCATCGGAGACTTGCGCCTGCAAGGCCGGGAGTACGGCCTGGATCGCGGCATCGGTCAATACGGTCGAGCGGTTGACGAGGACGATATCGGTCATTGGGGTTCAGGGTCCGTCCTTGGCGATCGGGTGTTCCGGCCGCCGCCGCGTTCGTTCGGCCCGCGCCGCGGCGGTCTTTCGCGTATGGCAGGCGCCGCAGCGCAGCATGACGTTGCGCTCGTCAAACGGCGCGCCGCCGTCGCGCAATTCGATGATGTGGTCGCCGAAGACCCGCGGCGGCGGCGCCAGGCCCATTTGGCCGCGCGCGCACAGCGGATCCTCGCAGCGGCGTCCGCGCCGGCGGATGATCGTGGCGATCAGGCGCGCCCATTCGGGCGACGAGTAAATCGGGTCGGCGGTCTTCGGCGGCGGCGGCGCCGCGCGCTGGTCAAACGCCGCGACGCGCGGCGCCAGCGTCGCGATCGTGCCGCGGCCGCCATTCATGCGAGCGCGGTGCCGAACAGGCGCGCGCGCGCCGCGGTCGCCGAGATCGCCTGCAACGATGGGTCGAGATCGATCCGCTCGACCGCATAGCCGACGTCGCGGCCGTAGAAGATCGCCGCGATGTTGGGCAATGGGACGACGACGAACCGCCCGTCATGCTCGGCGAGCGCATGCTCGATGCGGTCGCGCACGGCGTGGAACGCAAACGGGTTGTTGCCGTCGACGTCGCCGGCGGTGTCGCGCACCGCGACGCAGGCCTGGCCGACGCGGCCGATGCCCTCGGCGATCAGCGCTTTATGGCCGGCGTGAAACGGCTGCCAGCGGCCGACAAACAGCGCGGTCGGGAGCTTGGGATCGAAGGCCGGCCGGACGAGCTCGGCGATCCGTTCGGCCCAATATTCCGGCGCACCGTGCGGCTCGACGCGGACATCCCAGGCGAGCGGCCCGGCGAACAGCGCGTTGGTATCGGCAAACCGGCTCGCCTTGATGCGGTCGCACCACACGATCAGCGCCGGCGCGTCGGCGGTAAAGGCGGCGCGGCACTCGGCGGTCGGGCAGACAAAATCGGCGATCGCGATGCCGCCGCCGCGGACGACCTGGTCGGCCAGCCAGCCCATGCGGGCGGCCTGCTCGACCCGGTCGGCCGGCGCGAAACCGAGATCCTTGTTGACCCGCGCGCGCACTTCGTCGGCGTTGAAATGCACCGCGCCGAGCCGCGCGGCGAGCGCCACCGACAAGGTGGTCTTGCCGGCGCCCGGCAAGCCCATGACGAGGATCTTGCGTCGTGCCGTCATGCTGTGCGGACCATGGGTGTTCTCTGACCTGCGCTGCGCAGAAGGTTTGATTCAAATGCCGACGCCCGAAGCCAGACACGAGCGGGCCAACCGGATCTGCCTCGAGGCGATTCGCCTCGCGCGCCGCGACGGCCAGACCGCCCAGGAACGCGCCCGGATCTACGATCGCGAGGTCGCGCGGCTAATGCAGGAGGAGCTCAGCCCAACGGCTGATCATAGCGCGCCGCCGTTCTCCGCCGGCGGCGCATCCGGCCGGCGCGGCGCCTCGGCAATTGCCGTCTCAAGTGCGGCAAATAGTTCGGCCAGCTGATACGGCTTGGTCACCAGCGCGCGCTCTTTGAACCGCCGGCCCAGCGGCATGCCGCGGGCGTAATAGGCGCTGTACCCGGTCAAAAAGATGAAGGGTATTCCGCGGTCGTCGAGCGCGTCGGCGACCGGGGTGACAAAGCCTTCCTGTCCCATGTTGATGTCGAGGATCGCAGCGTCGAGCGGATAATAGGCGATCGCCGCCAGCGCCTCGGCGACGCGCGGGATCGGGCCGATGACGGTGTGGCCGGCCTCTTCCAACTGCTCGCGCAGCAGCTGCCCGATCTCTTGGTTGTCGTCGACGACCATTACGTTCATCGCCGCCAACTCCTCCCCCGCCTTCAAAGGCTTTGCGTTTCCGCAAATAACACGGTGGAGAGAGGAAGCTATAGCCCCTTGCGCGCCGTGCAGCGCATGACCCAGTCGGTGTCGGCCTCGTAGAGGTAGGGCGCGACGAGCTCGTGCCCGTGATCCTCCTCGAGGCGCGCGCGGTCGAGCCGCATCTGCCGTCCCGGCGGGCTCAGGGTCAGCCGATAGGCGTTGCCCTCGGCGCGGCGCAATTCGCGCCGGATCGCCTCGGCTTTGATATCGGCGAGCGTGGCCTTGAGCTTGCCCGCCGCGTCGGCGAGCTGGCCTGGCGTCATCGCCCCCCAGCAGCCGGATCGCTCGAGGCCGAGGCCCGCGGTCGGTTTTGTGGTCAAATGTCGTAGTCTCCGCTGGGTTCGTCGTCGGCGTCGGGCTCGTCGTCACCGCCCGGCTCGTAATCGGCGTCGAGCAGCAGCTCGGGGAAGACGATCAGGTCGCGGTCCTCGCAGTACCAGCCGGGCGCGAACAGCCGGCAGTCGGGCCGCGCCATCGCGCAGGCGTCGCGCAGCGGGCAGAGCGCCGAGCTCGGCTCGGCCTCGAGCGCGGCTTCGAGCCGCGGCACCGTGCAGCGCAGAGCCAATGGTCTCAGTTAGTCTCAGTTGGTCTCAGTCGTCGGGCAACAGCGAGGCGGCAGGCACGCCGAGCGCCGCCGCCAGGCGCATCAGCGAGCGGATATTGGGACTGCGGGTGCCGATCTCCCAATGGCAGAGCACTGCGGCCCAGATCCCGAGTTTTGCCGCGAGCTGCTTCTGCGTGAGCCCTTGCGCCTGGCGCGCCCGGACGATCTTTTCACCCAGCTGCATTGCCCCAACCGATTCAGATGGCGGCGGCATTGCAGTTGCGCCGGATGATGCGCGAGACCTGCGCGCGCGACCATTGGCGGCAGCCGCCCGGCGTTTCGATCGCGCCGGCGGTCAATGCGTCGGCGATCTGGCGCAACGAACGGCAGCCGCGCTTCTTGGCGGCGTCGATATAGGGCCCGACATCGGCGGCGTAGGCGTCGGCCGCGGCGATCCGGGCGCGCGTCGCCGCGCGCGCACAGAGGCGGTCGCCGGCGCGCAGTCGCGGGTTGCCGAGCTTGACGCCGCGCGCCTTGGCGGCGGCCAGCGCCTCCTTGGTGCGGCGCGAAATCATCTCGGCCTCGTGCTCGGCGAACGCCGCCATGATGTGGATCAGCACGCGCGAGGCGTGCGGGTTGTCGCAGGCGACGAAATCGACATTCGACTCCATCAAGCCGGAAATGAAATGGACGTTGCGCGCCAGCCGGTCGAGCTTGGCGATGACCAGGGTCGCGCGGCGCAACCGGCACGCGGCCAACGCCGCCGCCATCTGCGGCCGGCGCCGCTTGTTGGTGCCGGTCTCGATTTCGGTGAATTCGGCGACGACGTTGCCCTTGGCGCCGGCGACGTGGCGCGCGACCGCGGCGCGCTGCGCCTCGAGGCCGAGCCCCGAGACGCCCTGCTTATCGGTCGACACCCGGTAATACGCGACAAAGCGCGCGGACGCGGACGCCGACAGGCTCAACCCTGGAACGTGATCCCCTTGACGGCCCACATCTGCGCCGTCTGGGCTTCGGTGATGGCGACCGCAAATAACCGCGCCTTTTCGCCCTGGCCGGCTTCGGTGCGCGCGTCATTGCAGAGGTCGATGATCTGCGCGAAGAGCTGCTTGACTTGCTGCACCTTCGGGTCGCCCGACGGGTTGAAGGTCAGGCCGACGGCCTTTTCGCCATAGGTCATGGATGATCTCGATTCTCGGTGAACTCGCTTGCGCGCAGCGGCCGGGGTCGCATTTCCGGGCCGCCGGCGGGCGGAAAGGCCGCCGCGGCGAATTGTTGAAGGGTCGGGCGGGAGGCGCGCGGGCGGGCGCCGGCGCGGGCGGCAGGGGCGGTTTAGCGGTGTTTCAAACCGAAACGTGCGTTTGTCAGAATGAGTTATTAAAAGAGGGTCTCGGCAGCGGCCCTGAAGAGCTGCTCGGCAAGCGACCAGGCTGCTAAATTGCGAACCCGATCGCATTGAGCACCGCCGACAATGCACTGCAGCGCCATCGGTCAAAGCCGGCTCGAACATCATCAGCACCAATGGAGGAGGTCCGATCATTGGGCTTAAGCGGAAGCGCTAACAATCGGAGCAAACCGACGCGATTGACCCTTAGCTGACCTCGGGCAGGGCGTCCTTGAGAAACGGGTCGGGTGGGCAACGGCCGCCCATCACTGCTGTCGGACGCTGTACTTTTCCCGCTGCGTTAGGGCCGCTTACTGGACCGAATCGTCCAACCAAGGATCAATCACAAATTCATGTGGCTCCGCGCGATGGAATTAGCGGGTTCGGGGGCGGCGGGCGCAGAAGGAGCACAAGCAGAATACCGAGCAGCGAAATCCAGGCAATCAACCAGAACGCGTCGATGTAGGCCAGCACATAAGCCTCGCGGCGCACAATTTCGGCGAGCATCGCCGTGCCCTGTGCGGCCGGCTCGCCAATTCCCGTCGCTCGGCTGCCGAATGGGCCGGCCAACTGCGCGGTCGCCTGTTCGGTCGCCGGCAGTCCGGTCACCACGTGCAATCCGATCAAATTCGAATAGACCTGCTCGCGGACGCGCACAAAGGTCTGCATCACCACACTGCCGATTTCACTGCCGAGCCACCGCGCGATCTGGATCGTTGTGGCGATCGCCGCCGCGAGCGCCGGCGTGACGTTGGCGACGGCGAAGGCGATCACCGAGGTGATCGCAAAAGCAAGACCGACGGCCTCGATTAGCTGCGAGACGATGAAATCCCCACTGGCCCAATCGTGAGTCAGTCCGGTCTGGATCCAGCTGCCGATCGCGAGCATTGTGGCCCCGAAGACCAGCAACAGCCGGGCATCGATCCGCTTCAGCAATAGCGCAACGAGCGGCACCAGCACGAATTGCGGCAGCGCGATCCAGTTGAGCGCGTCACCGATCTGCAAGGCTCGCAACCCTTGGACGCGGGTCAGATAGTCGGGCACCACAAAGGAAGCCCCGGTGGTCCCGAAACCAGGATAGATCACGATCAGGAGAGCCGCCACTGCGATATTGGGCTGTGTCAGCACGCTCAGACGGATCAGCGGGTATTCGGCGCGGGCCTCGTGGATGATAAAGGCGACGACGAGCATGCCGCCGGCAAGGAGGAGCCCGGTCACCACTCCTGAATTGAGCCAGTCGAGCCGGTTGCCCTGATCAAGGCCGGCATAGATGAGGCCGAAGCCGACACCCGCATAGACGATGCCGGCCCAATCGGTTCGCCGCAGCAAATCGCGGTCCACCGGTCGGTGCGGCATCGCGACGGCGGTGAGCAGCATCATCACCGGCGCCAGGGCGAAGTTCTGCCAGAAGATCCATTCCCAATGCCCGGTCTCCGAATACCATCCCTCTACCGAACTGGCGATATTCTGCGAAAAGACGAAGCGGAACGCGTAGGCGGCGATGCCCCAGATGCGCCATTGTGGGGGTAGGCTGCGCAGGACGAAGCCGAGCGCCGCGGGAATGAAGGCGCCGACCGCGAGCCCGCGGACGAATTGGAGCCCGATCAGCGTGCCGTAGTCATGCACGAGCGGCGGGGGCAGAGAAGCCAGGGCAAAAATCGCACCAGTCCACAGCAGCACGCGGCGCGTGCTGAGCACGGTGCCCATCCATGCCGCCGCCGGCGTGACGACCATTTGCGCGGCCGAGAAGATCGTGTTGATCCACGATCCCTCGTCAAAGCCGAGGCCGAGCGCGCCGCGGATATCGGCGAGCCCTTGCGTCGTGAGCCGCGCATTGAGGGTCGAGATGACCGCGCCCATCATCACCGCAACAACCCCGACGGCGGGATACTCGCTGCGCCCGATCGCGGCCAGCGGCATTGGCGCTGCCGCTGCCGCCCCCGACACGGTCATCGCGGTGGCGGTGTGGTGTCGGTGAGGATCGTCGCGATGACGGACATGCCCGGCCGCAATTTGCCGGCCAGCGGGTTGTCGGAGCTGATCCGCAATTTGACTGGGATCCGCTGCACGACCTTGGTGAAATTCCCGGTCGCGTTGTCCGGCGGCAGCAAGCTGAACTGCGCGCCGCTCGCCGGCGCGATGCTGTCGACGATCGCGTTGATCGCAATTCCCGGGAAAGTGTCGACGCCGATCTCGGCGCGCTGGCCGATCGCGACATGGGTGAGCTGGGTTTCCTTGTAGTTCGCGACGACCCAGACATTGTCGAGCGGCACGACGGTGATGACCTGCGTCCCGGCGTGGACGTACTGCCCGGCGCGGACGTCGCGTTCACTGACTTCACCGTTAGCCGGGGCGGTTATGCGGGTATAGCCGAGATTGATTTTGGCCAAATCGAGCTTGGCCTCCGCCTGCTTGACGGCCGGGGCCTCGGTCGTGAGCTGAGCGAAATAGCGGTCGATGTCGCCGCGTCTGGCGAACTCGTCGAGCATCTGCTTTGGGCCCTGATCGAACGAATGGACAACGCCGAGCTGGGCCGCACTCTGGATCAGGTTCGCCTGCGCCTCGAGAACAGAGGAAAAGGTCTCGTCGAGATCTGGCGGCACTTGGCCGAGATCTTCGCCGCTACTGGGTTGCGCCGGCAACCCCAAAGAGACACGGGCTTGGTAAACTTGTGCAAGGGCTTCATTGACTTGCGCGTCGGCAGTCGACAACGCTCTTTGCGCCCGATCATACTCCTGACGGCTTTCCGCCGGGGTCCCGAGCAGTTGCTTTGCCCGACCGAAGTCGATTTGTGCCAGCGTCAGCACTGCCTTGCTCTTATCGAGAGCGGCGATGCGAGCGTGCAAAAGGGCAATTTGGTTGTCGAGGTCCTCCACGGCGCGTTGCAATTTCCAGCGCCGGCTTCTGGCTTCGGCTTCAATACCGCGCGCCTCGGCCTTGGCCGCCTGCAGGTCCGCCTCGGCCTGTGCCACCCTGGCGCGATAATCGTCAGCCTCGATCTCGACCAGCAGGTCGCCCGCCTTGACCCGCTGAAAATCGTCCACGGGCACTCGCCGCACGTACCCTTCGATCTGGGCGGCGAGCGGCGTGATGTCGCCGCGAACATAGGCGTCGTCCGTAACCTGCCGCACTGCCAAGCCGACCCAACGGTCCCATCGAGTCGCAAACAGAACCACCAAGACTCCCGCGGCGAGCAGCACGGCAAGCCGGACGAGCGTAATCCCGAACCAGGCGCGTCGCCGCGGCCGCGGCTCCTCGGTGGGTGCTTGTTGCGCCGGAGGCACCGGCAAAACGGTTTCGCGATCAGAGGATAATGCCTGCTCCGCCATGAGGGCTAGCTCCTCGACTGGGGCGACAGCGCTCTCTTAGGATGTACAAAAAAGGCAACCGATCGGCGATGGTCCCAATCTAAGGTGGAAACCCTGGCCTGGCGGGTGCCGCCCGCAATCCGTCGCTATACTGGCCGCAATCCTCGGCGCATAATACCACCGCTTACGTGAGAGGATAGCCTCGATAGAAGACCGGGAGAAGCGCACGATGCCTCGCCTGCTTTCGGTGAACGTGGGCCTGCCACGCGACATCGAGTGGCAAGGGAAAACCGTCCATACCGCCGTCTGGAAAACGCCGGTTCAGGGTCGACGGATGACACGACGGCTCAACGTCGATGGAGACGGCCAAGGAGATTTGGCGGGGCATGGCGGCGAACACCGGGCAGTCTTTGTCTACCAGATCGAATCTTATCGTTATTGGCAAAACCAGCTCGGTCGAAACGACTTTACCTATGGCCAGTTCGGCGAGAATTTTACAGTCGAGGGACTGGCGGATACTGAAGTGTGCATCGGCGATCATTACCGGATCGGCGATGCCCTGTTCGAAGTGACGCAGCCGCGCGTCACCTGCTATCGGGTCGGCATCCGCATGAACGAGCCCCAGATGGCGGCACTGCTGGTCTCACACGGCAGGCCCGGATTCTATTTCCGGGTCCTGGAGGAAGGCGAAGTCGGCGCCGGCGACGAAATCGTGAAGGTCAAGGCGGGTCCCGAGCGGGTGACCGTCGCCGAGATCAATGCGCTGTTATATTTGCCGGGTCACCCGGCGAGCGGGCTGGAACGAGCGTTGCGCATCCCGGCATTGAGCGCCGGTTGGCGAACCTCGTTAGAGGCGCTGCTCGACCGGGAACGGAAAGGCAGCGGAACAACGGGTAACCCCGGGCTCGGCCCACCGATCGGCCCGCCCCCCGCGTGGCAAGGGTTCCGCTCATTGCGGGTGTCGCGCAAGCTGCTCGAAAGCAGCAATGTCACTTCGCTCGTCCTGGAGCCGGCCGACGGTGAGCCGCTGACGGCCGCCCTGGCGGGGCAGTTTATCGTATTGCGGCTCAGGCCGCGGCCCGACGAGAGCGCTCTCCTACGCAGCTATTCGCTGTCGGACGCGCCGAGCGAGGATCGCTATCGCATCAGCGTCAAGCGCGAGCCACATGGCGCCGCCGGGGCTTACATCGATACGCGGGTTCAGGCAGGCGATATTCTCGACGTGAGCGCCCCGCGCGGCAGCTTTACGTTGCGGCAGGGCGAGCGTCCCGTGGTCCTTGTCAGCGCCGGCATCGGCGCCACCCCAGTCCTCGCTATGCTGCACGCACTGGCCGCCGAGCAAACTCGGAGAGAGATTTGGTGGATTCACGGTGCCCGCAACAGCAGCGAGCATCCATTTGCGGCGGAGGTGCGCGAACTCCTCACGACCTTGCCCGGAAGCCGCAGCCACATTCGTTACAGTGCGCCAAAGCCAACCGATCGGCCGACTGTCGATTTCGATAGGGTGGGGCGCGTGGGCGTGCCCGTGTTCGAGGAAATAGGGCGTCCCGCCCGATGCGGACTTCTACATCTGCGGTCCAGCCGCGTTTATGAGCGGTCTCGTCGATGGTCTTGCAGGCTGGGGGGTCGCCCGTGACCGCCTGCACACCGAGAATTTCGGGTCAGGCCAGTCGAAGACGCCGGGCATCGCCGCGGTCCCGCGGCGGCCGCCGCATCCGCCGGCGGAAGCCGCGGAGGTCGGGCCGCTTGTATCCTTTACGCGCAGCAATCTCGCTGTACACTGGGGTTCCGCATTCCACAGCCTGCTCGAACTAGCCGAGGCGTGCGATGTGCCGGTGCGCTGGTCGTGCCGCACCGGAGTTTGTCATAACTGCGAGACGGGGCTGATTTCCGGCTCCGTCATCTACCGGCCGGACCCAGTCGAGCCGCCGGCCGAGGGCAATCTGTTGATCTGCTGCAGCCGACCCCAAGGTGACATCGTCATCGATCTTTGAATCAAGACAAGGAGAAATCAGATGGTTCAAGCTCAAGTTTCAAAGGTGGACACCTGGCGACAATTGGCACAACAGCTGAGGGTCGACAGCATACGCTCGACAACGGTCGCCGGATCGGGTGACCCCTCATCTTCAATGTCCGCAGCCGATCTGATGGCCGTCTTGCTTTCGAAATACCTGAAGTACGAGTTCAACGACCCCCAGAACCCCAACAACGATCATCTGATCTTTTCCAAAGGACACGCGCTCCATGTACAGAGCGGCATGATAAAGCGAACGGCACGCAGTGGTGTGATCGTAAGCAGCGGCGCGCGACCAACCTCTATTGAAGTTAAAGGTCCTGATACTGATCGCCCGGTTCGCGCCAACATGAGGGTCCTGGCATCGAATGTGACCGACGACGACGGCAGAGATGCGTCATGCCGAAGGCAAAGGGAACGAGTTCAAGCGCCGCGTGGCGGGAACCATCGGTTCGCCCGCTCAACGGCGCCCGTCTCGCGCGGAGCTTGTTGCCATGTACCCCGAAAGCCCAGACGAAGGCGCTCGCCTGCAACGGCGGGTATGTTGGCTGATTGCAGGGAGGCTAAGTTCTGGTGACGCTCGACCCGCTCCTGCTTTCACGAATCCAGTTCGCCTGGGTCATCGGCTGGCACATCCTGTTGCCCGCGTTTACCGTCGGCGCCGCGTCGTACATCGCCCTGCTCGAAGGGCTGCATCTCTTCACCGGACGCGGTGTCTATCTCCAAGTCTCAAACTTCTGGATTCGGATCTTCGCGGTCGCGTTCGGCATGGGGGTGGTGACCGGGATCGTAATGCCATTCCAGTTCGGCTCCAATTGGAGCGGCCTATCCGATACCGCAGGAAACATCATCGGCCCATCCCTGGCCTATGAGGGGCTGACGGCTTTCTTTCTCGAGGCGGCGTTCCTTGGCGTGTTGCTGTTCGGCCGCACCTTGGTGCCGCCCTGGGCGCATTTTATCGCTGCCATGATGGTCGCGCTCGGCGCGCTTTTTTCCTCTTTCTGGATCCTCGCGGCAAACAGTTGGATGCAGACGCCGGTCGGCTACACCATCGTCGACGGCCGGTTCTATCCGATGGATTGGCTGCAGATCATCTTCAGCCCGTCCTTCCCCTACAGGTTCGCCCACACTGTTGTTGCCTTCTATGTGACCACCGGGTTCGTTGTGCTAGGCGTCGGAGCCTATACGATCAGGCGCGGCTTGTTTCACGATGAGGGCCGGGTCATGATGACGACTGCGCTCGCACTGTTGGCCGTGCTCGTGCCGCTGCAGATGTTCATCGGCGATCAACACGGCCTCAATACGCGCCGGTACCAGCCGGCTAAGCTCGCTGGTATCGAGGCACTCTGGAACACCGGTTCCGAGGTGCCGCTGACCCTGTTCGCGCTTCCCGATCAGAGCCGCGAGCGAAACGATTATGCGATCGAGGTGCCCTATCTCGGGAGTCTCATTCTGACGCATTCGCTCGACGGTACCATTCAGGGGCTCAAGGATTTTCCTGCCGATCAACGTCCGCCAGTTGCAATTGTCTTTTGGGCCTTCCGCATCATGGTCGGTCTCGCCGTCTTGATGTTGCTATTGGTGGCGGCCGGCTGGTGGCTGCGCTATCGCCATGAGCTGTTCACTAGTAGCTGGTATCTACGGGCGTGCCAGGTTGCGATCCCGGTCGGCTTTATCGCGGTGCTGGCCGGGTGGACGACCACGGAGGTGGGCCGGCAGCCCTGGACCGTTTATGGTCTGTTGCGAACGGCAAAGTCGGTTACTCCGTCGCTGACCGGGCATGATGTCCTGTTGTCGCTGCTGGTTTACGCCGTTGCTTACCTCGTCATTTACCCGACGGGCTTCCTCTACATGCTTAGCCTCGTACGCAAAGGCCCCGGACCGACGGCCGCGGCGCCAGTCGAGGCGGGGCGTCCGCAGCTGCCCGTTCGCAGACTGCCGTCGGCGCCGCAATCCGAGGGGGTCCCATGACCGGGCCCGCCCTCAGTTTCGTCGGTGTCTGGACGGCGCTCATTGCCTTGGGCGTCTTCCTCTACGTCCTGCTCGACGGCTTCGATCTCGGCGTCGGTATGCTGCACGGGTTTGCACGCGACGCGGCCGACCGCGAACTGATCATGAACACGATTGCGCCGATCTGGGACGGCAACGAGACCTGGCTGGTCTTCTGCGCCGTCGCCCTCCTCGCGGCGTTTCCGCTGGCTTTCGCCATCATCATACCCGCCGTGTACTTCCCAATCCTGGTGATGCTGATCGCGCTCATCTTCCGCGGCGTCGCCTTCGAGTTTCGCTTTGAGGATCGCGTCCGCCGTGCGTTCTGGGACCGCGCCTTCCAAGTTGGTTCTTTCGTCGCAGTTTTCGCGCAAGGAGTCGTGCTCGGCGCTTTCATTCAGGGGTTCCGTGTCGAAGGGCGAGTGTTCAGCGGGACCTCCGTCGACTTTCTGACGCCCTTTTCCATATTGACGGGGTTGGCCCTTCTCTTCGGCTACGGGCTGCTCGGCGCCGGATGGCTCATCATCAAGACGGAAGGCGCCCTGCAGGATTGGGCGAGACGCCAGGGCCGGTTATGCCTGATCGGGGTCGTCATAGGTATCGTCATCGTCAGCCTATGGACGCCGCTGATGGAGCAACAAATCGCCGAGCGCTGGTTCTCCTTGCGCCATATCGTCTTTCTTTGGCCGGTGCCCGTCGCCACCTTGGTGGTTGTTGTCTGGGAATGGCGAGCGCTCACCGGCTCGGCCGACGCCGCGCCTTTTATCGCCGCGGTCCTGCTCTTCCTTTTGTCTTATCTCGGCATCGCGATCAGCCTTTGGCCGATGATCGTCCCCTACCATTTCACACTGGGGGAGGCGGCGTCATCACCGAGCACGCAAGCTTTCCTGCTGGTCGGCGCGTTGTTCCTGCTCCCGGTCATTCTGATGTACTCTGCCTGGTCGTACTGGGTGTTCCGCGGGAAAGCGCGCAGGGATATCGGTTACCAATGAGGTCGCCTGCCCGGCGCATTTCCACTGCTATCTTTGCGGCGCGAGTTCATCAAAGATCATGAAACCGACAGAGATCACGACCCGGGATGTTCCTGGCCCGTTCGAGCTTCGCTCGAACGTGAATATATCGTGAGGGCGGGCTGGAGCGCGAGTGGCGAGTCGCCTGCCTACGCAAATCTGGAGGGCTCGGATGGCTGCATATGACGCGATCATCATCGGCACCGGCCAGGCCGGACCATCTTTGGCATTCCGCCTGGCCGGCGCCGGGATGAAGGTGGCTGTCGTTGAGCGCCATCTCGTCGGCGGCACTTGCGTCAATACCGGCTGCACCCCGACCAAGGCCTTGGTGGCGAGCGCCTATGCCGCCCGGATCGCGCGGCGCGCCGCCGAGTATGGTGTGGTGATCGGGGGTGATATCGGCATCGACATGCGGCGGGTTAAAGCGCGCATGGATGCGATTGTGGCGGCGTCACGAAACGGGCTTACCTCGGCCCTCGAAAACGCCGCCAACATCACGCTCTACCGCGGCCACGCCCGGTTCGCGTCGCCGCAAGCGGTGGAAATCGCCGGCGAGCGGCTGCGCGCTGGACGGATCTTTATCAATGTCGGCGGCCGGGCGCTGGTGCCGCCAATGCCCGGCATAAACGAAGTGCCCTACCTGACGAATTCGTCGATGATGGACGTCGATTTTCTGCCGCACCATCTCATCATTGTCGGCGGCAGCTATATCGGCCTCGAATTCGGCCAAATGTACCGCCGCTTTGGCAGCGAGGTAACGATCATCGAAATGGCGCCGCGGCTCGTTCGCCATGAGGACGAGGACGTGTCGGCGGCGATCAAGGACATCGTCGAGCGCGAGGGCGTCGATGTCAGGCTGAATGCCGAATGCATCAGCCTCGCCAAACGCGGCGACGAGATCGTCGCCAAGGTCGATTGCACCGCCGGCGCCCCCGAAGTCGCTGGCTCGCATCTGTTGCTGGCCGTCGGCCGTCGGCCGAATACCGACGATCTCGATCTCGACAAAGCCGGGGTGCGCTGCGACGAGCGTGGCTACATCATCGTCGACGACCAATTGCAAACCACTGCGCCGGGCATCTGGGCTCTCGGCGACTGCAACGGCAAGGGCGCCTTCACCCACACCGCGTACAACGATTTCGAGATCGTCGCCGCGAATTTGCTCGACCACGATCCGCGCCGGGTCAGCGAGCGCATCACCGCCTATGCCCTTTACACCGACCCGCCATTGGGCCGCGTCGGCATGACTTTGGCCGAGGCGCGCAACAGTGGGCGGCGGGTGTTGGCCGGCGAGCGGCCGATGACGCGCGTTGCCCGCGCCGTCGAAAAGGGCGAGACGCAAGGCTTTATGCGCATTCTCGTCGATGGCGACAGCAAAGAGATCCTCGGCGCCTCATTGCTCGGTACAGGATGCGACGAGGCTGTCCACGCGATCCTCGATCTGATGTATGCCAAAGCCCCGTACACGGTCATGCAGCGCGCGATGCACATTCATCCGACGGTCAGCGAGCTGCTGCCGACTATCTTAGGTGACCTCAAATCGGTAGGTTGAGCTGGGCTGGTCTTCGACAAAATGCGCAGGCGCTTCCCTCATCTTCAACCGATCTCGGCCGATGGCGGCTACAACGCCCGTCAAGCAGCCCCACGACACAATGACTTCACCGTCGACGGGCTGCCCGATGGCGAGTGTGCATCGCTATCGCATCGGGAGTGCCGTCTTTGAAGTTGACGCAGCGTCAGGAAGGAGAGATCGAGATGGAAGACCACGACATCAGAGCGGCCCTGGATCGCCACTGGGCCGCCTCCGACGCCAACGACTTCGAGGCTGAGCACCAGATTTACCGAGAGGATGCGGTGCTCGAGTACCCGCAATCGGGCGAGCGCATCCGCGGCCGGCGCAACATTCAGGCGTCTCGCTTTGCTCAGCCGAACAGGAAGCGCTTCACAGTGCGGCGGATCCTCGGCGCTGCCGACCTCTGGATCACTGAATTCGTCCTCACCTACGAGGCAAGGCCGTCTTACACCGTGAGCATCATGGAGTTCAGAGACGGGAAGGTGGCCCGCGAGACCCAATACTTCGGCGATCCGTTCGAGCCGGGGCCTTCGCGCGCTCAATGGGTCGAGCGGATGCGCTGAAACCTAGCCGGCATAAGGGTGGCCATCCACCGCTCCCTCGTGCGGAGCTGCCGGTCGATACGGTCTCGCTCGCTCGTTATCTCATCGGCAAGATACTGATGCGGGAGATGGCCGAAGGCGTCGCCAGCGGCCGCATCGTCGAGACCGATCCCTCGCCGCGCGAGCGAGGCAATCGCGGCATCCGTAGAGAACATAGCACAGGATTTAATTATACCGCGGATACACCACCAAAGGAAGTGGCCCACACGAAAGGAGAAGTTCGTGAAGATCTTGATGGTTCTGACCTCGCACGACAAGCTTGGCAACACCGGCCGTGAGACGGGCTTCTGGCTCGAGGAGTTCGCGGCTCCCTACTTCACGTTCAAGGACGCCGGCGCCGAGATCGTGATTGCGTCGCCAAAGGGCGGCCAACCGCCTCTCGATCCGAAAAGCAACGAGCCAAACTTTCAGACCGACCTTACGCATCGGTTCGAAGCAGACGCAGAGGCAAAAGCGCGGCTCGCGGCAACAGTTCGCCTCGACAGCGTCAAGGCCGAGGACTTCGACACCGTCTTCTACCCTGGCGGCCACGGCCCTATGTGGGACCTGGCAGAGGATCAAACCTCGATCAAGCTGCTGGAATCCTTCCTGGCCGCCGGCAAGACCTTCGCCGTGGTCTGCCATTCTTCCGGCGCGTTGCGCCATGTCAAGACCCCGGACGGCAAGCTGCTCGTAGAGGGCAAGACCGTGACCGGCTTCACAAATGGCGAGGAAGAAGAGGTAGGATTGACGAACGTGGTACCTTTCCTCGTCGAGGACGAACTGATGAGCCTTGGTGCCATCTTTTCCAAGGTCAAGAACTGGGGCGTTCACACGGTCGCTGACGGCCAGCTGATCACCGGCCAAAATCCAGCCTCGTCGGGGCCGGCGGCCAGGTTTCTGATTGATACGTTGAACAAACAGGCAAGGTAGCTAAGACGCCGCGCTTATTAGCAGCATAGCTGCTATCGGCCTCGTTGAGCCCGATCTGTAGAAGCACAAAGGAGGTTGCCGTGAGCAGCGAACAGAAAGTAGCCGTCATTACCGGCGCGTCGCAGGGCATCGGCGCGGCCCTTGTCAGAGCGTATCGTGATCGCAACTACCGGGTGGTGGCGACGGCGCTCTCGATGCAGCCGTCGAGCGATGACGACGTTCTGGTCGTCTCCGGCGACATCGCCGATCGAAAGACGGCCGAGCGTGCAGTCTCGGAAGGCATCGCGCGGTTCGGGCGCATCGACACGCTCGTCAACAATGCCGGCATCTTTATCAGCAAACCGTTCACTCAGTACACCGAGGCAGACTATGCGGCCATCGTGGCCGTCAACCTCACCGGGTTTTTCCACATCGCACAACTCGCAGTTGCCGAAATGGAGAAGCATGGCAGCGGCCATATCGTACAGATCACCACGACCCTCGCTGACCACGCGATCGCCGGCGTACCCGCCGTGCTGGCGGCGCTGACAAAGGGTGGCCTGAATGCCGCGACCAAATCTCTCGCAATCGAGTACGCGCAACGCGGTATCCGAGTGAACGCGGTGGCGCCGGGGACCATTAAGACGCCAATGCATTCCGTCGAGGAGTATGCGCAGCTCGCCGCCCTACACCCCGTCGGCCGGCTGGGCGAGGTTTCCGATGTCGTCGACGCGATCCTCTACCTAGAAGCGGCCAGCTTTGTGACCGGCGAAATCCTCCACGTCGACGGCGGGCAAAGTGCGGGCCACTGATGGAGCGCCCCGTTGCTTTCAAGGGCGCTCAGATTGCCTGGGAGTGAGTGTGATCCAATCCACTCCGCCCTGGCCCACCCACCTTAAACCTCGCATCAGTGGGGGTTACAAAGGCAGCTTTATTGGATAACTGGACTTGGGGCGTGTCGCTTATCGCACTGACCGTAGCTGTCCACGTGACAGGCGTAACCTTCATGGTGTCCGTGCTCCATAGTTTCAGGGTTTGGCTAGAGAGCCAGAACTGTGGTCTACCGCATCTGATCGCAATCGTGATTGCCGCGTTCACTGCGATGGGACTGCTCCTAGCTGTACTACACGGAATAGAGGCGGCGGTCTGGGCGGCGGCGTATTTGTGGCTTGGCGCGCTCCATTCGCCTGAAGCTGCGATCCTCTACTCCGTCGACTCGATGGCCACGCGAGGCGCCTCGGAGCTCATGCTGCAGCCGCACTGGCAGATGATGGGCGCGCTGGAGGCAGCCGACGGCATGCTACTGTTCGGTATCAGCACTGCGTTCATTTTCACGGTGATGCAGTTCTACTACCAACACCTTGTGCTTCAGCGACCCGGCCGGTTCAGTTAAAGCCGATAAGCCCTGACCAATCGACCGCGGACGCGTGAAGATCTGTCCCTCGCGCGGTCACCCCTCCATAGTCGGAGATAGCGCTCTATCGCCGGCTAGCTGATCGATGGCAACGAGAATTTGCGCCAGCGCCGACATCATGCTAACGAAGTAGGACGCCTGCTCCAGGCTCCAGTCGCCAAGGACCATGTAGCAGGCCGATCGGATCGAAGCTCAGCAGTCGCGCGAGCCAAGATGCACGTTCTAACAGCTCACCGCCGAATGCGCTACGGAGGAAAAATGCGCATCGCCGATGACACAGAAGCCATAGCCCGGCGCCACCGCGAGCTATTCCAGCCGAGTTCGGAGCAGCCAACGCCGCCGAAGCCTGAGCCCGAGACGAAATCGGCCGCAGAGAAGATGTGCCGCTGCGGCCGGCCTGTCAGTGATTGCTTTTTCTGTGTCGGCGGTGTAATTACAGGATTACAGGCTGCCGGCGATCGATATCACGGTTGCGGTGGGCTTGGTGCCCACGGTCGTCAGGGCCTCAAAACAAACGACCACGATTTTAGTGCCGCGATCAACCCATATCCAGCGCCGAGAGCCGGCGTTCGTCCCTGTAGTAAAAATCTCCCACACAATCGGGCCAGCAGTATCCGGCCAAGGTTGCCGATGCCAGCGCCGCTTCGAAAAACAGCAGGTGGATGAGATCCCCACTGTACCAATGGCGAATAGCCCATTTTATAATCATATTTTGAAAGGGGGCGTCAAATGAGAGTCGGGACGCGTCACCAATATTGATCGCGAAAAACGGCGCGGTTAATACGCGGATGTCTTCTACAGCGAGCTTGGTGCTGCAGACACTCGGCCTTAAAAAATGGGGCTATTTCGGCTTGGCGTCGGAAACATCAAACGAGTCGCCTGTTGCAAAATTCCACTACCCGTGTTCACAAATTTTCTAAAAACAATGTTCCTCACTAGAAACCGGTGATATTGTGTCGAGTTCTGGCACCCGCCGCGTATTAGTTGCAGCCTGGTCCGGATTGGACGTAAGCATCGCTGGAGATTAATCGCGGTCCGCCGGTTTTAGCCCCGGATCAGGGATTTGGCAGCTTTGACAACGTGCTCTGGGGTGAAGCCCAGCTCACGCATCACGATCTCACCGGGCGCCGACCCACCGAAGCGATTCAGCCCGATGATAATGCCCGTCGAGGCCCACGTAGCGCTCCCATCCGAGCGTGGAGCCTGCCTCGATGCTGACTCGCGCCTTGACGCCGGGAGGAAGAACCGTGTCCCTGTAGGATTGCGGTTGCGACTGAAACAAATCCCACGACGGCATCGAGACGACCCGGCTTGCAATTCCTTCGCGCGTCAGTTGGTTGTGCGCTTCTAGCGCAAGCGACACTTCGGAACCGGTAGCGATCAGGATAACGGTCGGCGAACCCGTAGCGCAGTCGCTGAGGACATACGCTCCTTTCGCCACTCCCGAAGCCGGCGCCAGCGTTGAGCGGTCCAGAGTAGGTAATCTCTGGCGCGTAAGCACAAGTCCTACCGGCCCCGAGGTGTGCGCAACCGCGATCTTCCACGCCTCCACGGTCTCGTTGGCGTCCGCCGGGCGCAGCAGCGTCAGATCAGGAAGCGCGCGAAGGCTTGCCAGTTGTTCCACCGGCTGATGCGTAGGTCCGTCCTCGCCCAATCCGATGCTGTCGTGGGTCCATACATAGATGACGTGGGCCTTGCTCAAGGCCGCCAGCCTGATGCTTGGCCGCATGTAGTCGGAAAACGTAAAGAAGGTGGCGGCAAAGGGCAGGACGCCGCCATGCAGGGCCATGCCCGTGGCAATCCCGGCCATCGCGTGCTCGCGAATACCGAAATGAATATTCCGCCCGGCATATCCGGTCGGACCGCCTACCAGTCCCTGGGTCGGCGGCGCACCCTCGGGAGGCTTAAACAGGGGACTCTCGAAGTCGCCGTGTCCCTTGAGCGCGGTGCGCGTGGACGGATCGAGGTCACCCGAGCCGCCAATCAGGTTAGGTACGACATCGGCCAGCGCGGTGATAGCTTTCTGTCCGGCGTCGCGGGTCGCCATCGCGCCGTCCGCCGGCGTGAAGCGGGGAAGTACCGCTTCCCATCCTTTCGGCAGTTCACCGGTGAGTACCTGCCGAAACGTCCCGGCTGCCTGTGGATCGACGGCGCCCAACGCGTCCACTCGTCGATTCCATTGAGTCTCCAACTCGCGCCCTTGCTCGACCGCCTTGCGAAACTGGGCCAAGGCTTCGTCGGGGATATAGAAAACCTTGTCTTCAGGCCATCCCAGCGCGCGTTTGGTTAACCGCACCTCCTCGACGCCCAAGGGCTCGCCGTGCGCCTCAAAAGTGTCATGCTTATGCGGACTGCCATAGCCGATATGCGTGCGCGCCACGATCAGGGACGGCCGGTCATCGATCGCCTTTGCCTTGGTTAGGGCAGCATCGACCGCGGCTGTATCCTGCCCGTCGATATGCTCCACATGCCATCCATAGGCCTGGAATCGCGCGCCGACATCTTCGGTGAAAGTTACATCGGCGCTGGCCGAGAGCGTTATCTGGTTGGCGTCGTAGAGCACGATTAATCGTCCGAGCCGAAATTGACCCGCTATCGAGGCGGCCTCCGCCGCGACACCTTCCATCATGTCGCCGTCACTAGCCATCACATACGTGTAGTGATTCACCACTTCATGGCCCGACCGATTGAAGGTGGCGGCCAGCCAACGCTCCGCGATTGCGAATCCCACCGCGTTTCCAACACCTTGACCCAACGGACCCGTCGTCACTTCCGCACCTGGCACCACGCCATACTCGGGATGCCCCGGGGTACGGCTGCCCCATCGGCGAAATTGCTGTATATCAGCCATCGTAAGGTCGTAACCGGTGAGGAACAGCAGGCTGTAGAGCAGCATGCTGGCATGTCCGGCGGACAGCACAAAACGATCGCGATCGGGCCATTTGGGGTTGGTGGGATTGTGCCGCAGATGGCGCGTCCACAAGACGTACGCCATCGGCGCCGCACCCAACGGCATCCCCGGATGTCCCGAGTTCGCTTTCTGGACCGCGTCGATCGACAGCGTCCGGATGGTGTTGATGCAAAGTTCGTCGATTGGCTGAAACGACGTACTCATGGCTCCTCCGGACTGCCCCCAACCTTAAAGCGAATGAATATTTGCAACGAGAGCAGAACCTCTACCTTACCCTCTCCCTTGTGTGTAAGGAAGAGGGTGCGACGGGCTGCCCGATGGCGAGGTGTGCATCAGGGATCGCTATCGCACATCGGGAGTGCCGTCTTTAAAGTTGACGCAGCGTCAGCGAGGGAGGATCGAGATGGAAGACCACGACATCAGAGCGGCCCTGGATCGCCACTGGGCCGCCTCCGACGCCAACGACTTCGAGGCTGAGCACCAGATTTACCGAGAGGATGCGGTGCTCGAGTACCCGCAGTCGGGCGAGCGCATCCGCGGCCGGCGCAACATTCAGGCCTCTCGCTTTGCTCAGCCGAACAGAAAGCGCTTCACAGTGCGGCGGATACTCGGCGCTGCCGACCTCTGGATCACTGAATTCGTCATCGCCTACGACTGCAAGGCCGTCTTACACGGTGAGCATCATGGAGTTCAGAGACGGGAAGGTGGCCCGCGAGACCCAATACTTCGGCGATCCGTTTGAGCCGGGGCCTTCGCGCGCTCAATGGGTCGAGCGGATGCGCTGAAACTTAGCCGGCGTAAGGGTGGCCATCCACCGCTCCCTCGTGCGGAGCTGCCGGTCGATACGGTCTCGCTCGCTCGTTATCTCATCGGCAAGGTACTGATGCGGGAGACTGCCGAGGGCGTGGCCAGCGGCCGTATTGTCGAGACCGAGGCGTATGTCGTCGGCGACGCCGCGGGGCACGCCTACCGCGGGATGACGCCGCGTAATCGGTCGCTCTTTCTCGAGCGCGGGCATGCCTACGTGTACCTCGTCTACGGCAGCGCATACATGCTGAACGTCTCAAGCGAGATAGCCGGGATTGGGGCTGGCGTCCTCATCAGGGCGCTTGAGCCGCGCGACGGCATCCCGATCATGCAGCGAAATCGTCAAATCGAGCGGCTGCGCGACTTGGCGCGAGGACCAGGAAGGCTCGCCGCGGCGTTGCGGGTTGATCGTCGGTTCGATGGGCTTGATCTGTGCCGAGAAGGCCCTCTATGGCTCGGACGCTGTGATCACGAACCCGGCGAAATCGGGCAGAGCATCAGGATCGGCATCGCGCGGGATGCAAACCGCCTCCTGCGATTTTATCTTCGGGGCAGTCCGTTCGTCAGCGGTCCAAGATCGCTTAGGGTATAAGAAACGTATCACGGTCGCTCTCCTCCCCTCTTGAAAGGGAATCAGGATTCGAAGCCCCGTCTATTCCGCTGGCGATCCCGCCTCACTGCATGAACTCGTCGGTCGGAAACGAACGCGCCGGACCTTCAGGTGTCGCCCCAATGTCCGTTGATGGCACTGAGCTGCCAAGAAAAGATGGGCAGAGCAGGTCTGCTCTGCTCGGGTAGTTCAGACGTCGCCCTGCCCGGCTATGGCAAGAGCGTCATCGACCTCAATGCCAAGGTAGCGCGCCGTGCTCTCGATCTGTTTATGCCCCAACAAGAGCTGTACTGATCGCAGATTGCCAATACGCCGGTAAATGAGGGTCGCCTTGGTTCGGCGTAGCGAATGCGTCCCAAAGAAGCTCGGGTCGAGCTCAATGCCGGCAATCCATCGGCAGACGAGCCGGGCGTACTGTCGCGTCGTTATAGGGCGGTCCGGACCGCGACGGCCGTCGAAGAGGAACTCACCCGGCTTTTTGTGGGCAGCTGCTGGCGCACGGTCGCCCGATCGATCGCATGACCATGGGGAGCAACGTCTTCGACCTTCAGCCTGACGACGTCACATCCTCGGAGCTTGCTGTCGATAGCTAGATAGAACATGACCAGGTCGCGTGTTGGCCCGCGATTTGAAGCCTGCTGCGGATACACCAGACATGCATTGGCCGAAGCGGCGGCTTCGCGCCGATCAATTTACCCTTGTTCCAGGGTTCGCGACGCGCGACCTGGGGAATCACATCGGTGGGGTCTTGCATAGTGATGGTCCTTTGTTGCAAAGGACCATCAGGATGCGCTCGTCTTTGTTGAGGCCATCAAGACGAGGTCAGCTTTTGAACGTTTGGTGCAGAAGGGCAATGCCGATATTTCCTGTGCCGACGGGCAATGTCGAACGCCATCCTGCGGCACCGGCGCTGACGGCAGGCAGTCGAGCCGCCAACGTCCCGGCCGGTGTGCTGTCCTAAGAGGACGACACCCCGGTCTGAGGGCCCTTTGACCAGTCTGACGATGTCACCTACCATCAGCGGATCCCTATCGGGTTTTCGGTGCTTTCGGCGATCTCCGACCGGGCGCCGAGGGAGGCATTCATGAATGTTCGACGCCAGTATTCACGCCGTCGCCTCCTTGGTGCGGCGGGCGCCGCGATTTCGGGACTTGCAGGCGGGCTCGCGATACCGCGCCTCGTCTTTGCGCAAAACAAGAAATCCGTGACATTTACACTGCCCTGGGTGCCGGAAGGCAGCGACCTTTTCGCCTTTACCGCCAAGGGCATGGGATTTTGGGACAAGCACGGGCTCGACGTCTCGATCGCCCGCGGCACGGGATCGGTGGCGGCGGCGGAAGCGACCGGCACCGGTCGGTTCGATTTCGGCATGGCAGCGGCGCCGGCGGCAATCTTGCAAAACGTCAAGGGGCTGCCGGTGACGGCGCTCGGCTGCTGCCAGTATGACGGGACGATGGGGATCGGCGTGCTCGACGAAGGGCCGATCAAGACACCGAAGGATCTCGAGGGCCATAAGCTCGCTTCGACCGTCACCTCGGGCGACTACCCGCTGTTGCCGGCCTATGCGGCGAAGGCCGGGTTCGATCTCTCGAAAGTCGATCGCCTTCAGACCGAACCCAACGTGCGCAATCGGCTGCTGTCCGAACGCAAGGTCGATGCCATCTCCGGCTTCGCCGTCAGCATCATGCCGATTTACGCTGCCACTGGGGTGAAGGCGCGTTTCATGCTCTACAGCGCCGTCGGCCTGATCAATTACGGGTATGTCTTGCTCACCCCGCCGCAGAGCGTCGCGGCGGAGCCGCAATTGTGCGCCGCGTTCGTCGACGGGACGCTCCAAGGTCTGAAGGCGACGATGCTCGACCCTGGCGAGGCGATGAAGCTGTTCTTCAAGCAGGTGCCGGAGATGGCGTTGGCGGGGCAGGCGCGCGAGCAGATCCGGGTCGGCACCGGCATCATGGTCTATGTCGCTGCTAACCCGGTCATCAAGACGAGCGGTCTGGGCTGGATCGAGCCCGAGGCGTACCAGGCGCAGACCGATCTCGTAATGCAATACCTCGCCAAACCCGGCGACAAGCGCCCGATAGTGGACGCGCTGATGACTAACCGCTTTGTCGGCAGCGTCAAGTTCTCGAGTGACGAGTTCGACGAAGCGCAGAAGAACGCGCAGCAATTTCGTGCCTACGTGACCTGATGAACGCTGGCACGCTGCTTGCCGGAAGCCGGCCGCTCGAGGAGCCCTCTCTGCCGGTTGCCAAGTTTGGGCACTGTATCGAGGTGAGCGGGATCAGCAAGATATACCGGGCTGGCACGCGGGCCGCGGTAGAAGCGGTCAGCACCGTCAGCTTTTCGGTCCCTCATGGTCAGTTCGTCGCGATTCTCGGCCCGAGCGGGTGCGGCAAGAGCACGCTCCTGATGATGGTCGGCGGGCTGGAGCCGGTGTCAGGGGGCAGCATCCTGATTGACGGCTCGCCGATGACCGGCCCGCGCACCTCGATTGGCATCATGTTTCAGGACCCGACCTTGCTGCCGTGGAAGAGTGCGCTCGACAACGTTCTGTTTCCGATACGCGTTCTAAAACGCCGGATCGGCACCTACCGCGAGGCCGCCCGCAATTTGCTCGAGCAAGTCGGGCTCGACGGGTTTCGAACACAAAAGGCCGCACGAGCTGTCGGGTGGGATGCGCCAGCGGGTCGCGATCTGTCGGACGCTTGTGTACGATCCCGACCTCTTGCTGATGGACGAGCCGTTCAGTGCGCTCGACGCTATCAGCCGCGACGAAATGAACGAGCTGCTGCTCGACTTATGGCAGCAATACCGGAAGACCGCGCTGTTCGTGACCCACAGCATCCGCGAGGCGGTACTACTCGCCGATCGCGTGCTGGTCATGACGAAGCGGCCGGCGACGATCGTCGAGGATCTGGCCATCCCCTTCGCCCGCCCGCGCTCGATGGCACTAGGTGAAAGTCCCGAATTCAACAAGATTTGCGGCCATCTGCGCGAGCGCATCGAAGAGAGCCACGACCGCCCGCGGGCGCGCCGGGCCTCCTGAAGGCGCGACGCGAGGAGTCGTCGGCGTGAGTGTGGAGAGCCCGGGCGCGACCACGGTCGCACTGCCAGCCGGCGCTCCGATCCTCGGTCCGAGCCTGCGCAGGCTGCGGCCGATCGTGCTGCCGCTCGCGACCGCCGCGGGGATGCTTCTCTTCTGGCAATTCGCCGCTGCCCCGCTGCGGGTGCCGGCGGTCATACTGCCGACGCCGGCCGAGATCGGCAGTGAGCTCTGGCAGGAGTTGCCGGCGCTGATCGGCAACGCGGTGCCGACAACCCGCGATACGCTGGCAGCGTTCTTCGCGGCGACGGTTCTGGGCGTGGGGCTCGCCGTCGCTATCAGCTACTCGCCGCTGCTGCGCGACACACTCTATCCCAACCTGGTACTTCTTCAGCTCGTGCCGAAAATCGCCCTCGCACCGCTCTTCGTCGATATGGCTCGGGATCGGCAGCTCCTCGCGCGTCGCGTTTGCCGGCTTTGTCAGCTTTTTCCCCGTCGTCATTGCGGCGGCGGTCGGTTTTGCCGGCTCAGACCCGGCGGCCCTGAGACTCTGCCGTTCGCTGACCGCCTCCGACTGGCGGTGCTTCGTGCTGGTGCGCTTCCCGTTCGCCTTACCGGCAATCTTCAGCGGCATCAAGGTCGCGATGACGATGGCGGTCATCGGCGTCGTCATCGGCGAATTCATCTCCTCGCAGGCCGGCCTCGGCTTCTACATCCTCAACGCCGGGGCGCGGCTCAATACCGCGGAGGTGTTCGCCGCCCTCGTCGTCTTGTGCGCGCTCGGGGTGGCGCTCTATGGCCTTGTCGCGCTCACCGAACGCGTGGTGCGCCGCGTTTACGGCCGGCACTGAGGCGAGATGGCCCTCCTCGAGGAAAGCTTTAAGAAGCGCGCGCCGGTGTCGGGGCGCTTCGGGCGCAGCGTGCTGCTGCCGGTCGGTTTAGCGGTCTTGGTGATCGTCGCTTGGCAGGTGCTCTGCGAGAGGATGCGAATCCCGCCGATATTGCTGCCCTCGCCCTCCGCCGTGTGGCGGGTGTTGCAGAGCAATTACGTCATTCTGCTCGGCGAGGCGGTGCCTACCGCCGCCGAGAGCGTTCTCAGCTTCGTTATCGCCAGCGCGCTCGGGGTCGCGCTCGCGGTTTCGCTCACCTCTTCCGTCTGGGTGCGCGAGGCGCTCTTTCCGAACATCGTAATGTTCCAGCTGATCCCGAAGATCGCCTTGGCGCCGCTCTTCATCGTCTGGCTCGGCGTCGGCGAGAAGACCTCGACCGTCGTCGCCGTGTTCATCGCCTTCTTTCCGGTCGTCGTCTCAAGCGCGACCGGGCTCGTCAGCGCCAAGCCCGAGACGCTGCAGCTCTGCCGCTCACTCGCCGCCAGCGAATGGCAGGTATTCCGCATGGTGCGCTTTCCCTACGCGATGCCCTTCATCTTCGCCGGCATGAAGGTCGGCGTGACGATGGTGATGATCGGGGTCGTCGTCGGCGAGTTCATCACGGTGCAAAAGGGGCTCGGCTACATCATCATGTTCGCGGCGGGGGCCGGCGAAACGGCGACGGTACTGGCGGCAATCGTGCTGCTGTGCGTCATCGGCCTCGCACTTTACGGCGTCGTCGAACTTGCCGAACGAGCCGTGCGGCATTGGTATGGTGGGCAGATGCCAGTCGGAGGGGTCATATGAGCGCAAGCGCGAGCCTGCCGATGTACAACCTGCCGGAGATGCGGCCGGTCAATCTGCGGTTCTGGGAGGCATTGCGCGAGCTTCTCGCCGAAGCGGGGCTGCGCAACCTGCCCCAAAGCCTGAGCTTCGAGCGCCCACCGGTGCCCGAGCGCATCGGCCCCGAGGTGCTTTTCTCGCAGACCTGCGGCTATCCGCTAGAGACGATCTTCCGGGGACAAGCCATCCGTCTCGGCACTCCGTGCTACCGCGCTCCTGGGTGCGACGGGCCAACGCATTGCGGGTTCTTTATCGTCCCGGCCGGATCGGAGGCGCGCACGCTGAGTGACCTAGGGGGCGGCGTCTTTCTGTTCAATCACCGGCATTCGAATTCGGGGATGAACCTGCCGCGCCGCGCCCTCGCCGACATGGCCAAGGGCCGGCCGCTGTTCGCGTGCGCGGTCGAGACTTTCAGTCAGCCGGGAAACCTCGACCGCGTCGCGCGCGGCGAGGGCGACGCCACCGCGGTGGACTGCGTGACCTATGCCTTCTGGTGCCGGCACCGCCCCGAGATGGCGCCCAAGGTGCGGGTGCTGGCACGCACCCCGCCGAGCCCGGCGATTTCGTTCGTGACCTCCATCGCGACACCGGCAATGACCGTCACAATCCTGCGCGCGGCTTTGCGCATCGTCGTGCACGAGCAACGTTACCGCGCGGTGCGCGAGGGGCTGATGCTCGCCGACATTGTCGATGTACCGGAGGCTCGGTATCGTGCACTGCTCGATTATGAGCGGGAGGCTGGCGCGCTCGGTTATCCGGCCCTGGCGTGAGAGAGGAGATGGTGATGGACACGACCCCTGCGGTTGCGCTCAAGGACAGGATCGAGCGGTGCATCGCGCGATTTGCAGATCGCCGTGCAGATTGGACCGTATTCGGTTTCGAGACGGACCGCGACCCGCGCTATGCGAGGGCGCAACGCCGCTATCTTGGAACCAGCGGTTCGGTCGATCCGGCCGATCTGCGCGGCGCGATCCCGGCGACCGCATTCACGATGTCGGTCCAGACGATGCCGCCCGGTAACCGCATCCCGGTGCATTGCCACGAGACTGAGGAGGTGTTTTTCATTCTCGACGGCGAATGTCTGGTCCGCTGCTGGCAGGGTGAGGAAAGCTACGACATCAAACTCGGTCGCTGGGACCTCGTGGCGCTGCCGCCCTTCCTGCAGCACGAAGTGTTCAATACCGGCTCGGGCGATTGCCAATTGCAGACCCTGCTCGCTAAGCCGCAACCGCTGCGGCCGCAATACGCCGACCCCGAACTCCTCAAATTACAGGCGGCCCAGGGCTGAGGACCGGACCGGCTTCTCGCCCGGGGCCTTCTCCGCTCGAGCGGCGAGAGGAGGGACTCGTGACGCGCGACAAAGGCTGCGCCGGACCAGATCCGGGCTGACGGCGGAGCGGTCGCCTTGGGAGGATGCCGGCGTGAGAACGAAGATCGAGTGCGGCTGGCTCGTCGGCCATTCAGGAGCCGGTCATGTGTTGTGGCGCGACGCGGAGCTGGTCTACGAAGGATCCAGAATTCTCTTCGTCGGACAAGACTTCGCGGGCGACGTCGACCAGGTCATCGCCGCACGCTCGAAACTGGTGATCCCGGGCTTCATCGACACCCATGTACATTCCGGTCATCGCGCCTCGCATCGGCTGATCACCGATGTCGGACGCCCCGACTATTTCGGTCAGCCGTTTTTCGAGATCAGCGTGCCGAAGGCGGGGACGCGGGTCGGCGGCGACCCGCGCTATATCCGCCCCGACGATCAAGTGGCGAGCGAAGAGTCTCGCACTCAATGCCGCGGTTCACGGTCGGCCGAACTGCTGCGTAACGGCGTCACCACCTTCGTCGAATTCGGCAGCCAGCTGAAGGTGCAAGAGGCGCTCGACGAGCAGATCGGCGAACTCGGTATCCGAGCTTATCTCGGTCCCGGCTTCGACAGCGGGCGCTGGGTCGGCGGACCAGACGGCAAGCTGACCCGCGTCGTCGACGAAGCAGCCGGCGTTCGCGAATTCGCGTTGGCCCTCGACTACATCGAGCGTCGCGCCGAGCATCCACGGTCGGCTCCGCGGTATTCTTGTGCCGCGCGAGATCGAGACCTGTACGGTCGATCTGCTGCAGGCGACCGCCCGCGAGGCCGCCTCGCGCCGCCTGCCGGTCGCGATAGACGCGGCGTACAACATCCTGGAGTTCTTCGACATCATCCGCGAGCACCAGATGACGTCGATCGAACTTCTCGAACAACTCGGTCTGATGTCGGATACCCTCAATATCGGCCATGGCAATTTCGTCGCCGAAAATCCGCTGATGAATTATTCCGGCGGCCACGACCTGAGATCATGGGTGCGCATCGATGCACCGTCTCGCACTGCCCGGTCAATGTCGCGCGGCGCGCGCGCGATTTCTGCGATTCCTGGGAGTGTTACCGCAAGGCCAGCGTCAACATCGCTCTCGGTACTGACACCTATCCGCGCGACATGATATGCAGATGCGGACCGCCTCTTATGTCGGCAAGATCGCCAGCCGCAACCTCAAGGCCGCGTCCGCAGCCGAGGTGTTTGAGGCGGCCACGCTGGGTGGTGCGCGCTCGCTCGGGCGCGACGATCTCGGCCGACTGATGCCGGGTGCCAAGGCGGACATCGTCATCATCGATCTGACGGGGCGGATACGCTGCGCATGGGCCCCGTGCGTGACCCGATCAAGAGCTTGGTCGAATGCGGCATCGGCGACGATGTCGATACAGTGATCGTCGACGGTGTGGTGCGCGTTGATGGCGGCCGCATCCCGGGTGTCGATTTCGGGGCGCTACGCAGCCAGGCGCAGGACGCCGGCGAGCGAATTTGGAGCGGCTGGGCCGGTTGGGATGCGCTCGGCCGCACCGCCGATCAAATGTGCCCGTTCGCCTTTCCGAGAGCGAACTAGTCCCCCAAGGGCAAACCCGGTTCGCTCTCACCACTCCTCAGTGGCCCCGGTCGAGGTCTTTCATCCGACGGGTCAGGGGCGCAGAAATACGGGCGCGAATGTCTGCGGCGGATCTAATATAAGCTCTCCGTTCCAGGGCGAAGGGGGAAGGTCTGGCCGGCGCATTGCGCCCTTTTCGGATAGACTACGCCAAGATCGAGGGCGATTGGCGCTGCGGTCGAAGGGGCAATTCGGAGACGACCACGACTCCCACTCGCTCCTAGCAGCGCGACCCTTGGAACAAGGGTTGCTTAATCGGTCAGAGGTGTCAGTTGAAGTCGAAGGATGTCCGGACGATTTCGTATACGCCTTCAACTGGAGGAGCGCCGCCGCGACCTCGCTCCGTTCAAATCTGGCAATCGACGGCAAGCTGCAGAGGTTGCGATATCCTCCGGCTGAGAATTCGACGATGTGTATGTCGGCGAGAGGGTGCGGGATCGAGCGACCGTGGTCCAGAAGAAGACTGGTCGGCCGGTGCAGGTCCAGATCACCCAGCAAACACGCCCGCCATCGGCGAATGGTTGGCTGCAGTTGGCGGCGGAAGGTCCGATATCTGTTTCCAGGCCGCTTTCGACAACCGCACGCACCTCTCGACTGCGCAGTATGCCCGCATCGTCCATCAATGGGTGGAGTGTACCGGCCTCAATGGGTCGGCCTACGGCGCACTCACTCATCGTCGGAACGAAGCGGCACAGATTTACAAGAAGACCGGCAACCGCGATCAGGTGCAGCTGCCGCTCGGACACACCACACTGGAATGCGCTGTCCGCTATCTCGGGATCGGGTGGACGATGCCCTCGGCCATCTCGGAACAGGTCCAGCTATAGGCGAGCGCGATGGAAGGGAGAGCCGGTGAACAAGCAAAGCATGCGCGGCTTCTTCGCGATGGTTGAGCATGATTTCCCGGAAGAGATCGTGCGCATCCGTGAACCGGTCGGCGCGAACTCGACATCACCTCGACGGTCTTGAACTCGAGCGTGCCGGCCGCAGCCCCGTCGTCATCTTCGAACACGTCGAGGGCTCGAGATGCCGGTCGTTACCAATCTCGCCGGCAACCGACGGCTAATTGCCGCAGCGATGAAAGTCGCGCCGAGGCGCTCCCCCACAGCCTTCCGTGAGCGATGCCAGAACTATCGCGCCAGTCGCACGCGTCGATCGCGCGCCCTGGCAAGAGGTGGTGATCGAAGGCGACAGCTCTGGATCTCGACTCAATTGCCGATCCCAGTACACTTTGCGGTCGATGCCGCCCCTTATATCACTGCCGGCCAAATCTGCGCCCGTGATCCAGAGACTCGGGGTCGACACCACAGGGTTCCATCGCCTGATGTTAAAGGGGCCGCAATCGTCTCGGTGTCTCACTCCATTCGCGCCGCCGCATGTACGAGTTCCATCGCCGCGCCGAAGCACGAGGCGAACCTACCGGCCGTCGTTACGCTTCGGCATCCACCCGGTCCATTACATGGGTTCGATGGCCTATCACTATCCGCCGAATGTGCGGAAATACGAAATTATCGGCGCCTTGTTCGATGAGCCGTACCGCGTCGCGCGCTGCGGCACCGCAGAGCTTGATGTGCCTGAGGGCGCGGAAATCGTTATCGAGGGAAAATCCTGAACGATGTTCGCGAGCCGGAAGGGACCGTTCAGCGAGTTTACCGGCTATGCCTCCGTACCGCAGCACAGAGAACGTCTTTGTGCCGAACGTATTCAGATGCGGCATGACGCAATGTTTCACTCGATTGCCTCGGGCACCGCCTCGGATCACATCCTGATCAGCTGCGTCGCGCGCGAAGGCGGAGATCTTGAACTCGCTGCGCCGCAACCTGCCCAATGTCATCGCCGTGCACATGTCCCGACGATCACCTGCGGCGCCTTTATGGCGATCATTCAGATGAAGAAAACCGCCGAGGGCCAGCCGCAACAGGCGATCATGGCGGCTTTCGGCACCGAGATGTACTGTCAAATCGTGGTAGTCGTCGACGAGGACGTCGACATCTTCAACCTGCGCTGACGTAATGTGGGCTGTCGCCACACGCACTCGCGCCGACCGCGATCTGGTCTTCGTCCACCGCGCGATGGGCGCCATCCTCGATCCCGACCTCCGATCCGGTCGACAAACATTGACCAAGATAGGCGTCGACGCCACGAAGCCGGGCGGCCGTCGATTTCGCCGAGCGCCTGACGATCACTGAGCAACAACGCGCGCGGGTACGGCGTATCTTGTCCGCCTCCGGGCGTATGGAGCTGACCGTCGCTTGAGGGCTCCACTCGCGTTACGCCTTTTGTGTCGTGCCGAAGGATAGAGCATCAAGCCGCTCGCGAAATGACGGTCAGGCCCCCGTCCTTGACGGCATACACGAGGCCGACGCCGAAAGCTAAGGCCCAGCTCTACGGCCCGTGGCGCCGGGATCCAAGAGCTCGATCGCCGCGTCCAACTCGGGAGGCTCGGCGCTTGTGATCCTGCTCGTCGGGTGGGGGCTTCGTTGACGAACGGCTAGTCGATGCAGCTCGGGTATCGGCCGGTGATCACGTCGGCTAATGGCACTTAGCCGGGGTGCAAGTGGCGCCCAGCTTCTTCCGCAGCTCAGGGTAAAGCTGCAGTGCCCTTTAGGTCCGGCAGGCCAATCGCGAGGCGGCCAAGGAGCCGAAGAACTGCGCCATATGAAGGGAGCAGGAGGAAACGCAAAAGGCCGTGATGGACGAGTTTCACAAACCGCTTAAGGGGACGGCCGAGCTACTGATGCAACTCGTGATGCAACTGGTAACCCATGCCGCCGAGCGCGGACAAAGCGAGGTGCAGATCTATCGTTTTCTAAATGCGATGTGGAGCTATCGCGGCCCAAGGATCAACAACTCGGGCCCGGGTGGGACACGACCTTGGAGGCCGCCCCAAGTACGCTACGAATTGTGGCTCGTTAGCTCGGGCCGCTCGGCTTCCACCTCAAGGCTGAAGTGCTCGAGTATCCCGGCGGCATGCCCGGTGATATCGGCTTCATTCTCAGCTGGAAGTAACACAGATTTAGGGCAATTCTCGAGAAACGGCTGGATATGAAGGCGGATGCGAAGGGAGGATCCGATGACCGACACCAAGAACGACGACTCGGAAGCCAACGGCAAGCTGAAGCGGAAGGAATACGAGCGGGAGCTCGCGCGGTTGCACGTCGAGTTCGTCAAGCTCCAACAGTGGGTCGTGCACAAGGGCCTGAAGGTCTGCATCCTTTTCGAGGGGCGCGACGGCGCCGGCAAGGGCGGCACGATCAAAGCCATGACCGAGCGGGTAGCCCGCGCGTTTTCCGGGTGGTCGCGCTTCCCGCGCCGACCGAGCGCGAAAAGTCGCAGATGTACGCCCAGCGATACATTCCACATCTGCCTGCGGCAGGGGAGGTCATGATCTTCGACCGCAGCTGGTACAACCGAGCCGGGGTCGAGCGCGTGATGGGGTTCTGCACCGAGGAGGAGGCCAAACGCTTCCTGGAGATGGTGCCCGTATTCGAGAAGGTCGTGGTCGATTCCGGGATCATTCTCCTGAAGTATTGGCTGGAGGTCAGCCCCGAAGAGCAGACGAGGCGCCTGGAGGGGCGCATCGACGACGGGCGCAAGATCTGGAAGCTGTCCGACATGGATCTCAAATCTTATTCCCGCTGGTTCGACTACTCAAGGGCACGCGACGAGATGTTCCTCGCGTCCGACACCTCGTGGGCGCCTTGGTACGTCGTGCATTCCGACGATAAGCGGCGGGCGCGGCTGAATGCGCTCACTCATATTCTGAGCAAAATCCCCTACGAGGAGGCGCCGCGCAAAAAAATAGAGCTGCCGAAACGGCAGCATCGTGACGATTACAATGAGAGCGATTATCCCTTCAGGGTAATCCCCGAGGTTTTCTGAATTTTGTGGGGCGCGAGAGCCAAATCCGCCTGCCGAAGAACTCATGACCACGCATGGTGATCAGCGCATTCCCATATCGTCGATGACGCGCGGAGGTCGATCTACGCCTGGCAGGATCGAATTGGAGATCCGGCTCTGAGTGTCCTGTTGGTTCTTGATCTCTGCGCGATCTTTTTCGCTGGGCCGCTGGCTGCGAAGGGACTGCCGATAGCGCGGGTGGTCGCTGATACGCTTGTTCTTGCGGCCCTAGCGATCGTCGTGATGCTGTCGCAGAGATGGAACGCCATTGTCCTGATCCTGCTCGGGCTGGCCGCCACCGCAGCGAGCTTCCTGTTGAGCGGGGAATGGTCACCGGTTTCAACTATCGTGCTCCGCGGCAGTGGTAATATTCTCGCTTTCTGTGCACTGACTTGGACAGTAGCACGCGCGGTCTATGCGCCTGGGCGTATTACATTTCGCCGCCTTCGAGGCGCGGCCGTACTTTATCTGAACCTCGCGACGATCTTCGCTTCAGCCTATATCCTGATCTGGGAGCTTAGCCCCGGCGCCCTCGTCAATGTCGTCACCCCGTTGGGCGGCCCGGAGGAAGTCGGTGCCCCTTGGCGCACGGCTCTGGCCCAGCTGGCCAGTAAAAAGAAATGGAAATGAAGCGCGGCATGCCCATCTCGGTGCGCCCTGGGTCCATCGCACAGCGGCTGTTGCCCGTTCTTGGCTGGCTTCCCGGCTACCGGCGCAACTGGGTGTTGCCGGATCTCCTGGCCGGTCTCGCGGTCTGGGCGGTCATGGTGCCGGAAAGCATGGCTTATGCCGGCATCGTCGGGGTGCCGCCGATCATGGGGCTCTACACAATCGTCCCGCCATTGATTGCCTACGCGCTGCTCGGTACCTCGCGTCTGCTGGTCGTCGGCCCGGATACTGCCACCGGCCTGATTTCCGCGCTGGCGGTCGGCGCGATCGCTGCACAGGGAACTGCGCAGTTCAATGAGCTCACCTCCACTCTCGCGATCTTGATTGGCGCTTTCTTCCTGGTGTTCGGCGCGCTGCGCATGGGTTGGGTGGCTGCCTTCATCCCCACACCGGTGATGCAAGGGTTCATCGAGGGCTTGGTATGCGTCACCATCATCGGCCAGGTGCCACACCTGCTTGGCATCGACGGCGCGGCCGGCAACTTCTTCGCCAAGCTCTGGTTCGTGCTGCAGCATCTACCGGAAACCTCGCTGGCCCCGGTACTGACCGGCTCGCTCAGTCTCATAGCGATGCTGGTGCTGCGCCGCCTGGCGCACCGCATACCTGCGGCGCTGGTGGTCGCGGTGGTGGCCACGATCCTGGTGGCCCTGCTCGGCGGCGAGGCCGCCGGTGTCAGCGTGGTCGGCGAGCTCCCGTCTGGCCTGCCTCACCTCGCGCTGCCCAAGCTCGACCTTGCGATATTGCAGGAGCTCGCACCCGGCGCGCTTGCCATCGTGCTGGTCGGCTATGCCGAGGCACTCGGCGGGGCAAAGGCCGCGGCAATGCAGGGCGGCGGCGACATCGACCCGAATCAGGAGCTGATCGCGCACGGGCCCGCCAATATTCTGAGCGGCCTTTTCGGCGGTTTCCTCGTTGTCGGCAGCCTGTCCAAAACCTCCGTCGCAATGGCTGCCGGCGCCCGTACCCAGCTCGCCAATCTCGCCGCAGCAGTCCTATGCTTCCTGACGCTGGTGTTGTTGACGCCATTATTCCGGGGCATGCCGCATCCAACACTCGCCGCCATCGTGATCGCGGCAATGCTTCACCTCTCCAAGCCCGAGTATTTGCGCGATCTGTTCGCACGCAGCCGCTGGGAGTTTGGCCTCGCCGCGATCGTTGTCGCCGCAGAGCTGACATTGGGCGTCCCACACGGCATCGCTCTCGGTGTGGCGCTGTCGCTTTTAATGTTGATCTATCTAACCAGCCACCCGCAAGGCGCGGTGCTCGGTCAGTTGCCGGGTACCGAGGCCTATCGTGACGTCCGGCGCCACCCCGAGGCGCTCACCTTCCCCGGCTTGCTGATTTGGCGCGTCGGCGGCGACCTATTCTTTGCGAGCATCGGTCACCTCGGCGAGGAGCTGAAGGCTGCACTGGCCGCCAACCGCCCGCCGGCGAGGCATGTGCTTCTAGACGCAGATTCGGTGAACTTCGTCGACACCAGCGCCTGCGACGCGTTGCTGGACTTGATCAAGGAGTTGCAAAGCCAAGGCATCAGCTTCGCCTTCGCCCGGGTGCGCGACGAAGTACGAGAGCGGCTGCGGCTCGGGGGCATAGAGGCCATCGTCGGTGCGTCCAACTTTTTCGAACGTGTGACCGACGGCGTACTCGCCTGGCAAGAGCAAGAACGGCTCACCGCTGACGGCACCGGCTTTAGAAGAACCTGAACCTGAGCAGGTAAAGGACGATCGCGAACAAGGTGAAGACCGCCGCTATCAGCCCGGCGACCACCCAAAAACCGTTGGAGCTGCCGCTGAACGGGATGCCCCCGACATTCATGCCCCAAATGCTCGCGATCAGCGTTGCCGGCAGGAATATCACCGAGAACATCGTGAGTGTGTAAAGGTTTCGGTTGGTCTCCTCCTCGACCTGCGCCCGCAGCTCTTCGACCAGGAACTGACAGCGCTCCGCGTAATCCTGCGTATCCTCGCTCAGTGCCGCGTAGCGATGGATCTGGCGGTCGAATCGATCGAATTCTTCGGCAGGAAACAGCGCTGGACGCTCGTGCGTGAATTCGAGCATCGCCGTGCGTTTGTAGGCCATGTCGCGGGCGACCCGGATTGAATCGCGTCGCATCTCCAGGATGTCCTTGCGTTGCCCGGCGCCGTCTCGTTTCAACACCTTCAACTCCATTGCACTGATGCGTTCACTGGCCTGCTGCAGCAGGCCTTCGCCGATGTCATTGAGGGCTCTGAAGAATTCGGTGATCAGCCCGCACGGGCTCGCCGGTCGGACCGTATGGGCTTCCACCCGGCATCGCAGCTCCCTGATTGAGAGTAGCGGGATGCGTCGACCGGTGACGAGCAGCGTCCGGGTGGCGGCAACACTGAGCGAGCCCGCTTCCAGGGTGGCGGCGCCGGGTTCGTCGCGGAAGTCGCGCAAATGGCCGTAGACCAGATCCGGCGTGACGAAAAGCCTACCCCACTGGATCGGAGCGGCTACCGCCTCGACGACGTCGTGCGGCCAGGGACGGCGGGATAGCCAAGCTTGCGCCGCGGCATCGCGGAGGTCGAGATGCACCCAGACAAAATCCGCGTTGCCCGCCGCGACGTCAGCCTCCGCAAGTATCATGCAGCGGCCGGCCTCAGCCCGCCGCGGAATGCGAAGGCGAACGATGGACCACCGTCACTCATGCTTTGCAGTCTTAACTTGATGATCTGTAGTCAAAGACAAATCGTCTTCCCAAGTACAGCAGCTTCCGGCGGAACGAGGACGAGCCTCTGGCCTGCGATCTTCTGGTAGTTGACGAGACATCGATGGTCGACAAGCCCAGACCGACGCCACGCCGGGGATATTTGTATCACAAAGCCCTGAGCATGGCCGAGGAGCAGGAGGCCAAGCCCGGAGAATTGCGCGGGGCCGCGAGCGGCCCGGCTCCGACGCGCTTCGGCAGTGTCAGCTGCCGAGCGGCGGCAGCGCTCGTCCGGGGTAAAGGTCCGGAGAGATTTGGGGTGTTTCCTTCCGAGAATGGGTCGGTAGGCACCGGGCTAGATGGAGGTGTAATCTGGCCCCAACCACACAGCAGGGGGAAGCGGTTCGCGAGCAGGAAGTCGACTTCCGTTTCGACGATCTGCTTGCCTTGTCGACGGTCAGCAATTGACCGGGGGCGCCCCGGCAAGAGCGCGAGACGTCAGCTTCTGGCACTTATCGGCGGTGAGGGGTCGTCACTAAGCTCTTCTGCTATTGAGGGTAGAGCTGGCATGTCTGAGGCAAACGGCACCGGCATCATCGGAGATAAGTGGAGAGTGGAGGGCCAGAACCGGCCGCATGGCAGAGACGTCGTTTACACGACAGCAAATTGCTGATCCCAATCAATGCGCGCATTCTACTGTTGCGCTCTGTGCATCCTGGTGATAGACGCCGAAAAGATTGATCGATCCTGGTCAGTCTCGCTAGAGACGCCGCCCTTGCTCCCGTGGTCGGCATTTTGGCTGAGGATGTCCCGGCTGACGGGATGTCGGCCGGGCGTGCCGCGCGTCCGCGGATATGGCCGCGTACAGATATCGTTCCGAATTGTGGCGGTGCAAACGATAATTGTTAAAGTACCATCAAGAAATAGCAAATACGGTGTTTGCGAACCCGCACTCGCGTTGTTGGAAATGGATCCTAGCCAAATCGCGGGTCTGCCCGCAAGATGATGGCCGCCGCGATTTCGCTGGACGCGGTGATCCGTTATAAAGGCGCGGAATAGGTAGGCGAATTCAGGCGGACACCGAGCGCGAGCGATCCCCGTCAGCGGGATAAAAGCGCGATAAAAAGATTATAAGCCTTTGGAAATAATAGCGTTTTATACCGCCTAATTTGCAGATTTGCTGCAGGTGCAGCAAACGGCAATAATCGCTTCAAATGTTGGTTGCGGGTCCGCCACGGCTGGGAGCTGCCGCTTGACGCTCGGGTGAGCGCGGCGACAGAATTCGGTGCAGAGCGAGAGGGGAGGAGGGCGCGATGACGGATATACGGGTGATGGCGACGGGGTTGCGGTTTCCCGAAGGGCCGGTGGCGATGGCCGACGGCTCGGTCATACTGGGCGAGATCGCCGGGAGCGCGGTCACCCGTGTTGCGCCGGACGGCAGGAAATCGGCGATCGGCTCGGCGGGCGGCGGGCCGAACGGGCTCGCCCGCGGGCCCGACGGCGCGCTCTATGTTTGCAACAATGGCGGCAACGAATATGCCGAGGGCGGGTTTCTGTCGACCGGGCCGGCCAAGGATTACCAGTGCGGCTATATTCAGCGCATCGACCCGCGCACCGGCGAGACGCGCATCCTCTACAGCCAATGCGGCGGGCATAAATTGTCGGCGCCGAACGACATCGTGTTCGACCGCCAGGGCGGCTTTTATTTCACCGATCTCGGCAAGCGCTATGCGCGCAGCCGGGACCATGGCGGGGCTTTACTACGCGCTTCCCGACGGCTCCAAGATTGTCGAGCTCGTCCATCCGATGCTGAGCCCGAACGGGGTCGGGCTGTCGCCGGACGAGAAGACCGTCTATGTCGCCGACACCGAGACCTCGCGGCTTTTTGCGTTCGACATCGTCGAGCCCGGCGTGCTGCGCAAGGAGCCGTTCCCGGCGCCCTACACCGGCCGCTTCGTCTGCGGACTGCCCGGCTTTCAGCGCTTCGACAGCCTCGCCGTCGAGGCCTCCGGCAACATCGGCGTCGCGACGCTGATCACCGGCCACATCACCGTCATCGCTCCCAATGGCAACGTCGTTCGCCAGGTCAAGATGCCCGACGTTTACCCGACCAACATCTGCTTTGGCGGCAGGGATATGAAGACGGCCTACATTACCCTGTCCGGCACCGGCCAGCTCGCCGCGATGGATTGGCCCGAGCCCGGCCTGCGCCTCAATTTCCAGGAGTGACTCGTTGCGAATGCGACCTCAAAATATCTCCCTCTCTGCCCTAGAGGGCGGAGAGGGTCGGGTGAGGTGGGGGAGCCGCCGCTCCGAACAGTGGCGCGACCCACCTCACCCTCCATCGCTGCGCGATGGGCCCTTCCCTCTCCCCCAAGGGCGGAGAGGGGCAAGAGCTCGTAAACTGAGCCACTGAATACCAACAGGAGCTGCCGATGAAAGCCGCCGTTTTTCATGCCGCGAACCAGCCCATGACGATCGAGGAGGTCGCGGTCAACAAGCCGGGGCCGCGCGAGGTGCTGTTGCGCACCAGCCTTTGCCGGGCTGTGCCACAGCGATCTGCATTTTATCGAGGGGCTGTACCCGATCCCGACGCCGGTCGTGCTCGGCCATGAATCGTCGGCGGTTGTCGAGGCGGTCGGCGACGGGGTGACTTATGTCAAGCCGGGCGACCACGTCATCACCTGCCTCTCGGTGTTCTGCGGCACCTGCCCGCAATGCCTGACCGGCCACCCGAATTTGTGCGAGAACACCGAGGTCAAGATGCTGCCCGGCGTCGCGCGCCGCATGACCTGGAAGGGCGAGCAGCTGAATCAGGCCTTCAACCTGTCCTCGTTCGCCGAGCAGATGCTGGTGCACGAAAACGCGATGGTGAAGATCGACAACGACATCCCGCTCGACCGCGCGGCGCTCGTCGGCTGCGGCGTGATGACCGGGGTCGGCGCGGTGTTCAACGCCGCCAAGGTCGAGCCGGGCGCTACGGTCGCGGTTATCGGCTGCGGCGGGGTCGGATTGTCGGCGGTCAACGGCGCCGCGCTCGCCGGCGCCGAGCGCATCATCGCGATCGACACTGTCGCCTCGAAGCTGGAGCTGGCTCGCGAGCTCGGCGCCACCGACACGCTAAACGTCAGCAACGCCGACCCGGTCAAAGCGGTCAGGGACATGACCGGCGGCGGCGTCAATTACTCATTCGAGGCGCTCGGCACCAAGGCGACCGCGGAGCAGGCGTTCCAGATGCTGCGCGCCGGCGGCACCGCGACGATCATCGGCATGGTGCCATTCGGCGTGAAGATCGAACTGCACGGCTTCGATTTTCTGCGCGACCGCAAGATCCAGGGCACCTCGATGGGCGGCAACCGTTTCCGGGTCGACATGCCGAGGCTTCTGTCGTTGTGGCGCCAGGGCCGCTTGAAGCTCGACCACCTGATCTCCGGCCGCATCAAGCTGGAGCAGATCAACGACGGCTTCGCCGCGCTCAAATCCGGCGCCCCGGTGCGGCAACTGATCGATTTCGCCGTTTGATCCGGATTGAGCAGATGACCCGCAGGATTTGGTAAATTATAGTTGATTCTTCGATGTGCCTCGAACAGGCGGGGCTGACAGTTGGCCGAAGGGCGCGCATTCGTCGACCGCGGCATCACCGATCACAGGGAAGGATTGGATAAGGCCGCACCTGCGGCTACGACCCGCCGCCTCGCAGCAATCCTCGCCGCCGATATGGCGGGCTACTCGCGGCTGATGGGGTCGGATGAGGAAGGCACCCTCAATCGGCTGAAGGCGCACCGTCGCGAGCTCGTCGACCCGAAGATCCGGGAGCATCACGGGCGGATCGTCAAGACCACCGGCGACGGCATGCTGGTGGAATTTTCGAGCGTCGTCGATGCGGTGCGCTGCGCCGTCGAAATCCAGCGGGCGATGGCGGACCGCAGCGCGGAGGTGCCCGAGGACAAGCGCATTACCTTTCGCGTCGGGGTCAATCTCGGCGACGTCATCGCCGACAGCGGCGACATTTACGGCGACGGCGTCAACATCGCCGCGCGGCTGGAGGCATTGGCGGAGCCTGGCGGCCTCTGTATCTCGCGCACGGTGCGCGATCATATCGGTGACAGGCTCCCCTACAGTTTCGACGACCTCGGGGAACAAAATGTCAAAAACATCGCGCAGCCGGTGCACGCCTATGAATTGAGCGCTGCTTCGGTGAGGTCGTTACCGGAAGTGGCAACTCCATCGCGGCTCATCGGGCCAAGTCGGCGCAACCGCTCGCGGCTGGCTATCCTCATGACTAGCATCGTCGCTGCAATCGGCATCGGGACTGCCGTCTGGTGGGTTTGGCCCAAAGGGAATTCATCGCCTGTACCGGGTCAGGCGTCGGTGGCCACGAGCGCGCAACGCCCGCCTGCCGCCGAGGCTAAATCTGCGCCGCGCCTGTCCATCGTCGTCCTGCCTTTCAGCAACCTGTCGAGCGATCCCGACCAGGAATATTTCGCCGACGGCATCACCGACGATTTGACGACCGATCTGTCGCGGATCTCCGGCAGCTTTGTAATCGCCCGCACCACCGCGTTCACCTATAAGGGCAAGCCGATCGACGCAAAGCAGATCGGCCGTGAGCTCGGCGTTCGCTATGTCCTCGAAGGCAGCGCACGGCGGACTGGCGACCAGGTTCGGGTGAACGCGCAGCTGATCGACGCCGAGAGCGGCGCGCATCTCTGGGCCGACCAGTTCGACACCAATCTTGTCAACCTCGCGAAGGCGCAGAGCGAGATCACCGGCCGGCTCGCGTGGACCCTGAATATTGCGCTCCTCAGCGACGCCAGCCACCGGATCGCGCAGGAAAACGCGATCGATCCCGACGCGCGGGATCTCGTTATGCGTGGTTGGGCCCTGTGGTACGGACCCCAATCTCCAAAAGCCGCACAAGAGGCCCTACGGGCGTTTGAGCGCGCAACGGAGATCGATCCGAGTTCTACCGATGCGAGGATCGGAATCGCAAGAGTTCTCGTCGGAAAATCTGGCCAACGGATGGAGCAGCAGCTCGTTTCAACGAGGATGCCGTGAAACAAACTGTAGCTCGAGCCGAACGGTTGCTCTTCGAAGCCATCGAGAGCGATCCGAACCAGCCGATGGCTTACGCAATCTTGGGGTTTTTGCGGACGAATGCAGGCTCGCCTAGCAGAATCGCGGATAGCCCTCGAAAAGGCGATCACACTCGATCCCAATTTCGAGTAGGCAAACATGCAGTGGGTTGGACATTGCACTTCCTGGGCGAACCGGAGCAGGCAATCGCGCAGGGCGAAAAGAGCCTGCGGCTGAGCCCACGCGACCCGAATATCTCGTGTCGTTATCAGCTATTGGGCTAGTGCCAGTTGATTTCGAACCAATGGATGAGGCGATAGATCTGCTCATTAAGGGGCGTACCGCAAGCCCGCGTGATTGGACTTTTCTCTACGGGCTTGCCGGAGCGCTGGCGCTCAAGGGCGACCTCGACGGAGCAAAGGCGGCGCTTGCCAAGTTCGCTCAAACGCAGACCGGAGGTCAATTCATTGGCGCAATGGTACGTGTAGGTGCCCTGGACGAGCAAGGCTAACTCCCCCCGTTACTGGGCGCTCGAAGACAAGACATTGAACGAAGGCCTGCGCCGCATCGGTTTCCCGGAAAACTGAAGTCTCGCGCCGCGGACTACCCACGCATTACCGCACCGGCGGACGGCGCAGAGCCCAGAAGGCGACGCAGCCGCAAATATAGAAGAGGATCGACAGCAGGAAGGCGAGCCGATAGCTGCCCGAGATGTCGAAGATCCACCCCGCGCCCCAGGCGCCGGCAGCGGAACCGATGCCGCTGCCGATCGTGATGACACCGAGGATCGTGCCGAGGCGGCCTCCCGGGAAGAGATCGGCGGTCTTGGCGGTGATGGCAGGGCCGCGGGCGCCCCAGGTCAGGCCGAAGAAGCAGGCGTGCAGCCATAAGAGCCAGTGCTGGTCGGGGCTGGTGATCAGCAACGCGCAGACGACCCCGATGATCGAGATGCCATAGGCGAGGATCGCCGACCATTCGCGCCCGATATAGTCGGACAAGGTGCCGGTAACGATCGTTCCGCCGATCGCGAGGAAGCTGCCGATGCCGAGCACTCCGGCCGCGTAGAGCTTGTCGAACCCGACATTGACGGCAAAGGCGAGCTGGTGCAGCGAGACCAGAAAGCTGCCGAGACCGGTGAACAAATAGACCGCGAAGAGGAGCCAGAAATGCGGCGTGCGGATCGCGGCGCTCAGGGTCCAGTTGCCGGCCGGCAGAGGCGCCTCGGTCGAGGCCGGGGTCATCGCGGCGGGTGCGCTCGCGATCGGGTAGCGGGCGGCACGGCGAAACAGTGCGGCGAGCAGCGGGACGGCAGCGGCGATAAAGGCCGCCTGCGCCCAAAAAGTCTCTCGCCATCCGATCGTCGAGATCAGGAATTGAACAAGCGGCGCCGAGGCGGCTCGTCCGAAGCCGTTGGCCGACTGGACGATAGAGATCGCCATCCCGCGGCGCCGCACGAATTGGCGCGACAGCAACGGCACGAAGACCACGAGACCCAGGCAGTTGGCCCCGATCGTCATGACGATCCCGTAGAACAGGACATCCTGCCACAGCGCGGAGATCAGCGCGCTGCCGACGAGGCCGGAAAACAGCAGGACGCCGCCGAGCACCAGCAGGCGGCGCGGCCCGAGCCGGTCGACCAGCGCACCAACCAATGGCGAGCTCCCGCCGGCAACGAGCTGCGAGACCGAGTAGGCGATCGAGGTCTCGGCACGGCTCCAACGGAACTCCTCGATGAAGGCCAGCAGGAACACCGCGTAGGAATGCATGATGCCGGCGCTGACGGTGAACGCGGCGAACGCCCCGCCGAGCATCAGCCACGCTCCCCGCGAAGCCGATCTGTTTGCAGGCCCCGAACTTTTTGTAAGCCTTGGGCGAGACCAAACTCGGATGGCACGGATCGTCGCGAACCTGGGCGGCCTCCTCATCACTCGGTTCTGTTCCCTCCTCGCCGCGATCGCCGGCCGGGAGAGCGTAAATCTTAAAAAGTTGCCGGAGTAATGCGCTTTTCGATGATCTCAAAAGCAAACCGGCGCTCCATCCGGAGCGCCGGTCACCGCTTGTTTAAGCTGATCGGGCTCAGCGCTTGTCGCTTACGGGCGCTTCGACCGGCGGGTAGATGCGGACATAATTGCGCCCGGTCTCATGGCGGACTTGGCTGGGATCCCGCTGTACCTCCCAATCCCGCTGCAATTCGCCCGCCCTGCCGGTCGGGCTGGTAACCGCCTCGGGCGGCGTTTCGAGATCGGTCCGCAGCGGACGATCTGCAGAGAACGACCCGGTCTCGGGCTCGGCACGCTCGTCGAAGCCCCGCCAGCCGGCTTGCCGCCAGCTCTCGGCGCGATCCTCGATATCGACCGGCGAGTGGCGATTGAGGATGTCAGAGACCCGATCGCTCAATACGTCATCGGTGCGAACCGTCAGCAAAGTTCCGCCGCGGCGAACCGCTTCAGCATAGATGTCTGCGTGCTCGCGAGGAATGCCTACCTCGACCAGCGCCCCGACCAGTCCTCCAACCGCCGCACCAACCCCGGCGCCGGCAAGGGTCGCAGCGAGCGCACCCGCGGCCACCACCGGCCCAACCCCGGGGATTGCCAACGCACCAATGCCGGCGAGAAGGCCGGCGGCGCCGCCCAGCACGGCGCCGATGCCGGCCCCTGTGCCGGCCCCGGACCCCGTGTCGGTATCCTCGGTCCGCGCAGGGCGATCGATGCCGTACTGCGGATACTCGCCGTAGCGGTTGCCCGCATTGTTGGCGATCAGGTTGATGTCGGTCGACGGAACGCCCGTCGATTCGAGTTCACGGATAGCGTCCTCGGCTTCGCGGTAATCATCGAAAAGCGCGACGATCGTACGGATTGCCATTGTCTGTTCTCCTATCGGTTCTCTTCGACGACATTGCCGCGGAAGTCGACGCCGACACGCACCTGGCGGCCGTCCTTCGTCGCCTCGGCCTGCCAGATCGAGTTCTGGTCCTTGTGCAACTGGTCGACATTCGTGTAGCCGCGATCTTCGATCCGGCGGCGCGCCTGCCCTTCGGTGAAGCTGTTGGCCCCCGGCTCCAACGCTGCATTGCCGGCGCCAGCGGCGTTCGCATTGGGGTTGGCCGAAGTCCCGGCGTAGGGCGCGGTTTGATTACCGGTGGTCGTGCTCGGCGCGGTGTTTTGTGCCATCGCCAATCCGGCACTGCCCAATAATAAGGCCGCCGCAAAGACGGTCTGCTTCAAACCCATGATTTAGGTCTCCATACCGTGATAGCGGAGCGGCGCCCGTGCGCCCGTAAGTGACCTGCAAACAGAGTCGCACGCCCGAAAGTTTCGCTGGATCCCATCAGGATCGATGATCACCTCAAAATTGCCTTTTTATAAGTGCACTCTCGCCAAATGGAGGTTCCGCGGCGGGGGCTCTGATCTGCTGGGCGCTACAACCAATGGAAGAGTTCCCGCTGCAAATTCGCTGCAGAAAACAGCGAGCTGAAATGTGTCGCTCAATTAAAGTGGTACCGCAAATGCAGCAAAAGAGCTTTGGTAAGCTTTCGCCGGCCTCGGTGCTAACCCTCGGTGGGGGCGGCCTCGGCATGGTGTGGGGCGAAACGACATTCGACGAGTGCGTCGCGACCGTGCACGCGGCGGTCGCCGCGGGGATCAACTGGATCGACCTCGCGCCGCGTTACGGCGAGGGCAAGGCCGAGCTGGTGGTTGGCGAAGCTTTCGCCGGGCGAGTGCCCGAGGGCGTGCGGGTCACCAGCAAATGCAACCTCGGCAATCCGCCCTCTGCCGACATCGAACCGCTGGTGCGGCAATCGATTGAAGGAAGCCTCGAGCGTCTGCGGCTGTCGCGGCTCGATCTGTTCTTTCTGCATTCGAATGTCGTCCCCGACGCGGACCACCTGGCGCGCCGGCCCGATGCCGCCAGCCGCATGACGCTCTACGCGACCTTTGTCGACCAGGTGCGTCCGCTTTTTGAGCGGCTGGTGGCCGAGGATCTCATCGGTGCCTGGGGGCTGACCGGGATCGGTCACCCCGACACCATCATCAAGCTGCTCGGCGAGAGCCCAGCCCCATCAGCGGTGCAGTGCATCGCCAATCTATTCGATTCGCCGGGCGGGCTGAAGTTCTTCGATGGGCCGGCAAAACCCCGCGCAGTAATGGCTGCGGCGCGGGCTAACGGGGTCGGCGTGATGGGCATCCGCGCGGTGCAGGCCGGGGCGCTGACTAGCGCTCTCGATCGGCCACTGCCCGATGACCACCCCGAGATGCGCGATTATCTGCGAGCCGCTGGCTTCCGGCGGCTCGCCGAAGAATTGGGCGTCACTCCGGCCCTTTTGGCGCACCGCTATGCGCTGTCGCTCGACATCGACACGCTCGTGCTCGGTGTCAAGAACCGCCAGGAGCTCGCAGAGTGCGTAGCCGCGGCCGAGGCCGGCCCGTTGCCGCCGGAGTTGCTGGCCCGGATCGACCAGACGGTGGATCGGAAGGCTTGCTAGACTGACGCCCCGGCTTTCGCGGGAAGCCGGGCAAACTGAGCCAGCGAGCCGAACGCTGTCACCGCAAAGAGGCCGGCAGAGGCGATGACCACTGCCAACACGAGTGGGTTTCCGTTGCCTCCAAGCGACAGCGCGGCGGTCGCCCCGGCGGCTCCGATCATCTGAAGAAAGCTTGCGAGACCCGAGGCGGCGCCGATGATGCCGACCTTGACCCCAAGGCTGCCAGCAACTGCGTTGGGCGTAATGAGCCCGCTACCGCAGCAAATCAGGATCATCGGACCGACGATTGCATAAGGGCTGCCGAAACGCAGCGCTGCGAGGGCCACCATTGCGAAGCCGGCGGGGATCAGCACCGCGCTGCCGATGGCGATAAGATTGTCGACGCCGAGGCGCCCCGTCAGCCGATTGGACAGAAAGCTGCCGACGAGAAAGCCAATCGGCGGAAGCGAAGCGTAGTAGCCGTAATCTTGCGGAGGTATGGCGAGGCCGATGATCAACACCGCCGGCGCGCCGGCAGTAAAGATGTGAAAGCCCGCATGGGCGCCTGCGGCCGTAAGCGCATACGCGGCAAAACGCCGGGTTTGCAGCAAACTGCGATAGCTGGCCAGCATCGTTCTGGCGAGCACGGCCGCGGTCACGGATCGAGCGGCCCCTCCCTCAGGAGTGACTCTGGCACATATCGCAGGACCAGCGCCAAAGCCACAACGGCCAAAATCGCGACGGCAGCGAAATTCGCCCGCCAACCGATCCATGCCTGCAAATAGCCGCCGGGGATCGGAGCGAAAGCCTGTAACAGAGTGAGGACGATCGATAGCCCTGCGATGATCTGAGCGGCGCCGTCCTCGCCGTAAAGGTCGCGGATGGTGGCCCGGCCGATGACCTGCCCCCCGAGGACCGATCCCCTGCAAGATGCGGGCGCCGATCAGTAACTCGATCGTCGGGCTCGCGGCACAGGCTATACTTCCGAGCGCGCTCAAGGAGATGCCCAAGATCATCGTTCCTCTTCGCCCACAGCGATCGGATAGCGGCCCGAGCACGAGCATGCTCACCGCGAAAGCCGCGAGATAAGCGACGAAGGTCAATTGCACACGGGACACCGAAGTCTCGAGCGCGCTGGCGATCGCTGGGACGGACGGCACGTAAATAGTCGATGCGACCTGCCCTAGTGAGCAGGTGATGGTCAGCGTCAACAACAGAAGGCGACGGCTTGCATTGGTAAACTCGTTTGCTTCGTTGAGATTGTCGCAGAGTAAACTCAACAAGCGAACTCTCTCGTGAGGGGTGAGCAACTTCTGGATCTCCAGGTCGGGGATCCCCGAGGAGTGCTCCTTTGCGGC
>CAWBFS010000074.1:0-242229 GCA_963788085.1 uncultured Alphaproteobacteria bacterium
CACGGGCGGCGATCTTTCTCGGCCCCGAATTCGGCACGGTGGCGCGCGCCGATCTCGTCGACGCCGCGCGCGAGGCGGCGGACGCCCGGTTCGACGTCGTGATCGCCTGCGCCTTCAATTTCGATGCCCACTCGGCCGAGCTCGAGCGGATCGGCCGCATCCCGATCCTGAAGGCGCGCATGAACCCCGATCTGCACATGGCCGGCGAGTTGAAGAACACCGGCGCTGGCAACCTGTTTGTCGTGTTTGGCGAGCCCGACATCGCGATCGAGCCGGCGGGCGACAATCAGATCCGGGTCAGGATCAAGGGCGTCGACGTGTTCAAGCCGCAGACCGGCGAGATCGAATCGGGCGGCCCCGATACGATCGCATTGTGGTTCATCGACACCGACTACAACGAGGAGAGCTTCTTCGTCCGCCACGCCTATTTCCTTGGCGCCGCAACCGACCCCTACAAGGCGCTGAAGACGACCCTCCGGGCCGAGATCGACGAGGAAGCCTGGGCCAGCCTCAACAGCGACACCTCCCGCCCGTTCCCCAAACCCAAATCCGGCCGCATCGCCGTCAAAGTCATCAACCACCTCGGCGACGAGGTGATGAAGGTGTTCTCGGTGCGGTGATGGCCCGGCATTGTGCGCCCTTCGAGACGCCCGCTTCGCGGGCTCCTCAGGGTGAGGATTTCCTTAATGCCATCAAAGGCTTCCCTCATGCTGAGGAGCGGTCCGGCGGGCCGCGTCTCGAAGCACGCGCAACGTCGGTGCAGTGATGGAATTCCGCATCGCCGACACGTTTACCGCCAGCCTCGCTCGGCTGAACGGGGCCGAGCAGAAGGCTGTCAAGACGACGGCGTTCGACCTGCAACTGAACCTGTCGAGCCCCGGCCTGCGCTTTCATCGGCTCGAACGGCCCCGCGACCCGAATTTCTGGTCGGTTCGCGTCAATGAAGACGTCAGGCTGATCGTCCATCGAACGCCCACGAGCCTGCTGCTGTGTTATGTCGGACACCACGACACGGCCTATGCGTGGGCCGAGCGACGCCGGATCGAACGGCACCCGACGACGGGCGCAGCGCAACTCGTCGAACTCCCCGAGCGGGTGAAAGCGGCACCGGCGCCGATCGTCGCCGCGGCGCGGTGCCGTCCCAAGCCGCTGCTGTTCGCCGGGATCGACGATGATGCGCTGCTCGGTTATGACGTGCCGACCGAATGGCTCGGTGAGGTCCGGCGAGCCAACGAGGACAGCCTGTTCGACATTACCGATCACCTACCGCAAGAGGCGGCCGGGGCCCTCTTGAACCTGGCGACCGGCACGACCCCGGCGATGCCGGAACGGGCGCCGATCGAGGCCGACCCGTTTGCCCATCCCGACGCGCAACGCCGGTTCCGGGTGCTGACGAATCTCGAGGAACTGGAACGGGCGCTCGATTACCCGTGGGATAAATGGGCGGTCTTCCTGCATCCCGCACAGCGTCGGCTCGTCGACCGCGACTACAGCGGACCTGCCCGGATCAGCGGCAGTGCGGGACCGGCAAGACGATCGTGGCATTGCACCGGGCGATTGCCTTGGCCCGGCGACACCCGCAAGCCCGCGTGCTGCTGACGACCTTCTCGAAGGCGCTGGCAAACGCGCTGCGCATCCGGCTGCGGACCCTGACCGGTAACGAGCCGGACATCGCCGCCCGGATCGCCGTCCATCCGGTAACCGGGATCGGATACGAGCTCTACACGGCGGCGTTCGGTCGAGCCGAATATCGCCTCGCCGGCGCTGATCGAGACGCTGCTGCGCCAAGCCGCTGCCGAGGTCCCGGGGCACCGATTTTCGCCGCGGTTTCTGCTTCGGCGAGTGGCGTGAGGTCGTCGATGCGTGGCAACTCGCGAGCTGGGAAGCCTACCGCGATGTCGCCCGGCTCGGCCGCAAGACGCGAATCGGCGGCAAGCAGCGCGAGATCGCTGTGGTCGATTTTCGAGCGAGTGCGGGACCGGACTGACCGAACGCAAAGCGGTCACTTGGCCCGGATCTGTTCGGGCGCGTCACGGCGCAGATCGCGCCGGAACAAATCCCCGTTCGATTTCGTCGTCGTCGACGAGGCGCAGGATGTCGGGGTCGCCGAATTGCGGTTCCTCGCCTCGCTGGCCGCAAACCGCCCGGACGGTTTGTTCTTTGCCGGCGATCTCGGTCAGCGGATTTTTCAGCAGCCGTTCTCATGGCGGTCTCTCGGCGTCGATGTGCGCGGCCGGTCTTACACGCTGCGGATCAACTACCGAACCTCGCACCAGATCCGTGTTCAGGCCGATCGGCTGTTGCCGCCAACCCTCGCCGATGTGGATGGCAATGCCGAGGACCGGCGCGGCACCGTGTCGGTGTTCAACGGGCCGGCCCCGACGATCGAGACCTGCGAGGACCCGGAGCGAGGAGGCGCGAAGCTGTCGGCGCATGGATTTCCGCCCGGGTCAAAGCCGGGGTTGGGCCGCACGAGATCGGCGTGTTCGTCCGCTCGAGCCGCGAGCTGCCTCGGGCCCGCAGCGCGCGATCAGACAAGCCGGTATTCAGGCAGTCGAACTCAGCGACAAGATCGAGGTCACGCCGGCAAGCTCTCGATCGGCACGATGCATCTGGCGAAGGGATTGGAGTTTCGCGCCGTCGCGGTGATGGCGTGCGACGACGAGGTGATCCCCTCACAGGAGCGAATCGAGAATGTCGCCGACGACGCGGATCTCGAAGGGGTCTACGACAGCGAACGGCACCTGCTTTACGTCGCCTGCACCCGCGCCCGCGACCATCTGCTGGTGACCGGCGCGGAGCCAGGCTCAGAGTTCCTAATCGATCTCTGCTAACCGGGCGCTCAGTTGCCTGGACCCGCCGCGCGGCCTATATGAGAACGTATCAGGAACATGCTCCGTGGTCAGTGATGTCGTCCCTGCGTTGTTATTCCCTGCTGGTTCCCTGCCAAGGCCCGCGGCAGGGAAAAGATCTTCCCTGCCATGCCGTGCGAATCCGCTGCAGGCTGTTGATTCTGATCGGCTTATCTCCGGAAGGACAAAAATTTTCCCGTTGTTTCCCTGTCGGCAGGGAAAATCGCGGCGTACTCGGGACCGTCCGAATCCTCCACGGACTTCGATCAGCCACTGGCGGTGATTGCGTCGGCGCCTTCGATGCGGGAGGCGAGGGCGGCGGCCAGGAAACGGTCGAGGTCGCCGTCGAGGACCGCGCCGGTGTTCGAGGTCTCGACGCCGGTGCGCAAATCCTTGACCATCTGATAGGGCTGCAGGACGTAGGAGCGGATCTGGTGGCCCCAGCCGATATCGGTCTTCGTCGCGTTCATCGCGTCGGTGGCCGCCTCGCGCCGCTGCAATTCGGCCTCGTAGAGCCGGGCGCGCAGCATCGAGAAGGCATGCGCACGGTTCTGGTGCTGTGAGCGCTCGCTCTGGCATTGCACGACGATGCCGCTCGGCATGTGGGTGATCCGCACCGCGCTGTCGGTCTTGTTGACGTGCTGGCCGCCCGCACCCGACGACCGGTAGGTGTCGATGCGCAGATCCTTGTCGTTGATCTCGACCTCGATCTTGTCGTCGACCACCGGATAGACCCACACCGACGCGAAGCTGGTGTGGCGGCGCGCATTCGAATCGAACGGCGAGATGCGCACAAGCCGGTGAACGCCGCTTTCGGTTTTCAGCCAGCCATAGGCGTCGGGGCCGTTGATCCTGACGGTTGCCGATTTGAGCCCAGCCTCCTCGCCGCCGCTCTCTTCGATCCACTCGATTTTGTAGTCGTGCGCCTCGGCCCAGCGGACATACATCCGCAGCAGCATCTCGGCCCAGTCCTGCGCCTCGGTGCCGCCGGCCCCGGCATGCACTTCGAGATAGCAGTCGTTGGCGTCGGCTTCCCCGGAAAGGAGGCTCTCGAGCTCGCGCCTAGCCGCTTCCGCGCGCAGCTTTTCGAGTGCGGCTTCGGCGTCGGCGACGACGGTCGCCTCGCCCTCGGCCTCACCCATCTCGATCAGCTCGAGGGTGTCGGCGACCTCCCGCTCGATCCGGCGATAACTGCCGATCGCCTGGTCCAGCCTGGTGCGCTCGCGCAGCAGCTTTTGCGCCGCCGCGGGATCATTCCATAGCCGCGGATCCTCGGCCTGAGCATTCAGCTCGGCGAGGCGGCGATTTGCCGTCTCCCAGTCAAAGATGCCTCCTCAGCAGCGCCAACGACTTGTTGATGTCGTCGGCGGCCGCCTGAATTTCGGCGCGCATGGCTTACTCCAAGTTGTCGACTGCGACGCGCTTAATATAGGCCGCCGGTGCCGCTGGCCGGAGCACCGCGTATCGGCGCCGGCGCCGGCATCGTTTCGCCGCGGTCCTCGGCCGCGCCGGCCGAGGCGAGCGGCGTCTCGTCCTCGCTGGGTTCGCGCTGCATGCCGAGATGGCGATTCTGGCCGGGCTCAGTGCCGGGCTTGTAAGCCTCGTAGATGGCCGGGTCGCCGGCGCCGACCGGCAAGCCGGTCGCCGCGCTGACCCGATAGATCCGCATCCCGGGCGGCGTACGGAACGCCGTCGCCGGAGCATCCTTCAGAGCGGCGATCATGAAGTCGCGGAATATCGGGGCTGCGACATGTCCGCCGGTTTCGTCGTTGCCGAGGCTGTCCGGATCGTCGAAGCCGACATAGACGCCCGCCACCAGGTCGGGTGTGAACCCGACGAACCAAGCGTCGCGCCAGTCGTTCGTCGTGCCTGTCTTGCCGGCGATCGGTTTGCCGACCGCCTTGACGACGGTGCCAGTCCCGCGCTCGACCACGCCCTCCAGCATCGTGACGATCTGATAGGCTGAACCGGGATCGGCGACCTGCTCCCGTGCATCCGGGATGACCGGCACCGGCTGCTGCTGCCAATCGACGTTGTCGCAGCCGTCGCACGGCCGCTCGTCGGCGCGGAAAATGGTTGCGCCGTTGCGGTCTTGCACTCGGTCGATAAAGGTCGGCGTGATGCGCTTGCCGCCGTTGACCAGCATCGCATAGGCAGCCGTCATCCGCAGAGGCGTCGTCTCGCCGGCGCCGAGCACCATCGAGTACTCGCGCGGCATGTGATCCATGATGCCGAAGCTCTCGACGGTGTCGGCGATGGGCTCGATCCCGACCATCACGGCCGCCCTGACCGTCATCGTATCGATCGATTTCTCGATGGCGATGCGCAGCGGCGTTGGCCCGCGATACCTCACCTCCTGGCCTTCCTTCGTATAATTCCGCGGTGTCCACATCGGCAGACCCGGGCCTTGCGGGAGCGATATCGGCGAATCGTCGATCAGCGTCGACGGGGTAAATCCGTGGTCGAGCGCGGTCAAAAAGATGAACGGTTTGATCGTTGACCCGGTTTGCCGTTTTGCCTGGGTCGCCCGGTCGAATTGGCTCGTCGCGAAGCTGAATCCGCCGCTGATCGCGAGGACGCGCCCGGTGTGCGGATCCAAGGCTACGAGGGCGCCCGACACCTCCGGCACTTGGCACAAGGTATAGAGGCCGGCAGCCTTGCCGCCGTTGGCTTCGGTTTTCGCGGTGTTGACCGGGTCGACCATAACGACATCGCCCGGCTTGACGACATCGGCGGCGCCGCGCGGATAGAGACCGAACGTGCCATTGTTGTAGCGCGGCCGCGCCCAGCGCATTTCGGAGAACGGGATGCGCCCGCTGGCGCCGTTGGCAAAGCCGATCACTGCGCCCTCCGGCTCGCTGCGGACCACCATCGCGAGCCGCCATCCGACATCGGCCGCGACGCCGGGCACCGGCACGGCGGCGAGATGCGCCGCCCAGTCCCCCTTGGGGTCGATTTGGGCAATCGCGCCGCGCCATCCGCCATGGCTGTGCTCGTAGGCGATCAGCCCGGTGCGCAACGCCTTGTCTGAAGCCGCCTGCAGTCGCTCATCCAGGCTGGTGCGCACCGACAGCCCAGCCCCGTACAGAACTTTTTCGCCATAGCGGGCCAGCAGGTCGCGCCTGACCTCTTCGGCGAAATATGGGGCTCTGGCCTCTTCCGCCTCTTGCCGGTGGCGAAGCTCGAGCGGCTGTGGTTCGGCCTGCGCCGCCTCAGCCTGCGTGGCCGCGCCGTCTTCGACCATTCTGTCCAGAACCCAATCGCGGCGGGCTTTGGCCGTCTGCGGGAAGCGGGCCGGGCTGTATCGGTTCGGCGCTTTCGGCAGACCGGCGAGGAAAGCGGCCTCGCCGAGGGTCAGCTCGTCGAGCGATTTATCGAAATATGTGAGCGCCGCAGCGGCAACACCGTAAGCACCGGAGCCGAGATAGATTTCGTTCAGGTATAGCTCGAGGATACGCTCCTTCGGCAGCGCGGCCTCGATGCGGGTCGCCAGCAGGATCTCCTTGATCTTGCGTTCGATCGAAACCTCGTTCGACAGCAGCATGTTCTTGGCGACTTGCTGGGTGATCGTCGAGGCGCCGACCGGCCGGCGATTGGCGCGAAACCGGCTCACATCGGTGATCGCCGCACGCAAAATCGAGACGGGGTCGACCCCGTGATGGTTGTAAAAATTTTTGTCTTCGGCAGACAAGAAAGCGTCGATGACCGGCTTCGGGATCGCCTGTATCGGCACAAAAATCCGTCGCTCGGTTGCGTATTCGGCGAGAAGCCGCCCGTCGCCCGCCTGTACTCGGGTCATGATCGGCGGCTGATAATGCGCAAGCTGCTGGTAATCGGGCAGGTCACGACCGAAATACCACAGTGTGATCCCGACGAATCCACAGCCCGCGATGGCCAGCATGACTGCGCAGACAAAAAGAAACCGGAAGATCTTAACCATTTTGCTGGGGTCTGCGACCATCTCCATTCAGGCGGCCCGCCAGACCACCGTGATACTATGAGCCCGCACGGCCGAGCCTTCATATGCGCTATTGGCGATACCATTCCAAGCATGTTTTAACGAATGCGTTCGACCTGGTGGGCGTGGTTGGGCCGCGCGAGAGGATCGCCGATCGGACGAAACGGCGGTCGGACGATAAGGATTGTGGCAGGCTGCTTTACTCTATACAGTCAGGATCGCGAAAAACCGCCGTTCGCCGACCGGGCGCCGCCCGGTGGGGCAATGCGACGCAAGCCCGCGGGATCGGCAGCTGCTCGGCTGTCGCCGCGCCGGCTCGCAGCGCCGGGCGATACGGACCGTAGGAACCCGAAGCCGCTAAAAGGCTCCCCTGACAAGACCATGGCCGATTTCTCCTCATCGCTTAGTGGAATAGCTTCAGGCGCCTGTGGCTTCCTTGCAGACAGGAGCGCGCCGCCGGCCGATGTTCGCGCGGCCGCGGCAGCGCGCCCCGGAGTTATGCCAGAATGGCAAAACGTATGCTCATCGATGCCACCCACCCGGAAGAGACCCGGGTGGTGGTGCTCAACGGCAATCGAACTCGAAGAGTTCGATTTCGAATCATCCACTAAAAAGCAGGTAAAAGGTAATATCTACCTAGCCAAAGTTACCCGCGTTGAACCCTCGCTGCAGGCGGCATTTGTCGATTACGGAAATCATCGGCACGGCTTCCTAGCTTTTAGCGAAATTCATCCCGACTACTACAAGATCCCGATTGGCGACCGAGAGCCGAGCGACTTCGATCCGGCACGCGAGGGACGCGAGACTCAAGAAACCGAACCTGAAGCTGCGAGCGAAGAGGGAATTTCGCTGGCAGCGGCCTTGCCCGAGCCGGTTCCTGTCCCGGCCACACCAGATGGCAGCGAGGACGAAGGATCCGATACTGCGGACCCGTCGCGGCACGAGGTCGAGGCCGCCGGCGCCGATGGCGATCGCGCGACAGAGATGGTTTCCGAAACGCCTCATCCCGACGAGACCCCAGCTGACGAGGCCCCGGCAGACGAGACCCCGACCGAGGCACCATCGGAATCCCTGCTTCGGGAGCCAGAGGGAGCTGGGCAACGGGCGACACCACAGCTCGCAACGGCAACGGAGATCCCGATCGCTGCGGTGTCGTACGGCTGGGGGGAGGCGGCCTTGGCGGCTGACGTGCCGGGCGATTCCGAGCTCGCGGCAACGGACGCGGCGACGTTGGAACCCACTGCGGCAATCGTTGCCCCCATTGCAGCGGCTTTGGCCGGGCCGGACGACGTGGTCGTGTCGGCTCTCGAATTTCCGACTGAGGCGGCGCAGGCGGGCATTCCCGCCGTGCTCGAGCAGAGCACGACCGCCGCTCTCGCCGAGAGTGAGGGTGATGCCAACGAGGCGGTCGAGACGCTCGGCGGAGACGAGCTCGAAGAGGCCGAGCACCAACGCTCGCGCACGATACGGCACTACAAGATCCAGGAGGTGATCAAGCGTCGGCAAATCATGCTCGTCCAGGTCACCAAAGAGGAGCGCGGCACCAAGGGCGCCGCCCTGACGACCTACCTTTCACTTGCCGGGCGCTATTGCGTGCTGATGCCGAACACAGCGCGTGGTGGTGGGGTATCGCGCAAGATCACCAGCATCACCGACCGCCGCCGCCTAAAGGATATTCTCGAGGAGCTGGATATCCCCGAAGGCATGGGGGTGATCGTACGCACCGCCGGCGCCGAACGCTCGAAGGCCGAGATCAAGCGGGATTATGAATACCTGCTGCGCCTGTGGAACGAGATTCGTGATTTGACATTACGCTCGACCGCTCCCGCTTTGATTTATGAAGAGGGCAACCTGATCAAGCGGTCGATCCGCGATCTCTATACACGTGACATCGACGAGGTGTTGGTCGAAGGGGAAGAAGGCTATCGCACGGCCAAGGCGTTCATGAAGATGCTGATGCCGAGCCATGCCAAGCGTGTGCAGCCCTATCGCGATCCTCAGATCGGCCTGTTTCATCGGTTCCAAGTCGAGAGCCAGATCGACGCAATTCATTCGCCGATCGTGCAGCTGCGGTCCGGCGGCTATGTCGTGATCAATCAAACCGAGGCGTTGGTCGCGATCGATGTCAATTCCGGCCGCTCGACGCGCGAACGCAACATCGAAGAGACAGCGGTCCGATCCAACCTGGAAGCGGCCGAGGAAATTGCCCGGCAGCTCAGATTGCGCGACCTCGCGGGCTTGATCGTGATCGATTTCATCGACATGGAGGAACACCGCAATCAGTCCGCGGTCGAGCGGCGGCTCAAGGAGGCGCTGAAGAACGACCGCGCGCGGATCCAGGTCGGCCGGATCAGCGCTTTCGGCCTCTTGGAGATGTCGCGCCAGCGGCTGCGCCCATCGCTTGTCGAGACCTCGACGCAGCCTTGTCCCCATTGCGGCGGTACGGGCTTTATTCGATCGACGGAGTCGACGGCACTTTACGTGCTGCGCTCGATCGAGGAGGAGGGAATGCGGCGGCGCTCCGCGGAGATCTGCGTTCATGTTCCAAACACGGTCGCGCTCTACATCCTGAACCAGAAACGCGAACTCGCTGGTGCAGCTGGAGGCGCGTTACGCCATTCGCGTTTTGGTAGCGCAAGACGATGCGCTGATCCCACCGGCCTTCAGGCTGGAGCGGCTGCGCGCGTATGCCGCAGCCGAGCCCGCGGCTTTGCCTGCTGCACCTCTCACCCAAGCCTTGGTCTCGGACGAAGAAGAGGAGGAAATCGACGAGGCCGCGGAGGTTTCCGATGCGGAGCAGGAGAGCGGTGAGGGGCACGGCCGCAGCCGGCGTCGGCGCCGGCGGCGGCGCCGTCACGAAGAGGAACCCGCCTCGCAGTCTGTGGCGCTCACGGCGCAAACCGGCGACGAAGGAGCGGAGGAGGAGGCCGATCTCCCCGGCGACAACGGTCTAAGCGAAAGCGTGGAAATTGACGGCGATGAGGAAAGTGATGCCGAGCGTCGCCGCGGGCGGCGCGGCCGGCGCGGCGGCAGACGGCGCGTGCGGCGGGAAAGAGGCGTGGAACCCGGTTTCGAAGAACCACGCCCGGCGGTCGATACCGTCGAGATTTTGCCGAGTCCCGAGGTCGAAGAAAGCGAGCAGACGCTGGTGGAGGCACGCGCGAGCTGGCCCGACGAGATCGGCGCTGTGGCCATCGAAACGGCGAGCCTGCCGGCTCTTGCCGGCGATGGTCAGGCGAGCACCGAAAACCTCACTGCGGCAGACCAAAGCAAACCGGATGCGGCGGGAGCCGCTGACAGGGCCGGGCATGAGTGGCCGTATCCCCAGCCGTCGAGGGAAGCGCCAGACGGAGAGCGGGAGAGTGGGCCAGGATCGCCGCCCACCGCCGAGGCCGAGGAGGGGGTGCCCTACACCAGCGAGATGGAACGGGAACTCGAATTCGGCATCTGCCGAACCGGAGCAGCCACATAAGCCGGAGCCGGCTCACCCTGTGGAGACCGTGACCGAAAAGCCGGCGAACCCCCGTCGCGGCTGGTGGCAGCGGCTGATCCAGTCTTAGCGCCTGCGGGTCAGCGCACTGGATGTTCGTGGAGCTCGCCCTTGCCAGGCACTCCGATGTGACAGGAGATTCATGGGCTTGTTGCCGCCTTGCCGAATTCCATGTCGAAGACGAGCCAGCGAAGGTTCGTCTCGGCTTGCCCCGCCCTCGCCGTATTTGCAGCATGAAGTGAAGGCGGTGGCTTCTCGTATCTTCCGTTCAAGCACCGCAATCGGCCTCGCGGCGTCGCTCGTCATTGCTCAAGCCGCGACCGCGGGCGAGAGCATCATCCGCGATACCGAGATCGAGGCCGACATCCGAACCATGGTGACCCCGATCTGGAAGGCGGCGGGGCTCGAGCCGAGTTCGCTGCACGTCTATCTCGTCGAAGACAAGCAGATCAATTCCTTCGTCGCCGGCGGCCAGAACGAATTCATCAACAGCGGATTGATCATGCGATCGCGAAACTCCGAACCAGCTGATCGGGGTGCTTGCGCATGAGACCGGCCATATTGCCGGGGGGCACCTGACGCGCTTTCAAGAGGCGGCACGGAACGCCAGTATCGAAGGAATCATCGCGATGGTGGTCGCCGCCGGTGCCACGGTCGCGGGCAGGGGCAGCGGGGGCGGCGGGGCCTTGCTCGGCGCCCAGGGCGTCGCGGAACGCGCCTTCATGCAGTATTCGATAACGCAGGAAGCCTCCGCCGATCACGCGGCCATGACCTTTTTGGATGCAAGCGGCCAATCGGCGCGCGGGCTCCTTCAGTTCTTCCAGGTTCTTCAAGGCGAGGAGATGCTTGCCGGGATCCGTGAGGATCCGTATCTGCGCACGCATCCCTTGACCGCGCAACGCATCGACTACGTCCGCAACCACGTCGAGCACTCGCGCTTCTCGAACGTTCCGGATTCTCAGGCCAACATTGACTTGTTGAAGCGGATAAAGGTCAAGCTCGACGCCTTCATCTCGCCGCCTTCATCGACACTTGCGGCTTATCCGGAGAAGGACCAGTCCGTTCTCGCGCGCTATGCCCGGGCGATCGCCTACTACCGGATTCCAAAGCTGGACAAGGCGTCTACCGATCATCGACGGGCTGATCCGGGACTATCCGAACGACCCCTATTATCGCGAGCTCAAGGGGCAGATGCTGTTCGAGAACGGCCGCATCGCCGAAGCAGTGCAGCCTTACGAGGACGCCGTTCGGCTCGCACCCGCCGCGCCGTTGCTGCGTATTTCGCTCGCGCAAGTCTACATCGAATTGAATGATCCGAAGGTGAACAAGCGCGCTATCGCCTATCTCAACGATGCCATGCGCACCGAGGACAAGGAGACCCAGGGCTGGCACCTGCTGGCGACCGCCTACGGGCGCGACAACCAGATCGGCATGGCCGCGTTGGCACTGGCCGAGGAAGGTCTCGCTGCGGGAAAGAAAAAGGACGCCCAACAGCAGGCCATTCGGGCCAAGGCGCTATTGCCGAAAAACTCCGCCGGCTACAACCGCGCTGAAAATATCCATCGCGAGGCGGAGCACATGGAGGAGTCGGCGGGCGGCGTCGCGAACTCGCGTTGACCGCACCTAATCCCCTCTCTAGTCCCTTTCCTGCGGGAGTATTCGACGTGATGCCGTATCGCACGCCACTTGTGGCCCTCGCGCTCGTCTGCGGTTTTATTGTTACTCCGCATTCTGGAACAGTAAGAGCTGCCGAAATTCCAACCGAGCAGCGCGAGGCAATCGAGGGGATCATTCACGATTATCTTCTCCACAACCCCGACGTTTTGATTGAAGCGCTACACGGGGCCGAAGACAAGCTGAACCGCGAGGCAGATGCCAAGGCGGAAACAGTTCTGAGCGACCGGCGGCGCGAGATTTTCGACGACCCCGCGACGCCGATAGGGGGCAACCCGCGGGGCGATGTGACGATTGTCGAGTTCTTCGACTACCGCTGCCCATACTGCAAGCAAGTGCTGCCTTCACTGCAGGCTTTGCTGAAGGAAGATCAAAAGCTGCGCTTCTTGTACAAGGAAATGCCGGTCCTCGGACCTGCATCAGTTACTGCCGCGCATGCTGCTCTCGCGGCCGAGCGGCAGGGCAAATATGAGGCCTTTCATAACGCAATGATGGCAACCAAGGGTCAGATCACTGAGGAAACGGTCTATAAAGTAGCCGGTTCGGTCGGACTTGATGTCGAGCGGCTGAAGCAGGACATGAGCGCCCCCGAGATCGGGCAGGCTCTCAAGACCAATCTGGCGCTCGCCGACGCGCTCAACATCCGCGGAACCCCTGGTTTTATCGTCGGCAAGCATATCGTTCCCGGCGCGATCGACCTGGACGCCCTGCGGAACATGGTCGCGGACGCGCGAAAGGAATAACAGCTACGGCTCGTAATCCGGCTGTTTGCTCGGATGTGCGGCGATAAAGGGCCCGAGCTTCATGCAGTTCCCGTAAATCCGCATCAACGTTGGATAAGGCCCGAGGTCGAGCTGATAGCGCTCGGCATTGACTACCTGTGGAACAAGGGCGATGTCCGCCAATCCGGGTGAGTTCCCGTGGCAGAACGTGCCGGTCCGGACATCCTGCGCGAGCAGCGGCTCGAGGGCCTGAAACCCCGCGGCGATCCAATGATTGTACCATTTGGCAATGGCCGCCTCGTCATGGCCGAGTTCCCGTATCAGGTACCGCAGTACTCGCAGATTGTTGATCGGGTGGATGTCGCAGGCCACGATGTCGGCGAGCGCACGGACCCGCGCCCGGTCGGCTGCCTGCTTTGGCAAAACCGGCGGCTCGGGGTGGATCTCGTCGAGGTATTCGAGGATCGCCATGGATTGGATCAGGATCTGCCCGCCATCTTCGAGCGCCGGGACGAGACCTTGAGAGTTGACGCTGCGATAATCGGGCGTGCTCTGATCGTTGCGCCGCAGGTGGATCGCGGCGGTGTCGTAAGCAAGCCCCTTCAGATTGAGGCCGATGCGGACCCTGAACGCGGCAGAGGACCTGAAAAAGCTGTACAGCTTCATTACGCCACCACACTCGCATTGTTGAGCCAGGATCCAGTATCGGCCCGGAAAGCTCCTGCCTTCAAGCCGCGCGGCGGTGCTTCGGCGAACAGAACCGGCTCGCGTCCCGAGGAAAGAGCGGCGGTTGACGGGTTGTAAGTAAGCGCTTACTTTGCCTCGGCGATGGCTACCACCCGGTTGGACAGCGACGAGCGCCGCAAGATGATCGTTGCCGCGGCTCTGCCGCTCTTTGCCCGAAAAGGGTTCGCGGGCACGACCACCAAGGAGCTGGCCGAGGCGGCGGGCATTTCCGAAGCGCTGCTGTTCAGGCACTTTCCCAGTAAGAAGCAACTCTACGGTGAGATTCTACGGCTGGGTTGCGAAGGCGATCCGGCGCTCGAGCGTCTGGCTGCTCTCGAGCCGTCGACGGCCACCCTCGTCCATATGATCACGTTCATGGTGCGTTATTTTCTGCTCGGCGGCGTCGACGAAGTCGAGCTCGATACGCGACTGCGTCTCGTGCTGCACAGCTTTCTCGAAGACGGCGAGTACGCCCGTGAGCTGTTCGAAACCATCTTCGAACGGGTCCAACCGCTCTTTGTCGCTTCGGTCGAAGCGGCTGCGGCCGCCGGCGACCTCAGGGCTGAACCGATAACCTCGGCTAATCGCTTTTGGTTCGGCCATCATGTCGCCGCGATGATGGCCTTCGTCTCTCTGCCGGGCCGAGCTTCGATCTCCTATCAGGGCTCGGTCACCGCTCTGGCCGAGGAAGCGAGCTGGTTCATTCTACGCGGCATCGGAGTGAGGGATGCGGCAATTGCTTCTGCAATGGCTGAGGCTGCCCAGTCCCCGTTTCAACTCGCACCCGCCTCTTAGTGGAGCACGCCTATGGACGGCGAACGGATGGTACCGGCGGAAGGACTACTTCACGACCGCAGCGGTGTCGGGCGCGCGACGACCCGCAGACCGAGGACATTCCTCTGGCTCGTCATAGTCGGGCTGCTGCTGGCTATCGTGCTCGGCGGGCTATACGGTTTCAACCGATTCCGCGAGCAGGCGATCGCGACTTATTTCGCGAACAATAAGCCGCCTCCCGCGCATGTCAGCGCCGCCGAAGTCAAGATAGAGGCGGTGCCGCGCTTTGCGACCGGGATCGGTTCGGTCACCGCCGTCCATCAGGTCACGATAAATCCCGAAGTCGGCGGGCGTGTCACAAAGATTTTCTTTGAGCCGGGAGCCATGGTCAAAGCCGGGGACCCGCTGGTTCAGCTCAACGATGCGCCGGAACGCGGCGACCTCGCCAGTTACGAGGCGCAGGCGCGCTATGCCCAAATCACATTGGAGCACTCGAACCAGCTCGCCCAGCGTCAGTTCGAGGCGCGGGAAACCGTCGATCAGAAGCAGAGCCAGCTCGATCAGACGCGGGCCATGATCATCAAAACCGAGGCGCTGATCGCGCAAAAGCTGATCCGAGCTCCGTTTTCCGGTCAGCTCGGCACCCGCCAGATCGAGCTCGGGCAATACCTCACGCCCGGCGCGCGGATCGTCACGCTGACCGATCTGTCGACCCTCTACGTCAATTTTACGCTGCCGTCGCAGATGCGCCCGCAGATCTCGGTCGGCCAGCGGGTGAACGTCACTGCTGACGCGTTCCCGGGCCGCACTTTCAGCGCGGAAATCACGACGATCGAACCGCAGATCAGCGCCGATACGCGGACAATGACAATCCAGGCGACGATGCCGAACCCCGACGATGCCCTGCTGCCCGGCATGTTCGTCAATGCCGCGGTGGTGTTGCCGCCGCAGCCCGACATGATGGTGCTGCCGGAGACCGCCGTCGACTATACGCTCTACGGCGACAGCGTTTACGTGATCCGCGAGGACGGCAAGGACGCCAAGGGTAACCCGATCCTCAAAGCGGTGCGCACTCCGATAAAAACCGGGGTGCAAGGTGGGGCAACAAGGTAACGATCCTCGATGGGCTCAAACCGGGCGACCGTGTCATTGCGGCGGGTCAGGTCAAGGTCCAGAACGGCGCTCAGGTCGCGATCAGCGACTCGCCCGCGCCACAGCCGCCGGCAACGCTGACGCGGAACTGAGAGATGTCCTTTACCGACATCTTCATCCGGCGGCCGGTGCTGGCGCTGGTGGTCAGCCTGCTGATCCTGCTGATCGGTCTCAAGGCGATGACCGGCCTGCAGATCCGGCAGTACCCGAAGCTGTCGAACACGACAATTACCGTCACGACGCTCTATCCCGGCGCTTCGCCCGATTTGATGCAGGGCTTCATCACGACGCCGATCTCGCAAGCGGTGTCGACCGCCGAGGGCATCGATTACCTGACCGCGTCGTCAGTTCAGGGAACGAGCACGGTCACCGCCTATATCCGGCTCAATTACGACCCGAGTCAGGCTCTGACCGACATCATGGCGAAGGTTCAGCAGGTCAAGTTCCAGCTTCCGAAAGAGTCGCAGGACCCGATCATCATCAAGTCGACCGGACAGACCACGGCAGTCATGTATATCGGCTTCGCCAGCCCGGAATTGTCGAGCGCGGCGATCTCCGATTATCTGACCCGCGTCGTGCAGCCGCTGCTCGCGACGGTGGATGGCGTCGCTTCGGCCGACATCCTCGGCGGGCAAACCTTTGCGATGCGGCTGTGGCTCGACCCGGCGCGGATGGCGGCGCGGGGGATTTCTGCCAGCGACGTCGCCGCCGCGATCCGCGCCAATAACTTTCAGTCGGCGCCGGGCCAGGCCAAAGGCTACTTCACGGTTACCAATGTCAACGCCGATACCGGTCTTGCCGACATCCAGCAGTTCAACAAGATGGTGGTCAAGGCGAAGGACGGCGCGGTCGTGCGGATGGAAGACATCGCCAGCGTCGACCTCAATGCGCAGAGCTGGACCTCGAGCATCGAGATGAACGGCCAGCACGCCGTCTTCATCGGCGTCCAGGCGACCCCGACCGGCAATCCGTTGTCGCTGGTGGCTGGCATTCGGGCATTGCTGCCCGAAATCGAGCGCAACCTGCCGGCTTCGGTCAAGATGCAGGTCGCCTACGATTTCGACCAAGTTCATTCAGGCCTCGATCGACGAGGTGAAGTCGACGCTCGCCGCCGCAGTCGTCATCGTCGTCGGGGTGATTTTCCTGTTTCTCGGCAGCTTGCGCGCGGTGCTGATCCCGGTCGTGACGATCCCGCTCTCCCTGATCGGTGCCGGGATCATCATGGCTGCGCTCGGGTTCAGCCTGAATTTATTGACGTTGCTCGCGATGGTGCTGGCGATCGGGCTCGTCGTCGACGACGCGATCGTCGTCCTCGAGAACGTCTATCGCCATATCGAGGAGGGCCGCACCCCGGCACAGGCGGCGCTGATCGGCGCCCGCGAGATCGCCGGCCCGGTGATCTCGATGAACTCTGACCCTGGCGGCGGTCTATGCCCCGATCGGTTTTCTCGGCGGCGTCACCGGCGCGTTGTTCCGCGAATTCGCTTTTACTCTGGCCGGCGCAGTCATCATCTCCGGCGTAGTCGCGGTAACCTTGTCGCCGATGATGTGCTCGCTGCTGCTGTCCCGCGAGATGCTGCGCGGCCGTTTTGTTCACCTGATCGACCGCGTCTTTTCACGTCTCGCCGAATGGTATGGACGCAAGCTGGAGCGCTCGCTGGATTATCGCCCGGTAACCGCGCTGTTCGCTGCGGCCGTCTTTGCCAGCCTTGTCTTCATGTACCTGAACACGAAGGCCGAGCTCGCTCCCGAAGAGGATCAGGGCGTGCTCTTCGCACTGACCAAAGCGCCGCAATATTCCAATCTCGATTACCAGGAGGCCTATACCGACAAGCTCGACCAAGCCTTCGGCTCGTTCCCCGAGACCGATCTGCGTTTCATCGTCAACGGCCGGTTCGGGCCCAACCAAGGCATTGCCGGCGCGATCCTCAAGCCCTGGGGCGAGCGCTCGCGTTCGGCGCAGCAGCTGAAGCCCTTGATGCAGCGGAAGGCGGCGGCCGTCGAAGGAATGAACGCGTTCGTCTTCTCGCTTCCGCCATTGCCAGGATCGATCGGTGGCCTCCCGGTGCAGATGGTGATCTATTCGACCGGCGGCTACAAAGAGATCTACCTGGCGATGGACAAGATCAAGGCGGCGGCTCGCAAGAGCGGCCTGTTCATCGTCACCGATAGCGATCTCGACTTCAACCAGCCGACAATCCAGGTCAAGATTGACCGCTCGAAGGTCAACGAGCTCGGGCTCACCATGCAGTCGATCGGGGATACATTGGCACTGCTGGTCGGCGAGAATTACGTCAACCGGTTCAATCTCGGCGGCCGGTCTTACGAAGTGATACCGCAAGTGCCAAGGGTGGACCGTCTGACGCCGGAGACGTTGACGCGCTATTACGTTACGACGCCATCGGGGCAGCCGGTGCCGCTGTCAAACCTGGTGTCTCTCGAGATGGACACCCAACCCAATTCGCTGACCCAGTACAACCAGCTTAACTCGGCGACGTTCCAGGCGGTGCCGATGCCGGGGGTGACAATGGGCCAGGCCGTCGATTTTCTCGAAACGCAGACCAAAGATTTGCCCGCCGGCTTCAGCCACGATTACCTCTCCGACACGCGCCAATACGTGCGGGAAGGCAATCAGCTGACGATCACCTTCGTATTCGCGCTGATCGTGATATTTCTCGTGCTCGCAGCGCAGTTCGAGAGCCTGCGAGATCCGCTGGTCATCCTGGTCAGCGTGCCGATGTCGATGTGCGGCGCGTTGATGCCGCTGTTTTTCGGCCTGGCGACGATGAACATCTATACCCAGGTCGGGCTGGTCACCCTGATCGGCCTGATCAGCAAGCACGGCATTCTGATGGTAGAATTCGCCAACACGCTGCAGGTGCGCGAGAAGCTCGATCGGCGGCGTGCGATCGAGCAGGCAGCTCGCGTCCGTTTGCGGCCGATCTTGATGACGACGGCGGCGATGGTCGTCGGGCTCGTGCCATTGCTGATCGCGACCGGCGCGGGCGCTGCCAGCCGCTTCTCGATCGGCGTTGTGGTCGTCGCCGGAATGTCGGTCGGTACCCTGTTCACGCTCTTCGTCCTGCCCGCCGTCTATACGGTGTTGGCGAAGGATCACCTCGCCGCCACGCAGTCGAGCCGGGTGCGCGAGATCGCGCAGGTCTCCTGAGGCCCTTGGCCCGCTGCTCGTCCGGTCCGGCCGGAACCGGATTGGCGGGTCGGCGTTTTATCTGCAGAATGGGCAAACAATCGCTCCAGAGCGGAAGCTCCGCGATTGGAAGGAATGCGATGGATCAGTCGATGGATCGTACAACCGCAACTCGACCGGTTGCCTATGACGGAAGCAAGGCGCCACAGGCGATCGAGGAAGACATTGCGCGCACCCGCGTTCGGCTGAGTGCCACGATTGAAGCCTTGAAGCAGGAACTGGCTCCCCAACAGGTGCTCGAAAGAAGCACGGAGCTGTTGCGCAGCTCGCTCGAACCGGCGCCAGGTTCCTTCCGCACGCAGACCTGGGCTTACGCGATCCCGTTGGCCTTGATCGCAACCGGTCTCGGTTGGCTCTTTTTGCTCCGCCGGCGCAGCTATCACCCGGAGACACCCGCCAGCTTCGGCGAGATGCCGGCGGAAGAGGTGGAGATAGGTGAAACGCCAATTCCCGCTCCTCCGTTCGTCGATCCGACCGGGCCTATAGAACCAGTACTGGTCGACGAAACCGCCACGCTCTAATCAGGAGAGAGTGGTAGGCCCGGCAGGATTCGAACCTGCAACTCCACCGTTATGAGCGGCGTGTTCTAACCAGCTGAACTACGGGCCCCCTCGTGCGGCATCGATGCGTTCAGGTATCCAGGAAGCTGCGCAGTTTGCGCGAGCAACTCGGGTGCTTGAGCTTTCTCAGCGCTTTCGCTTCGATTTGGCGGATGCGCTCGCGAGTGACGGAGAATTGCTGACCGACTTCTTCGAGCGTGTGGTCGGTATTCATACCAATCCCGAAGCGCATCCGCAGCACCCGCTCCTCTCGCGCCGTCAGCGAGGCCAGCACACGGGTCGTGGTCTCGCGCAGATTGGCCTGGATGGCGGCATCGAGCGGCAGAACCGCGTTCTTGTCCTCGATGAAGTCGCCGAGATGTGAATCCTCCTCGTCGCCGATCGGCGTCTCGAGGCTGATCGGCTCCTTGGCGATCTTCAACACCTTGCGGACCTTCTCCAATGGCATCGCCAGCTTCTCGGCGAGCTCCTCGGGGGTCGGCTCGCGGCCTATCTCGTGCAGCATCTGCCGCGAGGTGCGCACCAGCTTGTTGATCGTCTCGATCATGTGCACGGGGATACGGATCGTGCGCGCCTGATCCGCGATCGAGCGGGTGATCGCCTGGCGGATCCACCATGTCGCGTAGGTAGAGAATTTATAGCCGCGGCGATACTCGAATTTGTCGACCGCCTTCATCAGCCCGATGTTGCCCTCCTGGATCAGATCGAGGAACTGCAACCCACGGTTGGTGTATTTCTTGGCGATCGAGATAACGAGACGCAGATTGGCCTCGACCATTTCCTTTTTCGCCCGGCTCGCCTCGCGCTCGCCACGCTGGACCGTTTGTACGATGCGGCGGAACTCGCTGATCGGCAGCTTGGCCTCGGCGGCGATCCGGGCGATGTTGGCCCGCAGCCTGACCGCGTCTGCCGCATGCTTTTCTATCAGTCGCGGCCAGCCGCGGCCGGGCAGGGTTTCGAGACGCTCCAGCCAATCGCCGGCGAGCTCGTTTCCGACATACTGCTGCAAGAATTCCGAGCGCCTGATGCCGGCACTCTCGGCCATCCGCAACAGCCTGCCTTCATCGGCAACGAGCCTGCGGTTGACTTCGTAAAGCTGGTCGACGAGGTACTCGATGCGCGTGTTGTTGAGGCGCACCCGTTTGACGTTGTCGATGATCTCCGCCTTGAGCTTCTCGTAGCGCCGCTCGGTCACACGCGGCAATGGCTCGCGCTTCTGCAGGGCATTGATCCGCTGGTCCTGAAGCCGGTGCAGTCTTTTGTAGGTTTCGGCGATGGCGTCAAAGGTCGCGAGCGCGCTGGGCTTCAGCTGCGCCTCCATCGCAGCCAGCGAGATCGAGCTTTCCTCGCCTTCGGCCTCCTCGACGGCGAGCTCGCTCTCGATCTCGGCGAGTTCCTTCGCAACATCTTCGCCGTTGGCGGCATCCGCGTTTTCGCTCGGCTCCGCGCCGTTCGGGGCGCCATTACCCCCTCCGGCACCCCCTTCGCCCTCGATCCTGCCGCCTTCTGGAACAACGACAACAATCTCGGCCGGTACCGGCCCGAACGCGCCACTACCATAAGTGGCGTCGAGATCGATGATGTCGCGCAGCAGCATCTTTCCTTCGTTCAGGGCATCGCGCCAGGCGACAATCGCGCGGATCGTCATCGGACTCTCGCAGATGCCGCCGATCATCATTTCACGGCCGGCCTCGATCCGCTTGGCGATGGCGATTTCGCCTTCGCGCGACAGCAGCTCGACTGATCCCATTTCGCGTAAGTACATGCGCACCGGGTCATCGGTGCGGCCGATGTCGTCGTCATCGAGATTGCCGCGTACCTCGCCGTCGCCCTCCTCCGCGTCGGGAGTCGCAGGCTCCTCGCTCTCCTCGTTCTCGATCACGTTGACACCGAGCTCGGAGAGCATTGTCATCGTGTCCTCGATCTGCTCCGAAGACACCTGATCGGGCGGCAAGGCGGCATTCAATTCGTCATAGGTCACATAACCCCGCTCCTTACCGCGCGCCAGCATCTTTTTGATCGCCGCCGCCACGCTGTCCAGGAGCGGCGCCTCAGCCGCTTCTTCGCGGGTTTCTGCGACTTCCGCCGTATTGGCCGCTTTGCTCGCCATTCCACCGTCCCTAAAGAGATTTCACTGTCGCCCTAAAAGTCAGGGCACGAATACGAGAGCAGCCCGATCCTGGGCGGCCGACAATCTTTGCGAGGGTGCCGTCGGGTCAGTTCTCGTCGCCAACCCGCGACCCCTCGCGCAATGCTCTTTCTCTGGCAGCCAGAAATCGTTCCCAGCTCTCCGGGCAGATGTCGCTGATCAGGTCGTCCGTGGCTTCGGCCAAAGCGCAGCGATCGCCTCCCGTGAGCATCCTGATCATACGGACCCACTCCTTGCGCGCGGAGATCGGGTCGGAACACCGGACCAGGAAAGTTGTGTCGACCGAAGGCAAAAGCAGTCTTTCCACGGTCGCCGCAAGCCCGTTCTCGACAAGGTGTTGTTGGAATGTGTGGGCGTCAAGCCCCGATCCGGCGGTATCCAGCTCTAAAATTTGCCGTCTCAGGCTGTCGAGGTCCGATTCGGGGACTTCGAGTGCTGCTAGTTCCTCGGCCACTTGATCGATCAGGTAAGGGAAATGCAAAATCATGCGGAATAGATTTTCCCGCTGTATTCGTCCTCCGGAACGGGGTGGAGGCTCCGGCCCGTCGCGCACGAAACTCGGCCGAGGGCGAGGCAAATGCCGAGCGCCCGGGCGGGCCTGTCGTGCGAGATCGAACAGCCGGTTGCGGAGGAATCGTCGATACTCGCCCTGAACCGTCCGGTCGGCAATGAGGCCGATTTGGTCCATCAGGCGGCGCTCGAGAGCGGCGCGGCGTTCCGGCGTGTCGAGCCGCCCCGCGCCAAGCTCGCTCTCCCAGAGCACGGTCGAGAGCGGCCGCGCCGCGGCGAGCATTTGGTCGAAAGCACTCCGCCCCGCCTGGCGAATTACCGAATCGGGATCCTCTCCCGCGGGAAGGCTGACAAAGCGCAGGCTCTGACCCGGGCGCAACAGCGGTAGGGCCCGCCGCATCGCCCGGACGGCGGCGCGCTGCCCCGCTTCGTCCCCATCGAAACAAATCAGAGGCTCGGGGGCCAGACGCCAAAGCTCGTGCAGCTGGAATTCGGTCAGCGCGGTTCCGAGCGGCGCCACTGCTGTAGCGAAGCCCGCCTGGTGGAGCGCGATCACGTCCATGTACCCTTCGGTGACGATCGCTCCCGGGCCGCCTTCTTCATCTCGGATGACGGCCGCCCGGGCCGCTGACCAGCCGTACAATACCCGTCCCTTTTCGAAGAGCGGGCTGTCCGGCGAGTTCAGATATTTGGGCTGCCCGTCGCCGAGGACCCGGCCGCCGAAGGCGATCACCCGGCCGGCGCGATCGCCGATCGGAAACATCAGGCGGTTGCGGAAATAATCCGAGGGTTCCCCCTCGGCCGGCCGGCGCCGCAGCCCGGCCTCGATGAGCAGCGGATCGGAAAATTCGGGGTTGAGGGCGCGCCGCAGCGCCTGCCGATCGTCCGGGGCCCAACCCAGACGGAAGCGTCGGATTGTCTCCGGATCGAGCCCGCGTCCTTGCAGATATTCGCGTGCGCGGGCCCCGCTGGGCGCCCACAACCGCTCCTCGTAAAAAACTGCGGCGGCCTCGGTCGCTTCGAGCAAAGTTTTTTGCCGCTGCGCCCGTTCCCGCTCTTGCGGGCTCGCCTGCGGGACAGCCAGCCCCGCCTCCCCTGCCAGCTTCTCGACGGCCTCGATGAAGTCGAGATTGTCGGCCCGCATGGCGAACCCGATCACATCTCCATGGGCGCCGCAGCCGAAGCAATGAAAAAAGGATTTGTCCTCGACGACGTAGAAAGATGGCGTCTTCTCGTGATGGAACGGACACAATCCGGCAAACTCGCGCCCGCGGCGGACCAGCTTGACGCGCCGACCGATCAGGCCGGAAAGCGAAATTCGACTACGCAGCTCGTCGATAAAGCCCGGCGGAAACGCCACCTATCGTCCCCGCTCCAATCCGATTTGCGTCATCCCAGCAGCCGCCTGACCATAACACCCGCGCGGCCGAGATCGATGACGCCGCCGTGGCGCTCGCGCAATGCCGCCATCACCTTTCCCAAATCCTTTGGGTTCGTCGCACCGGTCTCGCCGATTGCGGCCTTCACGGCCGCTTCTATCTCCCCCTCGTCGAGCTGACGAGGCAGGAAGCTCTCGATGACGGCTATCTCCTCGTTTTCGTGCTCCACGAGATCGGGGCGATTGCCTTGTCGGTAAAGGTCGATCAATTCGCGGCGCTGCTTGATCATCGCCTGCAGCATGCGCTGGATTTCGGTTTCGGATAAGCCGTCGAGATTCCCTTGCCCGCGCGCAGCGACGTCCCGCTCCTTGAGCCCGGCGAGGACCAAACGAACGGTCGAAACCGTGCGCGCGTCCCTGGCCTTCATCGCTTCCTTCAGCCGGTCCCTGAAGGCCTGACGCAGCATTGTTGGTTTCCCTGATGCCACCAACGTTGAGCCTAACACTTCGATGAATTATTTCTCAATCGCCCTCCTGTTCGCCCCAGGTCGCCTTGTGCGGTCCGGTCGAATGCGGCTGCCTACGAGGACCCTTTTGCAATGCGCGAGCCCATGCCGCGACCGCTTGACTGCAATGCCGCGCTCGTCCTCGCGGACGGGACAGTATTTTGGGGCGCCGGTGTCGGTGCGACCGGGACGGCGGTCGGGGAAGTCTGCTTCAATACTGGGATGACCGGCTACCAAGAGGTGCTTACGGACCCGTCTTACGCCGGCCAGATCATCACCTTCACCTTCCCGCATGTCGGCAATGTAGGAGCGAATCGAGAAGACGTAGAGACCACGACGCCCGCTGCCCGCGGCCTCGTCCTGCGCACCCGGATTACCGCCTCGGCCAACTATCGCGCGACCCAATCGCTGGACATCTGGCTCAAGCATAATGGACTGATCGGTATTTGCGGGGTGGACACGCGACGGTTGACCCGGCATATCCGCGATCTCGGACCTCCGAGCGGGGCTATCGCGCACCATCCCGAAGGGCGGCTTGACATCGCGGAGCTCCGGGCGAGGGCTCTGGATTGGCCCGGTCTGGAGGGCATGGACCTCGCCCAGGAGGTAACCTGCCGTCAAACCTACGAGTGGGCCGAGACGGTATGGGACCGCGAACGGGGATACGGTTCGCAACGCAACCCGCGCCATCATGTTGTCGCCATCGACTATGGTGCCAAGCGCAATATCTTACGAATGCTCGCTGCTCATGGCTGCAGGGTGACTGTGGTTCCCGCCACCGCCTCGGCCGAGGATGTTCTCCGCCACCAGCCTGACGGCATCTTCTTGTCGAACGGCCCCGGCGACCCTGCGGCGACGGCAGCCTATGCAGTTCCCGTGCTGCGCGAGTTGATTGCGGCGGGTAAGCCGATCTTCGGCATCTGCCTCGGCCATCAATTGCTGGCGCTGGCGCTCCGCGGGAGGACCCGCAAGATGCCGCGCGGCCATCGCGGCGCCAACCACCCGGTGAAGGATCTGCTGACCGGCAAGGTCGAGATCACCAGCCAAAATCACGGCTTTGTCGTCGACCCGGAGAGTTCTGCCGCCCGGGATCGAGCCGACGCATCTCTCGCTTTTCGATAATACGAACGAAGGGTTGCGGATGGTCGGCAAGCCGGTGTTTTCGGTCCAGCACCACCCCGAAGCGAGCCCGGGTCCGCAGGATAGTCACTATTTGTTCGAACGGTTCATCGCGCTGATTGACGCGAATGCCTAGGCGAACCGATCTCGACAGCATTTTGATCATCGGCGCCGGGCCCATCGTGATCGGGCAGGCCTGCGAATTCGATTACTCCGGCGCGCAAGCGTGCAAGGCGCTGAAAAACGAGGGGTATCGGATCGTCCTGGTCAATTCGAACCCGGCGACGATCATGACCGACCCGGAGCTGGCCGATGCGACCTATATCGAGCCGATCACCCCCGAAATGGTCGCGAAAATCATCGCCCGTGAGCGGCCCCAGGCGCTGCTGCCGACAATGGGCGGCCAGACGGCGCTCAACATCGCGATGGCGCTCGCCCGCTCGGGTGTCCTCGAGCGCCACGGTGTCGAACTGATCGGCGCCAGCGAAGCGGCAATCGTCAAGGCCGAAGATCGTCAGCAGTTCCGGCAGGCGATGGACAAAATCGGGCTGGCTTCCCCCAGGAGCCAGCTTGTCGGCTCCCTTGCCGAAGCTGTCGAGGCGCTCGGGGTAATAGGGCTTCCGGCCATCATCAGGCCATCCTTTACCTTGGGCGGCACCGGCGGTGGGATCGCCTACAATGCCCAGGAATTCGAGGAAATCGTCCGCGGCGGGCTCAGAGCTTCGCCGGCGCGAGAAGTGCTGATCGAGGAGTCGGTTCTCGGCTGGAAGGAATATGAGATGGAGGTGGTCCGCGACCGCGCGGACAACTGCATCATCGTCTGCTCGATCGAGAATATCGATCCGATGGGAATTCACACCGGCGATTCTGTCTGCGTCGCGCCGGCTTTGACCTTGACAGACAAGGAATACCAGCTGATGCGCAATGCCGCGATTGCGGTATTGCGCGAAATCGGCGTCGACACCGGCGGCTCGAACGTGCAGTTCGCGGTCAACCCAGCCGACGGCCGGCTCGTCGTCATCGAAATGAACCCCCGGGTATCGCGCTCGTCGGCACTCGCCTCCAAGGCGACCGGTTTCCCGATCGCCAAGGTCGCCGCCAAGCTGGCGGTCGGCTACACGCTCGATGAGCTCTCCAACGAGATCACCCGCATAACGCCGGCGTCGTTCGAGCCGACGATCGACTACATCGTCACCAAGATGCCGCGGTTCACCTTCGAAAAGTTTCCGGGCACCGAGCCGCTGCTGACAACGTCGATGAAATCGGTCGGCGAGGCGATGTCGATCGGCCGCAGTTTTTCCGAATCGGTGCAGAAGGCATTGCGCTCGATGGAGACGGGCCTGACCGGCTTTGACGAGGTCGCGGTCGAAGGGGTGGAGAGCGCCGGCAAAGAGGCGGTCAAAGCGGCGCTGGCGAAACCCGTCCCCGAGCGCCTGCTGTTGGTTGCTCAGGCTTATCGCCATGGGCTAACCACCGCGGAAATCCACGCCGCCTGCCGCTTCGAGCCGTGGTTCCTCGAGCAGATCCGTGAGATAGTCGATGTCGAGGAGCGAGTGCGGCGGGAAGGGCTGCCGTGCGACCGGACGGGTTTTCTGCGGCTGAAGCAGCTGGGCTTTTCCGATGCCCGGCTCGGTAAGCTCACGGGTCTCGATGAGGAGGATGTGTCGGCGCAGCGCCGGCGGCTCGAGCTGCAACCGGTCTACAAGCGCATCGACACCTGCGCCGCCGAGTTCCCGTCGCAAACCTCGTACATGTACTCCTGCTACGAGGGGGATGGTTTCGCGCCGCCGGAGTGCGAGGCCGAGCCGAGCGACCGGCGCAAGGTGATCATTCTCGGCGGGGGACCGAACCGGATCGGGCAAGGAATCGAGTTCGACTACTGCTGCGTGCACGCGGCCTACAGCCTGCGCGATGCCGGGATCGAAACGATCATGGTCAATTGCAATCCCGAGACCGTCTCGACGGATTACGACACCTCCGACCGGCTCTATTTCGAGCCGCTGACGATCGAGGACGTGGTCGAGATCGTGCGGGTCGAAGAACGCCGCGGCACGCTTCTCGGCGTTATCGTCCAATTCGGCGGTCAGACCCCGCTGAAGCTGGCAGCGGGGCTGGAGCGCGCCGAAATACCGATACTCGGCACCTCGCCCGATGCGATTGATCTGGCGGAGGACAGGCATCGGTTTCAGGGGTTCCTGACCCGTCTCGGCTTGCATCAGCCCGACAACGGGACGGCGCATTCGGCAAGCGAAGCCGAAGCGATCGCGCTCGATATAGGGTATCCCGTCGTGATCCGCCCGTCTTATGTCCTCGGCGGCCGCGCGATGGAGATCGTGCACGATGCGGCCGGACTGCATCGCTACATTACACATGCCGTCTCGGTGTCCGGGACCAGTCCGGTACTGATCGACCGCTATCTGCGGAACGCGATCGAGGTCGATGTCGATGCCGTGGCCGACGGCCGGCAAGTCGAGATCGCCGGCATCATGGAACACATCGAGGAAGCCGGGATCCATTCGGGTGACAGCGCCTGCTCGTTGCCGCCTTACAGCCTGAGCCCGGCGACGATCGCCGAAATCGAACGGCAGACGGTCGCGTTGGCCCGCGCGCTCGGCGTCGTCGGGCTGATGAATGTTCAATTCGCGGTGCAAGACGGTGTGATTTTCGTCCTGGAGGTCAACCCGCGCGCGTCGCGCACCGTACCGTTCGTCGCCAAGGCCACCGGGGTGCCGATCGCAAAGATTGCGGCCCGGATCATGGCCCGCGCGTCCCTCGACAACTGGGGCGAGGACATAGCCGGCAAGCGTCTGCAGGCCGGCGGGCATGTTGCGGTAAAAGAAGCGGTGTTCCCGTTCGCGCGGTTTCCGGGGGTCGATCCGATCCTCAGCCCCGAGATGAAATCGACCGGGGAAGTAATGGGGCTCGACAGCGATTTCGGGCGCGCCTTCGCAAAGTCCCAACTCGGGAGCGGGACCAACCTGCCGCTCGAGGGCTGTGTTTTTGTCTCGGTGCGAGATCACGACAAAGGACCGCTGGTCGAGCCGTGCCGCCGGCTGATCGAGATGGGGTTTTCGCTGGTCGCGACCAATGGCACCGCCGAAACTCTGAGCGCCGCGGGGTTGCCCGTCATGCCGGTCAACAAGGTGCGCGAAGGCCGCCCGCATATTGTCGATCGTATGCTGAGCGGCGCGGTCCAGCTGGTCTTCAACACGACCGAGGGCGCTCGGGCGATCGCCGACAGCTTCAGCCTGCGGCGCACGGCGCTGACCAACGGGATCCCGTATTATACGACGGTTGCGGGCGCTCGCGCCGCCGTCGAGGCTATCGCGGCGTTGCGCGCAGGGAACCTTGAAGTTGCCCCTTTGCAATCATACCTTTGATGGCTCCGCGGCGGGCGCTTGCCGCCATAGTTGATATTCGACAGCAGGATCCGAACGCGTTCGCGATGAACAAGATCCCGATGACGGCCGAGGGCTTCAATCGGCTCCGGGAGGAGTTGAAGCGGCTGAAAACTGTTGACCGGCCAGCCATCATTCGCGCCATCGCCGAGGCGCGCGACCACGGGGACTTGGCCGAAAACGCGGAATACCACGCAGCCCGCGACAGGCAGAGCTTTATCGAAGGCAGGGTCATCGAGCTCGAGGACAAGGTGGCGCGGGCGGAGGTCATCGACGTCTCCAAGCTCTCGGGCTCCAGCATCAAATTTGGCGCGACGGTCACTCTCGCGGATGAAGAAACCGACGAGGAGCAGACCTTTCAAATTGTCGGCGAGGATGAAGCCGACATCAAATCCGGCCGATTATCAGTAACCTCGCCCTTGGCGCGTGCGCTGATCGGCAAGGGTCAGGGCGACAGCGTCGAAGTCGCAACCCCGCGCGGCGCGAAATCTTACGAGGTTGTCACGGTCGCCTTCGGTTAAGGCGCAGCGTTACGCCTGCGCCTGAGTGGGCCAGTTCAAGCCAACACCGCCTCTTCACCTTCTTGCTGCGCACTCGTCTGCTCGAAAATCGGGACGCCCGGCTCGTTCTTCGACATGCGGAGCATCAATGCCGACTTGACATGGCTCACATTCGGCGCCGAGGTGAGCTTGGTGCTGAGGAATCGCTGATAGCTGTCCCAGTCGGGTGCGACTATTTTCAACAGAAAATCCGTTTCTCCGGCGAGCATGTAAGCCTCACGCACCTCGGGCCAAGTGCCGACGAGATGTTCGAAGGCTTTGAGGTCGGCCTCGGCTTGGCTCGAGAGCCCGACCTGGGCAAAAACTGTCACAGCATAGCCGAGAGCCTCGGGGGCGAGATCGGCGTGATAGCCGCGGATCGTCCCGGCCTCTTCGAGAGCGCGCACCCGGCGCAGGCAAGGCGGCGCCGAGATGCCGACCCGCCGCGCCAGCTCGACATTGGTCATCCGCCCATCGGTTAGCAGATTCCGCAATATGCGGCGGTCGATACGGTCGAGTCTAATTCGCCGCATCCGGTCCCCTCTTCCTCGGTCGGCGGATCATAGGCAGCGTTCCGCGTTCGCGCAATTTTGTTGCGCGGGAGGTCTCATCGGCTTGCTGTTCCCGAGTGGTTTTCGTAAACGAGCACATGGCCTTGCCGTCCATTGACGCGATCAACGCAGCGTCGCCCGTCACCTGGGTTTTGCATGACGGCAAAGCCGGGATGGCCAGCCAGGCGCTCGGCCTGGCCGAGGCCACCGGCTTCTCTTTTCTCGAAAGGCGACTTCATATTCGTTTCCCTTGGACCTGCCTGCCGCCCAGGCTCTGGTTGCTCCCCCTCGCCGCGATCGAACCGACGCTTTCGCCACCCTGGCCGGACCTCGTCATCGGTTGCGGCCGCAACACGGCGATGCCGGCCTTGGCGATCCGGCGGGCGAGCGGTGGGCGCGCCCTGGCGGCGCAGATCCAGAACCCAGGGGTCGGTTGCGGCGAGTTTGACCTCCTCGTGGTTCCCGAGCACGACCGTCTGCGCGGCCGGCAGGTAATCGTGACACGAGGCGCCGTCCACCGCGTAACGAGAGCCCGCCTGGCAGCCGAGCGCGGCCGTTTCCCGGCTCTTGCAGCACTGCCGCGGCCGATCCTGTCGGTATTGATCGGTGGCGCGAACAAAGCGTACCGGCTGACGCTCAGACGGCTCGGCGAAATTGCCGACGCGGTTGCAGGCATTCTGCGGACCCAGGGCGGGTCGGCGCTCGTAACTCCGTCGCGCCGCACCCGGGCAGCCGGGATCGAGCTGTTGCGCGACCGGCTCGAGAGCCTGCCCGTGGTGATCTGGGACGGTTGCGGAGAAAATCCCTATTTCGCCTATCTCGCTCTGGCTGACGCCCTTATGGTAACTGCCGACTCAGTCTCAATGATCAGCGAGGCGGCAGCGACTGGAAACCCCGTGCATATCCTCGATCTCGACGGCGGCAATGCCAAATTCGCCCGGTTCCACGCCGCGATGCAGGCGGCCGGCATTACGCGACCGTTCTCCGGCCGGATCGAATCGTGGCGCTACCCGATCCCGGACGATACGGCTCGCGCCGGCGCGGCTTTGCGCGAACTCGTCCTGAAGAGGCTCGGACAGCGGGAGGGCAATCTGACACATGACGCCGGGCATCGATTCGGTTGAAGTAGGTCGCGCCTTTTGGACAAAGGCGCGGGAAAGCGGAGCGGTTTGCCTGTGCCACCCGACGGGGATTTAATATCGGCCGAAGGCGGATTGCGGCTCGGGGAAACGGCTGATCATCATGGCCCTGCGCATCGAGACCTTCGACAATATCCGCGGCGGGAACGCACTCTACAAGGCGCTGACCCACCCGGCTGCCGCTGGCGCGGCGCGGGCTCTTCTGGACAAGCTCGCGCACCGCGCCCCGGTTGCCATTTACGATGCCGGCGGCGCTGTCGGAGCCTTCAGCGCGATCTACGATTTCGATCAGATCGAAATTGCCGGCGTCTATGTCCACCAGGTCACGCGCGTCGGCAGTGCCGTTCTCGGACACTCGGCGCGACCCGTTACCGAGCTCGCCCGCTGCCGCGCGCGCGCGGTGTTCGTTGCAGCTTTCGATGCTGAACGCATCGTCGCGCAGATGCGGCCTTATCTGCCCGATGGCGCCGCGATATTCGGCCTGGATGCAATGCGGATACCGGCGGATCGCCTGACCAACAGCCGCTCCTATCTCGATCCACTGAATTTCGCCACGAACTTCGCCTTTTTCCGTGATGCCGGCGGCTTGCACACGCGACTGGTCACGGCGAATTACTGGTCAGGGTACGGAGCCGGCCAAATCAGCCTCTGGGTGACGCTGTTCGCCGATGACGGAAGGATTTTGGCCGAATGGTGCGAGGACTGTAAGCCCGCCGCGAGCACCATCGTTCTCGACAGCCGGGAAATACGCGAGCGGTTTCGACTGCCGGAGTTTTGTGGACAGCTCTTTCTGCACATTAGAGGCGCATCCGGGCACGACATCGTCAAATATGCACTCGACATCTTCGACGAGGACAGCCCGGCCAAGGGGGGCGCCGCGGCACCTTGTCCTGCACGCATGACGCCAACGCTTGGCCCGCCGACCGGTATGCCGGCCTCCCCGCTCCTGCTCCCGGCGAGCAGGTATTGCTGTGGGTCCAGAACAGCCATCCGGTCACGATTCCACCGGGTGCCATCGGCCTCACTCCGATGGGTGAGGAGCGCGCCGTATCTGTCGGGGACCCGATCGCGCCTTTTGCCACGCGTGCAGTCGCGGTTTCGGAATTGTTGCCCGACACCGCGTGGCCGAGACAGATCGAGCTGCGGGCCGGCAAGCATGTGGTGCGACCGCGCTACGAGGTTCTCGAGCGGGGCCGCCGCCGCATCGCGCACGTCAATGTCGAACGCAGCGATCTGCGACCCGACCCCGAGCTTCCCAGGCTGGAAGCCATGCTAGGCAAGGGCTACCTGTTGCCCGCGCCAGTGATGCCACGCGAGTTGTGGCAGAGCTTGGTGCTGCCGACCCCGATGGCGGTCTGCCAAACCGATTTGCCGATCGCCGCCCTGATTTACGACCCGGATGGCCGGGAGGTGCTGAGGCACCCCTTTGGACGGCTCCCGCGCGCGCACGCCACCGTGCTCGATCTGGACGAGATCGACAATCTCGGTCTGATCGGCGGCGGGTATGGTCATATGGAGCTGGTCTATGACTTCTCGGGCGGGGGTGAGGGAGACGGGTGGCTGCATGCCCTGTTTCGCTATCGTCATCGGCAAAGCGGCCATTCCGCCGAGACCAGCTTCGGAGCACACGTCTTTAATACGATTTTGACGTATCGCGACGAGCCGCAATCCTACACCGGGCGTCCGCCCGGATTGTCGACACGACTATTTCTGAGGCTCGGCGAGCCGGCTTACGACACGTTTTGTCACCTGATCTACCCCGCATCCCGGCGGTGGTTGCCGGCGAGCGACACGGACATCATCCTCTACGACAACGCCGGGTGCGAAGTCGCGCGCTCGCACCTGGCTATTCCCTGCTCGGGCTCGCGCCTATGGTATTATGAGAGCTTGTTCGACGGAGCGACCCGTGCCCGGGCCGGGACTGGAGCCTACGTCATCGTGCGCGATGCGACCTGCCGGTTGTTCGGCTATCACGGGCTGCTCGGCGGCGGCGGCTCCTTCAGCCTCGACCACATGTTCGGATTCTAGCTCCGCCGCATCCCCTCCCGCCGATTTCCGAAAAAATGTTATATAATGTGTGAAATTCCAAGGATGCCGCCATGTCCGAGCGTCACCACAGCAAGATCCTCATCATTGGGGCGGGACCGGCCGGCTATACGGCGGCAATTTACGCGGCGCGAGCTAACCTGAAGCCGGTCCTGGTGACCGGCCTTCAGCCGGGCGGTCAACTGACAATCACCACCGACGTCGAGAACTACCCCGGCTTCGCCGAGGTGATCCAAGGTCCGTGGCTAATGGAGCAGATGCAGCGGCAAGCCGAGCACGTCGGCACCAAGGTCATTCTCGACATGATCACCGAGATCGAGCTCGCACGCCGGCCGTTCGTCGCCAAGGGCGATTTGGGCGATTTCTATGTCGGCGAAACCGTGATCATCGCCACCGGCGCGCAGGCGCGCTGGCTCGGCATCCCGAGCGAAGAGATCTTCCGCGGTTTCGGCGTTTCGGCGTGCGCGACCTGCGACGGGTTCTTTTTCCGCGGCAAGGACGTCGTGGTGGTCGGCGGCGGCAATACCGCGGTCGAGGAGGCGATTTATCTGACGAATCACGCGCGGCAGGTCACCCTGATCCATCGCCGCAACGCCCTGAGGGCGGAGAAGATCCTGCAGGAGAGGCTGTTCCGCAATCCGAAGATCGGCATCATCTGGGACAGCGTCGTCGAGGAGATCCTGGGAGTGCGCGAACCGCCGACGGTGACCGGGGTGCGTCTGCGCAACACGCTGACAGGGAGTTTATCCGACCTCCCTTGCGATGGGGTCTTCGTCGCGATCGGTCATACACCGGTAACCGGGTTTGTCGCAGGCCAGCTCCCGCTCGACGCCGAGGGCTACGCCATAACGCGCTCCGATTCGACCGAAACGGCGATTCCCGGGGTCTATGCCGCGGGCGACGTCAAGGACAAGATCTTCCGTCAGGCGGTGACCGCTGCCGGACTGGGCTGCATGGCGGCGCTCGAAGCTGAGAAGTTCCTAGCGGCCCAGGAGGAAGCTGCGATCATGCGGGCGGCCGATTAGGAGGCGGGCAATCGACGTCAAAAAGTCGTTGCCAGGGGAAACGGGATGGATTGGGACAAGCTGCGGGTCTTTCACGCCGTCGCCGAAGCAGGCAGCTTTACGCATGCAGGCGAATCGCTGAACCTTAGCCAATCCGCCGTGAGCCGTCAGATCAGCGCGCTCGAGGAAAGTCTCAGCGTTCCTCTTTTTCACCGTCACGCCCGCGGCTTGATCCTGACCGAGCAGGGCGAGCTCCTGTTCCGCACCGCGCGCGAGGTGTTCGCCAAGCTGTCGATGGCCGAAGGCATGATCTCCGAATTGAAGGACCGGCCAAAGGGGCCACTCAAGATCACCTCGTCGGTTGCGTTCGGCTCGACTTGGTTGACCCCGCGCATCCGGGAGTTCCTCGATCTTTACCCCGAAATCCAGGTCACTCTCGTGGTCGACGATTCCGAGCTCGACTTGTCGATGCGGGAGGCCGATGTGGCGATTAGGATGTCGCCGCCGCGCCAGCCGGATTTGATCCAGCGTCACCTGGTCAGCGTCCCGACCCATATTTATGCGGCGCCCGAGTACATCAAGAAGCACGGTATGCCGCAGAAACCCGAAGACCTCGACAAACACCGGGTAATCGTCTTCGGGGAAGATGCCCGCCCGCCGGTGCAAAATGTCAATTGGCTGCTCGAGGTCGGCACAAAGCCCGGGCAAGAGCGCAAGCCGATCCTCGCAGTGAACAATTTCTACGCCATCCTGCGCGGAGTACTCAGCGGGCTCGGAATTGCGGCGCTGGCCGATTTCATTGCGAACGAGCACACCGAACTGGTACGTGTCCTCCCTGAGCTGATCGGCCCGCCGGTAGAGGCTTATTTTGTCTACCCGGAAGAGCTGCGGACCTCCAAACGCATCAGTGTGTTCCGTGATTTCCTATTGCGGAAAGTCGCCGAAACGCGGCTCAGCTAAGGCGACGCAGCAGACTTTTATCAGAGAGTTGCGGTTTTTGCAGACGAGCCAGAAGAAATTCCTGCTGGTGGAGCTGCGCTCAAAACTCCATTATCCAACAGACGTGATCGATAGATCGCGGCAGGTTTCCGGGACTTGTGCCCGGGAAGAGGGTCTGCGGACCCTTACGTCTCCCAGACGTGAAGCCTCCCTGTTCAAACTTGGCCGGAACCTTGGTTCCGGCCATTTTCTTTTGCTTGCTTGTGGACGCAATTCGGCCGTCACTCCAAAGTAGCCGACACCAGGTAAAGCAGGCACCCCACCAGACCGCCGACCAATGTTCCGTTTATGCGGATGTATTGCAGGTCACTACCCACAACGAGTTCAACCCGGTTGGTGAAGCTGCGAGCATCCCATTGGCGCACGACCTCGATAAGGAATTGTGCCAGTCCGGTACGCCAGGGCACGACTTCTAATGCCATTGCTTCGATCGTGCGATTGACGCGCTTGCGCATCGCCGTATCGGCGCGCAGATGCTGGCCGAATGAACAGATCACGGTGCCGATCGCCTGATCGATGCGCGATTGCGGAGAGGCTAAATCCGCCAACAGCACCCGCTTGATGTCACCCCAAACCGAGCCTAGCCACGCTTTGACTTCCATATCCTGGAGCAACCGCAATTTCGCCTCTTCGATGCGCGCGCGATAGATAGGCGACGTTCTCAGTTGCTCGGCGAGCCGCTCGATCTCCCGCAGCAGGTTCCGGCGTGCCGGGGTGCCCGATTCCCGAAGCTTCGAGAGGAGCTCCTTCACCCCGCCGATAATCGCCCTGGCGATCTGCCGGTTGATGGCCTTTGGAATCCACCATCGGCGGCGTTGCGCCTCCGCCGCCATGTAGAGCTGCTCTTCCCGCTCTTCGAGATATTCGCGGCAGAAATCCAAAAACCGGTCGAGCAGGGTCTCGTGAAAGCGGTTTGCCGTGAGCACAGCGATCGCGCGGCCGAGGAGGGGGGCCAACTCAATGTCGACCAGATGCCGACCCAGCGACTCGCCGACAAAAACGCGAAAATCCCGATCGTCGATGGCGTTGATCATGTGCGGCAGCATGCGCAAGAGGCGGCGAGCGACGGCATAGGCATTTGCCGGGCTCGACAACCAATCGGCGCCGAGGCGCGCGGGATCGACCGACCGGAGCTTCGCTCTGAGGATATCTGGTGACAGAAAATTACGTTCGATGAAGATCGCCAACCCTTCCCCGATGCGATCCTTGTTCCGGGGCAAGATCGCGGTGTGCGGTATTGGCAGCCCGAGCGGCTGCCGGAAGAGTGCGGTAACCGCGAACCAATCGGCGAGCCCGCCGACAAGGGCGGCTTCGGCGGTAGCCCGAACGAGCAGCATCCAGAACCCCGGCTGCGCTGCCAAGGTCGTACAGATGAACAGCGCCGCCATCGCGCCGAGCAGCGCCGTCGCAATCAGGCGATTTCGACGAAGGCCGCGTCGTTGAAAATCCTGCGCGCTCACCGACATGCCGATGGAGTGCGGAGCACGGAAGACGCTTTGAACATCGGCTGGGCTCGGTATCATCTTCCTTTTTCGAGCCTGTCACGGTAACGCGACCGACCGGGCTCGACCTTTTGCTCGGAGGGATCAATGCCCCTGATTGAAGACATGTTCAAAGGCAATCTCTCGGATGGTCTCGCCATAGGAGTCGGCGCCATAATATTCGGGCCGACCGTTATCCAGAGCATTTTGCGAGCATTTTGCGGCCAAAACGCGGCCAAAACATTGATAAAAGGCGGTATGGTTTTCTACCGCGAAACCCTGAGCGAGATAGGGAAAATGGCGACCGATCTCGTCGCCGAGGCGAGAGCCGAACTAGATCAGGAGGCCGGCTCGGGGGCGGCGCAGGATCGTCACGCTACCGCCTGAACGACGATTAAAGCAGCGCGCGGACTAGAGCCTGCGCCGAATGCTGGACGACGGCTTCGATAAGCGCGGCGGCTAGCACGCGCCCGAATCGATCCGCATCGGGGCTGTCCACGGTGGGCTCCGGACGGTTTTCCGAAACATAGCCCAGCTTCCGCAGCTTTTCCCACAAATCGCCAATTGAAAGCTGCTGCCGGTCAAAATTGATCGTGAGACTGCCGGTCAGGGGATTTGCTACTGCGGCAGTCACCATCGGGATCGCGGCAACATTGGCTTCGGCTTCGGCCGCCCTGCGTTGGTTCTTCAGTGTGGTGGTCTTAAGCCGTAATCGCCCTGGTACAAAGTGAACGTATTCGAGCATAGAGGTTCCGAAGACGATTTTTTGCTCGAATACCACCACTTTATTTCATCATGATGACACACGGCTCTCAGTTCCCGGTGGCTCAACAAGCTTTCCGTCCAATCAGGGCTCTCGCGGTTATGCGGAGCTGAGCCCGGGCATGCTGTAGGGCGGGTCGAGCCCGACTCCGACTAGACGGCCGAACAGCTTGGTGAGGGTTTGCCGGTCCGCCAAGGGGAGCGGGGGCGCCAGCAGAGAGGCAATATTCGCCCGCAAATGATCCGGATCGCCGGTGCCGAACAGAACGACATCGACACCCGGCTCATGGCGCACAAAGCGATAGGCGGCCCTCGGTTACCGTGCTGGCTCCCGCTGCATGGATCAGGAAGCCGAGCGGGTTCGGGGCGTCGGCGAGCCAGCGCGGCAGCTGACCGTTCGCCGTCAGCTGGCGCAGAGCAGCGGCAAGGCGCTCGGGTCGCGAGAAGATGTTGCGCACGGCGAACATCAGCAAGGTACCGACGCGATTGGCATTGGTCCGCGGAAACACCTGGGTTCGAGCGTTCTGGTGCATCATATGGAACGCGATCATGACGACGTCCCACACTCCGTCCCCGACGGCGCGCCGGACCATAGCGTGCTCGGGGTCTGAGGAGCCCGTCTCGGTCACGCCGAGAAACCTGAGCTTTCCCTTTTCCCGCTCCTTGAGGAGCGCCGGCGCTATGATATCGAGCGCTTGGTCATAGGCGGTGGGCGAGACACCGTGCAGCTGAAAAATGTCGACATAGTCGCTACCGAGCTGCCGCAACGAATTATCCAGGCTCGTCACGGCGTGCTCCGCCGCAGAGCAGCCCTCGCGGCGAGGGATCCACGCCTTGGTGGCGATCACGACGCTGTCGCGAGGCACGGTTTTGATCGCCTGACCGACCACGCCTTCGGTGCCATAGACCGCGGCGGTGTCGAGCAGGTTGACCCCCAAATCCAGCGCCTGACGAACCAGCGCGGCGGCTTCCGCTTCGCTCTTGCCGGTGCCGAGGCCGAGCCGGCTGAACCCGCCACAGCCGAGCCCGGCGACGCTGACCCTGAGCCCGGTGCGGCCGAGCGTGACGTATTCCATTCGATACAGTCCCTAAGCTCAAGCGACGTTTGGTAGCAAAGAACGCGAAATTGGGACAGAGTGGCGGCAGCTCGCAACGCCATCCGGAGGGACCCAGCATGATCACGAAGTTTACGACGGTGTATGCCGGCCACGTCGATCTCCCCGACCGCGGGCAAGACACCACTCCCGCCAACGAGCGGCGCTACTCGAACGAGCATCTGGCGAGCGTCTTCGAGAAAACCGATGCGATCGCGAAGAAGATGGACGCGCTCGGCTACGACACCTTGTGGCTCGCCGAGCACCATTTCCAGCACGAAGGATACGAGTGCATCCCCAACGACCTCATGCTCGCGGTGCACCTCGCGCATGTGACCAAACAAATCAAGATCGGCTGCGCCTTCAACATCGCGCCGATGTGGCACCCGCTGCGCTTGGCCGAGGATTTCGCTACCGCCGACATTCTGACCGGCGGCCGGACGATCTTCGGAGTGGGCCGCGGCTATCACACGCGCGAGGTCGAGACCTTCGGCGCGCCGATGCTGGATCAGAACGCCAACCGCGAGCTGTTCGAAGAGCAGGTCGAGATCATCTTCAAGGCATTCAACGAGGAGTCGTTCTCGCACAAGGGCAAGTACTACACCCTGCCTCCCGAGGTTCCCTACCGCGGCTATACGCTGAAGGAGCTGACCCTCGTTCCTCGCCCGATCCACCGGCCGGTCGAGTGCTGGCAGCCGATCGTCAGCGCCAACCCGCGCGGGCTCGACTTCATGGTGAAGCACGGCATCAAAGGTGCGGTCGGCGGCGGCGCCGCGACGATGCAGGCGGGGCCGATCACCGGCTACCAGGAAGCGGCGGCGAGGGTCGGCAAGCACCTGAAGCTCGGCGAAAACCTCCAGCTCGGCCTGCACATTCACCTCGCGAAGACCCGCGAGCAGGCGATCCGCGAGATCAGGCCGATCTACGAAGAGCACGTGAAGATGTTCGCACCATTGGGCTTTGTCCCGGGACTGACCCCGGAGCAAGTGTCCGCGGTGGCGCGGCGCGGCAGCTGGGCTGCCGCCGGAGTGCCGACGGTCGAGCATTACATGGATTTGGGTTCCTGGTTCGCCGGCACCCCGGCCCAGCTCGTCGAGATGTTGAAAGGCTTCGAGGAGCGTTATCCCGGCATGGAGCACATCAGCCTGTCGAGCCCGATCGGCACGCCCAAGACAACAATGCTCGAACAGTTCCAATGGATTGCCGAGGAGGTGATGCCCGCCTTCAAACCGGCCCGGCGTTAAGAGTTATTAGGGCCGAGCGTGAGCTTCGTGCGCCGAAATTCTTTTCGTTCGTTTGCCCTTCGTGCTAGCGCACGACCATATTGTGGGCGTAGCCAGCGGACAAGGCGGCGGGTTAGCGGAGGACGAGGCGATGCAGAGCCAAAACCGGTTTTTCGATGACCTCGCTCGGGTCGCCGCGGGCGCGATGGGGACGCTTTCGGGTGTCAGGAGCGAGGTCGAAACGCGCATCCGAGAGCAGCTCGAAAGAGTGCTCGCCGGCATGGATCTCGTCAGCCGCGACGAATTCGAGGCGGTCAAGGCGATGGCGGCGAAGGCGCGCTCCGAACAGGAAGATCTGCAGAGGCAGCTCGCCGGGCTCGAATCGCGGCTCGCCTCGCTCGCCACGCCGAAAACCGGTTCGAGCCCAAATGCCGACGAAACCATCGCCGATGTTTCTTAATTGCGGAACCGCTAAAAGGCAGCGAAATGTTGGCTTGCGTCATCGTTTGTACATCGTCAGCTTGATTTGCGTGACTCGCCCGTCGAGCCGCCCCAGGAGGGCTTGATGACATCCGTGTCAATTGTCGAACCGACGCCGTTTTCCGGTAACCCCATCGACCTTGTCGAGGAGATCGTCGTCGCGAACGACTGGGCACATGATCGCGCCAGCGAGGAGGAGCTCGTCGTCGAGATTTCCGGCCGCTGGTGCGATTATCGGATGTATTTTGTCTGGCAGGAGGAGCTATGCGCTCTGCACTTCTCCTGCGGCTTCGACATGAAGGTGACAAAGGGCCGCCGCAGCGCCGTGTACGAGCTCCTTGCCCTCGCCAACGAAAAGCTGTGGCTCGGGCATTTCGATCTCTCTGCCGAGGAGAATTCGCCGGCTTTCCGTCATGCCGTCCTGTTGCGCGGCATTTCGGCGGCGAGTGCGGAGCAAGTCGAGGATCTCGTCGACATCGCCTTATCGGAATGCGAGCGGTTTTATCCTGCGTTTCAGTTCGTCGTCTGGGGCGGTAAGTCGCCCTCGCAAGCGATCGCCTCTGCGATGATCGACCCGGTCGGAGAAGCGTGAGCGAGGGGCCTACAGACGTAGGGAATGGCGGGAGCTCGGGGCGCCGTCTCCTCCTCGTCGGCTGTGGAAAAATGGGGACGGCGATGCTGCGCGGCTGGATCGCAGCCGGAGTGGCGTCGCGTTGTGTGGTTGTCGAGCCGACCGGGATCCCGGCCGGAATTGAAACGGCAGCCGAGATCCTCTGGTATTCGTCGCGGCAGGCGCTGCCGGCGGAGCTGAAGCCGGATGCCGTCGTGTTCGCAGTCAAGCCCCAAATCGCCGACGAAGTGGTGCCGTACTATCGCTCCTGGGCGGGCCCAGAGACATTGTTTGTGTCGATCGTCGCCGGCAAGACCCTCGCCGGCCTTGCGCGCCATCTCGGTCGCGCCGCAATTGTCCGGACGATGCCCAATGCCCCTGCAGCGATCGGCCGCGGCATCACGGTGGCGTGTGGCAACCCTCTCGTGACGATCGGTCAGCGGCAACTCTGCGATCGCCTTCTCGCCGCCATCGGCGAGTGTGCCTGGGTCGAAGACGAAGCGCTGATCGACGCGGTCACGGCGGTCTCCGGCAGCGGCCCCGCCTACGTGTTCCTGCTGATCGAAGCGCTCGCTCGAGCAGGGGAAGCCGAAGGTTTGCCCGCCGATTTGGCCTTGCGGCTGGCCCGCGCCACCGTTGCGGGATCGGGCGAGCTGGCCCGCATTTCGTCAGAGAGCCCTGCGCAGCTTCGAGAGAACGTTACGAGCCCCGGAGGCACGACCCGCGCGGCGCTTGACGTGCTGATGGCTACCGACGGTCTCGAACCGCTGATCGCTCGCGCGGTCGCGGCGGCGGCGGCACGGTCTCGCGAGTTGGCGAGCTGACATGGCAAGAACGGGCAGGAAGGGCGGGCGTGCCCGCAACTCCGGCGCTCCGCGGAACGAGGCCGATCGGATCATCGACGCAACCCTCGCCCTGATACCGACCGAGGGATGGAGGAGATTGTCGCTCAGCGCGATCGCCGCTGCGGCTGAGCTGCCGATCCTTCAGGTGTATCGGGTCTTTCATTCAAAACAGGCAATCCTCTGCGGGCTCTATGATCGGATTGACCAGATCGTGCTGGCCGATCCGCCGGCAGCCGAGCCGGATGAGCGGGCGCGGGACCGGTTGTTCGATCTGATGATGCGGCGATTCGACGCGCTTCAACCCTACAAGCCGGCGCTCGACGTGCTGCGCCGCGAGTTGCTGGGCGACCCCGTGACCGCCTTATGCGCCGGCGCCTCACTGCTGCGCTCGATGCGGTGGATGCTCGAAGCCGCCGAAATTCCAACGGGCGGAGTGCGGGGCGCGATCGCGGTCAGGCTGGCCGCTGGAGCTTATCTTTCGGCCATTCGCGTGTGGCAGCGCGACAATTCACCGGATCTCGCCCGAACCATGGCGGCGCTCGATGCTCGGCTGCGCAAGATCGAAGGATGGTTCGGATCCGCGCGCGGCCGACGCTCCGGCGAGAAACCAATTCCCGCCTGAATTGCTGCGGCGCAAAAAAGCTCTTGACGCCGCCTGGGCATAGGCCGATATACCTTTCGTTGTGCAGCGCACAATAACCCCAAGCTCCCCCAGACCGGAACCTTATTCATGTCTGAAGCACGCCCAACCTTCTTCGATTTCGATGTCACCAAGATGATGGCCGATTTCCGCTTCCGTCCCTTCGACCTCGAGGCGCTGATGGCATACCAGCGCCGCAACATCGAGGCACTTAGCCAAGCCAACCAGCTTGCGGTGGAGGGCATGCAGGCCGTCGCCAAGCGCCAGATCGAGATTACCCGTCAGGCGATCGAGGACGTCTCGGCCCTGCTGCGCGATCTCGCCCAGCCGGCTTCGGCTGAGGATCGGATCGCAAAGAACACCGAATACGCTAAACAGATGCTCGAAAAAAGCGTCAACAACGGCCGTGAAATCACGATGTTGGCGACCAAGGCGGGCAGCGAGGCAGCCGATGTGCTGCGCAAGCGCGCGACCGAGGGGCTCGACGAATTTCGCGATCTCGCCAAGCAACAGGCGGTGCGCTAGTTTCTGACTGCTCAATAGCCGGGCCGTGCCGCGATCGTGGCACGGCTTTTTTTTCCGTCAGTGCTCAAAACCGCCGAAGACCGAAAATCTGATTTCGTGTCCACCGCCAACTTCCGCAGGCTTCTGCGAGGGCGGTCCGGGTCGAACACGCTGCGATAGTCGAGATTTAGCGCCGGGTCTTGCTGGTCTTTCCGCAACACGCAATCGCCGATCGCCAGCATCTCGATCTCCATACCCATAAAGCAGCGTAAGGCGTCTTCTGGGGTGCAGGCGATCGGTTCGCCGCGAAAATTAAAGCTCGTGTCCATCCAACCGCGATACCGATCGCCGCAAGAGTTCAGGCCGAATCCCGATCGGTGGGGCTGGGCGTCAACTCGATCTCACCGCGGCAGATGGACCCTGGCGCGCAGACCGCCCTGAGGAGAGGTCTCTAGCCTGACGTCGCCGCCATGGCTGCGCGCCACGTCGCGGGCAATCGTCAGGCCGAGCCCGACGCCTCCGGTCAAAGGATTGCGTGATGCATCGAGCCGGACGAACGGCCGGAAGACGCGGGCCCGATTGGCCGGCGGGATGCCGGGTCCGTCATCATCGACCAGGATATCGATCCCGTCCGCGACGACGATTCCCGTCAGCCAGACGTGGCTTCCGTGACGGCGCGCATTGCCGATCAGGTTAGCGAGGCAACGGCGCAGCGCATTCGGTCGGACCGGCATCAGAAATTCGGCCGGCGGAGTGACCGTCAGTGGGGTTCCGCCGCGGCGCAAATCAGCGGCGAGGTCCTCGATCAGAAGTGAAACATCAGTTTCGACCGATGCTTCAGTCCCTTCGCCGCGGACAAAATCGAGATAGCCGTGCACCATGTGCTCCATCTCGGCGACGTCCGATTTCAGCTCCGCCACGGCCGGATCGTCGCCCAGAATTTCCAGGGCGAGCTTCATCCGCGTCAACGGCGTGCGCAGATCGTGCGATACGCCGGCCAGCATCTGGGTGCGTTGCCGAACCTGGCGCTGCAAACGATCACGCATCGTCATAAAGGCGATCGCGGCACGCCGAATCTCGACAGCTCCTTCGACCTTGAAGGATGGAACGGGCAGCCCCTTGCCGAAGCTGTCGGCTGCTTCCGCCAAGCGGCGCAACGACTTCACCTGGTTGCGCAGAAAAACCGTGGCCACGGCCAACAGAACCAGCGACGAGCCCAACATCCACATTTCGAAAATGTAGGTTGTCGAGCTGTACAGCCGATTGCGCGGCACCCCGACCGACAGCACGCCGTTGGAGAGCTGAACCTTGATTTCGGCACCCCCGTCATCCAGCAGGTCTATGCGAAAGGGATAGTTTAAACGGCTCTGGATTGCCTGGTTGAGCTGGTCCTCGACGAGCCTGCCGGTTGCGGGTGATATCGGAGGGAGCGACTTGGGACGTTCGATCGCGACGTCGAGGTCGGTTTGCGCTTTCGCACGTTCCAGCAGTTTGGCGATTTGGGCTGGCAAATCGGCGAGCTTCAGTGCATCGATCAGCAGGCCGACATCGCCGGCTACCGCCGCCGAGAGCCGCCAGGAAACAGCGGCCCAATGCCGGTCGTAAAACACCCAGGTTGCGATCGCTTGCAGCAAGATGAGCGGGATCACGACGATCAGCAGCGAGCGCCCGAACATCGTGCGCGGCAGCACCCGCTTGATCCACGCATCCCGCCGGATCTCGAACTCGTCCTCCGGCTCCGATCCGGAGAGATCGGTCTCGATGTCATGCGCCGCCACGTTGGACCCGCTGACCGTCAATCCGGTTTGAGAATATAGCCGGTACCGCGAACCGTCTGCAGATAACGCGGGAAGCGCGGATCGCGCTCGATCTTGCGGCGCAGCCGGGTCATCTGCACGTCGACATTGCGAACGTTGCCGCTCAGCGACATCGACAATTCCTCGCGCGATACGGCCTGCCCTGCTTTCTGGGCCAGCATCGCGAGCAGCCCGGCCTCGGCTGCGGTCAGATGCACCAAATCGCCGCCGCGGTATAGCTCTCCGCGTACCACGTCGAACCGGCAGCCGCCAAATCGGATGTCCTTGGATGCGAGATCGGTCGCCGGCCGGCGTTGCAGAAGGTTGCGGACGCGCAGGACGAGCTCGCGCGGCTCGAAGGGTTTGGAGAGGTAATCGTCCGCTCCCTGTTCGAGCCCATTGACCCGGTCTTCGGGTTCGGCCATCGCGGTCAGCAACAGCACCGGGATGCGCCCTTCCGCCCGCAGGACGCGGGTCAGCTCCAACCCGCTCTCGCCCGGCATCATGACGTCGAGTACCACGAGGTCGAAGGCAAAGCTTGCGAGGTTAGAGCGCGCCTCGCTCGCATCGGCGGCGGCGGTCACTCGAAAGCCACTGTCCGACAGGTAGCGTCGCAAGAGTTCCCGCAGACGGGCGTCGTCATCGACGACAAGAAGATGAGGTTCGGAGAAATCGGGGTCGGGCGCGCTCGTCACGCGAAGGAATATACGACGGATGTCACGTCAGTGCTTGTTTGGCGGAAGAGGAGCGAAGCGGCGTCGATCGTCTTCTCCAGCGATGATCCGCAGCATAACCTCCCGAAAACCTTCCACGGCCCGAGATCCGGCTTGACGGTACGCGTTGGCGATCCTTGCCCGTTGTGGCTCCGACAGCTGTCGTTCGAGAGCGCGCCCCTTCGGCGTCAGTTCGAGGAGACGTTGCCGCCGATCGTGGGAACCGGGTTGCTGGAGGATGAATTTCTGCCGAACCAACTGGCCGAGGACGCGGCTCAAGCTTTGCTTGGTGATGCGCAGGATTGCCAGGAGCTCGCCGACGGTCATGTGCGGGTGTCGTCCGACAAAATGGATGACGCGGTGATGGGCGCGGCCGAAACCGTATCGCGCCAGGATCGCGTCGGGCTCGGCGGTGAAATCACGATAGGCAAAAAACAGCAGCTCGATCCCCTGCCGCACGTCTTCCTCGGCCATTGCGGGCGGATGAGCCGGTAAATTTATGTCAGACATGTTGACTTATCCCGCAACCTTTGACACTTGTCAGGCGTCCTTCGGGATATAAAGTTCCAAAGGACATATATGCCGGCCGTGTTGTCGCCGCACCGGCCCCGATTCGAAGCTGCAAGGAAGATCCGATGTCCCTGATCCCGTTCGACGATCGTGACGGCTTCATCTGGTACGATGGGCGCCTCGTCCCTTGGCGCGATGCAAAGCTCCACGTGCTGACCCACGGGCTCCATTATGCGAGCTGCGTGTTCGAAGGCGAGCGCGTGTACAACGGCAAGGTATTTCGTCTGGAGGACCACAACGAGCGCCTCCTCAATTCGGCGCGGATCCTCGGCTTCGAGGTGCCGGCCGGCATGGACGATCTGGCAAAGGCGACGCAAGAGGTAATTTCGTCGAACAATATCGTCGACGGGTACGTCCGGCCGATCGCCTGGCGCGGCGCCGAGCAGATGGGTGTCTCGGCGCAGGCGACCAAAATCCATCTGGCGCTCGCTGCCTGGGACTGGCCAGCCTATTTCTCGCCGGAGGCGCGCGCCAAAGGGATTCGCATGCAATGGGCGAGATGGGCGCGTCCGGCGCCTCACACGGCGCCGACCGCGGCGAAGGCGTCGGGGCTCTACATGATTTGCACGATGTCGAAGCACGAGGCGGAGGCCAACGGGTGTGACGACGCGCTGATGCTCGACTGGCGCGGCCGGCTCGCCGAGGGCACCGGAGCCAACATCTTCCTCGTCATCAATGGCGAGCTGCACACCCCGACGCCGGATTGCTTTCTAAACGGTATCACCCGCCAGACGGTGATCGGACTGGCGAAGCAGCGGGGCATCAAGGTCGTCGAGCGGCCGATCATGCCGGAGGAGCTCGCAAACGCCGAGGAGGTGTTCCTGACCGGCTCGGCTGCCGAGGTGACCCCGGTCGGCGAAATCATCGGCGAACATGGCCATTACCGCTTCACGCCAGGCACGATCTGCCGCCTCATGTGGGAAGATTACGACCGCACCGTCGGCAAGCAGGTGGCGAGCGCGGCTTAGCAAATCATCCGGCGATTATTGGTCACGGCAGCAATTTATGAGCGGCGAACGAGCTGATCTCATTCTGAACATGCTCCGAGCAATTCGCGCCGAGCAAGCAGCGCAACGCGAGAAGCTGGACGAAATCAGTAGCAGGATCGGTGCTTTAGAGCGCGAGGTCGCGACGCTGAGCCTTCGCTTTGCCGAGATGAAGGTCGACTTCGCCAACTTGTCGGTACGGATTGACCATCTCGATCACCGGCTCCGACGCGTTGAGCAGCGCTTAGAACTCGTCGAGGTTCCGGCACCGATCTGATATTTATGGCTCTGGCTGGTTTCCCACGGCAACCAAGCCGCTATCTCGGATCGGCTGTCCAACGCCGCTTGGCGGCTTCGTCCTCGGTGCGGGAGTGCGACCCAGCGTTCGCCCGCGGGGGTTTCCTCGCTCTTCCAAAAAGGTGCGTCGGTCTTCAGCCAATCGATCAGGAATTGGCAGGCGGCGAGCGCGGCTTCACGGTGCGGCGAGGCGGTGGCGACGAGCACGATGCGGTCGCCGGGCACGAGCCGGCCGTAGCGGTGGATGATCAGCACGGCGTCGAGCGGCCAGCGCCGATGCGCCTCGGTCTCGATCTCAGCGAGCTTTTTCTCGGTCATGCCTGGATAGTGCTCGAGCGTCAGGGCGGAGACGCGGCCATCGCCTCCCATGTCGCGGACCAATCCGACGAAGCTGGCGATCCCGCCGATGCGGTGATTGCCGGCGGCCAGGCGCTCGAGCTCGACGCCGACGTCAAAATCCTCGCGCTGCACGCTGATCATCGCGCTAGCCTCCGGTGACCGGCGGGAAAATCGCGACCTCGTCGCCTTCCCGGACGGGGTGCTCGACCCCGACATAGTTTTGATTGACCGCCACCCGGACGACCGAAAGATCGCGCAACGCCTCGGCATATCCAACGCCGCGCGACCGCAGCCAATCGAGCAACCCTGCCACGTCCTTCACCCCAGACGGCAGGTCGGTTTCCTCTTCGGCGCAGCCGATGCGCGCGCGCAGCCAAGCAAAATAAAGCAGTTTCACCCGATCACCTCGGAAAACGGCAGGAAGTCGATCGTCATGCCGGGCGTGACCTCGCTAGTGTCCTCGTCGACGATCACGAGCCCCTCCGACTGCGTAATCGAAGAGAGAATGCCCGCGCCATCCCTGGGGAACTTGGCCGCGACGAGATCTTTCCCGTCGCGCTGTAGGCTCGCCCTGACGTATTCGCGCCGCCCCGGCTTTTTGCGATAAGCGAAGCCGGCCCGCACAGAGAAGAGCCGAGGCGCGGAAGCCGCTGCGCCGGCGAGTCTCAGGATCAGCGGCCGGGCCAGCACGACGAAGGTCACGAGCGTCGCAACAGGGTTCCCCGGAAGCCCGATCAGGGGCACCCCGGCGATCTGGCCGAGGGCGACGGGGCGCCCCGGCTTGATCGCGAGCCGCCAAAAATGCAGTCCGCCCAGCCGCTCGATCGCTTGCTTGACATGATCCTCCTCGCCGGTCGAAACGCCGCCCGACGTGACGATCAGGTCATGCCCGGCGCTCGCCGTCGCCAGAGTGTCGGCGAGCGCCGCCTCGCGGTCCGGGCGAATCCCGAAATCGCTGACGGCACAACCAAGTTCGCCGAGAAGGGCCGCCAGCATGAAGCGGTTGGCGTCGTAGATCATGCCCGGCGGCAGGGCCGTCCCCGGCTCGCAGACCTCATCGCCGGTGGAGAGGAGTGCCACGCGCAAGCGGCGAAATACCGGCAGCTCTCTACAGCCGAGCGCGGCAGCCAGCCCGAGATCCGCGGGCGAGAGCCGCCGCCCGGCGGCAAGCGCTACCGCCCCCTCGGCAACGTCCTCTCCGGCATGGCGTCGGTTTGCTCCCTCCTTGATCCCCGGCTTGAGCAGCACCCGCCCGTCCTCGACGACGCAGTCCTCCTGCATCATGACCGTGTCGGTGCCCTGGGGCATTGGGGCGCCGGTGAAGATCCGGACCGCCGCGCCGTGCTCGGCGGGACGGCCGAGCGGGTGACCCGCTGCGGCCCGGCCCCAAACCGGAAGCACGGTTTCCCGCCCCGGCACGAGATCGGCGTGCGCGAAAGCATAGCCGTCGACCGCGCTATTGGGGTGCGGCGGCAAGTTCATGGCAGCAACGACATCACGGGCGAGAATGCGGCCGCGGGCACCGCCCAGCGGCGTCGTTTCGGTCTCTACGACTGCCGTGACGCGCTCCTCGATGCGGGCGAGCGCTTCGTCGACGCGCAGCAGAGCGCCGCCAAACGCGAAGCAGTCATCGCTCAGCTGGGCCATCGGGCGCGCGCTGCTTCTTGGCCGAGAATAAAGCTGGCGATGGCCGCCGCATCCGACAGCGGCAGCCAGGGGCGAGAAAATTCGGGGCGCTGCTGATCGGAGGCGATGGCGACGACAAAGCGATCATCGGGGTGCAATAGCGGTTTTCCTAATGCGTGACGATAAACCTCGATCTTCGGGTGATCATGATGTTTGAAACCCTCGACAAGCACCAGATCGACCGGGGTCATCCGCCCCAGGAGCTCGTCGAGCGAGGGCTCGGCGGCGCCGCGCAGCTCGTGCATCAACGCCCAACGGTGATCGGAGGCAACCATGACCTCCTGCGCTCCTGCCTGTCGGTGCCGCCAGGAATCCTTGCCGGGCTGGTCGATGTCGAAGGCGTGATGGGCATGCTTGATTGTCGACACGGTTAGGCCGCGTGAAACGAGTTCCGGTATCAGAGCCGTCATCAACGTGGTCTTGCCGCTTCCGCTCCAGCCGGCGAGGCCGAAGATCAGCATGGTCATCCGTCCCTACGCCTCACTTGGGGCGTGAGCACGGCTGTCGCAATGCGCGCTAGGCCAAATGCTCTGACTTGCGGCTTGCAGAAGCGGCCCGAGGGCGCGCCATGTGGCGCAGCCCGGCCTGGAGGTAGTCGTATCCGGTCACCAAGGTCAGGATTGCGGCGATCCACAACAGCGTCTCGCCGATCCCCACCACCGGCACAAAGCCCGGGCCTGCATCGCCTACGATCAGTACTCCGATCGCGATCATCTGGATGACCGTCTTCCATTTGGCGAGCCGGGACACCGGCATGCCGACCCGCAGCCCGGCGAGGTACTCGCGAAGTCCGGAGACGAGGATCTCCCGACACAGGATGACCAGCGCCGGGAGCAGCGCTTCAGCCGATAGCCGCCCAAAGGCCGTCAGCATGAACAACGTCGCCGAAACCAGCAATTTGTCGGCGATCGGGTCGAGAAAACGACCGATTTCGGATTGCTGCTCCCAACGGCGCGCCATGTGCCCGTCGAGCCAATCGGTCAGCGCCGCCGCAGAGAAAAGCGCGCAGGCGAACCAACGGGCATAATCGCCCGTCACGTAAAAGGTCGCGATCACCACCGGAATTGCCAGGATGCGCGACAAGGTCAGCAGGTTGGGAAGGCTGGTAATCGGCACAAGTCACTCCTGCTGAGGCGAAGGAAAGTCAGCTTACGCGTCGGGGTGGAAGTGGTCATAAACCTTTTTTGCGACAGTTTTACTTATCCCCGACACGCGTTCGAGTTCCCCGAGCCCGGCCCGGGCAACCGCTCGCGCCGAGCCGAAATGGTGCAGCAGCGCCTGCTTGCGGCGAGCGCCGACTCCCTCGATTTCATCGAGCGGGGAGCGCCCCAGGGCCTTCGTTCGCTTGGCGCGGTGCGTCGCGATGGCAAACCGATGCGCTTCGTCGCGCAGGCGCTGCAGGAAGTAGAGGACGGGGTCGCGCTGGTCGAGCGAGAACGGCGCGCGCCCCGGCACAAAGAAATGTTCCCGCCCGGCATTGCGGTCCGGCCCCTTCGCGATGCCGACGATTGCGACATCGGCGATGCCGAGCTCTTCGAGGACGCCGCGGCCGATATTGAGCTGACCCTGGCCGCCGTCGATCAGGATCAAATCGGGCCAGGTGCCCCGGTCGCGTTCAGGATCCTCTTTGACGGCGCGGGCGAAACGGCGCATCAGAACTTCGCGCATCATCGCATAATCGTCGCCGCCCGCGATCCCGCTACCCGCACCGCTGCCCTCACTTACCCAGCCCTGCGGGCTGGGTCCCCCCTCTCCCGCACTGCGGGAGAGGGTGCTGAGCGGAGCGAGGCGGGTGAGGGCGACGCTGCCCGCCCGGGCCGCAGCTGCGCCGCGGATCGTGAATTTGCGGTAGGCGTTTTTGACGAGGCCCTCGGGCCCCGCGACAATCATCGCGCCGACCGCATTCGTGCCCTGGATGTGACTGTTGTCGTAAACCTCCACGCGGTGCAGTGGTCTGGCGATGCCGAAGGCGGCTGCGACGCCGTCGAGCAGGTGACGCTGGGAGGCACTCTCCGCAAGGTGCCGGCCGAGCGCCTCACGCGCCGTCGCGATTATTCGGTCGATCAGCCGCTTTTTGTCGCCGCGCTGAGGTACTGCGAGGCTGACCCTCGGCCCACCGAGCGATAACGCTTCTTCGACCAAATCCTGCTCGACCAGCCTGTGACTCAGCAATACCACCGGTGGCTTCGCACGATTGTCATAAAATTGGCCGACGAACGAGGTCAGCACCTCCTCGACCGAGAGCTGCCGGTCATGGCTCGGGAAATACGCCCGATTGCCCCAATTCTGCCCGCCGCGGAAGAAGAAAACCTGAACGCAGGTTTGCCCACCTTCCTGATGGGCGGCGATGACGTCGGCATCGACGACTCTCGCGACGTGGATGTCCTGATGCCCTTGAACCAGCGACAGCGCGCGAATTCGGTCACGAACCAACGCCGCCGCCTCGAAATCCAACGCGTTCGCGGCCCCTTCCATCTCGGCGGCGAGGCGTTGCTGAACATCGTCGCTCCTGCCCGAGAGAAAGGTGTGCGCCTGCTCGATCAGCGCCGCGTAATCTTCCCGGGCGATGTATCCGACGCAGGGGGCGCTGCAGCGCTTGATTTGGTACAGCAGGCAAGGGCGTGCGCGGGTGGCAAAGACGCTGTCACTGCAGGACCGCAGCAAGAACGCCTTTTGCAGGGTCACCAGGGTGCGATTGACCGACCCGGCGGAGGCGAAGGGACCGAAATAGCTGCCTTCCTTGGTTCGCGCGCCGCGATATTTCGTAAGCTGTGGAAAATCGTGACCGGCCGTGAGATGGATAAAAGGAAAAGACTTGTCGTCGCGCAGCAGCACATTGTAGCGGGGCATCAGCCGCTTGATCAGGTTGCACTCGAGCAGCAGCGCTTCCGCCTCGGTGTGGGTGACCACGATTTCTATCGCGGCAGTTTCGGCAATCATGCGGCGCAGCCGGTTCGACAACCCGGCCGGATGCGCATAATTCTGCACTCGGCTCTTCAGGCTGCGCGCCTTCCCCACATAGAGCGCGTCGCCCCTGCGATCGAGCATGCGGTAAACGCCCGGGCTGACCGGCATGCTCCTCAGCGCCTCGCGGATCTTAGCGACACCCGCCGGCGATTCCTGTGCCAGCTGAGTGGCGCGCGGCGGAATCAGGGGGCGCGGCGTCGGCCGGCAGGGTGCTCTCGGAAGCTGTCGCGGGACGCTCGGCGACGCCGCCGGGAGCCCGCCGGGGGTCGGTCGGCGGCGACGCGCTGCGGCGCAGAATCCGCCGCCGCGTCCTGACCGGCGTCCCGAATTCCGTCACTTTTGTCGTCCGTCGTTTCCGTCACCGTCTCGTCAACTAGTTGAGGTGACACACTGATTCCGGGTATCCACGAAACCGGTGGATAACTCTGTTGAAAAGTTGGGGCGAGCAAACTCGCATTGTAGGCATACCTTGCATTTGTGACATTTGATGAAAATTTAGGCAAACACGTAAACGGTTGAAAAGATTACGCTTTGGCCGGAAATGGTTAATCTCGATGACGAAATGTAACAGTCCTTGCGTTTCGCTGAGAGCCGCATCACGCCATCGCCGCCTGTGAACAAATCCGCGCCACATCCTCCTCGGTCGCTCTCTTTCTCCTCGGAATGCACCTTCTACTCGACCGGCAACTGCCGTTGGGGTTGCGCCCAACCGAGATGCTGCCCGCCATCGAGTGCGATCATCTGGCCGGTCATCGCCGGCGCCGCCAGGATGAAGCGCATCGCCGCCGCGATCTCCCCAGGGCTGGTGCCGCGGCGCAACGGCATCAGTTCGCATTGCCGGGCGAACTGGTCCGGGGTCTGCCGCGGGCTCGGTACCGTCGGACCGGGGCCGATGCCATTCACCCGGATGCGCGGCGCCAAGGCGAGCGCCATCGTCTGGGTCAACGTCCACAACCCCGCCTTCGCCAAGGTGTAGGACACGAAATAAGGTGTGAGCGACCACACCCGCTGATCCAGCAGATTGACGACGACGCCGCCGGCATGTGCCGGCAGCCGGGCCGCGAAATTTTGGATAAGGACAAACGGCGCGCGCAGGTTCACCGCGATATGCGCATCCCAGCTCTCGCGCGTCGCCGTCTCGACCGTGTCGTTGGTAAAGACCGCGGCGTTGTTGACCAGGCAGCCGATCGGCCCGAGCTCGCGCGCGGCGCGCGGCAGCAGCATGGAAACGGCACCTTCATCGGCGAGATCGGCGGCGAGCGCAACCGCCGCGCCGCCTTTGCTTCGGATTAGCTCGGCGAGGTTTTCGGCTGCATCACGCGAGCCGTGATAGTGAACGGCAACGGCGAAACCGTCCTCGGCCAGCGCAAGCGAGAGGGCGCGGCCGATCCGCTGTGCGCCACCGGTTACCAGGGCTGCCCGTGGTATTGCGAGAACCGGCAACGCCCCGGTCGGCTGTTTGCCGGGCTCGGCGTCACCGACGGGCACGGCGTTCCTTGCGAGCCCGCATTTTGGCGCGGACGACGTCGCGCGCCGAGACGCCGGCGCGTCCCGCGATCGAGCGGCCCCGCTGACCTTCGGCGGCGCCGGGCTCCGGCTCCGTTCGGCGGCACAACCGACAGGCCGAGATCGGCCTGCTCGAGGCGGCGGATCTCGTCGCGCAAACGGGCCGCTTCCTCGAATTCCAGATCGGCGGCCGCTTCGCGCATGCGCTTTTCGAGATCGGCGATGACCGTCTTCAGGTCGGCGCCCTGGTAATGCGCCGCTTCGCCCTCCGATAGCCCAAAGGTCACGTGATCGCGCTCATAGACGCTTTCGAGGATATCGGAGATGCCGCGGCGCACGCTTTCGGGGGTGATGCCGTGCGCGGCATTGTAGGCCTGCTGCTTTTCGCGCCGGCGGTTGGTCTCGTCGATCGCGGCTTTGAGACTGTCGGTCATCCGGTCGGCATAGAGGATCGCCCGGCCGTCGATGTGGCGAGCGGCCCGCCCGATCGTCTGGATCAATGAGGTGCGCGAGCGAAGATACCCTTCCTTGTCGGCGTCGAGCACCGCCATCAGCGCGCATTCCGGGATGTCGAGCCCCTCGCGCAGCAGGTTGATCCCGATCAGAACGTCGAACATGCCGAGGCGAAGATCGCGGATGATCTCGATGCGCTCGATCGTGTCGATATCGGAATGCATATAGCGCACGCGCAGCCCGGCCTCGTGCAAATACTCGGTCAACGCCTCGGCCATTTTCTTGGTCAGCGTGGTGACCATGACCCGGTGACCGCGCAACGCCTCCTCGCGGCACTCAGCCATCAAATCGTCGACCTGATTGTCGACCGGCCGGATGAGGCAGGGCGGGTCGACGAGACCGGTGGGACGCACGATCTGCTCGACGAAGGCGCCGCCGGTGCGCTGCATCTCCCAAGGGCCGGGCGTGGCCGAGACGAAGATCGTCTGGCCGCGCAGCCCGTCCCATTCCGCGAATTTGAGCGGCCGGTTGTCGGTGCAGGAAGGCAGCCGGAAACCGTATTCGGCAAGGCACGTTTTGCGCGTCCAGTCGCCGCCGAACATGCCGCCGAGCTGCGGCACCGTGACGTGCGACTCGTCGACGAAGACGAGAGCGTCGCGCGGCATGTATTCGAAAAATGTCGGCGGCGGCTCGCCCGGCTTGCGCCCAGTCAGATAGCGCGAGTAGTTCTCGATCCCGGCGCAGCTTCCGGTCGCTTCGATCATCTCGAGGTCATAGGTCGTGCGCTGTTCGAGGCGCTGCGCCTCCAGCAATTTCCCTTCGGTGTGGAGTTCGTCGAGGCGGATCTTGAGGTCGCGCTTGATCTGCTCGATTGCCTGCAGGAGGGTCGGCCGCGGCGTCACGTAATGGCTGTTGGCGTAGATCTTGACCGAGTGCAACGACGCCGTCTTCTCGCCGGTCAGCGGGTCGATCTCGTGGATCGCCTCGATCTCGTCGCCGAACAGCGAGATCCGCCAAGCGCGGTCCTCGTAATGTGCCGGGAACAATTCGATCGTGTCGCCACGCACTCGGAACGAGCCGCGGAAGAAATTGTGGTCGTTGCGGCGGTACTGCAATTCGACAAAGCGGGCGAGCAGCTGGGTCCGGTTGATCCGGTCGCCCTTGGCGAGCGACAGGGTCATCTGCGAATAGGTCTCGACCGAGCCGATGCCGTAGATGCATGAGACCGAGGCGACGACGACGACGTCGCGCCGCTCGAGAATCGCGCGCGTCGCCGAATGGCGCATCCGGTCGATTTGCTCGTTGAGCGACGATTCCTTCTCGACATAGGTGTCCGTGCGCGGAACATAGGCCTCGGGCTGGTAATAATCGTAATAAGAGACGAAATATTCGACCGCGTTTTCCGGGAAGAAGCTCTTCATTTCGCCGTAGAGCTGCGCGGCAAGGGTTTTGTTCGGGGCGAGGATGATTGCCGGGCGCTGGATGCGTTGGATGACATGCGCCATCGTAAAGGTTTTGCCCGAGCCGGTGACGCCGAGCAGCACCTGCTCGCGCTCGCCGGCTTCGATTCCCTCGCACAATTCCTCGATCGCCTGCGGCTGGTCGCCAGCCGGCTCGAATTCGGAACTGATCGCGAACGGCCTGCCGATATCGCTCTGCGGGCGCTCGGCCGCCATCAGCGGCAGCATCGTGATCAGGTCTAGCGTGTCAGCCGATTTCATGCCGGGTCCCGGTAGCGGCACCATGCACCGTATATAGGAAAGGCCCGCCAATCGGGAGAGGAAGGAATTTTATCAGCGCCCCAAACTCCTCGCCGCAGCCGGTGGGCAATTCGCACTCAACCCTACTCCGGCCACAATGCCGTGAGATAATGAACCAAAGTCCGAGAGCGAACCGGACCAGAAAGCGAGCGCAATGCGAACATTAACCCGCAAGTATCAGCCAGAAACAGCGACAATAACAGCGAACCTTTCGCTGTTATTGTCTTGCCGTTATCGTCAAATACTGAGCGTTTCTGCGGGTGAGGCGGTGCCTCGTCGCTGTTTCGTTTTCGGGGATATCAGCAATTACGCGGGCACCTGCAACACTTCGGCGGCCGGCCGAGGCCGTCACAAGTGGGCTTGAGGGTAGCCTGCTAGGCAGCGATGGGGTTCACAAGAAAGCCCTTGGATACTAGGGTGCTCCCCCTGCCATCTTCGGGTGTTTTTGTGTCATGTCCTTTCTCGCCGACCGTCTCGCCCGCGTCAAACCTTCGCCGACGATGGCGATGACCGCGCTCGCCACGGAATTGAAGGCGGCCGGGCGCGATATCGTCAGCCTTTCGGTCGGCGAGCCCGATTTCGACACCCCGCCTAATATCCAAGAGGCGGCGATCGCGGCGATGCGGCGGGGCGAAACGCGCTACACAACGTTTGACGGCACGATCGAGCTGAAGCGCGCGGTCTGCGGCAAGTTCAAGCGCGAGAACGGGCTCGATTACGAGCCGTCGCAGATCACGATCAGCGCCGGCGGCAAGCAGGTGCTGTACAACGCGATGGTCGCCACGATCAATCCCGGGGACGAGGTCGTCATCCCGGCACCTTTTTGGGTGTCCTACCCGGAGATGGTTCTGCTGTGCGAGGGCACTCCCGTGCCGGTGCCGTGCCCGCAGAACAATGGCTTCAAATTGCGGCCGGAGGATCTCGACGCGGCGATCACGCCGCGCACCAAATGGCTGATCCTGAACTCGCCTTCGAACCCGACCGGGGCCGCCTACACCGAGGCGGAATTGGAGGCTGTTGCCGAGGTTCTGCTGCGTCACCCGCAGGTCTGGGTGATGACCGACGACATGTACGAGCACCTCGTCTACGACGATTTCGAATATCGGACGATCGCCCAAGTCGAGCCGCGTCTCTACGAGCGAACCTTGACCGTGAACGGCGTCTCCAAGGCCTATTGCATGACCGGCTGGCGGATCGGGTATGGCGGCGGCCCCAAGGCGCTGATCAAAGCGATGGGCGCGATCCAGTCGAACTCGACCGCGAACCCGTGCTCGATCAGCCAGGCGGCGGCGGTCGAGGCGTTGACGGGCCCGCAGGATTTCATCCCGGTCCATAACCGCAGCTTCAAGGAGCGCCGGGACCTCGTCGTCGATATGCTGAACCGGGTCCCGGGTCTGTTCTGCCCGCGGCCCGAGGGCGCATTCTACGTCTATCCGTCCTGCGCCGGCGTCATCGGCAAGCGCACCCCGGCCGGCCAGACGATCACCAATGACGAGGATTTCGTCCGCTATCTGCTGGAGGAAACCGGGGTCGCGGTGGTGCACGGCGCCGCCTTCGGGCTGTCGCCGCATTTCCGCATCTCCTACGCGACCTCGACCGAGGTGTTGCGCGACGCCTGCGAGCGCATCGACCGCGCCTGCCGCGCGCTGATGGCGTAGCTGACGGCTGCCGAAACCGCCGCGATCCGCGGGATTGGACCGCGCCGAAATTTCGATTGCCATCCTGCCGGCCGGCGCGCAACTTCGGGAACAGATAAAGGCGCCGCCGGGCCCGCGGTCGCGGTCTTCGGCGGCAGCTTCTCAGGATGATGGAGGCGCCCATGGCGAATACCACTGAAGCTCCGCGTTGTGCCGCGCTGATCGGCCCGTATCTTTCGGGCAAGACCACCCTTCTCGAGGCCTTGCTGCACGCCAGCGGCAGCACCAGCCGGCGCGGCAGCGTGCGCGACGGCAACTCGGTCGGGGATCATTCGCCGGAAGCGCGCGCCCGCCAGATGTCGACCGAGCTCAACGTCGCCGGCGCGAGTTTTCTCGGGGATCGCTGGACGATCCTCGACTGCCCGGGTTCGGTCGAGCTGCTCTATGAGGCGCAAGGGGCGTTGCTGGTCAGCGACGTCGCCGTCGTCGTCGTCGAGCCGGAGGTCGAGCGCGCTCTGACGATCAGCGCTCTTTTGCGGTTTCTCGACCGGCACAAGATCCCGCACATGATCTTCATCAACAAGATGGACAACGCGAGCGCGCGGGTGCGGGATCTGCTGGCCGCCTTGCAATCGGTCTCCGAGCGCCCGCTCGTGCTGCGGCAGGTGCCGCTGCGCGGGCCGGATGGCGAGATCACCGGCTATGTCGACTTGGTCAGCGAGCGCGCCTATCGTTACCGGCCGGGCCAGCCGTCGGACCTGATGCCGCTGCCCGACGGTTTCTGGGACCAGGAAGGCGCAACGCGAACCGGGTTGATCGAAAAGCTCGCCGATTTCGACGACACGTTGCTCGAGCAATTGCTCGAAGAGGTCGAGCCGCCCAAGGAGGAAATCTACAAGCACCTGACCCGCACGCTGAAAGGCGCGCAAGTCGTGCCGGTCTTTCTCGGCTCGGGGCAGGCGGACTTTGGCATACGCCGGCTGTGGAAGGCGCTGCGCCATGAGGCGCCGGCGCCCCGGGAGACCGCAGAGCGGCTGGGGATCGCTCCAGAAGGCGAGCCCTTGGCGCAGGTCTTCAAGACCTATCACTTGCCGCATACCGGCAAACTGTCGCTCGTTCGCGTCTGGCGCGGCGCGATCTCCGAGGGCATGGTGTTGAACGGGAGCCGCGTCGCCGGCGTTTTGCGCCTGGTCGGCGCTCAGCAGGAGAAGGTCCCCGCCGCTCAGGCAGGCGAAGTCGTCGGGCTGACGCGAATGGAGGAGATCGCCACCGGCGCCGTCCTGACCCCGTCGGGCAAGGCAGCGCCATTGCCGCAGCCGGAACGTCCGCAGCCGGTTTACGGCCTCGCGATCACCTCCGAGCGGCGCCAGGACGACGTCAAGCTGACCGGCGCGATCGGCAAGCTGATCGAGGAGGACCCCACCCTAGAGCTCGAGCAGAATGCCGATACCCAGGAAATGGTGCTGTGGGGCCAGGGCGACATTCATCTGCAGATCGCGATCGACCGATTGCGCACCCGCCACAACCTCGCGGTCAACGGCAGGCGCGCTGCAGTCCCCTACAAGGAGACGATCCGGCGCGGCGCGCAGCAGCATTCCCGCTTCAAGCGTCAGAGCGGCGGGCATGGACAGTTCGCCGATGTCACGATCGAGGTGAAGGCACTGCCGCGCGGCTCGGGCTTCACATTCACCGACAGCGTCGTCGGCGGCGCCATTCCGCGCAATTACATCCCGGCGGTCGAAGAAGGGGTGATCGAAGCACTCCGCCATGGACCCATGGGCTTTCCGGTCATCGATGCCGCGGTCAATCTGATCACCGGCCAATTCCATACGGTCGACAGCTCGGACCAGGCGTTCAAGACGGCGGGTCGGCAGGCGGTCCAGGAAGCCTTGCCGAAATGCGAGCCGATCCTGCTCGAGCCGATCGAACTCGGTCGAGATCTCCGTGCCGAACGCGTTTACCGCCCGGGTTCAGCGATTGGTCTCGGGACGGCGCGGCCAGATCCTCGGCTACGACGCCAAACCCGATTGGCCCGGCTGGGACGTCGTCAGCGCGCATCTGCCGCAAAGCGAATTGCATGATCTGATCGTCGAGCTGCGGTCGCTGACGATGGGGGTCGGCAGCTTCGCGCATCAATTCGACCATATGCAGGAGCTGACCGGCAGACCGGCGGAGAAGGTGCTGGCCTCGCGCACGGCCGACGCCGCGCAATGAGGTTGATCGCGAAAGCGTGACTTGGCGCCGCCGGACGCGGACCCAGATTCTGGGTCGCAACGGTAGCGAGGTGCGGTCGTGTTGATCCGGCGAAGAAGAGGCTGGGAGCTGCGCGAGAGCGCGGCGACGCCCGAGGCGGTATTCCTCGGGCGCAGGGCGCTGATCAAAGCGATCGCCGCCGGCCCGATCCTTGCGCCCGCATTGCGCTCTGCCCTTGCGGCGGAGGAAGATCCGTCGGCCGGTCTCTACCCCGCCAAGCGCAACCCGCGCTACACGCTCGACCGGCCGCTGACCGACGAAAAGCTGGCCACGACCTACAATAATTTTTACGAGTTCGGCTCGCAAAAATCGATCGCGTCCGACGCCCAGGCACTGAAGATCCGTCCGTGGACGGTCAAGATCGACGGGCTGGTCGAGAAACCGCTCACCGTCGATATCGACGAGTCTGTTGAAGAAGATGCCGCTCGAAGAGCGGCTCTACCGCCATCGCTGCGTCGAGGCGTGGTCGATGGCGGTGCCGTGGAGCGGCTTCCCGATGGCGGCTCTGGTCGATTTCGCCAAGCCATTGGGCTCGGCGAAATACGTCCAGATGGAGACGTTTCTCGACCCCAAGACCGCACCGGGGCAGAAGGAAGTCTGGTACCCCTGGCCTTATGTCGAGGGTGTCACGATCGCCGAGGCCGGAAACGAGCTCGCATTTCTGGTGACCGGCATGTACGGCAAGCCCGTTCCAAAGCAGGACGGGGCGCCGTTGCGGCTGGTATTGCCGTGGAAATACGGGTTCAAATCGGTCAAGTCGATCGTCCACTTCTCGTTCACCGAAAAGCGGCCGGTGTCCTTCTGGGAAACCGTGCAGGGCAACGAGTACGGGTTCTGGGCGAACGTCAATCCCGAGGTTCCCCATCCGCGCTGGAGCCAGGCAACCGAGCGGGTGCTCGGCACCAACGAGCGAGTGCCGACCCTCAAATGGAACGGCTACGGCGAGTTTGTGGCCCATCTTTATGACGGGCTCGAGAAGGAGCGGCTTTTCGTCTGAGGGAAGGCGAGTTCGACCGAGAGACCGACGGCAAAATGTTCGCTTGCCAAATTCGATCATGTTTTGTTCTATATCCGCGCGGGGGCAATACCTCCGAGGATATGACGATGAAAAAATGGACGCTCCCGGCCGCTGCGGTCCTGTTCGCAGCGGCGTGGTGGCACTGGCCGGCCGTTGCGCAACGAGCCCCCGAACCCGCCGCGGCCGGCGAGATAATCACTTTCGACCAGTACCGCGATTTTCGCACGCGCGACCTGCAGCAGCGGCAAGCGCGGCTCGCACGCCAGCTGACCGAGCCCGGCATTTCCGCTGCGGAGAAAGCGAGCATCGAGCGGCGCAAGGCCTATTATGATCGGCTGGCGGCGATGCCGGCAGAGGAGCGCGACCAGCTCTATCGCGAGCGGTTCGACCAGATCGACATCAACCACGACGGCAAGCTCGACCTCGAGGAGCGAGCCGCATGGCGCGAGAAGCAGCGCGAATACTATCGCCAGCAATCCGCCGAACGCGCCCGCCCGGCCGACCAGCAGCCTTGATCGGTAGGTCATTCCGATCGGCGCATCATATCGTCGGCGACGAGCGAATTGACGCTCGTGGCGGTCGGCTTTTAGCTTGGGGCCGTTGCGTTCACAGGAGGAGCGAGGGATGGCCAAAATCGAGCAATACGCCGCCCGCGGGGTCTGGGACCCGCCGACTTATTCGCAGGCTGGCAAGGTCACCGGCGCCGAGACGATCCTCTATATTGCGGGTCAGGTGGCTTATGGCGACAACGGCAGTGCGACGCATGCCGGCGATTTCAAGGCCCAGGCGCGGGCGGCCCTGCAGGCGGTCAAGGCCCAGGTCGAGGCCGGCGGCGGCACTATGGCGAACATCGTCAAGGTCAATACGTATTTGACCGATATTCGTCATCGCGCCGATTACGCGGCCATTCGCGAGGAGTTCTTCGGCAAAAAAATGCCGGCCTCCACCTTGGTCGCCGTCGCAGCACTGGCGCAGCCCGAGTTTCTGATCGAGATCGAAGCGATCGCGGTGATCTAGACCTTTTGCAAGCCCGACGCTGTCATCTCGCCGATGAGGACGCTGAGATTTGCACCCTTCGCGGCTGTCCTGACGGTACTGCTCGCCGGGTGCGGATCAGGGGTCGGAAATGCCAACCTCGGACCAGATCCGGGCGGTGGATTTTACTGCCCCCATAATGCGTTCGAAGGCTGTGCAAACCCATAGCTGCCCGACGGCTTATGCCAAGCCCCCGAGATTGCGTGGCTCAGAGCCGGTATCGGCACTCGACTGAAAGCGGCACGGCGTGAAAATCACGCCGGTTGGTATCGAGGTTCTCCAGGTTGACGAATAGGCATTCGTCGTGGACGAAATGCGGCCCGGCGTGCCAGGTCGCGACGTGCAGCTTGATCAACCGATCGCCCGGCACCCGGAAGGCGGCGATGTCCTCTATGCGCGGACGTGCGTCATCACCAAGGTCACCTGGTGGCGCCACGCCGATCAGCCATTCTTTGCCGCCGAGCGAGCCCAGGCATTGCGTAACCCGCCGGTGGCGCGCGATCCGGCTAAAGCCGAGCCCGACATGCGGCAGATGCATGATCCACAGCCGCGGCTCGCCATTGTCCAGGACGAGCTTTGCCTCGCTGGGCGAGGCCTCGGGGTTGTAACCGGTCTCGGCACCCTGGCCGCCGGTCCGCAGCGGCGCAATGACTTGGCCGTAGGGAGCAAAGGCTTTCGGCGTCAGCTCCCGGACCTCCAGCATGTGAAGTGGCAGCGTGCCCGGATCATTCATTGCTCACCCCTCCGATCGATTTCGGGCTAGATTTTGCCATAAGCGGCGCCAGTAATCAGCGCTATCAAATCAGCCTGCTCCCGGAGACCGCCATGCCGATCGAAGCCCGCGCCTATTCCCGCCCGCTGCCCAACCCCGAATGGCTCGGCAAGCTGACGGAGGAGATCCTCGAGCCCGATCTGCCGATCGTCGACCCGCACCACCACCTCTGGGATCACCCGGGGAGCCGCTATCTGCTCGACGAGCTCTTGGCCGACGTCAATTCGGGGCACAACATCGTCGCGACCGTGTTCATCCAGTGTGGCTCGGGCTACCGCACCAGCGGCCCCGAGGAAATGCGCCCGATCGGCGAAAGCGAGTTCGTCCGCGCGATTGCCGAGGAGGGTGACCGGCGCGGCGGAAAGAGCAAGATCTGCGCCGGCATCGTCAGCTTCGCCGATTTGCGGCTGCCCAATGTCGATCAAGTGTTCGAAGGACAGATCGCCGCGGCCGGCGGGCGGTTTCGCGGCATCCGGCAGATCGCGGCCCACGATCCGGCGATAATCGGTGCCTCATCCTATGTACCGCCGCCCGGGCTGATGGACGACCCGAGCTTCCGCCGCGGCCTTGAGCGGCTGCCGGCGCACGATCTGACCTTCGAAGCGTGGATTTATCATCCGCAGATCAAGACCCTGACCGAAGTGGCGCGCGAATGCCCGGAGGTGAAGATCGTGCTCAACCATTTCGGCGGCCCGCTCGGGGTCGGCCCCTATAAGCGCGACGAGGTGGTCCCACGCTGGCGCGCCGACATCAAGGCATTGTCCGCCTGTCCGAACGTGTATGTGAAGCTCGGCGGGTTGGCGATGATCGTCAACGCCTTCGATTTTCACCTGGCGCCGCTGCCGCCGTCATCGGGCGAGATGGCCACTGCGTGGCGGCCCTACGTCGAAACCTGCATCGAGAATTTCGGCGCCAGCCGCTGTATGTTCGAGAGCAACTTCCCAGTCGACAAGGGCGCGTGCAGCTATCCAGTACTGTTCAATGCCTTCAAGCGGCTCGCAAGCGGCGCCTCCGTGACGGAAAAAGCCGATCTCTTCGCCGGCTCCGCGTCGCGGTTTTACCGATTGGGCATGCCCCATTCCCACTGAGGGACCAAGACCATGACAGATTTGCCGACACATGTTGACATCCATGAGGAAGGCCCGCGCGAGGGGTTCCAGATCGAACCCGGGCCGATCAGCACCGCGGACAAGATCAAATTGATCGAGGCGCTGGGCGAGACCGGCTTGCGCCATATCCAGGCCGCCTCGTTCGTCAGCCCTCGCATCGTGCCCGGCTGGGCGGACGCCGAAGACGTCGTCTCCGGGTTCACCCCGAAGGAAGGTGTCCACTACACCGCATTGTGGTTCAACGCGAGCGGTCTCAACCGGGCCCTCGTGTTCCGGAACAAGTTGACGATCACTGGCGCGATCTCGCTGACTGCGTCGGAGGCGTTCACGCAGAAGAACCTGCACCGCAGCCACCCCGAAAACGTCGAGGCAATGAGAAAGCAGACCGCGTTGCATCTCGAAAACGGCGTCGAGGTGCCGCGGATCGGCGTCATGGCGGCGTTCGGCTGCAACTACCAAGGCGACATTGCGCCGGCGCAAGTAATTTCGACCCTGGAAGACGGTCTCGCGATCGCCGAGGAGGCTGGGGCCGACATCAAATATTTCTCGATGGCCGACACGATGGGCTGGGCGACGCCGATGCGGGTCGAGGGCGTATTGAGCGAGGTGCGCAGCCGCTGGCCCGACATGCCAATCTCGCTGCACCTGCACGATACTCGCGGTCTCGCTGTCGCCAACGCGCATGCCGGGCTCAAAATGGGCGTGACGCAGTTCGATTCGACGGTCGGCGGTCTTGGCGGTTGCCCGTTCGCCGGTCAGCCAAAGGCCGCCGGCAACATCTGCACCGAGGAGCTGGTACTGCTCTGCGAGGAGATGGGCATCGACACCGGCGTCGACCTCGATGCGCTGATCGAGGTCGGCCGCATGGCGGAAGAGATCGTTGGGCACCAGCTGCCGGGTGAATTGATCCACGCCGGCAGTCTGGACGCATTCCGCCGCCGCGCCGCGGCGTGATTTAAGCCGCGATCAGCCGACTGCAGCGCGGAAGATGCGCATATAGTTGCCTCCGGCGATCTTGCCGGCCTCCTTCGGCAGTGAAGCCGCCGCGCAGCATCGCCGCGACGAGGTGCACCCATTGCGTGTAGTCGTGCACGCTTCCCGGCGTCGACATGCTGGTCGGTGCCGACGCTCACGTGATCAACCCCGACAATCTCGGCCATCTCCTTCAGGCCATCGACGTATTTGTCGAGGCCCGGGAAGAAGTGCCAGATGCCGATCGAGCCGCCGGTTTCGGCGATCGCCCGCGCATGGTCGGGGCTGATCTGCCGCCCGGTCAAAGGGGTTGGGCCCATCGCCTGCGACTCGCAGCGAGCCGTGTGCGACAGCAGCAGGGGCTTTGTCGCAACTTTGACCGCCTGCTTCACCACCTCCTCGGTCGCATGCGCGACATCGCACACGAAGCCGAGCCGGTGACAAGCTCGGATCACCTCGGCGCCGAATGAGGTGAGCCCCTGGTGCACTATCATGCCGGTCTGAAAATCGCCGATGTCATTGGGCGTGTAGTGCACGAGCTGCACGTGCCTGATACCGCGTTGATGCGCTTCCTCGAGCCGATCGAGCTTCCCCTCCAGAAAGTCGAGTCCTTCCACGTCGGCAATAATCGCGGGCTGCCCGGCCTTATGCGCCGCCTCCAGATCGGCCGCGGAAAGGGCACGGCGGAGACCGTGGCTGGCGACCATCTCATCCATCCAGGCGAGGCGCTCAAGATGGTGCTTATACAGCTGGCCCGGCTCGGGTATGCGCACTGCCGCGAGAACGCCCTCCGCATTCCTGCCGAGGATCGGGCCGTCCGGCACGTCGGCAAGGCATGCGACCGCCAGGGACCCCGCCCGCATCGCGTTCGCGAGGTCGTCGTTCGGCGGTGCTTTTGATGTGATCCCGGTCTTGCCGCCATGAGTGTGGACGTCGACGGAGATGGAGTTGCGCAGGAGATCGAGCGCGGCAGAAGCGGTCTCGGCCGTCCGGGCGGCGGTTGTCGAGCCGCGCGGCCCGACATCGCCCGCGAGCATTGCGTCGACAGAAATCGCCGTCACCCGTGACATCCAGTGTCGAGGCGCGAGGGTATGCCCGTGACTGCAACAATCCATATCCATCCTCCGAGAATGCGCCAGGTCGAGCCAGCACTGTCCCCGACGCTTCACAACCGCGATGACTTACTGGGTCTGGGAGGCTAGATCACGCGATTTTCCGCCAGGACCGAGAGCTCACCGCGAGACAAGCCCAACTCGTCGCAGAAGATTTCGGTGTTGTGCTCGCCAATCAGTGGCGCCTGTCGGGAGATACGCCATGGAGAGCCGCTAGAGCCAGCCCATGTGCCAGGCGTTGCCGCCAGCGGGAGCGATCGGCGGCGCATTCGGCACGCCTGCCTCATCATAACCTGACGAGGCCATCTCGCCCCGCGCCGCCATGTGCAGCAGGTCGCTGGAGGCGTAGTTCCGCCAGGGGCCAGTCTGGCCGAATGGGGTCAGGGCGCACATAATCAGCCCCGGGTTCTCTTTGCGCAGGGACCGGTAATCAAGTCCTAGGCTGCTCAGGAAACCGGGCTGGAAGGTTTCCGGCGCGATATCCGATCTCGCTGTCAAACGTCGGCGCCATGATCGTTGGTCAAAGTCCTTCTTCTAGAGGGACAGGGGCTCTCTAGGAGTACGCGAGTCTGAAGAAGCAGTTCGAGGCCGTCCATCAATCTCCTTGTCATATGCGGGCGGCGGGATATGCAGCCAATGGCCGTCCAGGAACCCCTGTTTACCCGTTGATGATGTCATCAGGATTGCACGCATGCGGGGCGCTGGGCGCGCGCGAGGGCCAGGACGAAAAAAAAGCCTCGCCTGACTTGAAGGATGTTCTCGCCTTCGGACCGCGCTGCTAAAGGTGATCTCGATAAGTAAGAGCAGATTGGGAACGCCGAGATGACCGACACCACGTTTCCGGTTGGGGCAACAGCCGCGGAGGCCGAACATCGGGCGCATTTGCGTCGGGCCGTCGTTGCCAGCACCGTGGGTACGACGATCGAGTGGTACGACTTTCTGATCTACAGCACGATGACCGGATTGGTATTCGGTAAGGTCTTCTTTTCTGGATCCGACCCGCTGATCGACACGCTGAAGGCGTTCGGCGTCTTCTTTATCGGTTTCGTCGCGCGCCCGATCGGCGCCGCGATATTCGGCCATTATGGCGATCGCATCGGCCGCAAAGCGACGTTGATCGTGACTTGCTGATGACCGGCATCGCCACCGCTGCGGTCGGTCTGGTTCCCGGTTACGACATGATCGGCATTTGGGGTGCGGTCATCCTGACCCTCTTGCGCCTGATCCAAGGGATCGAAGTCGGAGGCGAGTGGGGCGGCTCGGTCTTGCTGGCGATGGAATGGGCGAGCACCAATAAGAACCGCGGGTTTATTGCCGCCTGGCCCCAATTCGGCGCTCCCGCCGGCCTGTTCCTGGCGAATTTGGCGGTGCTGATCTTCAGCTGGATTTCCGGCGACCAGTTCCTCATTTGGGGCTGGCGCATCCCGTTCCTGTTCAGCATCGTCATGGTCGGGATCGGGCTGTGGACTCGGCTCGGTATTCTCGAGACCCCGGTGTTCCGCCGTGTGCTCGAAGAAAACCGCGTGGCGCGCGCCCCGATAATCGAGGTGTTTCGACGCCAGCCAAAGGAAATCGCACTGACCGCGCTGCTGCGCCTGGCGGAGCAGTCGCCCGGCTACATTTTTAACGCCTTCATCTTCACCTATGGCACACAGGTGCTCGGCGCCTCGCGCGATCTGCTGCTGACTGGGCTCATCGTCACGACCGGGCTCGGTTTTATCTGGGCCCCGATCGCCGGCGCCCTGTCGGACAGGATCGGCCGGCGGCAGATGTACATTATCGGCTGCATCTTTGTCGCGGTCTTTACGTTCGCGTATTTCGCGATGCTCGATACTAGGATCCCGTGGGTGATATTCACCGCCGTTGCCCTATCGTTCATTCCGGTCATGACGATGTACGGCCCCGAAGCGGCGCTGATCGCCTAGGCTTTCACTCCGCGGCTACGCTACAGCGGCGCCTCGATTGGCTATCATTGGTTGTCCTTGATTCAAATCTCGTCGACAAAGCCCTCGTTGGTCTAAGGACGGTCCGCATAGAACCGGCTCGCGGCATCGATCTCCCCTGGTGTCATTCGGCGCGCAACGTTGCGCATCTGCTCGCCGATGTCGTTGTGTCGGGCACCGGTCGCGAAGGCCTCGAGCTGGGTGCGCAGATAGACCTCAGGCTGTCCCTCGAGCCACGCCGCGCCGGCCTTTGTCGCGAGTTCGCCGTGACAGGCCCCACAAGGCGCGATCCCGCGCATGGGTGCGCCGCTGGCGACGATGCGGGGTGGCACCTGGGTTATGAGGAGCTGGTCCGAGGGCCGCGGCAGATAGGCGTAATACGCCGCGAGGTCGCGCATATCCGCGTCACCGAGATCGGCCACGAGGGGCGCCATAATCGCACTGGCGCGCGCGCCAGTTTTGAAATCGACGAGTTCCTTGTAAATCGTCACCGGGTATTCCCCGGCAAGATTGGGAGTATCGGCTTGGCTCAGGCCGCGGGCGCCGTGGCACATCGTGCAGCGCAGACGCCAGTGTTGCGCCGCGCCCGATCGATTCCGCGCTGCGCGCCCTGCAGCATCTGCGGGACGACTTCGACGCGCGTCGTCGGGTAATCGGCGCGGACGATTTGCGCGGCGGAAGGTGCATTCCGGACGAGTCCGGCGGCGCTGCAGATCGCATCCCAGACACCTTTGAACCGCTCGCCTGGGTGCTGGAGCGGCAGCCACACGAAACCGACGACGGCTGCGACAATCGCGATGGCCGCCGTGATCCCAACGCTGGCGGTGAACCACGGATTGCGAAAAGACGCGATCCTATCCCGGCTCATCGCCGCACGCCGACGTTGATGGCCGGGACCGCTGTGCCGGGTGTCGCGAGGGAATGCGCGATCGGAAAGCCGTAATTCACGATGGTCAGGGCCACCATCAGGCCGAGCCAGAGCCCGAAGCCATTGAGCGCCGCCGGTAACGCGCGCGGCGGGCGCACGGCGACGCTGAAGCGATACGCCGCCGGCTCAATCCGCGGCGCCGTTTGCCCGCGCACCAGCACAACGAAAAACAACACACCGGACAGCACGAGGATCGCGCCGCCGACGACGGACATCGTGACCCATACAGCCTGCGGGGCGATCGCCGGGTACGTGTAGTCGTAGAACGCCATCCGGCGCGGCATGCCGAGAATGCCGACCCAGTGCCACGGGAAGGTGAGCACGATCATCCCCACGAACCACGTCCAGAGCTGGGCCCGCATCAAGCCGAAACTGTCCAGAGCGCGTCCCGTCAGATGCGGCCAGACGTCGTAGGCGATCACGAAATACATGATGACGATCGCGCCGCCGAAGATCAGGTGGAAATGGCCGGTGATCCACTGGGTATTATGGACCGTGGCATTGAGCTGATAGCTCATGTTGATCAGCCCGCCGGCGCCGCCGAAACCAAGCATGACGAAGGACAGCGCGGCCCCGAGCATGACGGGGTTGCACCACGGCAGCGCCTTCAGCCACCCCAGCACCCCTTTGCCACCGCGCAACCGCCCGGCGATCTCTACGGATGCGCAGATCGTGAAGACGGTCATTAATGTCGGCAACGCGACGACTGCCGTGAACACTGAGTGCAAGTATTTGAAGCCAGCGCCGACCTGTGGGTCTTCGAACGCGTGATGGATGCCGATCGGCATTGCGACAACCAGGAACAGGATGAAGGAGATCCGGCCCATCGTATCGCTGAACAGCCGGCCTCCAATCGCCCGCGGCACGATTGTGTAGTAGGCGATGTAGGCTGGCATCAGCCAGAAATAGACGATGGCGTGCAATGTCCAGGAGAAGTAGACGCGCGCCAGGCCGGCATCGATCGTGCTGCGCCAGCCCAGCGCCACCGGGATGATCTGAAACAGCAATTCGAGCGCGGCACCGACGGCGGTCCATCCCCACAGGTAAGAGCCGGCGACCGTCGCGAACATCGGGAACGGAACCGGTGCGCCCGGATTGTCCCGCTTCCAGCGATACATGTTGACCGACATCAGCGCGACCCAGACCCACGAGCCGACCACCACGAGGACGACCCCGATGTAGTAGGAGGGATGGCCGATCAGCGGCGGGTAGAAGGTGTAGAGCACCGAGGCGCGCCCGAGCGCCACCGGGACAATCGCCGCGATCGTCCCGATAACGACAAGTGCAAATCCAAGCCAAGCCCAGCGGAGGCCGACCATGGGTCGCTTGAGTGCTTGCTCGGTTACGAAATAGCCGAACCCCATCGCGACGAGTGTTGGGAAGACATAGGCCATAGTGGTGCCGTGGGCCGTGACCGAGCGGTAGTACCATTCCGGATCGGTGATCCAGGCGTGCAGCGGGCTGCGGATGAACATCTGCCATTCGCCGAGTGGCAGGGCAGCGCCAAAGCCGGCAAAGGCGAACCACAGATGGGCGAGGATCAGTCGCTTGCTATTCCACACAGCTCAGCCTCCGCCGATCCGCTGCCAGGCGAACGAACGCGGCCTTGTCAATGATTTTGACCCTGCCCCACATGCCCTCATGACCCACGCTGCAAAATTCGTGGCAGGGCATCAGACGCTCTCCTGGTGTGTCGAAGCGCGCCCCGAGGCTGGAGATATAGCCGGGCACCAGCATTAGATTGATGTTCGTGCCTTCGATCAGAAAGCCGTGCACGACATCGGCGCTGGTCGCGCGGAACGTGACCGGCGTATCGGTCGGCACGAGGACGCAGGACGGCGTGAAGGAATACTGCTGGCCGATCGCGCGCACGGTGACGGAACCGTCGGGCTCGAGCGCGCTGCCCAGGTTGCTTTCGATGAATTCGCCGCCGAGATGCAAGGTGCGCGGGTCTGCGGTCTCGACCCGGCTCTGCGGCATGGCGGCCTCGATGCAGCGCGGCGAAGCGTTGCCATGACTACGAGCAGTCCCAGAAGGACGACCGCGACCGCGGCCCAGCCGTGCTCGACCCGCTCGATGCGCTCGGCGCTCTCGTCATGCGGCGGGCGGTGGCGCGCTCATGGCGCGGTCGTGCGCGGCAGGAACACGAGGAGGTAGAAGGCGAGCCAGATCGCGACGACGATCGCGGTGGCGATGCCGGCGAGCGACGACGGCACCGCCCGCGCCGGATCGCAGGATCGCCTTCACCGCCGCATCGCGGTCGGCATCGTTTTCGGCAGTGCGTTCTCGGTGTTCAGCATCGCAGGGCTCAATCCAACGGTGCCGTGCGCAGCTCGTTGGCCTGCCGCGCCGAGACCGCGGTGCCGCGGTTGCCCCAGGCGCCGCGGATATAGGTCACCACGGCGGCGACCTCGTCATCCGACAGGGTCTGCGCGAAGGGCGGCATGCCGTACGGCATCGGGTTGCCACTCGTCCCGGGCGGGAAGCCGCCATTCAGCACCATGCGGATCGGGTTCACGGCCGACTCCATCTGGATCGAGGGATTGCCCGCCAGCGGCGGATAGGCCGGCGGCATGCCGCGTCCGTCGGCAGCGTGACAGTTTGCGCAATGCGTGGCGTAGACGGTCTGGCCAAAGGCCATCAGCAGGCTGTTCTCGGACGGCGGAACCGGCGGCGTGCCCTCGGTCGGCGGGCTGCCCTGCCCCAGGCTCTTCAGATAGACCGCCATCGCGCGCACATCGGCATCGTTCAGATATTGCAGGCTGTCGATAGGTGACTTCCGCCATCGGGCCGTAGACGGCGCCGCGATGCGACACGCCGGTGCGCAGCAGGTTGACGATCTCATCGATGCTCCACTCGCCGAGCCCGGCCTCCTTGTTGGAGGTCAGCGACGGCGCGTACCAGTTCTGCATCGGGATCAGCCCGCCCTGGAACGCCTGCGACTGCGAATTGCCGCCCAGGGCGTTGATCGGCGTGTGGCACATCGCGCAATGGCCGAGGCCCTCGCACCAGATAGGCGCCGCGATTCCACTCGGCCGACTTCGTCGGATCAGGCTGGTATTCGCCCTCCTGGAAGAACAGCGTGCGCCAGCCCAGGATCAGCGAGCGGTTGTTGTACGGAAAGCTCAGATCCTGCGGGCGGTTGGGCCGGTGCACCGGCGGCACCGAGCGAAGATAGGCGAAGATCGCATCGGAATCCGCGCGCGTGACTTTCGTGTAGGATCCGAACGGCATGGCGGGATAGATCAGCCCGCCATCGGGAAACCGCCCGTCATGCATCGCGCCGTAGAAATTGTCGGCGTTCCACAGCCCGATGCCGGTCGCGTTGTCGGGCGTGATGTTGGACGAATAGAGCGTGCCGAACGGCGTCGGCATCGGTCGCCCGCCCGCGAACAACGCGCCGCCGGGATTGGTGTGGCAGGCGATGCAATCGCCCGCACGCGCCAGATATTCGCCTTTGGCGATCAGGTCGGATGCCTGGTCGGCACGCGCCGCCACGGGCAGGCCGATCAACAGCCCGAGGACGAGAAGGATCGCGCCAAGACGATCGCCCACGCCTCCCCCGGTTCTCATGGCGGCTCGCTGCCGCAGGCGAGCGGCATGTTCAGCGTACCTTGCGGCACAGGCGACGGGTCGGCGGGGATCGGCAGCGACGCGAGCCAGGCGGCGACCGCGGTGACATCTGCTTCGGTCAGGCTGGCCGCGACGATCTGCATGCAGTCCGGCGCGGCGGCCGTCCGGGTGCCGTAACGCAAGGCGCCGAGCTGCGCACTGATATAGCTCGCATGCAACCCGACCAGTCCCGGAATGGCCGGCTCCATGCCGGTCAGCGCTGGCGCCGTGACAGCCGAGCACGCCGGAACGCCATGCGCGGGATCGCCTTCGCGCACGATCGCGCGCCCGCGCGCCAGGACGTGCCGCGCTCACATCCGCAACCGCGGCGGTATCGGCGGCGGCCGCAGCGCGGCGAAATAATCCGCCATCTTTCGCAGATACGCGTCCGGAATGTATTCGAGCAGATAGTTCATCGGCGGATAGCGCCGCCGCCCGTCGCGGAATGCGACAAGCTGGTTCATCAGATAGCCGGCCGGCTTGCCGGCGAGGCGCGGAAAGTAGTCGTTGTTGGTGCCTTGGCCTTGCGGGCCGTGGCAGGCGGCGCAGGCCAGCAGGCGCGCCTCCATCGTATCGGGCGCGCGCTCCGTCGGTTGCGCATGCGTCACGGCGGCAGGAAAAGGCAGTGGCGACACGATCAGTATCGCAGAGCCGATCCACCACACGCCGCGGTAGAGCGCACGCCTCCAATTGTCCGGCCGTTTACGAATCTTGAGCATCACAGCAGGGTGTTTCCCCTCACGATGCCGTGGAAAGATTTACCGGCTTGACGGGAGAATCGAGGCCGGGTCGTCCTGATGCGATCGAAGCACGATTGCCGGCCGCATAGCGAGGGTGAAGTAAATTGCAGCCTTTTGCCATATGTAAAGCCCCAATCCGCTCGCATCGCAACCGCGAGAAGAGCGCCGCAGCTGCAGCGATCGCGTCGCTGAACTCTTTCGCGGCAATGTTGCCCGGGGTGACGAGAAGCCGGCCGCCGGTGGCACAGAGCTTTCGCCATCCCTATCGCTCCAATCAGGCCGATACCGGCTCACTTCTGAGACGTGGCAATCTTCCCTGCAGACGTTGAAGAGCTCCCATCTTTCTTCAAGGCGTCGGCAGGAACTTCAGCCGCGGCTAGCCATCGGCGCAGCGCAGCGAGGATCGCCCATTGGCGCGGCGGCGCCTCGACGACGACGGTGGCGGTCATGCCCGAGCTGACCAGCACACCCTCGGGCACATCATCGATATGGATGCGCACCGGGATCCGCTGGGCGAGCCGCACCCACTCGAAGGTCGGGTTGGCGATTGACCAGCAGTTCGGGACCGTCGGGGTTGTCGCGATCGGTAATGCCGCGGGCGATGCTCTCGACATGACCGCGCAGCGGCGGCGTACCATCCAGCAAATAAATCTCGGCCTGTTCACCCGGCTTGATGACCGGCATCTTGGTTTCCTCGAAATAGCCCGTTACCCGATAGGAGTCGCTGTCGATCAGCGCCATGACCTTGGTGCCGACCGAGGCGTAATTGCCGACTTCGAGGGTCAGGTTGGTGACAAACCCGTTGACCGGCGCGCGCACCACGGTGCGGTCGAGGTTGAGCTGAGCGGTCGAGCGGTGCGCGACCGCCTGCTGGTAGGCGGCGGCTGCCGAGTTCGCGCTGAGTTTGGCGTCCTCGCGCGCCTCGTCGGAGATCGCGATCGTGGTCAGCTTGGCGCGCCGCGCGGCCTGCTGCTCGGCGTCTTCCATATCCGCCTTGCGGGCGGCGACGGTGGCGTCGGCGAGTGCCAGGGCGCGCGTATAACGGGCCTGATCGATGACGAGCAGAACATCGCCTTTGTGGACGAACTGGTTGTCCTTGACCCGAAGCTCGGTGACAAAGCCGGCGACGTCCGGCGCGATAGTCCACGACGTCCGCCTGGACGTGAGCGTCACGGGTCCATGGCGAGAACAGGTAGTAGTCCCAGAGTTCGTATCCGCCGGCGCAGGCGGCGGCGACGAGGACGAGGGTCAGCAACACGCGCGCGACGGTTTTCATCGAAGCTTCCCTCAAGGTCTGGTGAACAGAACAAGCCCGGAAAAGAGGCAGACAAAGAGCGCGAGCCGCACCAATGGCGGATGCCAGACGAGGCGATAAAAGCCGATAGGCGATAGAATCCGGTCGATCACCAGGAACAGCACGACGGCCGCAAGGAAATACAGCAGCAGCGAGGGCGCCAGCCCGCCGAACAGGTTGATTTCACGCAGCATCGGAATGCGCTCCTTCGTCGTTTTTCGCCGGTGAGCAAGCGGCGCCGCCGCGCTCGAGCTCGTCTCGGATCGCAGCAAAGGCGACGATCTTGCGCGCAGCGGACTGCGCTTGCGCGGCGCCGACCGCGTCCTCGCGCAATTCCGCAAGGCACCTCGCGGCAGCTTGCTGCGCCGTGCGTCGAGCGCGGTCGAGCCACTGCGCTCGCGGGTTGCCGGCAAGCTCGGCGATATCGAGTTCGAGGGCGGCTGTCGCAGAGTGAGGCGCGGTCGTCGCGTACCCGGATCAGCTCGCGGCCGGCACCAAACAGCGCGATCGCGGCCTCGAACGCCGCAATGTCATCGGGCTGATCCGGTCTGGAGTTGGCCCCGCAGCTGACCAAGAGCTTCGGTCATCGCGGTCTCGAATTCGGGGAGCCCGATGCGCCGGCGTCGCGCCGCGATCCTTGCCAGCGCTCGGCGCGCGGCGCGGACAAAACGGCGGCGCGCGGCTTCCGGCGTCGCCGGCGCGATGATGGCCCACAGCACCATCGCCGTCGCTGCGGCGACGACGGCGGCAATGCAAGTGTTGAGCAATCCCACCGGGTCGTAAACCATCCGGTCTAGGAACCCGCCAGCCGAGGCGAACAGCAGCGCCGACAAGTACCCGATCAGCATGGTCTTTTTGTGCGCCATCAGAAGAGCGCACAAAAACAGCATTGGCGCGACGGCGAGGGCGAACATCGCGAACCCGTCGGCGAGCGGCAGCAATACTTCGACAATAATGAAGGCGGGGATGGTTGCGAGCGCGAAGATCAGGGTGGCGCCGACCGCAATCGGCACGGCGGGCGCCATCGTCGCCAGCCGCGCCGTCGCCACGGCACCGAGGATCGCCGCCGTCGACCCGTGCGCCCAATTGGTCAGGATCCAGAAGCTGCTGACGACGAAGACCGCAAGGGCGGCGCGCAGTCCGGTCCACAGCGCTCCCGTCAGGTCGTTGGAGTGAGCGAAGCCAATCGGGCGCGGTTTCGGTTTCCCGCCCGAAACAACGGCTTCGTAAGCCTCGGCATAGGCCGTCAAGGCCGCGAAGAACTCGCGCAGCCTGGCGATGACCGCAACTCGCCGGATCACCTCCTCGTCGGGCTCCGACTGATCGCGGCATAGCTGTCGGACGAGTGGCAGGTGTGCCCGTGCGCGGACCAGGCCTCGGCCAAGCCCGGCGGCGTCGAGCGCGCCGGCGCGCCATGCTTTGATCGCAGCGGTGGCTTCGGCGATTGCGTCATCGACCCCCGCTTCGGCCGATGCACCGGTTCGGCCGAGCGCATCGAGCATCCGGCGGAGCAGATGCGCCGCGCCGACGGCATTGATCAACGCCAAGTCGAGGAGCCGCAGTGCGTTGCTCCGGTCGCGGATCTCACGATCCTCGAAAATCGCCGAAGCGCGCAAATTCTCGATTTCAATCGCCTGGCCCAACAGTTTCGTCCGCAACGGTGCGGTGTCGCCGGCGCCGAACAGCGCAAGCGGCGTAGTCGGCAAGTCCCGCGTGAGCCTCGGCGACCGCTTGCCATAGCGAGGGGACCAGCGAGTTTGGCAGGACGACGTGGCTGACCGTCGCTGTCACAATGATGCCGAGACTGATTTCGCTAACGCGCCCCATGGCGATGTAAAAAGCATTCCCGGCATCGAGCGCGCCCGGAATGCCGACAATAGCCACGGTGTAGCCGGACAGGACGAAACTATAGGCGGCCCAGTTCCTGGCGTATTGCGAGCCAAAGGTGCACAGCCCGACCCAGAGCGCGAGACCGCCGAGGAAGAGCACGCGCTCCTGCGCGACAGAGGGCGACGAGAAAGAGCGCGACGGCGGCGCCGATCACCGTCCCGATAATGCGGTAGAAGCTCTTCGCCAGGACCAGCCCGCTCTGCTGCGGCTGCGAGACGATGAAAACGGTAAGCAGCGCCCAGTAGGGCTGATCGAGGTTGAAGGTGAAGGCGACGAGCAGGGCGATCAGCCCCGAAGCCGTCGTCTTCGCGGCAAAAATCCACGGCACCCAGTTGGTCCTGAGAACCGGTCGCTTCAGCTCCAGATTGGGTTTAGGTGAGACCGCCGCCGGAATCTCGCGACGTTGCGCGGGTCGCGCCAGAACGAGGTCAGGCAGCGGCGCCAGCCGCGCTTGTCGACTGTAAGCGCTAGTTGCATATCCCTGCATCGCAACGTTCTCAGAACCGAGCCGGAATACCTTCGTCATGAATGGATCATGACGACGTAGCCAGGTTTCGGGTCAGTAAATCGACCTTGCGGTTCGATGCCATGATCTAAATCAATGGATGGCGGTCGACGAGGCAGCGCCAAATAGGGCTCATCGAGATTGAAGGTGAAGGAGACGAGCAGGGCGGTCAGCTAACCGGGCCTTGCCCGTCACCGGAGAGTACATCTGCCCGAACGTATAACCCAAGAAGTCAAACTCCCCCTCCGGAACTCTGCAGATCCGTGTTTTCTTCTTATTCACTGTCAGCTTCGGCTTACACATGATCTCGCGCAGGTGGTGCAGCGCCTTCTCCGCGCTGCCCCTCGGTACAGGATCACGAGATAGTCCGCATAAGTGATGAGGCGAGTGCCGAGGCTTTGCTCAAGCGCGAGCTTCTTACACCCCAGCACAAACCGGCGCATGTAAAGATTGGCCAGCAGTGGTGAGAGCGGTGAGCTCTGCGGAATGCCGCGCCGGCTATCCGGAGACTACGTGGTGCGGTCGTCCGGCCCCGTTGGTCGGTTTCTTCCACGGGGCATTACAGCCACATCTTGATCAGATGCAGCACGCGCCGATCAACAATCCGACGCGCCACCGACTTTAGCAGGTCGGCATGCGAAATGCTCCCGAAGTAGTCCGCGAGATCCGCGTCGACGACCTCCGGGTGACCCCGGAACAGCCGCTCCTCCACCTCTACGACTGCTTGCTGGGCGTTTGGCTCGGCGCGGTAGGCGTAGATTTCCGGCGGCAGATCGGCTTAGAAGATCGGCACCAGCACCAGCAACGTGGCTGTCATGCAGACCCGATCCCGCACGCTCGAGATGCCCAGCGGCCTGAGTTTGCCGTTGGCTTTCGGTATAAACACTCGTCTGATTGGCTCCGGCCGGTAAGTCTCCTGCCTGAGGGCAAGCGCCAGTTCAGCCAGCGATCGCTTGATCCCATACGCCTCGATGTCCGCAAAGTCCTGGCCATCGATGCCCGGCGCGCCCTTGTTCGAGCGGCACTGGGCATAGGCATGCGCCAGAATGTCGTCGCGGCTGATCTTGTCGTACAGAGCGTAGAAGCGATAGCCGGGCTCGGCCTTAGCTTTCGCGTGTAACGCCGTCTGCAGTTTCTGAACACTTTTCGGAGTTGCTAGGTCGCCGAATCTCCAGGTCCTGCCCCGAAGCCGTCGTTTTGGCCACGAGGATCCACGCCGCCCAGTTGGTTCTGGGACCGGTCTCTTCAGGCCCAACTTCGGTTTCGATGAGACGACCGTCGAAATGTCGCGGCGCTGCGCGGGTTGCGCCAGAACAAGATCCGGTGGTGGCGCCAGCTGCGCTTGTCGACTATAAGCGACGGTTGCATATCCCGGCATCACAAGGTTCAAGGTTCTCGAAACCGAGCCGGAATACCGCGTTATGTCAGGGTCATGACGAGTTGGCCATGTTCCGGGTCAATAAATCGACCTTGCGGCTCAACGCCATGATCAGACCGTCGACGCCCTCGCGCTGAAGGATCGAGTGGAATTCCGATCGCTGCGTCGCCAACTGGCTGATCGTGCCGTCGAGGTACACGTCGGCGATTTGCCACGATCCCGCGTTTTCGCGCATCCGATAGTTGAGGCTCACTGCATCGCCATTCGATTTAACGATCTTGGTTTGCACCATCACTTCCGTGCCATAGGGCTGCTCGCCGGTGATCTGCAGCTGCTGGCCCGAATAGCTGTCGAACCGGTCGGCATAGGTCGCCGAGATGTAGTGCCCGAAAGCGTCCGTCACCTGCTGCTGCTGGGTCGGGGAAAGCGTCGCCCAGGACGAACCGACCGCGAGCCGGGCCATCGACGGGATGTCGAACACCCTGCCAACCACCGGCGCCATCCGCGCGTAGCGTCCGCTTTGCCCAAGCGTCCGACCGTCCTTCATCGTGGCCAGCAACGAGTCGTAAAACCCGCGCACCGTGTCCTGTGGGTTCACTGGAAGCGCCGCGGCGGCCACAGCGGATATGCCGACCGACACTAATAATGCGAGGCAAAGGACTGCGATCTTGCTTGATCGAACAGACGGTGTGATCAGATTGTTCATGGCTCGGACTCCTCACTCTCTTCCCAATCGCCGATCAATGGATGCTGATCGATGCCAACGAGACTCGGATTGGCCGTGATGTCCGCCTCGAGGATGCGCGAGACGCCGTGTGCTTATCCAAGGGTGTGGTGTCGAGAGCCTCCGCTAATAGACATTTGACATAGCTACTGCCAAACCTCCGCAGCCGCACTGCCACCTTGGGGTCTTCGGTGTAATATCGAAGCCGAAAGGGATCCCAGCCAAATCCTGCAGCTTTCGCTGCGCGATCCTCCGATCCGCTTGGAAAATAGAACTGATACGTCATGGGATCGAACAGCAACTTTGCCATAGCCCTTCTCCCGCGATGAGGATCGCTGATGCATTCGTTGATCTTGTGGTGGGCGCCTCTTCGCTCACTGGGTTGTTTGTTGCACGGCCTCACTCCTCAGGTCGAGTAAAGCGGGGTAAATTTGAGTGAGTTGTGGTAAGCCAGTAGGCCGATCGCGACTGAATCCGGGGCCGCCAACCGTATTTCCCAGGAGGTCAGTCGCAGACACGGATCATCGGTTCATTGCCCCGCAGCAACTGCACCGGCTCGAGCGCTCCAACCTCTGGCCGGGAGCTTCCGCGCCAATCAGTAGCGGTAAACACCCCGGCCGGTTTTGCGTCCTGGATATCCTGCGGCCACCATTTCCTTGAGGAGCGGGCAAGGCCGGTATTTCGAGTCGTTGAACTCGTCGTGAATAATTTGCATGACCGACAGCAGCACATCCAGCCCGATCAAATCGGCCGGTGCCAGCGGACCGACCGGGTGATTGCAGCCCAGCTTCATTCCCTGGTCGATTTCCGTCGGGCTGGTTTCCCCTTCGATGCACCCACGATTCCGTCAGACTTTCTATGCCTCGGTCGATGCCGGCCCCGCATCGCCGACGCGGAGCGCGCGGGCCTCGGGGCACGAGCATGCTGCGGAGGGCCAACACCCATCAGCTTGCGCAAGGTCCGACGACCGCGCGAAAGCCGAGACCGGATCGTGCCGACTGGCACATCGCACGCGATGGCGATTTCTTCGTAAGTTGCCCGTGTCATACCGACGAGGAGGACAGCACTCTGTTGCTCTTCGGGCAGCGACCTTATGGCTCGTTCCAGTTCGCGCAATTCCAGCTGCTCGATCTGCTGTGGCGCGCAGATAAAATGCGTTGCAGAGTTGCTCCGTTCGAGCGCCTTGCTCTCGCGTCTGGCCCGGCGGACCTGGCTGACATACTGGTTGTGCAAGATCATGAACAGCCACGCTCTCAAATCCGTGCCCGCCGTCCAGAGATGAACCTTGGCGAGGGCCCGGGTGACGCACTCCTGGACGAGATCATCGCCGGCGGCCACATCGCGTGTCAGAACTCGCGCATACCGTCGAAGCTTGGGCAGAATGGCTGGGATATCCCGGTGCAGCGCGGCGATCGCCGCCGCGCGCTCCGCAGCTAAGACGGCATCATCACTGTAGATCGATGCTGCCGTTATCTCTCGGCCCGGCGTCTCTTCGTTTGTCCTCATTGCGGCCTCCCACGGGCCGATAAGCTTCTATCGCGCCCGGCGGCAGCATCTCGATTGGCGAGTGACGAGAAGCTGCGAATGATATCATTAAGCTGCTCGACAATCGTCGAATTATTCGATTTTCTGTCGATGGTATTGATGGCGATGACGGCGAGCAGCGCTGTGGCGGCAAGCTCGAACCAATGGTCTATGATCCACTGCATGGGTCGGGGGCCTCCTTTGCCCAATGAGGCCTGGATACATCCAATGCACCGGTCGGGATTTAATTTAAATCAAAGCCAGGCGAAGTTTTTGTTGGAAATTGGATATGCGGGGGCGCGGTAACGTCGAGGCGCTATTGTAAATCGTCGATAAGTGCCCTTGCCGCTTTCAGGTCGGCGGTATCGAACCCTTCGGTGAAGCGGTCGTAGACCGGCCGGAGGAGCGCCAAGGCATCGGCGAAACGGCCCTGATCGCGCCGCAGCCGCGACCGCGCGCCTTGCCGGCGAGCCCAGTCGAGTGCCTGCCGGAACAGACCTCGGCCGCTTTCCGCGGCTCCGGGCGCGCCCTGCAGCAGAACAAGGTCGCAGAGCGGTGAGGCTCAGGCTGTCTACGCTTCGAACCAGGAACCGCGTGCCATGGCGCGTCAAGCCAACGACCGCGCCAGTTGGCAACTCGTTTTCTAGATTAAACGCCCAGTCGATGCCATCACATCTTCTCCGCGCCAACCGACATATTCGGCCTGGCCAGAAATGCGCGCACGAGATCGGCGCGGCTTACGATCCCGACGATGCGGCCATCGCGCACGACCGGGACGCGCTTTATGCGGTGTGTCGTCAGGAGCCGCGCAATCTCTACGAGGCTGGTCTCCTCGCCGACCGTGATCACCGGTGCCGACATCACGTCGCGTGCAGTTGGATAGTTAAGTCTAAGGCTCGCTAGGAATTCTGGGTTCACGGCTTCGCCTTCGGCGAGCGTCGTCAACCACCAATCCTGTTGCGCTTCCCGCTCGGTTTCCCTGCGACCGATAAGATCGCCTTCGCTGACAAAACCCATCGGCACGCCGCTCCTGTCGACAACAGGGACCGCACTGATACGGTTTTTAACGAGAAGCGACGCTATTTTTCGCACCGGCGTGTCGGACGTTACCGACACGACGTCGCGGGTCATGACATCGCGCGCAATCATCTATTCCTCCCGGGTCGTCATTAGTGCGTCAGAGCCGCCACGCGTTTCCGTTTACGCTTGACGGAGGTCGCGGCCGATATGCTGCCGGCGGAGAGCTCGATGATCTCGCTGGTGATTTCCTCCTGGCGCAGGCGGCGGAAGCTCGCGACGAGCTCGTCGAGCTTGCGCGCGACATTGCTGCGCGCGGCAATCATCGCCGCCATTCGCGCTTCGTTTTCGGCGGCGAAGGACAGCATCACCTCCTCGCACAGCTCGGCATAGATATATTCCTCGGCGAGCTCGGCGAGGAGCTGCGCTGGGGGCAAAGTCGTTATCGGAGGGATTGAGCGCGGGACGACCTTGAAGCGCGCAAAGTCGAACGGCAGCAAGCTCCGCTCCACGATTTCGATCGAGGCCGAAGGCGCGGGTACGGCGTGGATCACAGTCACGCGACTCGCCTGGTCCTTTTCGAGCCGCGAATAAAGCGCCTCGGTGATCCGGCTGGCCAGCAGCGGCACCTCCTGCGCGTGGGCCACCATTGGCGCCGACCAATCGAACACCAGCCCCCGCTCGACCGCAACCATCGCGCCGCGATCACCGACGATCAGGAGCTCCGATCCCTTGGCTTTCAGATGGCGCTCTGCGGCGTCCAATACCCGCTCATTGAAGGTGCCGGCAAAACCCTGCTCGGAGGAAAGCACGATGACGACATGCCGCTGCGGGCTCTGAGGTTTGCGCGGCTGCGGATCGGATTCCGGAGCAAGCGCGAGCGCCTCGCCGATCGCCCCGCCGATGACCGCAGCATAGGCGCGGATGCCGTCGAGCCGGCTGCGCGCCTCACGCGAACGGGCAGCGGCACTGCCGCGCATTGCCGTGATCACCGCTTCCAGCTGATGAACGGTGCCGATGCGGCTCTCGACCTCGCTGGCCTTGCCGCTCATGGCGCCTTCGCTTGCTGCTCGAGGCCGGCTGCAAGCTCTTTCGCGAGATCGCCGACGGCGGACGCGAGTGCCTTGCGTGCGGCATCATCGAGCGTCCCGGTTTTTGTGATGGCCGCTATGCTCTCACCCGCATGCGCATCCAGGTGCGCCGCCACGCGTTTGCGAACCTCTCCTATGACTTGTCGCCGGCAACGGATCGAACACCCCGTCGGCCAGCGCAGCAAGGAGGGCAACCTCGTCGACGAGACGCAGAGCGGCGAAACGCGGCTGAGTGATCAGGGTTCGGATGCGCTCGCCGCGCGTCGATCTGCGCCTTGACGCGAGCATCCGAGAGGCCGCCGAAGCGGGTGAACATCTCAAGCTCGAGGAACTGAGCGTAGTCGAGGCGGACACGGCCGACACCGCACGCATCGCCGCTGTTTGCGCCTTGCCGCCGACCCGGCTGACGCTGAGACCGACATCGATTGCCGGGCGCTGGTTGGCGGCGAAGAGGTGCGAATCGAGGACGATCTGCCCGTCGGTGATCGAGATCAGGTTGGTTGGGATATAGGCGGACAGATTGCCGGCGTCGGTCTCGGCGATCGGCAATGCGGTCAACGAACCGCCGCCGAGCTCGGCCGACAGCTTCGCCGAGCGCTCGAGCAGGCGCGAATGCAGGTAGAATATGTCGCCGGGATAGGCCTCGCGGCCGGGCGGCTCGCGGGTAAGCAAGGCGAGCTCGCGATGGGTCGCGGCATGCTTTGTCAGATCGTCGACGATGACGAGCGCGTGCTGGCCGCGGTCCCGGAAATACTCGGCGATCGTGAAACCCGCGAAGGGGGCGATCCACTGCAGTCCCGGCGAGGCCGCCGCCGAGGCGACGACAAAGACGCAGCGCTCGGGGGCGCCGTGCTGCTGCACTGCTTCGATGACCCGCTGCACCGCGGTCGCGCGCTGGCCGATCGCGATGTAGACGCAGATCAGGTCCGAGTGCTTTTGATTGATGATCGTATCCACGCCGATCGCCGTCTTGCCGGTGGCGCGGTCGCCGATGATCAATTCGCGCTGGCCGCGCCCGACGGCGAACAAGGCGTCGATCGTCAGAATCCCCGTCTGCACCGGCTCGGAGACGAGATCGCGCTCGATGATGGCGGGCGCCGGGCGCTCGACCGGCATTTGCGCTTCGGCCTTTACCGGTTCGTCACGGTCGAGCGGCCGGCCGAGCGGGTCGACAATCCGGCCGAGCAGCCCCGGCCCAACCGGGACCCGGACGACCTCGCCGGTCCCGGTCACCCGCGATCCCGCCTCGATGGCCTCGCCATCATCGAGCAGGACGGCGCCGATCGTGTCGGTATCGAGGGTCAGCGCGAAACCCATGCGCCCCCCGTCGAAGCGAAGGAGCTCGTTGAGGCAGCAGTCCGGCAGACCGGAGACGAGCGCGATTCCGTCGCCGACGCGTTCGACGCGGCCCACAGTCTCCGCCTGAGGCGCGAGATCGATATGGGCGACGGTCTCGCGGCTGCGCGCCAGCCACGGGTCGGCGAGCTTGGGGTCGTCGTGAGTCTCAAGCAGCGTCTGTGTCATGATGAACCAGCTCGGATTTGAGGCGAACGAGATCGGCACGGAAGCTGTTGCGAACGATGGCGTGCGGGGCCTCCAGTTCGAGGCCGGCGATCAGCTCGGGCTCGACCGCGACCTCGACCAAAACCGGATGTCCGAGGACACCCGCGATCGCTTTGCGGCAAGCCTCGACTTCCTCTGGGGTTACCGCACGGGCAACCGTCAGACGGACCGACGTGCCATCCGCGCCGAGCGATGCCCGGGTTCCCTCGGGAAGCTTTGCCAGTCCCGTCGCAATCCCATCGATAAAGGCGGCGACCCGCGCTTCGCGCGGCAACCGGTCGAGCAGCTTGCCGGCAATATCGACCGCAAGCCGTCCCGCCCGATCGTCGGCGGCAAGCGCCTCGGTGCGGCGTTCGGCTTCGATCTCGGCCTTGGCCGCAGCGCGAAGTTTGTCGGCCTCGGCCTGGGCCTCTGCGAGAAGAGCTGCTTTGGCAGCCGCCGCTTCGGCTTCGGCGGCCTTCAACGCCTCGCTGCGGTGCTCGGCAAGGTGAGCAGTTTCAGCTGCTGCCTTTTCGCGCTCAGTCTCCGCCGCCGCCTTGGCGGCTTGCGCGTCGGCGAGCAGCTGCCCAGCCGCCCTCTGACGCGTCGCGATGGCGTCGACCACCGGACGGAACAGAAAGCGCGCCAGCAGCCAGATGAGGACGAGGGCATTGACCGTCTGGAGCCCCAGCGTCCACCAGTCGATCTGCATCGGCTGCGCTTACTTAACGAACGGATTGGCGAAGAGCACGAGCAGCGCGACGACGAGAGCGTAGATCGCCATCGTCTCGATCATCGCCAGTCCGACAAAGAGGGTGCGCGACACGGTTCCGGCGGAGTCGGGCTGCCGGGCAATGGCATCCATTGCAGAGGCGACAGCCCGGCCTTCGCCGAGCGCCGGTCCAATGGCGCCAAACGAAACGGCCATTGCAGCCGCGAAAATGCTGATCAGTTGGATCGAGTTGTCCATGATATTGCTCACTTTCTGTTGGGGGTGGTGGGAGATTCTTGCCGTCCCTCGGCAAGTGCGGCGCCGATATAGACCATTGCAAGCACGGTGAAGATGTAGGCCTGGATGGCTCCAGTCAGCAGATCGAGCGCCATGAAGGGGATCGGTACGAAAAGACCGGCCAGAGACAGCACGATCGCGCCAATGAAGACCCCGCTCATGACGTTGCCGAACAGACGGATGATCAGCGAGAAGGTGCGCGTGAACTGCTCGGCGATGTTGAGCGGGATCATGACCCAGGTCGGCTTGGTAAAGGTTTTGAGGTAGCCGGATAGGCCAAGCGCCCGAACGCCGTAAAAGATCGTCGAGCAAAAGACGATCGCGCCGAATGCGGCATCCGTCTCCAGATGGGCGGTCGGCGCCTCGACACCTGGGATCAGAGACGACCAGTTGGCGACGAGTATAAAGATGAAGATCGTCCCGATCAGCGCGCGGTAGGGACTAGGCTCGACCTGCATCGTATCGCGGATCTGGCTGTCGATGGCGCCGACAAAGAGTTCCAATATGGTCTGGGCTCTCGACGGCATAAGAGATAGTCGGCGTGTGACGGCGATGGCGAACAGGGTGAGGAATGCCATGATCGCCCAGGTGACGATGACCGGCTCGGTGATCGCGACCGGCCCAATGTGGAAGAGCGCCAGGGTCTGTAGCGGTGACTTCATCGCGAGCCTCCAAAGCGCCACAGCAGTAAAGGCCGGGCCACCAGGAATCCGAGGGCTCCGGACAGCAGTGCGGCCAAACCCAGCAGCCGCGCGAGCAATGTCAGCACAGCGACAGCGACGGCGATGCGCGCCAGTTGCAGAGCAATGGCCTTGCCCGCTGCGCCGGTCGTAAAAAACTGCGTATTCCACCAGAGCGAGGAGAAGTGGAACGCGCCGACGAGGAGACCCGCAATCAGCCCGACGACAATCCGACCGGCGAGGCCAACCTCCATCATTGCCTTAGCCCCTGGTGATGCATCCATCTCCAGGCCGACCAGAAGCCGAACGCCGCCCCTGCCATCAGCAGAGGCGCCGAGAAAAAAATCCCGGTTCCGAGGGTCCGGTCGAGCCAGCGGCCGAGGAAAAGACAGAGCAGTGTCGGCAAAACGATGGTCCAGCCGAGAATGCCGATCTGGCCGAGCCGGGCCCCAAGCGAGGGTTCGGGATCGGCACGACCCTCCGCCTCACGCTCGGCGGCTCTCTGTGCTGCCTCGGCCAGGCGATCGAAGTCGGCTCCTCTCACGAGGCAACCTCCTCTTTGATTGGCACGGCCGTCGCCGGACTGTGGCGCAGATATCTCAATAGCTGGCGCACCGCGAGGGCATGAAGGCGGACCTGCTCGACGCGCGCCTTTCGGTCGGCTTCGATTTGCTGCGCCCGCAGCGTACGGACTTTCGCTTCGAGATCTTCGAGCGAGTCGCCGAGCACGCCTTCGCGGCATGCGACGGAAACATTGCGCCCCACAGAGACCGTGAACACGCCGCCGCGCACTGCGCAGAAATGCGTTGAGCCATCGGCGGTCCGCCAGCGCACAACAGAGGGGACGAGCGCGGTCAACAGATCTGCGTGGCCCGGCAATATCCCAAAGCTGCCGCTCTCGTCCTCGGCCCGCACCGCCGCGACATCGCCGCTGTCGACAAGGATCTGCCCCGGCGTCGTCACAGTAAGATGAAGCGTGCCGCTCATTATGCCGCAGCCGCCTGCTTCTGTTGCGCTGGTGCGGGTGGTGCGGCCGCGTGCGAGGCTTTCTCCTTGTCGCGCGCTTCGTCGATCGTGCCGACCATGTAAAGGGAGCTTTCCTGCCAATCGTCGCATTCGCCGGCGAGGATCGCCTTGCAGCCGGCAATCGTGTCCGCGACTGCAACTGAGCGGCCGGGAACGCCGGAGAATGCTTCCGTCACGGCAAACGGCTGCGTGAAAAAGCGCTGCAAACGCCGCGCCCGCTCGACAATGCGGCGGTCCTCGGCGCCGAGTTCCTCGATGCCGAGAAGCGAGATTACGTCCTGCAGCTCGCGATAATGCTCGATATTGCGGCGGACGTCGGTGGCGACGGCCACATGCTCTTCGCCGACGACCAGCGGATCGAGCAGAACAGAGGAGGACGCGATCGGGTCGATCGCCGGATACATGCCCTCGGCGGCCATCTGGCGCGACAGCACGATCATGCTGTCGATATGCGCCGCGATCGTCGTCACCGCGGGATCGGTGAAGTCGTCGGCAGGAACGTACACGGCCTCGATCGCGGTTACCGACACGCTCCCGACCGAGACGATCCGCTCCTGCAGAGCGGCGACTTCGCTCGCCAGGGTGGGCTGATAACCGACGCGGGACGGCAGGCGGCCGAGCAAGCCAGACACCTCCGCGCCCGCCTGCACGAAACGAAAGACATTGTCCATCAGCAGAAGCACGTTCTGGTGCTTCTCGTCGCGGAAATACTCCGCGATGGTCAGCGCGGTCAGCGGCACGCGCCAGCGCGCGCCCGGCGGCTCGTTCATCTGGCCATAGACGAGCACGGTGCGCTCGAGGACGCCCGAGTTGCGCATATCGAGCAGCATCTCATGACCTTCGCGGCAGCGCTCGCCGACACCGGCAAACACAGAGATGCCCTTATAGCGCTCGACCATGGCATGGATCAGCTCCATGACCAGCACGGTCTTGCCGACGCCGGCCCCGCCGAACATCGCCGCCTTGCCGCCCTGCGCCAGCGGCGTCAGCAGGTCGATCACCTTGATGCCGGTCGAGAAGATTTCCGTCGCGCCGCTCTGGGCGGCAAGCGGCGGCGGGCTGCGGTGAATTGAGCGGCGCGGCACATCGGCTGCGAGCGGCTTACCTTTGTCACCAACGGCACCGGTGAGGTCGAGCAATCGGCCCAGCACCGCGTCGCCGACCGGCACTTTGAGGGCCCCGCCGGTAGCGTGAGCGACGACGCCCCGACGCAATCCCGCGGTAGACTGCAAGGCAATAGCGCGAACCGTCGTCTCGTCCAAATGTGACTGCACCTCGGCGATGATCGGCGCGCCCTTGTCCGGCGTGATGACCAAAGCATCATCGATCGGCGGCAACGTCACGCCGTCGAATGCAATGTCCAGCACCGCCCCACGGACCGCGGTCACCCTGCCGTCGATCGTTTGTGTCTGTTCCACTGCGTAATTCCCGCTCGGCCAACCCGGCTAGACGGCGTTGACGCGGGCCAATGAGACCCGGCCGCCGCGCCTGTATGTCAAACGATAAAGATGCCGGCGGCCCAGAACTTTGATCTAGGTCAAAGCCGGGTCTCGAATTCGTGATATCCGACATACCGAAGGAAAAAATCCTTGGCGAAACGGTCCATGTCGATCCCGGAAACCACATCCTCGGATAAGCAGGTCGGCCCCGTCGCGGAGGCGAACATGAAGGCCGCCGCTCTTGCCGTTCTATTCGCGCTTCTGGCCTCGCCTTGTGTCGCGCAGACAGCTTCGGGCGAGATCGAGAAGTCGAAGCAGCAGTTCCTGCAGGCCCTCAACACAGGCGACGCTGCGATGATCGCCCGGATCTACACCGAGCGCGCCATCGTCCTGCCGCCCAAGGCTGACATGATCCAGGGACGCGAAGCGATCCAGAATTACTGGCGGGCCGTCATCGCGGGTGGGCTCAGGAACCTGTTGCTGCGCAGCGTCCGGATCGACGAGTACGGCGGCGACGCTGCGCGCGAGATCGGCCGGTTCATCGTCGAGGCACCCGACCCGCGAGACCAAACCGGCAGGGTCGAGGGGAAGTACGTGGTGCTGTGGCGCAAGAGCGGCGGCGAGTGGCAGCACGACACCGATATCTGGAACTTTACCGACCCATCGGGACCCGATGTGTCGACCGGCTCGTTTGCTGCGCCCGCCCCGGTCGGAACGGGAACCCCTTCGCCGACCCGGTAACCGGCTCGCGCGCGCCCTTAAGAGGAGAAGCGATCGATGTTGTCGACAGCAGATACCACATCCTCGGCCAGCCTCGACCGGCGGCCGCAATCTCCCGCAGACAGCAAGGCGCCCGAACTTCCGGCAGTGCCGAAACCGGCAAGAAAGCGGAAGTTCCCCGTATGGCTGCTGGTCCTGGCTCTGTATCGCGGCGCTCGGCGGCGCCGGCGCATGGTACTGGTGGCAGCAGCAGCTGAATGCACTCCCGCCCGGCATTGCCAAGACCAACGGGCGCCTCGAAGCGGAGCAGGTCGAAATCGCGACCAAATATCCGGGCCGGATTGCCGTCGTTCTCGTCAAAGAGGGAGACATGGTGCATGCCGGGCGAGGTCCTCGCGCGCATGGATACGGCCGAGCTCGAGGCGCAACTGCAGGCGGCCAAGGCTCAGGTCGACGCGGCCGAATCCGAAAAAACAATGGCGGAGGCGCTGATCGTTCAGCGCATCAGCGAGCGGACCTTCGCGCAGCAGGAGTTCCAGCGGACCAGCACCCTCAACAAGCAGGGATGGGCGACGGGCGAAAAGCTCGACGATATTTCCAGCAAGCTGAAGACCGCGCAGGCCGCATTATGACACTGCCGTCGCCGGCCGCGATGCCGCCATAGCCGCGATCGCGGCCGGGCAGGCCGAGGTGGCGACGCCTCCAGGCGCAAATCGAGGATTTCGACCTTGGTCGCCCCGGCCGGCGGGCGGATTCAATACAAGCTGGCGGAGCCCGGCGAGGTCCTTCCGTCGGGCGGCCGGGTCCTGACATTGCTCGATCTGAGCGATGTCTACATGACGATCTTCGTGCCGGCGCAGCGTCGCCGGGCCCCTCGCCGCTCGGCGATGACGCGCGCGTCACGCTCGATCCGCTGCCGGGATATGTGTTCCCGGCAAAGGTCACCTTCGTCGCCACCGAGGCGCAGTTCACGCCGAAGACGGTCGAGACCGCCGAGGAGCGCGAGAAGCTGATGTTCCGGGTCAAGCTGTCGATCGATCCGGAGCTGCGCAGCCGTTACGAAAAGCAGGTCAAGACGGGGATACGCGGCATCGGGTATGTGCGGACCGAGCGGAACGTGCTTGGCCCGACAAGCTGGCCGTGAAGCTGCCGTGACAGCAGCTGCCGGCATGCCGCTGCCGGACGAGCGGTGCCGAGCGATGCCTGTCGCACCGCTATGGCCGGACCGTCGCGCTCGACGATGTGACCCTCGAAATCCCGGCCCGCTGCATGGTCGGGCTGATTGGGCCGGACGGCGTCGGCAAGTCCACGCTGCTCGCGCTGATTGCAGGGGTGCGCCGGATCCAGGAAGGCGAGGTCTTCGCACTGGATGGCGATATGGCGCGACGCCGAGCATCGCCGGTCGAGCCTGCCGCGCATTGCCTACATGCCGCAAGGCCTCGGGCGCAACCTGTACCCGACCTTGACCGTATTCGAGAATCTCGACTTTTTCGGCCGCCTGTTCGACCAGCCCAGGAGCGAGCGCGAATGGCGCATTAACGGACCTGCTCGCCTCGACCGGTCTCGATCCGTTTCCGGACCGGCCGGCCGGCAAGCTGTCGGGCGGCATGAAGCAGAAGCTGTCGCTGTGCTGCTCGCTGATCCACGATCCGGACCTCTTGATCCTCGACGAGCCGACCACGGGGGTGGACCCGCTGTCGCGCCGCCAGTTCTGGGAGCTGATCGACCGCATCCGCGCGCGGCGCCCGAGATGAGCGTCATGGTCGCGACCGCCTATATGGAAGAAGCGGAGCGGTTCGATTGGCTCACCGCGATGGACGACGGCCGGGTAATCGCCACCGGCTCGCCCGAGGAATTGAGGGCGCAGGGCCACGCAGACACGCTCGACGACGCGTTCATCAACCTCCTGCCGGAGGCGAAACGCGCCGGCCATCAAGCCGTCGTCGTCCCTCCGCGGCGTGATGTCCGGCGGTCCGCCCGCCATCGAGGCGGAGGGGCTCACCCAGCGCTTCGGCAAGTTCACCGCGGTCGATCACGTCAGCTTCCGCATCGAGCGCGGCGAGATCTTCGGCTTTCTCGGCTCCAACGGCTGCGGCAAGAGCACGACGATGAAGATGCTCACCGGCTTGCTCGCCCCGACCGAAGGAGAGGCGCTACTCTTCGGGCGTCACCTCGATGCCGGCGACATGGCGACACGCGAACGCGTCGGCTACATGACGCAGGCCTTCTCGCTCTATGGCGAACTGACCGTCCGGCAGAACCTGGAACTGCATTCCCACCTGTTTCACCTGCCTGAGGACCGCAGAGCGGCGCGGGTGCAGGAAATGCTCGAGCGGTTCGATCTGCTCGGCGTCGCGGACAGCCGGCCCGAAAGCCTGCCCCTCGGGCAGAAACAGCGCCTGCAGCTTGCGGTCGCCATCATCCACGGGCCCGAGGTGCTGATCCTCGACGAGCCGACCTCGGGCGTCGATCCGGTCGCCCGCGATTCCTTCTGGCGCTACCTGATCAGCCTGTCGCGCGACGACGGCGTGACGATCTTTCTCTCGACCCACTTCATGAACGAAGCGGAGCGATGCGACCGCATTTCGCTGATGAATGCGGGCAAGGTTCTCGCCGTCGGCACGGCGAAGGAGCTGACACAGCGCCGCGGCATGGACCAAGCTCGAGGACGCGTTCATCGCCTATCTCGAAGACGCCGCCGCGGATTGAACCGGGAGCGAAGCCGAGCGAGACCGAAGCAGCTCCCGAACCGACCCGGCCAGCGGTCTCGCGGGCGTCTGTGTCCTCGCGGTTCGATTTGGGCCGGCTGTGGGCCTATGCGCGCCGGGAGACGATGGAAATCCTGCGCGATCCGATCCGGCTCGCCTTTTCGCTCCTCGGCCCTCTGATCTTGATGGTGACCGTCGGCTACGGCATCTCGTTCGATGTCGAACACCTGGCCTACGCCGCCTTCGACCAGGACCAGACGAACGAAAGCCGGGAACTGCTCGAAAACTTCTCGGGATCCCGGTATTTCACCGAACATCGGGACATTGCCAGCGAAGCCGAGCTCGACCATCGTCTCAAGAGCGGAGAGCTGAAGGTCGCGCTCGAGATCCCGCCGAACTTCGGCAAGGATCTGCTGACGCGACAAGCAGCCCGAAATCTCGGTTTGGCTCGACGGCGCGATGCCGTTTCGCGCCGACACGGCAAGCGGCTATGTCAACGGGCTAGAGCAGACCTATCTGACCGATCAGGCCGCCAGGGGCCACATCCCGGGGCTCCAGCCGCTGCCGGTCAATCTCGAGGAGCGCTTTCGCTACAACCAGGCGTTCAAAAGCGTTTATCAGACCATTCCCGGCACGCATCATGCTCGTGCTGATCCTGATCCCGGCGATGATGACCGCGGTCGGCGTCGCCCGCGAGAAGGAGACCGGGTCGATCGCCAATTTCCGCTCGACGCCGATCACCGGCATCGAATTCCTGCTCGGCAAGCAACTGCCATACGTCGCGATCGGGCTCGCCAGTTTCCTGACGCTTCTGTTGATGGCGATATACCTGTTCGGCGTGCCGGTAAAGGGATCGCTCGCGACGCTGTTTGCCGGCGTCTTCATCTACATCGGCGCGGCCACCGCTTTCGGCCTGCTCGATCTCCTGCTTCACCTCCACTCAGATCGCCGCGATTTTCACGACAACGATCCTGACCATGGTGGTCGGGATCAATTTCTCGGGACTGCTGGTCCCCTTTTCGTCGCTTTCGGGCGGCGCCCGCTGGATCGGCCTCGGCTTCCCGTCGGGATGGTTCACGCAAATCAGCCTCGGAACCTTCACGAAGGCTCTCGGCTTCGCCGACCTCTGGTCCGACCTGCTGGTGCGTTGCTCGTCTTCGCGCTGGGGTTCGTCGCCGCGGCAACCGTCATCCTGCGCAAGCAGGAGGCGTGATATGGCCCTGCGGCTTGCCAATGTGTTCAGGCTCGGCGTCAAGGAGCTGTACAGCCTGCGCGCCGACCCGATCCTGCTGGTCATGATCGTCTATGCGTTCACCTTCGCGGTTTATGCGCAGGCGACCGGCGCAAAGACCGAGGTGGAGAATGTGGCGGTCGGCATCGTCGACGAAGACGATTCCGAACTCTCGCGCCGGATCGCCGGCGCAATCCTCGAACCGCAGTTCAAGCGGGCGGTCCAGCTGACGCCCAACGAGATCGATCCCGTTATGAATTCCGGCCGCTTCGTCTTCGTCCTGGAAATTCCTCCCAAATTCGAACAGGACGTTCTCGCCGACCGGCGCCCGACCGTGCAGATCGATGTCGACGCAACCGCGCTGACACAGGCCGGCATCGGCGCCGGCTACCTCCAGAACATCATCGAACAGGAGGCTTTGGGCTATCTGCAGCACCGCGAGGGCGCAATAACCGCCCCGATAAACCTCGTCATCCGAACCGCATTCAACCCGAACCATTACTCCGAGTGGTTCCTTGGCGATCATGGCGGTGATCAACAACATTACGATGCTGACCGTCGTTCTGACAGGGGCGGCGCTGATTCGCGAACGCGAACATGGCACCATCGAGCATCTGCTGGTGATGCCGGTCACACCGGCCGAAATCATGATCGCGAAAATCTGGGCCAACGGTCTCGTGATCGTTGTGGTCGCCGCCCTGTCGCTGTGGTTTGTCGTCCACAGCGTGCTCCGCGTGCCGCTCGCGGGGTCGGTGCCGTTGTTCCTGGCTGGTACGGTGCTTTACGAAATCTCGGTCGCGGCTCTCGGCATTCTGCTCGCAACCTTCACCGGCACGATGGGCCAGTTCGGTTTGCTCGTGGTCCCGGTGCTGGTTATCCTCAACCTGCTGTCGGGCAGCGCCACGCCGCCGGAAAGCATGCCGGACTGGCTGATAAAGGTGATGCAAGTCACGCCCACCCCGCACTTCGTCAGCTTCGCCCAGGCCGTACTGTATCGCGGCGCCGGTCTCGATATCGTCTGGCCGCAGCTGGCCGCTCTCGCCGCCATCACGACGCGTGTTTTTCGGCGTGTCGCTGATGCGGTTCAGGACGACGATCGCGAGCTTCGGGTAGGTCCGTTCCGGCTTCAGTCAGCAGGCGCTTAAATGGATCCCGCAATTCTCTCGGCCGCCTCCGCGTTGACCGGCTCGCTGATCGGTGGGGTCTCGATGCTCGCCGCCTCCTGGCTCACCCAGCGCGGCAGTTCCGGGCGCAGGCGCTCGTCCACGAGGCGGTGAAGCGTGAGACGCTCTATGCCGAGTTCATCATCGAAGCATCGAAGCGCCTCACCGACGCCTGGAGCCACCAGGCTGAAAGTCCAGAAGTCATTGCGGGTCTTTACTCCGCCATGGAGCGGATGCGCCTGACGTCGTCGACTGAAGTCATCCGCGTTGCCGAGCAAAGTGGTCCGCCAGGTGATCGAGGCCTATGCCGACGCCAACAAGACGTTCGACGAGCTGCGGGAGCTGGTACGAAAAGAAGACCAGTTCGATCCGCTGAGAGACTTCTCCGAAGCATGCCGGACCGAACTACACTCCCTGCGCGGTTGATGGCCTAGAAGGAGCGCGTGCTCGAGCCGAACAACGGCAATGCGGCAGTCGGGCGAACCGCAGGTTTGATCTAGGTCAAAGCCGCGTATCGAATTCGTGGTATGTGAGCGAGCCGGAGCAAACTTCGCGCTCGCTTGATCGAGGTTAAAGCCGGGTCCGGCTGCTCGTGACAGAATTGCAGCCTCAATCAAAGATATCAGTCAGGATGTCGGTGCCAACAGAGCACATCAGCGATGAAGACCACTTCGCGCAGCGCAACGTAGCGACGGCGCTGCAGGCTGGCTTTGAAGAAAAAGAGCCCGAATTTGCAGAATCCCGAGCCCCGCAAGAGCCGTTGGGCACGGGTCGGAGCTTCCCGCTCGGCGCCACCGTCCTCGGTGAGGGCGTCAACTTCAGTGTGTTCTCGAGGCAGGCGAGCCGGGTGGATCTCCTGCTGTTCGATGATGCCGCCGCAACGCACCCGACGCGGGTGATCGAACTCGATGCGCGCACGCATCGCACCTATCATTACTGGCACGCCTTTGTGCCCGGCATCCGTGTCCGGGCAGATTTATGCGTATCGCGCCGACGGCCCTTTCGATCCCGGGCGCGGTCTGCGTTTCGATCCCGCCAAGGCGCTACTCGATCCCTACGGTCGCGCCGTCGTCGTGCCCGATGGATATTCTCGCCACACCGTGAGCCGATACGGGCAGAACAATGCGATCGCAATGAAGAGCGTGGTGGTCGATCCCGATGTCTACGACTGGGAGGGTGACGAGCCGCTACGCCGGCCTTTCGCCACGACGGTGATCTACGAGATGCACGTTGCCGGCTTCACCCGGCACCCGAGCTCCGGGGTCGCCCCGGAGCGGCGCGGGACCTATGCGGGCATGATCGAGAAAATCCCATACCTGCAGGATCTCGGCATCACCGCTGTGGAACTGCTTCCCGTGTTCCAGTTCGACCGGCAAGACTGTCCGCCGGGCCTGGTCAACTACTGGGGATACTCGCCGGTCTCATTTTTCGCTCCGCATGCCGGCTACAGCTCGCGGAAAGACCCGCTCGGCCCGGTCGACGAGTTCCGTGATCTCGTCAAGGCGCTTCACCGCGCCGGCATCGAGGTGATCCTCGATGTCGTCTACAACCACACCGCGGAGGGAAATGGCGAAGGGCCCACGCTCTGCTTCCGGGGCTTCGCCAACGAAGTCTATTACATCCTCGATAACGACCGCGCCCAGTACGCAAATTACAGTGGCACCGGAAATACCTTGAACGCCAATCAGTCGATCGTGCGCCGCATGATCCTCGACAGCGCGCGGTACTGGGTCACCCACATGCACGTCGACGGGTTCCGGTTCGATCTCGCCTCGATCCTGTCCCGGGACGAAACCGGTCGCCCGCTTGAACGTCCCCCAGTTCTTTGGGATATCGACTTGGACCCCGTCCTCGCCGGCACCAAACAGATCGCGGAGGCGTGGGATGCTGCCGGTCTCTATCAGGTGGGGAGCTTCTTCGGCGATAATTGGAAGGAGTGGAATGGCCGGTTCCGGGACGACGTCCGCCGCTTTGTCAAAAGCGACAGCGGGACGGTACGGTTGCTGGCGCAACGGGCGCTCGGCAGCCCCGACATTTTCGGGCACCAGGAACGCGAACCCGAACAAAGCATCAATTTCGTGACCTGCCATGACGGCTTCACGCTGAACGATCTGGTTTCCTACAACGACAAGCACAACGAGGCGAATGGCGAGGGAAACCGGGACGGCTCGGGAACAAACCTGTCGTGGAATTGCGGGGTCGAAGGCCCGACCGGCGACGATGCCGCCGACGACACTGCCGTCGAGCAGCTGCGGCGGCGTCAGGTGAAGAACTTCATTGTCATCCTGCTCACATCGATTGGTACGCCGATGCTCCAGATGGGCGACGAAATGCGCCGCACTCAGCGGGGCAACAACAATGCCTATTGCCAGGATAACGAGGGGAGCTGGCTTGACTGGAGCCTCCTCGCCCGGCATCGGGATCTCCATCAATTCGTGCGGAAACTGATTGCTCAGCGCCTCCGGCTGCTGGGAATGAGCGATGAGGAAACCCGCGCGCTGAGCCTCAACCAGCTGCTGCGCCGCGGCGAAATCGATTGGCACGGCGTCCAGCTCGGCAGGCCGGACTGGAGTGACACTTCTCATACCCTTGCCGTGACCGTGCGACCTCGCCAGCGGCAAATCCCGCTATGGCTGCACGTGATGTTCAACGCCTATTGGGAAGCGCTCGATTTTGAACTGCCGCTGGCGCCTGACGCGGCACTCGCCGGCTGGCAACGGTGGATCGACACATCGCTCGAATGGCCCGAGGACATCATGGATGCCGCTGCCGCTTCAACGGTGCCCGGAATGCAATATCGCGTGGCGCCTCGATCCGTGGTCGCACTGTTTTCCCTAACCACCGCTAGTTTTGGGTTACCCGAGTCATCAGAAGGACGAAAATCATGAGAACTGCGATGAGAACCGACGAGCCGCTTCGCTCTGACGAGGCCATCTCTGCCTACGGCCGGGCGCGCTCTACAGTCGAAGGGACACCCCTCAGCCCCGACGAGCTGCATAAAATCGACGCGTACTGGCGGGCCAGCCTCTACCTGTGCCTGGGAATGCTTTACCTCAAGGCCAACCCGCTGCTGCGAGAACCGCTGACTTTGGAGCACGTAAAGCCGCGGCTGCTGGGCCATTGGGGCTCGGACGCCGGCCAAGCCTTTACCTACCTCCACTTTAATAGGCTGATCAAAAAATACGACCTCAACGCGATCTATGTCAGCGGCCCCGGGCACGGCGCGCCCGCGGTCCTCTCCCAGGCGTATTTGGAGGGAACGTACTCCGAGATCTATCCGGAAAAGAGCGAAGACGCCGCGGGGATGCAACGTTTCTTCAAGCAGTTCTCCTTTCCCGGCGGCATCGGCAGCCACGCCACTCCCGAAACACCCGGCAGTATCCACGAAGGCGGTGAGCTCGGCTACAGCATCTCGCACGCCTATGGGGCGGCCTACGATCACCCGGACCTGATTGCCCTCGTGATGGTCGGCGATGGCGAGTTCGAAACCGGCCCCCTGGCCACCAGCTGGCACAGCAACAAATTCCTCAATCCGATAACCGACGGGGCGGTGCTGCCGGTCCTGCATCTCAACGGCTACAAGATCAACAACCCGACGATCCTGGCCCGGATCAGCCACGACGAGCTGAAGGCGCTTTTCGTCGGCTATGGGTACACCCCCTATTTCGTGGAAGGCAGCGAGCACGAAAGCATGCACCAGGCGATGGCGGCCACCCTGGAGCATTGCGTCCTGGAGATCCGCGAGATCCAGGAAAAGGCACGACAGAGCGGCAAGGCCTTTCGGCCGCGCTGGCCTGTGGTCATCCTGCGCAGCCCCAAGGGCTGGACCGCCCCGCGAGAAGTAGACGGCCACTACCTCGAAGGCTTCTGGCGGGCGCACCAAATCCCGATTACGGACGTCGCCACCAACCCTGGCCACTTGAAGTTGCTGGAAACCTGGCTGCGCAGTTACCGGCCCGAGGAGCTCTTCGACGACAACGGGCGCTTGATCCCCGATCTGAAGGCCCTGGCCCCCACGGGAAACCGGCGGATGAGCGCAAACCCGGTCGCCAATGGCGGTCTGTTGCGCAGGCCGCTCGACATGCCCGACTTCCGCGACTGCGCCGTCAAGGTCGAGAAACCCGGCGCAACCCTGGCCGGCAACGTTCCCACCCTCGGCAATTTCCTGCGCGAAGTCACGCGGCTGAACATGGGGAACTTCCGCGTCTTTGGACCGGATGAGACGCAGTCCAACAGGCTGGAGGCGCTCTACGATGTCACCAAGAAGGTCTGGCTGGCGGAGTATTTCCCCGAGGATGCCGATGGCGGCAATCTCGCTCCCGAAGGCCGCGTCATGGAGATGCTCAGCGAGCACACTGTCGAAGGATGGCTGGAGGGCTACCTGCTGACCGGCCGGCATGGTTTGATCAACAGCTATGAGCCGTTCATCCACGTCATTGATTCGATGTTCAACCAGCATGCCAAGTGGCTGGAAAAGTGCAACGAGCTGCCCTGGCGCGCCAATGTGGCGTCGCTCAACCTCTTGATCACGGCGCTGGTCTGGCGCCAGGACCACAATGGTTTCACGCACCAGGACCCCGGCTTCCTCGACGTGGTCGCCAACAAGAGCCCCAATGTAGTGCGCATCTACCTGCCGCCCGACGCCAATTGCTTGCTGTCGGTGGGCGATCATTGCTTGCGGAGCGTCAATTACGCCAATGTCATCATCGCGGACAAACAGGTACATCTCCAATACCTGGACATGGAAGCCGCGATCGAGCACTGCACGAAGGGTGTCGGCATCTGGGACTGGGCGAGCAATGACCAGGGCGCCGAACCCGATGTCGTCATGGCGAGTTGCGGCGACTGCCCCACGATGGAATCTCTGGCCGCCACAGCGCTGCTTCGCCAACACCTGCCGGGCGTCAGGGTCCGGTTTGTGAATGTGGTGGACTTGTTCAAACTGGTGCCGCACACCGAGCATCCGCACGGGCTGACAGACCGCGAGTTCGAGGCCCTTTTCACCCCCGACAAGCCGGTGGTCTTCAACTTCCATGCCTATCCGTGGTTGATCCACAGGCTGACCTATCACCGGCCGCATCAGCACCACATACACGTGCGCGGCTACAAGGAGCAGGGCAATATCAATACGCCGCTGGAGCTGGCAATTCGCAATCAGGCCGACCGCTTCAGCCTCGCCATCGACGCGATCGACCGCATGCCGCGTTTCCACGTCACCGGATCGAGCGCTCGCGAGGCCCTGCTCAACCAGCAGATCGCGTGTAAGAACCACGCCTGGGAGTTCGGCGTGGATGCGCCGGAGATCACGAATTGGCAATGGCCGTTCTAAGCTGCTCTTCGTCAGATGACCCACGCATCCTCAAGCGCCCTCCGACACTCCCTCTCCGCCCTTCGGGGCGGAGAGGGCCGGGGTGAGGTGGGGGATTCCAGAGCGGTTGCAGACACCCACCTCACCCTCCCCGCCCCCACCGAACCAGTCCGCGGCTGAAGCCCCACGAGGCGGCGGGTCCCCTCCCTCTCCGCCCCGAAGGGCGGAGGGGGCATCTATGTGGGGCATCTATGTATCGATCAACGAAATCCTGTGGAATGAAACCCGCCATCTCGAGACGTGACCCAATCTGGCCTCCGGCGAGGAGAATAAGTTGCCATGAGCGAAGTGAATGAAATGGCGTTAAAGCGTTCAAAGCGATCGGAAGCCAAGCGGGACCTTTCTCTATCGGACCTCAGGCAGGTCCTTATCAAGCAATATGGCTGCGGTCCGATCCAATTCTCCGGGACTGACGACGCCTTGTATGAGCGGCACCTGCTGTTCGACGACATCGTTGCTCCGAGCGCTGCCGGAGCGCGCGAACAGTTTGAGGCGGCCGCCCGCTCGGCGCGGGATGTCCTCTCACAACGCTGGGTGCGGACACGAAAGCACCTACGACCGCGAGAACCCGAAGCGGATCTACTACCTGTCTATGGAATTTCTGATCGGGCGCTCGCTGACCAACAATATCACCAACCTTCTGCTCGATCCCTTCGCGAAGCGAATTGCCGAGCAGAAGAACGTCGATTGGCTCGGCCTCATCGAAGAAGAACCCGACGCCGGCCTCGGAAACGGCGGGCTCGGGCGCCTCGCGGCCTGCTTTCTCGACTCGATGGCGACGATGCAGCTGCCGGCGATGGGCTATGGGCTGCGTTACGAATACGGCATCTTCAAGCAGACCATCCAAGACGGCTGGCAGCATGAACAGCCGGACAACTGGCTGCGCCGGCAGGATCCCTGGGAGGTCGCTCGTCCCAACGAGACGGTCGAAGTCAAGCTCAACTGCTCTTTCGAAATGCATGGCGGGCAATTGCGCCCCATCCCAGGCCGGCCCTCCACGCTGATCGGTATTCCGTTTGATCGGCCCGTAGTCGGCTACGGCGGCAAGACCATCAATACGCTGCGGCTGTGGGCGGCGGCTGCGCCCGACTATTTCGATTTTCAGGCATTCAGCAGCGGCGATTTCGTCGGGGCGCTAGTCCGGGACTCTCGCAGCCGAATCCTTGACGCGAGTGCTGTATCCCGACGACTCCACGAGCATGGGACAGGGACTGCGCTTCGTTCAGGAGTATTTTCTCGTCGCCTGCTCGCTGGCCGATCTGGTGCGGCGCTTCCGGCGCGACAACGCCGACTGGAGCACATTCCCTGACAAGGTCGCGATTCAGCTGAACGATACCCACCCGACGATGGCAGTGCCGGAGTTGATGCGAATTCTGCTCGACGACGCGCATCTCGGCTGGGACCAGGCCTGGGACATCACGCAGAGGACTCTGGCCTACACCAACCACACGCTGTTGCCCGAAGCTCTGGAGAAATGGCCGCTCGCACTGGTTCGAGGGCATGCTGCCGCGCCATCTGGAGATCATCTTCGAGATCAATCGGCGCCTTCTCGATGCCGTCCGGACGCGCTTCCCCGGGGACGAGGGCCGCGTCCAACGCATGAGCCTGGTCGAGGAGGGGCCCGAGCGCAAGATCCGCATGGCCAACCTCGCGATCGTCGGCTCGCACAGCACCAACGGCGTGGCCGCGATTCACTCGCGGCTATTGCGCACGATGACGGTCAAAGACCTGGCGGAGATGTTTCCCGAACGCTTCAACAACAAGACCAACGGCGTCACCCCGCGCCGCTGGCTGCTGTTGGCGAACCCGGCGCTCGCCGGCACGATCACCGACGCGATCGGCGACGGCTGGGTGACCGATCTCGGTCAGTTGAGCAAGCTCAAACCGCTTGCCGATGACCAAGCTTTTCGCGATGCGTTCCGCCAGGCCAAGCGCGAGGCCAAATCGCATTTTGCCGACTGGCTCAAATCCGCGTCGGGCCAGATCGTCGACCCGGACACCATTTTCGATTGCCAGATCAAGCGCATCCACGAATACAAACGGCAACTGCTCAATGCGCTGCGCATCGTGGTGCTGTACAACCGGCTGCGGGACAACCCCGGCACTCGAGATGGCGCCGCGGACGTTCTTCTTTGCCGGCAAGGCCGCGCCGGCCTACCAGCTGGCCAAGCTCATCATCAAATTCATCAACAACCTGGCCTGGCACGATCGACGGCGACCCGGTGACGCGTGGCCGTCTCAAGGTGGTGTTCCTGCCCGATTATTGCGTTTCGCTCGCCGAGCGGCTGATCCCCGCCGCCGATGTCTCCAACCAGATCTCGACCGCCGGCTACGAGGCCAGCGGCACGAGCAACATGAAATTCATGATGAACGGGGCATTGACGATCGGCACGCGCGACGGCGCGACGATCGAGATGGCCGAAGAAGCCGGCGAGGAAAATTTCTTCCTGTTCGGCCTGACCGCAGATCAGGTGGAAGGCAGCCGCAGCTGGTACAATCCGCATTGGCATTACGACCACGAGCCCGAAACCCGCGCTGCGTTGGACTTGATCTCGTCCAACTATTTCAGCCGCTACGAGCCCGGCATCTTTGCTCCGCTATGGGACGCGCTGTTGACCCACGGCGACCATTACATGCACCTGGCGGACCTCAAATCCTATCTCGAGGCGGACCACAGGCTCACCGAGTTGTACGCCGACGGCGACGCGTGGGCGCGCAAGGCCATCCTGAACGTCGCCGGTTCCGGGAAGTTCTCCAGCGACCGCACGATCGCCCAATACGCTGCCGAAATCTGGAATGCGAAGCCCTGTCCGGTGCCATAACGAGGATCTGCCGATGACCATTTCGCCACTGGCCGGCAAGCCCGCCCCCAAGGAGATGCTGATCGATCCGGCCCGGCTCGAACGCGAATATTACGAGCGCAAGCCTGATCTCGATGATCCCGAGCAGCTGGTCAGCTTTGGCACCAGCGGGCATCGCGGCTCGCCGCTTCGCGGCTCGTTCACCGAAGCCCACATCCTGGCCATCACCCAAGCCATCTGCGACTACCGGCGCGCCCAGGGCACCGATGGCCCGCTCTATATGGGCAAGGACACGCACGCGGTTTCCGGACCGGCCCAGCGCACCGCACTCGAAGTTCTGGCGGCCAATGGGGTGGAGACGATCATCCAGCGAGACGACGGATTTACCCCGACCCCGGTCATCTCGCGCGCGATCCTCGTCTACAACCGCTCTCGCACAGAGCATCTCGCCGACGGCATTGTCATCACCCCCTCGCACAACCCGCCGGAGGACGGCGGCTTCAAGTACAACCCGACCAACGGCGGTCCGGCCGACACCGACGTGACCCAGTGGGTCGAGAACCGGGCCAACGAACTTCTGCGGAACGGCAACACCGGGGTGAAGCGAGTGGGCTTCACCACTGCATTCAATGCTGACACGACGCACCAGGAAGATTTCGTCCTGCCCTACGTCAATGACCTGCGCAACGTCGTCGACATGGAGGCAATCCGCGCCGCCGGCCTCGAGCTCGCCGTCGACCCGCTCGGCGGCGCCGCCGTGCATTATTGGGAGCCGATCAACACGGTCTACAAGCTGAGCATTGCCGTCGTAAATCCGAAGGTCGATCCGACCTTCTCGTTCATGACGGTCGACCACGACGGCAAGATCCGCATGGACTGTTCCAGCCCGTACGCGATGGCTAGCCTCGTCGGGCTCAAGGATCGCTACCAGGTCGCTTTCGCCAACGATACCGACTCCGACCGGCACGGCATCGTCACGCCGTCGGCCGGGCTGATGAACCCGAACCATTATCTGGCGGTGGCGATCCTTTATTTGCTGGCGCATCGCCCGCACTGGCCGGCGCAGGCCGCGATCGGCAAGACGGTGGTCAGCAGCAGCATGATCGACCGTGTGGTGCACAAGCTCGGCCGTCGCTTGTCAGAGGTGCCGGTCGGCTTCAAATGGTTCGTCCCGGGGTTGTTCGACGGCTCGTGCTGCTTTGGCGGCGAGGAGAGTGCCGGCGCCAGCTTCTTGCGGCATGACGGCAGCGTGTGGACGACCGACAAGGACGGCCCGATCATGGATCTGCTGGCGGCCGAGATCACGGCCCGCACCGGCAAAGACCCGGGCGAGCATTACCGCGCGCTGACGGCAGAATTCGGCGCACCGTTATACACGCGCATCGACGCTCCGGCGACACCCGAGCAGAAATCGAAGCTGGAAAAACTATCGCCCGACGGCCGTCAAGGAGTCTGAATTGGCCGGCGAGCCGATCACCGCCAAGCTGAGCCACGCTCCAGGCAACAATGCTCCAATCGATGGCCTCAAGGTGGTCGCCCGCAGCGGCTGGTTCGCGGCCCGGCCGTCGGGCACCGAGGCCGTCTACAAGATCTACGCGGAAAGCTTCAAGGACGAGGCTCACCTCGACGCCATCATCAGCGAGGCTCAGGCGATGGTGAACAATGCGCTAGCCTCCTCCGACTGAGCCTGAGGGCAAGGGGAAGCGAAATGAATGGCGACAACGGGCGAGTGAGCCTCCCGCCGTTCCCGGCGGAATACCGCGCCTCGGGCGTGCTGCTGCACGTCGCGTCGCTGCCCTCGCCCTACGGCATCGGCGATGTGGGGCCCGCTGCACTCGCATGGGTCGACCGCCTGCACGAGGCAGGGCAGAGCTGGTGGCAGGCGCTGCCGCTTGGTCCGACGGGGTACGGTAACTCGCCTTATCAGTCCTTGTCGTCCTTCGCCGGCAATGAGCTCTTGATCAGCCCGGACGGCCTGATCGAGGATGGCCTGCTGCGAGCCAGCGACTGCGACGGCAACGCTTTCTCGGCAGCCGCCGTCGACTATGGCGCCGTCATCCCGTTCAAGCGCCGGATCCTCGAAAAGTCTTGGAGCAACTTCTGTGCGGGGGCGCGCGAAGGGCTCCAGGCGGCTTATGAGCAGTTCTGCACCACCCATCGGCATTGGCTGGAAGATTACGCACTGTTCCGTGCACTGAAGGCCAGGCACAACGACGCTTATTACCTGCAATGGCCAACAGAGCTGGTCACACGCGTTCCGGCGGCTTTGGCGCGTACACGCCAGGAGATGGCCGGTCAGATCGATCAGGTTCGGTTCGCGCAATTCCTGCTTTTCCGCCAGGCGGAGCGCCTCAAGGAACATGCCCACGCCAGAGGCCTGCGCCTGATCGGCGATCTACCCTTCTTCGTCTCCCCCGATTCGAGCGACGTGTGGGCCAATCCGGAACTGTTCCTGCTGGACGAACAGCACCGGCCACGCTTCGTCGCGGGAGTCCCTCCCGATTATTTCAGCGCCGATGGGCAACTCTGGGGAAATCCGGTCTACGACTGGGACGCCCTTCGTCGTAGCGGTTATCGCTGGTGTATCGATCGATTGCGCGCTGTACTGGCTCACGTGGATGCCGTCCGGCTGGACCATTTCCGCGGGTTTGCGGCCGCCTGGCACATACCGGCCGGAGCGCCGACGGCGCAAACCGGCCAATGGGTGCCGGGTCCGGGAGCCGAGTTCTTCAACGTGGTGCAGAGAGAGCTGGGCGGTCTGCCGTTCATCGCCGAGGATTTGGGGCTGATCACGCCTGACGTTTGCGCGCTCCGCGACCAGTTCCGCGTGCCCGGGACGCGGGTGCTGCAGTTCGCCTTTGACGGGCATTCGGATAACCCGTACCTGCCCGAAAATTACCTCTCCAATACGGTGGTCTATACCGGCACTCACGACAATCCCACGACGCGCGAGTGGTACGAGGAATTGCCCGACGCCCAGCGGCACATTTTTTGGAGCTACCTGAAGCGGCCCGAGGGCCGGAGTAGCGATGCGTCACCGGCATTGATGGAGCTGGCGTGGTCTTCGAAAGCCGCGGTCGCGCTCGCTCCGCTACAGGACGTGCTCAACCTTGGGGCTGAGGCTCGGATGAACACGCCCGGCCGGGCCGACGGCAACTGGCGCTGGCGTTGCCCCGAAAACCTATTGTCCGCACCAGAGATCGAATGGCTGCGAGACTTGACGAGGGCGGCCAATCGCTCTGGCGATCGCGATCAAGCTCGGCTGACGGAAACCGCAACTGCAGAGACAGCGAGCGATCGCTCACTCGGGCTGGTTTTATCGCGTTCAGAGCGCGCCGCATGAATATTGGACCCGCTGGCGGTCGCATCTGTTGCGTACCCGAAAGCGCGCTTGGCGAGCGGCCCAAGCACGCGGCACCCAACAGAGTTTTTAGCGTCCGGCCAGCGAGTACCCCGCTCGATAAGGTGGAGAGTGCGCTCCTGGGACCGAAGCTCCCGACAGCTCGGCTTCCAGTTTCATCCGCGGATATTGTACAAATCCATCCTTCGCTCGACACGGTCGGCGGCCGAGATCAGCCCTTAAGGCGGTGCTCATTCCCTCACCAGATGGAGATCGACGCCACGACCGTGCAGCTCGGCGAGATAGCCCTTCACGCCACCAAATGCCGTGTCGAACTCCATGCGCACGGGTACCATGCGGTCGCCTGCGATCACGCGGGCATACCAGATCTTACCCCGCCTATAGGTATCCTCGTTCCGGTCCGGATTAGCCCGTAAGTCCTCTCGGACGACTTCACATACTTGCGTCGGACCGGCGAAGTTCTGATACCCATCCGGGGACAGTGTTTCGCGCTTAACATCGGTAAAACGAAGGTTATAGAGTCCGCTGCCGTCGAATACGGGAACGACGAGGGCGCAGGTGCCGCGCTGGGCGAGCTGGCGCTCCACAATGAAATATGCGGTAAGCTGGTCGACGGTGCCGCGGATTTGCTTCTCGGCGACCAGCAAAAGCCGCTCGGGCGAAGCGGGTGCCGAGACATCCATTACTGCGCCGTCGCCGCGGTAATCGAGGCCGTAATGTCGATCGGTGCTGTTTCGGCGCATATCAGCGCGATACTCGATGGGGTGGGTCTCGTCTCTGATGAGCCGTCCATGAACCTCGGAGTGGCTTTTGAGATCGACAAACACGCTGGCAAGGCCGCGCGTATCGAGATCCGTCGCGATCGCGTATCCGTCCGCCCTTTCCTCGACGGTGGTACGGTCGGTCAAGACGTGGAGACCGGCCAAGCCGAAGATCTCGAACCGTGCGGCGACCCGATCCGCCTCGGCCGCCGCTATCGTCGTGCCTGAGATCAAGAAAAGCATCGCGGTGATTGCCGGCAGAAGGGTATCACGAATTGACATCATGGCTTTGCCTCCACTTTTTGATCGGACGCCAGCGCAGTCCGGGGCTGTACTGCTTTAGCACCAGCCAACTGTCTAAGCTGCCTTGGCCGCGGTAGGTGCATGTCCTATTAATCGCGATGCGAGATGCGATGGGACCGGACGGTCGTTCTGCATCGACATCCATCCTGCGGGCAACGACCCGACTGCTGTCTGCGGTGACGTAAATCTCACAGGTTGGGCGGAAGCCTGGCGCCCAACATGCTGTTGGGCCCCGGGGACCTCGCTCTCGATCCCAGCGGCCGCGATGAGAGCCTCAGGATCGATTATTTCGAGCCTATGGTTCGCGAGCCGCACGATTTTTTGCTCGCGAAGGACCTGAAGCGTGCGACAGACATGAACGTAGGTGAGACCCAAAGCCTGGCCAATCTGGCCTTGGCTGAGCGGCAGCTGAAAAACCTCGCCGCGCTCGGCGGGAAGCCGCTGGCGAACCCTGACGTAGAGCTCGAGGAGGAGATGTGCGATGCGTTGCCTGGCGTCCCGCAGACCAATATTGGCGAGGTGGTCATGCGCGCGCGCCTCATTGGCGACGATCTGGCGGCACAGTAGGATCGCGAGACGCGGATTCGTCTCGATGATCATGTCCAGTTTGCGCCGTGGAAAGGCGTAGACGCGCACGACCGAGAGGCACCGCGCGGAGTGATACATCGGGGCGTTCGGCGCCTGTTGAAAGCCCAGGATCGCGCCGGGGAGCGCGAAATCGAGGATCTGGCAGGAGCCGTCATCGAGAAGCACTGAAAGGGCGAGCCAGCCATTGAGGACAATGAAATAGGTGGAACAGATGTCACCCTGGCGATAGAGATCCGATCCCGCGGGGATGACCTTGGCACCTGTTTCCAGATCGGCGATCGTGCCGAGTTCTTTTCGTATCGGCATCTGTGTCTCCTCTATATTCCGGACGTGCCCGACGCCAGGTTCACGCTCCAGGAGTTACGGATGAGATCTGCTACCGCGCGGGTTGGAGGTCGAGTGAAGTTGGGTGAATGCCGGTTAATTTCGGTGAGCTGCGGTGAGCCGGATGAAGCGGTATTAGGTCAAAAAATCGCGACAACCGAGATCGTCGACGGCCAGCATGGTGCGCTCGAGGTGGCCCCACCAGATCGCGGGCGGGAGGTCAATCGCCGCCTGCCACACCGGGGTCATGATCTGCCACAGTGCTGAGAGCCGATAATCATCATTCAGCGCGTTGCGATCATAACCGCCTACGCCCTGCGCGATGAGCACCGCGTAGTAATGATCGAGCAAGAGTTGCTCCATCCGACGCCGGCGGTCGGGATACCAGTGCGTCGCCATCATGTAGGCGAGATCGTTCGACGCCACTCCAATGCGCCAGGCATCCCAATCGAACAGCCGGATGTCATCGCAGCCGCCGCGCGGCAGGAAATAGTTCCAGACATGAGCGTCGCCATGAATGAGCGAAAGATGGCGATGGGTGTGATAGCGCGCGAAGAGACGCGGCGCCGCATCGATAAATCGCTCGTAGAGATTGCGCCGTTCACGTGGCAGGCGATCACCAAGGCGATCGGCAAAGGTCCTGAACTGAATTTCAAATCTCTGCAATAACTGGTCGATAGCGCTGGCTTCGAGCCACGTTCCGACCGACACACCAAGTCGCGGGTCATCCCACCATTCTGCATGGAACCTCGCGAGCGCGTGCAGCATGCGCTCGCACTGCTCCATTGTGGGTGGCAATGGCCATTTCGTGGCGATGACGTGGGATTCGGTTAGGTCTTCGAGCAGAAGGTGCCAAATTTTCGTGCTTGGGTCCCAGTCGGCTTCGAAACAGCGTGGGAACAGGCGCGTCGACATCGCCGCTGCGACCCGGGTGTAGAACTCGACTTCCCTGCGCCCCGGATCAAACAGGCCGTCGACGCGGTTGGGCAAACCAGTCTTGAGGATCAGGGACCGAGGAGCGTCTACCACCCTGTCATAGATCAGCGACAAACGGATGATGCGAGAGAGCAGCGTAGGGCGCGAGCTCTCGACCGCGACTTTATCGACGCAACCTTCCTTGAGCACGCCGGATCGGCGTAGTGCAGCGGTGAGATGTTGCGCACCCGCCGCCTTCGGCAATGGATCCGAATCCACAGCTGACCGTTACGCTGTGAGAACTTCCCGCTGTTTTATGGCCTCTCACCCACAAAGGGAAGCCTAGTTTTCAGCAATTTTGCACCCTGTCCCTTTTTCGCGGGACGTGTCAGGGGCGTTTGCGCCCAAGCGAGGCTTCGGGTCACATGGCGGGATGTCGCGCTTCAGCTCAGGCGGGCCGGAGTTCGCCTTGCGTTGGTTCTGAACCAAATCCTCTCCGCTACGCCGTGATCACCGATCAGTGGGTTGGCAAGAGCAGGCGCAGCGCCGTAATCGATCATGTGTCGCCACCGTCGCCACGGCGCGCCGCTCGGCTATGCCGGCTTTCGGGCTGGAGGGCGCCGAACTGGCGAGATCATTTCGCCGCGGGTCGAAGCCGTGATTGCCGAGATCCAATTAATTGGCCAATATGAGACCGAAAGTCCACCGGCCCCAGGCTCGAGGCTCGCCGCGAGCCTCGGTTTACCGCTCGGCAGCTGCGGACGTGCGCTGATTTAATGGGAGGAAAGGCGATAATGGCCGATACACCGCGTCTCAATGGCGTCATTGCCGCGTTGGAGCAGGGCAAGCCCGCCTTCGTCAGTTTTTGCGCCGCGGAGATCGGGGTGGCGCAGGCGATGAACACCGCGTCATACGACGGCGTGGTGTTCGAAATGGAGCATCGGCCATATGACATCCGTGCATTGCGCGACTGCCTGCAATACATGCTGGACCGTCGGCAGATCCTGCAACGAGGGACGCTCGCTCCGGCGGTGACGCCGTTCGTGCGCATCCCGCCCAATGGCGGCGAGGCGAGCCAGTGGGTCGCAAAGCAGGTCTTGGATCAAGGCGTCTACGGCATCGTCTGGCCGCATGTCAGCACCGTCGAGGAAGCGCGCAACGCGGTGACCGCCTGCCGTTATCCGCGGCCCCGCTCGGCGCAATATTTCGAGCCGGCGGGTCAGCGAGGCGATGCGCCCGCGGCTGCAGCACGCTATTGGGGGCTATCGCAGCAAGAATATTATGCCCGCGCCGATGTCTGGCCACTCAATCCGCAGGGCGAAATCCTGGTCGCCATCATGTGCGAAGAGGTACGCGCGATAAAAAACTTGCCAAAAATGCTCGAGGAGGTCGCGGGGATCGGGGTCGTGATCATCGGCGAGGGCGATCTGTCGCAAGATCTCGGCTTCCCGCGGCAATACGACCATCCGACCGTAGCTGCCGCAATGGACGAGATTCTCGCGATCTGCAAACAACACAACGTCCCTTGCGGACACCCGCACGTCGACACCAAGAACGTCGAAGCGTTGTTGGAGAAGGGCTTTCGCTATCTGATGCCGGCGCCGGTCTATTCCTACGCTGCGCTGGAGCTCGGCCGCAGAGCCTGCGGCCGCAGCTGAGACGGCTTCGCGCCGGCTCGACCCGCGTCTCGGCCGGCGCGCTGACGTCGGCGCGAGTTCGGTGTTTCCTGGATTCCTCTGGAAGATGTCATGACCCGCCTACACGACTCGCTCACCGTCATCGACGGCCTCGTCATCTCGAGATGGAGCCGCGCAGTGTTCGCCGACATGCGCAAGGGCGGATTGACCGCGGCGAATTGCACGTGCTCGATATGGGAGGGGTTTGTCGGCACGATGCGCAATATTGCGCAATGGAAACGCTGGTTTGCCGACCACAACGAGGTGATCACTCCGGTGCGAACCACAGCCGACATCCGCCGCGCCAAAGCCGAAGCAAAGACCGGGATCATTCTCGGCTTTCAAAATACCTCGGCCTTGGAGGATCAGATCGGTTACATCTCGCTGTTCAAAGAACTCGGTGTAGGTGTCATGCAGATCACCTACAATACTCAGAACCTAGCAGGCGCGGGCTGTTACGAGCCTCGCGACAGCGGGCTCAGCGGCTTTGGCCACGAGGTTGTCGCGGAGATGAACCGCGTCGGTGTGTTGTGTGATCTGAGCCATGTCGGTGCCGTGACTTCACGCGACGTCATTCTCGCCTCGAAGCGGCCGGTCGCATACACGCATATCTTACCCGCAGCTCTGAAGGCTCATCCGCGCAACAAATCGGATGAAGAAATCCGTTTCATTGCCGACCACGGCGGGTTCGTCGGGGTGACGATGTTTCCGCCTTTCCTCGCGAGAGGAAATGTGTCGACCGTCGAGGACTACATCGCGGCCATCGACTTTGTGATCCGCATCGCCGGCGAGGACAATGTCGGGATCGGGACGGACTTCACGCAAGACCAGGACGACGCGTTCTTCGAGTATCTGTGTCATGACAAGGGATACGGATGGCGGGTGACCGGTCCGCTGGGCGAGATATTGAACCCGGCGGGGATGCGCACCATCGGTGACTTTCCCAATTTGACCGCCGCTATGGAGGACGCAGGCTGGCCGGAAGCGAAGATCCGCAAAGTTATGGGTGAGAATTGGCTGCGCCTTCTCGCCGAGGTTTGGGGTGAGTAAAGCGTAAAGGTCCTGATGGGAGCGAAGCAATGACCGCGCTGATGCGTCCCAATCCGGTCCGCGACACCCTTCGCGCCCGCGGTACTGCCTATGGCCCAATGGCCTTCGAGTTCTTCTGAACTCGAGTTCTTCCGAACATGACCTAATGATCCGTCGTTCGTTTCTGGTTCTGATAAGCGGCGCGCTCACGCTCGCTCTTGTGGGTGGGGTCGATGCACGGCAATTTAGCGTGCGCCGACCAATGCGGCGCTCAAAGCGCTATCGGCGGCCACCGGAGCGACTGTGCACCGTTCGGGGTTCTATGCGGCGGGAGACGGCCCTGTCGAAGATTACACACTATCATCCTCACCCTGCAGCTTGAATTCCGGCATTGGCGATAACGGTACGCAAGTTCAAGCGCAGGACGGCGGATGCTGGAACCTCAACGCCGGATCAAGCTCACCCAGTCCTCTCGTTTGGGGCGCCAAAGGAGACGGGACGACCAACGATACAGCAGCGGTCCAAGCGGCAATCGACGGCGCGTCGTGTATCTTGGGCGTGCCGCTGAGCTTTGATGCCCAGCATTTATACAACATCGCCTCGTCTCTCACTATGCGGTGCCCGGGGTCTCTGATCGGGCCCTATCGTTACGGCATTTGGGTAATAAATCAGCCGACCGGCAACGGTCCCGAGAATTGTCCCTGGGGTCTTCTCACGAACAACAGCGGCATCACGATGATCAACGCCTCGGCGGTAACCGGAACGATCCGCGGCATCTGCATCGACATGACCGGCAACCAGAACACCAACCCGACCTCGGGGGCGGCGATCCAGATAAAACCGCCCTCGATCACGACTTATTCGAGCGGCTGGCACATCGAGCAAAACACGATCCTCAATCCCTATAACGGCATCACGATTCCTGGCAATGGCGGCGGCACCGGGTGTTGCGGGATCGGCACCTCGGCCGATGGCGACGCAGTCCTGCGCAACACGATCGTAAGTCCGGCCGACGCCGGGATCGCAATCGGTAAGAACAGCGCCGCGGCAGCCGGGGGCCCCGGAACGGTCGCGATCACGGTCACCGACAATGACATCGTGTGCAAGACCACGACCAGCAGGGCCAATGCCTACGGCGTCGTGATCTACGAGGGAGCGATCTGGTACGACGGTACGGAAAACGGTCCCGAAGGCTGCCATATTGGCACCGCCGTAATCCCCGGAACAATCGGCGTGCATTCGCAAAGTGTCGAGCTTAATGGAGATGGCGTTTTTGGGGATCAGTCTGGTGCATACAATCTTCTGATCCAGCCAACTACAGGCGGGCAAGTCAATGTTGTCACGATTGGCGGAAAGGGACCTTGGGCCAATTCTACCACCAACGTGCCGAACGTTTTGATTGACGGCACCCACGCCTCAACAATCAAGGGACTGCCGGTTCCGGAGCCGTAGCCCTGAAGCTGAACGCCGGAGCCGGCTCAACCGGCCGGTGGGTGGTCAGCGGCAACAGCCTCGGCACCGGCTGCATTGGCGGGCTTGGAACGAACGTGACTGGCGTCTCTCTCAGTATAAATCTCGGCAGTACATCCAACGGATCTATACCGTCGCCAACAACGACATCAGCAATGCGACGACGCCGATCTCATATACCCCGAACTCTGGCGGCAGCGACAAGGTCATAATCAATAACAATCTGGGGGTGGACACCATAGCGACAACCCTTACGGCAGCGGCAATTGTTGCCCTTTCAAACGCCACGCCGAATTATTTCGTCCGCGGTTCGACGATCGTAAATACCATTAACGGAGCGTGGCAGGGGCGTAGGGTGCGTTTTGTCGCTGCGGCAGCAGGAACTCTAAACCTCGGCACCAGCGGCAATATCTGTGCGGGCCCCGATATTTGCCGGAAATACCGCCGATTTGGCGTGGATGCCTGGCGGCGTTTGCTGGTCGCATGTCCCTTAATTCTCTTAATAAAGGTGGGCTGGAATGGCGAGTCCTATCAATTTCCCGTTCACTATGTGCATTTACGTCGGCCCCGTTCACCATCGCGTGAAGCACTGATAAAGAACGCCCGAACCACGTAAATGGTCCGGGCGCAATGAGGTCGCGCTGGGTCACTTTTTTTGAGACTAGATCGTGAAGCGTTTCAAATAAAAGCTCTCGAAACGGACTGGACGCCTTCATAGTTTTTTAAACAGGAGGTCTGATATGAGTTGCAGGGGGACGGGTAGATGATCAATGAAAGGCTCTCAGTTATGCGCCCAGTTATTTTCGCATCTCTTGCTCTCGTCCTAGGCACTGCTTCTTTCTCCAGTTACGCGGCTTGTACTAACCGCGACGAATACAATCAAACTATCAATCAAATCCAAGCCAACTATAATGTTGCTGTCGACGCGGCTAACAAGCAATATGCGGATAACAACATTCCAAACGTCGTATTCGTCGATCTTCACTCAAGAAGTTCCGCACGCCGTTACAACGATGCCGCTTTTTATTATGCGGAGATGACCAAAAAGCGGGCAAACTGGGAAAACTGGGAAAGAGCTGCTACCGCGGCGATGGCTGATTATATGCGCGAGAGTCAGCACGCTTATGATAATTACCTCAGGACTGCTTGCCTTTGGTGGTGGTAAACGCGCCTGGCTCAGCCTGGCAGGGCTGGACCGCTTCAGCGGTCCAGCCCTCAACTCATTGCCGATACCAATAACGACGGGGTTGCCCTATAACCCGACGTTGGTTTTCCGGTGCAGCGTACCCGGCAGTATCCATGGGCGTGGAGGAGAATTCTCGATGGTGGCGCTCCCTTCAAAGTTCGTCGGCGCGGCTGTAGCGGCGCTCACGGTCAGCACCGCGGCTCTGGCGCAGTCCTATTATGACGATCAGGCCTGCCGGCAATTTGCCGACGCGCAGGTCGCCCCCTTGCGCGACCAAGCCAATTCTCAGGCGGTCGGCAGCACCCTCCTTGGCGCGGGTCTCGGTGCGGCGGTCGGCGCTGCGGTTGGCGGCGGTCGGGGTGCTGGAATCGGGGCGGCGTCCGGGGCGGTCGTCGGCACCGGAGTGGGTGCAGCCAACGCACAGAATGCGGCGGGGTACCTGCAGCAGCAATACAACGCCTATTATGCGCAGTGCATGGCCTCGCGAAGGTCGCCGACGCCGCCATATGCCCCAGGGCCGGGTTATGCACCGGCGCCGGGTTATGGGCCGGCCCCAGGCTACGCCCCCCAGCCGAGCTATCCGCCCCCGGCTTCGTACCCGCCTCGGTAACGAGATGTTCCCACCGGATGACTGCTCGATCGTAATACATCCGAGCAGGACGGCGGCATGGAGGCTTCGTGCGCTCAGGCTAAGGCTAGTGAGCGAGGATTTGGCTCAGGAATAATTTCGTGCGGTCGCTCTTGGGGTTGGCGAAGAATTCCTTGGGTGGGCCGCGCTCGACTATCTCGCCGCGGTCCATGAAGACCATCGTGTCGGCGACGGTGCGCGCGAAACCCATTTCGTGCGTCACGCAGACCATGGTCATCCCCTCCTCGGCAAGCTCGATCATCACGTCGAGGACTTCCTTGATCATCTCCGGGTCGAGCGCCGAGGTCGGCTCATCGAACAGCATGATCTCGGGTTTCATGCACAGCGAGCGGGCGATCGCGACGCGTTGCTGCTGCCCCCCGGAGAGCTGGCCCGGATATTTGTCCGCCTGCTCGGGGATGCGCACCCGCTCGAGATAGAGGCGGGCGGTCTCCTCGGCCTCCTTCTTCGGCAATTTGCGCACCCAGATCGGGGCGAGGGTCAGGTTTTCCAGCACCGTCAGATGCGGAAACAGATTGAACTGCTGGAACACCATGCCGACCTCGCGGCGGATCGCCTCGATGTTCTTCACGTCCGAGGTCAGCTCGATCCCGGCGACAAGGATTTGGCCCCGCTGATGCTCTTCCAGCCGGTTGATGCAGCGGATCATCGTCGATTTGCCCGAGCCGGAGGGCCCGCAAACGACGACTCGCTCGCCCCTGCCGACGTCTAGGTTGATGTTCTTGAGGACGTGGAAGTCGCCGTACCATTTGTCGACGCCGCGCAGCTCGATGATCGGCGCCCCTACGGCCGCGTCTGTCATCGCCGCCGCCCTTTGTTGAATTCGCGTTCGAGCATCTGGCTGTAGCGCGACATAAAAAAGCAGAAGCAGAAATAGATTGCAGCAGCGAACACATAGGCCTCGGCCGAGGTGCCGCGCCAATTGGCGTCGTTCAGCGCCGCATTGATCGTACCGAGCAGGTCCATCAGTCCGATGATGATGACGAGCGTGGTGTCTTTGAATGTACCGATGAAGGTATTGACCAGAGGCGGGATGACCAAGGTCAAGGCCTGCGGCAGAACGATGAGCCGTGTGCGCCGCCAATAGCCGAGCCCCAGCGCATCGGCGGCTTCGATTTGGCCCCTCGGGATCGCCTGCAATCCGCCGCGAATGACCTCGGCGAGATAGGCGGCGGCGAACAGAATGATCGCCAATTGCGCGCGCAACAGCTTGTCGATCGTCATGCCGGCCGGCAGGAACAAAGGCAGCATGACCGAGGCCATGAATAAAACCGTGATCAATGGAACGCCGCGGATCAGCTCGATATAGCCGATGCAGATCATACGCACCGCGGGCAGTTGTGAGCGCCGCCCTAGCGCCAGAAGTATTGCGAGGGGAAAGGCGAAAGCCATTCCCACCACGGCAAGGATCAGGGTCAGCGGCAATCCGCCCCATAATTCGTTGCCGACATAGCTCAAGCCGAAAATGCCGCCCCACATCAGGATGCCGACCGCTACGAGCCCGGCGAACCAGACGAGCATCAACCGCCGTCCCCAGAGCCGGCGGTCACAGCTCGCCAGGATCATCGCGATGAAGATCAGCACGGCGCAGAACGGACGCCAATGCTGCTCGTAGGGGTAGGTGCCGAAGAGGATAAAGCGCCATTTCTCGGCGATGAACGCCCAGCAGGCGCCGGCGCCACGGCAGGCGCGGCTGTTCGGCGCAGACCAAACCGCGTCGACCAGAGCCCAGCGGATCACCGGGGGAACCGTCACCGCCAAGAGCGCGACCGCGATCAGGGTCAGGATCGTATTGGAGATGCTGCTGAACAGATTGGCGCGCAGCCAGCCGAGCAGGCCGGCGGCCGCGGGCGGCGGCGGTTCGGTGGCGAGCGGGAGGTCTTGTGTGACGTCAGTCATCCGTCAGCGCTCCACCAGCGCGACGGCAACCCGTTTTCGTCATTGCCGGGCTTGACCCGGCAATCCCGGGGCCCCGTGGATGCCCAGGTCGAGCCCGGGCATGACGAGCATATTGCGGTATGGGAAGCGATTGGTTCATGCTTCGACCCGCTAGCGCTCCACCAGCGCGACGGATCGGTTGTAAATGTTCATCAGCGCCGAGATGGTCAGGCTGATCGTCAGGTAGACCGCCATGATCATTGCGATGCCCTCGACCGCCTGCCCGGTCTGGTTGATCGTCGTATTGGCGATCGAGACGAGGTCCGGGTAGCCGATCGCCACCGCTAGCGAGCTGTTCTTGGTCAGGCTCAAATACTGGCTGGTCATTGGCGGAATGATGACGCGCAATGCTTGCGGCAACACGATCAGGCGCGTCCGCTGTCCCGGCTTGAGGCCCAGCGCCATCGCGGCCTCGCTCTGGCCCCAGCTGACGGCGAGTATGCCGGCGCGGACAATTTCGGCGATAAACGTGCCTGTGTAGACGACGAGACCGATCAATAGAGCGGCGAATTCGGGGGACACCGCGTGACCGCCAGCGAAGTTGAAGCCCTTCAGCTCGGGACGGTCGAGAGCGAGCGGCGCACCGCCGCCGAGAAAGACGATCAGCGGTAGCCCGAATATCAGTCCCAGCCCGACCCAACCGGTCGGGAACTGCTCTCCGGTCCGCGCCTGCCGCTGCCGGGCCCAGCGGGAGACCCCGATCGTTGCGACGACCCCGACAGCCAATGCCAGTGCCATCCAGCCATATACCGGGTCGGGGGTCGGCAGCGGAAAGGCGATGCCGCGATTGCTGACAAAGACATCGGGCAGCGGCTGCCAAGCCTGCCGCGGGGCTGGTGCGCTTTCTCGCAGCAGCCCCCACCAAAAGAACAGCTGCAGAAGCAGCGGGATATTGCGGAAGGTTTCGACATAGATCTGCGCGAGCTTGCTGATCAGCCAGTTGCGGGACAGCCGCGCGATCCCCATGACGGTTCCGAAAATCGTCGCCAGCACGATGCCGAGAGCGGCGACATAAAGCGTGTTCAGCAGGCCGACAAGAAAAGCTCGGGCGTAGGTGTCGGCCGGCGAATAAGCGATCAGCAACTCGCCGATGCCGAAGGCGGCTTCGCGATCGAGAAAGCCGAACCCGCTGGCAATGTTCTGGCGGCGCAGGTTGACGACGGTATTGTGGATGAGAAAGGCGCCGAGGGCGAGGACGGCGGCGACGAACAGCACCTGAAAGACGATTCCGCGGATTGCGGGATTGCGCCACGGAGAGGGACGCGCCGGGCGCCGGATGATGTCCGTCGCCATTTCCCCTTCCCAGTCGCCTCCTCAGATCAGCGGATCGGCATCGCGTACATCAAGCCGCCGTGAGTCCACAGATTGTTGAGCCCGCGATCGAATTTGAGCTCGGTATCCTTGCCGAGCGTGCGGTCGAAGATCTCGCCGTAATTGCCGACCAGCTTGATCTCGTTGTAGGCCCATTTCTCGTCGAGCCCGAGCGCCTTGCCCATCCCCGGGGTAACGCCGAGCATGCGCTTGATGTAGGGGTTGTCGCTCTTCGCCATGTCATCGACGTTCTTCTGGGTGATGCCTTTCTCCTCCGCCTCGATCAGGGCATAGACGACCCAGCGAACGATGTCGTCCCATTGGTCGTCGCCCTGGCGCACGGCCGGGGCGAGCGGCTCCTTCGAGATGCGCTCGGGCAGGATCACGTAATCGTCAGGGTTCGGCGCCTGGCTCAGCCGGCTGGCGTTGAGCGCCGAGGAAATCGCCGGTGTAGACATCGCAGCGCCCGGAGAAGAAGGCGTTCAGAGCCTCGTCGAGCTTCTCGATGACAACCGGCTTGAACTCCATCTTGTTAGCGCGGAAATAATCGGCCAGGTTCAGTTCGGTCGTCGTGCCGGGCAGCACGCAAATCGTCGCGCCGTTCAACTCCTTGGCGCTCTTGACGCCGAGCTTCTTCGGCACCATGAAGCCCTGACCGTCATAGAACACGACCGGCGCGAAGTTCAGCCCCAGCTCGGTGTCGCGCTGCAAGGTATCGGTCGTGTTGTTCGACAGGAGATCGACCTCGCCCGACTGCAACGCAGTGAAGCGTTGTTGCGCAGTGAGCGGCACGTACTTCACCTTGTCCACGGCGCCGAAGATCGCGGCCGACAATGCCCTGCAGATATCGACATTGAAGCCGGCCCAATGGCCCTGGCTGTCGGGCGCGGCAAAGCCGGCGACGGCGGTCTGCACTCCGCAGCTGATCTGACCGGCCTGCTTGACCTTGTCGAGCGTCGGCCCCGCCTGCGCCGTAACCCCGAAACCGAGTACGCAAGCCGACCGCGGCGAACGCGCCCAACCAACCCCTGATCGTCATCCCAAACTCCCTCCCCGCCGATCGCGAGCCGATAACTCATGGTTGGTAACAAAGGTAACATAGTCGCGCCCCCGCCAGCAACGCGGGGAAATGTCATCACTTGGCGAGAGAGGGTGCCGAGCGGCAGCGAGGCGGGTGAGGAACCCGCCGCAGGAAAGACATATTGGTGTGCTATCTGACCGGAGTTTCGGCAGTTCGCGCTTCCGGCCGCCTCGAATGCCTGCGGCTTGCGGGCTGGCTGTATTTTCGCTGCAGAAACAGCCAGAACAGCCCGACGCGCGGTGCTTGACACCCGCCCGCTTAGCTGGCGGGATCTGCGATCATCGCGAAAACCGAGGAGGAAGATATGGCGCGGCCAAATGGAGTGCGGGAAGCCTGGCAGCAGGGCAGGGCGGTCATAAACAGCTGGTTGGGCATCCCGAGCAGCTTTTCGGCCGAGGTCATGGCAAGCATGGGATGGGATTCGCTCGTCGTCGACATGCAGCACGGCATGATCGACTACCAGATGATGGTGACGATGCTGCAGGGGATCTCGACCACCAATGTGACGCCGCTGGTGCGGGTGCCGTGGAACGATCCGGCGCACATCCAGAAGGCGCTCGACGCCGGCGCCTACGGCATCGTCTGCCCGATGATCAACAACCGCGCCGAGGCCGAGAAGTTTGTCGGCTCGTGCCGCTATGCGCCGCTCGGCTATCGCAGCTCGGGGCCGATCCGCGCCTCGTTATACGGCGGGGCGGATTACCATGCGAAGGCAAACGACATCGTCGTCGCTTTAGGTATGATCGAGACGCAGGAAGCGCTCGACAACCTCGACGCGATCCTGTCGACCCCCGGTCTCGACGCGATCTATGTCGGCCCTTCGGATCTGTCGATCTCGCTCGGCTATTCGCCGGGCGGCGACAAACCCGACGAATGGATGATGACCGCGCTGAAGAAGGTGCTCGACGGCTGCAAGCGGCACAAGGTGCAGCCCGGGATCCATTGCGGCGCCCCCTCCTATGCCAAGAAGATGATCGAGATGGGCTTTACCTTCGTCACCGTCGGCGGCGACAACCGCTTCATGACGATGGGCGGCCAGGCGGCGCTGCAGGAGATGCGGTCGGGCGCCGCCGCCCCGGCCCCTAAGTCGAGCAGTCCTTATTGAGGCATTGCTCTCTTCGTCGTTCCCGCGGAAGAGGGAACCCAGGGCCTACCCTTCTGCGCCTGATCCGCCGTGGCCCCCGCTTTCGCCGGGGCGAGGGTACGTTCAAAAGAAGCGGTCGAGCGCCTCGCGGTGGATCTCGACCGGGAAGTGGGCGCGCAACGCCCCGGTGAATTCCTCGGCGAGGTCCACCTGCTGCGCGGTGTCGAGCTCGTGCGACAATCCCGCCGCCGCAGTCTGCGACACATTCTCGGGACGTTGCACCTCGTCGAGCTGCGCGACATATGACCCGGTCGCATCCGAAGCGGTGACGACCTCGCCGGGTTTTGCCGCGAACAGCTTGCCGACAAGCGCCGGTGGGACCGCCGTGTCGTTCTCGGGATGCCGGGTAAACGGAGGCGAGGTGGTCACCTTCAGGCCCTTTTCGGCGGCGACCGCCGCCAGCTTTGCTTCCGGGCCAACCGCGGCGGCGAGTTCTTCGGCCTCTTTGGCGACGATCTCGCGCCGTCGGTCCGCTTGCCAGGCCGCTACCGCTTTATCCTTTACCTCGTCCAGCGGCTTGACCTGGGACGGGATGATTTTGTCGACATGCAGAGCGAAAATTGCGCCGTCGGGAGTCTCGGTGACGCGGCTGGTCTGTCCTTCATCGGTCGCAAAGGCGAGCTTCAAAACATCGGCGGCGGAGACCGGCAAGGCCACCGCCTTGTCCGCGGGATCGTGACCGCCAATGTCGACCGCGTCGACGGTCGTCGTCTTCAGCCCGAATTTTTCGGCGGCGTCGCTGAGCGTCGCACCGCCCGCCAGGGCGTCATCGGCCTTGTTTGCTACTTTGTAAATCCGATCGACCGCTTCTTGATGCGCGAGATCGGCTTCGAGCTTGGGCTTGGCCTCATCGAAGGTTTGCGTGACCGGCGGCTCGATTTTGACGACCCGCAGAATGTGCCAGCCGAGCGGGGTTTTGACCGGCTCGCTCGGCTTGTTCAGCGGCAATTCGAACGCCACCTCGCCGAGCGCGCTCGGCATCTCCTCGCGCCGCATCAGCCCGAGATCGATCGTGTCCGGATCCTGCCCGGCGATCGTGGTCGCGACCTCGCGCCAGTCCTTGCCGGCGGCCAGCGCCGCTTCGGCCTCCTTCGCTTTGTCCTCCGAGGGCGCCAGGATCTGCTCCACGTCGCGGCGCTCGGGGATCTGCAGCTCGTCCTGCCGCTGGTCGTACTCCTCATGCAATTTGGCCTCGGGGATCTCGATGTCCTTTACAATATCCGAAGGGTCGAGGCTCACCAGGGTGAACCCGCGGTATTCCGGGGCGCGGAAGAGATCCGGGTGCTTCTCGTAGAATGTTTTCAGCTCGTCCTCGCTCGGCTGTCCGACGTCCGGAGCGCCGGCGGCCGGCAGCGCGACAATGTCGGCGGTGCGCTTCTCGTTGCGGTACCGGTAGAGCAGATCGACGACCGGCTGCGGTGCTGCCGCCCCGGCCGTCACCGCGTGCAGCAGGTCGTTGCGCGGAATATCGTGGCGCAGCAACGCGACGTACTGGTCCTCGGTGAGGTTGTTGGCAGCGAGCACCGCGCCAAACACGCTGCGGTCGAAACGCCCGTCGGATCCCCTGAAGCTCGGGTTGTCGGTGATCACATTGCGGATCAGATCATCCGAAATGTCGAGCTTGAGCCGCGCCGCCTCCTGGTCGATCAGGCTGCGGTCAATCAATTGGGCGAGCGTCTGGTCGACGAGCCCCAGTTGCTTGGCCTGCTGCAGGTCGATCGCGCTGCCGAAACGGGCGCTCAGCTGCTCGAGCGCCCGCCGCAGCGCCGTCTGCAGTTCCTCGGCACGGATGCTTTGGTCGCCGACCGTGGCGACTACCGTGTCGGTACCGCGCGTCCGGAAAATATCGCCGATCCCCCAGATCCCGAAGGTCAGGATCAGGAGCGCGAACAGAACCTTGACGACGTAGGAGCCCGCTCTCGAGCGGATCGCTTGAAGCATGGAGGCAGGTGGCCTCTTTCTGCCGGGCGGGCCGGTTGACCCGCCCGAACGCCGGTGTGATCGTATCCGCTAGATGATAGGGACCGGGCAGCGGGGTCGCAACATGGCGATTGGCACAAAACTCGTCGCAGGCAATTGGAAAATGAACGGTCTGCGCGAGGACGGCACGATGCTCGCCCATGCGCTCAAGGAGCGCGCCGCCGCGCCGGGCGACAGGCTGAGCTGCGACATTCTCGTCTGCCCGCCGGCGACGCTCCTGTCCGAGGTGGGCGGTATTCTCGCTGGAAGCGGCATTGCGTTCGGCGGGCAGGATTGCCATGCCGCGCCCAAGGGCGCCTATACCGGCGACGTCAGCGCCGAGATGTTGGTCGATCTCGGCTGCAGCTACGTCATCCTCGGACACTCCGAGCGGCGCCAGGGTCATGGGGAAACCGATGCCGTCATTCGCGGCAAGATTGCCGGTGCGTGGCGAGCGGGTTTGGTGGCGATCTTGTGCGTCGGCGAGACTCAGCGCCAGCGTGAAGACGGCGAGGCGAACGAGGTCGTCTCGTCGCAGCTCGCCGGCTCGATCCCCGACGGCGCCACTGCGGCTACTCTGGTCGTCGCTTACGAGCCGGTTTGGGCGATCGGCACTGGGCTGAGCGCGACGGTAGAAGACTGCGCCGCGATGCACGCCGAGATCCGCAGCCGGATTCCATCCGGGACTCGCATCCTTTATGGCGGCTCGGTCAACCCGAAGAACGCCGCTTCGATTCTCAATCTCTCCGATGTCGACGGCGCGCTCGTCGGCGGCGCCAGCCTTATCGCTGATGATTTCTGGGCAATAGTGCAGAGCTGCCCCGCGGCATAGGGCGGGTTCTGGTCAGCCGCCTCGGGAATGAATAGATAAAGCCGATGCTAATCCTCCTTCTCGCCATTCACATCCTTGTCGCCATCTCGCTCGTCGGGGTGGTCCTATTGCAAAAGAGCGAGGGGGGCGCGCTGGGGATGGGCGGGGGCGGCATGTCGGGGTTTATGACCGGCCGTTCGACCTCAAATCTGCTGACCCGGGCGACTGCGATTCTCGCCGCAGCGTTCATGACGACGAGCGTGCTGCTCGTCGTCTTGCACAACCGCGAGCGCGCGCCGCGCTCGATCCTCGAGCAAGGCGCACCTGCGGCGCCGGCCGTTCCGGCAGCGCCGCAGCCGCCGGCCGTGCCGACGGAGCCGGCTCAGCCGAGCGCACCCCTAGCCCGCTGAGCGGCGTCCAATCTCCCGCTGTTGTTTCACCATGTGACGCGAGCCTCTAATGCTGTAGACTGGAGTTCCATGACGCGGTTCATCTTTATTACCGGCGGCGTGGTCTCCTCCCTGGGCAAGGGTCTCTCGGCGGCGGCGCTTGGAGCGCTCCTGCAGGCGCGCGGGTTTAGGATCAGGCTGAGGAAGCTCGACCCCTACCTAAACGTCGATCCCGGCACGATGAGCCCCTACCAGCACGGGGAGGTCTTTGTCACCGACGATGGAGCCGAGACCGATCTCGACCTCGGCCATTACGAGCGCTATGTCGGCGTTGCGGCGCGGCGCAGCGATTCGGTCACCACCGGCCGGATCTACTCGACGGTGATCGGCCGGGAACGGCGCGGTGAATATCTCGGGGCGACCGTGCAGGTGATCCCCCACGTCACCGACGCGATCAAGGAGTTCATCCTGGCCGATCTCGACGGAGAGGATTTTGTCATATGCGAGATCGGCGGCACGGTCGGCGACATCGAGAGCCTGCCGTTTCTCGAGGCAATTCGCCAGCTCGGCAACGAGCTCGGACGCGAGCGCGTGCTTTTCGTGCATTTGACGTTGGTGCCGTGGATCGCCTCGGCGGGGGAGCTGAAGACCAAACCGACCCAGCATTCCGCGAAGGAGCTGCTCGGCCTCGGGATTCAGCCGGACATCCTGTTGTGCCGCTGCGAGCGGCCGATCCCGCCTGCCGCTCGCAAGAAGATCGCCCTGTTCTGCAATCTGCGGGAAAGCCGGGTCATCCCGGCGCTCGATGTCGACACGATCTATGCCGTGCCCGGCGCTTACCACGCCGAAGGGTTCGACCGCGAGGTCTGCAAACATTTCGGCCTACACGCTCCGGAGCCCGATCTCGACCGATGGGACGCAATCGTTAGCCGGATCTACAAGCCGGAGGGGCGGGTGACAATCGCCATCATCGGCAAATACACGCACCTCCTGGACAGCTACAAATCCCTCGCCGAGGCGATGACCCATGGCGGTATCGCCAACAATGTCGGCGTCGACCTCGACTGGATCGATTCGGAGGTTTTCGAGGCCGAGTCGCAAGCTCTCCGTCAGCTCGAAGGGGTTCACGGCATTCTCGTTCCGGGTGGCTTTGGCGAGCGCGGTTCCGAGGGCAAGATCGCCGCGGCCCGCTTTGCCCGCGAGCGGCGCTTGCCGTATTTCGGGATCTGCTTCGGCATGCAGATGGCGGTGATCGAGGCTGCCCGAGATCTCGCAGGTCTCGCCGGTGCCGGCTCCACCGAATTCGGTCCGTGCGAGCATCCGGTGGTCGGACTGATGACCGAATGGATGCGCGGCAATACGCTGGAACGGCGCGACTCGGAGGGAGATTTGGGGGGGACCATGCGCCTTGGCGCCTACGAGGCGGTGCTGATCCCCGAGAGCCGGGTCGCCGGGATCTATGGCACGACCCACATCAGCGAGCGGCATCGCCATCGCTACGAGGTCAATGTCGGCTACAAACAGACCCTGGAGGCGACCGGGTTGTGCTTCTCCGGCATGTCGCCCGACGGCATGCTGCCGGAGATCGTCGAACTCCCGGATCATCCCTGGTATATCGGGGTGCAATTCCACCCGGAGCTCAAATCGAAACCCTTCGAGCCGCACCCGCTGTTCACCTCCTTCATTCGCGCTGCGCTCGATCAGTCCCGCCTGGTTTAAGAGGCCCCTTACAGATGCGATTAAACGCCATTCACTTTTCTCCCTCTCCGCCCCTGGGGGCGGAGGGGGGCAAAGGCGGGAATAGCCATGGCCCAAGTGATGAACCCGCGACATGTTACGGTCGGCGACATCGCCCTGGGCAACGACTTGCCTCTAGCCTTCATCGTCGGTCCGAATACGTTGGAATCGCGCGCGCATGCGCTCGAGATGAGCGCCGCGTTGGCGGAAATCGCCGGTAAGCTCGGGGTCGGCTTGGTCTACAAGACCTCGTTCGACAAGGCCAACCGGTCTTCCCTGCGCTCGGAGCGCGGCATTGGGCTCAGAGCGGGGTTGCCGATCCTCGCCGAGGTGCGGGAAACCACCGGGCTGCCGGTGCTGACCGATGTGCATGAACAAGAGCAGTGCGCCCCGGTGGCCGAAATCGTTGATATCCTGCAGATCCCGGCTTTTCTGTGCCGTCAGACGGATTTGCTGCTGGCGGCAGGCGCGACCGGCAAGCCGATCAATATCAAAAAAGGTCAGTTCCTAGCCCCGTGGGACATCAAGAACGCCGCCGCAAAGATTGCCTCGACCGGAAACGAGCAGATAATGCTGTGCGAGCGCGGCGCGAGCTTCGGCTACAACACGCTCGTCGTCGATATGCGCGCGCTGCCGATCATGGCGCAGACCGGCTACCCGGTCGTCTTTGACGCCACACACTCCGTGGCCAATCCGGGGGGGCTTGGGGATCGCTCGGGAGGTCAGCGCGAATTCGCACCCGCCCTCGCGCGCGCTGCTGCGGCGATCGGCGTCGCCGCCATCTTTATCGAGACGCATCAAGATCCCGACCACACCACTTCCGCCGAGGCGGCGACCATGGTGCCGCTGAAGGCGCTCCCGGCGCTGCTCGAAAACCTGATCGCCTTTGACCGCCTCGCCAAGGCTCGGCCGATGAATGCGATCTAGAGAATTCTCCCTCTCCCCCACCGGGGGCTTTGCTTATGCGACTTTGAGCAGGGCGCAGCGCGAAGGCGCGGGCACAAGATGTTGATTTTTAAAAACCAGCTATAACATAAATGTGCTTCACCCTTCACAGAGCAAACATGCCGACACCCGACCTTTTAAATCCGCACGTTCTTTAACTAGAGGGTCAAATTGTCCCCTTTGCGAACCACATCCTCTGCCCCATTTCGATCCGGTGCCCTCATTGACGGGTTCAGCTCAACCGACTGATTGAGCGTAAGATTCGGTTGCGAAGGCGAGCTTATTGCTTTGTGCTCTGATCAATAACTGCATCCCGCTCGCATGTTCGAGGACTAAGCCAAATGCAAACCGGCTCCGCCAGCTCATTGTTCCTCACTCCGTCCCAGGACCCCCCATACCCATTTGCAAAACAAGTGCTCCTAGTAAATGAGGGCTCGCGTATCGTAGTTGACTGTTTCGTAACAATCGCATTGAATTTGCGTTCTTCAGCCGCTAGGTCCCTGTAGGAGCGGAAAAAGTACATGGCAATTCCCTCTCGCAGATAAGCGTGCCCCAAGGGCCACCAGGGGGGCGTGAGGTCGTAAGCGGCGATGCCGCAGACCGCAGCGGTTCCCGAGAGCGCACGGGCCGCCGCGATTGCGACGGTCCTGGTTGATTGGACAGCTTCCGGGGAGGAAGAAGCTAAAGACCGGTAGCCGGCTGCTGGTTTCAAGATTCCCCGAAATCAAATTCATCCTGTCTTGTTGCGGGGTGCTGTGAAGCTTGTGGGCAGCCGCCGACCTGTGGGCAAGGTGGGGGAAACGCATTGCGTTTTCCCCGGCTTGTCCATAGGGGACCGCGCTGGCGCGGTCAGGCGGGGATCGGCGCAGCCGACTGTCCACAAATTCATAGCACCACCTCGGCATCGCGTCAGGCGGCCAGTGCCGTCGCCGCCATCGATTGGCCGAGGTAAGCCTCATCCGGTGTTCGCCAGCCGAGTGCCTGATGCGGACGCCGCAGATTATACCAGTCGAAGAACTCGCCAAGGCTGCGCTTCTGTTCGATGCCGTCGGCCACTGGTCGCAGGTAGACCCATTCGTGCTTCACCGTCCACCACAAACGCTCGACAAAGATGTTGTCGTGGCAGCGTCCGCGTCCGTCCATGCTGATCTGGATCCCATGATCCCGCAGCATCTGGGTGAACTCAAAGCTGGTGAATTGCGCCCCCTGATCGGTATTGAAGATGCCGGGCTTGCCGAACCGGACGAGGGCCTCGTTCAGCGCCTCGACGCAGAACCCTGCCGTGAGCGTGTTCGACAGCCGCCAGGACAGCACTCGTCGGGTCGCCCAGTCGATGATCGCAACCAGGTACAAAAACCCTTGCCGCATCGGTATGTAGGTTATGTCAGCAGCCCACACTTGGTTCGCCCGGTCGATCGTCTTGCCGCGCAGGAGGTACGGGTAGACTTGGTGCCCGGGATGCCGCTTGCTGGTATTCCGCTTCGGCCTGACCGCCCACAGCCCGAGCTTTCTCATCAGCCGCCGGACGCGTCGACGCCCGATTGAAATCCCCTCTCGCAACAGCGCCACTTGAAGACGGCGGCTGCCGTAGACCGGATCATTGGTAAAAATCCGGTCGAGCCGCTCCAGAAGCTCGAGTTCCTCCGCACATCCCGGCCGTGGCCGGTAGTAAAAGCTGCTGCGTGCCACCGCGAGTAGCGCGCATTGCCGGCTTACGGACAGCCCCGCTCCCGGTGCGATCATCGCCCGCCTCGCAGCAATCGGGAGATGGCGGGCTGCCCGGCAAGAAAATCGCACTCGACCTGCAGCTGCCCGATCTTGCGATGCAGATCGTCGATCACCTTCTGCGCATCCGCGGCCGCCGGCGCCTTGCTGCCGCGCCCGAACAGCTCGCCCGCACGCTTCACCAGCTCCTGCTTCCAGTTGCTGATCATCGTCGGATGAACCCCAAACTCCGCCGACAGCTCCGCCAGGGTCTTCTCCCCCGAAAGCGCCGCCATCGCCACCCGCGCCTTGAACTCTGCGCTGTGCTGCTTCCGCTTTACGCCCACCTCTCACGCCCCCTCTGGACCGGTCAGCCTTTAGCTTATCCCGCTGTCCAAAAATCCGGAGCCGCCGCAGATATCTCCAGAGAAGCGCAGAAGCAGATGCTGAAATGGCGGGGACGCCAGCAGCGAAACACTAACGCAGCCCCATATCGAGGCAGCAATAACCACACCAATAGAGCGCCCCGGTCTAGGCCGTAGCGCCCCCCACAGCGCATCGAGCAATTCAACGCTGCCTATTCCGGCGAGTGTCGCGATAAGAGGCAGCGCAGGATAAATAAACCGATATTCCTTGTGAGGGATTAGCGAATGGGTCGCCAGAATTGTGCCAATCACGGCAAGCAGGAGCGGTAGCCGCCGCCCGCCAAGGCTCGCCAGGGCAATAATGAAGGCAAACGCCCCTCCCCAAAGAATGACAAGATAACCTAGGAGATAAAACCACGGAAAAACACCAAATTCCTCGCTTTTGCCTTGATACAGATTGACCCAGGCATTAAGCCATATGCTTTGCAGCAGGAAACCCCAGGTCAGGGCGTCCAGAACACCGCCGGCGACAAGCGGAAGCGCTGCGCCCAAGATCATCGGCGTCCAACGCCGGCGCACCTCCAAGCCGCAGACACCCGCGACCCCGACGGCAATGGCCGGGGTAATGTGAAATCGCAGCACGGCGGTTAGGCCGAATAAAACACCGGCCGCGAACAGTCGACGTGAGCCGACCCCTTGCCGATCAGGATAGGCGACATATAGAGCCCAGATAAAAAATATTTCCTGCTGCAACTTCAGTCAAAATGTGGGGCGCGAAATAGACGAGATCAGGCCAGGAGGCGTTGACGAAGCCGACGACGACAGCTCCAACTAAACCGAATGCGCGGAGACCCCAAAGGAAACCGCAAGCAACTGGAAGCAACGACAGGATGTCCATGAAAATGTATATCACCGTCGGATAGTTTTCTGGCGTCGACCCGGCAAGCCTTGCAATCTCCATCAACCCGGCAAAGAGTCCCGGGAGCAGCCACGACCGGATTCCTGCCACGAACTCCCATGGAACAAATCCCGTCCCAGTGTTGAGGCCTAGTGCTTGCTCTAGGGTCTGATAAGTCTCGTCCGCAGCATTTATGCTTGGGAAAGCGAATGTAATTATGAGGCGCAGGATGAGGCCGAGTAGTAGGAGGCCGGCCAGTAATATCGTTGCCAGTCGGTCTCCGCCCCGCCGAGTGCTACTGAGCTGATTTATGCAAATCATGGGTAGGCCGCCATTAATTCAGCATTCACCAAATCCATCCTAATAGATCAGATATATCGACGAAGTAAGCAATGATTACGACAGGAACGGCGAAAAAATAATAATATAACGACCGAGGACGTGCTTTTGTATCAACGCAAGATAACTAATAGCCGGCGCTTGGAGAGACCAATACTTGCGTATAGAGCTAAGTTCTCGATAAAGGGCGGAATTTTGTTGCTCCAAAAGGCTACCGTACCACACAAAATCGGCTGGCAGATACGGCGGCTCGTGGCGACCTTTCCACAAGGTCATTTTATCCCAGATCCCCCTGATCGGCTAAATGCCAAAGGGCGGGGCCTGATAAGGCCGGCCCTTTCGTTTGCACAACTTTCGGTCTGAGCCGCGGGCTCGGAATAAACAGGTTTTATCCGGATGCCGCCGGCACCGCTACGACATCAGGCTCATTGCGGCGCAGTCGCGCCAGATTGATCGCAATTGGCGCGAGCAGCAGATAACAGGCGCCTCCGCACCAGAGCGTCGTGCTTATTGTGGCCTGGATACTCACAAGTACTGCGATACCCGCCGCGAGAACGCCGGCCGCACCGTTGACTGCCCAGAACCAAGGTGTCGGGCGCGAATCGATGGCATTTACGATTTCCATTCCCGTAGGGAATCCGAAACCCATCAGCACGCCGGAAGGAACAATTGCTGTGAGCGAAACTGCGGCGCGGACGAGAAGACTTCCCGCCGCGAACTGGTCGATCAGCAGCGGGAACCAATAGGGCAGGAGAATGAGATAAAGCCCGAGCGCACCGGCCCAAAGTTGGAGTCGCACGCCAGTCAGCAACGAGACGCGGTACGAACACAAGCTGCCGAGCCCGGTCGATACGATAATTCCGAAGAGCCCAATAGCCATCCCGTAAACCGGATGGCCCAGATAGATGGAAATCCGCTGAATGAGACCGATCTCGACGAACATGAAGCCGATGCCGATTAGGACAAAATAGACCGAGCCAAGTACGGAAATGAGAGGCGTCACTCTGCGGATCGAGGGTAGCGAAGGAACGATAGCGGTAATCAACACCAAAATCGTCGAAAGCGCGACCACGACGGCGAGTGTGATCGTTGCCACTAAATTGCCACGTCCCACGCCGAATTTTAAATCGAGGGCGAGCCAAAACGACGCAGGGTCCGTGATTTGAAGCTGGTTGAAGAAAAAGAGCCGGTCATCCGTTGGCGCTGATAAATCGAAAGGGTACTTCGCAACCGCCTCGTTGAGCTCTTGCGGGGTGGTCGCGGCCATGATCTGCGACAAGATCCGGGATTTGATCGGTGATTGCGGGCTAACGAAGATCGTGAACTGGAGTTCTTGGCGGTCGCGGTCAGGGTCGCGAGGTCCTCCGGGGTGAACGGCGCTCTGGCGACGATCAGGGTCGCCAGGTTGTCGACCGCTGCCAAGAAGATGTGGTCGCGCGGATTGGAGATGTGCTCGTCCATCAGGGTTGCCATCGCGAGACTCAGCATGCGCCCAGTCTCGTTGACATTGTTGGGCGAATACCACCGGGAGACGGTGAACGTGCCCGATGGCGTCAGATGGGCGAAGAACGTGCGCCAGCCCTGGAGCGTGTAAAGACCGTTCTCGGACAGCGAGAACGCGCCCGCTCCAGTGGCGGCCCAGGTATCGACCAGGCTCATCTGGATACTTTCGAAATGGTCAGTCGACCTTGCAAACCAGCTGCGCGCTTCGTCCACGAACAGCCGCGTTCCCTGAAGATCGGCCAAATGGTTATATGACCGAAACACCCGCGACAGCATATCGACGAAAATTGGGTTGAGCTCGACGCCGGTTATATCCCGAAATCCGAAGAGATGTGCGGAGAGTATGTCTCGGGCCACCACCCACGCCGATTACGGCGGCACGCCCCGCGTGGCGAATGTAGTAGGCCAGATTGGTCACGTCGTATTTCAGGAATTCGAGCTTCCCGAAATCGCCGTCAAAGCGGTACATCGCCGTGCTGGCCGAGCCGTCGATCGCCATCCCCCGCTGCTCTATGACGGAAGGGGGTGTCTCGGAAGATGGTCCCCACATCTCTGGAGCGCCGGGATTGCTCGGACCTACGTTGACGCGGGAAAAGGAATTCCAACGCAAAAATTCCGACACACGGGTTCCGGGTGAGCCCGGGACCATGGACTCGAGCTGATTTTTACGATCGAGAGCTTGAGCCCATAGGGCTGGATCGTAGCGTTACCCAATGCAAGCAAGGCAAAGGCTGCGGCTAGGATCGCCGGGCGAGCGAAGATTCGAAGCCGGGCCACTCGCAGGAGCGGCGCGTCCGGGGAGGCCGATGCGCGGCGGGCCGATGAAAATGAAATGGCCGCTAAGGCCCCCACCGTCCCGACTAAAAACAATGCCGAAACGGAATCGACCAAAGTGAGCACTACGAGAACAACGAGGCAACCGATCGCCGCCCCGATAAGATCTACACCATAAACGAGAGGGACCGGCCAAGGGCTCCGCGTCAGGGCCAGCGATATTGCCATTCCTGCGAAGAAGTAAGGCGTCGCCAGAATGACGATCAGCTTAAGCCAGAACAACACCATCATCAGGAATTCCGGCTTCCCCCCTATCATCAACACGGTTGAAATCAGGAGGAGTGTCGAAACCTCGACAGCAATCGCAAAGGCCTGCAGATCCAGACCATATTTTCGAACAGCCGCTCGGCGGTGAACCACCCTTCCTTGAAATATACGAAAAGAGATCCCGCCGTCATTCCGAACATCGCCATGCTGATCGAAAAAAATGCGAGATGATACCATGAGATGACCGACAAAATCCTCGTCTCGATGATTTGGAGCATCAAGCCGCACATACAGATCAGAAATAGGCCAAGGAGAAACCGTGGCTTGGCTTTACTGAGACTGATCATGCGCGTTCTCCTGTGAGCCATTCGTCGAGCGCGCTGCGCGTGGATTGTACCTAAGATGGTAGAACATCACCCGGACCGGAGGCCGCCGGGAGGGGTGAAAGTCGTTGGATCTCCGCTAAAATTATGTTCGATAATGGTGAGTTTAAGAGGCGCGAGGATTGAGCGAGCCCAGTCGCCCCAAATGGCAAGCACCGCCACGGCTACGGTACAAAAAGCAGTGAACCCTTCAATGATGTGCGTGACTACCACTGAGGCCCCCTTGGCTCGCGATCCGGGATTGATCGCCGGTTCGATCCCCCTATCCCCTATCTATCGGGGATTACGGTGCGGTTTACTACTTTATCCTGGCGCAATCTCGCTGACGCGCTGAACTATCGGCGGGCGGTCGAGGCGCCTGGAAAGCGCCTGCGGCGGGGGAGGGGTAAGGCGCGGAGCGCGGGGGATGTGGGGGCCGACGCTGTCGTGCCGAAGGAGCGATAATAGAATTGCCATAATCATGTTGCACTCTCTGCCCCATTTGGCGCCCGCGATCGGGTGCCGCCATGGAGGGCCGATGCCTGATCTCGACCTGAAAAAACAGGTGAAACAGGTGCCGCGAGACAGCCGGGGCTGCTTCCGGAGAGGGTGGCATCGGGCGGCGGCGCTCGCCTATAAGATCGGGCATCCTTGCCGGCTTGCAGCATCAGAGGCCCCATGACCGCCATCACAGATATTCATGCCCGCGAGATCCTCGACAGCCGCGGCAACCCGACAGTCGAGGTCGACGTCACCCTCGAGACCGGGACGCTCGGCCGCGCAGCGGTTCCCTCGGGTGCCTCGACCGGCGCGCACGAGGCGGTCGAGAAGCGCGACGGCGGACCGCGCTTTGGCGGCAAGGGGGTGCGCCTGGCTGTCGAAGCGGTGAACGCCGAGATCTTCGATGCGCTCTCCGGCTTCGAGGCCGAGGACCAGCTGGCCGTCGACCGCGCGCTGATCGAGCTCGACGGCACGCCGAACAAGTCCCGGCTCGGCGCCAATGCGATTCTCGGCGTCAGCCTCGCCTGCGCGAAGGCGGCGGCGGCCGAGGCCGGTGTCCCCCTCTATCGCTATGTCGGCGGCGTCTTCGCGCGCACCCTGCCGGTGCCGATGATGAACATCATCAACGGCGGTGTTCATGCCGATAACCCGATCGACATCCAGGAGTTCATGGTGATACCGGTCGGTGCGGCCTCATGCACCGAGGCGATCCGTGCAGGCGCGGAAATCTTCCACGCTTTGCGCAAGAAGCTCGCCGATGCCGGCCACAACACGAACGTCGGGGATGAGGGCGGGTTTGCGCCAAATCTCGCCTCGGCCGATGCGGCATTGGGCATGATCATGCAGGCGATCGAGGCCGCCGGGTATCACGCCGGCGACGACGTGGTGCTGGCGCTCGATCCCGCCGCCAGCGAATTCTACCGCGAGGGCGCCTATCATCTCGCCGGAGAGGGAAAAACCCTCGATGCCGCCGGCCTAGTCGGCTATTGGGCCGATCTCGTTCGCCGTTATCCGATCGTCTCGATCGAGGACGGAATGGCCGAGGACGACTGGGAAGGCTGGGCTCAGCTGACCCGAGAACTCGGAGGGAAAACCCAACTCGTCGGGGACGATTTGTTCGTCACGAACCCGAAGCGGTTGCGTGAGGGTATCGCGCGCGGCATCGCCAATGCGCTGCTCGTCAAGGTCAACCAGATCGGCACTTTGTCCGAGACCCTCGAAGCGGTCGAGATCGCCCAGCGAGCGGGGTGGGGAACGGTTTTCTCGCATCGTTCCGGAGAAACCGAGGACACCACGATCGCCGATCTGGCGGTCGCGACCAATTGCGGACAGATCAAGACGGGATCGCTGTCGCGCTCGGACCGCCTCGCCAAATACAACCAGCTGATCCGCATCGAAGAGCAACTCGGCGGCTCGGCGCGGTATCCCGGCCGCTCGGTGTTGCGCGGATAACGCAAACGGGGAACATCTTCTGCGGAGCCAGTTGCCATGGTTGACGCCCCGGTCCGCTCATGATCCTTTTGCGGCATGAGCGTATTGCGCGCATTGCGGCGGCGCGTCCACTTCATACTCGGCCCGCTCGTCGGCATCGCGCTGACCGGGTATTTTGCCTACCATCTCGTCGAGGGTGAGCGCGGGTTTAAGGCTTGGCTGCACCTCAATCGCGAGATCCGTACGGCGACGGCCAATCTGGAGGCGGTCCGCGCACAGCGTGCGGCATTGGACCTCAGGGTTTCGAACCTCCGGCCGGAGCACATCGATCCCGACCTGCTGGATGAACGCATCCGGGCGACCCTGAACCTCGTATCGCCCGACGACATCGTCATCATGCAGCCTGCCGTCACCCGCTAACGGCCTTTCCCGAGGAGGCGCGTTGGCGCCGGCCGCCAACCGTCTTTATTTTGTTTCGTTCTAAGGATTTGACCCCGTCGTGGTTGCAACGGCGGGGATTTGTCACCATGCTCCCCGGCAAATTCTCGTAGCCGCGCTTCCGGCGGCCGCGTGGAGGAAGCGACATGGCAGTCAAGCGCAAATCCAATTCGGTCAAATTTGCCGATCTCGGCGTCTCCACTCACGAGTTGCTCCGTTACTATCGCGACATGCTGTTGATCCGGCGCTTCGAGGAGAGAGCCGGACAGATGTACGGCATGGGGCTGATCGGCGGCTTCTGTCATCTCTATATCGGACAGGAGGCGGTCGTCGTCGGCATACAGGCGGCGCTGAAGCAAGGCGACACGATCATCACGTCCTATCGCGACCACGGTCACATGCTGGCTGCCGGAATGGATCCCAAGGGGGTGATGGCGGAGTTGACCGGCCGCCGGAGCGGCTACTCGCACGGCAAGGGGGGCTCGATGCACATGTTCAGCCGGGAGAAGAACTTCTTCGGCGGCCATGGCATCGTCGGCGCGCAAGTGCCGATCGGCACCGGGCTCGCCTTCGCCCATCATTACCGCGGGAACGGCCTGATCTGCGTCACCTACCTCGGGGACGGAGCGATCAACCAGGGGCAGGTTTACGAGAGCTTCAACATGGCAGCCTTGTGGAAGCTGCCGGTGGTCTACGCGATCGAGAACAATCGGTACGGGATGGGGACGTCGATCGACCGCGCCTCGGCCCGCACCGACCTGTTCCATCGCGGCATGGCCTACGGCATCCCTGGCGAGCAGGTCGACGGAATGAATGTGCTGGCGGTCTACGAAGCCGGGCTCGCCGCGGCCGAACATGCCCGATCTGGCCAGGGGCCGATCATCCTGGAGATGATGACCTATCGTTACCGCGGCCATTCGATGTCCGACCCGGCGAAATACCGTACCCGGGACGAGGTCAACCGGATGCGCACCGAGCACGATCCTATCGAGCAGGTCAGGCACCGGTTGCTGGAGGACGGCGCGAGCGAGGCGCAGCTCAAGCAAATCGAGGGCGAGGTAAGGGACCAGGTCGCCGAAGCTGCACAATTCGCCCAGGACAGCCCTGAGCCGGACCCCGCCGAGATGTGGACGGACGTGCTGGCAGAAGCCTGATTTGCTTGGAAATTGCCATGGCTACCGAAGTCTTGATGCCGGCATTGTCGCCGACAATGACCGAGGGCAAGATCGCCCGCTGGCTGAAGAGCGAGGGCGAGCCCGTCAGGGCCGGCGACGTGCTCGCCGAGATCGAGACCGACAAGGCGACGATGGAGGTCGAAGCGATCGACGAAGGCGTGCTCGCCAAGATCGTGATCCCAGAGGGCACCGAGCACGTTGCGGTCAATACGCCGATCGCGGTGATCGCCGGGAACGGCGAGGAGGCCGGCTCTGCCGAAGAAATCGCGCCGCCCGCTAAGGCACGTCAAGATACACCGGCAAAGGCGCCGCCCCGGCCTTCACCGCCGCCGGCGACCTCAACCGTCACGCGGCGCGCTGTGGCCTTGGAGACTGAATACACCGGCAAGACGACGACCATGACGGTGCGCGAGGCTTTACGCGACGCGATGGTCGAGGAGATGCGGCGGGACGACACGGTTTTTCTGATCGGCGAGGAGGTCGCCGAGTACCAGGGGGCATACAAGGTCAGCCAAGGCCTGTTGCAGGAGTTCGGGCCGCGACGCGTCATCGACACTCCGATCACCGAGCAGGGCTTTACCGGCCTAGGCGTCGGCGCCGGCTATGCCGGCCTGCGGCCGATCGTCGAGTTCATGACGTTCAACTTCGCGATGCAGGCAATCGACCAGATCATCAATTCGGCCGGCAAGACCCGCTACATGTCGGGCGGCCAGATGAGCTGCCCGATCGTCTTCCGCGGGCCGAACGGCATTGCCGCGCGTGTCGCCGCCCAGCATTCGCAATGTTATGCGAGCTGGTATGCGCATTGCCCGGGGCTCAAAGTCGTCGCGCCCTATACGGGCGCCGACCACAAGGGGTTGCTGAAGGCGGCGATCCGCGACCCGAACCCGGTCGTCTTTCTCGAGCACGAACTCGTCTACGGCGAAAGCTTCGCCGTGCCGGACGATCCCGAGTTCATCGTTCCGATCGGCCGGGCGCGCATCGCCCGGGGGGGCGATCAGGTCACGATCACGGCGTTTTCGCGAATGGTGAAATTGGCGATGCAGGCTGCCGAGGAGCTCGAAAAAGCCGGCATTTCTGCCGAAATCATCGATCTGCGCACATTACGGCCGTTCGACATCGAAACAGTCGTCGCCTCGGTCAAGAAAACCAACCGGGTCGTCGCGGTCGAGGAGGGGTGGCCTTTTGCCGGCATCGGCTCGGAAGTTGCCGCGATCATGATGGAGGAGTGCTTCGACTGGCTGGATGCCCCGGTGAGGCGGGTCGCCGGCAAGGATGTTCCGCTGCCTTACGCGGCCAATCTCGAACGTCTCGCGGTGCCACAGGTGGAGGACATCGTCGCCGCGGCGCGCGAGGTCGCCTACCGCTGATCGGGGCGAGAGGGGACGGGACATGCCGATCGAGATCCTGATGCCGGCTTTGTCGCCCACGATGACCGAAGGCAACGTCACGAAATGGCTTAAGAAAGAGGGTGACGAGGTGCATTCGGGCGACGTGCTCGCCGAGATCGAAACCGACAAGGCAACGATGGAGTTCGAGGCCGTCGATGACGGCCGCCTCGGCAGGATTCTTGTTCCGGAAGGCGCGGAGGGGGTCAAGGTCAATCAGCCGATCGCATTGCTTCTGGGTGAGGGCGAGGACCCTTCAGCCCTCGACGAACTCGCCGAAAAGCCGGCCACGCCCGTCGCTGCGTCAGCCCCCGAGCCCCTGCGGGCGGCCGAGCCCCCGCCGGTGGCTCAGCCGGCCCCCGGAAGGGGCGGCAACGGAAAAGGCCGCATCTTTGCCAGTCCTTTAGCGCGGCGGATGGCGCAACAGGCCGGGCTCGACCTCGCCGCGGTCACCGGCTCGGGTCCGCAGGGCCGTATCGTCAAGGCCGATATCGAAGCTGCGCTTTCTGCCGGACGGCCCGCCCCCGCCCCGGCTCGCCCGATTTCCCAACCCCAACCCACACCACCGACCACACCAGCTGCGCCGCCGACCCTGTCCAAGGAGCGGGTGCTCGCACTTGCCGGCAACCCGCCTTATACCGAGCGGCCGCTCACCGCGATGCGCCGCGTCATCGCCAGGCGCCTGACAGAATCAAAACAAACGGTTCCGCATTTCTACCTAACCGTCGATTGCGAGATCGACGAACTGCTCAAATTCCGCGCCGAGCTCAACGCGAAATCCGACGCCTACCGGATCTCGGTCAACGACTTTGTGATACGCGCTGCGGCACTCGCCTTGCGGCAGGTCCCTGCCGCCAACGCCTCGTGGAGCGACGAGGCGATCCTCCTCTGGGACACGGTCGACATCGCTGTGGCAGTGGCGCTAGAGGACGGGCTGATCACACCGATCGTCAAGAATGCCGACCGCAAGGGGTTGGCGGCAATCGCCAACGAAACCAAGGACCTCGCCGCGCGCGCCCGGACGGGCAAACTGAAGCTCGAAGAGTTTCAGGGCGGCACGTTTTCGATTTCCAATCTCGGCATGTTCGGGGTCCGCGATTTCGCCGCGGTGATCAATCCGCCGCATGGCGGCATCTTGGCGGTCGGCGCCGGTGAGCAGAGGCCGGTCGTCAAGAACGGCGCGCTGGCGATCGCGACGGTGATGAGCTGCACGCTATCGTGCGATCATCGGGCCGTCGACGGCGCTATCGGCGCGCAGTTCCTTGCCGCCTTCAAGAAGCTCGTCGAGGATCCGCTGACCATGCTGCTGTGAACCGATGCCGTGTGTTGAGCCCCTCACCCCGACCCTCTCCCCGCAAGCGGGGCGAGGGGTAAGCTGTCAATCCCCCCGCCCCGCTGTAGCGGGGAGAGGGAGGGGCCCGGGTCAGCGGGAGGGTGAAAGGCAAAATGGCTGAGACGTCATTCGACCTGGTCGTTGTGGGCGGCGGGCCGGGCGGCTATGTCGCGGCGATCCGGGCGGCGCAGCTTGGGATGAAGACGGCGGTAGTCGAGCGCGAGCATCTGGGCGGCATCTGTCTCAACTGGGGCTGCATTCCGACCAAAGCACTTCTGCGCAGCTCCGAGATTTACCATCTGCTCCACCGGCTCGACGATTTCGGGTTCTCCGCCAAAGACATCAGCTTCGATGCCCGGAAGGTGGTGGGGCGATCGCGCGCTGTCGCGAAACAATTATCGAACGGCGTGGCGTATCTGTTGCGGAAGAACAAGGTCACAGTTTTCGATGGTCAGGGGCGCCTGGCGGGAAAAGGCCGGCTGGCGGTGGCAAAGGACGCCAATCTCGTCACCGAACTCGCAGCCGAGCACATCGTGCTAGCTACCGGTGCAAGAGCGCGCAGCCTGCCGGGGCTCGAACCCGACGGCGAGCGCGTGTGGACCTACAAGGAAGCTATGGTGCCGCCGGCGATCCCCAGATCTCTGCTGGTCGTCGGCTCGGGCGCGATCGGCATCGAATTCGCCAGCTTCTACCATGACATGGGCGCCGAGGTGACGGTCGTCGAAGTGCTCGACCGCGTGCTGCCGGTCGAGGACGAGGAGATCTCGGCCTTCGCTCGTAAGGCCTTTGAGAAGCAGGGCATCAAAATCCATACCGCGGCAACCGTGGCGGCGCTGGAGCGCGGCGGGGACGGGGTTACCGCGCGGATCGAGGCGGAGGGCAAGGCATTCGAAGAAAATGTCGAGCGCGTGATCTTGGCGGTCGGCATCGTCGGCAATGTCGAAGACATCGGCCTCGAAGACACCGGCGTGGTCGTCGACCGGACCCACATCGTCGTCGATGAGTGGCTGCGCACTGGAGAGGCGGGCATTTACGCGATCGGTGATGTTGTCGGGCCGCCGTGGCTGGCGCACAAAGCCAGCCACGAAGGGGTGATCTGCGTCGAGCACATCGCCGGGATCAATGACGTGCACCCGCTCGATGTCTACAGCATCCCGGCTTGCACCTATTGTCGGCCGCAGGTCGCCAGCGTCGGGCTGACCGAAAAAGCCGCCCGCGAGGCCGGTTACGAAGTCAAGGTCGGCCATTTTCCGTTCATCGGGAACGGCAAGGCGATCGCGCTCGGCGAGCCAGAGGGGATGGTGAAGACGGTCTTCGACAGCAAGACCGGCGAGCTGCTGGGCGCGCACATGATCGGCGTCGAGGTCACCGAGCTGATCCAGGGCTACACGATCGCCAAGACCCTGGAAACCACCGAGACCGACCTGATCCGCACGATCTTTCCGCACCCGACCCTGTCGGAGACGATGCACGAGGCCGTGCTCGACGCATACGGGCGCGCCATCCACATCTAAGAGGATTTTCGAGGATCGGAACCGTGCCGATCGCCGCGCACGCCAGGGAGCCGGAGCCAGCCAATTGCGGGACCGGCGCCGGGGATCGTGTGGCGTGGACGGCGGCGGGGCTATCGACGCCGATCCAACGACCGGTCACGCTCACCTGAGCACCGCTGCTCTGCATCGGATAGCTCAGCAAGTTTGGCTTCCGTCCAGCCGCTACTAAATGTATTTGGCGAATCAAATCGTTTTATTTTAACGGTGCGATAAAGTACGTCATCCATATCTAGAAATCTCTTTTGAACTGAGTCATTTTCCTTGAATGCCGGCAAAGTAGAGCTTGGGGTCGGCGGCGCGGATATGGGCTTCGGGGAGGCCCAGTTCGCGGCGCACGATGTTGGTGCCTTCGACGAGTGACACGCATTTGTAATAGGCGATGCGGCGCGACGAGGCCCTCGCGGCCAAAGCCGCAATCGGTGGTGATCACCAGCCGCTCGGGCGGGATGTATTCGAGCGCCTTGCGGATCAGTCCGGCGACGTGCTCGGCCGGCTCGACGATGGTATTGCAGTGGTTGACGACGCCGATGCCGATCTTCTTGTCGGTCTTGAATTTGGCGAAGAGCGGCAGGTCGTTGCCGTCATTGCTGGCGCATTCGAAGGTGATGACGTCGGCATTGAGCTGCAAGTAGATAGGGCAAGGCGCGCTCGTAGCTCGGCACCTCCCAATAAACCCGCTGCTGATTGGGATTGCCCCAGCAGGTGTGCACCCAGATCTCGGCATCGACGCCAGCGAGCTGGCGGTTGAACGCCTCGGTCTGGAATTCGAGATCGGCGTCGGTGCAGTCGGGCCGGGTCGTCAGGCCATGGTGGCGCGGCTCCTCGACCTGGATCACCGGGCAGCCCGCGGCGGCGAATTCGCGCAGCTCGGCGTTCATGATGTCGCAGAGATCGAGCACCATCGCCCGGTCGTCGGCGTAGTGCTCGTTCCACAGCATGCTCGCCAAGGCCGGCGCGCAGATCGTGCCGAACTTGACTGGCCGGTCGGTGAGGCGCTGCGCAATCTGCCACAATGCCGCGTATTCGAGCGGGCCGCGGGTCAGTTTCTCGGTCGACGATGGCCGGCTGATAGGCCTCCTGCACTTCCCACAGGATCTGGCCGGGACGGATGTCGTGCCGCGCCATCCAGCCCTGCGAGGTGCTGCGGTGGCCATGAATGCCGCCCAATCGCTCGATCGGATAGAAGAACCACGATTTGCCGCCGACCGCGAGGTCGAAACCGGCTGTCGCCGTCGGTCACAATGTCGAGCCCGGCCGCCTCTTGCGCGTTGATGATGGCGGCCACGGCATCGAGATACTGCTCGCGGAACAGCGAGTTGCCGAGCGCCGCTTTGAACGACCGCCCGTCAAGGCTGGCGTCGTACCACAAGGGCCGCGGATACGACCCGGTGATCGCGGTCGGCATCACCATGTCACGCGTAATCTTCAGCATCGCCGTTTTCCTCGCTTGATACTCAAGACTGTAGCAGACGGCGCCAATCCCTGCGAAGAACGGCGAGTAGGGGCGGCAATCTCTCGAGGGACGCAACCGCAGCGGCCGAGCGCCGGTTCGTCGGTTTCGTCGCAGGGGCTGCCGTCCAATCCGACACCGCCGATCAGGCGGTCGGTTTCCCTCAATGCGACGGCGAAGCGCCGCGGACGGCCGGTTGCGTGGTCCTGCTGCACCCGCCCGATCCACTCCCGGACGTCCGCTTCAGTGTAGGGATACGGCATCGTGGCGAGCCAACGCGCCACCTCCCAGTTACCGGCCAATGTGACCGGGTCGGCAAGATCGCCATCACGCAGCGACCGCATCCGCAGACGGCTGGTTTCGATCACGACGCCGGGCGTGCCGGCCGAAGCCGGCATTTGGCCGGCGGAGGTTCCGAGAAGTCAGGCGGCGGCCTTGCGATTGGCGGCGAGCCTGTCGTCGACCAGTGCGACCGTCTGATCGACAACCGTATTGCGCATGCCGTATTGCGCCGCCGATCAGCTGCACGAGCCGGTCAGTCCGCTCGATATTGGGTGCGCCGTTGTTAGTGCTCGGGCGGCCGAGGACGGTCGCACCAGGTCGTTTGCCGCAGCGGCATATTTCTCGAACGGCACCAAATCGTTGGGCGATGCGCCGAGCCGCTCGCACACCCCGCAGACCCAATTGTAGACCGAGCGCGAAGCCGCGAGGTCCTGGTGCACCGCGTCCTTGATGTCGATCGCCCCCTGGCCGTCACGCAGCGATAGTTGCCGGTCAGCAGCATCGCCCATTTGGCGAGCGGCACAAAGATCGAAGTCGTGCACCTTCAGCTTGACCGGCAACTGGATCGGTGCCGTCGCCCGGATCGTAACGTACCGCCTCGATGTCGGCCTGCATCTCGCGCAACATCGCGGTGGATTTCTCGGAGTCGAACCGGGCCACCTTGAAATTGGTCGGCAACGTGACTTGCAGCACGTTGATCTTCTCGCCGGGCGGGCGGATGGCCTGCGGGTCCGGGCTGCACAAGGTCAGGTGCCCGGGCTCGAAATTGTCCCACACGCTCGCATCGGTATAGGCGGGTTTGAGCGGGTCGGTCGTTCAGCCCGGGAATGCGCTTCAGATAAGGCAAGGGCGGCATGTTCATGATCGACATGCACGGCATCCGCGACCGCGCCACCGCGTCGAGCAATTCGCGAACTCCGGGGGAGCGGTATTGCGGCTCCTGCATCGCCAGAGGCGACCAGATCGTAGTCGCTCGGATTGACCTCGCCGGGGCCGGCGGCGGCGAGCTTGCCCGGCAATTTCCGCGAGTCGAGCTCGATCGGCTCCTTCCGGCCTCTGATCGGCAGCCGCACCCGGGCGCCCGTCGTTGTTGAACGCCTCCACTTCGGCCGGGAGGCATACCATCGTTGATCTTGTGGCCGCCGAACAGCAGCTTGGTTGCCAAGAGCGAGCCGTAGGAAGCGCCCATGATCAGGACGTTGTAAGTCGTCATACCGCCGTTTCCTCCTAAAGCCGGATCGGTCTTCTAGTCGGACGATGCCGGATGCCGAGTCTTTGGGCAAGCCTCGTCCGCGAGGATCGCGGCCAGACCGGCCCGGTAGTCCGGGTAACGCAAGGTTACGCCGAGCTCGCTCTCGAGTAGCCGGTTCGACACCCGCTTGTTGTCGTCATAGAAGCTGCGCGCCATCGGCGAGAGCTCGGCGGCTTCAAACCGCACCAGCGGCGGCGCCGGCATGCCGAGCAACCCCGCCGCATAAGCGACGACGGCCTCGGGTGCCGCGGGGTCGTTGTCGCAAACATTATAGACCGCCCCTGGCCGTGACCGGCTGATCGAGGCAGCGAGCACATGCGCTAGATCCTCGACATGGATACGCGAGAATACCTGGCCCGGCTTGTCAATGCGCTTCGCCGTGCCGGCGCGGAGTGCTTCGAAGGGGCTGCGGCCGGGCCCGTAAATGGCGGCGAGGCGGAAGATGTGCACGGGCACGCTGCGGCGGCGGCAGAGATCGAGCCAGCCCGCTTCGGCGGCGACCCGCCGGCGGCCGCGCTCGCCGCTAGGCGACAACGCGGCGGTCTCGTCGACCCAGCCGCCGCCGCGGTCGCCATACACGCCCGTCGTCGAAAGGTAACCCAGCCAGCAGAGGCCTTCGATCCCGGCGATGTCCTCACCATGCATCGCCAATACGGGGTCACCGTCGGCATCGGGCGGAACCGATACCAGAAGATGCGTGACCCCGTCGAACGCCTCCCTCGACAGCGGGTGGTCGCGATCGAAGACCTCGATGGGAAACCCGGCTGCACGCAGCGCTGCGGCCTTGTCGACGGTGCGGCAGGTGCCGCCGACGGTCCAGCCTTCGGCGGCGAGCCGGCGCGCGAGAACCCGCGCGGTGTAGCCGAAACCAAAGCAGAACAGAGATTGGGCTGTCATGTCGGGGTGCCGGCGGCGGCCGCCGGTACGGTGTTGGCCGACAACGCAACCGGGTCGGCTTCGAGCGTCTCGGCGATCTGCTTTTGCTTGACCCGGGCCCACAGCCAAAAGCCGCAGGAGACGAGCGCACCGACGGCGAGCGGCAACCGCAGGCCGAAATGCCCGCTGAGCGAGCCCATCAGCACTGCTCCGACCGCCGGGCCGGCTCGGAAGATCATCCCGTAGAGCGCCATGATCCGGCCGCGCATCCGAATATCGACCGCCGCCTGGATCAGGGTCTGCGCGCCGACTCCGGTGATCGTCATCGCGGCGCCGGCGACGAAGACGCAGGGAAGCGCCAGGTAGAACTGGTTCGTCAGGGTAAAGGCGAGGATCGCCAGCGAAATGATCAAGGTGTTGCCGAGCACGAGGCGGGTCAGCCCGGCGATCGCCGGGCGCAGCAGCATCCAGGCGGCGCCGAAAATCGCGCCGAGCCCGACTGTCGAGGTCAGGGTCGCCAGACCTTCCGGTCCGCGCCCAAAGACGCTGTCGGCAAACCCGGGAAACAGCTCGACAAAGCCGCGCGTCCCGACCGTCGTGATGGTGAACAGCAGCAGCATCGGCGCGATGCCGGGATGATGGCTGGCATAGCCATAAGCCTCGGCCGAGGCCTTGAGGACGCTCTGGGTCGCGGCGACCGGCAATGCCGGGATGCCGCGCAAATTGGCCATTGCGACGAGAAAGACGATGTAGGTTGCGGCATTGACCGCAAAGGCGGCGCCGACGCTGACCTTGGCGATGACGATGCCGGCGACCGCCGGCCCGAGAAAGCGGGCGGAATTGAAGATGATCGCATTGATGGCCAGCGCCGACGGCAATGCCGCGCGATCGACCAGGGTCGGGATCAACGCCAGGCGCGAGGGCTGCGCCACCGCGTTGAAGACGCCGAGAAGCAACGTCAGCGCGAACAACAGCTCGATCGTGATGGCGCCGGTGTAGACGAGAACCGCGAGCAGGGTTGCCTCGATGCTTCCGGCGATTTGCGTCACCCGGATGATGCCGACCCGGTCGCGCCGGTCGGCGAGAGCCCCGGCGAGCGGGCTCAAAAACACCACCGGAAAGAACTCGGCCATCGAGATGATGCCGAGCCAGGCGCCGGAATGGGTCAAGGTCCAGGCGAGCCAACCAACGGCAACGCGCTGCATCCACACGCCGATCAGCGAAACGGCGTTCCCGCTGGCATAAATGCGGTAATTTCTGTGGGCAAAAGCCTGGACGACATTGCCCAGCCCGGCGGGAAACAGGCGCTCGCGGAGCAGGGACAGGGCTGCCAGATCGAGTTCTCAGCGCTGCGGCAGCTGCGGGGCGAGACGGCCGCCAATGCGGATCGGCTCAACCGACAGGGCCAGACCGGTTTTGTCGTCCGTCTCGAGCAGGATGCCGCACAGTGTCGCTTCGCCCTCGGCGACTTGCGGACGCTCGCCTGGCATCTTGGTGACGAATTTGAGGACCGCCGGGCCTTTTTGCATGCCGATCACGGAATCGTAATCACCGCACATCCCGGCATCGGTCTGGTAGGCGGTGCCGCCCGGAAAGATCTGCTGATCGGCGGTCGGCACGTGGCAATGCGACCCGAAAACGGCCGAGACGCGGCTATCCGCGAAATGACCGAGCGCCATCTTCTCGCTCGATGCCTCGGCGTGAAAATCGACGAGGATTCCCGCGGTGTCGATGCCGAGGCGGAATTCGGCAAGAAGCTCTTCGAGGCGGGCGAAGGGATCGTCGAGGGCGTCCATGAAGAGCCGGCCCATCAGATTTACGACGAGAACGCTCGTCTCGCCGACCGGATGCAGCCGCCATCCGGCGCCGGGGGTTCCCTTCGGGAAGTTCGCCGGGCGCAGGACGCGTGGATCTCGGTCGATATAAGGGATGATCTCCCGCTGGTCCCAGACGTGGTTGCCGGTAGTCAAGACATCGACTTCGGCATCGTAAAACTCGCCGCAGAGGCGTTCGGTCAGGCCGCGCCCCGCGGCCGCGTTCTCGGCATTGACGACAACCAGGTCGAGGGCGAACTGACGGCGCAATGCCGGCACGTGCTTTTTGACCGCCTCACGGCCCGGCCGCCCGACGACGTCTCCACAAAACAAGATGTTCACACGGCCCCCAGGCGGGAGATATTTTGCGAAAGTGGAGCCGGCTCGGCCGTCGGCGTGCAACTCCTCCGTGGCCCGCCGTAGCAGGTGGGCGACCATGTGTCGAAGCCACGACTTCGACAGGGACGGCCCCCAAGAGGTAGGTATCGGCCCCGGGGCAACATGCGGCCTAACGCACCGCCCAGCCCCACTCCGCAATGGGGAAGCTAAGGTGTCTGCAGCCTCGCCGCAATAGGCGCGACCGGCCTCGCCGTTTCGTCTCTGCCATTTGACGCGTTTTCGGCGCGGCAGCGCTCCCGCTCGAGCGCGTCATTGGCATCCGAGAGCTCGTCGGCGATGACCAGCGCGGCGAGCAACAGGAGCCGGGCCTCTCCCGCCTGACCGACGCTTCCGACGAATTCGGCGACCTTCGCATCGACATATTGAGCAAGGCGGCGAATCCGATTTTCCTGCCCATCGTCACAGGTGATCGCATAGGAGCGGCCGTTCACCGCCACACTGACCTGGCCCATATCCCCCGCTCGTTTAAAGACCGCCGAAAATCAGTGGACTTTCTCGAATTTGCGGAAGCAGCGCAAATTCTCGGGCCGCGGTTCGCCCGGGAACGCCCCCGGCCACAACGTCCACGCGACCTCGCCGACGTAGAGGTCGCCGCGGGAATCGGCGCACATGCCATGCGGGCCTATGAACCCGGTCGGCGCCAAGCTCGCATGCGGATCGCCAAACCGGCTCAACAGCTTGCCCTGGTGGTCGACGATGCTGACCCTGGGCCCCAAATTCGGGCTCTTCAGGTTGACCGCCATCGACGGGCCGAGCTCGCCGATATAGCAGACCGGATGGCGGGTATAATCCATGTAAAGGCCGCACGGGCGGTGCAGATTGTTCCACTGCGTCTCGTATTTGCCATTGCCGTCGAACACCTGCACGCGGTGGTTCTCGCGATCGGCGACATAGACCCAACCTTCGGCATCGGTGCAGATGTTATGCACGATATTGAACTCGCCCGGGCCGGTGCCGGGTTCGCCCCATGACATCAGTAATTTACCGTCCGGCGAGTATTTGTGAACCTTGGCATTGCCATAGCCGTCGGAAACGTAAATCTCGCCTTTCGGCGAGAGGGCGGTATGGGTGCAGCGGTGGAAGGGCTCGCCGCTCATATAGGGCGCCGGCTTGCCGGGCACGCCGATCTCCAGCAACACCTTGCCGTCGAGCGAGCATTTGCGCACGAAGTGGCCGCCATCATCGGTCAGATAGATCAAATCGTCGGGCCCCATATGGACGCCGTGCGCCCGCGGGTACTGGCCCTCGCCCCATGACCGCAGGAAGTTTCCGTCACGGTCGAAGACCATGACCGGGTGCTCGCCGCGATTGAAGGCATAGACGTTGTCCTTGCCGTCGACGCCGACCGCGGCGACCTCCTTGAACGACCAGTCGTCGGGGAGCTTCGCCCAATTCTCGACGATGCGGTATTTGAAGTCGCCGGTGCCTACGATCTCTGCCATTCCATCCTCCCTCAGACTTTCGTCACCCCCGCGAAAGCGGGGGTCCAGAGCCTGGCCCGGGCTTGAACCGCCTCAGCACTTCTGGATTCCCGCTTTCGCGGGAATGACGAGAAAGCGGTAGACCCCTCAGTGCACTCGCTCGTATTTCTGCAATGAGCGGATGTAAGCCGGCCGCGGCGTGTCGGGGTAGAATTGCGGCCATTGCGTCCACGAGACTTCGCCGACGTAGAGATCGCCGCGCAAGTCGACGCTGAGCCCGTGCGGGCCGAGGAAAGCCGTCGGCGCGGTGCCGGCGTGCATATCACCAAAGCGCGACAACAGCTTGCCCTGGTTGTCGACGATACTCACGCGCGGCCCGAGGTTCGGACTGTTGCGGTTGACCGGCTGCACCGGGCCCAACTCGCCGATATAGCAGACCGGGTGGCGGGTATAACCCATGTATAGTCCGCAGGGTCGGTGCAGATTGTTCCATTGCGTCTCGTATCTGCCGTTTCCGTCAAACACCTGGACCCGGTGGTTTTCGCGGTCGGCGACATAGACCCAGCCATCGGCATCGGTGCAGATATTGTGAACGATGTTGAACTCGCCGGGGTTGGTGCCGGGGCCGCCCCACGACATCAACAATTTGCCGTCAGGCGAATATTTGTGCACCTTGGCGTTGCCGTAGCCGTCGGAGACGTAAATTTCGCCCTTCGGCGAGAGGGCGGTGTGGGTGCAGCGGTGGAACGGCTCGCCGCTCATATAGGGCGCCGGCTTGCCGGGGACCCCGAGCTCGAGCAGCACCTTGCCGTCGAGCGAGCATTTGCGGACGAAATGGCCGCCGTCATCGGTCAGATAGATCAAATCGTCCGGTCCCATATGGACGCCGTGCGCCCGCGGATACTGGCCCTCACCCCACGAGCGCAGAAAATTGCCCTGGCGATCGAAGACCATGACCGGGTGTTCCCCGCGATTGAAAACATAGACGTTGTCCCTGGCGTCGACCCCCACCGCCCCGACCTCCTTGAACGACCAGCCGTCCGGCAGCTTCGCCCAACCCTCGACGATGCGGTATTTGAAATCGCCGGTGCCAACGATGATCGCCATGCCGGGCTCTCTCCTTATGCGCTGAGCGCAAGTTATCGAAGCAACCGGCTCGATACAATGCTGCTCAGCCGGCTCAACCTCCCTTCAACCGCTTGCCGGCGGCTTCCAGATCCCGCGCTCCTGCATGAGCCGAACTTGGTGGTCGATCACCTCCCGCTTGTACTCGGCATGACGGCCGGGGATTTTGTCGAGATAGAGATTCTTCGGATAGATCGGCTGCTCGTAGATGATCTGCGCCAGTTCGGCGCGGATGTCCTTGGGCCAGTTCGTCACCTGCGCCGATTGGCGATGATGCCGCAGCGCCTCGACGTTGATCACCCCGGCGACAAAGGTCGAGCCATTCGAGAACAGCTGCTTACCGACGATAGCGCCTCGATAATCCACAATCATCGACTGCCCGCCCACGGCATCGATCGGGTTCTCGCTCTCTGGATACAAGTAATAGCCGCTAATATTGGGTGCGACGACATACATGTTGTTTTCGAGAGCGCGCGCTCGGTTGGAGATCTCAAAGAAATCGTTCTGCGCAAACGGGGCGGGGAGCGAGGCACGATAGACCACTTCGGCGCCGTTGAGGGCGAGGCCACGGCCGTTCTCGGGGTAATTGCCCTCCATCGCCATCATGATCCCGAGGCGCCCGATCGCGGTGTCGGCGACCGGCCAAAAGGCCTGCAGCGTGCGGCCATATTTCTCGACCCACCAGTCGAACACGTCGTGCGGCGAGATCGAGCGCTCGCACGGCAACAGCGCCGAGATTTTGTGGTGCTTCAGAACGACCGCGCCGTCCGGATCGATAACAAAGCCGACGTTGAAGAAACGGTCCGGCCAGTCCTCGTGACGAGCCTTGGCCTGGGCCATGATGAACACGCCCCAATTGCGCGCGAGCCGCCCGAGGCGGTCGGTCTCCGGGCCGGGTATGTCGATCGCGCAATCGCGTGCGAATTCGGCGTGATCGGCATCGAGAACCTCGTCGTTGAACCCCTGCAGCGCACCTTCGGGAATGGCGACGAGGCGGACCGGAATGTCCAGGTTGGACAGCCAAAACGCGGCCTTTGTCAGGCTTTCGAGATGCTCCAGGTTCTTCTCGATGTCCTCGCGGCGGCGAATGCCCCAGAAGCTCGGGATCAACCCCACAGCGGTGTAAGGCTCGATCATTCCGATCCCCATAAAGATCGTTGGCGTCTCAACCGAGAATTTTGTCGATCTCTCGCGTTACCGAGTCGATGTCGGCCATGCCGTCGACCCGGCGCAGAATGCCGCGATCGCGATAATAGGGCAGAATCGGCGCGGTCTGACGATGATAGACCTCGAGGCGGGCCCTGACCGCCTCGGGCCTGTCGTCGGCGCGGCAAACGAATTCGCTGCCGCCGCAGACGTCGCAGATCCCCTCGCGGGTCGGCCGGTTATACCGCTCATGATAGCTCGCGCCGCACTGGATGCAGGTGAACCGCCCGGACAGCCGATCGACCAGCGCCGCCTCGTCGACGTCGAGCAAGATCACATGGTCGAGCTTCAGATTATGCTCGGCGAGCATCGCGTCGAGCGCCTTCGCCTGCGGCACGTTGCGCGGGAACCCGTCGAGAATGAAGCCGCGATCGCAATCAGGCTGCCGGATACGCTGGTCGATCATCTCGACGATGATGTCGTCGGGCACGAGTTGGCCGGAGTCCATGATGGCTTTGACGCGGCGCCCGAACTCGCTGTCGGAGTCGGTCGTCGCGCGCAGCATGTCGCCGGTGGACAGCTGGATGATGCCGTGGGTCTGCTCGATCCGCTTGGCCTGGGTGCCCTTTCCGGAGCCCGGCGGCCCGAGCAGGATGATGTTCATCCGCGGCGCCCCCGCAGCTTCGCCTTCCGGATCAGACCTTCATATTGGTGGGCTAGGAGGTGCGAATGAATTTGGGCAACGGTATCCATCGTGACGCTGACTACGATCAGGAGACTGGTTCCGCCGAAATAGAACGGGACCGAATATTCCGAGATCAGGATTTCGGGGAGGATGCACACCGCCGAGAGATATGCGGCGCCAACGACGGTTAACCTGGTCAGGATATAGTCCAGATAATCGGCGGTATTTTTCCCGGGCCGGATCCCTGGAATGAACCCGCCGTATTTCCGCAGATTGTCCGCGGTCTCCTCCGGGTTGAAGACGATTGCCGTATAGAAGAAACAGAAAAAGACGATGAGGCCGACATAGAGCGCCATATAGAGCGGCCGGCCATGTGCGAGGTAGGCTGTGATCTCCCCAATCCAACCGCCGACCTGCCCGTTGGCTTCGAAATTCGCCACCGTCGCCGGTAGCAGCAGCAGCGAGGAGGCGAAGATCGGCGGGATGACGCCCGAGGTGTTGATTTTCAACGGCAGGTGGGACGCGTCGCCGCCGAACATCTTATTGCCCATCTGTCGCTTCGGGTACTGGACGAGGATGCGGCGCTGCGCGCGCTCCATGAAGACGATGAACGCGACGACCGCAACCGACATGACCAGAAAGATGATGATGAAGACGGTCGAGATCGCGCCGGTTCGTCCGAGTTCGAGGGTGGAGGCGAGCGCATGCGGCAGGTTCGCCACGATGCCCGCCATAATGATCAGCGAAATGCCATTGCCGACGCCGCGCGCGGTGATCTGCTCGCCTAGCCACATCAGAAAGACAGTGCCGCTGACGAGCGTCACTACGGTCACCAGCCGGAAGAACAGCCCGGGGTCGATCACTGCGGACTGCGCCCCGGCACGCATACCCTCGAGCCCGACGGCAATCCCATAGGATTGAACGGCCGCCAGCAGCACAGTGCCGAGACGAGTGTACTGGTTCAGCTTCTTGCGTCCGCTCTCGCCTTCCTTCTTCAGCGTTTCGAGGGTCGGAGATACTGCGGTCAGCAGCTGGATGATGATCGATGCCGAGATGTACGGCATGATGTTCAGCGCAAAGATCGTCATGCGCCCGAGCGCGCCGCCCGAGAACATGTCGAACATGCCGAGGATGCCGCCGGCGTTGCGCGAGAACACATCCTGCAAGATGGCCGGGTCGATTCCGGGGATCGGGATGTAGGTGCCGAGCCGGTAGATCACCAAGGCGCCAAGAGTGAACCAAATTCGGCTCTTCAGCTCCGTCGCCTTGGAGAAGGCCGATAGATTTATGCTGGAAGCGAGTTGTTCGGCGGCTGACGCCATTTACCAATCCTCACCAAAATAGTCCCGGAGCGGCGCCACCGTGTCTAGGCCGGGGCGGTGTCCTCCGGCTTCGGTTCCTTCGCACGCCCGGCGGGGAGGATGACCTTGCCTCCAGCCTTCTCGACGGCGGCGACTGCCGCCTCGGAGGCACCGGCAACCTTGATCGTAATCGCCGTGCGCAGTTCGCCCTTGGCCAGCAGACGGACACCGTCGCCGAGCCGCCGCAACACCCCCGACGAGACGAGCGCCGCGCCGTCGAGCGTCCCATCGGGCTTCAGCCTGCCACTATCGAACGCCGCTTGCAGGCGTCCGAGATTCACCACTTTGAAATCTTTGCGGAAAACCTTGTTGTTAAAGCCGCGCTTCGGCAGCCGACGATGCAACGGGGTTTGGCCGCCTTCAAAGCCGTTGAGTGCCACGCCGGTCCGCGCCGTCTGGCCCTTGCCGCCGCGCGCCGACGTCTTCCCTTTGCCCGAGCCGATGCCGCGCCCGACCCGCTTAGCGCGGTAATGCGCCCCGGGATTGTCCCTGATCTCGTTGAGCTTCACTGCTTGATCCTAACTGTGTCTATGCGCTCTGCCCTCACCCGTCTCGCTCCGCTCGACACCCTCTCCCGCATTGCGGGAGAGGGTGGACCCGGCGCGCCAGCGACGGGTGGGTGAGGGTGCTCTACTCCTCGTCCACAACCCGAACGAGGTGTTTCACTTTGTTGATCATACCCCGAACCGCGGGCGTGTCTTCGAGAACGCGCCGGCGATGCCGCTTGTTCAACCCTAGACCCTTGAGTGTTGCTTCCTGGTCCGGCTTGCGCCCAATCGGGCTTCCGAGCTGCTCGACCGTGACCGTCCTCTTGCCCTCCATCACGCATTCTCGCGAGGTTCGGCATCGCGCCGGCCGAGGATCTCGCCGACCTTTTTGCCGCGCCGCGCCGCGACCGCGCGCGGGCTGGTTGCCCGGCCCAAGGCGACGAAAGTCGCCTTGATCATGTTGTGCGGATTTGGACTGCCGATCGATTTGGCTACTACGTCGTGCACGCCGAGCGCCTCGAAGATCGCCCGCATCGGGCCGCCGGCAATTATTCCGGTCCCCGGCTTGGCGGCGCGAACCACCACGTGGCCGGCGCCATAGCTGCTAACGATGTCGTGATGCAATGTGCGACCCTCGCGCAACGGCACGCGGATCATGCCTCGCCGCGCCTGTTCGGTGGCCTTGCGTATGGCTTCCGGCACTTCTCTGGCCTTGCCCGACCCATAACCGACCCGACCCTTGCGGTCGCCCACCACGACCAGCGCAGCGAAGCCGAAGCGTCGCCCGCCCTTCACGACCTTGGCGACGCGATTGATGTTAACCAGCTTTTCGGTGAACTCGCTGTCCTCCCGCTCGCGTCCCTGCCGGTCGCCGTCCCGTCCGCGCCGGTCGCCTTGTGTGCGTGCTTGTGTGCGTGCCATGCCGATCCCTTCAGAAATCCAAACCGCCCTCGCGGGCGGCATCGGCCAGCGCCTTGACCCGGCCGTGAAACAGATAAGCGCCGCGATCGAAGACAACCTGCGCGACCCCGGCCGCTTTGGCTCGCTCGGCCACCAACTTGCCGACGGCGCTCGCCGCGGCAATGTCGGCGCCGGTCTTGAGACCGGTCTTCAACCCGCCGTCGAGGGTCGAGGCCGCGGCCAGAGTGCGTCCGGTCGTGTCGTCGATGACTTGCGCGTAGATATGCTTGGACGAACGAAACACCGAGAGGCGCGGCCGGTTGTTGGCGGCGCGGCGCAAATTGCGCCGAACCCGAAGCCGCCGGCGCAAAAACAGGGCTTTGGCTTTCTCGGACATCGGTCTACTTCTTCTTGCCTTCCTTGCGGCGGACCGTCTCGGTCGAGTATTTGATCCCCTTGCCCTTGTACGGTTCCGGCGGACGGTAGGCGCGGATCTCGGCCGCGATCTGACCCACCCGTTGGCGGTCGGCGCCGGTGACTCTGATGAGGGTCGGCCTTTCGCACACGATGTTGACGTCACTGGGGATCGGAAACGCGATCTCGTGGCTGTAGCCGAGCTGCAGATTGAGCGTATTGCCCTGCACCGCGGCGCGGTAACCGACGCCGTTGATCTCAAGGGTCACCGAAAAACCTTTCGACACCCCGTTGACCATATTGTTCACCAATGCCCGGGTCGTACCCCACATCGACCGGGCATGTTTCGTCTCGTTCTTGGGCGTGATCGTGACCGCGCCGTCGGCGATCGCAGCGGTAACCTCGTTGCTGACGACAAGGCGCAACATGCCGAGACTGCCCTTGGCGCTCAGGGTCTGCCCGGAGATCTCCACCTCGACCCCGCTCGGCACTGCGACCGGATGCTTGCCAACACGCGACATTGCAAACCTCAGAACACGCGGCAGAGGACCTCGCCGCCGACTTTGGCGGCGCGGGCCTCGTTGTCCGACATGACCCCTCGCGGGGTCGACAGAATGGAGATGCCGAGGCCGTTATAGCTGCGCGGCAGGTCGATGATACGCGAATAAATGCGCCGCCCCGGCTTCGACACGCGGGAAATCTCCCGAATTACGGGCTCGCCGTCCACGTATTTGAGCTCGATGCGCAGCTCCGATACGCCGGGACGGATATGTTCGCGGCTAAAGCCGCGGATGTATCCCTCGCGCTTTAGCACTTCGAGCACATTGGCACGGATCTTCGAGGCGGGAGAGGCGACGACGGCCTGCCGCGCCCTCTGCCCGTTACGGATCCGAGTCAGCATGTCCCCGAGGGGATCGCTCATCGTCATCGGCCGCGCTCCCGCCTACCAGCTCGACTTGACCATGCCCGGAATCAGCCCGGCAGAGGCGAGTTCCCGCAGAGCAATTCGCGACAGCTTGAATTTCCGGTAATACCCGCGCGGCCGGCCGGTCAAAGAGCAGCGGTTGCGAACCCGGGTTTCGGAGGCGTTGCGCGGCAATTCGGCCAACTTTAGTTGTGCCGCAAACCGGTCCTCGGGAGGCGCTGTCCGGTCGATCGCGACCGCCTTCAGCCTTGCCCGCCGAACGGCAACGCTTTTGGCGAGCTTGATCCGCCTGGCGTTTTTCTCGATTGAACTCTTTTTTGCCACCTACCTAGACCTCCGAGTTCTCAATTGGCAAAGGGCATATCGAAGGCCTTGAGGAGCGCCTTGGCCTCTACATCGGTCTTTGCGGTCGTCACGATGACGACGTCCATGCCGCGCGTCGCATCGACCCGGTCGTAGTCGATTTCGGGAAACACGAGCTGCTCCTTGAGGCCGAGGGCAAAATTGCCCCGTCCGTCGAAACTCCTGCCGGAGATGCCGCGAAAATCGCGAACACGTGGCAGAGCCACGGTGATCAGCCGATCGAGGAACTCGTACATCCGCTCGCGGCGCAACGTCACCTTGCACCCGATCGGCATGCCCTGGCGTAGCTTGAAGGTTGCGATCGACCGCTTCGCCTTGGTGATGACCGGATGCTGGCCGGTGATTGCCGTCAAGTCGGCGGCTGCCGCTTCCGCTTTCTTGCTGTCCTGCACCGCCTCGCCAACACCCATATTGACCACGATCTTTTCGAGGCGCGGAACTTGCATCGGGTTCTTGTACCCGAATTCCTGCATCAGCGCCGGGCGGACGGTCGTCTCATACTGCTCGTGCAGGCGCGTCCGAGGCATTCCTTCACCTGTCGATGACTTCGCCCGAGCGGCGGGCGAACCGGACCTTGCGGCCATCCTCGAGAGTCTTGTACCCGATCCGAGTCGGTTTGCGTGATTGCGGATCGACATGCGCGACATTCGAGATGTGGATCGTCAACTCCTTCTCGACGATACCTCCGGGCTCGCCCATGCGTGGCCGGGTATGCCGCTTCGCGACGTGCACCCCCTGCACGATGAGCCGCCCCTCCTCGGGAAAGACCCGCAACACCTCGCCGGTCCTGCCTTTGTCGCGGCCGCTGATGACGACGACGCTGTCGCCCTTCTTGATCTTCAGCTTCGGCATTTTCCCACTCCGCGCCGCGCGCCTCAGAGGACCTCGGGCGCCAACGACACGATCTTCATGAATCGGCGCGCCCGCAATTCACGGGTCACCGGACCAAAGATGCGGGTCCCGATCGGCTCGCCCTGACTGGTGATCAGAACGGCGGCGTTGCGGTCGAATCGAATGGCGCTGCCGTCGGTGCGGCGTATTTCCTTCGCCGTGCGCACGATGACGGCGCGATGCACATCGCCCTTCTTGACCCGGCCACGCGGGATCGCCTCCTTGACCGAGACGATGATTACGTCGCCGATCGTGGCAGTTTTGCGTTTCGAGCCGCCGAGCACTTTGATGCACTGCACCCGGCGCGCGCCGGAATTATCGGCGACGTCGAGATTTGTCTGCATCTGGATCATGCTGCGCCTTCCGTCGCCTGAGCGGTTTCGGCGCCCAGATCCGGCGGCGCGACCTCAGCGCTATCGACCCCGGCAGCAACCGGCTCGGGCGCCCTCCGAGCGGCACGGCGGCCTGGGATCGCGTCCGCCGGGCCGCTGATCACGACCCAGCATTTGCGCTTGGAAATCGGACGGCTCTCCTCGATCCGTACGACATCGCCAGAGCGGTAGCTGTTGTTCTCGTCATGCGCCGCATATTTCTTCGAATGCGTGACGAATTTCTTGTAGACGGGGTGCATTACGCGACGCTCCACCCGAACGATCACCGTCTTGTCACAAGCGTCGCTGACGACCACACCCTGAAGGACGCGTTTCGACATCAGATCTTTCTTTCGAGCGTGGCGCGGCGCCGTTCGCCCAGCAGCGTCTTGATGCGGGCGATGTCACGCCGAACCTGCCGAACCCGGGCGGTGTTCTCGAGCTGGCCGTTGGCTCTCTGGAAGCGCAGATTAAAGATTTCCTTGCCGAGAACGTCGAGTTCACCCGTCAACTCGTCCTCGGTTTTGGCCCTAGCATCGGCGGCTTTCATCAGACGATCTCCTCGCCTTTGCGGGCGACAAAGCGCGTCGCGATCGGCAATTTGGCGGCGGCGAGATCGAACGCCTCGCGGGCAATATCGCCCGGCACGCCGTCCAACTCGAACATGATGCGGCCGGGCTTCACTCGGCAGATCCAGAATTCCGGTGATCCCTTGCCGCTGCCCATGCGAACTTCGGCCGGCTTCTGCGAGACCGGCACATCGGGGAAGATGCGGATCCAGACCCGGCCGGCGCGGCGGATGTGGCGCGTTATCGCCCGCCGTGCCGCCTCGATCTGGCGGGCCGTGATCCGCCCCGGATCCGAGGCCTTCAGCCCGTAGGCGCCAAAATTCAATTCCGTCCCGCCCTTCGCCAGACCGTGAACGCGCCCTTTATGCGCCTTGCGGTATTTGCTTCTTTTCGGAGCGAGCATGACGATTACCCCAGCGCTTCGCGCCGGCCGCGCTCATGGCTGGCGGGTTGTCCTTCGTTCAGCCGCTTGTCTTGCGCCATCGGGTCGTGAGCGAGAATCTCGCCCTTGAAGACCCAGACCTTGACGCCACACACGCCATAGGTAGTTTTGGCGGTGCCGTACCCAAAATCGACGTCGGCGCGCAGTGTATGGAGCGGCACCCGGCCCTCACGATACCATTCCATGCGGGCGATCTCCGCTCCGCCCAGCCGGCCCGAGCAGTTGATCCGGATCCCTTGCGCGCCGAGCCGCATCGCCGACTGCACGGCCCGCTTCATCGCCCGGCGAAAGGCGACGCGGCGTTCCAGCTGCTGCGCGATGCCGTCCGCGATCAGCTTCGCATCGATCTCCGGTTTGCGGATCTCGACAATGTTGAGGCTGACTTCGCTATTGGTGACCTTGGCGAGATCGGTGCGCAGCTTTTCAATGTCGACCCCTTTTTTCCCAATCACCACGCCGGGCCGCGCCGAATGCAGCGTGATCCTGGTGCGCCGCGCGGCGCGCTCGATTACAACCCGGGAAAGGCCGGCCTGGCTTAGGCGCCGCTGCAGGAACTTGCGCAGGCCGAGGTCGTCGAGCAGCAAGTTGCCGTATTCCTTGCGCGCGAACCAGCGCGAGTCCCAGGTTCGGTTGATGCCGAGCCGAAGCCCGATCGGGTTGACCTTCTGTCCCATTATTCAGCCTCCTCGGCGCTCTCCCGGACGATCACGGTCAGATGCGCAAACATCTTCTCGACGCGTGCCGAGCGGCCACGGCCTCTGGTGTGAAACCGTTTCAATACAAAAGCCCGGCCGACCGTTGCCTCCTTCACGAACAGGCGGTCGACGTCGAGCTGGTGATTATTTTCGGCATTGGCGATCGCCGCTTGCAAAACCTTTCTGACGTCGCGCGCAATGCGGCGCCGTGAGAAGGTCAATTCCGCGAGCGCGGCGGAAGCAGTCTTGCCACGGATCGTCTGGGCAACGAGGTTGAGCTTGCGCGGGCTCGTGCGCAGGCCCCGCATCGATGCCGCCGCCTCGCTCTCGTCGAGCCGCCGCTCGGCGGCTGGCTTCCCCATCTCAGCTCCTTCTCGCCTTCTTGTCGCCGGCGTGCCCGTAGAAGGTCCTGGTCGGCGCGAACTCGCCGAGCTTGTGCCCGATCATGTTCTCGGTGACCAGCACCGGGATGAATTTGTGCCCGTTATAAACGCCGAAGGTGAGCCCGACAAATTGCGGAAAGATCGTCGACCGGCGCGACCAGGTACGGATCACCTGGTTGCGCCCCGACCCACGAGCCTCCTCCGCCTTTTTGAGGAGATAGCCGTCAACAAACGGCCCCTTCCATACCGAGCGTGCCAAGCTGCTCCTCCCGTCGGCTAGCGCTTGTGGCGGCGGCGCACAATCAGCCGGTCCGCCGCCTTGTTGTGCCGGGTCTTCTTGCCCTTGGTCGGCTTGCCCCAGGGCGTGACGGGATGCCGGCCACCCGAGCTGCGACCCTCGCCGCCGCCATGCGGGTGATCAATCGGGTTCATCGCGACGCCGCGCACCGAAGGCCGGCGCCCGAGCCAGCGGTTGCGGCCAGCTTTGCCGATTACGATATTCTGCTGATCGGGGTTTGACACCGCGCCGATCGTCGCCCGGCATTCGGAGCGCACCATGCGCAGCTCTCCGGAAGAGAGGCGCAACAGCGCATAACCCTGATCGCGGCCGACCAGCTGGGCGTAAGTCCCAGCCGAGCGAGCGATTTGACCGCCCTTGCCGGGTTTCATCTCGACATTGTGGATGATCGTGCCGACCGGCATGCTGCGCATCGGCATCGTGTTGCCGGGCTTGACGTCGACCCTCTCGCCCGAGACGACAGTATCCCCCGCTTTGAGCCGCTGCGGCGCCAATATGTACGCGAGCTCGCCGTCCTGGTAACGAATGAGCGCAATGAAAGCGGTGCGGTTCGGGTCGTATTCGAGCCGTTCCACAGTGGCCGGCACATCGACCTTCGAACGCTTGAAGTCCACGATCCGGTAGCGCCGCTTGTTGCCGCCGCCGCGCCAGCGCATCGTGATGCGGCCGGTGTTGTTGCGGCCGCCCTTCCCGCGCAGCCCCTCGGTCAAGGACTTGACCGGCTTTCCTTTCCACAGCTCGCTGCGGTCGACAATGACCAGCTGCCGGCGCGATGGTGTCGTCGGATTGAACGTCTTCAGTGCCATCGCGCGCGCTCCTTCCTCCCGAGCGCATTGGAAGCATCTGGCCCTCTCCGCCCTCCAGAGGGGAGAGGGAGGGGCCCGCGAAGCGGGAGGGCGAGGTGGGCGGCGCCGCGGTTCGAACCATCGGCTCCCCTCACCCTACCCTCTCCCCGGCCGGCGGGGGGAGAGGGTTATATCGGCGCAATCACAGTTCATCTTCGGATAGATTTCAAATCCCGGTTGTCACGTCGATCCGCTGACCCTCGCGCAGGGTCACGACTGCCTTCTTGTAATCGGAACGCCGGCCCGGTCGGCCACGAACCCGCTTGAGCTTGCCCATGACCCGGATCGTGTTGACCGCGGTCACATTGACGCTGAACAACCCTTCGACAGCCGCTTTGACTTCGCGCTTGGTGGCGGTCAACGGCACGCGAAAGATCACCTGGCGGTGTTCGGACACGTTCGTCGCCTTCTCGGTGATCACCGGGCCGCGGATGATGTCGTACATCTGCTGCCGCGTGAGCCGCGTGGCGGCGGGCGGGATGACGCGAAACCGGCTCATTTGAGGCGCGCCTCGAGGTGCTGCACCGCTTCTCGCGTCAGAACGAGCGTGTCGCGGCGCAGGATGTCGTAAACGTTGGCGCCTTGCTGCGGCAGCACATCGACCCGCGGCAGGTTGCGCGCCGCGCGCATGAAGCCTTCTTCGACCGCCGGCCCGTCGATGATCAATACCGAGTCCCAACCGAGCGAATCCAAGCGTGCCCGCAAGACCTTGGTCTTGGCTTCGTCCAAATGGGCCGCATCGATTACCACCAACTTGCCCTCGCGCTGTTTTGAGGACAACGCCGTCTTGAGGCCCAGCTTGCGGACCTTCTTTTGCAGCGAGAATTCATGGCTGCGCACGACCGGGCCGAAGATCACCGCACCGCCGCGAAACTGCGGAGAGCGCAAGCTGCCCTGACGGGCGCGCCCGGTACCCTTCTGCTTATACGGTTTCTTGGTCGTCCCCTGGATCTCGCTGATCCCCTTGGTCTTATGGGTTCCGGCGCGGCGTTTTGCCAATTGCCAGTTGACGACCCGGGCAAGGATGTCGCGGCGGATCGGCAGGCCGAATACCTCGTCGGCGAGGTCGATATCGCCGACCTCCTGATTGTCTAGATTGCGCACCGTGAGCTTCATCAGGAGGTTGCTCCGGGCGAGCTCTCGGCGGCGGTCGGCATCTCGCGCAAGGCTGCCGGGAACGGCAACTCTCCGGGAGATTTGCGCTTGACCGCATCCTTGATCAGCACGTAGCCGCCGGGGCTTCCCGGCACCGACCCCTTGATCATCAAGACGCCGCGCTCGGCATCGGCCGCAACCACTTCGAGGCTCTGCGTCGTTACGCGCTCGGCGCCGAGATGGCCCGCCATCTTCTTGTTCTTGAAGGTCTTGCCGGGCGACTGCCTTTGGCCGGTCGATCCGTGGCTGCGATGCGAGACCGAAACGCCGTGGGTTGCCCGCAAGCCGCCGAAATTGTGCCGCTTCATGGCCCCGGCGAACCCCTTGCCTATGCTGGTGCCAACGACGTCGACAAACTGGCCCGGGAGAAAATGCGCCGCGGTTATTTCCGTGCCGACCGCCAGCAACGCATTCTCCGAGACACGGAACTCGGCGAGGCGCGCCTTCGGCTCGACCTTTGCCTTGGCGAAATGACCCCGTTGCGGCTTCGTCACGTTCTTGGTCTTGGCGGTGCCGACGCCGAGCTGCACCGCCGTATAGCCGTCCCTCTCTTCGGTCCGAACGGCGACGACCTGGCAGTTGTCGACCTTCAGCACCGTCACCGGGATGTGGGTTCCCTCGTCGGTAAACACCCGGGTCATGCCGAGCTTCCGGGCAATCAGACCGGTGCGCATCGCCCATTCACCTGTAGGCGGTCATTGCGAGCGCAGCGAAGCAATCTCGGGCCGCCTGTGCTCATCGAGATTGCTTCGTCGCTTGACGCTCCTCGCAATGACAGCGGCGGAGACGTGCTGAGATGACTACAATTTAACCTCACAGCTTGATCTCGACGTCGACGCCGGCGGCGAGGTCGAGCTTCATCAGCGCGTCGACGGTCTGAGGAGTCGGGTCGACAATGTCGAGTACGCGTTTGTGGGTGCGGATCTCGAATTGCTCGCGCGATTTCTTGTCGACATGCGGCGAGCGCAAGACGGTGAATTTCTCGATTTTGGTCGGGAGCGGGATCGGACCCCGCACCCGCGCCCCGGTTCGCTTGGCCGTGTTGACGATTTCGCTGGTGGATTGGTCGAGCACGCGGTGGTCGTAGGCCCGCAGCCGAATGCGAATGTTCTGGTTATCGCTCGCCATTTGCTATTTCCAATCCTAGTGCCGCGCGCTCGTTCTCTTCAGTTCGCTGCTATTTTATGATCTTGGCGACGACGCCGGCGCCGACGGTGCGGCCGCCCTCGCGGATCGCAAAGCGCAGCCCTTCGTCCATCGCGATCGGCGCGATCAATTCGATCTCCATCGAGATGTTGTCGCCCGGCATCACCATCTCGGTGCCCTCCGGCAGGTGCACCGTGCCGGTCACGTCGGTCGTGCGGAAATAAAACTGCGGCCGGTAGTTGCCGAAAAACGGCGTGTGCCGCCCGCCCTCCTCCTTGGTCAGGATGTAGGCCTCGCACTGAAAGCGCGTGTGCGGCGTGATCGAGCCCGGCGCCGCCAATACCTGCCCGCGCTCCACCTCCTCGCGCTTGGTGCCGCGCAACAGCGCCCCGATGTTGTCGCCCGCCTCGCCCCGGTCCAACAGTTTCCTGAACATCTCCACCCCGGTCACCACCGTCTTGGCGGTCGGCCGCAAGCCCACGATCTCGACCTCGTCGCCGACCTTGACGACGCCGCGCTCGACCCGCCCGGTCACCACCGTGCCGCGCCCCGAGATCGTGAAGACGTCCTCGATCGGCATCAGAAACGGCCGGTCCATGGCCCGCTCCGGCTGCGGGATGTAGCTGTCCACCGCCTCCATCAACGCCAGGATCGAGTCGTGCCCCTGCTCCGGGTTCGCGGCCTTCCAGCGCAAAGAGCGCCGAGCCGCGCACCACCGGAATGTCGTCCCCCGGGAACTGATAGCTGGAGAGCAGCTCGCGCACCTCCAATTCGACCAGGTCCAACAGTTCCGGGTCGTCCACCATGTCGACCTTGTTCATGAACACCACCAACGCCGGCACCCCGACCTGGCGCGCCAACAGCACGTGCTCGCGGGTCTGCGGCATCGGGCCGTCCGCCGCCGAGACCACCAGGATCGCGCCGTCCATCTGCGCCGCCCCGGTGATCATGTTCTTGATGTAGTCGGCATGGCCCGGGCAATCGACATGCGCGTAGTGGCGCTTGTCGGTCTCGTATTCGACGTGCGCGGTCGCGATCGTGATCCCCCGCGCCCGCTCCTCCGGCGCCTTGTCGATCTGGTCGAACGGCACAAACGTCGCCCCGCCCTTCTCCGCCAGCACCTTCGTGATCGCCGCCGTCAACGTCGTCTTGCCGTGGTCGATATGACCGATCGTCCCGATGTTGCAGTGCGGCTTCGTCCGCTGAAATTTCGCCTTCGACATTGCCTTCTTCTCCGTCCGATCCAGCCCGGCTGGACTTCAAGCCCCGTTATCAAGCCAATTGGTATCAAGCCATCTTGGCGCGGACTTCGTCCGCCACCGCCTGCGGTACCTGTTCGTAATGGTCGAAATGCATCGTGTATTGGGCCCGGCCCTGGCTCATCGACCGCAAGGTATTGACGTATCCGAACATGTTGGCGAGCGGAACCATCGCATCGATGACCCGCGCATTGCCGCGCGTGTCCATTCCGGTGACCTGGCCGCGCCGGCTGTTCAGGTCGCCGATCACGTCACCCATATACTCCTCCGGCGTCACCACTTCGACCCGCATGATCGGCTCGAGCAATTTCGGCGCGGCTTTCATGACGCCTTCCTTGAACGCGGCGCGGGCCGCGATCTCGAAGGCGAGCACGCTCGAATCGACGTCGTGGAAGGCGCCGTCGATCAATGTTGCCTGCAGATCGATCACCGGGAAGCCGGCGAGCACACCGGTTTCGGTCGAGGCCTTCAGCCCCTTCTCGACCCCAGGCACATATTCCTTCGGCACGGCGCCGCCGACCACTGCGTTTTCGAAGGCGAAACCCGAACCCGGCGGCAATGGCTCGAAACGCAGCTTGACGCGGGCGAATTGCCCCGCTCCGCCAGTCTGCTTTTTGTGGGTGTAGTCGACCTCTGCGGTGCGAGTAATCGTCTCGCGATAGGCCACCTGCGGCGCGCCGACATTGGCGTCGACCTTGAACTCGCGTTTCATGCGGTCGACGATGATCTCGAGGTGCAATTCGCCCATCCCCTTGATCACGGTTTGACCGCTCTCGTGATCGACGGTCACCCGGAATGACGGGTCCTCGGTCGCGAGCCGGGCGAGCGCTTGGCTCATCTTTTCCTGATCGCCCTTGGTCTTGGGCTCGACTGCGATCTCGATGACCGGCTCCGGAAATTCCATCCGCTCGAGCACGACCGGATCGCCGGGGTCGGACAGGGTGTCGCCCGTCGTGGTGTTCTTCAACCCCGCAAATGCGACGATGTCTCCGGCGCGGGCTTCTTTGATGTCCTCGCGGTGGTTGGCGTGCATCTGCAGCATGCGGCCGACCCGCTCGCGCGCCCCCTTGACGCTGTTCAGCACCTGGCTGCCGGTCGTAACGACTCCGGAATAAATGCGGACGAAGGTCAGCGAGCCGACAAACGGATCGCTCATGATCTTGAAGGCGAGCCCGGCAAATGGCTCGTCGTCCGAGCAGCGGCGCACCACCGGCTCTTTCGAGCCGACCTTGATGCCGTTGATTGCCGCGACATCGGTTGGGGCCGGCAAATAATCGACCACTGCGTCGAGCAGCGGCTGCACTCCTTTGTTCTTGAATGCCGAGCCGCACAGCACCGGAACAAAGATGCCTCCGACAGTCCCCTTGCGGATGCACCGCTTCAGCACCTCTTCGCTCGGCTCCTCGCCGCCGAGATAAGCTTCGAGCGCCGCGTCATCCTGCTCGACCGCGGCTTCGACCAACCTTGTTCGGAAGATTTTCGCTTCGTCCGCCATGTCGGGCGGCACGTCGACGGTGTCGAATTCCGCACCTAGAGTTTCATCGCGCCATTTGATCGCGCGAAAGCCGACGAGATCGATAATCCCGACGAAATCGCTCTCGACGCCGATCGGCAATTGCACCACGACAGGCTTGGCGCCCAGCCGCTCGTCGATCATCGCGACGCAGCGAGGGAAATCGGCGCCGATCCGATCCATCTTGTTCACAAAACAGATCCGCGGCACCCCGTATTTGTCGGCTTGCCGCCAGACAGTCTCAGATTGGGGCTCGACGCCGGCGACAGAGTCGAATACCGCGACAGCCCCGTCGAGGACACGCAGGCTGCGCTCGACCTCGATCGTGAAATCGACGTGGCCGGGCGTGTCGATGATGTTGATGCGGTGATCTTGCCAGAAGCAGGTCGTTGCGGCCGAGGTGATCGTAATGCCGCGCTCCTGCTCCTGGGCCATCCAATCCATCGTCGCGGTGCCTTCGTGCACCTCGCCCATCTTATAGGCGCGGCCGGTATAATAGAGAATGCGCTCGGTGGTGGTGGTTTTACCGGCATCGATATGCGCCATGATGCCGATGTTTCGGTACCGCTCGAGAGGTGTCGTGCGTGCCATGAAAGCAACTCCGCGGGCGTCCCGCGAGGCGGGCGCCCTCAAGGATAATTGTGTCTCGGTTGTGGTCTGCTTCGTCGCTTACCAGCGGTAGTGCGAGAAGGCCTTGTTCGCATCGGCCATGCGATGCGTATCCTCCCGCCGCTTCACCGCGGCACCGCGATTGTTGGCGGCGTCGAGTAGCTCCCCCGAAAGCCGCTCCTCCATTGTGTTTTCCGAGCGCCCGCGCGAACTCGAAATCAACCAGCGGATGGCCAGCGCCTGGCTGCGGTCGCTCCGCACTTCGACCGGTACCTGATAGGTGGCCCCACCGACGCGGCGCGAGCGAACCTCCACGGCAGGCCGCACGTTACCGAGCGCGTCGTGGAACACCCGCAACGGGTCTTGCCCGCTGCGCTTGGCGATGCGATCGAACGCCCCATAGACGATGCGTTCTGCGACCGACTTCTTGCCCTCGTACATCAGGCAATTCATAAACTTGGTTAATATGCTGTCGCCGAATTTTGCGTCCGGCAAGACCTCGCGTTTGACCGCGGCGCGACGGCGCGACATGACGGTCTCCCTACTTCGGGCGCTTGGCGCCGTATTTCGAACGGCGCTGGCGGCGGTCTTTGACGCCCTGGGTGTCGAGCGTGCCGCGGATGATGTGATACCGCACCCCTGGCAGGTCCTTGACCCGGCCACCCCGGATCAAGACAACCGAGTGCTCCTGCAGGTTGTGGCCCTCGCCGGGAATATAGCTCGTCACCTCGAACCCATTCGTCAGGCGCACGCGCGCCACCTTGCGCAACGCGGAATTCGGCTTTTTCGGCGTGGTCGTGTAGACGCGCGTACACACCCCGCGCTTCTGCGGGCAGGCTTCCATCGCAGGAACCTTGTTGCGTGCCACCTCCGGCCTCCGCGGATTGCGGATCAGCTGGTTTATCGTCGGCATCGTTGCGACCTCGTCAAACGCCAAAATCGCCCGAGGCGATCACGCCGCCGGGTCGATGAGTTTCCGTACCTAAATTCTTGCGCGCCCCCTCACAGAAGCGCGGAGCCAGGGACCACTATAGGGCTGCGTCTAGGTGGCTTCCTACGGCCAGCCCCGAACGGGCCAATATTACTAGTGATCCAAACCAACCCGGTCAAGTCCCCCTTCCCATGGAACGCATTACGCTCCATGGAAAAGGGGGACGCCGGGAAGGTCTTACGCCGTTTGCTTTTCGGCTTCGACGAGTTGAGCAGGCTCTTCGTTCGCGGCGATCGCAGCGAGCTCGCGGTCGCGTTCGGCCGCCACCTCGCGCAACCGAGCGATCACGCTGCCGGTTCCCGCCGGGATCAGCCGCCCGACAATCACGTTCTCCTTGAGACCCGTCAGCTCGTCGATACGGCCGGAGACCGATGCCTCGGTCAGCACGCGCGTCGTCTCCTGGAACGAGGCGGCGGAGATGAACGAGTTGGTCTGCAAGCTCGCCTTGGTGATGCCCTGCAGCACCGGGCGCGCCTCTGCCGGCCGCAGGCCCTCGCTCTCGACTTTGGCGTTTTCCAGCTCGAATTCCGAGCGGTCGACCTGCTCCCCGGCCAGGAACGTCGTGTCTCCGGGATCGGCGATCTCAACCTTCTGCAGCATCTGGCGGACGATCACCTCGATGTGCTTGTCGTTGATCCGCACACCTTGCAGCCGATAGACCTCCTGGATCTCGTTGATCAGGTAGCTGGCCAATTCCTCGACCCCGAGGATCCGCAGGATGTCATGCGGCACTCGGTTGCCGTCCATCAGGAGGTCACCCTTTTCGATGTAATCACCTTCCTGCACGCTGATGTGCTTGCCCTTGGGGATCAGGTACTCGACGGGCTCCTTCCCCTCCTCGGTCGGGGCCACGATGATCCGTCGTTTGGCCTTGTAGTCCTTGCCGAATTCGACGCGGCCTTCGCTTTCGCTAATGATCGCGAAGTCCTTGGGCTTGCGCGCCTCGAACAGCTCCGCAACGCGCGGCAGACCGCCGGTGATATCGCGGGTCTTCGAGGATTCGCGCGGGATGCGGGCGAGGACGTCACCAGCTTTGACGTGCGCCCCGTTGTCGACCGACAGGATCGCGTCGACCGACATGAAGTAGCGCGCCTCGAGCCCATTGGCCAAGGTCAGCACCTCGCCCTCTTCGTCGCGCAACGTGATCCGCGGCCGCAAATCGCTGCCGCGCGGCTGCTGCTTCCAGTCGACGACGACCTTCGACGAGATGCCGGTCGCTTCGTCCACTGTCTCGCGCATCGACAGGCCTTCGATCAGATCGACGTAATGCGCGATGCCGTCCTTCTCGGTGATGATCGGGATCGTGTAGGGGTCCCACTCGACCAGTCGATCACCCCGTTTGACCTGGGCCCCATCGTCGACGAGCAGCCTCGCGCCGTACGGAACTCGATGCCGGGCTTTCTCTCGCCCTGCTTCGTCCAACAGCACGACCTCGGTATTGCGGCCCATCACCACCGGTACGCCGGCCGAGTTCATCACGACGTTTCGGTTCTTTACTTCCGCCCTGGCGTCGAAGGCGGCCTCGACAGAGGACTGCTCGGCGCCGCGTTGCGCCGCACCGCCGATGTGGAACGTGCGCATCGTCAGCTGCGTGCCGGGTTCGCCAATCGACTGCGCGGCAATCACGCCGACCGCCTCGCCGATATTGACGACGGTGCCGCGCGCCAAGTCGCGTCCATAGCACTTGCCGCAGACGCCGATGCGCGACTTGCAGGTTAGCACCGAGCGGATCGGTACGGTATCGATCCCGGCCCGCTCGATCTGGTCGACCGCATCCTCGTCGATCAATGCGCCCGCTGGAAGCACAACCTCGCCGCTCAGCGGATCTAGGATGTCGACCGCCGCGGTGCGGCCGAGAATGCGGTCGGCGAGCGGGGCTATGACTTCACCGCCATCGACGACAGCGTTCGTCATGAGCCCGCGCGTGGTGCCGCAATCTTCCTCTGTGATGATCGCATCTTGCGCTACATCGACGAGCCGGCGGGTCAGATAACCCGAATTCGCTGTCTTGAGCGCCGTGTCGGCGAGGCCCTTGCGGGCGCCGTGCGTCGAGTTGAAGTATTCGAGGACGGTCAGCCCCTCCTTGAAGTTAGAGATGATCGGCGTCTCGATGATCTCGCCCGACGGCTTGGCCATCAGGCCGCGCATGCCGGCCAGCTGCTTGATCTGCGCCGCCGAACCGCGCGCCCCGGAATCCGACATCATCCATACCGAGTTGACGGGCTCGCCGGGCTGCGGCTCGCGAATTTTCTTCAGCATTTCTTCGGCAACGCGGTCCGTGCAGCGCGACCACACGTCAACGACCTTGTTGTACTTCTCGCCCTGCGTGATCAGGCCGTCCTGGTACTGCTGCTCATATTGCTTGACCTGCTCCTGCGCCTCGCCCACCAAGCGGCGCTTCTCCTCAGGCACGATCAAGTCGTCCTTGCCGAACGAAATACCGGCCTTGCACGCCTGCTGGAAGCCTAGCGCCATCAGATGGTCGCAGAAGATAACCGTCTCCTTCTGGCCGCAGTGGCGATAGACCTGATCGATGACGTTGCTGATCTCCTTTTTGGTCAGCAGCGTGTTGATCAGATCGAAGCCGATCGCAGGGTTGCGCGGCAGGATCTCCGACAGCAGCATGCGGCCCGGGGTCGTCTCGACCCGCTTTACGACCGGCTTGCCGTCGGCATCGACCGTGTGGTAGCGCGCCTTGATCCGGGCATGCAGCGAGACCGCCTTCGACTTCGAGCGCCTGCTCGATCTCACCGATGCTGGTGAACCGCATGCCTTCGCCCTTTTCGCCCGGGCGCTCCATCGTGATGTGATAGAGGCCCAGCACGATATCCTGCGACGGCACGATGATCGGCTTGCCGTTCGCGGGGCTCAGGATGTTGTTGGTCGACATCATCAGGACGCGCGCTTCGAGCTGCGCCTCCAATGACAGCGGCACGTGCACCGCCATCTGGTCGCCGTCGAAATCGGCGTTGAAGGCAGTGCAGACGAGCGGATGCAGCTGGATCGCCTTGCCCTCGATCAGCACAGGCTCGAACGCTTGGATCCCGAGGCGGTGAAGCGTCGGGGCCCGGTTCAGCAGAACCGGATGCTCGCGGATCACCTCCTCGAGGATGTCCCAGACCTCCGGCCGCTCCTTCTCGACCATGCGCTTGGCCGCCTTGATCGTGCTGGCAAGGCCGTAAAGTTCGAGCTTCGAGTAGATGAAGGGCTTGAACAGCTCGAGCGCCATCTTCTTCGGCAGCCCGCACTGGTGCAGTTTGAGCTCGGGACCGACCACGATGACCGAGCGGCCCGAATAATCGACCCGCTTGCCGAGCAGGTTCTGACGGAACCGGCCCTGCTTGCCCTTCAACATGTCGGACAGCGATTTGAGCGGCCGCTTGTTGGCGCCGGTAATTATGCGGCCGCGCCGGCCGTTGTCGAACAGCGCGTCGACCGCCTCCTGCAGCATGCGCTTCTCGTTGCGCACGATGATGTCGGGAGCGCGCAGTTCGATCAGCCGTTTCAAGCGGTTGTTGCGGTTGATCACGCGGCGGTAAAGGTCGTTCAGATCGGAGGTCGCAAAGCGCCCGCCATCGAGCGGCACGAGCGGCCGCAATTCCGGCGGAATGACCGGGACGACCTCGAGGATCATCCACTCCGGCCGGCTGTTGGATTCGATGAAAGCCTCGACGAGCTTCAGCCGCTTGACGAGCTTTTTGCGGCGCGCCTCCGAGTTCGTGTCGCGCAGCTCGTCGCGCAGCCTCTCCTTCTCCTCGGCAAGGTCGATGGCGGACAGCATCGTGCGCAGCGCCTCGGCCCCTATAGAGGCCGTGAACTGGTCGTCGCCGTAATCGTCCTGGGCCTTTATATATTCATCTTCGTTCAGCAGCTGGTGCTGCTTCAGCGGGGTCAGCCCCGGCTCGATGACGACGTAATTCTCGAAGTAGAGTACCCTTTCGAGATCCTTCAGCGTCATGTCGAGCAATAATCCGATACGGCTCGGCAGCGATTTCAAGAACCAGATGTGCGCGACCGGCGAGGCGAGCTCGACGTGGCCCATGCGGTCTCGCCGAACTTTGGACAGGGTCACCTCGACGCCGCATTTCTCGCAAATGATGCCGCGATACTTCATGCGCTTGTACTTGCCGCACAAGCATTCGTAATCCTTGATCGGCCCAAAGATCCGCGCGCAGAACAACCCGTCGCGCTCTGGTTTGAACGTCCGGTAATTGATCGTCTCGGGCTTCTTTATCTCGCCGTAGGACCATGAGCGGATGCGCTCCGGACTGGCGATCGAGATCCGGATCTGGTCGAAGCTCTGCGTCCCGCTAGCTTGGCCAAAGATATTCATCAACTCGTTCATACACGACCCCTTTCGGTCACTAACGCCGTCATGCCCGCAAAAGCGGGCACCCAGGGCCACTGGTACCGGACCGGACGCCCTGGACCCCCGCCTTCGCGGGGGTGACGATTAAAGGCAAAAGGATTCACGCAGTCGGTTCTCAGTAGCCGCGCTGCTCGAGCTCGACATTGAGGCCGAGCGACCGCAATTCCTTCACCAGCACGTTGAAAGATTCGGGAATGCCGGCCTCGAAATTGTCGTCGCCCCGCACGATCGCCTCATAGACCTTGGTCCGTCCGGAGACATCGTCCGACTTGACGGTCAGCATCTCCTGCAAGGTGTATGCCGCGCCGTAGGCCTCCAGTGCCCAAACCTCCATTTCGCCGAACCGCTGGCCACCGAACTGCGCCTTGCCGCCGAGCGGCTGTTGGGTCACGAGACTGTACGGACCAATCGATCGCGCATGGATCTTGTCGTCCACCAGATGGTGCAGCTTCATCATGTAGATGTAGCCGACCGTCACCGGACGATCGAAGGCCTCGCCTGTGCGCCCGTCGATCAGGGTAACCTGCCCTGAGGATGAGAGACCTGCTCCCTCCAGCATCGCAACGATATCTTCCTCCCGAGCACCGTCGAACACCGGGCTCGCCATCGGCACGCCGTGAGCGAGGTTGCCGGCCAGCTCGATCAGATCCTCATCCGCGAGACGATCGATTTCGGCCTTCTGTTCGCCCTGGTACATCTCGCCGACCAGGCCACGCAGCTCCCCGTTCGCTGACCCGCGCTGCACATTGGCGAGCACCTCGCCGATGCGCCGACCGAGACCCGCCGCCGCCCAACCGAGATGCGTCTCGAGGATCTGGCCGACATTCATGCGGCTCGGCACACCGAGCGGGTTCAATACGATGTCGACCGGCGTCCCGTCCTGCAGATAGGGCATGTCCTCGGAGGGCACGATGCGCGAGATGACGCCCTTGTTGCCATGCCGGCCGGCCATTTTGTCGCCCGGCTGCAGCTTGCGTTTCACCGCGACAAAGACCTTGACCATCTTCATGACGCCGGGCGGCAGCTCGTCGCCGCGCTGCAGTTTTTCGACCTTGCTCTCAAATCGCGCGGTCAGCGTTGCGACGGCATCCTCCATCTGCTTCTTCAGACCCTCGATATCCGCCATCCTTGCGTCATCACGGATCGAGATTTGCCGCCACAGCGCCGGAGGGATTTTCGGCCAGCACCTCCTCGGTGATTTCGGTGCCCGACTTCATTCCCCTGGGGCCGCCGACCGCGGTCTGACCGAGCAACAGCTCTTGCAGCCGCGCGGCGAAGCTGCGCTCGAGGATGGCGCGCTCGTCGTCGCGGTCCTTGGCCAACCGCTCGATCTCGGCCCGTTCGATCGCCAGTGCGCGCTCGTCCTTGTCGACGCCACGCCGCGAGAATACCCGCACTTCGACGATCGTGCCCGACACGCCCGGCGGAAGCCGCAGCGAAGTGTCGCGCACATCGGACGCCTTTTCTCCAAAAATCGCGCGAAGAAGCTTCTCTTCCGGAGTCATCGGCGACTCGCCCTTCGGGGTGACTTTGCCGACGAGGATGTCGCCCGGTTTGACCTCGGCGCCGATATAGACGATCCCGGCCTCGTCGAGATTTTTCAGCGCCTCCTCGCCGACGTTCGGGATGTCGCGCGTGATCTCTTCCTGCCCGAGCTTGGTATCGCGCGCCATGACCTCGAATTCTTCGATATGGATCGAGGTAAACACATCGTCGGACACGATCCGCTCCGAAATCAGGATCGAATCCTCGAAATTGTACCCGTTCCAGGGCATGAAGGCGCACAGCACATTGCGCCCGAGCGCCAGCTCGCCGAGCTGCGTCGAGGGGCCATCGGCGATGATATCGCCGGCCGTCACCTGGTCCCCGACTTTGACCAGCGGGCGCTGGGTGATGCAGGTATTCTGGTTCGAGCGTTGGAATTTGAGGAGATTATAGATGTCGACGCCCGAAGCGGCGGTCGAGGTCTCCGCCGTCGCGCGAACGACGATCCGGGTCGCATCGACCTGGTCAACGATCCCCGAGCGCCGAGCGATGATCGTGACCCCGGAATCGCGGGCGACGGTCTCCTCCATCCCGGTGCCGACGAGCGGCGCCTCGGCGCGGATCAGCGGCACCGCCTGGCGCTGCATGTTCGACCCCATCAGAGCGCGGTTGGCATCGTCGTTCTCCAGGAACGGGATCAGCGCCGCCGCGACCGAGACCAGCTGCTTAGGCGAGACATCGATCAGGTCGATGTCTTCGGGCCGGGTCATGACGAAATCGCCGCCCTTGCGGCAATTCGTCAGATCGGCCGTTACTCGGCCTTCCGCATCGGTTTCGACATTGGCCTGCGCGATCGCGTAGCGGCCCTCATCCATCGCCGACAGGTAAACGACTTCGTCGGTTACTCGGCCGCCCACGACCCGGCGGTAAGGGCTTTCAATGAACCCATACTGATTGACGCGCGCATAAGTCGCCAAGCTGTTGATCAAGCCGATATTCGGGCCTTCCGGCGTCTCGATCGGGCAGATCCGGCCGTAATGAGTTGGGTGCACGTCACGTACCTCGAAGCCCGCGCGCTCGCGCGTCAGCCCGCCGGGGCCGAGGGCCGATAAACGCCGCTTATGGGTGATCTCCGACAGCGGGTTGGTCTGGTCCATGAACTGCGAAAGTTGCGATGAGCCGAAAAACTCGCGCACCGCTGCCGCTGCCGGTTTGGCATTGATCAGGTCGTGCGGCATGACGGTGTCGATCTCGACCGAGCTCATGCGTTCGCGGATCGCCCGCTCCATGCGCAACAGTCCGACGCGGTATTGGTTTTCCATCAGCTCGCCGACCGAGCGAACCCGGCGGTTGCCGAGGTGATCGATGTCGTCGATCTCACCGCGGCCGTCCTTCAGATCGACCAGGACCTTAAGGATCGACAGAATGTCCGCTTTGCGCAGGGTGCGCACCGAATCGTCGGTCGAGAGGCCGAGCCGCGAGTTCATTTTGACACGGCCGACCGCCGACAAGTCATAGCGCTCCGGATCGAAGAACAGACTGTTGAATAGCGCCTCCGCCGTTTCCAGGGTCGGCGGCTCGCCCGGGCGCATCACGCGGTAGATGTCGATCAGCGCGTCCTCGCGGGTCGCATTCTTATCGATCGCGAGCGTGCTGCGGATGTAGGGACCGACGCTGACGTGATCGATGTCGAGCACCGGCAACTCCTCAATGCCGCTCGCGGCCAACTGTGCAAGTACCGCGCCGGTGATTTCGTCGCCGGCCTCGAAATAAACCTCGCCGGTTTCTTCATTGATCAGATCCGAGGCAAGATACCGGCCGATCAGTTCCTCCTCCGGAACGAGCACATCGCTCAGTCCTTCCTCGCGCAGTCGCCTCGCGACACGCGGCGTAATCCGCTCGCCCGCGGCCAACGCGACCTCGCCGGTGCGGGCATCGAGCAGATCGCTTGCCAGCTTGCCTTTGAAATTCTCCTCCCTGAACGGCGTCATCCATCCCTGATCGCCGCGCCGAAAGGTTATCGTCCCGTAAAAGTTGGAGAGGATCTCCTCCTTGGACATGCCGATCGCTTCGCCCGGCTGCAGACCCCTGTTTTCGGAGCTGCGGGCCGCCCGCAGCCGCTCGGTCGCGGCGTCGTCGAGGGCGAGCAGCAACGTCGTCGCCGGAAGCTTCCGGCGCCGGTCGATGCGCACATAGACATGGTCTTTGGCGTCGAACTCGAAATCGAGCCAGGAGCCCCGATAGGGAATTACCCGCGCGGCAAACAAATATTTTCCCGACGAATGCGTTTTGCCCTTGTCATGGTCGAAGAAGACCCCCGGGCTGCGGTGCATCTGGGAGACGATCACCCGCTCGGTGCCGTTGATGACGAAAGTGCCGTTCTTCGTCATCAAGGGCATGTCGCCCATATAGACGTCCTGCTCCTTTATATCACGGATCGATCGCGAGCCGGTGTCCTCGTCGACATCCCACACGACCAGCCGCAATGTCACCTTCAACGGCGCGGCGAAGGTGATGCCGCGTTGTTGGCATTCATCGACCTCGTATTTCGGAGCTTCGAGCTCGTACCGCACGAATTCGAGTTGGGCACGCTCCGAGAAATCGCGGATCGGGAAGACCGATTTGAAAACCTCCTGGAGTCCGACATTGCCGCGCTGCTCCGGCACAACCCCCATCTGCAAGAAGTGATCGTAGGAACTCTTTTGAACCTCGATCAGGTTTGGCATCGGCGCGACTTCGGCCACGCGCCCGAAGGTCTTGCGGATCCGCTTCTTGCCGGTGAAGGAAATGGACATGCTTACTCCTCGGTGTAGGCCGCCGTCGCGCGGCCCGATTGGGGTAATAATGTTACCGAACCGCAACCAGTGGCTCGGGGGCCGTCATCGCCACGGTTTTCATCAGCTGCAGGGTAGCCGCTAAACCCGGCGGCCAAGCCTTTGACCCCAGGACGCGAAAACCCGGCGTACGCGATGATTTCGCGCCCCGGTTCGTGAAACCTGTACGGCAAGCGTCCGCGCGAGGACGAACGCCCGCCCGAGAAAGTTGAATATCGTGACAGGCCTACTTTATTTCAACCGTCGCACCCGCGTCTTCAAGCTGCTTTTTGATTTTTGCCGCCTCTTCCTTGTTGACCCCTTCCTTGATGGGCTTAGGCGCGGCCTCCACGAGATCCTTGGCTTCCTTTAGGCCGAGACTGGTGATGGCTCTGACCTCTTTGATCACATTGATCTTCTTCTCGCCGATCGCCGCGAGGATTACGTCGAACTCGGTCTTTTCTATCGCCGCTTCGGGCGCGGCCGTCGCCGCGCCACCGGCTGCCGCTACCGCAACCGGCGCCGCCGCCGAGACGCCCCATTTTTCCTCGAGCAGCTTCGAGAGTTGCGCCGCCTCGATGACGCTCAAGGCCGACAAATCATCGACCAATCTTGCCAAATCCGCCATGTTCTACTCCCGATTTCCTAATGCCAAGTAACGCCTATGAAAGAGGAAGCGGCTAGGCGCTCCCGCCCTGGTTTTCCGCATGCGCGGCGAGGACCCGCGCCACCTGCCCGGCAGGTGCTTGCAGCACTCGCGCGAGCCGCGCCGCCGGAGCCTGCAGCAACCCGATCAGCCTGCCCCTCAATACATCGAGCGAGGGCAGGCCCGCCAATTCCCTGACCTCGGCCACATCGATCTGCCGGCCCGCCAGGCCGCCGCCGACGATAGTCAGCTTGTCGTTGCGGTTGGCGTATGCGACGACCACCTTTGCCGCCGCGACCGGATCGTCGGAAAAGGCGATCGCCGTCGGGCCGGTAAACAGCGATACCAGCGGCTCGAACGGCGTCCCGGCGAGAGCGCGCTTGACGAGCCGATTCTTCGTGACCCGGTAGGTGGCCCCGGCGTCGCGGACCTGCCGCCGCAGCACCGTGACCTCCGCGACACTCAGTCCGGACTGGTGCGTGACGACGACGCAAACGGTGCTCGCAAGGTCCTGCTGCAGCGCCTCGACCACCCTTTGTTTTTGTGCGCGGTCCACTGCGATCTCCTACTGGTCGGCAAGCCTACCGGTTGCTAAGCCCGCGGCTCCTCGGCCAACCCCGACAATTCGACCCTGACGCCCGGACCCATCGTCGAGCTGACGGCTACCTTTTTGATATAGGTGCCTTTAACGCCGCTCGGCTTGCCGCGGGTGATCGCGCCGACAAACGCGCGCACATTATCCGCCAACGCTTTGTCGGTAAAGCTCGCTTTGCCGACCCCCGCATGGACGATGCCGGCCTTTTCGGCGCGGAACTCGACTTGGCCGCCCTTGGCGGCTTGCACCGCCTCGGTCACATTCTGAGTCACCGTGCCGAGCCGCGGGTTCGGCATCAAGCCGCGCGGACCGAGGATCTTACCGAGCCGCCCGACCAGCGACATCATGTCGGGCGTGGCGATCGCCCGATCGAAATCGATCTGGCCGGCCTGGATCTTCTCGGCGAGATCCTCGGCTCCGACGATATCCGCACCGGCACTCTCGGCTTCCTTCGCCCGGTCGCCGCGCGCGAACACCGCGACCCGCACGGTTTTTCCGGTACCGTGCGGCAGCATTACCGCGCCCCTCAGGTTCTGATCGGGCTTGCGCGGGTCGAGATTGAGGTTCATCGCGACCTCGACGGTCTCGTCGAACTTCGCTGAGGCGCGTTCCTTGATCAGCTTGAGCGCATCCTCGAGCGGACGCGCGACGGTCGGATCGATACCCTCGTAAGCTTTCTTCAACCGCTTTCCGGTCTTCGCCATCAGTTTTGCTCCACTACTTCGAGGCCGATCGAACGCGCCGAGCCGATCAGCATGCGGCAGGCGCCGTCGAGATCATTCGCGTTGAGGTCCTGCATCTTTTGCTCGGCGATCTCGCGGATCTGCGCCATCGTGACCCGGCCTACCGGCCGGCCCTTGCCGGTAGTTTGCGACCCCTTCTCGACCCCGGCAGCCTTTTTCAAAAAGTAGCTGTTCGGCGGGCTCTTCGTCACGAAAGCAAAGGAGCGGTCGGCATAAGCCGTGATCACCACCGGGATCGGCATGCCGGGTTCGAGGTTCTGTGTCGTGGCATTGAACGCCTTGCAGAACTCCATGATGTTGAGCCCGCGTTGCCCCAGCGCCGGTCCGATCGGCGGCGAGGGGTTCGCCTTGCCGGCCGGCACCTGCAATTTGATGATCCCGATGATCTTCTTCGCCATTTATTCCGACCTCTCGTCAGTGTCGTCGCCCCCGCGAAAGGGGGGTCCAGAAACCCACCCGATGCGTACTAACCGCCGTGGATTCCCGCTTTCGCGGGAATGACGAAGGGGGCGAGCCCGGTGCCGGACCGAACACTATACCTTCTCGACTTGTGAATACTCCAGCTCCACCGGGGTGGCGCGCCCGAAGATCGAGACGGCGACCTTCAGCCGTGCCTTTTCTTCGTCCACCTCTTCGACAAGCCCGTTGAAGGACGTGAACGGGCCGTCGCAGACGCGGACCTGCTCGCCGACTTCGAAGGTCACCGAAGGTTTCGGCCGCTCGATACCCTCCTGGACCTGGTGCATGATCCGCGCCGCCTCGTGGTCGCTGATCGGCGACGGTTTGACGCCGCGCCCGCCAAGAAACCCCGTGACCTTGGTCGTTTCCTTGACGAGGTGCCAGGTCCTCTCATCCATATCCATTTTGATCAGGACGTAACCCGGGAAGAATTTGCGCTCCGAGCTGACCTTTGCGCCGCGCTTGACCTCGACGACTTCCTCGGTCGGTACGAGGATCTCCTCGAACTTGTCGGATAGGCCCTCCTTTTCGGCTCGCTCACGAATCAAGCTCGCGACCTTTTTCTCGAAACCCGAATAGACGTGGATCACGTACCAGCGGCTCGCCATTTTCAGCGTCCCAAACCTAATGCCCCAGCCCGAAAATCAGCCGGACCCCGGCGGAGAACACCTGATCCACGACGAAGAAAAAAACGGCCGCGATAAACACCATCACAAACACCATTGCCGTGGTGACCATGGTCTCCTTGCGGCTCGGCCAAGTGACGCGGGAAACCTCCTGGCGGACCTGCTGAAAAAACTCGATCGGACTCGTCTTCGCCATAAACCTGCTCACCTCGGGCGGCAACACCGCCTCGGCCCATATGGGGCCTACTTTTTTGCGTTCCAGGAACCCCCGGCTAAGTAGTGGCAGGAGTGGAGGGGCTCGAACCCCCAACCCCCGGTTTTGGAGACCGGTGCTCTACCAGTTGAGCTACACTCCTATCCTCGGCCGCAAACCTCCCGTCATTTGATGATTTTGGCGACGACGCCGGCGCCGACGGTGCGGCCGCCCTCGCGGATCGCAAAGCGCAGCCCTTCGTCCATCGCGATCGGCGCGATCAATTCGATCTCCATCGAGATGTTGTCGCCCGGCATCACCATCTCGGTGCCCTCCGGCAGGTGCACCGTGCCGGTCACGTCGGTCGTGCGGAAATAAAACTGCGGCCGGTAGTTGCCGAAAAACGGCGTGTGCCGCCCGCCCTCCTCCTTGGTCAGGATGTAGGCCTCGCACTGAAAGCGCGTGTGCGGCGTGATCGAGCCCGGCGCCGCCAATACCTGCCCGCGCTCCACCTCCTCGCGCTTGGTGCCGCGCAACAGCGCCCCGATGTTGTCGCCCGCCTCGCCCCGGTCCAACAGTTTCCTAAACATCTCCACCCCGGTCACCACCGTCTTGGCGGTCGGCCGCAAGCCCACGATCTCGACCTCGTCGCCGACCTTGACGACGCCGCGCTCGACCCGCCCAGTCACCACCGTGCCGCGCCCCGAGATCGTGAACACGTCCTCGATCGGCATCAGAAACGGCCGGTCCATGGCCCGCTCCGGCTGCGGGATGTAGCTGTCCACCGCCTCCATCAACGCCAGGATCGAGTCGTGCCCCTGCTCCGGGTCGCGGCCTTCCAGCGCAAAGAGTGCCGCGCCGCGCACCACCGGAATGTCGTCCCCCGGAAACTGATAGCTGGAGAGCAGCTCGCGCACCTCCAACTCGACCAGGTCCAACAGTTCCGGGTCGTCCACCATGTCGACCTTGTTCATGAACACCACCAACGCCGGCACCCCGACCTGGCGCGCCAAGAGCACATGCTCGCGGGTCTGCGGCATCGGGCCGTCCGCCGCCGACACCACCAGGATCGCGCCGTCCATCTGCGCCGCCCCGGTGATCATGTTCTTGATGTAGTCGGCATGGCCCGGGCAATCGACATGCGCGTAGTGGCGCTTGTCGGTCTCGTATTCGACGTGCGCGGTCGCGATCGTGATCCCGCGCGCCCGCTCCTCCGGCGCCTTGTCGATCTGGTCGAACGGCACAAACGTCGCCCCGCCCTTCTCCGCCAGCACCTTCGTGATCGCCGCCGTCAACGTCGTCTTGCCGTGGTCGATATGACCGATCGTCCCGATGTTGCAGTGCGGCTTCGTCCGCTGAAATTTCGCCTTCGACATTGCTTACGGCTTTCCGTCAGAGTGAGGAGGAGACTGTTCCCTAAACTAGAGTGGGCGGCCTGGAGCGGGTGGTGGGAATCGAACCCACGTAGCCAGCTTGGAAGGCTGGAACTCTACCATTGAGCTACACCCGCTTGAACGGCCCTTCCCAAATCTTGCGCCGAGCGTTCGATCCTGTCGCGGTCCCGGAGGGCTGGTGGAGGGGGTAGGATTCGAACCTACGAAGACGTACGTCGGCAGATTTACAGTCTGCTGCCTTTAACCGCTCGGCAACCCCTCCGGATCGCGTGCCGCCCGGCGCAGCGGAACGCGCGTCATAAGATGTCGGCTTGACTTTGTCAATCCGAGCTCATCGATACGCGGCCGGCCGAAAAGCGGCGGGTGCGGAAAGACCGGTTTTGACTCGATGGAGGAGGTGTGCATGGGAAAATCCGGCCGCAAGCCCTCCGGCGCCAGAGTTTGGCTCTATGGCCGGCACGCCGTGACGGCCGCCCTCGCCAACCCCAAGCGGTGCTGGCACCGTCTCGTTGTCCTCGCCGGCCACGAGGAGGAAGCAGCCGCTCTTGTCGCCGCCGCACTGGCCATGCGACGCGGTAGCGGAGCAGCGATATCCGTGCTCGATCATAGCGGCTTTGCGGCGATCCTGCCGCGCCATGCCGTTCATCAGGGGCTCGCGCTCGAAGTCGAACCACTCCCCGAGCCCGACTTGAAGGATGTGCTCCGCGCTGGCCCGGCATCGGGACGGTGCCTCATCGTCGTACTCGATCAGCTGAGCGATCCCCAGAACATCGGCGCAGTGTTGCGTTCAGCCGCCGCATTCGGCGCGCTTGCAGTCGTGATCCCAGACCGTGGGGCACCACCCAACACCGGAGCGCTCGCCAAAGCGGCGTCGGGCGCGCTGGAGAGCGTGCCGTTGGTGCGCGTCGTCAACCTTGCCCGCGCGCTCGATGGGTTGAAGGAAGACGGGTTCTGGATTTGCGGTCTCGACGAGACCGCGCCGTCGTTATTGGCCCAAACCGACATTGGGGAGCGGGTCGGGATCGTGCTCGGCTCTGAAGGCGGCGGCATGCGCCGTCTGGTACGCGAGCGCTGCGATTTCCGCGCGCGCCTGCCGACCCGCCCGGCTCAGCCGACGCTCAACGTCTCAAATGCCGCGGCGGTCGCCCTCTACGAGCTCACCCGCAGTCGGGACAGCTGAGGACAGCAAGAGCCCCGCGACGGCCGGGGCTCCTGCACGATATGGTTGTGGTATTATCAGCAGGCACCAATTAAAGAGAAGGCAAGACAAACTGCGGCGCCAGGTAGAGCAGTGATCGGCGCCACCGGAGCATAAGTCGGCCCATAATACGGGCCGTAGTAATAGGGGCTCGGCGCCGGCTCGTAGCTGTAGACGTGGTGCACGACTGTGCGGTGGTACGGGTGGCCGTTGAGGTTGGCAGTTGCGGCACTACCAGGGACTGCCGAAAACGTGACAGTTGCGAGGGCAAACGCGGCAGCGATCAGCGAGTGGCGAAGCATGTGGTTTCTCCTATGCTGCTCTCCGGATTTTCTAGTTCCGGAAGGTCTTTCGTGTTCGATGAGGACGATGTAATTGGCCGCGGTTGCGCGCGCCATCTCGCATATTCATCAAGTATTTCGCTGGCAACGGGCTACGGGGGGTCCCTGCGAAGTGGGGTGATGCAGAGCGCAGCATTTTTCTGTTTTGTTCCTTCGCGCGGCGCCGAGCCAGACCGCAACACCTTTGTCAGCTGCCGGACATAGGGGTAAACTCGCGGTCAGGATTCTCGTGAATGAAGCCAGCGGCTTTCGACGCAGCGCGTTCGCAGCGGAGCCTTTGCGATGGAGCCGTAGTGGGTTTGGCCGGCGCCCTCACCTCGGCATTGCCGCATAGCGATGCGTGCCGCCGCATCTAATTCCGCCGACGGGGCGGCCGCCCTCGAGACGGCTTCCGGTTATCTTGCGAGCGAGCCGCACTACCTGTCTGTTGCCGGCCGGGTCCTCGCAGCCCTTGGCGGCAAAGGTGGCCTGGTTCTCGTCACCGGTGATCCGCCGGCGGACCCGCAGCCTCTCTCACAGGCTCTACGTAAGCTGGCAGGGTCGCGTCACAGGGTGATCGGCATTTCTTGCGGGCCGGAACTCACGGGCGAGGAGGTATCTCGCGCCGGTTCCGTCGTGGCGACGCTGCCCGCAGGGGGCGGGACAGTAACAATATCGGACACGGCCGAGACCGATGCGCCGCTCTTCGTCTTCGACAAAGCCGAACAACTCTCCGACCAGCAGCTCGGTGAGATCTGCGCCACGATACAGCGCGGCGCAAGACAGAATGCGGCCGGGGTGTTACTTGCCCGCCGAGGATTTCTCGCCCGGCTCCAGGAGCAGCCGCTGCAGTTTCTCACAGAGGCGGTCGCGTTGCAGTTGCGCTTTGATGAGATTGGCGATGACGAAGGCATCGATTTTCTTCGCCATCAGCTCGCGGTCCGGCACAGTCAAGATGAGACGCGCCACGGGCGGCCGATCTTATTTCGGAGTTTGGCCGTGCTGGGTGTGCTCGCGGCGCTCGGCGTCGGGGCCTCCTTGGCCGTGCACTATGTCAGAATAGTGGATGTGAAGACACCGGATGAGCGATCGCTCGCCCCGGCTGGCAATCCCTCGCCGAGGGTCGCGCCGCCGCCGCCCCAGGCCTCGCCGCCTGCTGCCGCCCTTCAGCCGACGCCGGAGTCGGCGAAGCCGCAAGCAGCACCGGCTGTACCGACACCTGCTCCATTGCGGCCCGAGCAAATCCCGCAGCCGAACGCATCTGTCGCAAGCCCGGCTGCGCCGCGCGCCGCAGCGACGCCGCAAGCGCCTCCTCCACCGGTGCAATCTCCCGCGGGCCCCCACCTTTCGGCAACGGAGATCGCCGCCCTGGTAGCTCGCGGCGACGCGTTCCTCAGCGCCGGGGACATCGCGTCGGCGCGATTATTCTATGAACGTGCCGCCGATGGGGGCGACAGCGCTGCGGCGCTTCGGCTGGGTGCGACATTCGATCCCAATTTTCTCGGCCGTGTCGGTGTCCGCGGCGACCCCGGCGACCCCGCTCGGGCCGCGTTCTGGTATCGTCGAGCCCGCGACCTCGGCGATGCCGCTGCCGCGGAACGCCTCAAAAACCTGGAACGACAGCCGCGCTGAGCTGCCTCTTTCAGGGTGTCGCGGGCCGACGCACGAGGAGCGGTTCGATGTCCCGGCGCACCGGATAAGTGTAGGGGCCGAGAAGGTTGACGAGCATCACCGCCACGACGAGCGCGCCGGCGGCACCGATCAGCGCCGGGTTATAGGATCCCGCAAGATCGTAGACGAACCCGCCGAGAAACCGGCCGAAGCTAGAGCCTAGGCCGAAGATCATGAAACAATAGCCATAGATCTCGCCGAACGCCCGCTGTCCCATATAGCGCGACACCAGAAATGCAATCAGGTCGATCTCGGTGCCGAGCCCCAATCCCAGCAGAATGACCCCGATCCCCGGCAATGCGCCAGAACCGCCGCTCAGAAGCATGAAACCCGCGATCGGGGCCAGGAAGAATACGGTTGCGACAAAGGGGGCGAAAATGCGATCGACCAAATAACCGGCGAGCAGCCGGCCGGCCATCGTCGCCAGCCCGAAGATCCCCATGATCGCCGCCGCTGCGGCCGCGGACATGCCGTGGTCGGTCAACAGCGGAACAACATGCGCGACCGTGCCGTTGACCGCGACCGCGACCAAAAAGAAGGCCACGCCCATCAGCCAAAAGCTGCGCGTGCCGGCGGCATCGCGCACGGTCAGACCGGTGATATCGGCTGCGCTTACGGCCCGGCGCTCGCCCTCGCCCGGCCGCGGCTCCCGTATCCACAGCGCGACCAGCGGAAATGCAATTGCGAGCGTCAACAAACCAAGGATCGGATAGGCGCCGCGCCAGCCCACCCGCTCGATCAGCATCTGAGCGAGTTGCGGCATGATGAAGCCGCCCAGCCCGACCCCCGACATCGCGATGCCGAGCGCCAGCCCGCGCCGGCGGTCGAACCAAGCCGAGATCGCCTTGGCATAGCCGATCGGAGTTTGAACCGCGCTGGCCGCCTCGGCAAGCGCGAACAGCAGGGTGAAAATCACCAGAGATTTCGCACTGAGCCCCAACAGGCACATCGCGATCGCGTAGATGACAAGGCCGGGCAATGCCACCCGGCGAATGCTCCAACGATCCATCATCCGGCCGAGCACCGGTACGGTCAGCGCAGAGCAGATCCCGCCAAACGACAAGGCGAACGACGCGGTGCCGCGCTGCCATCCCATATCGGCCATGATCGGCTTTAGAAACACGCCAAAGGTGAACCCGAGGACCGGGCCGTTGCATACGATGAGGCCGCCGACGGCACCGACCACGACCCACCAGGGGTTAGTAAAGCCGAGCCGCATCGCCGCCCTCCCTTTGTCGCTGTCGTAGACGGACCCGCGAGGCCGAGCCGCTGCGGTTGGCTTGTTATCGCGCCCCGCTGCCCGCTGTTTTTTCGCGCAACATCGTGATCAAACCCTGCACTTGGCCGCCATTATGCTGGATGACGGAAGCGAACTCGGAGCGCTGGGTGACCGCCATGCTGATGCCGTCGACCGAGACGTCGCTGATCTTGTAGACGCCGTTTCGCCCGGTCAGGCGCCAGTCCACCTTGACCGGCGCGGCGCCGGTGGGGCGGATGATCTGGCTCGATACGATGGCGCCGTCGGCGTCCGGTCGGCTGCCGGTCACCTTGAAGGTCTCGCCGGTATACTCGGCGAGCCGGGTGCTGTAGGCGAGCGCGATGTACTCCTCGAACAGCTTGACGTACTCCGCCCGCTGTTCCTCGGTCGCGGCATTCCAGTAGCGGCCGAGGACAAAACGCGCGATCCCCGGAACGTCGAAATCCTCGCGCAGCAATTCGCGAAACCGCGCCACCCTCTGTGACGGGGTAGCACCCTTGCCGAGCACCTCGAGCGCGCGGTTGCCGAGATTGCTGATCACGGCGGCAGGGTCGGCGGCTGCCGCTGCGGGGATCGCGGGAGCCAGCGCTCCCGCGACGAGGACCAGGGCGGCAGTCAGGAAGCTACGTCGCACCATTATTTTGCTACCTCGGATATGTTGGACGCTTCAGAGATCACAGCCGGTCGGGCTGCCGCAGTGGTGAATGCCGTCGGCGACCCGCGCTCGTCGCGCTCGCTGAAGCCGGCAGGCGGCGGCAGGTTCTCCCGCTCATGGCGGATTAGCGCGGCGCGCCGCTGCCGATAAAGCGAGCGAATTGTCGCATAATAATCGAGCGAGGTGCGCTCGATGTCGGCGAGGGTCTCGATATAGCGCGACCTCTGATCGATGCCGGCGACCCCACCGCGCACCAACGGAATCCAATAGAGGTTCCATGGACTTCCGGTGACGAGTCTGTTCCACGGATCGCCGAACCCCTCGGCGACTTGGCCGCCGAGATCGCGCGGTGTCGATGGTCCGAGGACCGGCACTACGAGGTAAGGTCCTTCTGGTATCCCCCAGGTGCCGAGCGTCAGGCCGAGATCCTCCTCGTGAAAGGGGACACCCCAGCGTCCTGCAACATCGACAACTCCGCCCATGCCGATCGTCGAATTGATGACAAAGCGGCCCATTGTCTCCCCGGCGTGCTGGAATTGACCCTGGAGGGTGTCGTTCACAAAGACCAGCGGCGCGCGCAAATTGTTGAGAAAATCGCGTAATGAATCGCGCACCGGATCAGGCACGGTATCGCGATAGGCCTTGGCGACCGGCACAATCGCATTGCGATCGACGAATTGGTTAAATTCGAAGATCTTGCGGTTGGCGTCCTCGAGCGGATCGTTGAAATCCTCTTCGTAGGTGGCGCTGCCTGTTGCGCAGTCTCGGGGTGTGAGGCGCAACCGGAAAGGATCAGGACAGAGAAGGCAAACAGTTCCGATAAGCCGGGGCGGAGCGCGCGAACATTCATCGGTCGGTCTCGCATCAATCGGGCGGCTTGGCCGAGGGGCGAGATATTTGCGGGAAATTCGCGGAATGGGCAAGTGGCACAAGGAGCTTGGCGCCGCAAATTGCATAATCCGCTTGCACATATAAAGATATCTGTATATGTTGCCGGCAGCCACAAGGAAGAGACTTGTTAATGGAGCACCTGCTGGCTGCATTGCGCGCAGTTGCCGAGCCGACCCGGCTGCGGCTCGTCGTCTTGTGCGCGCGCGGCGAGCTCACGGTGAGCGAGCTGACACAGATCCTCGGGCAGAGCCAGCCCCGCGTCTCGCGCCATCTGAAGCTGTTGTGCGAAGCCGGTCTCCTCGATCGCTTCCGCGAGGGCAGCTGGGTGTTCTATCGCCTCAGCCAAGCGGGCCCGGCAAGCGCCCTGGCCCGCCAGCTGGTCGCGGCTTGCGACGATGGCGACCCGACGATCGCCCTCGATCTGCAGCGGCTCGGCGCGATCAAGCGGCAGCGCGCCGAACACGCGCGTGCCTATTTTCGCGAAAATGCCGACCAATGGCATCGTATCCGCTCGCTCTACATCGATGAGCGCGAGGTCGAGGCAGCCCTCGTCGAGGTCATCGCCGCCGCCGATCCGCGCGATCTTCTCGACATCGGCACCGGCACCGGCCGCATGCTGGAGATTCTGGCGCCGCGCGTCGAGCACGCGCTCGGCGTCGACCAGTCACGCGAGATGCTGTCGATCGCGCGGGTCAACCTCGCGCGGGCCGGCCTCCAAAACGGGTCGGTCCGGCTCGGCGACATGTACCAGCTGGCCGTGCCGGACGCGTCCTTCGACGCGGTGGTGATCCATCAGGTCCTGCACTACGCCGACCGGCCCGCTGCGGCGATCGCCGAGGCGGCGCGCGTTCTGCGGCCGAACGGCGTCCTCGTTCTCGTCGATTTCGCACCCCACGCGCTGGAATTCCTGCGCGACGAGCACGCTCACCGGCGGCTCGGCTTTTCCGATGCCGAGGTGGCGGAATGGTGCCGCGCCGCCGGTCTCGATCCGGCGTCGCCGCGGCATTTACCCGGCGACCCGTTGACCGTCGTGATATGGACCGCCCATCGCCAAGCCCCGACAAATCCGCGTTTTGCCCAGGCCTTGCAGCCGGCAGCCCCGGCGCTCGTCGAAGGGGAGCTTCACTGATGCAGAATTCCGCCCGCGGGCTGCTTGGCGCCGACCCGGTCAGCGATTTCGACGCCGGTCCGCCGCGCATCTCGTTCGAGTTCTTCCCGCCGAAGACACAAGAGATGGAAGAGCGGCTGTGGGCTGCGGTCAAGCGGCTCGAACCGTTGCGGCCGCGCTTCGTCTCCGTGACCTATGGGGCCGGCGGCTCGACGCGCGAGCGCACCCACTCGACGGTACGCCGCATCCGCCAGGAGACCGCGCTCGAACCGGCCGCGCATCTGACCTGCGTCGCGGCGGCGCGCGAGGAGATCGATCGCGGTGGCGCGCGACTATTGGGAGGCCGGCATCCGCCACATCGTCGCGTTGCGCGGCGACCCGCCCGGCGGCATCGGGGCGGGCTATGCGCCGCACCCGGGCGGCTACGCCTACGCTGCCGATCTCGTCGCAGGCCTGAAAAAGGTGGCGGATTTCGAGATCAGCGTCGCCGCATATCCCGAAACCCATCCCTCGGCGCGCAGCCCCGGCCACGACCTCGACAACCTGAAGGCCAAGCTCGACGCCGGCGCCACTCGGGCGATCACGCAGTTCTTTTTCGATGCCGACGTGTTCCTGCGCTTCCGCGACCGCGCCCGAGCGGCCGGCATCGACGTGCCGATCGTACCCGGCATCCTGCCGGTCACTAATTTCGCGCAGCTGAAACGCATGTCGGCGGCCTGCGGCGCCTCGATCCCGGCCTGGATGGGCGCGCATTTCGACGGCCTCGACGACGACCCCGATACGCGCCGACTTGTGGCCGCTTCCCTCACCGCCGAGCAATGCCGCCGACTGCAGGCTAACGGCGTGCACGAATTCCATTTCTATACCCTGAACCGCGCCGACCTGCTCGTCGCGATCTGCCACCTCCTCGGCGTGCGCGCCCCCAAACCCGCCGCCGCAGTGGCGTAATGCCAAACCACTTTAACCTTTCCCCCCACCCGTCATTCCCGCGAAAGCGGGAATCCAGGGAAACCAGCCGCCGGGCAGTCGCCCCCTGTTCAAGCCAGGGGCAGGCTCTGGACCCCCGCTTTCGCGGGGGCGACGAATTCGAATCGCACGCATACACCCGCCAATGACCCATTTCCTCGATTACCTGGCCGACCATGTCGTGCTGTGCGACGGCGCGATGGGAACGCAGGTGCAGGCGCGCAATCTCGATACGGAGCGTGATTTTCTCGGTCTCGAGAACTGCACCGAGATTCTGAACGAGAGCCGCCCGGACCTGATCCGCGAGATCCACCGCGGCTATCTCGAAGCCGGTTGCGACGCGCTGCAGACCAACAGCTTCGGCGGCTCGCCGGTCACCCTCGGCGAGTTCGGCATTGCCGACCGTACGTTCGAGCTGAACCGGCGCGCCGCCGAATTGGCGCGTGAGGCGATCGCCGAATTCGCGCATGACGGCCGAACCCGGTTCGTGCTCGGCTCGCTCGGGCCAGGCACCCGGCTTCCTTCGCTCGGCCATATTTCCTACCAGGAGCTCGAGGACGGGCTGGCGCTGCAATGTGCCGGGCTCGTCGCCGGCGGCAGCGACGCGATTGCGATCGAGACGTGCCAGGATCCGCTGCAGATCAAGGCCGCGGTCAACGGCGCCAAACGCGCCCGGGACGAGGCCGGCAAAGACATTCCAATCCTGGTCAGCGTGACGGTGGAGACGACCGGGACGTTGCTGGTCGGCGCCGACATCGCCGCCGCGGCGACGGTCGTCCGCGCCCTCGACGTGCCGGTCATCGGCCTCAATTGCGCGACCGGCCCGCGCGAGATGGCCGAGCACGTCAAATGGCTGGGCGAGAACTGGCCCGGCTTGATTTCGGTGCAGCCCAACGCCGGCTTGCCCGAACTCGTCGGCGGGCGCACGCAATACCCGCTGGGCGCAACCGAGCTTGCCCAATGGCTAGAGCGCTTTGTGCTCGAGGACGGTGTCGGCATTATTGGCGGATGCTGCGGCACCGAGGCAGCGCATATCGCCGCGCTCGACGCGATGCTGCGGCGTGTCGGCCGGGCCATTGGAAATGGGCGGCCGCGGCCGGTGCCACGCCGCCGCAACCCGATCTGGGCTCCCTCCGTCGCCTCGCTCTACGGCCAGGTGAACCTCCGCCAGGAGAACGCCTATTTGTCGATCGGCGAGCGCTGCAACGCCAACGGCTCGCGCCAATTCCGGCGATTGCAGGAGCAGGGCGATTGGGACGGCTGCGTCGAGATGGGGCGCGAGCAGGTCAAGGAAGGCTCGCACACGCTCGATCTCTGCACTGCCTTCGTCGGGCGCGACGAGGTCGCCGACATGACCGAGGCGGTGACCCGCATGCGCGGCGCGGTCAACGCGCCCCTGGTCATCGAACTCGACCGAATACCCGGTGCTCGAAGCAGCTCTCAAGCTCTACGGCGGCAAGCCGATCATCAACTCGATCAATTTCGAGGACGGCGAAGAGGCGGCCGACAAGCGCCTGGGGCTCGCGCGCCGCTTCGGCACGGCGGTAATCGCGCTGACGATCGACGAGACCGGCATGGCAAAGGAGGTCGAGCACAAATTGCAGGTGGCGCGGCGGCTCTACGACTTTGCCTGCGGCAAGCACGGCCTGCCGCCATCGGATCTGCTGTTCGACCCGCTGACCTTCACGATCTGCACCGGAAACGCGGACGACCGCAAGCTCGGCTTGTGGACATTGGAGGCGATCGAGCGGATCTCGCAAGACATGCCCGAGTGCCAGATCATCCTCGGCCTCTCCAACATCTCCTTCGGCCTCAACCCGCCGGCGCGTCACGTGTTGAATTCGGTCTTTCTCGACCATGCGCTGCGCCGCGGGCTCACCGGCGCGATCGTGCATTTCTCGCGCATCGTGCCATTGCACAAGATCCCGGAGGAGGAGGTGCGGGTCGCCGAGGATCTGATCTTCGACCGGCGGCGCGAGGATTACGATCCGCTGCAGGCCTATATCGCGCTGTTCGAAAACCGCGCGGCCGAGAAGACCGAGAAGAAGGGCCGCCCGGACAAGCTCGAGGACCGCCTCGCACAGCGCATCGTCGACGGCGACCGGCTCGATCTCGAAGCCGACCTCGACTTGGCGATGCAGAGCTACAAGCCGCTCGACATCATCAACGACATCCTGCTCGGCGGCATGAAAACGGTTGGCGACCTGTTCGGCGCCGGCAAGATGCAGCTCCCCTTCGTGCTGCAGTCAGCCGAAACGATGAAGGCTGCGGTCCGCTATCTCGAACCCCACATGGAGCGGGTCGACGGCCAGGAAAAAGGCACGGTAGTGCTGGCGACAGTGCGCGGCGACGTGCACGACATCGGCAAGAACCTCGTCGACATCATCCTGACCAACAACGGCTATCGGGTCGTCAATCTCGGCATCAAGCAGCCGATCTCGTCGATCCTCGATGCCGCAGTCACCCACAAGGCGGACGCCGTCGGCATGTCGGGACTGCTCGTCAAATCGACGGTCGTGATGCGCGAGAACCTCGAGGAGATGAGCCGGCAGGGCCTCTCCGTGCCGGTGATGCTGGGCGGCGCCGCGCTGACCCGGCGCTATGTCGAGGAGGATTGCGTCAAATGCTATGAGGCGGGACGCGTCGCCTATGCGCGCGATGCGTTCGACGGCCTCGATCTGATGGACAAGATCGTCACCGGCCGGTTCGATGCGCATCTCGCGGAGGTCAGGCGCAAGAACGAGGGCCGCCCGGTCAACCAGAGCCGCAAGCTCGGCCGCGCCGCCGACCCGCGGCCGTTGCGGCCGGTCGATGCCGAGGAAATTCGCCTGCGCCGCGCCGAGTTGACCGGCAATGTGCCGATCCCCGAGCCGCCCTTCTGGGGCCCGCGGACGATCGCGCGGGTGCCGGCGAAAGCAGTCGTGCCCTATCTCAACGAGCGCATGCTCTACCAATTTCAGTGGGGCTACCGGAAAGACGGACGGAGCCTCGCCGAATACCGCGAATGGGCGAAAGACGAACTGCGTCCGGTACTGCGCCGCATCCTCGACATCGCGATCCGCGAGGACATTCTCGTCCCGCAGGCCGCCTACGGTTATTGGCCGTGCGCCGCCGAAGGCAACGACGTCATCATCTTCGACACCGATGGCGAGCGCGAGCTGACCCGCTTCTCGTTCCCGCGCCAGAACAAGGACGGCGGCCTCTGCATCGCCGATTTCTTCCGCGATGTTGCCGAGAACGCGCGCGACGTGATCGGCCTGCAGGTCGTCACGATGGGCCGCCGCGCCTCCGAGGCGGCGCGCGAATGGTTCGCCGACAACCGCTACCAGGATTACCTCTATCTGCACGGCCTCTCGGTCGAGATGGCCGAGGCGCTGGCCGAATACGTCCACAAGCGCATTCGCGGCGAGTTGGGTTTCGCCGCCGAGGAAGCCCGCGACCCCGACGCAATGCTCGCCCAAGGCTACCGCGGCAGCCGCTATTCCTTCGGCTACCCCGCCTGCCCCAACCTCGCCGACCAGCAGCAGCTCTTGGCGTTACTGCGCGCCGAAGAAATCGGCATCACCCTCAGCGAAGAAGACCAGCTCGACCCTGAGCAATCCACCTCCGCGATCGTCCTCCACCACCCACAGGCGAAGTACTTTTCGGTGTGAACGTGAGGGGTCGAGTAAATTGCTTGTTGATCGCACACCCTAGCCCGCTCGCTTGACCGCGCGAGGATGCGAAGCAGTGATATCATCAAGGCTCTCGAGAGAGGGCTGGACATTGGTCCGAGTGTCAGGAAGTCACCACCATTTCAGGCATCCGCGGAAGCCGGGCGTGGTCACCGTACCTCATCCAAGGCGGGACATTCCGATCGGAACCCTGCGGTCAATCGAACAACAATCCGGTTTGAAGTAAATGCTGGCGCGCATAGGGGGAACAGGAGCAGCGAGGGGGCTGCGCAGGATGCGATCGGTTATCGCCCCATGGGTCAAACGGCAGTGGCTCTTTCGCTGGGTTCAAGGGCTGTCGTGGCAAATACCTATGAGCACAAACGGCGGTATCTGCTCGTTTGAAATCAATTTTACCAACGGCTTTTTTGCCCAGCTGGCCTGGTGCCTTTTAATATTTAAGTACTGCGAACTTCACCAACTTATTCCTGATATATGCCTATCAGGCCAATATCGCGATCCGAACAGAGGGCGCAACTGGCGGGACTATCATTTCGACATATCCAGGCCGATGACATCCGAAGGGGTTCCCAGACGCGTTCGATACACTAAAAAACTGGGTGAATATGGAGAATTGGGACAACCAATGCTGCACAGGATGAGCCTGGAAGATAGTACTCGTCTTTTTTTTAAATATTTGAAGCCGAAATCCCACATTATGACATTGGTCGATAATTTCTGGAACATATCGAGGTTCATGGCCCCGCTGTCGGGATTCACTTTCGTGGAGCCGACAAGACGATAGAAGCACCGCGTGTATCTTGGGATTATTGTCTCCAAATTTTGCAGGCCTATTTAAAGACTGACGGCAGGATCAAGGCGGTATTCGTTGCGAGCGACGAACAAAAATTCATCGACTTTGTTGTTCAGTCGGCAACAGATATCCCGATATTTTCTTATGATGATCATTACCGATATCAGCCGGGCGATGAATTGCCACCTTTTCGGGTTGCCGGCGGAGAGTATGAAAAAGGAGAGGATGCCCTAGTAAACGCGATTTTGCTATCTCGGTGTGCAACGTTGATTAGAACCACTTCATTTTTGTCGGCCTTTGAGCCGATCTTCAATCCCGAACTGAAGATAATTTTACTTAACAAGCCGTATGACCCTTATCTTTGGTATCCCGAAATCGAGATCCTGGGAAGTGCCAACGCGACATATGTTCCTGGAAACCCTGCTTGACGTATCATCAAACCAGACTCGGTTTCGCGGTGCGATGACACTCGTGCGCGAGCTCCCGGCCCTCTTCGCGCCAAAGGTCTCCCGTGGTCCATTGGAAGGCAAGACCGCCGAGAGGAGCAGGTCTCCGCCGGGACAGAATTTAGCCGAACAGGCACTCTAATCGTGCCAATAGATAAGGCCCATCACAAGGAGACCTGACCGGCCCCGACCAAGGTTTACACCTTCGGACCAACCTTTCGCGCCGAGAACTCGAACCAGTTGGCACCTCGCCGAGTTCTGGATGACCGAGCCGGAGATCGCCTTCGCCGACCTCGCGGACAATGCGGCATTGGCGGAGGCGCTGCTGAAATACACCTTCGCGGCGTTGCTGAACGAACGCAGGAAGATCTCGCCTTCTTCGACCAGCGGATCGAGAAGGGACTCTTGGCGAAGCTCGAGGGCATCGTCGGCTCGGAATTCGTCCATATGGATTACGGCGAGGCGATCCGAGTGCTCGAGCGGTCGAACGAGAAATTCGAATTCCCGGTAAAGTGGGGCGTCGACCTGCAATCGGAGCATGAGCGCTATCCGACCGAAAAATACGCAAAGAAGCCGGTCATCGTGACGCACTATCCGAAGGCCATCAAAACGTTCTACATTCGGCTCAAAGACGACGGCCGCACGGTCGCGGCGACGGACGTATTGGCGCCGGGGAGTAGCCAGCGCGAGGAGCGGCTCAAGGTGCTGGATGCGCGCATGGCCGAGCGCGGCATCGACCGCGAGCACTACGCCTGGTACCGCGACCTGCGCCGCTACGGCACGGTGCCGCACGCCGGCTTCGGCCTCGGCTTCGAGCGCACCCTCGCCTACGTCACCGGCCTCGCCAACGTCCGCGACGCCATCCCCTTCCCAAGAACCCCCGGAAACGCGCGATATTGATGCGCGCGATACCGATGTGCACTTAGCGATCGTGTTCGCTTCGCCGTCGGTGGGGGCTGGAGCGACCTCGGAAGCTCCGCCCGGCGGAAATCGATGCAGATACTATTGCCCGCGACGTAGCCTCGCAAGCTGGCCCTGAAGCCTACACCCCTTTCTGCTGTGAGTTTGCGCGTGCCAAGTGGTTCTTCCTTCAGCATCGGCAGCAAGATGGCTTTGGCGATTTAGGTTGCTAATAGGGCAGGAGGGCGCGCTAGATCAGCAATCGGCGGACCATTTCGGCTGCGCCTCGGGAGAATCCAGCAGATGAGGTATCGGAGGTGGCACCTATTTGGCGTGTTGGCCGTAGCTATTGTGACGTCGACAAATCTTGCGCGCGCACAAACGATGACTATGCAGCTCTACCCGCTGCATACGGTCACGGTGAGCAGTGAGCAGTTCTTGATCGGTTCGACGGAAGGTAAGCCGGTTGTCATCGGAGGAGAATTGCGGATTCCCACCACTGCGGCGGAACGTGTTCCGGCAATTGTCATCGTGCACGGTGGGGTCGGAGTCGGAGATCACGAGGACAATTGGACAAGAGAGTTCAACAAAATGGGAGTTGCAGCTTTTATCCTGGATAGCTTCACAGGGCGCAACGTCGCGGACACGCGCGCGAATCTGGCGCAAGTGTCGTCGCTCGCGACGCTTGGCGACTCCTACCGAGCGCTTGAGCTGCTTTCCAAGCACCCGCGCATAGATCCGACAAAGATTGCCATCATCGGATTCTCGCGCGGAGCTATTGCAGCTCTGTATGCCAGCTCCAGAAGATTCCAAGCCCTCAATGGTCCGAAGGGCGTCGAGTTCGCTGCATACATTGCGTTCTACACACCATGCGGAACGACTTACATCGAGGATGGAAATGTCAGCGATAAACCAATTCGACTGTTTCATGGCGCGTCGGATGATTGGGTTCCCGTCGAGCCCTGTCGCCAGTATGTCGAGCGCTTGCGGAACGCCGGCAAAGATGTGACGCTGACCGAATACCCCAATTCCTACCATCGGTTCGATGACCTCGATCTCCAAATGCCTGTGTTCTTGCCACAGGGACAGACGTTCAGAAACTGTGTGCTGGAGGAAAGTCCAGCCGGAAAAATCATCAATCAGAAGACTGGGCTGCCTTTCACGCCCGCCGATCCCTGTGTTGAGCGCGGCGTCACCGTGGCACTCAACGCAAACGCCCAGAGCGGTTCGCTGCGTGCAGTGAAGGAGTTCGTGGCGCAGACATTCCGTCTGGATTTAAGCGAGAAATAAAGGACCCGCGCAGGCTTCGCTTCTCGCTGCTTGGGCCGCCCTTGCCCGATCTCGCCAGAAAAGGGTCGAATTGAGCCGGCAACAGGACAAAGTCCGTGCATGACCTAGGGTGGATTTCGCGCAGGATTTCTTTGGCCGGGAGGCGTTCCTGACGATCTCGGGCCGACCTTCCGCGCCGAGAACTCGAACACTAGCCGCCACCTCGCCGAGTTCTGGATGATGGAGCCGGAGATCGCGTTTGCCGACCTCTCCCTTCAGTAACGCCGCGAAGGTATATTTCAGCAGCGCTTCGGCTAATACCGCATTGTTGGGAGTTGGCAATGCCTGATCTCGACCTGATAAAACAGGCGGAACAGGGGGCACATGAGGGCCGATCTCTACGGGCGGCAAACGGGCTACTGGAAGGGCACGGGCGGCTCGATGCACATCGCCGGTTTCGGGATCGGCATACTCGGCGCCGACGGATCATTGCGGGCTGAACGGCGGTCTTACAATCGCCGAGGCCGCGACCGCAGTTCCTTCTTTCGCAGAGCCGGTCGAGGCCGCGCATTTGGCGGCGGTGCTCAAAGGGCTCAAGCAAGCAAATCGACGCCATTTTTCCACGCATGACCAAGTCGAGGCCGCCTTCCGCCACTTTGATCGGTAGAGCTGCGGGCTCACGCCGCGCGCGACGCGCGACCCTCGATGAAGCTGAGTCGCCGACGAGCCATGCTGCCTTCGAACGCAACAAAAGTAACACGTTATCGCAACAAAATCGTAACAGCGGCTCCCTAGCATCGCCGCAATTTCGCTAGGAGGAGCACACATGAGGGCGATCGGAAGTACATGCTTGCTCAGCCTTGTGTTCCTCGCCGCGAGCGCGGCCGTTGTTGCCGCCGCTCCGCCCGGGCGCACGACGCCGATCAAGCATCTTGTCGTGATTTTCCAGGAAAACAATTCCTTCGACCATTATTTCGGGACCTATCCGGTAGCGCTCAACCCGCCGGGCGAACCGCCTTTCCAGGCCCAGGACCAGACGCCTACGGTCAATGGGCTCGGCACTCTGGTCAACGGAGAGCCGCAAGGAGTTTTGCTGACCGACAATCCCAACTCCCTCAATCCGGCCAATGGAGCGAGTGCGATCAATCCGTTCCAACTCGACCGCAGCCAGGCGACGCTCGATTGCGACAACAGCAATGCCTATGCGGCCGAGCAGTCGGCTTTTGACCATGGCCTGATGGACGCGTTTCCCGAGTTTACCAGCGCCGCCGCTACTTCGGCGAGCGGCGATGAGGTCGCGTGTCCGGCCGGGGTCGGCATGGGCTATTACGACGGGAACACCGTCACGGCACTATGGAATTACGCGCAGCACTTTGCAATGAGCGACAATTTCTTTGACACCGAGTTCGGCACCACGGTGATGGGTCACCTCAACCTCGTCTCCGGCCAGACGCATCAGACTTACGAGCCGGGCAACGTGCTGAAGACTGGCGCCAAAAGTTACGTCATCCGCAATGGCTCGGTCATTGCCAATCTCAACTCCGCTCTTGAGGACTGCCGCTCGGCGCCCGTCGTTGTCAACGGCGTCCCCACCCCGGTCGCCTCGGTGCAGATGACCGGTCACAATGTCGGCGACCTGCTCAATGCAAAGGGGATCAGCTGGGGCTGGTTCTATGGCGACTTCACCGCACAGCCCGGCTCGACGGCGATGCAGGCGGTTTGCACCGCAGCCTATGACGAGCATTACGACCCGTTCCAGTACTACCCCTCGACCGCCAACCCCCATCATCTGCCGCCGACCTCGACCGCGCTGATCGGCCACCAAGGGGACCGGGCGAACCACCAGTACGATCTGAACGCGTTCTGGGCCGCGCTCTATGCTGGCAACTTGCCGACCGTCAGCTTCATAAAGGCGCCGGCAAACGAGACCGGCCATCCGATGACTTCGGGTGCGCTCTTGGAGCAGACATTCCTGGTCGACACCATCAATGCACTGCAGCGATCGAGATATTGGCCGAACATGGCAATTATCGTCACCTATGACGACAGCGACGGCTGGTACGACCACGTCATGTCGCCGATTGTCAACCAGTCGAATGATCCCACGCAAGACAGTATCTGCGGCACTGTCCCGCTGCCCGCGGGGGCGTTCAACGACCGCTGCGGCTATGGCCAGCGTTTACCTTTCCTCGCGATTTCGCCCTACGCAAAGCGCAATTACGTCGATCATGCAATTCTCGATACGACCTCGGTCCTGCGCTTCATCGAGGATAATTGGCAACTCGGCCGGATCAACTCGCTCGACAATCCGAACGGAGTGCCGCCTGGCCAAGGCTCGTTCGACCAGTTCGCGGGCTCGATCGAGGGCCTGTTCGATTTCGACGAGGGCTACCCCAGCAGTCGCAACGACCTCCCCTTGCTGCTCAACGACAGCACCGGCGAAGTGGTGTGGCCCCCGGCATGGCGTTGATCCGGCGACCCGCGATTTTATTATGCTCGCGTTCCCCCGGTTGTGGGGAGGGAGGTTTCAATGGCTGCTCCGAACCCGCCGTTCACACGCGAGAGCGCGATCGTCAAGGTCAGGATGGCGGAGGACGGCTGGAACAGCCGCGATCCGCACCGGGTTTCTTTGGCGTATACCGAGGATAGCCGGTGGCGAAACCGGGCGGAATTCATCAATGGCCGTGCCGAGATCGTCGCCTTTCTTACCCGTAAATGGAACAAGGAGCTCGACTACCGCCTGATCAAAGAACTCTGGGCCTTTGCCGACAACCGAATTGCCGTGCGGTTCGCTTACGAATGGCATGACGACAGCGGCAACTGGTTCCGCTCTTACGGAAACGAGAATTGGGAATTCGATGCGGCTGGCGTGATGCAGCGACGCTTTGCTTCCATCAACGATCTGCCGATCGACGAGGCCAACAGGAAATACCACTGGCCGCTCGGGCGGCGGCCCGACGATCACCCGGGCCTTTCCGACCTGGGCCTTTGATCCCGAGGTTCCGGTTGCCAGCCTTCCGGCGCTGGCCCATCATGGGCGCCCGACCGGCCCGGAGGGATCACGCCCATGCAAAGCCTTTCGCCGAACCTGCCGCCCGAGGAGCAGCGCGAGATGCTGCGCCGGATGCTGACGATTCGCCGCTTCGAGGAGCGCGCCTCGGCCGACTATCTCGCCGGCAAGATCTATGGCGTCGTGCATTGCTACATCGGTGAGGAGGCCGTCGCGGTCGGCGTCTGTACGCGCGCTCGATCGCGGCGACCGGATCATCTCGACGCATCGCGGCCACGGCCACTGCATCGCCAAGGGCGCCGACCTCAACCGCATGATGGCCGAGCTCTACGGCCGTCAAACCGGCTACTGCAAGGGTAAAGGCGGCTCGATGCACATCGCCGATTTCGGCATCGGCATGCTCGGCGCCAATGGGATCGTCGCAGGTGGGATCGCGATCGTCACCGGCGCCGGCCTGGCGGCGCAGATGGAAGGCAAGGGCGGGGTGGCCGTCTCCTTTTTCGGGGATGGCGCATCGAACGCCGGGCCGTTCCACGAGTGCCTCAATATCGCGGCGACCTGGAAACTGCCGATGCTGTATGTCTGCGAGAACAACATGTATGCCGCCCAGACCGCGGCTGCCGCGACGCACGCGCTGAGCGATGTGGCGGCACGCGCGGCCGGTTACGGAATTCCGGGGGTCGTCGTCGACGGCAACGACATCTTCGCGGTTTATCAGGCGGCAAACCGCGCCGTCGACCGGGCGCGCTCGGGCGGCGGCCCGAGTTTGATCGAGTGCAAGACCTACCGCCAGCGCGCCCACACCGAGCGCCGGGGGCAGCCCGATCCCCGCGACCCGGCGGAGCGCGAAGCGTGGACGCGCCGCGATCCGATCGCGCAGCTCGAGCGCCAGCTGAGGGAGCAGGGTGACCTCGACGACGCCGGGATGGAAGCCATGGAGCGCGAAATCATCGCCGCGCTCGAAGCCGCCGTCGCCTTCGCCGAAGCCAGCCCCTTCCCGACGCCCGAGCAGGCGACCGAAGACGCCTTTGCGGCCTGATGCGAGGAGGAGACGATGCGAGAGCTGACGTATAACGGGGCCGCGGTCGAAGCCGTCGCCGAGGAGATGCGGCGCGATCCCAAGATCTTCTACATGTCGACCGACCCGATCGGCCCGCTGCTAAAAGAATTTGGCGCCGAGCGCGTCAGGGCGACGCCGATCACCGAGGCGGCGCTGACCGGCATGGCGATCGGCGCGGCCGGCTGCGGCTTCCGCCCCATCGTCGACTGGCGGCAGGTGACGTTTTGTTTTGTCGCAATGGATCAGATCGTCAATCAGGCCGCGAAGATCCACTACATGTTCGGCGGCCAGGTTACGTTCCCGATCCTCTATCGGGCGGCCGTCGGGGGCGGCGGCCAAATCGCGGCGCAGCACTCGCAGTCGCCTTATTCGATGTTCATGAATGTGGCCGGCCTGAAGATGTTCCTGCCCTCGACGCCCTACGACATCAAGGGGCTCCTGAAGACGGCGATCCGCGACAACAACCCGGTCATCTCGTTCGAATCGAACCGGCTGATGACGCGAAAGGGACCGGTGCCGGAGGAGGACTACACGATCCCCTTCGGCAAGGCCGACGTCAAACGCGAGGGCACCGACGTGACGGTCGTCGCCCTCGCCTGGCTCGTTCACGAGGCGCTCGCCGCGGCCGAAGAACTCGCCAAGGAGGGAGTATCGGTCGAAGTCGTCGATCCGCGCACCTTGGTGCCGCTGGATACGGAAACGATCCGCAGCTCGGTGCAGAAAACCGGCCGCCTCGTGATCGCCGACGAGGCCGGGCCGACCGCCGGCTTCTCGGCCGAGGTCGCCGCTGTTGCCACCGAGGACGCGGCGACTTTCGCGCGGCTCAAGGCCCCGGTGAAACGGGTCTGCGCATTGCAGGTGCCGATACCCTACAGCCCCATCCTCGAAAATCACGTCTTCCCGGACCGCAAGCGGATCATCGCCGGGGTTCGTGGGGTGCTCGAAGGAGGCAGGGCTGCCGAGGCGGCGTGAGAGGGCGGTGACGGCGGCGGGAGGGTGCGATGCAGATAGTCGACGCGCAAATCCACCTCTGGGGGACCGGCTTGCCGAGCAACCTGTCGCATCGCCAGGTGACGGCCTTTACCCCCGAGGAGGCCATCGCCCTGATGGACGAAGCGGGTGTCGATGCCGCGGTCATTCATCCACCGGGCTGGGACCCGAATTCGACCGAGATGGCGTTTGCGGCGGTTCGCAACTACCCCGGCCGTTTCGCGATAATGGGTGCGGTGCCGCTCGACCGGCCCGAATCCCGCGCCCGCATCGCAAGCTGGAGAGAACAAGCGGGAATGCTCGGCCTGCGCTATGGGTTTCTCGGCGATCCCGCGCGGCGGTGGCTGCACGACGGCACAATCGACTGGCTTTGGGCTGCAGCCGAAGCTGCCGGTGTTCCGATCGCCGTGCTGGCCACGGATTCACTGCCGGAACTCGGCCGGATCGCCGAGCGTCACCCCGGGCTTCGCTTGACGATCGATCACCTCGGCGGCAGAGGCGGCACGAGCACGCTGAAAGACGCCGCGGCAATGACCCACATGCCGGAGCTTCTGGCGTTGGCGAAGTTCCCCAATGTGGCGGTCAAAGCGACCGGTGTGCCGCACTATTCGAGCGAGGCTTATCCGTTTCCGGCGCTGCACCCCTTTCTGCGACAGGTGTACGACGCGTTCGGCCCCAACCGCATGTTCTGGGGCACCGACATCACAAAGATGCCCTGTTCCTGGCGCCAGTGCGTGACGATGTTCACCGAAGAATTGCCGTGGCTCAGCGAAGAGGACAAGCGGCTCGTCATGGGCGAGGCGGTCTGCGCCTGGTGGGGCTGGGACCGGACCGCCGAGCGGCGCGGAACGTGATCAGGCCGCCTGGGCGAACGCGGTCTGCACCTCTCGTTCGTAGGCGAGCAATTTTCGCACGCTGGGCCGCTGCTGCATCCGCTCGAAATGCGCGATGCAATTCTTGAATTGGGAAAGATCGAGATTGAATTGGGTGCCACGTCGAAAACACCAGAAGAAATGGGCATCGACGGCGGTGAAATGGTCGAAGAACCATTCGCGACCGGCGAGCTTGTCGTCCGCGATCTGGTAATTCTCGAACAGCTGCTGTTGCGCGAGCCGTCGGACGGACTCCTCCGCGCCGGGCAGGTCGCAGACCCGCGGGGGCGAATTGATGCGCGACAGGAAAGGGTGGATGCCCGACGCGCACCAGGCCAACAGCGAGATCGCATGCAATTCCTGCATCGGGTCCGCGGGAAGCAGCTTCGCCGCCGGAAAATGCCTGGCGATCCAGATTTGGATCGCGACATTCTCGGTGAGCGGCGCCCCGTCGATCACCAGCACCGGCACCTTGTGCTTGGGATTGAGCCGCAAATATTCGGGCGCCATGTGCTGCGACTTGCGGAAATTGAGCGGGTGCACCTCGAACGGCGCGCCAGCTTCGGTCAAGGTCACGTAGGGCACAAGCGAACACGCGTTGGGTGCGTAGTAGAGGATTAATTGCATTGCTGATCTCCTAGCGGACATCCTCAGAAACGCCCCAGGCGAGGGCGTTGCGCAGCAACGTCGCGAACGCGTCGGTTTCCCACGCGCCGCGGAAGGTGGGCGGCGTCTTGTCCGTCGGGTCGGGGGCCCGGGCGGCGCGGATGGCAGGGTTGTGGCAATGGCCGAGCGCAAAGTAGGTGACGCCGCCACTGCCGACCGCACGCGTATAGCCGAGCACGCGGGTCCTGCCGTCGCCTTGCAGCGAGGTGTCGGAGGCGTAGAGCGTCCCGATGGCGGGTGATACCGCGCTCGGGCCGTAATCCGCGGTCAGCAGGATCTGCGTCGAGCCCGGATCCTGCAGCTCGATGAAATACGGCTCGTCCTCGACGACGAACGATTTGCCGAGCCCTCGCGTGAGAGGGGAATCGGTGGCGCTCACCTCGACGCGAAACTCGCAGATCGGCGGATGGGTCAGGAAGTAGCTCCCGAGGAGGGCGTGGTGCTCGGTCTTGACGGTGCGGCGCTGGCGGGCGCCCTCCACCCGCTCGGCGCGGCCGCCGCTCGTCCCATGCAAGGCCAGCCAATGGCCGCCCGCCTCCAGCCAGCGCTCGATGGCGTGGGTCTGCGCGGCGTCGGGATAGGGGCCGGCGACATAGGTGATCAGCAGCCGGCTGACCGGCAGCCATTTCTCGACGTCCGCAAAGTCGTTGGCGACCGAGGCCGGAACATCCCGTTCGGCCAGCAGCCCCAGCAGCCGCAGGCGGGCATAGTCGTGGTCGTGCCCGGCCATGGAACCGGGTGGAAAACCGCCGGTAATCAGATGCGCGCGGCCGGGTTTCGTCTCTGTCATCGCATCACCTCGTTCGCTGTTCGGCGCCTGCAAAGGCTCGGTGCCCAGTCTCTCACCTTCCCCTGGTTTGCGCCATGTGCGATCGGCGGATTTCCGTCGCCGAATGCGCGCCTGAGAAATCCAGGAGACCCATCATGCCGCGTTTGAATTTCGGCGCCTTTCTCGCCCCGCATCATCCGGTCGGCGAGCATCCGATGTTGCAGTTCCGCCGCGATCTCGACCTCGTGGAGCATCTCGACCGGCTCGGCTACGACGAGTTCTGGTGCGGCGAACATCATTCGAGCGGCTGGGAGATGATCGGCTCGCCCGAGATGTTCCTCGCCGCGGCGGGTGAGCGGTCGAAGCGCATCAAGCTCGCGACCGGGCGTCATCTCGTTGCCCTATCACCACCCGTTCAATGTCGCGCAGCGCATGGTGCAGCTCGACTGGATGACCGGCGGGCGGGCGATCTTCGGCTCGGGCCCCGGCGCGCTCGCATCGGACGCCCACACGCTGGGGATCGATCCGATGGTGCAGCGCGACCGCCAGGACGAGGCGATCGGCATCATCCGCCGGCTGTTCAACGGCGAGCGGGTGACCGCGAAAAGCGACTGGTTCACCTTGCAGGACGCGGCATTGCAATTGCTGCCGTTGCAGGAGGACATGCCGTTCGCCGTCGCCTCGCAGATCAGCCCATCGGGCATGACATTGGCCGGCAAGCACGGGATCGGCATCATCTCGATCGGGTCGATGTCGAACGAAGGCCTCAACGCTCTGCCGACGCAATGGGGCTTCGCCGAGGCGGCCGCCGCCAAGCACGGCAAGACGGTCGACCGCAAGAACTGGCGCGTCCTGTTGAGCTGGCACATCGCCGAAACCCGCGAAAAGGCGCGCGCCGAGGCTCGCGAGGGCCTGATGCGCCATCACAACCAGTACATTGTCGGCACATTGCAGCGGCCGGATGCGAAGCCGTTCAACGACCCCGACGAGGCGGTCGACAAGACCGCGTTCTCGGACGGCGCCTCGGCGACGATCGGCACGCCGGACGATCTGGTCGCGCGGATCAAATCCGTGCTCGAGATCAGCGGCGGCTTCGGCACGATCGTCGGTTTCGTCCACGACTGGGCCAACCCGGAAAACACGATGCGCAGCTGGGACATGGTGGCCCGCTACGTCGTGCCGGAAATCAACGGCTATCTCGCCGGGCTGCGCAAATCGCAGCACTTCGTCGCCACCAACCGCGGCGTCTTCGACCGCGCCAAGGAAGCGATCATGGCGAAGATCACCGAGAACGAAGCCGCGGTCGCCGCGCTCGCGGTTACGCGGGGTTCGCGGCTGGGCGACGTGGCTTCGGCCAGCAACGTCCCCGATCTCGACAAGGCCCGCGCACAGCGGCGCCGGTAACGGAACTGAAGTCGGCCGGCGGCGGTCTCAGGTTTTCCAATAGCCCGGGAACTTGTTCTTCGTCGTTCCCGCGCAAGCGGGAATCCAGGGCAACCCTCACCACCACTCGCCCTGGGCCCCCGCTTTCGCGGGGGCGACAAATTGTCTGGAGAGAACATGGCGCTGCTCATCGTCGATCTCGACAAGCGTATCGGCAACGCGAAGGCGTGGCGCGACACCTTCGCGGAAAAGCTTCCCGATCTGGAAATCCGCATCTGGCCCGATCCGGGGAGGCTGGCGGATATCGAATACCTCGCCTTCATGCATCCCGACTTCGATGCTCTTCCCGTATTCCCGAACCTGAAAGCAATGTTCAGCCGCTCGGCCGGGGTGGAGGCGTTTGTCAACCATCCAAAGCTGCCGAAGGCCCCGCTCGGCAAGATGGAGCCGCCGGGCGGCGATCCGATGATGACGGAATACGTCATCATGCATGTGCTGCGCTTTCACCGCGACATGCCCGGCTATCAGGCGGCTCAGGCCAATCGGGAGTGGCGCCGGACAAGGATTGTCCGGCCCGAGGAACGGCGCATCGGGTTTCTCGGCTACGGTATGATGGCGAAAGCGCCGGCGCTGGTGCTGAAGTCGCTCGGCTTCCCGGTCTCGGCGTGGGTCCGCTCGCCGCGCGAGAAGGAGGAGGTGCCGATTTTTCACGGCCATGACCAGCTCGAGCCGTTTCTCAATCAGACCGACATCGCCGTCTGCCTGTTGCCGCTGACGCGGGAAACCGAGGGCATCTTCTGCGCTCGTACCTTTGCGATGATGCCGAAGGGGGCGATGCTGGTGAATGTCGGGCGCGGCAAGCATGTGGTGGCCGAGGATCTGATCCGCGCACTCGATTCGGGGCAGTTGTCCTACGCCGCATTGGACGCGCTGTGGCCGGAGCCTCTGCCGCCGGACAGTCCACTGTGGCTGCACCCCAAAGTCACGGTAATGCCGCACGTGGCGCGCCGGCCGACCGTTGCCCAGCTGGTGACGGAGATCGCCGCCAACATCCGAAGCCTCGAAGCCGGCGGCCGGCTGTTGCAGGAAGTCGATAAGAGAATGGGGTATTGATCGACCCGATCCGCAGCAGGCCGGCTTTTGACGCAATCATGCGGCGGGGCCGTCAAAGCCGGGGCGAAATCGGTGGAGCAGCATAACGCTCCGGAATTTCCGGCCGGGTGTATGCAAAGGCCCACCTGACCGGAAATAGCGGAGCTCGTTCTCAGGCTACAGCTGATTTTGGAACCCAGACACGCCACCGGCCGGAAAGACTTTCGCGTGGAAGTTCGACCAGGAGTAGGCCGTCCCTCTCACCGATGTACGCTACCTCGAGACTTCTTTCGTGGACCTGGCTCCGATGGACGATGACGTCTTCGGTTCGGCCGCGAGCAGTGGCAATGGTCACCACGGTTTCGAGGGGAATCGGGCCTTCTCGTTGTCCGTTAAACTTTATGCGCATCGCCTTCCTCCCGTGCGCTGCCTGCGAGGTTGGGGTCAGGCTCACCGATTGGCGGCTCGCAGCCCCCGGTGTTTGTCTTGAGCTCGCGAATTCTAGCTCAAATCGGTCGTGAGGTTAACTATTAAAAATAGCGTGTGATCAATCGTGTATGGGTACGGGATTTCGCGATCACCCTGGACAAACTCCTACCGGGGTTGGCGGATGACGTAGCGTTACCGCGTCCAGGATATCGGCCGTGTCTGCGAACAGGCTGGCTGAGCGGCGTTTTCCAACCCGTTACGGCGTCGCTTGCGGTGGTTCCGGGATGATCTGCACCTTGTCAGCGTCGGCCAAATTGACCGGCGGCTGCAGAATGACCTCGTCGCCGTCCTTGACGCCCTCGTTGACCTCGACCTCGGTGCCGTAATCGGTCGTGATCGCGATCTTGTGCAGATGAGCGACGCCGTTTTCGACCACCGCGACCTGCATGCCGTTCTGATTGAAGATGATCGCCGAGGCCGGCACGATCAGCGCCGGGGATGTGCGCGGGATCTTCAGTTCGACCGTGCAATAGACCCCAGGTTGCAAGGCGCCGTCCGGATTGGGTATGTCGACCTCGGTCAGCAGGGTCCGCGTTCCCGGCTGCAGGGCATCGGCAATCCGCGTCACTTTGCCATGGAAGGTGAGGTTAGGCATCGCCGGCACGCGAATGACGGCCTCGACGCCGGGTTTGACGCCAAAGGCGTCGTCCTGCGGCACATACGACCCAAACCCGGATCACGTCGCTGTGGGTCATCGAAAACATCGAGGTGCCGCCGGCCGCGTCGGCCGTGATCAGGCTGCCGACATCGATGTTGCGCTGCGTAATGACGCCGTCGAACGGAGCGACGACTTGCTGATAGAACTTCTGCTGGTTGTAATAGCTCAGCTGTGCCTGCGTCGCCGCGGCATTGAAGTGAGCCGCCTTTGTCGCGTGCTGCTGCGCCTGCAAAGTGTAAGCGATCGACGTCGCCCTGCTGCAGCGTCACCCAGCCTTGCTTGACGAGTGCCGAGTCGCGTCCCCAGGTGACCTGGTTCAGCGACTGTTGAGCTTGATTCTGGTCCCGTGTCTGGTGAGCCTGCTGCAGACTGTTCTGATATTGCGCGATCTGGTCCTCGATCTCGGGCGCAGTGATCTCGGCGAGGAGCTGCCCGGCCTTGACGTGATCGCCGATATCGACATAGCGCTTCAGCACATAGCCGCTGGCGCGCGCATAAATATTTGCTGCCTCGAAGCCGAGCGTCGTCGCGGGCAATGTCACGTGCAGTCTGCCGAAACGCTGCGCCACCTCCTCGACGCGCACGCTCGGGACAAAGTCGGCCTGCTGCTCGGCGGTGTCCATGACCTGACGGTGCTGCTCGTAATGCCGCCATACGCCCACCGCCAGAGCGACTGCGAAACAGCACGAGCACGCCGAGGCCAAGCAGACGGCGCCCGGACCCGCCCCGCCCCGTAGGCCCGCTCGGCGACGCTTCGGGGGTATCGCGATCTGGTGCCGGAAGCAGGCGGCCGCGGCGGCGGTCCCTTCAGCAGCCGTGGTTGTTCGAGGTCGTTCATCCGGGAACCTCCTCGAAGACGCCATGGGCCGGCTTGCCGTCATTGCCCTTGCGCAGCATCGCAAACAGGTACGGAACGACAAGCAGCGTGGTCGGGGTCGCGAACAGCAGGCCGCCTATGACGGCGCGCGCGAGCGCGGCGTTCTGCTCCTCGCCGGGGCCGCCGATCGCCATCGGGATCATGCCGACGATCATCGCCGTCGCGGTCATCAGCACCGGCCGAATGCGGGTATGCCCGGCCGAGATCGCAGCATCGAAGGCCGTGCTGCCGGCGAGTTGCTGCTCGCGCGCGAAGGTGACGAGCAGGATCGAGTTTGCCGACGCGACACCGACTGCCATGATCGCGCCCATCAGCGAGGGCACGCTGAGGGTCGTATTGGTGATGTAAAGCATTGTGACGATGCCGCAAAAGGTCGCCGGCAGCGCCAGAATGACGACGAACGGATCGCCGAAATTCTGGTAATTGACGACCATCAGCAGGTAGACGAAGACAGCCGCGAACAAGCAGGCCGATCGTCATGTCGCGAAAGGCCTGGTTCATGCTGTCGATCTGGCCGGTCACCTGGATCGTGTTGCCGGGCGCGAGCTGTTTCTTGAGGTCGGTCGTGATCTTGTCGATGTCGGTCGCGATGCTGCCGAGATCGCGGCCTTGGGTGCTGGCATAAACTTCGTAGACCGGCTGAATGTTGGCCTGGTTTGCGCTGCCCGGCACCGAGTCGCGCGTGAAGGTCGCCACATTGCTGAGCTCTCCCGGGACCGGTAGCGTCGCCGGCAACGCGGTGGTCGTGCTCACCGACGCGGAGGTCGCCACATTGCCGAGCTGTCCGGGAACCGGTTGCGTTGCCGGCGTGCGAGGTACCGGTGCTGACCGGCGTATTGCCGAGATCGCCCAGCGAGCTGACCAGATATTGCGGCGTTTGCACCGCGATGTAATAGGGAATGCCGTTCGTCGGATCGGTCCAGAAGTTGGGCTGGACCTGCTCGGAGGAACTAAGGCTCGTACTGATGTTGTTGCCGATGTCGCTCACCGTGATGCCGAATTGCAGAGCCCGCGCGCGATCGATCCGGACGTAGAAGTCAGGCGCATAGACCTCCTGTTGAATATGAGCGTCGACGACGCCCGGAATGGCCGCGATACGGCGCCGCATCTCCTCGGCAACGTGCAGGTTCTTGACCCGGTCATAACCGACCGTGCGCACGTCGATCTGCGCGGTGAGCCCAAAATTCAGGATTTGTGTCGCCATGTCGGCGGGCTGGAAATAAAACAAATCCGCCGGGAATGCCGCCGGCAGGACTTCGCGCAACTGGCGCACGTAATCGGCGGTGGGCGCGTGGCCATCTTTGAGCGACACCATGATCACGCCGTCATTGACCGCGATCGAGGTGCCGTCGGCGAACGCCCAGTTATAGGAGCGCGCCGGCACCCCGAAATTGTCGACGATCAGATCGAGGTCTTGTTTCGGAATGACCTGACGGATCTTGTCCTCGACCGCCTGGAAGATCTGCTCTGTCACCTCGATGCGGGTGCCCGGAGGCGCGCGGACATGGAGCTGGATCATGCCGCCGTCGATCGCCGGATAGAAATCACGGCCGACAAAAGTGAACATCACAGCGCCGAGCGCGAGAACGAGCATAACGAGGATCGGGACGATGGCCCGGCGGGTCAGCAGCGTCGTCAGAAGCCCGACATAGCCCTGCCGCAGATGTTCGAAGCCGCGCTCGAAGGAGGCGTGGAAGCGTGCAAAGAAGCCGCTACCGGGATCTCCGGGGGAACCGCCGTGCTGCTGACCCTTGAGCAGTTGGCCAATCGTGATCGGCGTCAGGGTGCGCGACAGGCCATAAGAGGCGAGCATCGCAAAGACGACGGCGAGGCCGAGCGGCGTGAACAGATATTTCGCCGGCCCTTCGAGAAAGACCACCGAGGTAAAGACGCAGCTGATCGCGAGTGTCGAAACCAGTGTCGGCACCGCGATTTCGGCAGCGCCATGGAGCGTCGCGCGCGGCAGCGGCATTTTTTCTTCATCGAGCAGGCGGTAGGTGTTCTCGATCGTCACCGTCGAATCGTCGACGAGAATGCCGACCGCGAGCGCGAGGCCCGCCCAAGGTCATCGTGTTGATCGTCTCGCCGAGGAAGTAGAGCACGACGAGCGAGGTCAGCATCGCCAGCGGGATCGAGATCATCACGACGATCGTCGGGCGCCACGAGCCGAGGAAGAGCAGGATCATCAGCGCCGTGAGCCCGGCAGCGATCGCCCCTTCGCGCAGCACGGCAAACAACGAAGAAGTCACGAATACCGACTGATCGAACAGCGATTTGATGACCATGCCGGAGGGCGCCGCGGCCCGCGCGATGTCCAGTACGTGCTTGACCGCATTGACGACGGTCAATGTCGAAGCATTGCCGTTCTTGATGATGCTGAGCAGCACCGAGCGTTTGCCGTCCGCGCGCACAATATTCTGCTGCACCAGGTTGCCGTCGCGCACATGACCGATGTCCCGGAGGAACACGGTGGCGCCGTTCGAGTAGCTGACCGGGATGTCGTTGAGCGCCTCGATTGTCGGCGGCATCGAATTGGTGCGGACGGTGTAATCGGTCTTGCCGATCTTCTCATCGCCGCCGGGCAGGGTCAGGTTCTGCGCGTTGACCGCATTCACGACCTGTAGCGGCGTCAGGCCTTTGGAGAGCAGCTTGGTCTGGTCGATATCGACCATGATCTGGCGATATTTTCCGCCGGCAGGCGTCGGCAAAGTGACGCCGTGGATCGGCGCAATCATCTGCCGCAGTCGATAAATACCGTAATCGTAGAGTTGCGACTCGCTGAGCCTGTCGGAGCTGAGGCTGATCTGCAGGACGGGAACCGCCGACGCACTGTATTGCACGACAATTGGTGGCTGGGTCCCGGTCGGCAGCAATGCGCGGATCGCATTCGTAGCGGCGACGACCTGAGAGATCGCCAGATCTAGGTTCGCATCGGGCTGGAAGTAGAGCTTCTGAACCGCAATGCCGTTGACGGTTTCGGCTTCGATGTCCTTGATGCCGTTGACGTTGGAGCTGATCGCGTACTGGCTGTAGGTGGTGAAGCGCTGCTCCATCTCGGTCGTGTTGAGGCCGGTGTACTGCCAGATGACCGAGACCACCGGGATCCTGATCTCGGGAAAAATATCGGTCGGCATCTCGACGGCGGCGGTCACGCCGAGAAACAAGATCAGCGCCGCCACCACATAGAAGGTATGCGGGTATTTCAGCGCAAAGCGAACGATCCCCAAGCAACGCCTCGCTCAGTTCTGGGCCAACCTCAAACTCACAGATCTAGGTGTGCGGTGACCCAAGCCCGAGTAAAATCCGGTAAAAATCCGTGAAGCGCAGCAATCACATGCACGCGAGAACCGAACGCCCGGAGCTGCGTTGCGCGGTCTCCGACAGTGCCTTTACCAAATTTTACGAAGAGTGATTGGCGCCGCCGGCATCAGCTACACATATCCGCTCATGAAAGGCCGGTTGGGTCGTCAGAGTGCCCGGTGCGGCCAGCTGCAAAGGAGTTGATTATGCGTAAATTAGGCAATGGCGGAGCCCGGCCCAGAAACAGGTGGCGTGTGATCGGCATTGCAGCTGCGTTGCTGGGCGCGGCCGTTCTCGGCCAGCCAGATCTAGCCCACGCAGCGCACGGTGGCGGAGGCGGATTCCATGGCGGCGGAGGGGGTTTCCACGGCGGCGGTTTCCACGGCGGGGGCTTCCACGGCGGATTTGGCGGGTTTCACGGCGGTGGTTTCCACGGCGGTGGATTTCACGCCGACGGTTTCCATGGGGGCGGGTTTCACGGCAGCTTCGCAGGCCTGCACAACGGCTTCGCCGGCGGGAATGGGGGGCACTGGTACCATGGCTGGCACGGCGGACGCTACGGCTGGTGGTGGGCGGCGCCCGGACTGGCGTGGACGTATTATGATTATCCGTACTGGGGCTATTATCCAGATTACGACGATTACGGCTACAGCCAGCCTTACGCCAGCCAAACCTGGTACTATTGCTCCGATCCGGCAGGCTATTACCCGTACGTAACGCAGTGCAACACCGGCTGGCAGGCGGTTCCAGCCAGCTGACCCGTCCGAGCGTATTCTCGCGGCCGCCTTCCGAGGCCGCCGCGAGACGAGCCCGCATCCGACATCCTGGGGTGACTGAGGGCGGCCCTGTTTCCTGACCCATCGCAGCGATACGCATATCTGGTTCGCCCTTGTGAATTGCGGTCAGCCTCGCGCCACGGGGGCGGCTGCGTTACCATGCCCCGGGATTTGATCGCATCGGAGGAAATGTCGATGACCCGCGCCTATGACGTTGTCGATGCCGACGGCCACATTCTGGAGCCGCTCGATCTGTGGGACGAATACATCGATCCCGAGTTCCGCGAGCGCCGGCCGCGCTTTGTCATCGACCAGAACGGCAAGGAGCGCCTCGAGGTCGAGGGCAAATTGCTGGGCAATCCGCGGGGGATCGGCAGCCTCGGCGCGGTCGGTGTCCGGCAAGGCGCCGTCAAGCTCGACAGCCTCAAATATGCCGAAGGGAAGAAGGGCGGGTTCGACCCGCACGCGCGCATCGTCGACATGGATGCCGACGGCATCGACGCCGCTTTCCTCTACCCCAGCCTCGGCCTGTTCGCGGGCGCCGTCGAGGATCCCAGCCTCGCCGCCGGGATGTGCCGCGCCTATAACCGCTGGCTCGCCGATTACTGCAAGCCCTACCCCGACCGGCTGTTCGGGGTCGCGATGCTGCCGATGCAGTCGGTCGAGCTCGCGATCGAGGAGATGCGCCACGCCCGCCAAGAGCTCGGGATGCGCGGCGGCTTCCTGCGGCCGAACCCGTATCACGGCAACAAGATGATCAGCGACCCGATGTACGAGCCGTTCTGGGCGATGGCCGAGGAGCTCGACTTCTCGATCGGCTTTCACGAGGGCTCGACCACCGCGATGCCCACGGTCGGCGTCGACCGCTTCGAGAGCGACCGCGCGGCGCGCCACATGATCAGCCACACGATGGAGATGATGCTGGCGGCGATGAGCGTGATCTGGGGCGGCGTTGTCGATCGTCACCCGCGATTGCGCGTCGCGTTCCTCGAATCGGGCGGCGGCTGGATCGCGCCCTGGCTCGACCGCATGGACCGGCATTTCGACGACCAGGGGTTCAACGATACCGCCCCAAAGATGCGGCCGAGCGAGCTCTTTCAGCGCAATTGCTGGATCTCGTTCGAGCCGGTCGAGAACAGCATCGCCGTGCTGGCCGACTATATCGGCCCGCACAAGATCATGTGGGCGACCGATTACCCGCATCAGGACGGGTTCTTCCCGGGTGCGCCCGACATGATCCGCGAGCGGCTCGCGCCGTTGTCGTCCGAGGCGAAGCACCAGGTGTTGGCCGGCGGCGCGCTTGGGTTTTACGGCATGAACTGACGCGGGCGGTCCCGCTCGCGGGCCTCTGATCCGTGCCCGCGACGATGTTGTACGTGCTTCGAGATGCGCCCTCTGGGCGCTCCTCAGCATGAGGTATATTTTAGATAGCAGTGAGGATTGTCCTCATCCTGAGGAAGCCGCGCAGCGGCTGTCTCGAAGGACGCACAGCGCTGATCCAGCCCCTCGCCATTTCAATTTCCAGCCTGTCAGGCGTCAGGACAACAAGATGATCGGTTTGCAGACGGCAGCGCGCAATTTCGAGGCCGACCTGGCCGCGGATTTCGACGCGGTCATCATTGGCGCCGGCGTTTCCGGCCTCTACCAGCTCTATAGGCTTCGCCAGCTCGGCCTCAGGGTACGGGTGTTCGAGACCGGAACCGGGGTCGGCGGCACCTGGTACTGGAACCGCTATCCCGGCGCCCGGTTCAATTCCGAGAGCTGGACCTACGGCTACTCTTTTTCCGAGGAGCTGCTGGACGAATGGGACTGGGAGGAACACTTCGCCGGGCAACCCGAGACCGAACGCTATCTGAACTATGTCGCAGACAAGTTCGGTCTGCGTCGCGACATCCAGTTCAACAGCCGGGTGACCGCCGCGCACTACCGGGAAGACACGCGCAGCTGGGACGTCATCTTGGAGGACGCTGCGTTACATCGCTCGCTTGCTGATCACCGCGATCGGCGTGCTCTCGGCGGCGACGATGCCGCGCATCTCCGGCGTCACGACGTTCCAAGGCCAGTCCTGCCATACGCATTACTGGCCGAAGGAACCGGTTCGCTTCGAGGGCAAGTGCGTCGCTGTGATCGGCACGGGCGCGACCGGCGTGCAGACCATCACGGAAGTGGCCAAGACCGTCGGCCACCTGACGGTGTTCCAGCGCACCCCCCAATGGTGCGCGCCATTGCACAACGGCAAGATCAGCCAGCAGGAGATGCGCCGGATCCGGGCCAACTATCCCGAAATCTTCGCGCGTTGCCAGAATACCTACGGCTGTTTCATCCACGCGACCGACCCGCGCGCCACCCGCGAGGTGACGCAAGAGGAACGCGAGGCCTTCTGGGAGAAGCTCTACGGCGAGCCCGGTTTCGGCATCTGGATGGGCAATTTCCGCGATATCCTGGTGGACCGCGAGGCGAACGCGCTGATCTCCGATTTCGTCGCGCGCAAGATCCGCCCGCGCGTCAAGGACCCGGTAATCGCCGAGAAGCTGATCCCGAAAAACCACGGCTTCGGCACCCGCCGCGTGCCGCTCGAAAGCGGCTACTTCGAGGTCTACAACCAACCCAACGTCAAGCTGGTCGACATCAACGCGACGCCGATCGAGCGCATCACCCCTAAGGGGATTAAGACCAGCGACGCCCAGTACGAGTTCGACATCATCATTTACGCCACCGGTTTCGACGCGATCACCGGCGCTTTCGACCGCATCGACATCCGCGGCGTCGACGGGGTGTCGCTGAAGGAAAAATGGCAGGATGGGCCGCAAACCTTCCTCGGCATCTTGGTGGACGGCTTTCCCAACATGCTCATGGTGATGGGCCCGCATGCCGGGCTCGGCAATTTTCCGCGCGCCGCCGAATACAGCGCCGATTGGGTGACCGGGCTGATCCACTTCGCGCGCGAGCGCGGCCTGACCCGCATCGAGGCAACCGCGGCGGGTGCCGCTGCGTGGACCGACCACGTCATCGCCTCGAGCGAGGGCTTGCTGTTCACCGAGGTGAACTCGTGGATGACCGGCATCAACCGCAATGTCGAGGGCAAGCAGGTCCGCCGGATCATGCGCTACAGCGGCGGCCACCCCAAGTTCCGCGAGCGGTGCGAAGCGGCGGCGGCGGACGGCTATCGCGAGCTGTCGCTGGCTTAGGCAGCACGACCGCGGCTCCCCTTACCTGACGAGATTGCGATGCCAGAACCCGAACACATCGATCGGCGCCGGGCGGCACTGATCGCTTACGACGTTTGCCGGCGCGCGCTGGCGCCGTCGGATCCCGCGCGGAGGGCTGCGATGCGACCTGTGCTCGATGCCTGGGTGAAGATGATCGCGGTCGCGCGGGCGGCTGGTGTGCCGGTGATCTACACGACACCAGTCAGCCGCGCCGACGGCGCCGACGTCGTCATGCTGCTGACCGACCTTTCGGCGGAGACCGGCGTGCCGCCACTCACCAACGCTGTCGAGGGCACGGCAGAGGCCGGCTTCCCCGATGAGATCGCGCCGCGGCCCGATGATTACGTCTTCCTCAAGCGCCGGCCGAGCGCCTTCTACGGGACGGGCGTCGCCGAACTGCTGCACATGCTGCGGCGCGACACGATCATCATCGCCGGCGGCGCCACCAATCGCGGCGTCGAGACGAGCGTCCGCGAGGCCTTCAACCTCGACCTCGCGTCTGTCGTCGTGCGCGAGTGCTGCTGGAGCGGCGACCCCGCCGCCCACGCCTACAGCCTCGACAAGGCGATGAAAATGTACGCCCGCATCCGAAGCCTCGACCAGGTCGCGGCGATGCTGCGGGGATGAGCGGTCACCACGCGATTTGTTCCAAACTGCACGCGAAGGGCGGCAATGATCGGCCGACATGCGCCGATTACGGCCGTTCGCGGCTCCTCGCCAAACCCCAGGGTTTGATCCTAAACCGGCCATTCGTTCTTCCCCCTCGACGGAAGGAATTTTGCTCCGATCACTGGCGACCTGCGCTGCGAGACAACCCTGTGGGGGCATGACCGATCCGAGTATGATCGAGCAGGCAACACGACCCCACGAGGTCGCAAATGAGTCAGGCAACTGAGAGCACGTTAGCCGATCCCCAGCGGGTCATCGCCAATCTCCAGCGGCAGCTCGACGAGCGCACGGCCGAACGTGATGCGTTGCGGCGCGAACTCGCTGATTCAAGAGAGCAGCAGACCGCGACGGCCGAGGTATTGCAGGTCATCAATTCCTCTCCCGGTGACCTCCAGCCGGTCTTCGAGGCGATATTGGAAAAGGCGCACACGCACTGCGGGGCGACGCGCGGCGCTTTGCTCCTGTTCGACGGCGAGACCTTCCGGGGTGTCGCGATGCACAGCTACCCGCAGGACCGGGCGGAGCAGCTGCGCCGCGGGTTCAGCGTTCGCGAAAGCCCGCTTGCGGCGCGGCTGCTCGCCGGGGACCGCTTCGTCCACATTGCCGATGTGCGCCTGATCGACGCTCAGGAGGAGCGCGCTGCCGCCGAGCGCGGCGGCGTGCGCACCTGTCTTCTATTGGCGCTGCGCAAAGACGGCGCGCTGCTCGGCATGATCTCCTGCAATCGAGGCGAGGTGCGACCGTTCAGCGCCAAGGAAATCGCGTTCCTCGAAAACTTCGCAGCGCAGGCGGTGATCGCGATGGAGAATGCGCGGCTGCTCGGCGAATTGCAATCCCGCACGCACGACCTCGAAGAGTCGCTGGAGTACCAGACCGCGACCAGCGACGTGCTGAACGTCATCAGCCGCTCGACCGCCGATGTTCAACCGGTGCTGGACACAGTAACCGAAACGGCCGCCCGGCTTTGCGGCGCCGATGATGGGGCGATCTACATACGCGAGGGCGAGGTCTACCGCGCTGTGTCGAGTTCGTTCAGCGCAGCGGAGCCCGAGTTATGGGCGATCCATCACCAGCGAACCCTTGTCCCCGGTCGCGACAGCGTCGTCGGGCAGGTGGCGCTCGAAGGCAGGGTCGTGCATATCGCGGACATCCGCGCTGACCCGGACTACGCGGTGCCCGAGGCTGTGGCGTCCGGGCGACGTACCGTACTTGGGGTGCCGCTGCTGCGCGACAGCGAGCCAATCGGCGTTATCGGACTTACCCGGAATCGGGTCGAGCCGTTCACCGAGCGGCAGATCGAGCTGGTGCGGACTTTTGCCGACCAGGCGGTCATCGCGATGGAGAATGCGCGGCTGCTCGGTGAATTGCAGACCCGCACGCGCGACCTCGAAGAATTGCTCGAATACCAGACCGCGACCAGCGACGTGCTCAAGGTCATCAGCCGATCGACTTTTGATCTTCAACCAATTCTCGACACATTGGTCGAGACCGGGCAGCGGCTTTGCGACAGCGATACCGCCGCCCTGTTGATCCGCGAGGGCGACGTATTCCGCGTCGTCGCCTCGCGCTCGCTCGACCCGGCCTATGACGCTTTCATACGGGCGCGGACTTATGCGCCCGGCCGCGAATCGGTGACCAGCAGGGTTGCTCTCGCCGGCGAGGTCGTGCACGTCCCGGACATCACGGCGGACCCCGACTATCGATTCGTCGAAACGGTGACGCTGGGCAAACTGCGGACTGTGCTCGGCGTGCCGCTGCTGCGCGAGCGCGAGCCGATCGGTATCATCAGCCTGTGCCGCCAGCGGGTTGAGCCGTTCACTGAGCGCCAGATCGAGCTGGTGCGCACCTTTGCCGACCAGGCCGTCATCGCGATCGAGAATACGCGGCTGTTGACCGAGCTGCGCAAGTCGCTGGAGCAGCAGACCGCGACAGCCGAGGTCTTGCAGGTCATCAATTCCTCTCCCGGTGAGCTCCAGCCGGTCTTCGAGACGATGCTGGAGAAGGCGATGCGGCTGTGCGAGGCCGCGTTTGGCCTTATGCGTACGTACGACGGGCAAGCCGTGCGGCTGGTCGCCAGTCAAGGCTTGCCGCCGCGCTTTGCGGAGTTCGCCGCGAACCCGGCAAACCAGCCGGGGGCGGGCCGGGCGGGCGGCGCCACGCCGCGCTTCTTGGCCGGTGCTCACTTCGTGCATCACCCCGATCTGAAAGAGGAGGAGGCGTATCGCTCCGGCGACCCGTACCGCGTGGCACTGGTCGAACTCGGCGGCGCCCGAACCATGCTCGTCGTGCCGCTGCGCAAGGACGGCGCTTTCCTCGGCCAGATCGCGATCTACCGACAGGAGGTGCGCCCGTATTCGGACAAGCAGATCGCGCTGTTGCAGAGTTTCGCAGCACAGGCGGTGATCGCGATGGAGAACGCGCGGCTGCTCGGCGAATTGCAGGCCCGCACGCGCGACCTCGAAGAATCGCTCGAATACCAGACCGCGACCAGCGACGTGCTCAACGTCATCAGCCGCTCGACCGCCGATGTCCAACCGGTGCTGGACACAGTGGCCGAAACGGCCACCCGGCTTTGCGGCGCGGATACCGCAAGTATCACGATACGCCAGGGCGAGGTCTACCGCTTTGTGTCGAGTTCGGCCAGTGCGGCGGAGCCGGAGTGGTGGGCGATCCAGCGCCAGCGAACGATTGTCCCCGGTCGCGACAGCGTGCTCCACGCGAGGGTGGCGCTCGAAGGCAGGGTCGTGCATGTCGCGGACGCCCTCGCCGACCCGGACTATGCGTTTCCCGAGAGTATCGCGTCCGGGCGACGCACCATGCTCGGGGTGCCGCTGCTGCGCGACAGCGAGGCAATTGGCGTTATCGGGCTTTCCCGGAAGCGGGTCGAGCCGTTCACCGAGCGGCAGATCGAGCTGGTCCGCACCTTTGCCGACCAGGCGGTCATCGCGATGGAGAACGCGCGGCTGCTCAGTGAATTGCAGGCCCGCACGCGCGACCTCGAACAATCGCTCGAATACCAGACCGCGACCAGCGACGTGCTCAAGGTCATCAGCCGCTCGACCTCCGATGTGCAACCGGTGCTGGACACTTTAGTCAAAACGGCCGTCCGGCTTTGCGGCGCCGATGCCGGATCGATCGCAATCCGCGAAGGCGAGGTCTACCGGTATGTGTCGGCCCCTTTAGCGGACGCCGAATATTGGGCGACGTTGCGCCAGCGAACGATTGTCCCCGGTCGCGACAGCATCGTCGCGCGGGTGGCGCTCGAAGGCAGGGTCGTGCAAATCGCGGATATCCGCGCTGACCCGGACTACGCGCCCGAGGTTGTGGCGGCCGGGCGACGCACCGTGCTTGGGGTACCGCTGCTGCGCGGCAGCGAGCCGATCGGCGTTATCACGCTTAATCGGCATCGGGTCGAGCCGTTCACCGAGCGGCAGATCGAGCTGATTCGCACCTTCGCTGACCAGGCGGTCATCGCGATGGAGAATGCGCGGCTGCTCGGTGAATTGCAGGCCCGCACCGACGAGCTGACCCGGTCGGTCGCCGAACTGCAGGCGCTCGAGGAAGTGCTGCGCGCGGTCAATTCCTCGCTCGACCTCGACACCGTGCTCGCCAACATCATCAGCCGCGCGGTGCGGCTGTCGCAGGCCGATGAAGGCACCATCTACGAATTCGACGAAGCCGAAGAAGTCTTCGTGCCCAAATCCGCCTTTGGCATGAGTGCCGAGCGGGTCGAGGGGCTGCGCGAGCGGCGGGTCAGGATGGGCGAGACCCATCTCGGCCGCGCCGCGGTCGAGCGCGCGCCGGTGCATGTCGAGGATGTACAGCAGGATCCGACGATGATCCCCGACGTCATCGGTGGATTGCTGAGAGGCATCCATGCCGTTCTGGCGGTGCCGCTGTTGCGCGAGGACAAACTCGTCGGCGGGCTGGTGATCCGTCGGCGCACGGCCGGGGGCTTCGCGCCGACGATCCCGACCCTATTGCAAACCTTCGCCGGGCAGGCCGTGCTCGCGATCGAGAATGCGCGGCTGTTTCAGGAACTGATGGCGCGCGGCGAGGAGGCGCGCCGCGCGCGCACCGCCGCCGAGGCCGCACTCGCTGATCTGCGCCGCGCCCAGGATCGGCTGATCCAGTCCGAGAAGATGGCCTCGCTCGGCCAGCTGACCGCCGGCATCGCTCACGAGATCAAAAACCCGCTCAACTTCGTCAACAATTTTGCCGGCCTCTCGGTCGAATTGCTCGACGAGCTAAAGGAGACCGCGGCACCGGCGATCGCCGGGCTGGCCGAAGACGAGCGCGCCGACGTCGACGAAATCGTCGGGATGCTGACCGGCAATCTCGAAAAGATCGCCGAGCACGGAAGGCGCGCCGACGGCATCGTCAAGAGCATGCTGGAGCATTCGCGTGGAGTCTCGGGCGAGCGCCGCGAGATCGATCTCAACACCCTCGTAGACGAGGCGCTCAACCTCGCCTATCACGGCGCCCGCGCCCAGGATGCGAGCTTCAACATCACCTTGGAGCGCGATCTCGACCCCGCCGCCGCGCCGATCGAGCTGGCGCCGCAGGAGATGACCCGCGTGTTTCTGAACCTGTTCGGCAACGGCTTCTACGCCGCCAACAAGCGCGCATGCGGCAACGGCGAGGCCGGCTATCGGCCGACCCTCAGCGTGTCGACCCGCGATCTGGGCCAGGCGGTCGAGGTCCGGGTGCGCGACAACGGCACCGGCATCCCGCGCGAAATCAGGGACCAGCTGTTTCAGCCGTTCTTTACGACCAAACCGACCGGCGAAGGGACGGGTCTCGGGCTCTCGATCAGCTGGGACATCGTGACACAGCAGCATGGCGGCACGATTACCGTCGACAGCCGGGAGGGCGAGTTCACCGAATTCACGATCAGACTGCCGCGCAATAGTCAGGCCGCGGGGAGGGGCGCATGAGCGTCAGCATCCTGGTTGTCGATGACGAGCCGGATGTCGCCGAGATGTTCCGCCAGCGCTTTCGCCGCGAAGCGCGCCAAGGCACCTATGTCCTGCATTTCGCCTATTCTGGTGAGGAAGCACTGGACAAGATTGCCGCGGGCATCGAGCCGCAGCTGATCGTGATCCTGTCGGACATAAACATGCCGATCATGGACGGGCTGGAGTTGCTGCGCGAGGTCAAGACGCGGCGGCCCGATCTGCCCGTGATGATGGTGACCGCCTATGGCGACGATGAGCGACGGCGCCTGGCCGGCGAGTATGGCGCCGCCGAGTTCATCACCAAGCCGGTCGACTTTGAACGCCTAAAGGCGCAGCTAGGGCAATTGCCCAGCGCCCCAGATTGAAGAAATTCGTCGCTCGATCGAATGACTGCTTACCCGCCCGGTCCGATTTGATTCTCGGGCAGGGCAAAGGTCGCGTTCGGTGAAGGGTTTCGGATGCCGGCCCGTGGTGACCTATCTGCGCGCGCTGAGGGCCGGCGTCCGAAAGCCTCCCAGGAAGGAACCCGCGGGGGCCGGGCGACAGCTTGCCGTCTATGGGGATTTGACGATGCGGCGGTTTGCGTTGTGGATGCGCTGGCCGGCGTAATCGGCGGCGGATCGACGATTGCGGTGGCGAGTTTGGCGCCACCGCGGCCGTCGACAGGGCAGTTTTAGCCTGATCGACGGTATAGGGCGTGCGGTTGGAGGCGGCGGGGCGACAGCGATGCGACGCCGGAAGCGGGGTTTCCCGGCAGGCGGAAGGTGCAATAAGGCGGTGATGGACGTCATGGCATCGTGGCTCTGACCGCGGCTTCGGGCGATGGCGGGCCGCGGGGTGCGCCCCCGCGCTGGAAGGTCTCGACGATGACCATGCGGCCGCCGCAACAAGGGCATGACGGGCGATGGTCTGCTGCGGCGCTGGCGGCTAGATCTGCGTCGTCGTGCTCTGCCGGCGGATCAGTGACTGCCACTGGCGCGCCGATCAGTTCTCTGGCGCGAGCGATATTGGCTTTGCAGGTGGCACTGGCGAGCAGTCCGTAGTGGCGGATGCGATGGAACCCCTTGGGCAGGAGGTGGAGCAGGAAGCGCCTGATGAATTCGTCTGGCGCCAGCGTCATCGTGCCGTACCGTGCCCGTCCGTTGCGGCGGTAGTCCTTGAAGCGGAAGGTGACGCCACGGTGATCGAGGCCGATCAGTCGGCTGTTCGAGATGGCGACGCGGTGGGTATAGCGAGCGAGATAGGCGAGCACCGCCTCGGGCCCCGCAAAAGGGGCCTTGCCATAGACAAACCACTTCTTCTTCCTCAGCGGCGCGAGATAGGTGGCAAAGGCCGTCCGGTTGCGCAGACCGTCGAGCTCGCCGAAGAACACCAGCCGGCCCGCCGCGTGCGCGTCGGCGAGCCGCGTCAGGAAGAGCCGCCGGAACAGGCGGGACAATACGCGCACCGGTAAGAGGAAGCCGGGTCTGCAGTGCACCCAGTGCGTACCATCGAGCGATATCCCGCCGCCCGGCACGATCATGTGGAGATGCGGATGATGGGTCATCGCCGAGCCCCAAGTGTGGAGCACAGCGGTGATGCCGATGCGGGCGCCGAGATGTTTTGGATCGGCGGCGATGGTGAGCAATGTCTCAGACGCCGTGCGGAACAACAGATCGTAGACCACCGACTTGTTCTGGTAGGCAATCGGGGCGATCTCGGCCGGCAGGGTGAAGACCAAATGGAAATAGCCGACCGGGAGCAGGTCGGCCTCGCGGGCGGCGAGCCAGTCCCGCGCCGCCGCGCCCTGGCACTTGGGGCAATGCCGGTTGCGGCAGGAGTTGTAGGCGATCCGGCTGTGGCCGCAATCCTCGCAGCGCTCGACATGACCACCGAGCGCGGCCGAGCGGCACTGCTCGATGGCTGACATCACCTTGAGCTGGCCGAGGCTCACATGCCCGGCGTTGGCCTTGCGCCAGGCGGCCCCATGGCGGTGAAAGACGTCTGCGACCTCCAGCCTCGGGCGGCGCACCGGCGCCCGGCTACACTCCGGGTCTCGGCCTTCCCACAGGCAGCGGTGCGAGCCGGTCGAGCGGGCTGGTCACGTTGCGGATCGTGGTGTTGGCGACGCGCGTGTAAAGGGCCGTGGTGTCGAGTTTGGCATGGCCGAGCAGCACCTGGATGACACGGATATCGGTGTCCTGTTCCAGCAGGTGGGTGGCAAAGCTGTGCCGCAACGTGTGCGGCGACACTCGCTTTTTGATCCCGGCGGCCTCGGCAGCAGCATGGACGGCGCGGTTGAGCTGGCGGGTCGAGAGCGGTTCGACGGGATTGCGGCCCGGAAACAGCCAGCCTCGCGGCAGCAGAACGCCCAGGCGCCGGCCCTCCGACCACCAGACGCGCAGCACTTGGAGCAGCTGCGGCGACAACATAGCATTGCGATCCTTGCGGCCTTTGCCTTGCTCGACCCGCAGCAGCATGCGATCGGAATCGATGTCGCCGACCTTCAGCGCGACCACTTCGGAGACGCGCAGTCCGGCGCCGTAGGCGGTGGCGAGCGCGGCCTTGTACTTCGGGCCCGGCGCCGCCTGGAGCAGCAGCGTGACCTCCTCGACGCTCAGCACGGCCGGCAGCCGGCGCGGTTCGCGCACGATCGTGAGCCGTCGGGCAAGGTCAGGCCGGTCGAGCGTCACGGTGAAGAAGAAACGCAGGGCCGCAACCGCACTGTTGATGCTCGGCGGCTGCATGCCGGTCTGCGTCTGGTGCAGCTGGAAGCGGCGCAGATCTTCCGCCGTCGCCGTATTGGGAGACCGCCCGATGAAAGCCGCGAACGCCCGCACGTTGCGAATGTAGTCATTGCGCGTCTTCTCGGTGAAGCCGCGTACCCTCATGTCCTCGATCATGCGCGCCCGCAGCGCGCTGACGGGCCGGGGGGAAGGATGGGAGGTCATCGGGGGCTCCTCTCTCAAGCCGAAGGTTGCTGGACCCTCGATGCTCGGGATCGGATGCCCCGATCGTCACGCTTTACTGCTGGCTACTCCGTCGAAACGCACGGACCATGACGCGCGCTCCCTCCCGCGAGAGCGGGTTCGTTCTCGGGGCATAAGCGCCGTTGTGTCGATTTCTGCGAGCGCCTGCTTAGGGGGTTGAGAGGCCAAGCTGATTGGGTCTTGACCCTTAGAGAAAGACGCTAAGGTTCTTGTCGAGCAGGAACGTTGGCGTCGAACACGATCTTGCGCCTGGCCACCCTCCATGCCGTTCACCTTTCGCAGCGCGTCCTCCCGGCGACCCTAGAATTGCCGCAATCGGATCGTATCGTTTGAGCAACAAGTTCCCGAGAACGAGGCTGGTGGGACCGGTTTGCTGTATTTCGCTGCAGATAACAGCAAAAACAGCAAAACAGAGAGGACCTTCGACAGGGGCTGGCGGTGCTCCGATGAGGCGCTCGCGCCGAGAGCTGCGCTTGCTGCGATCGAAAGGCAGCCGTAAAACTGCGTCTGCGGAAATGCCGTTTCGCTCTCACCTGAGGAGGGTGCGATGCCCGAACCCGAACGCATCGATCGGCGCCGGGCGGCACTGATCGCTTACGACGTTTGCCGGCGCGCGCTGGCGCCGTCGGATCCCACGCGGCGGGCAGCGATGCGCCCCGTGCTCGATGCCTGGGTGCAGATGATCGCGGTCGCGCGGGCGGCTGGTGTGCCGGTGATCTACACGACGCCAGTCAGCCGCGCCGATGGCGCCGACGTCGTCATGCTGCCGACCGACCTTTCGGCGGAGATCGGCGTGCCGCCGCTCACCAACGCCGTCGAGGGCACGGCAGAGGCCGGCTTCCCCGATGAGATCGCGCCGCGGCCCGATGATTACGTCTTCCTCAAGCGCCGGCCGAGCGCCTTCTACGGGACGGGCGTCGCCGAATTGCTGCACATGCTGCGGCGCGACACGATCATCACCGCCGGCGGCGCCACCAAGGCGATGAAAATGTACGCCGCGCATCCGAAGCCTCGACCAGGTCGCGGCGATGCTGCGGGAATGAGCGGTTCACCGCATTGATGCCACGGACCCGAGCAGCCGACGATTTTAAAACGAATCCGGACTCGCATGGAGGAGTTGCGGCGCGAGAGGCTGCCCGAGCGACCCGCCCCGAGAACCGATGCCCCGACCACCGATACGGGCGTCGCATTTCATCGCGGCCCTTGTGCCTGTGGCGGGAGCCTATTCCCCGACGAGTGCGACGGATCGTGCAAGGCGCTTTAACAGCGAGCCGCCGGGGGGTTAAGCTGCCGGACAGCTCATGAAGGAAACAGCCATGACCATGATCGACATGCATGCCCATTGGCGGCCCGCCGAAGTCGCCGACGCCCTGCGCGCCCGTACCAGGGAACCGCGCATCGTGCGCAATCCGGACGGCGTCGAGGTGCTGAAGGCCTCGCGGATGGGCGAAGAGCCGCTCGCCAAGGCCTTCGATGACGTCGATTTCCACCTCGCTCGGATGGACCGCCAGGGCGTCGAGATGAGCGTGCTGTCGCTCCTCGGCTCGTTCTGCTGGATCGAGGCGCAGCCGCCGGAGGTGTCCGGGCCGCTGTGCCGGAGCGTCAACGACGGGCTCTCCGCGATTTGCCGGAAGCATCCCGGCCGCTTCGCCGCCTACGCCGCGCTGCCTTTGACGGACATGTCCGCCGCCGCCGCCGAGCTCGAGCGGGCGCTCGGATTGCCGGGCATGATCGGCGCGCAGGTCCCGGGCAATTACTTTCTCACGCGCAAGGACGCCGAAGCGATGCGGCCGCTGCTGGAAGTGGCGAACCGCCACCACGCGGTTCTCTTCATCCATAACGGCCCGCGGCCGGGCGACGCCTACCCCAAGGTCGCGAGCGACACGGACAATGCGCGCCGCCGCAACGGCACGCTCGACATGCAGGCGAGCCTGTCCTCGGTGATGGTGACATTGTCTCTCACCGACTACCTCGCGGACTACCCCGACGCGATGGTCCACGTCCACAATCTGGGCGGCAACATTCCCTACGAGGTCGAGCGCATGGACCACCGCTGCCTGCTCGACACGCCGGAGGAGGAATTGCCGTCGTCGCGCTTCCGCAAGGCGAAGGTGTACGTGGATTGCAACTCGTTCGGCCCGCGCGCGATCGAGGCGGCCGTGAGCCTCTACGGCGCCGAGCGCATCGTGTGCGGCACCGACGGCACCGAGTTCGGCTGCGACTGGACGAGGAAGGCGCTCGCGGAGGCGCAGATCGGCGAGGAAGCGCGCGAGCAGATCCTGCACCGCAATGCCGCTGCGATGCTCGCCCGCGCCGCAAGGACCGCGCAGCGCGAAAGCGCCGCCGCCTAAACTTCCTGCGCCCGGCCGCGAGTGGGAGGATCCGGGTACCACGACGCGACGATGCCCGAGGTCGAGCGGCGGCCCAACACGACCTTTGTGGCAATCGCGGGGAGTTCCTCCGCTCGACGGACCTCTCGGAAATAGGATTGGATTCCTAACCCGCGCTACAGAATTTTACCTCGTTTCACTTCCGCACAGCGAGGACTGTGGGATAAACTTAAACTTGGCCGACGCGAGATGTCGCCTCGACGGAGGCTGGCGCATCGCTTGCCGTGCGGCTCGCGTCTTTGGCGCTGTTGGGGTCGATCGCAGCCTCGATCGCTGGGGCGGCGTTTGCCCAAGACGCGGGATCGCTGGCGATGGGTTTGCCCGCCCGTCCGACGATCGGCATGAACCGGTGGCAGGAAGACTGGTCGGTATTGGCTGATCCGAGCCTACGAACCGAGCCCTTCGACAATTTGAAGTACATTCCACTCAATCCGGATGATCCGAAGAGCTATGTGTCGTTCGGCCTCGATCTGCGCGAGCGCTTCGAATTCACTCAACGCGGCTACTTTCGGCGTCGGCGGGATCCCCGTTCAGAACTATGTGCTGGATCGTGAGTATATTCACGCCGATATCCGGCCCAACCAGAACTGGCAGATCTTCATACAGCTCCAGGACGACTATGCGCCGGGGAAATCGATAATCACCCCGGTTGACCGGGACCCGCTCGACCTTGCGCAAGGCTTCGTCACCTATTCGGGAGAATTGGCGGACGGCGAAGTGAAGGTCCGCGTGGGGCGCCAGGAGATGGCCTTCGACCTGCAGCGTTTCGTCTCCATCCGGGATGGTCCCAATGTGCGCCAGGCTTACGATGCGGCTTGGCTCGATTGGGAGAAGGACCGGTGGCGCATCATCAGCTTCTGGAGTGAACCCGTCGTCTATATCCCCCAGGGCGTCTTCAACGACTACTCCAATGGCCATTTCCAATATGGCGGGTTCAGAGTCGAGCGGCGAGACGTCGGACCGGGACACCTCAGTGCCTAATATTCGCGTTACGATCTCGACAATTCGCATTTTCTCTTTGCCAGCGGCCGCGAACGGCGCAACATCTTCGATGTGCGTTATGCCGGCGACTACGCCGGATGGGATTGGGACCTCGAGTTCAATGGTCCAGACCGGAAGCGTCGGCGCCAAAACGGCCCGCGCCTGGGCGCTGGGAACGCTGGGCGGCTTCACATTCGCCGATGCGAACTGGCGCCCCCGTCTGGGGCTTCAGGTCGACGCGGCGACGGGTGACCAAAACCCCAAGTCCAGTACGCTCGGAACCTTCAATCCGCTTTTCCCGAACGGCTATTACTTCACCTTGGCTGGATTGACCACCTATGCAAATCTGATCCATGTCAAGCCCTCGGTGACCGTCAAGCCAACGAGCACCCTGACATTCCTCGCCGCCGCCGCCCTGCAGTGGCGCGAGACGACGGCTGATGCCGTCTATGTCGTACCCAATATTCCCGTTCGCGGCACAGCGGGTTCCGTGGGGCGCTGGACTGGCGCTTATGGACAAATTCGCGCCGAATATGCATTCAACGGCCATCTGACGGGCGCCATAGAAGCCGTGTATTTTGGGGTCGGCAGCGCCATCCGCCGCGCTGGCGGGCATGACAGCGACCATCTTGGTGTCGAGCTCAATTTCGGGTGGTGAGATGAAGACCGCCGATGCGTGGGGGGTTCGGCCTGGACCCCGTTCCGCCACGCAATCTTTGCTGTGCTCTGGACGGCGACGGTCGTCTCCAACATCGGCAGCTGGATGCAGAACGCCGCGGCGGCGTGGCTGATGACCAGCCTCCGCCCGGATCCATTCGAAGTGGCCCTCGTCCAGGCGGCGACGACCTTGCCCATGTTTCTGTTCAGCCTCCCTGCCGGAGCATTGGCCGACATCGTCGAGCGCCGCCGCCTTCTTATCCTGGTGCAGATCGCGGCGGTAGCAATCGCCGCCCTGTTCGCGATCTTCGTATGGCTGGAGTGGATCACACCCAACTGGCTGCTGACATTTATTTCCCTGTCCGGGATCGCGACGGTTCTGGCGATGCCGTCGTGGCAGTCTATCGTGCCGCAGCTCGTACCAAAGGAAGAGCTCCGTTCTGCAGTCGCCCTCAACGGCGTGGGCTTAAATATCAGCCGTGCCATCGGTCCGGCGTTGGCCGGCCTGGCGATTGGCGCACTAGGGATGGCTGCCCCCTATTGGATCAATGCCTTGAGCACGTTCGCCGTCATCGCTGCGCTGATCTGGTGGCGCCCTCCCCAACCGGTTGCACAATCTCTGCCCGCCGAGCGCTTCGTCAACGCGATTCGCAGCGGTTTGCGCTACGCTCGCTATAATCCGGATCTGCGCGCGACCTTGATCCGGTCCGCCGGCTTCTTTCCGCTCGCGAGCGTCTATTGGGCGCTTTTGCCGCTTCTGGTGCGCGCACGAATTGCGGGCGGCCCGGAGACATACGGCATACTCCTCGGCGCAATCGGCGCCGGCGCTGTTTGCGGCGCATTCGTATTGCCGGCAGCGGCAAAGCTGGGCGCCGATCGGGTCATGACAGGGGCGACGGTCGGGACGGCACTGGCGCTCGTCCTGTTCGCCATCGCTCGTGAACCCGCAACCGGCTTGATCGCCTGCGTGCTTGCCGGAATTTCCTGGGTTGCCGCGATCGCCACCTTGAACGTATCGGCCCAGTACGCGCTGCCGGGCTGGGTCCGCGGGCGCGGGATGGCAATGTTCGCAACCGTGCAGTTCGCGGGCTTGGCCGTCGGCAGCATCGTATGGGGACAGGCGGCGCAGGTGATCGGATTCCCGGCCGTTCACATCATCGCGGCGATCGCGCTGGTCGTCTTCGTCCCGCTACTGCGGCGCTGGAAGCTCCAAACCGCCGCCGGTCTCGATCTCGCGCCGTCGATGCATTGGCCCGCTCCGTTGCTCTCGCACGACGTCGAGCCCGACCGAGGTCCGGTGCTGGTCACCGTCGAATACGCCGTCGCCGCGGTTGATCGCGCGGCATTTCTCGCGGCGATGGCGAAGCTGGCGGGCGAGCGCCGGCGTGATGGCGCTTTTGATTGGGGCATCTACGAAGACGCCTCAAAAGAGGGTGTCTTCGTCGAGACGATTCTGCGTCGATTCCTGGCTCGACCACATGCGACAGCATCAACGCGTGACCAATGCCGATCGAGTGCTGCAGGACGCTGTGCATCGTTTCCAAGCGGAAGGCACGCCGGCGGTCAGGCATTTGATAGCGGCACAAGGGAGCGCAAACGGATGATCGGACATGGGGTGTTGATTGCCCGGCTTTGTCTCGCGATCGTGTTTCTTTACAGTGGCGTTGATAAATTGCGGCATTGGGGGGCGAGCATCGAAGAGGTTAGGGGCGACGGATTGCCCTGGCCGGCTGCTTTCGCGGGCGCGACCGTCTTTACCCAGCTGGTTGGCGGATGCCTGGTCGCCACGGGTTTTTTCGCGTGGCTGGGCGCACTTGTGCTCGCCGGCTTTACGGTTGCGGCTACGGTGGTCGGGCACCGCTTCTGGCTCCGTCGCGGAGCGCAGTTGCGGCACGAACTGACGACCAGCCTGGAGCATGTGGCGATTGTCGGGGGCTGCTGTTGCTCTGCCTCGTCGATCTCGCGGCCGGCAGATGAAGGACCGGAAATGAGCGGCCGGGCTCCTGGTACGAGCGCCGCACACAGCGACGCCGCTCAATGCCGCGCCGGACCAACTCGTAGGCCTGCGCGAAGCACTCGTCATAGTAGACGAGAACGATGTGTTGCGTGACGAAGGCGAAGCCCACGCCCCAAGCTGTCGAACGCAGGCGTGCGGGTGACGTCGGTCCGGAATAACGGCACAATCCACGATTTCGTCAAGCCGAATGCACTCTCCGACACGGCGGCTGCGCGCGGCGCCATAGCGCAAGCTGTCGGCGCCCTCAGCGGAGCGCTCGGCTGGCGGCGATGGTTCGAACAGTAAGAGCCCACTCAAAAGCCGACGTCGCTTAATCATCAGTAGCCACGGCCGCTTTCGAAATCCGACGACGGCCGTTCCGGCTTGGCGGCAGGAACGGGTCTTGATGCCCCATACCTGACCTTAGGACCGGCAGTGCCGTTGGGTCATGATGACCCAGCCCAGTTCTTCAACAGCCCGGCCCTGGACAGGGCGCTTCAACCGAAGGATGATCCGTTCGGGACCCGTGGAGTCGCGGCCATGGATGTCGGGGGTTGGCTCAGAAGTCTCGGCCTCGGACAGTACGAGGCGCTCTTTCGCGCGAGTGAAATCGACGCCGATATCCTGCCGGAGCTGACGGAGATCGATCTCGAGAAGCTTGGCGTGCCGCTCGGGCACCGCAAGCGTCTCCTCAGAGCCATCTCCGGTTTGGCCGCCGCCGAGACATTGGCGGCGCCCTCCGCCTCGACCGGTGCGAAGCCGCACGACGCCGCCGAGCGGCGGCAGCTGACGGTGATGTTCTGCGATCTCGTCGGCTCGACGGCCTTGTCGGCGCGGTTCGACCCCGAGGAATTGCGCGAGGAGATCCGCGCCTATCAGAACGCCGTTTCCGGCGTCGTCGCGCGCTATGACGGCTTTGTCGCCAAATACATGGGCGACGGGGTGCTGGCCTATTTCGGCTATCCGCGGGCGCATGAGGACGACGCCGAGCGGGCGGTGCGGGCGGGGCTGGAAATAGCAGCGGCGGTGACGAGCCTGGAGACCCGTGGAACGGAGCGGCTCGCCGTCCGCATCGGCATTGCCACCGGGCTTGTCGTCGTCGGCGATCTGGTCGGCGAGGGCTCGGCGCAGGAGCAGGCGGTGGTCGGCGAGACCCCCAACCTCGCGGCGCGCCTGCAGGCTCTTGCGGAACCCGGGCAGATCGTCCTCGCCGGCGCCACCCGCCGCCTGATCGGCGACCTGTTCCGGCTGCGCGATCTCGGCCGCCAGACGGTGAAGGGCTTCGCCGAGCCGGTCGAAGCCTTCGCGGTCGAGGGCGTCGCCGTAACGGAGAGCCGGTTCGAGGCGGCGCGCCGCGGGCTCACCGACCTCGTCGGGCGGGCGGCGGAGAGCGCCCTGTTGCGCGACCGCCTGCGCGAGGCCTGGGCCGGCGCCGGCCAGATCGTCTTGCTCTCGGGCGAGGCCGGCATCGGCAAGTCGCGGCTCGCCGCTCAGCTCGCCGCCGAGGTCGCGAACGAGCCGCACACGCGGTTGCGCTATCAATGCTCGCCCTATCACCGCGACAGCGTCTTGCACCCCTTTGTCGTGGCGCTGGGGCGCGCCGCCCGCCTCGCCCCCGAGGACCCGGCCGAGACGCAACTCGACAAGCTCGAAGCCATATTGGCGCCGGCGCGCATCGCGGAAACCGCACCGCTCTTCGCTTCCTTGCTGTCGATCCCGACCGGCGACCGCTATCCGCCGCTCGCACTGAGCGCCGCGCAGCAGCGGCGGCTGACCCTGGCGGCCTTGCTCGACCAGCTCGAAGCACTGGCGCGGCAAAAACCGGTATTGATGCTGTTCGAGGACGCCCACTGGGCCGATGCGACCTCGCTCGAAGTGCTCGATCTGACGGTCGAGCGCGTCCGCGCCTTGCCGGTATTGGTGCTGATCACCTTCCGGCCGGAATACGAGGCGCCCTGGACCGGCCTCTCGCACGTCACCAGCATCGCGCTCGATCGCCTGGCACCCGCCGAGGTCGAGACCCTGGCCGAGCATGTCGCCGGCCGGCCACTGCCCCCCGAGGTGACGGCGCAGATCGTCGCCAAGACCGACGGGGTGCCGCTCTTTGTCGAGGAATTGACCAAGGCGGTGCTCGAGGGGGGCCTGCTCGTCGCGGGGCCGCAGGGCTGGCGCCTCGACGGGCCATTGCCGCCCTTCGCCATTCCGGCGACGTTGCAGGATTCATTGGCGGCGCGTCTCGACCGGCTGGCGCCGGTCAAGGAGATCGCGCAGATCGGCGCCGCGATCGGCCGCGAATTCTCCTACCCGCTGTTGCGCGCGGTCGCCGGCCGCGACGAGCCGGCGTTGCGCGCGGCATTGGCGCAGCTCGAAGAGGCGGAGCTGCTGTTCCGCTCGGGCATGCCGCCCGATGCGCGCTACACCTTCAAGCATGCGCTGGTCCAGGACACGGCCTACGAAACCCTGCTCAGGAGCCGGCGGCAGATCCTGCACCGGCAGATCGCCGATGTCTTGCGCGGCGAGTTCGCGGCGGTCGCGGCGGCCGAGCCGGAACTCGTCGCTCATCATCTGACCCAGGCCGGGCTCGACGAGCCGGCGATCGAATGGTGGGGCAAGGCCGGCGACCAGGCCTTGCGCCGCTCCGCCTTCAAGGAGGCCGCCGCCCATCTCGGCAAGGCGATCGAATTGGCCGACAAGCTCGCCGCGACGGCGCCGAGCGCCGCGCCGGCCAGCAACCGGCTGCGTCTACAGACCAGCCTCGGCAATGCGCTGATCTGGGCCAAGGGATATCAGGCGCCGGAAACCAGCGCGGCCTTTGCGCGCGCCCGCGAATTGGCGAGCCGGGAGGAAGACGCCTCGGAACGGTTCTCCGCCTATTACGGTCTTTGGGTCGGGCATCTGACGCGCGGCGAACCCGCGCCGATGCGCGAAATGGCCGAGCTTTTCCTGCGCGAAGCCACAGCCCGGCCGGATTGCCCCGAGGCCTTGATCGCGCACCGCATTTCCGGCGTCACCTGCCTTTATTTCGGCGACTTTGCCGCCGCCCATGACCATTTTCAGAAGACCATCGAGCTCTACGACCGAGCGCGCCATGGCGATTTCGCCAACCGGTTCGGCCAGGATCCCCGCGCCGCAGCGGAGATTTACGACGCCCTCACGCTGTGGGTGCTCGGTCGAATCGACGAGGCTTTGCGCCTTGCCGACCGCGCCCTCGCCGATGCCGAGTCGGCAGCGCATGCTCCGACGATGGGCTCATGCGCTCCTATTCGCGGCGTTGCTGGGGCTTGTTCGGTGCAACCCCGAAGCAGTCGCGACCTACAGCCAAGCGTTGGCCGATATCGTGTCTCGATACGATCTCCCGGCCTTTTTGGCCGGCTGGGCGGCATTTTTTCAGGGTTGGGCAAGTGGTCCGACGGTGACGAGCGAGGCAGGACTCGCCGAGATGCGAAGGGAATCGCCATCTGCTCGGGAGCAAGGTGCTGGTTTGGTTCTTGCCCAGTCTCGAAGCGGCGCTGGCGGAAGCCGAAGCGAGTGCCGGCGAGACTGATGCCGGGCTCCGGCGCCTGGACGACGCGCTCGCCGAGTTGGAGCGCACCGAGCAGCGTTGGTACGAAGCGGAGATGCACCGCATCCGCGCCGAGATCCTGCTGAAGCGCGACCCGGCCGATACCGCGGCGGCCGAGCAGTCTTTGCAGGCCGCGATCGCTATCGCGCAGTCGCAAAAAGCGCGCAGCTTCGAACTGCGCGCCGCGCTGTCTCTTGCGAAGCTTTATCGCGCGGCCAATCGCGACGCCGATGCCCACGCCGTGCTGGCGCCGGCGGTCGAGGGCTTCCCGCCGACCCAACAATTCCCCGAACTCACCGAGGCGCAAGCCCTGCTTGCAGCGCTCTCGGAAAGCGATGCGGTGAAGAGCGCCGCCGCATTGCGCCAGCGGCGCGTTCACCTCCAGATCAGCCTCGGCAATGCGCTGATCTGGGCCAAGGGGTATCACAGCGCCGGAAACGAGCGCGGCCTTTGCGCGCGCCCGCGAATTGGCGAGCCGGGTGGAAGACGCCTCGGAACGGTTTTCCGCCTATTACGGTCTTTTGGTCGGGCATTTTGCGCGCGGCGAACCGGCACCTCTGCGCGAAATTGCCAAGCTTTTCCTGCGCGAAGCCACGGCCCTGCCGGATTGTCCCGAGGCCTTGATCGCGCACCGCAGTTTCGCCAACACCCGCCTTTACTTCGGCGATTTTGCCGGCGCCCATGACCATTTTCAGAGGACAGTGGAGCTCTACGACCAGGCGCGCCATGCCGATTTCGCCAACCGGTTCGGCAATGATCCCCGCGCCTCAGCGGAGATGTAGCGACGCCATCACATTGTGGGTGCTCGGGAAAGTCGACGATTCTTTGCGCGCTTGCCGACCGCGCCCTCGTCGACGCCGAGTCGGCAGCGCATGCTCCGACGATGGGTCAAATGCTCCTAATCTCGGCGTTGCTGGGGCTTGTTCGGTGCAACCCCGAAGCCGTCGCGACCAACAGCCAAGCATTGGCCGATATAGCCTCTCGATACGATCTCCCAGCCTTTTGGGCCGGCTGGGCGGCATTTCTTCAGGGCTGGGCAAAGTGGTTCGCGGCGACGGCGAGGCGGGACTGGCCGAGATGCGACGCGGCATCGCCATCTATCGGGAGCAAGGTTTTGTTTGGGTCTTGCCCAGTCTCGAAGCGGCCCTGGCCGAAGCCGAAGCGGGTGCCGGCGAGACCGATGCCGGGCTCCGGCGCCTGGACGATGCGCTCGCCGAGTTGGAGCGCACCGAGCACCGCTGGTACGAAGCGGAAATGCACCGCATCCGCGGCGAGATCCTGCTGAAGCGCGACCCGGCCGATACCGCGGCGGCCGAGCAGTCTTTGCAGGCCGCGATCGCGATCGCGCAGTCGCAAAAGGCGCGCAGCTTCGAATTGCGCGCCGCGCTGTCTCTGGCGAAGCTTTATTGCGCGGCCAATCGCGACGCTGATGCGCACGCCGTGCTGGCGCCGGCGGTCGAGGGCTTCCCGCCGACCCAACAATTCCCCGAACTCACCGAGGCGCAAACCCTTCTCGCGGCGCTAAGCCCTTAGATCGATTGCCTCCGACGAGCTAATCGTGCCCTCAGCAAGACCTGAACCGAGCCGAGGCCAACACCACCGTAACGAAGTACGCGACCAAAAAAAAAAAACCATCGCTGAACCATCTTCCAACTAAACCCCGCTCTAGCTACGTGAGTCGGCGGCGAGATCGGCGACGGCGTGAGACGTTGTGCAGCGCATCGGTGTGATCAGGGCTGTAGTCGGTACGGTCTACCTGAGAATGGAAGCTGGAGAGGTGCCGAGTTCCCCAAGGCGGGATCTACGGCGATCTGCGCACGCCACAGCCATGCATAACACGGCGGGGCCGAGCACGGCTCTGGAATGTTCGAAGGGGCTGCAGCCATGGGCAACGGCGACGAAGGCCTGAGCAGGGAGGGTTGCTCGCCGCAGCCGCAGAGCAACAACAAGCGGCGTGCACGCGCCTCGGCCGCCGCGCGCGCGCCGGAGCTGGGCGTGGATCCTGACGAGTGAGGCGACGCGGGGACGACGACGACCGTGTTACCGGGCCACGTAGATGACGAGCGCCGCGAATGCAAGGTGGAGGACCAGCTGAGACGCAGCCAGGAGGCCACCACGACGACGACAGGAAACGGAGACGCTGGTCGCGTCGGTCAAGACCGAGGTCGCGGCTGCAGCCTCCAGGCGGCGCAACCAGCGCACGGGCTCCAGAGGGTGCTCGCCGTGCTCGCTCTCCGGCACGGGGACCCGGCACTGCCCGGCCCAAAGCAGGCCCGGGCAGCGATCCTGGCCGCTGCAACGATGGGGCTGCCACGAGGCCGTCGGAGCCGCACCAGCCGAGCCGAGCCGCGATCGCCGCGCAATTTCTCGGTCGCACGGACCATCGCCCCGCTAGAGCTCATCCCTGGGTCTGAACCAGACCCGAAAAGCACGACCTCCACTGGTGGCGACGCGATCCGTACGTGCACTTCGCGGGCGGAGGCGAACCACGACCTCCCGCAGCATCGCCAGGACGATCGCCTGCTGGCGTCCCCCGGGACTCACCCAAGTCGTCGACTACGACGATGCGACGGCCGGCAGATCGGCACGTCACGCAGCGCGTTCAGCTTCAGCCTGATGCCCAGGCGGAATGGTCCGCTCGGCTGGATGAAGGTCCGGCCCACGTAGAGGAGTCTCCCCCACCAGGCCTGGCTGTAACGGGATGCCGCTGGCCGGCCTCCGCGCAACCCCATCCCACGGTGTCCCCGACTCCGGCACCGGGATCACCAGGTCGCGGTGGACGGCGGGGCGACCCGCCAGCGTCCTGGCTCATCTCGACGGGTCGGCGTGCAGCCGCGTGCTGATCGTCGGGTCGGGCCGGGCCAGGTAGACGTACCTGAACACAGCACACCTTCGGCGCCGCCGCCGCGCACCGGACCCGCACGCCCGCTCGTCCCAGCGAAGCACAGCTCGCCGGGCTGCACCTCGCGCACGAAGGCGTGCTCACGACGTCCCAGCGCGCCCGTCGCCGGCGCACGACCTGAGCCCGCCGGCGAGCCTGCCTGATGAGCGGCCCGGCAACCCCGCGGGTCGCGGGCCGGCAGCGCGTCGTCGAACGGCAACAGACGAGCGCAGGCGCCCCACCTGCGCAGGAGCGCGCGCCGCGGCCTCCGACCCCGCCGGGTCCACGCGCATCCCGACGATCAGCTCAGCTAGCACAATGGTGTCCGAGATGAGCTGCAGGCGCCGCCGGCCAGGACGGGTGCCAGCATTGCGGCGGAGCTCACGGTGTCGGTCAGGTTGCCGTTGTGCCCGAGGACTGGAGATGTGTGGGGTAGACCGGAACGTCGGCTGCGCGTCGGCCCACACCCACCAGCCGTGGCAGTACTCAGCGCGCCACCGACGTCGCCGCAGCGCGGTCAGCGACGGCTCGTCGAAGACCCTGGCCACGAGGCCCATCTCCTTGGTGGGTCACCGCCTGCCGTCGCTCCTCACGGCGATCTGGCCGATCCCGGCCACTCGCGCCCGGCGACCCTGGAACAGGCCAGCTTGGCTAGACCTCGGCCCGGTCAGACACCAAAGACCTCAGGCGTCCTCGGGCGGGCGTCACTGGGATCGAGATCGGCGCGGAGACGCCCGTCGGCGAGCCTGAGGCGACACCGGCAGCTCGACTTGTCAGTCAACGGAGAGACGCGGACACAGTCGCCTCGGCTCCACTCAGCTTTGACCGCTCCCGTCCGCGCCGCCGGCCGAGCCGAGGCGCCCGGTCGCGAGCAGGAACGAGGTCAGCGGTCGCCGTCTCGATGGACGTTGGCGGAGTCCCTCGCGCGTGGCGCGGGCGGCGAGTGCACTGCACCGCCGCCACCGGTACCACTTGCACTTCCACGGAACGTCCTGGGGCGTCTCCGAGACCCTGGAACAGGCACAACCGCGCTGAGCCCGCAACGCTGCCTGTGCCTGCTCTCTGGTCGACGACCGCCCCGACCTCGGCAACCCGCTCTGGGCCTTGCCAGGGACCCGGGCTTACGCGGTGCACGTACCCTACCGCCCGGTCAGCCGAAGAGGCGGATGGCTTTCCCAGGCTTGCCGCAGGACCTCGGGAGCGCACTTGCCAAGGTGGCCTCGACCGTCAGGGTACTGGCCGCCGGGCTCCGCCGAGGATGCCGCGGGGCACTCGGTGGGCCGCGCAGAGCCGCGCCAACTCGTCTTCGCGGCCCGGCGGCGGCGCGCAGAGCGCACACGGCGCGCGCTCGCTCGAACAGGGCCGTGAACGGGCTCCCGGACGCTCAGCATGGCAGCCGCGGGCGCCGCGGGAGGCAGGGACTGTGAGGGCGATCGCCAGGCTGCGGGTGGAGAGGGCGCCGCGGGCGCTGGCCAGGAGCCGCCGGCGGGGCCTCCCGGCTCGGAGAGCCAACGTGGTGGTGGTGACTGAGAGGGTCGCGAGAAGTACGTTCGGCACGCAGGTCGGGGCCGGGGACGGCCGCGAGATGTGGTGGATGACGTGAGCCCGCACGCGGAGCTCCACCCTCCCGGGCGGGCGCCGAGCAGCACCTGGGCCGCGCTGGTGGTGAAATCCGGCGGCGAGACGGCGGCTGACGAGGTCGCCGCGCACGCCGAGCACGCCGATGACGGTGGTGGACTGCGCCGCCGCCTGGTCCGGCCGCAGGTCACGTCTCCCTGCGCGGTGACCGGGATGCCAGCGCGGCGCAGCCTGCCTGCTCTGGCAGCGCGCCCGGCCTGATGGCTCGCGCCTCCAGGACATGACTCGTGGGGATCCTCCGGCGAGCCGAAAGTTCAGGGAGCTCCGCGCCACCGCCATGGTGTGGCGCCGGTCATCGCGACGTTGCGGTATGCCTTGCTGGCCAGGCCAGCCGGGCGCTGGTGGGTAGGGTTGAAGGCGGAGCGCCTTGTCGCCGTTGGTGGCCAGTGAGATGCCGAGCCGGGCTGCCTGTCGCTGCCAGACAGGCCGCCGGTCTTCCCGGGATCGCGAGGATGGTTGCTGCGGACGAAGTGGGTCGGGACTGTGCGGTCAGCCCAGCTCTGTCTGCCTCGTCGGCGAGCTGAGCAGGGCCAGCAGCGTCCCGCGCAGCGCCGGGCCGTCCTCGGCGTGGTCCAGGCCGTCCGGAGCCGCCGCCTGCAGCGGCACCCAGGTCCGCGGGCGGCGACCGCGCCGCCGGACAGAGGCCCGCTGCGGCTGTCGGCGGCGGACGTCGAGCGCGATGACGGCGCCGCCACGCCAGGTCACGGCCAGAGCGTGCCGTCGCTGGTCACCTCGCCGATCACCGTGGCCTCGACGTCCCACTTCGCGCAGACCCGCAAGGAGCCGCCCGACGTTGCCCTGGGCGATGATCGCTACGACGACGTTTGGCCAACTCGCTCATCAGCGACTCGGCCGGGGTGAGGCTGCATCGGCGAGCGCACGTCGTCGAAGGGCGGCGTCATCCTGCCCTCGCCGCCCGCCGCCAGCTCCGGCGGGCCGCGAGGCGAGGACGCTGGCGCGCCGAGGTCCTGGACATCCCTCAATCAGTTCAGCGGGGGCGCAGCCCGAGGCAGCACCGACCAGCAGCTTCTCCACGAGCCGTCGCCCACCTGGACGCTTGGCCGCTTCGCGCGGCCCGCCGCCCCCGTCGTCGCCTGATCCGCGCCTCCCGTTCGCACAGAGCTGATGGTGCGGCCAGCACGAACGCACCGTCCGGGCGGCGTCCGGGAGCCGACAGCACGACCTTGTTGCCCGGGCCTGCCTGCAGCCGCGGCCTTCAGGTCCTCGTGCCGCATGACGCCCACGCACAGGACGTTGACCACGGATCACCGGCGTAGGGTCGGAGGCGTGAGCTCGCCGCCGACGTTCGGGCAGGCCAACAGTTGCCGAAGGACATGCCGCTCACCACTTAGGCAGCACCCGGGCGCGGTGCGTCGTGGGCGTCGGCCGGACCAAAGCGAGAGCGCGTCCATCACCGCCACCGGCGAGCCCATGGCGGGCACCTGTCCCCGACGCCGCCGACCCCGGCGGCGGCGCCCTGGCGGCTCGACGACGAGGCCGGTCGGGCTTTCGTCGCCGAGGTGACCGCCAGCCCCTGCCCATGTCGACCACGCCTGCGTCGGCCGCATGCGCCTGCGAGCAGCTTTCGCGCCCGCTCTTCGGCTCCGCGCAAGGCGCTTGAGGCGCACCCTCGGCTAACCGGGACTGAGCAGGAGCCGCTCCACGCCCGAGAGAAGGCCAGCTCCGCGGCGGTCGGGCGGCGGCCGAGGAGGCGTCCCCGCACTTCGCGTACTCGCCGGCGAGGCCGCAGCTCGCCGGAACGGCTGCGGCTGCTGAGGTGCCGGCCCGCCACCTCCACGGTGTCCTTGTCGCTCACTCGCTCTCGCCCGCCAGCACGTGCCTGCGCTCCGCGAAGGCCTGCAGGACCCAGGGTGAGAGAGCCCAGCCGTCACCGAGCGCCCGCGAGCGGGTCGACACCCGGCGCGCTGGGCGCGCGGCACGAGCCACTACGTTGCCCGCCTCGCTCTCCCGGAGACGCCCGCATGCTGTGGCGGGACTGCCGTCGGAGAGCAGGGCCATTGGAGCAGGGCTATCGTGGAGCAGGGCTATCGGAGAGCAGGGCCGTTCGGGGTGAGTGGCGAGATTCGGGACGACCATGCGCTGTGCCTGTTGAGCTCGTCGTAGCGATAAGGGGGCCTTCGGCGTAGGCGCCTTCGCCGCTCTTCAGTTGTACGAGGAGCTGCTGCCCGGGCGTGGAAAGCCGCCGGTCCACGCGGTGTCCGTGTTCGCCACCGTCAGCCGCACGTCGCGGGTGACGAACCGCAGCCCGGCGTCCCGGGGAGCGCGCCCGGCAGCAGGTGCGCCTCGCACAGGATCTGGAAGGTGTTGGAGATGCCGAGCACCGGCAGGCTTCCGACCGCGCGGCGCGATGAGCACGAAACCCATCACCGGCGAGAACCTGGGCGATCGCGCCGCAGCGCAGGTAGTCGCCGTAGGAGAAGCCGCCGGGGAGGACTGCACCGGCGTCCACCCTGGGACAGAGGCATCACGGTCGGCGTGCCACAGCGGCTCCGCCTCCGCCCGGCGACCGCACTGCGCGGGCCGCACCGCGTCGTCGAGCGATCCGGGAAACGTCACAACACCTATCCGGACGTCGCGAGAGGCGTCCCCGGGCGCCGCACAGTGAGCCTCTTCGATCACCGTGTTCGCCAGCAGCTCGCCGGCGAGCTCCCCGATCGCGGGCGCGAGCGCGGCGCTGTCTGCTGGTCGCCCAGACCACGATAGTGAGCTCGAGCCTTTGCTTCCCTTGCGCACGGGTCACGCCGCCGAAGCCAAGGCGGCGGCTCTAGGGGTTGAGCACCGCCTCGCCCTGCGGGTCGCGATCTTGGGCTTGGGCATCAGATGTCCACTCTAACACGGGGCGACGAATCCTCCCAGGGCAAACAGGGCAGATCCGTCTCGTCATGAGGCGGGGGTCGCGCCATCCCAGTGCAAAGCCTCCCCGAGAAGGAATGCATGTGACCGTCGGAAACCGGCGGTGCGACCATAGTTGCGCCGTAATACGGCCCACCCAAGCCGCCGACCCCCGAAGGTGAAGCCTATCCAAACACCCCAAAACCCGTTCCCGACGACGGATCTCAAAGGCACTAACCGGGACATGGGCCGTCCGGCGGATTCACGCCGAGGCCATTGTGCTGCAGCGCAAGGGGAGAAACTGGACCTTCCTGGGCCGCGCGGCGAGCCGGCCCACGGGTCGGGCCGGGCCTTGCTGCCGAAGGACATGGGCGATGTCCCCTCCCCCACCGCGGAGCAGCACGGCGTCGCGTGGCGCCCGGCCGGAAGTCGGCGGCGGCTGCTGAGTCTGTCCCGCGCGGAGAGGACGTGGGCGCCGGGACCGCAGCAGACAGAGTCCCCACCTCGACACGATCGCGCACTGGGCGACCAGACGCTGCACGTGACCGGTACGCGATGGGCATCCAGGTGCAACACCGCCGAGGATGAGGCGGTGCATCGGTCCACTCCGGCGCGACGGCGCGAGAGCCAGGGCCACGTGAGCCAGGCCTTCCCGGCCGGGGCGTCCGTGCCCCAGACACCCCCGTGGTGTTCTTCTGCCAGAGAAACGAGTACGCGATCTCCGCGCCGCAGGAGCGGCAGAGCCGCGTCCCGGCCTCACGAAGCGGTCGCGCGGGTTCGGCTTCCCCGCGGGCGTGGAAGGCCCACAACGGCAACGCACGGGCGCCCGCCTGCGCGCGCCGTGACCAAGAGCGTGGCGCGCGGCGCACGAGGGCCAGGCCCCACGCTCATCGAGGCGTTCACCTACCGGATGGGGCGCGCACATCACCACCGATGGCCACCCCACCAGGTACCGGCTGGCCAAGCCAGCTTAGAGGCGTGGCGGTCGGGGACCCGATCCAGGTGAGGCCTGAGCCCGTGGGCCCGGCACGCTGGGCCAACGCTGCTCTTCTTCTTCCAGGCATCAGTGGAGGCCACCGCAGCCCGGCACGCGCCTCCCGCGCGGCCTGCCTGGAACTGTGCCTGACCCGCCGCCGATGGCGCGTTCGACGACGTGTACACCTGTGGTGCGAAACGCGATCCTTGACGCTGATTGTGCCTGTTATGAGCGTGGACCGGACGGTTCGACGAGGCGCACGATGACGCAGGTCGACGCTCTCGAAGGCGATCAACGAAGGGCTGCGCCGGGCGCTCGAAGACGCACCCGAAAGCCATGATCATGGGCGAGGGAATGTTGGCACAGGCTCGGCGGCGCGTCCCGGGAACGGACCGACGGGCTGCAGAAAGATTTTGGCGAGACCCTGGGTGATGCATATACCCTGCTTGCGAATCCGCGGGCACGACTGCATCGCGATCGGGTCGGCGCCGCGCGGCCACTGCTCGGTCTCGCGAGATCCAGTTCATGGGCTCTGAGGTCGCGCCACCGACCGACACCGACGAGCGCAGCCGCGAAGACGCACGACCGGTCGCAAGGCAGTGAAGCTGCCGGTCGCGTCCGGATCCCGTTTGGCGGCGGGATCGCGCCGGCCACGACATCAGCAGCCAGTCCCCCTGAGGTTCCTCGCCGCACACGGCCGGCACGTGGCGGGTAGTCCCGCGCGCGCCGACGCGGCGGCAGCCTCCGCGATGTTGAGCTGGCCATCGCTCCGCACGACCCGCGGCGACTCGGTTGTTCTGAGCCGAGCGGCGACGGGCAGGGGTGACGTCGACACCGCCGCGCCGCTCACAGGGTCGGCGCCGCCGATCGAAGGCGCGCTGTCGTGGGTGGCCGGGGAGGACGTGACCGTGCTCAGCGACGGCTGCTCGGCTCAGGACCTGCGCCGAGGCCGCGTCAAACCGCCGCCCGCGAGGATGGCTGGTCAATCGAGGTGATCGACCTGTGATCTGGTCACCGCTGGACATGGAGACCATCGCCGCGTCCGTGTCGCGGACCGGCCGCTGCGTGGTCACGCACGAGGCGCCCGTGTACGCGGGGCTCGGCGCCGCAGATCGCCGCCCGGGTGACCTGAGCGGTGCTTCTACCAGCTGGAGGCGCCGGCGGCCGCGAGTCGGTGGTTCGCCGCCGCCCACAACCGCCTGCCCTGAACGGCAGCAGCACCTCGCCCTGACCCTGACCGCATCCTGGACGCTGTTGACCGCCACGTTCACGCCTCGACCGGGAGAGCACCAGCAGGAGTTCAAACTCCCCTACGTCGGGGAGGGCCTGACCAGGCCGGCATCGTCTCCGGGACCAGCCTGGGCCAGACACAGCCACCGAGGACGGCCAGGTCATCGTGGAGGAAGATCGAGACGGCGAAGGCGGTCGTCAGCTGCCCAGCCCGTTCGCGGAAACCGACGACGGGCTGCTGGTGGAGGAAGGGGAACCGCCGACGCGCGCGCGCCGGATCATCGCGGCTCACGTGGGCGGCACGACGGGCGGCCCGCCAGCTGGTGGCTGAGCCCGCCCCGCGCCGGCGCGCGCGACCGCGGAGGCCGCCGCCGCGCAGGCCGCTGTGCAGGGCGCGCCCAGCCCGGCGCCCACCTGAGCCCGGCGCCACTGAGCGGGAGCGCCGCCGGCATGCTGGGCGCGGACGCTCCGCCGGGCCCACACAGGCGGTCCTCGTCGGCTACGGGAGGCTCAGCTCGGCTCGACGACCCTACGGGCGGGCGGAGAAGTGGCGACGCGACCGTGATCTGACCCCTCGTCGCCGATGCCGGGCCAGCGGGATCAGCCCAGCCTGGGCCGGCCGCCGCCCAGGTGTCGGCGGGCACTCGCGAAGCTGCCGGGCGCGGTGAAGCTTGCCAGGGACCTGGGCGTCAACCTGTCGGCGCTGACAGGGAGCGGCCTGAGGCGGTCGGTCACCCGCGAGGAGATGTGCAGCAGGCCGCGCGGGGACGCCATGGAGTATGTTTGGGAGACCCGGTGGGTGCAACCCGGCGACGAGCGGGCCGAGCCGCCGCGCAGCCAGCCAGCAGGGGAACCGAAACGGATCCGGCAGACCGGCGGAGTGGCGGAGCACAGACCGCCGCGGACGGTGGCCGATGCGCTCACCGCGCCAGGAGCGCGGCACGGAATCCTCCAGAGGTGGACGCCACCGAGACCATGGCCGCGGTGCGGCGGGGCGGTGCAGGAGCCGCCGCGGAGTTCGCCGGGGTCAGAGGTTGCCGCCGCCGTCGTTGCACGCAGGCGCTGCTGATCGCGGCTGCAGGCATCCGACGGCGACCTGACGTGGACGAGGTGGCCAGGAGATCGTGGTCAAGCTGAGCGCGACCTTGTGGCATTGTGGTGGTGGCCGAGCGCGGCCTGCTCGTGCCCAGATGTTAGGGGCGCGCAGGCGCTCGCGGTGGGCGGAACGTGGCGTGGGGCCGCGCGAGCTCGGCGGCCATGGCGCGGGCCGGGCAAGGCCACGCCGTGAGCCAACCCTGACGGGCGGCACCATCAGCCATTACGAACGTGGGCGCGTCTGGCGTGGATGCGGGACACGCCGACCTGGATGCTGGTGAAGGTGATCCTCGCCTTCGGCCAGGTGCGGGGATGCGCCAGCGGGTGCACCAGGGCGAGCTCGCGGTGCGCAAGGTGACGACGCTGTCGCCGTCGTCTCGACCACAGCCTCGGTGGACGGAGAACTCGGCTCAGCGGCGCTCAGGGACGTAGAGGCTCAATGCTGAAACAAGATCCGGTCCGGAAATGCTCGCCGGTCGTGAGCGTTCCGGCGCCGCCCGGTCGGTTGGCTATAGATCCAGGCTGTCAGAGGGTCGCGGGCATGTCGGTGCGCAAACTGCGTGACGCGCTGGTGGTGACGGGCGTGTCGTCGCGCTCCTGTGGGTGCTGCAGGTTGAGCAGATGATGAATGGTTAAAAACGACACAGCGAAGAAGCGCCTTATTGCTA